>JAWKQS010000013.1:0-169622 GCA_041389985.1 bacterium
GGCGCCGCTGACCGGCAGGGCCCCGAGGGCCTCGAAGGCGGCGCGCTCGTCGGCGCCCAGCTCGTCGAGGGTGCGGGCCAGCACCGTGCGCAGGCGCGCCTGGTCGGCCCAGGCCCGGCCGAAGTCCTGGCCCAGGCCGGCGCGGTAGTCGGCCACCCGCGCGCCCTGGTTGACGCTCTCAGCGGCCAGCTCCAGCGCCAGGGGCAGCCCCCCCAGGTCCGCCAGCAGCCCCGACAGGGCCTCGGCCTCGCCGGACGGCGGGTCGTCGACGCCCCACGCCACCCGGCAGAAGAGCAGGCGCGCGTCGACGGGCGCCAGCGGCCCCACCTCGACGCGATCGGCGTCGGGGAGCAGGGCCGCCACCCGCGTCGTCACCAGCACGTTCCAGTTCGAGCCCGGCAGCAGCGGGCCGAGGGCGTCGCCGTCGGCCACGTCGTCCAGCACCAGCAGCCCGCCTCGGCCGGCGAGCAGCGTCCTCACCAGCGCGGCGAGCGCGTCGTCTGGCACGTCCCGGAACGCCGCGGCCTCCTTGCCGGTCCCGGCGGCGAGCAGGGCGTCGAGGGCGGCGCGCACGTCGCGGTCGGGGCGGTCCAGCCAGATCACGGGGCGCTCCCCGGCCAGGCGATCGGCCGCCACGCGGGCCAGCTCCGTCTTGCCGACGCCCCCCTCCCCCTCGAGGGCGTGGATGACCGCCGCACCGGGCGTGCGCAGCAGCGCGTCCAGGCGGCGCAGCTCCACCTCCCGGGCGGTGAACCACCGGCTCGGCGCCGGCAGCTCGCTCGCGGGCAGCGCGCCCGTCGACGGCGCTTCGACGCCGGGCCGGCCGGCGGGCGCGGGGGCGAGGGGTCGCCCGTAGTACGCCAGCAGCGGCCACTGCGGGTCGTGCTCCGGCAACATCGCGCGCACGCGCGCGAACGCCCCCTCCAGATCGGGGTCGTGGCCCAGGTGGTCGAAGAGCCGCTCCATGAAGCCCAGCGCCCAGGCGACCCCGACGGGGGCCCGGAAGCCAATGGCGGCCTCCACCGCGTGCTGCGCGAGCGCCTGGGCCATGCCCGTGGTCTCGGCCCACAGGCCCGGCTGGGCCAGGGCGCCGCTGCAGGCGCAGAGGAGGACGGCCCGGCAGGGCCGCGCGGTGGCCGCCGTGTCCTCCAGCATGCGCTTGAGATCGCTGCCGGTGAGGGCGTCGCCGACGAGGGCCAGGCGCCCGAAGGTGTTTGGATCGGCGGCGCCATGGGCGACGACGTAGAGCACGTCCGTGCCCGCGGGTCCTGCAGCGCGGCTTCCAGCGCAGCGGGCGTCGCCTCGGCGAGGCAGCGCACGTCCCGGCCCGGGCCTGCGCCAGCCCGGCGATGGACGCCGCGTGGGTGGCCAGCTCCGGGGCGTCCGGGGCCTGCCCGGGCGACGCCGCCGTCGCGACGAGCAGGCGCGTCCCGGCGCCCAGCCGCACCGGCCGTGCGGGCCGCTGGCTCAACACCCGCACCGCCCGCGGGTGGGCCCGCTTGAAGTGATAGCCGACCCCCTCCCCCGCGAAGGCCAGCTCGAAGGGCAGCACGGCGAGGTGGGGGTCGCTCTCCTCGTCGATCTCCAGGGTGTAGCGTCTGGGCACCCGGTCGCCGAGCCCGTCCAGGACCGCCGCCAGCCCGGAGGCGACCACCAGGCCCTCCCAGATGCGGGCGCCGACGGCGCGGAGCTCCTGCCCGGTCAGCAGGCGGCTCGCGTTCGGGGCCAGCGCGTGCAACAGCGCGTGCCAGTTGGAGAAACCGGCCAGCCCCGGGTCGGTGAGCGGGTCCACGAGCCCCCGCCGGTGGGTGCCGTCCGCCCCGTCGATGCGGACCCGCCAGCCCCGCACATGGGGCTCCACGACGATATGGATCTGTGCGTCCACCCCACCCTCCAGACCCGCCCGGCCGCCAGCATGCAACCGACCGCCGGCCCGCGCAACCGACCCCGGACGGGCGGCTCGCGCCGGGGGTCGGCGGCCATGGTCCCGGGCACCGGTCTCCCGAGCAGACGAGCGCGATCTTTCGCTGGTCTTTCCCGCCGCCGCCCGGTCTGATGGCGCACCGACCTTCCGGGGAGACACCATGAAGAAGCTCTGCTGGCTGCTCAGCGCGGCCGTCCTCCTGCCCTGGGCCTGTGTGCCGTCATCCGATGGCGACGACGGGGGCCACGCGCCGCTGCAGGACGCCGCCCAGGCCACCGACGCCGCCGTCCCGGCCGGCCCCACGACGAAGACGCCGTCGCCCGACTCGGCGCGCTTCTTCGACTACGAGATCCCCAACGTGGGCGATGGCGGGGCTGCCGACCTCTGCTTCGACTGGGACGGCGCGTCGCCCCTCGACCCCCGCCGCGGCGTGAGCGTCGGCCGGTGTGTCGACACCCTGATCATCCGGTTCGTGGTCCTTGATGGCCAGGGCACCGGCCGCGCGCTGGTCAACCCCAACTTCAATGGCCTCGCCGTGACCGTCGACGACGCCCCCGTCGGCGCCGAAGCGCTGCCCCTCGACACGCCCCTCGACGTCACCGTGCGGACCATCCCCAACCTGCTGGCCGGCGGCCTGCGCCTCGAGCTCACGTTCGAGGTCACCCTGACCGCGAACGACCTCACGGTGGGCGACGTCACCTTCACCCCGCTGCCCTGAGCGCCACCTGCTCGGATAACCCAGCAAGTTCAGCAGGTTGCTGACCTCACGGCCGCCTGGACGCCCGGGGCCGCCGGGGTCCGCTGAGCGCGGCCCCGCGGCCGGCGCGGGGGCCCACCGCCGCCCTTGAAATCGGCCCGCCGCCTGCCATGCTCGGCGCCGGGAGGTGCGCGATGCGGGGGACGGGCTGGGCGCTGTGCGCGCTGGCGTGGGTCTGGGGGTGCGGACCGGCGGAGGAGGCGGCGGATGCCGCGGAGGCTCCAGCGGCGGACGCGGGGGTGGGCGAGCTGCGCCCCGTGGAGCGCGTCTGCGATCCCAGCCAGCGGTGGGCGCTGCCCATCGTGGAGCCGGCCCGGCTGCAAGGCGTGACGCCCCTCGGCTACCAGAACGGCGACGCGCACATCCTGCCGCTCCATGTCATGTACTTCCATGGGCGGGAGGTGGACGGCCCCGACGGCCGCACGCTGGATCCGGCCGTCATCGACACCCCCCTGCGCGTCGGCGGCGACGTGACGATCACCAGCATCGAGGTGGCCCGGGACAACGGAGCGTCGCCGCCCATCGAGGGCGAGGACTGGTTCATCGTGGTGCGGCCCTGCCGCGACGCCCGCGTCCGGTTCCACCACCTCAACCGGCCCAGCGCCCAGGTCTTCGCGGGGATCGATCTGGACGCGCTGCGCGATGGCCAGTGGCCCGGCGCGCGCTGCCAGCACAACGACGCCGGCGCCCTGCGCTCCTGCGCGCTCAAGCTCGACATCGACGTGCCCGCCGGGACGGAGATCGCCCGTGTGTTCCGGCCGGCGCAGTGGCCGTTCAACCTGTCGGTGTATCGCGATCCCTTCCCGGGGGACGGCCTGGCCGAGCACGGCGTCGATGGCAGCGTGGGCCGGCCCATCCGGCCGGAGCGCTACCACCTGACGTGGGCCGACGTGGCGCCGCGCCTCGGGGCGGCGCTGGACGAGGTGCTGTTCCGAGAGCTCAACCCGTCGCGCAGCCGGGGGCGGTGCCCGCTCGATGTGTTCGATGACAGCGTCCGGGCGGGGTACGAGGCGCTGCTGGGCTCCCCCGACGGCAGCACCCGCTCGGCGGGCGGCTGCGGCCACATCTTCGTCGACGTCCCCGACACGCTGGCCGGCGCGTGGTTCCCCGTCGGGGTCGAGCCCATCAACTGGCCGACGTTCTTCGACGAGCGCGCCACCGTGGTGCTGATGGCCGACGCCCTCGATCCGAGCCACCAGGTGGTGATGGCCCCCTCCCTGTCCGGCGGCCGCGGGCGCGGCGGCTTCCAGCCCGACGAGGCGCGGGCCCCCCTCCAGCAGCAGCCCTTCGACGCCGTGCGGTTCGGCGCGGCCGACCCGGAGCCGACCTACTGCTGGGATGACCTGGGCACGTTCTCCGTCGAGGCCCCCGCCGGCAAGCTGCGCGTCCGCTTCGAGACCGCGACGCGCATCCAGGCGGAGTGGGTCGCCGGCGACGTCGTGTGCGGGCCCGATGAGGCCATCGCCGACGACGCCCCGCGCTTCGAGCGCTGAGAACCGCAACATCGGTCAGGCGCGGCAGGGCCCGGGCGGCTACGCTCTGCCCCATGGACGCCCCGCCCCCGCTCGTCGCCCGCTTCCGCCGGGTGCTCGACCACATCGAGGCCCACCCGGACGGGGCGCTCGATCTGGACGCCCTCAGCGGGGTGGCGGCCTACTCCAAGTACCACTTCCACCGGCAGTTTCAGGCGTTCTTCGGCCTGAGCCTGCACCGCTACGTCCAGGGCCAGCGGCTGCGCCGCGCGGGGGAGCAGCTCGCGCTGCAGCCGAAGCTGCGCGTGCTCGACGCCGCCCTGGCGGCCGGCTACGAGAGCCACGAGGCCTTCACCCGGGCCTTCCGCCAGGCCACCGGCCGCACCCCGTCGGCGTTTCGGCGCCAGCCGCAGTGGCCGGCCTGGCACGCCCTCTGGCGACCCCTGCGCGATCTGAGGAGGACCCATATGCAGGCGACCCCGCGCCTCGACGACGTGCGCGTCGTCGACTTCCCCGCCACGCCCCTGGCCATCGCCGAGCACCACGGCGACCCGGCGCGGCTCTACGAGACCATCCAGCGCCTCATCGCCTGGCGGCGGGCGAACGGCCTCCCGCCCTCGGTCGCCGCGACGTTCAACATCGCCTGGGGCAACCCCGAGACGCCGACCCCGGAGACCTTCCGCTTCGACGTCGCGGTGGCCACCCCCGGCCCCGTCGCGCCGAACCCCCAGGGCGTCGTCGCCGGCGAGCTGCCCGCCTGCCGCTGCGCGGTGCTGCGCCACCACGGCACCGAGGACACCCTGGGCAGCACCATCGCCTTCCTCTACCGGGAGTGGCTGGCGGCGAGCGACGAGGAACCCGCTGATCGGCCTCTGTTTTTCCAGCGGGTGAGCTTCCCGCCGGCGGTCTCGCACCACGAAGCCATCACCGACATCTTCCTGCCCCTGCGGGATGGCCGCGGAGGCTGAGCCGGCGGCAGCGCGGCCGCGCAGGGCGTGCAGGAAGATGACAGTCGTCGTCCGGTCTGCGAGGGTAGGTGCATGACGCCCACGCCCCACGATGCCCTGTTCAAGCGCACGTTCAGCGACCCCGCGCATGCCGTGGGCGAGCTCAGGACCATCTTGCCCCCCGCCCTCTGTGCCCGGCTGGAGTTCGACGGCTTGCGAGTGGAGTCGGGCAGCTTCGTAGACGACGAGCTGAGCCAGCGCCACGCCGATCTGCTGTACACGGTGCCCTGGCGCGACGGCGGCGAGGCCCTCGTCTACCTGCTCTTCGAGCACCAGAGCACACCCGAACCCCTGATGCCCTTCCGCCTCCTGCGCTACATGCTGCGCATCTGGGAGCGCTGGCTGGCCACCCGCTCCGAGGCCCGCCGGCTGCCGCTGCTCATCCCGGCCGTGCTCTACCACGGCGCCGAGGCCTGGACGACGCCGCTGGCCTTCGAGGATCTCATCGACCTGCCCCCCGGGCTCGACGAGCCGCTGCGACCCTTCGTCCCGCACTTCCGCTGCGTCCTCGACGACCTCTCCGGCGTCACGGACGCCGAGCTGCGGGCACGGTCAGCGTCAGCCATGGCGCGCCTCGTCCTCTTCAGCTTGCGGGGCGCTCGCACCGCGCCCGACTTCTTCGACCGGCTCGCAGCCTGGACGGACGTCGTCTGGCAGGTCTGGAACGCCCCCCAGGGAATCGACGCCCTGGAAGCCATCATCCGCTATACTCTCCAGGTGGCCGCACCCGCGGGCGGACCGGACAAGCTCAAGCAGATCCTTGAGCGGGCCGTGGGTGCGCAGGGAAGGGAGGTCGTAGTGACCATCGCAGAGCAGCTCATCGAGAAGGGCATCGAGAAGGGCATCGAGAAGGGCATCGAGATCGGCCTGGCCCGCGGCCACGAGGAAGGTCAGCGCGACACCCTGCGCCGCTTGCTGGAGGTCCGCTTCGGCGAGCTGTCGCCCGAGGCGGTGGCGCGGGTCGAGGCGGCCGGCGCGCCGCAGCTCCAGGTCTGGCTGGAGGGGCTCTTCGACGCCCCCACCGTGCACGCCCTCCTCGCCCTCGAGCCCTGACTCGACGGTCCAGAGCCGGGGGTGTACAACCGGGAGGTGACCAGCCCAGGAGGCCCCGTGAGCCCACGCGTCGACGCGCCCCGCTTCCCGCCTGCCTGGGGCCGCCGCCTGGCCGTCACCATCTTCCTGCTGAGCGTCGCCGCCCTCGTCCTGCCGGCCTGGTGGTATGACTGGCGCGGCCGCACGCACCTCGTGCCGGTGGCCATCTTCATGCTCCTCGTCAGCGGGGCCAGCCTGCTGCTCGACGTCATCAGCCGGGCGCGGCAGAGCCGCGAGGCCCTCGACGCCAGCCGCATCGAGGCCGTCGAGGCCGCCAGCCAGGGCCGACCCCCGGGCGAGGCGAGCTGGGACGTGGCCCGGGTCAAGCTCGAGACCTACCTCAACCGCAACCTCGATCAGGTGCGCGCGATCTTCTGGCTCTCCACCGGCGTGATGGTGGTGGGCTTCCTGATCATCGCCGGCGGGGTGGCGGCGGCCCTCCTCCAGCCCGAGGGCAACGCCGCCGCAGCCTTCGTCTCGGCGGGCTCCGGCGTGCTGGTCGAGTTCATCGGCGCCACGCTCATGGTCATCTACAAGTCCACCATGAACCAGGCCCAGACCTACATGCGGGTGCTGGAGCGCATCAACGCCGTCGGCATGGCGGTGCAGATCCTCACCGCCATCGATCACGGGCCCGCCGAGCGCGACGCCGCCCTGGTGCGGGTGGCGGAGCAGCTCCTGCTCATGTACGGCCGCGATGAGGCACCTGCCGGCTGATCGCCCCCTGGGCGTGTTGGATCCGTGGGCCAGGTGCGTCGGGTGGCCCCGGAGGTCACCATGCACACCACGCTCGTCGCCCTGCTCGCCCTGCTCTCGCTCTCTGCCTGCATCGAGGTCATGGCGGATGACGCCGACGCCGCCGATCCCGGGCCTCCCGATCTCAGCGAGCCTCAGCGCCCCTTCGACGCGTGGATCGACGACGCCCAGCCCCCGCGCGACGCCTTCATCGTCGACGCCTGGCTGCCCCCGGACGCCGGGCCGCCGAGGCCCGATCCCGATCCAGAGTTCCTGGAGGCCTGCTCCGATGCGCCTCCGGCCCCCGCCTGCCCCGACCTGGCGCCGACCCGCGTCGAGCCGGCCGTGGGCTGCGTGCCCGATCCCGACCTGCGCATCGAGCTCATGCCCGGCAGCGAGCCGCCGGCCCTGGATCTGGAGTTCACCGGCCCGCGCCGCGTGGACGCGCGCTTCCTCCTCGAGGGGGCGGGCGAGGTCCGCTGGACGCTGGAGGGCGACATCCCCCCGGGATCTGGATCGACCTGTGTGACGGGCACTTGCAGGGCACCCTGGCCTGGCCGGGGACGGCGAGCTGGCCATCGTCGCCACCTGGGGCGAAGAGGATCGCTGCCGCTTCACCCGCCTGGTGCTGCCGACGGCCCCCGCGGCGTGCGCCATCGCCCCGGTGTCGGCGGAGCGCGTCCTGCCCGCGGCCCGCGTGGGCGAGCCCTACCGCGCCCGCCTGCCCGTCGTGAACTTCGAGGGCGGCGAGGGTCGCGGCCGGCTGCGCCTCGACGCAGGCGACCTGCCCCCGGGCATGTCCCTGGACTGCGACGGCCACACCGTGGCCGGCACCCCTACCGCCGCGGGCGACTTCGACTTCGAGCTGGGCTGGGTGGAGTACGCCTGCGGGGGCGTCCAGGGCCGGGACACCGTGCGGCTCACGGTCAACCCCTGACCTTTTTTCTCTCTGATATCAGAGCCTTACCGCCCTACAGCCGGTCCAGCTCGTCCAGGCAGGAGGCCCCGCGCTTGTGCACGATCTTCCACGGCGGCAGGGGCTCCATCATCGGAGGCGAGCGCCCGCAGCCGGGATCCTCGCCATCGGCGAGCCCGTCGAAGTCGTTGTCGGTGCCGTCGGTGCAGGCGGTGCCGGAGTCTCGCGACTCCGGGTCGGGGTTCTGCTCGGCCCAGCGCTCCGAGATGCGCTGCCAGACCTGATCGAACCAGGCATGGAAGGCTTCGGCCTCGCGGGCGCCGCGGATGATGAGCGTGTTCTCGTCGTTGCCGCCCTCACCGGCCCAGGTCCAGTTCATCGAGCCGACGATGACCGTCTCGCCGTCGATGGCGGCGGCCTTCATGTGCATCTTGCCGCCGAAGTCCTCCACCTTCACCGCGATGCCCGCGGCGCGCAGCACCTCGTGCTTGGTGTAGCCGTTGCGGGCGCCGGTGGCGTCCAGGATGATCCGCACGTCCACGCCCCGCCGGCGCGCCGCGATGAGATCGGTGGTGATGCCGGTGTGGGTCAGGAAGAACACGGCGATGTCGATGCGGCTCTTCGCCTGCTGGATGAGGGGCCGCACGACCCGCGTGATGGGCTCGTCCTGGGGCGAGAAGAGCAGCTCGACCGACGCGTCGCCGACGGCCACCGGCTCGCGCTTGCCGTCCCGGGGCTTGTCGCCGTGGTAGCGGCTGGTCGTGTACATCAGCTCGAACTCGCGGGTGTACAGGCGCGCCAGCTTCGGGCTGTGCAGCACCACGACGGCGTTGGCGTTGTAGCCCCCCGTCCCCGAGTCGCTCACGTTGGTCGACCCGGTCCACACGGCCTTGCCATCCACGATGAAGAACTTGTCGTGCATGATGGCGCCGCCCTCCTCCACCGTGTCGCGGCTGGCGTGGGCGGCGAGCAGGCACTCGTCCCCCAGGTCGTAGGCCAGGCACTGGACGTGGCCCTCGAAGCCGACGGGGCCCTTGCAGCGCTCGGGCATCTCCTCGAACGTGGTGCGGCGCGCGGCCATGGCGCGCTCGGCCGACAGGTCGTCGCGCACATCCCCCAGCGCCTCGGCCAGGGCGTCGGTGTCGCGGTAGTAGTTCTTGCCCTGCCCGTCGCGATCCACGACGCCGCGCACCCGCACGCCCCGGGCCTTCGCGGCCAGCAGCGCGTCGCGGATGGCCGTCTGGCTGCGGATGCCATAGATGGCGAAGTCGATGGAGTGCTCGGCACCCTCCAGCAGCGTGAGCAAGGCCCGGCAGTGCGGCGCATCGCAGGCGTCCAGCGGCTCCGTGGCCCCCGCGGCGTCGTGCAGGATCAGCTCGAGCGTGTCGGGCGCCACCCCGGGCACCGGCACGTCGGCCCCGGGCGGCATCGCGGGCGCGGGCCGGTGGGGCGGCGGCGCGATGGTGGGGCCGCAGGCGGCCAGGGCGAGGGCGAGGAGCGGGGCGGTGCGCGTCATCATGGGGCGCAGTATCGACGTTGTGGCCGCCGCGGGCCAGCGGATCACGGCCGCGCCCCGGGATGGGACCCCGTCAGCGCTGGTCCGCCCACCGCGCGACGTCCACCACCAGCGGCCCGTCCGCGGCGACGGCCTGCCGGTTCTGCAGCTCCTGCCCCTGGGGACCCTTCTCCACGGTATCCCAGCTCCCCCGGGTGATCTTGAACTCGAAGGCCACCCCCGCCGGCAGCGGGAGGGTCGCCCCGTAGCGGTCGCCCCCCAGGTGGGCCAGCTCGCGGCCGGCTGGATCCCAGTCGCCGATGGCCGGCAGGCTGCCGACGATGGCGATGGGGGGCGGGCTGCCCGCCGGCACCCGCACCTCCAGCTCGACGCGCGCCGCCACCGGCGCGTCCACCCGCACCGCCGCCTCACGCCCGCGCCAGCGCACCAGCAGCCGATCCGCGCCCGCCGCCGCCGTCAGCAGGCCGTCGGCCACCGGACCCTGCCACTCGGCCTCGCCATGGGGCAGCGTCAGCGCCCACGTCAGCCAGCGCGCGTGCACGCTCACCGGCACCCCCACGCCCTGGAGCGGCGGGCTGTGGACCTCGGCGCGGAAGTCGCCCGGTGGGCCCGGATCGTCCCCGAAGAGCCAGGCCAGGATGAAGGGCGCGCGGCCCTGCCAGGCCGTCTCGTCGTGGGCGGCGCCCGGATCTTCCAGGTACCCGATCTGGTTGGGAAATCTCAGCCCGGCGGCCACCAGCCCCTCGACCAGCGCGCGGCTGTCTTCGACGACGGAGCGGCGCCCATCCCGGTCGGGATCGCCCCCCTCCTCGCTGCCGGCGTCGATCCAGAGCCGGGTGTCGGGGTGCACCGCCGCCGCCGTCCGGGCCACCCGACCCAGGGCCTCGCGGTCGTTCCACCAGAGCGAGGGCGACACCGCCGCCACCCGCCCGAAGACCTCGGGGTACTCCCCCAGCAGCCAGAACGACACCAGGCCACCCAGGGACGAGCCGATGAGCGCGGTGTCGGCGCGGCCGCACCGCGTCCGCAGCCGCCGATCGAGCGCCGGCTTGAGCTCATCCACGAGGAAGCGCCCGTACGCCGCCGCCTGCCCCCCCGCCTGCCGGCCGGCGTCGCGGCTGGGCGTGTACTCCGCGATGCGATCCGCCGTGTTGTGCACGCCGACGACGATGATCGGCTCGATGGTGCCGGCCGCCACCAGGGCGTCCACCGCGTCGTCCAGCTCCCACGCCACGCCGAAGGCGGCGTCGCGGGCGTCGAAGAGGTTCTGGCCGTCGTGGGCGTAGAGCACCGGGTAGCGGCGCGCGGGATCGGCGTCGTAGTCGGCGGGCAGGTAGATGGTCAGGCCCCGCGGGCGGACGTGGGCGCTCTCGACGGCGTCGGCCCGCAGGAACCGGCCGGCGCGGCGCAGGGCGAGGCCCGGCAGCGGATCGGGGCCCTCCCCGCAGCCCGCGGGCGCGGCGGCGTCGGCGCCCTGGTCGGCGTCGGGGGCGGCGTCGGGAGGCTCGGCGGCGTCGGGAGACCCAGCGGCGTCGGGCTCGACTCCGCGGTCGGGCGGCGGGGGCGCCCCGTCCGCCGCGACCACCGCGTCGGCACCGACCACTGCGTCGACCGCGGCCCCACGATCCGCAGTTTCCCCAGCATCAACGGACACTTGCGCATCTCGGCCCGCGTCCGCCCCGCCGCCGTCCCGCGTGGGCAGGGCGTCGCGGGTCGACCCCCCATCGAAGACCAGCCCGGGCCCGGGGCCCGCGCTCATCCCCCCGTCCGCACACCCCAGCGCCAGCACCGCCAGCCAGATCGCGCGCCTCACTCGGCCCTCTCCTGGAAGGACCCCGTCGCCAGGAACCGCAGCACCAGCCGCTGGGTCTCGGGGTGGTTCATGATGCGGGTGTGGCCCGCGTCCACCGTGGCGAAGTCGACATGGGGCGTGCCGCGCGTCTCGTCCACCGTCACGGTGCCATCGCTCGCCTGGCCCGGCGGGATGAGCCGCAAGCCCTGGATGAGCCAGCTCGGCGGGTTGTCCAGCGACGGGCCTCGCGTACCGGCGATGATGCCGCACGGCGCCGGCGGCGGCGGCCACGCCTCGCCGTCGGCCACCGTCTGCCCCGCGGGTCCGTAGATCCAGCGGTACAGCCACCAGTCCTTCACGCTGCGGGCGACGCCGCTGCCCCCGTTGGGCGGGGCCAGCATGACGATGCGCGTCCAGGGCAGCCGCGCGCCGATGTGGCGCACCAGGATGCCCCCCATGGAGTGCGTCACCGCCGCCACGGGGCCCGGCCCCACCTCCGTGCGCACCCGCGCGATCACGTCGGCGGCCAGCGACGGCAGATCGGCCTGGGTCGAGGCATAGCCGCCGTTCCAGGTGGGGTGGCCGGCCGCCTGGATGGCCGCCTCCAGCTTGCGCAGCGAGGCCGACGTGCGGGCGAGGCCATGCAGCAGCAGCACCGTGGGGCGCTCGCTCATGCCCCCTCCTCGCGGTGGAAGAGGCGCTCCAGATCCGCCGGGATCAGCCGATTCACCGCCTCAAGCACCTGTTCTTGCAGCGCTTTTCGCTCGACCACCAGCGCATCCAGCTCGGCCTGGAGGCGCAGCAGCCGGCCCAGGGTGGCGAAGACCCGGAACACCGCCGCCCCCCGCTCCAACACCCGCAAGGTGGCATAGCCCGACAGCGGCACCCCGACCAGCGCCGCCAGCCCCCACCCAGGCCCCGCGAGCCACCCCGCCACCGCGGCGATGACCACGTACGTCAGCCCGAGCAGCAGGAAGCCCACCAGGAACTTGGTCGTCGCCACCACGTCCTTGCGCGGCGCGAAGCGCCACGAGCCGTAGCGCAGCAGGTAGCCGATGGGCAGGTGCAGGGGCAGGCCGATGAGGGCCAGCGGCATCCAGAGCATCATGAAGACCAGGTGCTCGACCACCCGGGCCACCACGCGCCCGGGGTGGCGGCGGCGCACCACGTCGGCGTCGCGCAGGCCCAGATCCGCCAGCCGCTCCTGGTAGGCCTGCACCCGCGCGAAGAGGGCGACGACGCCCGGATCGTCCTTCACGGCCGGGTAGTGCGCGTTGAAGCGGCGGGCCAGCTCGACGCGCTCGGGCAGCGAGATGCGGGGCGGCTGGTACAGGCGGCGCACCTCGTCGAGCACCCGCAGCGTGGCCCAGTCCTCGGCGTTGACGGTGAGCGCCCGCATCCCCGCCTCGATGCGGGCCGTCAGGGCCCGCACCGTCTCGCGCTCCTCCGCCGCCGCCTGGGCCAGCACGGCCTCGTCGATGTAGATGGGCGGCCCGAACTGGATGAGCACGCTGGAGCGGAAGCGGCGCCGGTGGACATAGTGCAGGCCGCACGGCACCAGCGCGAAGCGCGCCTCGGGGTGGGCCCGGGCGGCCCCCAGCGCGATGCGCGCCGCCCCGGTCTTCAGCCGCGCGAGCTGCGAGGCGTCGTGGCTGATGCCCTCGGGGAAGATGCCCATCGCCCGCCCCTTCGCCAGCACGGCGAAGAGCTGCTCGAAGGCCTCGGTGTTGTCGAGGCTCTCGCCCTGGTGGTCCCTGGCGCGGCGGATGGGCACCGCGCCCGCGGCCCCCAGGAAGACGCGCAGGACCCGGCTACGAAACAGGACGTCCTTGGCCGCGAAGTGGACGATGCGCCCGCCCCAGGCGGTGATGAGCGCCGGATCCAGCAATGAATTCGGGTGGTTGCCGCAGAAGATCACGGGCCCGTCTTCGGGGATGTGCTCCCCGCCGACCACCTCGATGCGGCGGAAGAAGATGGCGGTGGCGAACCGCAGGAATGCCTGGAGCAGCCGATAGATCCGCATGAGATCCACGCTACGCCAGGGTCCGCCCCGAGGGAAGCGGCGCGCGCCCGGGGGGCCGTGCGCTGGACGGGGGCAGGCGTGGTAGGCTGGCGGCACCGCGGACACGGAGGCGACGCCATGGGGAGGTCGGGCCTGATCGGGCTGTGGGTGCTGCTGGCGCTGGGGTGCGACGAGGCGGCCACCGAGGCGGCGGATGCCGGCGGGCAGTGCCTCGCCAGCGACCTCATCCGCCAGTGCCCGCCCGGCGCCAACCCCATCCTGGGGGCGACGGCGACGGGCCTGTGCAGCGGCGGCAGCGAGCTGCGCAACATGCAGGGCCAGGTCACGGGCCAGTGCTACGGCGAGGGGGCGTGCTTCGTGGCCTGCCAGTTCGCCACCCCCTGCCCGTGCGGCGTCGACCGCATCACCGCCGACGGGGTCTTCTGCACCGCCTGCCAGGACGTGAACCCCTGCGGCGACGGCCAGTGCGCGGGGGGCGAGACGCCCCAGAGCTGCCCCACCGACTGCGCTGGCGACTGCGTGCCCGAGACCATGCGCTGCCAGGGCGTCGCCATCGAGTCCTGCAACCTGCGGGGCCGCTGGGAGGCCATCGCCTGCCCCCAGGGCGAGGCCTGCGTGCAGCGGGCCGAGGACCCGGCGCCGCGCTGCGCCCGCGACGACGTGGTGGTGGGCCAGGACGGGGGCGTCGCGGACGCCGCCGGGCCGCGCATCGCCGGGCGCCTGCTCCTGGGCGACGCCGACTACGCCGGCACCGGCACCGCCGTGCGGCCGGGCAGCGGCCGGGATCTCACCCTGCGCGACCGCTTCGGCTACCTGCGCGCCTGCCAGGGCAACGCGGCCGAGCAGGCCCGCTGCCGCGAGGAGGTCAGCGCCCACCTCCGCGACGAGCTGGTCAACCACGTGATGCGCAGCGAGATCATCGCCTCCGTGCCCGCCGGCGCCGAGGAGGTCTGGCTCTGGGGCACCCACGCCGTCATGGCGTTCTCGTTCGCGGGCGACGCCCCCGACAGCGGGCCCCTGCCCGACTTCGAGACGTTCTGCGCAGCCTGGTCGGCGCGGTGCGCGGGCAGCCCCGACGCCTGCGTCGACGAGGCCGCCCGCGGCGCCTACGCGGCGTGGACGGATGGCGCCCAGGCCATGACCTGCTGGCTCGCCGAGGAGGGCTGCGAGCCCAGCGACGCCTGCCGGCGCGGCCATCGGCAGCGCGGCTACGACGACGCGCTCGTCGTGCCCCGGCCCGACCAGCTCCACCTCTCCGACGACGGCACCCTGGCCGCGCTCTGGACGGACGAGCAGCACGTGGCCGTGTACGACGTCGCCACGCGGACGCTGACCCCCGTCGGCGACGTCGGGGCCTACAGCGCCGCCGGCGGCACCTCCCTGGCCTTCAGCGCCGACGGTCGCTTCGTCGCCGCCACCGCCGTCAGCGGGCAGACGTTCGACTCCGACGGCCTGCTCGTGGTCTGGGCCCGCGAGGGCGGCCCGCCCGTCGCCGCGGTGCCCCTGCCCGACGTGGCGCCGGTCGCTGTCGCCCTCAGCCCCGACGGCCGCCTGGCCGCCGTCACCCGCCGCAATCCGCCCGGCAACCCCGCCCTCTACCCGGAGGGCATCGCCGTCATCGACGTGGCGTCGAGCAGCCTGCTCTTCCGCATCCTGCCGGCCGAGGAGCCCGATCCGCAGGGCCTGCGCTGCGGCGGCTTCAGCAACGGCGGCCTCGCGTTCTCGCCCCAGGGCGATCGCCTGGCGGCCGGCGCCCAGCACCTCGGTGGGCTGGCCTGCACCCCGAGCCCCGTGGTCGAGGTCTGGAACCTGGCCACGCGCGAGAAGGAGGTGACGCTCACCGGCCCCCCCCGCCTGGGCGTCGAGCAGCTGCGCTACAGCCCCGACGGCACCACCCTCGCCGTCGCCTCGCGCCTCTTCCAGGCCCCCTCCGACATCGTCTTCGACCTCGCCCTCTGGGACGCCGCGTCCGGCGCCCTGATCCGGCGGCTGGAGCCCGCCCGCACCCCCGAGATCACCAACGCCAACGGCCTGCGCTACAGCCCGGACGGTCGCTTCCTGGTGCTCTGGGGCGGCGGGAACGCGGGCGAAGCCTTCTCGCTGTCCCAGGTGAGCACCTACGGCCCCGAGGTGGCCCCATGAGGCCCGGGCTCCTGGCGGGCCTGCTGGCGCTGGCGGGCTGTGGCGGCGACGAGGGGAGCGAGGACGGCCCGCGCCCCGACCAGGGCGTCATCGCCCGCACCTGCGCTGAGCAGGCCACCGTCTTGAGCGCCCAGTGTCCCCTCGGCAGCCGCCCCCAGGTCTTCGAGGCGGGCAGCGCCCAGTGCGCCGCCTCCGGCGAAATCCTCAATGATGACGGGGCCATCGCCGGCATCTGCCAGTCGCAGGGGGGCTGCGTGCTCGTGTGCGGCTTCACCGACCCGTGCACCTGTGGCCTCGACCGCATCACCGCCGAGGGCGTCTTCTGCGCCTCCTGCGACGCCGCCGCCGCCTGCGGCAACGACGTCTGCGAGGGCGGCGAGTCCCCCGAGACCTGCCCCGAAGACTGCGGCGACACCTGCCGACCGGGCGAAGAGCGATGCGCCGGCGAGGCGCGCGAGATCTGCCGCCCCGACGGCGACTGGGGCAGCGCCGCCTGCCGCAGCGACCAGGCCTGCGGGCTCGCCGGCGGCCGCACCTTCTGCCAGACGCGCGTCAGCCCGGCCGACGGCACCTACCTGGCCCCGACGGGGCAGCCCTTCGAGGGCGACGGTGACGCCGCGGCCATCCGGTTCCAGGCCGCCCGCCTTGGCTGCGTCGGCGACTGCGAGACCGTCCGCTTCGTCGAGGGCGGCGCCCGGGTGCTCGCCCGCCAGGGCTTCAGCCTCATCCTCATCGACCCGGCCGGCGGCCGGGAAGACACCGGCTTCACCGCCATGGGCGCCTTCGCCGCGGCCGAGGACCACGTCGGCACCAGCGCCCGCCAGCCCATCGTCGTCGATCGCACCCGCCGCACCACCTTCACCGCCCAGGCCATCGTCGATGACACCACCCGGCTGGAGGCCGGCGGCGTCGCCTTGACCGAGGACGGCGGCGAGCTGGCCGTCGCCATGGCCGTCGAGGGCACCCCCCTCGTCGCGTCCTGGGGCACGGGCGACGGCCAGGCCCGCCACCTGCTGCGCTTCGTCGACATGGCCGTCGCCACCAACGAGCAGGCCACCGCCCTCGCCTTCAGCCCCGGCGGGCGCCTGCTGGCCGAGGGCCGGACGGGCGGCCTGGTGGTGATCTGGAACGTCGCCGAGGGCCGCTACGTGCACCTGCTGCAGACCGACCTGCACGTCGTCGAGGCCCTCGCCTTCGCGCCCACCGGCGAGCCGCTGCTGCTCGTAGGCGGCGAGGGCCTGGAGCTCTGGGACGTCGAGGCCGCCACCCGGCGCTGGCGCGAGCCGCGCAACGGCTCGAACTCGCTCGCTTTTTCGCCCGACGGCCTCACCCTCGCCACCGGCGGCAACCCCACCATCCTGCGGCGCGCCGCGGACGGCGGCGAGATCCGCCGGCTCGATGGCAACGGCCGCGTCCACTTCACCCCCGACGGCCACCGCCTGCTGGCCGGCGACTTCCTCTACACCGATCAGTTCTGATCCGATCCGAAAGGGGCCGCCATGGCCACCCACCCCGACGCCGCCACCGTCCTGCTCGAGCTGCTGGAACACATCCCGGACACCCAGCGCCTCGAACAGCTCCTGGAAGCCGAGAACCTGCGCCGCGTCCTCAACGCCTGCGGCCGATCCGACGCCGACATCCGCGCCGCCATCGCCGACGGCAAGAAGCCCGGCCACCTGCTCCTCGACCTGATCAAGAGCGGCCGCACCGGCGACGAGCTCGTGGCGCTGCTGCCGCCCCCGGGACCCTCCCCCGCCCAGAGCGCCCGCGCCGCCGCCCGCCGCGCCGTCCCGGGCCCCCGTGACCTCAAGGACGTCACCACCCTCAACAAGGCCGGCGGCATCGGCGCGATGGTGGCCGTCATCGTCCCGGCCATGATCCTCTCGGGCTTCTTCCCCCTCTGGAACGTCGGCAGCCCCGGCCTCTGGTATGGCATCGCCACCGGCGGCGCCGCGCTGGGCGGCGCCCTCTTCGCCTGGGGCCGCCACCCCGCCTGGCTCGGCGCCCTCTGCGCCGCCCTCGCCGCCCCGGGCGCCCTCTTCGTCATGCAGTGGTGGACCGCCGACCGCGAGACCATCTGGAACGTGGAGATCGCGGCCGCCTGCGGCGCGGGGGCCCTGCCAGGGATCATCCTCTACAACGTGCTGGCGCGGCGCGCTCGCTGACGCTGCCCGTGGGGTGGCTGCCGCTGGCAGGCGGGCGAGGTCACCCCCCCAGGACGCCAACACCCTGGAATCACAAACGAAATACGATTTCCCTCGACAGCTTTTTTCTTTCGAGGCAAGGTCGCGTGGTCTTCTCTCTGGGCAGGACAGTGAAGGGCATCATGGAAGAACACCTCCTCACGTCTCAGCTTCTTCTCGCGATTCATGCGACCGAGGTGAGCCAGGCGCTGCCCATGGGCGCGGGCACGTTGCGGTTGGAGCGGTGAAGGTCGAGGTGCTCGTGGCAGGCGCGGTGCTCAGCGCCTGCACGGACGGTGGACCTCGTCCTCCGCTGTACCTGGATCCGATCCTCCTGCCGACAGCCGCGTGTCCACTCGAGGTCGGGGATGACTACCTCGGGATCGACATGTATCTGGCTGCAAGAGGTCCCCATCCTGCCGTAGACGCCGATGACCTGGGTTTCTGGGGCCTCGACGGCGACCGGGGAACGTTGACGCTCCAAGCCAACGAGGGTGAGCCAAAGACCGTCGAAGTCGGAGTCACCTGGCTCGGGCCGGGGCGCCCCGCTGTCGTCGGCGCTGTCGCCTACGTTCACATGGGTGACTCCCCGACCAGGCGACTCCCGTCGAATGGACCCGACTTCCCGCCCGAACGCTCTTTTCTTCCCAGGCACTCCACCTGGCTGGACGAGTCCCCGCCCTCCGGGGCCAGTCCGGTCCAGGCCGCGCTCGCATGGCTGGCTCTCCAGCCAAAGCCCAGGTTCCTCGTGGTCTACCTCCCCGACAGCGGAGACCGGCGCCCTGCCGGGGCCTTGAGCGAGAGCGAGGAGGCGACCATCGCACCGGCCCTTGCCCGAGACGAAGTCCGGCTGGTCGTCTTTGAAGATGTCTGGCGCGGCGAAGCTTCCGCCAGCTGGCTCCGGCTCGCCTGCGGTTCTGGCGGCGCCAGGCACCGCTGGGACTACCCGGCCTTCCTGGATCAGGCGTGGCGCACGCGGCTGGTGTTCTCTTCCCCTGCCGTTGCGAAGAGTGGTCGCCTTCGGGGCTACTTCAGGGTGGATGGCGACGACTTCGGCTACTCCATCGACGTCGACTTCCCCCTCTCTCGAAGGGAGCAGTAGGCATGACACCTTTCAGGCCTGGCCGTCGGTCTGTGCTGCTGAGCCTCGCCCTTCTGGCTCCAGCTACGGCCTGTGACGACGTGACAGTACAGGCCGACCCCGAAGACTCGGGCATCGACGCCGGCTTGCCTGCTTGCCGGCTCCCGCGCGTGGGCACCATCGACTGGGTGTTCATCGAAGGTGGGAGCTTCGTCATGGGCATCGACGACCCCCGCTGGCCGCTAGCGGCGCCGCCCCAGCCGGTGACCGTGCCGTCCTTCTTCATCGCCCGGACCGAGATGCGCTGGGTGGACTACGATGCGTGCAGTCGCGACGGTGTCTGTACACCCATCGACGTCCTGCACCGCCCCGGGCACGTGAACCCTGAAGACTGGTTGCTGACCCGACACGCCGGAGAGCCCTACCCTGGGCTGGTGCCCGACGACAGCCCCGCGCAGCTCGTCTGGGAGAATCTCCGGCCCCTCCTCCGATGGAGCCGCGCCCGTCTGCCCTCGGAAGCCGAGTGGGAGTACGCCGCCCGCGGCCGGGGAAGAGAGGTGCTGTATCCGTGGGGCGATGAGCCCGCGGACTGCACCCGAGCCGTCATGCAGGCCGAAGGCGAGGTCGGAGAGCGGAGCGCTTGCACGCTGTACCACCTGCAACCCCCTTGCAGCCGGCCGGCCGGCAACACCCCAGAGGGCCTGTGCGACATGGCGGGCAACTCCGCTGAGTGGACGGCCGACGTCTTCCGCGAGACCTACGAGGGTGTCCCGCCCGATGGCACGCCCCGGACGGCTGACGACGATCCCGCGGACCATGTGCCGGGACGTTGGGACACCGACCACGCCCTCCGCGGAGGAGGGGCGGGCAGCACCGCCGACGGAGTCAGTGTGTTTGCGCGATCTAGCGGAGGCGGCGGTCTGGACATCGGCCTCCGCCCGGTCGTCGACGTGCCGCCGGGCTGTGACCCGCACAAGCCGCCCGTGGTGGGGGGCTGAGGTGGCGTGGTCAACGCACCGGCTGGCCGCCCGGTTCCTCGTCTGCGCCGCGCTCACCGCCTGCGACGACGTGGTTCCACAGGCCGACCCCGAGGACGCCAGCGTCGACGCCGGCCTGCCGGCTTGCCGGCTCCCGCGCGTGGGCACCATCGACTGGGTGTTCATCGAAGGTGGCAGCTTCGTCATGGGCATCGACGACCCCCGCTGGCCGCGGGCGGCGCCGCCCCACCCGGTGACCGTGCCGTCCTTCTTCATCGCCCGGACCGAGATACGCTGGGTGGACTACGACGCGTGCAGTGGCGACGGGGTCTGCAGGCCGGTCGCGACGGTGTACCGGCCGGGGCACGTGAACCCCGAAGACTGGTTGCTGACCAGACACGACGGTCAACCCTACCCCGGGCTGGTGCCAGACGACAGTCCGGCGCTCCTCATCTCTGAGAAGGTCCGGCCCTTTCTCCGATGGAGCCGCGCCCGCCTGCCTTCCGAGGCCGAGTGGGAGTACGCTGCCCGCGGACGGGGACGTGACGTGCTCTACCCCTGGGGCGACGAGCCCGCCGACTGCACCCGGGCCGTCATGTATGAGGAAGGAGACCTGGAAGGAGCCTGTGATCTCTACCACCCGCAGCCTCCTTGCAGCAGGCCGGCCGGCAACACGCCGCAGGGCCTGTGCGACATGGCGGGCAACGCCGATGAGTGGACGGCCGACGTCTTCCGGGAGACCTACGAGGGCGCTCCGGCTGATGGCAGCGCCCGGACGGCTGCCGACGATCCCCCGGACCATGAGCCAGGCCAGTGGGACGCTGACCAGGTGAGCCGTGGTGGAGCGGCGGACAATTCCGCCGAGTCGGTCAGCGTGCATGTGCGATTCCCGGTGTCAGAGAGTCGGGCCGTCGGCCTCCGCCCGGTCGTCGACGTGCCGCCGGGCTGTGACCCGCACAAGCCGCCCGTGGTGGGGGGCTGAGCCACCGCGAGGCCAGCCGGGAAATCAGTGAAAATTCAGGCTGTTACCTGACGCCGCCGCCGCGTCGCCAGGCGCGCGACGGCGAGCAGGGCCAGCAGCCACGCGGGGCCGCCCGCGGCGCGGCTGTCGTCGAGGGGCTCAGGGGGTGATGGCGACCGGATCCGTCCAGGGGCCGGTCGCCGCCAGAGGGCGGTCGTACCCTTGAGGTTCACGGACCGGATCTGCACCTGCACCGCCGCGGACTGGTACTGGTCGTCGGAATTCCACGCGCACCCGGACCACGGCGGGCGAGATGGCCTCGAAGGGCTCGAGCGGGCCCTCGGGGAAGGCGGGCGGGGCCTTGGGGTTGCTGCTCAGCTGCGGCGGCAAGCCAGGTAGCTGGCAGCAAGGAGCGGCTCCCGAGCCCCGCGAAGCTCTCGGTTGAACACTTGCCATGGCGGATCGGCAAGAAAGGCGACCTGCTCGTGCACCGGCCGACTGAAGTCATGCCGGGGTGCCTCCCCATCGGCCGCCAGGAAGCCAAACCCCTGGTCCAGCCGAAGATCGATCTGTCGTCCCGAGGCCGTCGTCAGCCGGATGAGGCGGTAGTGAGGAATGTCTTGAGCCTGGGTGACCCTTGCGTCGAGGCCCAGGCGCTGCATGAGTCCGAGAATGACATTCGAGTGAGTCACCGGATCGGACCAGGCGTGCTCGGGGAGGAACGGCGTTCTGGTTCGAGCTTCGAGGGTTTGCACCTCGATCTCCGCCCCAGGGGCGAGCGGAAGCGCCCCGACGACCTGGGCCAGCGCCGCGACCACGAGTGGACTCTTGAGGTAGCGGTCGGAGACGAGGATCCGCACGATGGGTTCCTGATCGGGCAGCACCCAGCCAAGGCCCAGGAATCGTCGACCCAGGCCCACGAGGGGCCCATCCAGTTCGTCCCGGATCTCGATGTCGAGCGTGCTGGTTGGGGACCACAAGGCAAGGTCGAGCTGTCGACGGGCGGGCAGAGCGTCCGCCGGAACGAGCCACTCGTAGCCCACCTGACCATCGGGTACGTCGGGCCAGGAGTCAGGGGCGGCCTTGGTCGTCCAGAGCCGGGCTGGTCCAGACTCGGGTACCCAGAGCGCCACTGCCGCCTGGCCGGTAGTGGGGGCGGGTGACTCGGCCACAGCCGCTCCGAGTCGGCGGTGGAGATGGAGAAGCGCCGCCCGCTGTGGCTCGGAGATGCCCTGGCGCTCGGGCAAGGCGAGCGTCAGGCCGAAGTCGCTCTGCACCTGCCGGCGCAGCCTGCTCAAGGGCGCCAAGAGGGCCTCGGGCGCCCAGGCATCTGAGACCGTCTGAAAGACCAGGAGCTCCCCCCGCTGGTCCTGGCCAACGCGAGCCGTCAGCCGGCGCAGGAGCGGCTCGTAGACCAACGTCGGCTTCTGCCAGCCGGCCGGCGGCGCAACGTCCTGATGGTCGATCATGGGTTGCAGGACCGCATCGAACCACTCGATGGCGACGTGACGATCCAGCTTGTCGGCCTGGTGCTGGGTGCTGTAGCCCAGCAAGCAGGCGTGGCAGGCCGTCGTGCACTCCTCGGGGCACTTCAGGACCTCTCGCGCCCGCTGGAGGAGGGGGATGATTTCATCCTTCAGCTGAGTGCACAGGCCAGCGCCGCCATCGGCGCCGTCGAAGAGCCAGCCGCGGGGCTCCTCGCCCCGGCCCCGCAGCAGAATCTCCAGCTCACGCGCCTCGGTGCCCAGCAACCTGGCCCCGGCTTCACGCAACGCGACCATCAGGCTGGTAGTCGTTTGGGTTGAGATGAGCTTCTTGCCATCCCGAGGGTCGCGGAAGCGCAGCTCTAGCACGTCGGTCTGGCGGCGGGCGCCCAGGTTCAGCCAGCGCCGGACCGCGCGGTTGCTCGCATCGCAGTCTCTCGACCCCGCATCCTCCTTGTGGGGCAACCGACCCCGGAGGCGTCGGTGGCCCTCCACCATCCGCGGCCGCTTGTTGGTGCGGCCCTCATCCTCGTTCGCCGGAGCACAGTCCTCTTCTGCACGTCCGCAGCGCAAGCAGAGGGCGTAGCCATTCCCCGACCGCCCCTTGAGCAAGTAGGTGATCTCACCCATCGGCGCATGCCGGTAGCCGAGCACATGGCTGCGCCCGTCGCTAAGCCAGTGGGGCACCTCGTCGCCGACGTCCACCGAGTCAGGTCGGGTGGGCAGCCAGCTGCGCTCAGCGAGGTTGTTGTGCGGCTCTGAGAGGAAGTCGACGGCGAAGCCCGAGGGCTCGAGGTACTCGTTGACCTCGCCCTCTGGGATCGGTCGTCCACATCCCGAGCAGGCGTTGAACTTCTGCGACAGATTGGTGACCCGCTCGCAGATGGCGCAGCGATGGTAGAACCGCAAGTCTTGCACTTCGGGAGGTGAGTCGTCCTCCTTGGGTGGGGCGTGCCAGTGCAGCAGCACACCTCGGCTCTCATGCAACAGGCCGTCGATGACCACCCGCGCGCCGGGGCCGTACTCCGCCAGGGCGAACTGGCGGGGCCGACTGGGGCCCTCCAGCGTGCGGCTGGAGAAGCGTTCTTCGGCCCTTTCCTTCTTTCCCTTCAAGCGCTTGCGGCGCTCCCACTCTGACTTGAGCGCCTCCAGGTTCTTGTTGTTGAACACGACTACGTTGAGCGGAAAGCCGTGTGCGGGCAGGAACTGCCTGCTCGCCAGGAAGCCGAGCAGGTACTCACCCTTGTGGCGCCTGATGGCCAGCTCCAGCCCTACCAGGGCCGCGCGCTCGTCGTCTCGGGTCTCATCGTCCCTGGCGCCGGAGTCGGAGGCGCTCTGTCCAAGCACGTCCTCCAGCGGCGCCAGCGCGGTCTGGTAGGCCGTCTGGCAGGCGCGCACAGCCTGCGCAGCGCGGTCGAGCAGCTCAAGGGTGCTCAGCCCCGCGAGGGCGCTGCCCCGGATGATCGACTGCACGCTTTCATCCCACTCGACGGCTCGACCGGTCCAACCATCCGCGCACGCCCCCGCCTTGCTGCCTTCCCCCGCTTCGCCAAAGAAGTCCTCGCACTTCAGCTGGGTCAGGTTGGCTTCCGGCAGCGATTGACTCAAGGCGAAGGCGTTCACGTGGCGCTGCACGATAGGCGCGCTGTCGAGCAACACCCGGGGAGATGCCGTCCGCCTCAGGATCCACTCGGGGTTCAAGAACACTGACAGATCATGGGGTTGCGGTCGGCAGAGGGTGAAGCTCACGGACACGGGCTCGCCGCGACGACCGGCACGGCCAGCGCGCTGCATGAAGTTGGACTGGGAGGGCGGGGCGTTGGTCAGCGCCACCGCGCTCAGGCCTCTCAGGTCGATGCCCATCTCCATCGTGGTGGAGCAGCTCAGGACGTTGATCTCACCGCGGTCGAAGCGCGCCTCGAAATCGCGCAGGCGCTTCTGCTCGATCTGGGCGGTGTGCTCGGCCACGACGTAGAAAGGTTCGCCCGCGACCACCCGGCTCCCGCGCTCACCCCAGGCCCCCTCGGTGGCCACCTCGTGGAAGCGGGGCTCGCGCTCCAGCCAGGCTTCGAGACGTCGACGGTGCTCGTCTGGATCGATCCCATCGGCGTTGCCATTGCGCAGCACCTCGGGCGGAACCGGCAGGTCGAAGCGCCGGGCCTTGGGGCCTTCGCCGGGAAGCCCGAGCGCGTAGGGGGAGTAGCCGCGCAAGGTGACCGGCAACAGGCGCCGCGTGGCTGGGCAGAGCCAGGCATGGTCGACGGGAGCGATGGAGACCTTGCTCAGGTCGAGCAAGCGCGTGGAGGTCTGGTCATCGACGGCGGCCCAAAGGTGGCGCCGGTCCACGAGGGCCGTCCAGGCCTCCTGCAACGCAAGGCTACCCAGGGTGCGGCGATCCGGATCGTCGAGCTTGAAGGCCAGCTTGAACAGCCGCACGAAGATAGAGCGATTCTTCTCCTTGACCTCGGCGCGCCAGTACACCCGCTCACCGACGCTCTGGGCGGTGGGGGGGAGCAGCTGGCGCTGGAAGTGACGCATGCCCATCCAGCGGCGTTCCTTGCGCTGGTCGATCTGGATGGCCCCCTGGGCCCGCACGACCAGGTCGAGGCCCAGGTGGAGGAAGTCGTTCCACTCAGCCACCGTGCCGCCGAGCTGTTCCCAGACCCTTGGACACGACCGCAACGGCTCGAAATAGACGATCCGCGCCAGGCCAAGGGTCTCGAGGGACCGCCCATGGACGGGCCGACGAGCGAACTCGCGCAAGAGCAGGATGTGGACGTGCTCGTCGAGCTTGACCTCAGCTTCGTAGGGTGGGTGCTGAAGAATGCGTCGGCGATACGTGGCTTGGATGTCTGGCCGCCCTGCCAGGTCGTTGCGTACCTCTTCCCAGCGCAGGGGGTGGAGGCCAGGACCCCCAAGGCGAGCCTGGAGGTCCTCGATCTCTCTCTGAAATCGCCTCCGAAGCGCTGGCGTCGACAGGTAGGCCTGAAGCTTGCCCTCCAGGTCCTCGCGCTCGTCCGTGTCCACCCGCTGCCGGGTCCAAAGGCACCGATACACGAGGCTACGCAGCGCCTGCAGCTCTGCGTCCTGCTGCTGCCGCGCGGCATACCAGGCTGTGCCCTGCCGGCTGTCGGTGAAGGTGAGCAGCCGCCGCCCCCGCGAGGGCTGACCCGGAGCCATGGGCTCCAGCGCTGCCAGCAGCGTAGGTGTCGTCACCGCCAACGCGAAGTTCGGCGAGAGGAACGGTCGAGTGAAGCCCGTGGCGCGATGGGGCGGCGCGTGGTCGCAGTGCACGCAGCGGAGCTTGTCCTCGTTGCGGGTCGTGACCACGACGACCGCCTCCACATCGCCCGTCGTCGCGCCCGTGCGGAAGTCGAAGCCGGCCAGCTCAAGCGTCCCAGATCGGGTGAGCTGGCCGGCTGGTAGCCGCCGGATCAACTGCTTCCGCGAGAGCTGCAGGTGGGGGCTTCGCCCGGTCGCCTCCATGACGGTCTGCTCGGCCAGCTCGCCATCATCGGCCGAGTCTGATGCCTCATCGGGCTCGTCGTCATCGTCATCCAGGCCGCTGCGCCAGGTGTCCCGAGCAGGTCGCAGCTTGCTGGTCGCCCTGTCCTCCTCGGTGTCGAGGTACTCGGCCCCGCACCCATCACACAAGATCAGGGGAAACACTAGAAAGCCACATCCGCAGGTCGGCTGCTCGTCGGTGAAGACTCGCCCAAAGGGCCAATCGGTGCCCGCATCGTCAATCCCTGGCCGCTCGGGACAGGCGGCGTTTGCGCAGGCCCAGAGCCCTGGCAAGGTGCGACCGAAGAGATGAGCCCGCACCGGCAGGAAGGGCTGTTCGTCGGCCCCAGCAGGCCGGGCCTCCGCCGCCCGGTCAAAGAACCGCAGCCACTCGGTGCCCGTCTGTGGCGCGTCGGGGTATTGTGGGCTCAGGCCCTCCTTCAGGTCTTGCACCGTACGACCCTCGTCACCCACCTGGGCGCGTAGCGCCTGGACCGGGCCTGAGGCCACCAGCGTGGCGTACCGCTCGGCAGGCGACTGCTGCTCCAGGAGATCGAGCGGTGGCCAGCTCGCCGAGGTCGGGGCCGGCAAGGCGGGCCGCTGCGGGTGGCCCTGGATGACCTTCACATCCGCGGTCGAGCGCCCCGAGATGCCGGCCATGAAGTCGCGCAGCGCCTCTTCGCTACCATCGCCGAAGGTGGCCGAGGTGGCGATGAAGGTCACCTCCTCGGGCCGCACTCCGAAGCCCAGCATCACCCGTCGCAGCAGCAAGGCGATCTCTGCGGCGTTCGATCCTCCGTAGGTGTGGGCCTCGTCCAGCACGATATAGCGTAGCTTCGCCCCCTGGCGGATGGGTGCATCCTTCGGGCGAATCAGCATGTACTCCAGCATCGTGACGTTGGTCACCAGGATGGGCAGGGTGTGGCGCGCAGGTCCCTGCGATTGCGAACCTCGGATCCTCGGACCCTCACGCCATGCTCCGACGTTTGTCCATTGTAGAGACAAAGCGCGTCACACGGCCCGCGCTGGCGCCGGTCCACGCCGCCAGCCGCTTCTTCTGGCTGTCGATAAGCGCGTTGTGAGGGTAGGACGTAGCGCCTGCACGCCGACGAGGCGCCGGCCGCTGGCTGGCTGCCTGCCCATATAGGTCGTCGAGGATCGGCACCAGGAAGCACTCGGTCTTGCCAGGCCAGTGCCTGAGGACGATCACCGGACGCCTCGCTCCCCTCCGATCCTTGATGATGGTCTCCAGGCCGCGAGCTGGTGGGTGTAAGGCTTCCGATCGGCCGGAAAGCGATAGTCCCCCGGCGCATCGAGTGCCTGGACGAGTGCGGGGTTGAGCAGCCGGTGACCCAGGGCAGCCAGGTCGTCCGCCGTCGACTCGTAGCCGAACTTGCCTTGGATGAGCGGAGTGGAGAGGAACGTCCGGTGCCCGGTGTGCGGATCGAAGAGGCGGCCGAGGTGGGTGCGCAGCGTGCGGCTCCGCGGGCGGATCTTGTCGACGTAGGCGCGGGCAAGACGGCCGGCGAGATCCTCGGAGAGCCCGGTGAGGTCGATGCGGAACGGCGTGGTCACGGAGCCTCCGGCCGGGTGGCGGCTGGCCACCGAAAGAGGAATGGTTTCAATAGCATGGCGAGCCGGAGCTGTCGGTCGAACCACTCGGGTTTCCTGTCACGAAGGCGAGGAAGAGCGCAGGCGCTGGCTGGGGTCGAGTGCGGGGTCGTGCCCGACCAGCACCCGGGCGCTGCTCCGGCACTGGCGAGCGACAGCTCCGATCGCTTGGCAAGACCCGTCCACTGGTCCTTGGCTGGTGCCGCCTTCTCGGCCAGCGCCTCGAGTCAGGTCTGGCCAGCACTCGACCTCGTCATCGGCGAGCGCCTGCTGCTTCTGGACCGCGACAGGCGACATGAGCGGAGGCGGCTCGATCATGGCCTCGGCCCAGGCTCTCGCGCTTCGGTGCTGGAGCGCCTCACTTCGCCAGATTCGCACCGCATGCTGGAGGACAGGGAAGAAGACCTGCTCCCGCTGGACGGCGCTCCGCCAACGGCTTCATCCATGCTGATCCCGCAAGGTACTGCGGCAGCGGCATGCTACGAGACGCAGCCGCCGCCAGGTAGGTGGATGCCGAGCAACAGGTCGCGTACTTCGATGAGCGCAGGCTTCGAGGCCCTCGCGCACCAGCGTACGCCGCATCCGCTCCGGATCGCGGTAGGTGGAGAAGGCAGCGCGAGCGCGACCGATGGGAACTCCGCGAGCATGCGGCCGGCCCCCAGGCTGCCAGCGGGCAGGTCCCTCCAGCTTCTCGACCAGCGCATCGAGCCAGTCGAGGTCCCGGCCGTTCCTCGTCGCTCAGGTCGCTCAGCTGCGCGAAGTGTGCTTGGATCGCAGCGGTGGAGCCACCGTTCGCGCCAGCCAGGTGAGGGCCAGGCCTCCGAACCGCCATTGGCATCGCTTGCCGCAGTTGGCCCAGGTCTCGTTGGCGTTGAGAGTCCGCCGCAGCAGCCGCCACCGGGTGCCCGCTTCATCCGGGCGATCCGGGGGCGCGGCTCCTCCTCGGAGCGCCTGACCAGCGTAGACAGCACCCGCGCCGATGGCGGCGTGCCCACGTCGTCCCCATGTAGTTGAAGCCGGCTGGTCGCGGGCTTCAGGCAGAAGCGACGACTCTCCGGCTGGCTGCCCGACCAGGCCTCCGCCTCGATGCAAGCTGCCAGGACCGTCACCGCCACCCGCTTCGGGCGCAACGCGTCGACCTCGAGGCAGTCGAGGGCCACTTCGACGGGCGTCCAGCCAGGGCGCGGCTCGGCCGACGGATCTTCTCTCGTTGGGCCGAGTCCTGCCGGCCACCGCCAGTGGCCGAGGCGGTGCCCTGCCAGCCGGCCCAAGGCCACCGCCGGTCCCAACTCTCGCTCATCGCCATCGGGGTCGGCAATGACCTGGCCCCTCGATCGAGGAGCATCGGGCGGGGTGCCGGGACGAGCCAGCGGATGACCAGCCGTGCCTCGCCCGCGCGACTCAAGCCGGCGGTCCCCCTCATCGGGCGCGGGCAGATCGACCGAGAACCACCGCCGGCCCTCACGCGAGAAGGCAGAGTGCCTGGCATCTGGCCTGTCCAGCCCCCACACCGCGTCCAGGTGCGCAGTCTCGAGGGCAAACCCCTGACCCGCAGGATACGCGCAGGTCGGACGGAACCACGTGCAGCCGTCGTCCAGGCACGCTCTCGCCGTTCGGTCCGAGAAGTCGGGTCTGGAAGATGCCCACCTGATCAGCGGGGCTGGCCGGTCGCCAACGGTCCCCGACCTGCACCTGCACCTGCCAGCCTACGTCACTGAGGCTGGGGAAGCCGCGGTAGACCGGCCAGGGGTCTGCCGCCCCCGCCAGGATGTCTCCCAGAAAATCCGGGGCCGCAGCGTCCTGCCGGGTCGAGCGACAGGCGACCGACCAGCACTCGCCCACCCGGACCGTGCCTCGCTCGACGCGCCACCAGCTGCGGCCTGCCAGGTCAGGTGCCGGCCGGCCCAGCACCTGCGCCACTTCAACCGCCGCAGCCTCCGGTCCCGTTGGGCGCACCGCGACCCCGAGCGGCACCGATAGCCAGGCATGATCAGCTGGGGTCTGGCCAGTACCTTGGGCCACCAGGACCAGCTCACCCTCGTCCTCGACGAAGAGCCAGGGAAGATCGGCATCCAGGCCAGCCGGCCCGACCTCGGCCGGCCGCCGCGCCACGTCGGCGGCGGCGACCTCCACGTCAAGATTTGCCGACCAGAGCTCGGCCGGAACCTGGCTACGCGCATCGAAGTCCCACCGGCCACTTCGGTGAGGATAGATGTCCCCCAGCAGCCTCGCCTGGGAGCCGTCGGACGAAGCAAACACCTGGACGCGGAACGACGTCCGCTGCCCGCAGAGTGCTGCGATTCGCCCACTATCGATCCCCTCCGCCTGGAACGACCGAACCTTCCACCAGCCGGAGGGAGTTCTCTCAAGCCGCCAGACCCAGCCCAGGCGCCCCTCTCGCTTGGATCCCTCGCGCGTGCGCGTGGACCGCGACTGCTTGAGCAGAATCTCGACGAGGGGCCAGACACCGTCGGCTTCGATGTCCACCGGCAGCCGGTCTTGCCAGTCCTCCACCTCGCGGAGATGGTGGAGCCACTCCCGCATCTCGGGCGCGCGATGGCGGCGCCGCGTGGAACGTCGCTTGCGCACCTCCTCGTCGAGCAGAATGATCCCGGCCGCGAGCTCCGACCCGAGCCTGAGCACCGGCTCGGCCTTGCGCATCGTTGCCGGCAAGTACGCTTGATGGTCCTTGGCACGTTCGAGGCACTTCGCCGGGTCCTGGGCGATGTCCTTCAACTCTCTGAGGTCGCGGCCGGCCAGGTCCTCGACGAGCTTCTCCAGGAAGGTCGGCACCTTCGACCGAGCCTCAACGGCCACCAACCGAAGGGGCAGTCCGCCCTCCGTGAGGAGCGTGCCGAAGAGCTGTCTGGCGTTCGCTTCATTGACCTGGCGGGGTCGCTCCCACCATGCGATGCCCTGCTCTACGAAGTCACTTCGCAGCCCGTTGGTCAGCGCGGCCGCCCGTCCGCCGAGCGCCTCCAGCGGTCCCTTCCAACTCCAGGATCCACCGTCGAAGCTTCGCCGCCACCACTCGGCCACGAAGAGGCAGAGCAGGGCCCCCTTGCCCTTCTCCGGGTGGTGGCTGCCAAGCTTCTCTTCTATCTCCGCAGGCAGGCTCCGGAATTCTTCATCGGTACATCGATATCGGAAGAGGGCACGACCGTCAGGCCAGCTCAGACGGCGGGCTTTCAGGAACCGGCCCAGCCATGGGAACCAGTGCTCCAAGAAGGACTCTTCCATCGACGCCATCGCCACGCCCTCTCCGCCGGACCGCCAGGCCGTCCAGCCGCCCTCGAGCTCGACGCTGCCTCCCCCGCCCCGGGGCTCGCCCGGCCTGAGTTCGAGGTTCAAGGGACGCGTCGGCAACCCTGCCAACCAACTCAGAACACCGGAACCCGCTCGATGCCCTGACTCGCTGGCGCCAATCGCTCAAGAGTAGGCACGGCGTCGCAGCGGCCGTCAATGGCCTCGGACGCAAGCGTCGTTCGCGGTCCGCCGCCCTATCGTGGAAAGTAGTGCACTCTCAAGTGCTTGCTTCGCGCCGTCGCCGCGTCGCCAGGCGCGCGACGGCGAGCAGGGCCAGCAGCCACGCGGGGCCGCCCGCGGCGCGGCTGTCGAGGGGCTCGGGGGTGATGGCGACCGGATCCGTCCAGGGGCCGGGGTCGCCCTTGAGGTTCACGGACCGGATCTGCACCTGCACCGCCGCGGACTGGTACTGGTCGTCGGAATTCCAGCGCACCCGGACCACGGCCGGCGAGATGGCCTCGAAGGGCTCGAGCGGGCCCTCGGGGAAGGCGGGCGGGGCCTTGGGGTTGCCGAGGATCTGCACCTGGTAGCCGAAGCGGCCCTCGGTCGGCACGGCGATGTGCAGCTCGACGTAGCTGCGGTCGCCACAGGCGTCGTCGAAGCAGCCGTCGGGGCTGTCGATGTCGATGACGGCGCGGGCGTTGACGGCGGTGATGGCTGGGGGGTCGGGCTGCTCGACGACGGCGTTGGGGTTCATGCGCCAGAGGGGCGAGGTGGGCTGCCCGCAGTCCGCGGCGGCGAGGGCGGGGATCAGGCAGGCGGCGGCGGCGAGGAGGCGGTGCATGCCTCCGACACTACCACCGGCCCTCGACGTGGAGGAAGCCGCCCGTCACGTCCTCGGCGGCGCCGGCGTCGGGGGAGTCGAAGACCGCCCCGGGCTGGAACCACGCGCCCTGCAAGCGGATTCGGGCACCGAGGGGGGGCCAGGCGGGCTCCCAGGCCACGGCCACGTCGAACTCCTGGCCCAGCACCGACTCCCCCTGCGCGCCGCGCGGGCCCACGGCGGCGCCACCAGCGAGGCCCGAGCGAAAGGGGTCGACGTAGGGTTCGTCGGTGGTGGCGAAGAGGTAGCCCAGGTGCAGGGTGAAGCCGTCCAGGGCCGTCCAGCTCAGGCGGGGGTTGACGTAGCGGGCGTTGGTGACGGCGCCGTCGGAGGCCAGGCTGTCATGGCCCCGGGGCGGCTGCCCGCGGAAGCGCGGATCGGCGACGTTGTGGGCGGCCACGGCCGTGGTGGCCCGGACGACCTCGGAGAACATGAGGAGGCCCAGGCGGTAGTCGCGGTCGAAGCTGAAGCCGTGCAGCTCGTCGTCGAAGCTGTTGGCGTCGCCGCTGGCGAAGCCGACCTCCACCAGGGCGTTGTAGCGCTCGGTCTCGACGCCGCCGCGCAGGGCGCCGCCGGCCGACAGGATCTGGAAGTCGCCCGGGCGAACGGCGCTCTGCACGAAGTCGGTGTGGCCCGCGTAGCCAGCGGTCTCGAGCTCGCCGAAGAGGCGGCGGCCGCCGCCCAGGTCCAGGTGGGCGCCGGCGCCGATGAGGCCGATGTTCACGACCGTCTCGCCCCCCTCCTCGTGGTGCTGCCGCCGCTGCGCCAGGCCCAGGGCGAAGTGGCCGTGGTCGAAGGCGAGCTGCACGCCGCCCAGGGCCTGGTAGGCGCGGTCGCCGTCGAACCAGTCAGCGGTGTCGTCATCGATGATGGCGTCGATGGCCAGGGTGAGGGCCACCGGAGGCTTCGGGCCGGCGGGTCCCACCACGACGCCCTGGGGCAGCACGGTGATCTGGCCCCGGAGCACCTGGTCGCCCTGCCGCGAGATGCCGAAGGGGCTCTCCCGCGTCACGCCCGCCGGGGCGTCCTCGCCGTCGTTGGCCAGGATGCCCAGGCCGAAGTGGCTGCGCTCCAGGCCAGCCTTGAGGATGAGGTGCTCGCCCGCCATCAGCAGGTTGAGGCGGGTGAGCCGCAGCACGGGCTGGTCGTGGATGAACTGCCAGCGCTCGTCGGCCTCAAGCCCCACCGGCGGGCGGGTGCTCTCGGCCAGCGTCACATGCAGCTCGCCGTCGGCCATGACACGCCAGAGCTTGAAGTAGCCCCGCGACTGGACGAGGAGCGAGGGCTGCACCCGCAGGCGGCTCTCCAGGAGCTGCTGGGTGGGCGTCTGATCCCCCACCGCCGGGTCCTCGGCCGCGACCGACACGCCGGAGACGGTCCCCCCGTACAAGCGCCACGACCCGGGGAGGGCCACGGCCGCCGTGCGGCCGATGGGCAGGAGCACCCGCTCCGGGTCGGGCTCGAGGGCGTCACGCGGCTGGGTCGCGCCCGCCGCGGAGGCCGCCAGGGCGACCGCCAGAATCACGCAAGCGCGCGTAGCCATTCAGGAATCCAACTCGTGTCGATGTACTGGGCGAAGTAGGCCGGCGTGCCCGCGAGCACCATGTAGCGGACCCCTCGACCCAGGATGGTGATGACGAAGATCTGGCGAAACGGCAGGCCCACCAGCGGGCTGATGGCGCACATGACGTTGTGGGGCGGCAGGCCGATGAGGGCGCCCAGGCTCAGGAGCCAGGGGGAGCGCGCCTTGAGCTTCTCCTTGTCGAAGCGATCCACCGCGCGCTGCAGCTTGGGGATGCGCCCCAGCGCCTTGCCGCCGAAGAAGTACAGCAGCGTGAAGCCGACGGTCTGCCCGCAGGCGATGGCGAGGGCCAGCAGCATCCAGTCGCGGGTGCCCATGAGGCCGACGAAGACGGCCCAGGCCTCGCCGTTGATGAACATCAAGACGGGGGACGGGATGACCGCCAGGAAGGTGAGCAGGTAGAACAAGCCGCCTCACTCGGCGGGACACGCGAAGGGCCGACCCATGGGCACCTCGGTGGTGGGATCCCAGGGCTCGGCGTGGAAGGTCGTGCGCTCGGTGAGGGCGCCGAGGGGCGGCTGGTTGACCTGGCCGGCCGCGATGCCGCAGATGCCATCGGGCAGAGTGGCGCCCGCCAGCAGGATGTCGGCCTGGACGGTGGCCAGGTCCGTCGAGATGGACAGGCCGGGCAGCCAGATCTCGAAGCGGCCGTCGGCCCCGACGGTGGTGGTGAACGTCGCCAGGGCCGGCGTGCCCGGGGAGGCCGTCACGCTGCGCAGCGCGCCGTCGAGGTTGGCGGACCCGTCGGCGCCGGCGGTGTAGATCATGCTCAGCCAGAGCTGCAGGGGGATGGCCCCGTTCACCTTGGCGTCCAGCAGCCAGTTGCCCGTCAGGTCGCGCGCCATGCTGTCGACGGCCGAGAGGTCCGGGGCGGCCGGGCGGGTGGGCCCGCCGTCGGGGGCCACGCCCATGTCGGGGGCGGGCGGCTCCACGTCGCCGGGCTGGGCGGCGCACTTGAACGGCAGCGCCTCGTAGACGTGCTCGTAGTTCTTGTTGTCGGCCACCTCGTCGCCCACGCAGTCGCGGGGCTCGCCGTCCTCGACGGCCACCTTGCAGATCCAGTCCTGGGGCACATGCCGGAAGGCCGAGAAGCGGCTGCCGGCCAGGTTCAGCGTCAGGGGGCTGACCACGCTGCCCTCGGCGTCGCCGCACCAGTTGTCGGCGCTGGTGCTGCGGGAGTTCATGACCACCCGCGCCTTGACCGGCTCGGCCGAGTTGAGGACCTCGGTGCCCAGGTCCAGGGGATCGGCGATGAGCTGGAAGGTGCCGTCATCGTTGACGGTGGTGGTGGTGACGACCAGCGGCGGGCTGTCGCAGGTGCCGAAGCGGTTGCAGGTGCGGTTGTTGGGGCAGGGCGTCGAGGCGTCGCAGGCCACCAGCGGCAGATCCTGGCGCCACAGCCAGATGCGCGAGGTGTAGACCCGCGGCAGCTCGCCCTCGGCGGGGGGAGTGGCGGGCTCGAGCTCGACGATGAGGCCCAGATCGATGCCGCCCTGCAGGAGGGCGTGCAGCAGCCAGCGGCCCGTGAGGTCCTGGAGGCTCCCGCCCGTCTCGCCGTCCTGGCCTTCGGCCCGGGCGCGCGCGGTGCGCTCGCGGAAGTCGTCGTAGTCCTTGCGGGGGATGTCCTCGCAGGCGGCGAGGGACAGGGCCAGCAGCCCGAGGCAGAGCGCTCTCACAGCGTCACCTCCAGATCGACGGTGAGGTACTGGCGGTGATCCGTGTAGGTGCCGTTCTGGGGCGGCCCCTGGATGCTGTTGGTCACGTCCACATCCACGAACTCATGCACGATGAAGCTGGTGGTGAGCGCCAGGTGCTCGCTGAGCTGGAAGCTGCCGCCCACGCCGATCTGCACCGAGTCGCTCTCGGCCAGGCCCGGCTCGTGGGTCTGGGGGGGCGTCGCCCCCGTCTCGTACTCCAGGCCCCCATGCACCACCACCGTCTCGGCGACCTTGAAGTCGGTGCGCAGGCGGGCGGCCAGCGTGTCCTCGAAGGCCCGCTCGATGCGCATCAGCACCGGGCGATCGGGATCGTCCAGGTTCACGGCCTCCTGCTTGTCCATGCGCGACCAGCCGGCCCACTCCACCTCGCTGCGCAGGTCGAGCCAGTCCGTCACGCCGACGCGCGCCGCAAGTCGAATAGAATCAGCCACTTGCAGCGGGAAGCGGGCGTTGGCTGTCGTCTCGTCGGCGGTGCCGAACTGGATGAACGACTTGCCCTCCACCTGGTAGTCGGCGCCCTGGTGCCACGTCACGGCGAAGGCCAGATCGCGATCCACATCCCAGCGCGCGCCCACCACCCACGTCAGGCCGAAGGCGGCGCCGTCTTCGAGGAGGATGCGACCCTCGGCGATGCGGCCCTCGACGTCGCGCAGGGTGGTCGACTGGTCGGGGTTGCGGGCGCGGTTGAGGCTGAGGCTCACGAAGTTGAAGGCGGGCGCCACCCCCAGCGAGAGCCCCGAGGGCTTGTGGGTGAGGCCGACGCCGACGCTGGGCGTGGTGACCACGAGGCGGGTGCTGATGGTGCCCCAGCGCTGCGGCCCGTCGTAGGCGCCGGGCTCGGCGGCCGAGGCCTCGGGGTGGCGGTTCCAGTTGGCGAGGCCTGCGCGGGCGATGTAGAGGCCGGCGCCGAGGCCGAGGCCGAAGTCTTCGCCCAGGCTCAGGGTGTACGAGCCGGCCATGGACGGCACCACCCCCCACGCCTCCGTCGAGCCTTCGCCGCTGTTGTACGGCGCGGTCTCGGGCGTCTCGCCGTTGGCCTCGACGGCCCGGTCGAAGGTGGCGGTGCGGTGCACCCCGCCGCCGTGCAGGCCGATGTGCACCCCCTCCAGCGTGCCGAGGGCGGCCGGGTTCCAGTAGAGCGAGAAGCCGCTGGCGTCCACCGCGGTGCCCAGCAGGCCCCGGTAGCGGGCCGCCGAGAACGGGTTGCCCAGGGCCGGCGACGCCGCGCACAGCGCCGCCAGCAGGAGTGTCTTGTGCGCCATCGTCGCCCCCGGCCGGTCGGTCCGCGGGATGGTAGCCGGATCCGCGGCGGGGGGCGACCCACCGAGGAGGGGGGCCTGCATTTCTCCGAGGGCCTGCGGCCACCGTTCGCTGCTACCGGTGCGGTGTGTTCACATACAGCACCAGCGCCCACAACCCCACACCCAGCGCGGCGGCCTGGCCGAGCACGCTCGGGGGCAGCCCCGGGGTCGACAGGCGCCGGGCGAAGCGGCTCTCGGGCCAGCGCGCGATGAGCTGGGCGAACAGCGGCTCGGCCTCGGCCAGGCGGCCGCTCTGCACGAGCGTCGCGGCCCGGCGGTACAGCGCCCGCGCCTCCGGATGGGGCTCCGTGCCCGGCGCACGCTGCCACCGATCCGACGGCGGGGCGCTGGCCGGGGCAGCCCCCGACGCTGGCGCCGGGGCCTCGCCAGCCGGTGCATCCCCCCGGCACCCGGCCAGGATCAGCGACAGCACGAGGGCGATCCTCAGAGCAGCTCCACCTCGACGCGGAGGCGCACGGTGTCCCGGGTCTGGTGCACGCTGACGGCGGCGGTCCCCACGCGGCCGGCCGCCCACGCGACGGCCGCCAGCCAGGGCTCCAGGCCATCGGCCTGGGATCCGAGCACCGGCCGGATGGCGTCCATCACGGCGCGACCGTCGTGGGGGCGCCCCCCGGTCTGGTTGGCCCAGATCGCCACGGGGGCCGCGTCGATCGCGAGGCGGCCGGGTGCCAGCAGCGCAGGCCGCCCCGGCGTCGGCTCGCCCGCGGTGGTGAGGCGGAGCGTGCCGCCCTCCAGGCGCAGGATCGCCGCCGACACGCTCGGCAACCCCTCGATCTTCTTCACCTTCTCCAGCTCGACCCGCCAGGCGCCGGGTCCCGTCGGCGCCACGACCACCGGGCCCAGGGGGCCCGGCCGTAGCAGGGCGTCGAGGGCCGCCCGGGCCTTCGGGGCGTCGGCCAGGCCCAGGAGCACGGTCGCGGTGCCCAGCGCCGGTCCCACGCCGACCGCGATCCGGCCATCGAGGGCCTCGATGAGGGACGCCCACTCCGGGAGCATCGCGGCGGGGCGAGCCAGCGCGGCCGGCGTGAGGTGGGCGGCCAGCAGCCCGGTCACGTCGGGGCCCAGCCCGGTCAGCAGCGCGTCATCGCCATCGCCAAACCAGCGGACGGGCAGCAGCGTGCCGGGGCCGCGGGCCTCCACGACCAGGCGATCGGGATCCAGGCGCAGGGTGACGCAGGCCCGGCCCGCCGGGGTGCGCAGCAGGACGAATACGTCGGCCTGGCCCGGGCCGCTGGCGCAGCCCTCGAGCGCCGCGGGCGGGGCGCCCGCCACCAGGAACGGCGCGAGCACCCCCGCGTCCCGGGCGCCGACGAGGCCCCGTCGTGGAGCACCAGCACGCCGTCGTCGGTGCGCCAGCCCGCCTGCCCCGCCACGTTCTCGGGCTGGGCCGGCCGCCCCAGGGTCGCCAGCAGGGCCTCCACCCCGGCCCGGTCAGCCACCGGCAGCCGCAACAGCGAGCCCCCCGCATACCGGGCGTAGAGCAGGGGCCCCTCGGGCCGAAGGCCGGCCTGAGGCTCGAGGGCGGCGTCCACGAGGCCCAGGGCGGGCGCCGTCGCCTCCCCCAGCACGGCGGCCAGGGCCGGCAGCTCCCGGGCCTGCCGCAGGGCCCCGGCCAGCGCCCCCGTCAGCACCTCCAGGCGGGGCACCACGACGACCACCTCGGCGCCCTCGGCGGCCTGGAGCCAGTCGTCGATGGGATGGGCGGCCGCAGGCAGGGCCGCGAGCAGGGCCGCGAGCAGGGCCGCGAGAGCGAGGGCCCTCAAAGGCGCGGCCCCAGCTCGCCGCCACCACCGCCACCGTCCTCCCCATCCTCGCGGTCCTGGCCGTCGTCACCGCCGCCCTTGCCTTGCCGCGACCGAAGAGGTCGCGCACCTGATCCCAGAGGGCCCCCGCGCCGTCCCCCACCGTCGACCCGAGCTCGCGCAGGGCCTTCAGGAAGGGGTCGTCCGACTCGGCCACGGAGCTGCGGTAGGCCTCCACCGAGGCCGTGACGTCGGCGCGGAAGTCGCCGGCCTGGTCGCGCCGCGGGTAGTCGCCGGCCAGGATGGCGGCGTAGGCCCCCTGCTCCACCCAGCGCTTCAGCTCGGCCAGCCGCAGCACCGGGAACGGGTGGGTCTGGCCCAGCAGGTTGATGAACTTCAGCGCCCCGTCGCGCACATCGCCGCCGGCCTCGTAGGCCGCCGCCTGCTCGACGAAGGCGTCCACGTCCATCTCGTCCACCCGGCTGCCGCCCGCCATCTTCATGTGGACGCGCCAGGCCGTGGCCGGGTCTTGCAGGCAGAGCAGGCCCGCCCGATCCGACGACAGCTCCGACTTCCGGTCCCACTCCTTGAGGGCCATGATCACGCCGGTGAGCAGCATGCCGGGCAGCCCCACCCGCGAGAAGACCAGCCGCAACATCAAGTGCAGCATGGTCTTGTAGAGCACGTGGCCCGAGAGGGCGTGGCCCAGCTCATGCCCGAGCACGAACCGCAGCTCGTCGTCGGTGAGCAGGTCGAGGGTGCCCGAGTTGAGCACGATGAAGGGATCGTCGACCCCCACGGCCCCCGCGTTGACGATGGGGTACTGGGTCACGAAGAGCTGCGGCCGCTTCGGCGCGTCCAGGATGGCACAGCACTCGGTGAAGAGGGCGTGCACGCGCTTGAACTGGCGGGGCCCCACCTCCACGGCGTTGGCGAGGTACAGCAGGCGCAGGCTGCGCTCGGAGACCAGGCCGAAGGAGCGCCGCAGCACCGTGTCGAAGCCCGGGACCTTGCGCAGCGCCTCCAGGGCCGCCCGATCGGCCGGGTGCTCCCAGGCCCGCGGCCCGATGCCCAACAGCAGCACCCGGTCGCTGAGCACCTCGGGATCGGCCGCCGGCTTGTCACCCGCGGCCGCGAAGACCGCCTTGATCGCGTCATCCGAGTCGTTCGCCATCTCTCCTCCTCGCGCCCGGGGTGCCCTCTGGGGATGCCCAGCCTAGAACATCGTACCGACCGGGCAAAGCGTCGTACGATGCCCGCCGGAGGTCTTGAGATTGCGGATCATGGCCCTGATCGCCGGTGTGTGGGTCGCCGGCTGCTCCCTCGCCGTCGAGGATCGCCTGGAGGCCCCCCCGCGGGGCGCCGTCGAGGTGGTGGACGCGGCGGCCGTCGACGGCGGGCGCGGGGATGCCCGGCCGGTCGTTCGGCCCCCGACGGACGCTGCCCCGCCCGACGCCTCGCCGCCCGACGCCTCGCCCCCCGACGCCGCCCGCCCCGACGCCGCCGTGGGGGATCCGTGGGCCGGCTGGCGCGATCCCCGGCGGGCATGCGCCACGGACGCCGACTGCACCGGCCTGCAGACGTGCGTCGCCGAGCGCTGCGTGCGCCCCGGCGAGCAGACCTGTGCCGAGCTCTGCGCCGCCGTCATCCCCTGCCTGCGCGCCTGCAACGCCCTCGGCACCGAGCGCGATCGAGCCTTCCAGACGGGGCGGTGCGAGGCCGCCTGCCTGTCCCTCGGGGTCGAGCAGATGGAGGCCGTCGACTGCGACGCCGTGCCCGCGGACGTGGAGAACTTCTTCTGTAATTCCGGGATGATCTGCACGCGGGTCTGTGGCGCGGGGGCCGAGGAGGACCTGCTCTCGTGCGCCGGCCTGCCGGGCAACCGCTGCGACCTGACGTGCGTGACGGCGCCGCTGGGCTTCTGGCGCTGCGCAGGGGCCGCCTCCGTCGAGCGGGGCCTGTGCGACGCCCTGCGGGCCTGCGGGCCCTGAGCCTCAGCGGCGGATGAAGCGCGTCGCCTTGCCGTCCGGGGTCGTCAGCCGGATGGCCTGCTGCTCGAACGCCAGATCCAGGCGCTCTTCCCGCGGCGCCTCCTCGGCGCGGGCCGTGGTCACCCGCAGCTCCAGGCCCTCCGTGGTCGGCAGGATCGTGTAGGTCCCCGTGCGCTCCTCGGAGCCATGGCGCAGCGTCACCGCGCCCGCGGCGGTGAACTCGATGGTCAGCTTGTCCAGCAGCCCCCGGGCCAGCTCCACCGCCTCGAGCTGCTGCGGCCGCGGCAGCTTCAGGATCTCGGGATCCGTGGCGACCTGGGCCAGATCCGGCTTCCAGGCGCCCGCCAGCCGGGCCGCCGGATCGGCCGGCGCGGCCGCCGGGGCCGGCGCGGTGGCCGGGGCGGCGGTGGCCGGGGCGCTCTTGACGACGGGCTCGGCCGGCGGCGGCGTCGTGGCCGCGTCACGGCAGCCAGCGACGGCCAGGAACAGGGTGCAGGGCGTCAGGGCGCGGAGCATGGGCTCTCCAGTCGGCAGCGGCGGGCGCTCAGTAGCGCCCCAGCGTCGGGGCCGTCCCGCGGCGAGGGAACAAGAACCGCAGCGCCGCCTCCTTGCGGCGGCCCCAGAGGGCCTTGCGGGCCGCGGTCTTCAGCTTCGGGTTGTCCTTGAGGAGCGCCTCCAGCGCCGCCGGGGCGTCGGCGTCCTCCGCCTCGATGCGGGCCACGAGGGCGGCGAGGGTGTCCGCCGGATCGGGGCCGCGCTCTCCGGGGCCGCGCTCTCCGGGGCCGCGCTCTCGGGGCCGCGCTCTCCGGGGCCGCGCTCTCCGGGGCCGCGCTCTCCGGGGCCGCGCTCTCCGGGGCTGCGCTCTCCGGGGCTGCGCTCTCCGGGGCCGCGCTCTCCGGGGCCGCGCTTTCCGGGGCCGCGCTCTCCGGGGCCGCGCTCTCCAGGGCCGCGCTCTCCGGGGCCGCGCTCTCCGGGGCCGCCGGCACACTCGCGTCCGGTCGGGCCGCGTCCGGCGTCGCCGCGTCCGGCCGGGCCGCGTCAGCTTTCGCCGCGTCGCGCGGCCGGGCCGCGTCCGGCTTGCCGCGTCCGGCCGGCCGCGTCCGGCTTCGCCCCCGCGTCGGGCCGGCCTTGCGCAGCAATCCTGAAGAATCAGGCACTTGCACATCACGGCCGCCAGCGAGCCAGATGACCAGGCCCGCCGCCGCGGCCGCTCCCAGCCCGGCCAGGATGATCCAGCCCAGCGGCCGCCCGCCGTGCTCCTCCTCGGCCCCCTCCCCCGCCGCCAGCGCCTCCAGCGAGCTGCGCAGGGCCGCCGCCATCTCGGCCGCCGACTGGAACCGCGCCGTCGTCGACTTCTCCAGGGCCCGCATGACCGTCCGCTCCAGGACCGCCGGCAGGCCGAGGGCCGCATCCAGCGCCGGGGGCGCCTGGGTCAGGTGGGCCTGGTAGAGCACCATCGGCTTGCCCTGGAACGGCGTGCGGCCCGCCAGCATGCGGTAGAGGAGCACCCCCACCGCGTACAGGTCGCTCTGGGGACCTGGCTGCCCGCTCCAGTGCTCCGGCGCCATGTAGGCGGGGTGCCGACCACCGAGCCCGCCGCCGTCAGGGCGGCGTCCTCCACGCCGGGGTCTCGGCGTGGCTGAGCTTGGTGATGCCGAAGTCCAGCACCTTCACGCGATCCGCGCCCATGGCGGTGCGGGCCAGCATGATGTTCTCGGGCTTGATGTCGCGGTGGATGAGGCCCAGATCGTGGGCCTCGGCCAGCGCCTCGACACCTGCAGCGCGATGCCGGCGGCGCGCGAGGGCAGCCGCCCCATCCGGGTCAACATCACGTGGAGCGTCTCGCCCGCGACCAGCTCCATCACCATGAAGAGGGTGCCGGCGTCCTCGCCATCAGGTCATGCAGCGAGACCGACCGGCCCCCCGCAGGCGCCCGATGGCCTTGGCTTCCCGGAAGCCGGGCGCGGAGCTGCTCCAGCTCGCCCTCGGCCTGGGCCCGGATCACCTTCACGGCCACCGACCGCTGCACCGGCACCTGGATGGCGCGGTAGACGGCGCCGAAGCCGCCCTCGCCGATGATGTCCACCACCAGGTACTTGTCGGCCAGGGCCGTGCCGAGGAGGGGATCGTCCGGCCAGCGCGCCAGCACGGCGGGATCGACGAGGGCCTGCCCGTCGCGGGGGCAGCGCAGCTCGGGGCCCTGCCAGTCGCAGCGCCGGCAGCGTCGAAGGGCCTGGGAGTCCTGGGTCAAGGGCCACCGCTTTGCTGAACGTCGGCATGATAGACGCGACCCCGGCCGAGGCCAAGCCGCCTCGCCGCGGCGCCCGCGACCGCGCTACAGTCGCCGGGCTGCCGCCGGGGGATCGCCATGTCGAAGTGCTGCCTCGCCCTCCTCGCCGTCCTCGCCCTCACGCTGGTGGCCTGTGATCCAGGCCCCCCCGCCCTCGGGACGCTGGAGGCCCCCATCGCGGTGCCCGGGAGCTGGGCCCCGCCCGCCGCCGTGCTGGCCCGGGGCGACGCCCACGTCATCCGGCGCGACGGCTCCCCTCGCATCGCGGACGGCGGTCGCTGCGCCAGCGACAACCCGTGGGCCTGCTCCTGCGTCCACCCCGCCTGCTCCGCCGGCCTGCCGGGCACCCTCGACTTCGCGGCCTTCCTGCGGCGCCGTTTTCCGCAGATCACGGCGGCCGGCGGCTTCGAGTGCTGTCGGCAAAACACCGGTGATACCGCGTACTTGAGCGTGCACAGCATCGGCCGCGCCATCGACCTGATGATCCCCACCGTCGGCGGCGACGCCGACAACACGGCGGGCGACGAGGTGGCCAACTGGCTGGTGGAGCACGCGGGGGACATCGGCGTGCAGATCATCGTCTGGGACCGGGCCTCCTGGAACGGCTCCCGGGCGCCGGGCAGCCGCCTGCGGCCCTACGGCGGGCCCATCCCCCACATCGACCACATCCACGTCGAGCTGAACCTGGACGGCGCCAACCGGCGCACCCCCTTCTTCACCTCGGGGGCCATCAACGGCGCCGGGGCGTGCGAGCCGCGCTGCGACGGCCCGGTGGTCGTGGACGCCGACTGCCGCCGTGGTGACTGCAGCGCCTTCGGCGTGACGTGCATCGCCGACCCCGCCCCGCGCTGCGTCATCCCGTCCTGCCCGCCCCGCGGCGAGGGCGCCATCTGCCTGGACGAGCGCCACCTGCTGCGCTGCCTCGACGGCCTGCCCGACGGCGAGGCCGGCGACTGCGGCGCGTTCGGCTCGTGGTGCTCGGCCGTGGGCCTGCCCGCTGGCCAGGCGCGGTGCGTGCTGAGCCTCTGCGTCCCCGGCCCCGAGTTCGCGCCCGTGGCCCACCGCCAGTGCTCCATCCGGTCCGGGCACCTGCTGGACTGCCGCGACGACGGCGGCGCCACCGAGGTGCCCTGCCCCGCCGGGCAGATCTGCCGCGTGACGGACGACGGCGCCGAGTGCGGCCCCCCCGAGCCCGCGTGCCCGGTACCGGAGGCCGTGCCGCCCCACGACGATCGCACCGTCTGCCTGGCCAGCGGCGAGGTGGGCCGCTGCTTCAACGGCAACGTCTACAGCCGCGAGCCCTGCGAGCCGGGCCTGGTCTGCGCCGACGGGGAGGGCGGCCCGCGCTGCGCCCTGCCCGCGTGCCTCGATCCCACGACGGCCGACCGCCGGGTCTGCCTCGACGCCCACACCGTCGTGCGCTGCGACGCCCTGGGCGCCGCCGCCGAGCGGCAGCCCTGCCCCGAGGGCAGCGTCTGCGAGGATGACGGCCTGCACGCCCGCTGCGTCGGGCCGGATCTGCCCCCCATCGACGCGGGCACCCCGCTGGACGCTGCGGCGGAGCCATCCCCCGACGCGGCGCCGGGAGATGCGGCGGCTGACCCCGATGGCACCCCACCGGCCGACGCCGCCCCGGCCGCCGATGGCCGCCCCGCCGACGCCGCCTCGGCCCGGTCCGCCCACGCCCATGGCGACTGCGCTGCGGCCCCCGGGGCCCCGAAGGGCCCGCCGCCTGTGCTGCTCTGTCTGCTCGCAAGCGCCTGGATCAAAAGGAAAATCCGGCGTCAGCCCCGGCGCACCACGCAGGGACGCCCCTGATCACGGCACCACTGCCGGACGGGCTGCTCCAGCTCGGCGGGCACCACGAACCGCCGCTTCCCGGCTCACCTTGAAGCCGTAGCGGGCCCGCGCCGCCTGGCGCAGCTCGCTGGGCGGCTCGGTGAAGCAGGGATCGCCGTCGTGGTCGGCCGCCAGATCCAGGGCCGCCAGCTCGGTGCAGGCGAGCGCGGCCCGCGCGCCGGGGTCGCCGACGCGGCCCAGGCCTCGGGCCAGTTCAGGCCGTCGACCCAGAGCAGGCCCACCGCGCCACGCTCGAGCCCTCGATGGTCAAGCCGGGCTGATCGGCGAGGGTGATCCACAGCAGGTCCACGTCCAGCCGCGCCTGGCGAAAGACCAGATCGCGCAGCGGCACGCCGTGGCGGTGGCCGCGTCGGCATCCAGCCGCACCAGGCCGTGGGCGCCGGCCTGGGAGGCGCCACGGTGACGCGGACGAACCGGCCGCTGGTCTCCAGCTTGTCCAGCACCAGCAGCAGATCAGCGGTGTCGCCATCGACCCCGGCGGACGCGGGCGTCCACGGCGATGAGCGGGGCGAGGGCCGATCCACGAGGGCCTGGGCGTAGCGGCGCCGGGCGAGCTGCCGGGCGTCGATGGGCAGACCGCGGGCGGCGACGCGGGCGGCCAGCGTCGCCTCGTCGTCGAGCGAGGCGAGGGCCTCCGCGGCCAGGCTCTGATCGCTGACCACCTGCTGCCAGTGCACGAAGCCCGGGAGACCCGATGACGGATCGGGCGCGGCCGGCGGGGCCAGCCCGTGGTGGATCGCCGGGCTCATGGCCTCGAGGTGCGAGGCGATGCGGCGGGCGTCCGGCCACTGCTGCCCCAGGCGAGCGGCGCGGAGGAGCCGCAGCCGGCGGCGGCCAGCCATGTGACCTGATCGAGGGATCCGGTGTCCATGGCGCCAGTGTTTCCGAGCGAGCCCCGGGATCCAGCCCATGTGCAAACGAGACGGCCGGGCCGAAAGATGGTACAGCCCACGGCATGCGTGACAGCCACCTCATCGCCTGCCACGACTGCGACCTGCTCCAGCGGGTCCCGGCCGTGCCCGCGGGGGGCGCGGCCCGCTGCACCCGGTGCGACGCGGTGCTGACCCGCGTCATCGCCAACACCTTCGAGCGCACGGCCGCCCTCGGCCTCGCCGCCCTGATCCTGCTGGTGGTCGCGAACGTTTTTCCCTTGCTGACGCTGGAGATCAGGGTCGGCTGACCCACACGAGCATCGTGGCGGGCGCCTGGAACCTGTGGAAGCAGGGGGCGGAGTGGCTGGCCGGGCTGGTCTTCCTGACCACGCTGCTGGCGCCGGCGCTCCACGTCGGGCTGCTGCTCTGGGTGGTCTTGCCCCTGGCGCGCGGCCGCCGCTCGCCCGCGGGGGCGCAGGCCTTTCGCTTCCTGCAGTCCATCCGGCCGTGGAGCATGGCCGAGGTCTTCATGCTGGGGGTGCTGGTCTCGATGGTGAAGCTGGCCGATCTGGCGGTCATCGTGCCGGGCATCGCCCTGTGGGCCTTCGCCGCCCTCATCCCGGTCCTGGCGGCCTCGATGGTCACGCTCGACGCCGAGGAGACGTGGCGGACGCTGGCGCCCGAGGTGCCCGAGCCATGACGATGGCCATCGAGCAGCACCTGGCCACCTGCCACGCCTGCGGCCTTCTCCAGCGGTTGCCGGCGGGGCCGGGCCACCCGCGGGCGGTCTGCCCGCGGTGCGGCAGCGAGGTCCACCCCCGCAAGACCAACAGCCTCCAGCGGACCTGGGCGCTCGTGGTGGCGTCGCTGCTGCTGTTCTTCCCGGCCAACCTGCTGCCCATCATGGAGGTCACCACCCTGGGGACGCCCCAGGCCGACACCATCATGAGCGGGGTGATGCACCTGCTGGAGCACGGCTCGTGGCCGCTGGCGCTGGTGGTGTTCTTCGCCAGCGTGGTGGTGCCGCTGTTCAAGATCATCGCGCTGCTCGTGCTGCTGATCTCGGTGCAGCGCCGCAGCATGTGGCGCCCGGTGGAGCGCACCCGGCTCTACCGGCTGACCGAGCTGCTGGGCCGCTGGTCCATGGTCGACATCTTCGTGGTCACCGTGCTGGCTGCCCTCGTCCAGGCAGGGGCCCTCGCGGAGGTGCGCGCCATGGCGGGCGCCGTGTTCTTCGGGGCCGTCGTGGTGGTCACCATGATCGCCGCCGAGTCGTTCGATCCCCGGCTCATCTGGGATCGACTGGGGAAGGAGACCCCTCACCATGAGTGATGAGACGCCCGCGCCGGTGCCCGAGGCCCGGGTGCTGGAGAAGCGACGCCTGTCGGTGGTGTGGGTCATCCCCCTCGTCGCCGCCCTCATCGGGGCCTGGCTGACGTGGAAGTCGGTCTCGGAGAAGGGCCCGGCCTTCACCATCACCTTCCCCACCGCCGACGGCATCGAGGCCGGCAAGACGAAGATCCGCTACCGCGAGCTCGAGGTGGGCGTCGTCGAGACGCTGGCCCTGAGCGACGACCTCACGCACGTGGTCGCGAAGGCCCGACTGGCCCCAGGCCTGGACCGCTATCTTACTGAAAAGACTCGGTTCTGGGTGGTCCGGGCGCGGGTGAGCGCCGGCCAGGTCTCGGGCCTGGGCACGCTCTTGTCGGGGGCCTACATCGGCATCGATCCGGTGCCGGAGGGCAAGGCCCAGCGCGTCTTCGAGGGCCTGCAGACGGCGCCGCTGGTGACCTCTCAGCAGGAGGGCACGCGCTTCACCCTGCGCGCCCCGTCCATGGGCTCCCTCGACGTGGGCGTGCCCGTCCACTACCGGCAGGTCCAGGTGGGCGAGGTGGTGCGCACCCAGCTCGAGCCCGACGGCTCGTCCGTCACCATCGACGTCTTCGTCCACGCGCCCCACGACCAGCGCATCCGCACCACCACCCGGTGGTGGAACGCCAGCGGCTTCGACGCCACCGTCAACCAGGACGGCCTGCGGATCGAGACCCAGTCCTTCCTCTCCATGCTCATCGGCGGCATCGCCTTCGACACCCCGTCCGACGAGCCCGGGCTGCCCGTCACGGCCGAGACGGAGTTCAAGCTGGCCTCGACGCGCGCGTCGGCGGAGCGCCGGGAGTACACCGTCACCCGCAAGTACCTCGTCCGGTTCGATGGCTCCGCCAAGGGGCTCAGCAAGGGCTCGCCCGTGGAGTTCCTGGGCACCCGCATCGGCTCGGTGGTCGAGGCGCGGCTGGTGTACGACGCCGCCACTCAGACGTTCGAGACGCCGGTGGTGCTGCAGCTCGAGCCCGAGCGCGCCGAGGGTCGTGGACAGCTCCCCGAGGCCGTGCTGGACCGGCTGGAGGCGCTGGTGGGAGGAGCCTGCGGGTCCGGCTCGAGACCGGCAACCTGTTGACGGGGGGGTGCCTCGTGAACCTCAAAGGGGATCGATCGGGGCGCGAAGAAGGCCTCCATCATCCGCACGGGGGCCTACCCCGAGCTGCCCCACATGCCCAAGCGCCTCGACGAGCTGGCCGCCAACGTCCGCAAGCTCGTCGAGAAGATCGAAGACATCCCCCTGGCCGAGATCGGCGGGGAGTTCGCCCGAGCGCTGACGGCCCTGCGCGGCACCCTGGAGGAGAGCCGCGGGGCCGCCCGCCAGGCCAACGCCGACCTGCTGCCGGCCCTGGGCCGCACGATGGAAGAGGCGAGGGTCACCCTCGCCGGCGTCCAGAAGACGCTGGAGTCCACCGAGAAGACCATCGCCGCCGCCGGCAAGCTCGTGGCCCCCGCGTCCCCGACCAACCTGGAGATCCAGCGGCTCCTCGCCGAGCTGGCCGACACCGCGCGCAGCTTCCGGCTGCTGGCGGAGGCCCTGGATCGCAACCCCGAAAGCCTCCTCACCGGACGCTCGGAGCCGTGATGCGACGCTACCTCCTCCCCGCCGCCCTCGCCGCCCTCGCGGCTGCGTGCAGCAGCCCGCCGGTGCGGTTCCACGCGCTCCCCACCCCCGCGGCCAGCGCCGCCTCGGCCGGGCGCGCCCTCGTCCTGGGCCCCGTCCGCATCCCCGCGTACCTCGGGCGCTCCCAGGTCACGTGGCGCGAAGGCGAGCTGGCGCTGGTGTTCGACGACAACAACCGGTGGGGCAGCGCGTTCGACGCCGAGCTGGTCCGGGCGCTGGGCGAGCACCTGGGCGCCGCGGCCGGCACCCTCGACGTCGTGACGTTCCCCGGGCGGACCAGCAGCGCCGACGCGCAGCGCATCAGCGTCGACATCGAGCAGCTCGACGTGACCTCCGGCGGCCCCGCCCGCCTGCGGGCGCGCTTCTCCATCCGCCGGGGCGAGGACGACGCGCTGGTGGCGGACGGGGTGGCCGACATCCGCGAGACCACCGGCGGTCGGGGCGCCGACGCGGCGGTGCGCGCCTATGGGCGCCTGATCGAAGGCCTCGCCCGCGAGATCGCCGCCCGCCTGGCCCCGTGACCACGAGCCGCGGCCGCCGCGCCCTCGCGCGGATCGCCACCTTCCTGGCCATCGCCACCCTCGGCGGGCTCACCCTCGGAGAGCTCGGTCGGTGGCACTGGCTGGCTGACCTCGCCAACCACTTCCGCGCCCAGGCCGCGCTCCCGGCGGCCCTCGCGCTAGCGCTCGCCGCCCTGGCGCGGGACCGGCTCGCACTGCTGCTGGCGCTCCCGGCCGTCTTCAGCGTCACCCTCGCGCTGGTCCCCCTGTATCGGGCCGACGCACCGTCGACCGGCGCGCCCCTGCGGCTGTTCCTGGCCAACGTGAACCGCACGACCGGCGATCCCGCCGCCGTCGCGGCCCAGATCAGCGCCAGCGAAGCCGACGTCATCGGCCTGGTCGAGGTCGACGACCGGTGGCTCGACGCCCTGGCGCCAGCCCTCTCGCCCTGGCCCCACCGGCTCACCCAGACCCGGGAGGACAACTTCGGCCTCGCCCTCTACAGCCGGCTGCCGCTGCGGGACACCCGCGCGATCCTGAGCCTGCCGACCCCGGCGCTGCGCGCCACCGTCGACGTGGCCGGCGCCCCGGTCGGGCTGCTGCTCGTCCACCCGCCGCCGCCGGTCAGCGGCGCCATCGCCGCGGAGCGCGACGCCAGCCTGCGCGGCTTCGTCGAAGCCCGGGCGGCCCTGCCGGCGCGGGCCATCCTGCTGGGCGACCTGAACGCGACGCCGTGGTCGGTGCCCTTTCGCCGACTGCTCGTCGATGGCCCCTTCCGCGAAGGTCGCGACGCCACCGGCGCCGGCCCCGTCGGCACATGGCCCGCGCAACTCCCTGGATTCCTTAGAATTCCCATCGACCACATCCTCACGTCGGGCCCGCTGGCGGTGGAGACCTTCCAGGCGGGCGCCCCCAACGGCTCCGACCACCTGCCCGTCCGGGCCACGGTCGTCGTCCAGCCGGTTGCGCCCGGGGTGGACGGTAGGGTGAGATGAAGACGGGGACTGGATCCCGGGGGGAGAGCATGGGGCGAAGCGCGTGGATGCTGGCGGCGCTGGCCGTCGTGGGCTGTGATGATGGCGGTGGGGGCGGGGGCGAGGTCGTCGTGGACGCCGCCGTCGTCGCCGATGCAGGCGGGGCGGGCGGCGGAGGCGGCGGCGAGGCCGACCTCCCCCAGCGCTACTGCGAGGGCATCGGCACCGCCAAGTGCGAGTACGTCTTCCGGTGCGTCCAGGGCGGCAACCGCCGGGTCGTGTTCGGCCTGGACGGCCCCGAACTCGCGGACTGTGTCGAGACCGAAGCCGCACGCTGCCTGGAAGACGTCGCCGACCGCGCCCAGCGCGGGACGCTGCGCGCAATCACGGACGAAGAGATCGCCACCTGCCAGACCCGGATGGCCGGCCTCGACTGCCCGCCGGGGACACCCAGCGACTGGGTCACGATGTTCTACCAGTTCTACGCCCAGCGCTGCACCAGCGTGGGCGTCGGCAACGTCCCCGAGGGCCAGCCTTGCGAGCGACGCACCGACTGCCAGAACCGCGACCTGCTCTGCATCGACGGCACCTGCAAGGCGGCCCGCCCGGCCGACATCCAGCAGGACTGCGTGGCCAGCGGCCGCGTCGAGGGCGCCCTGAACCCCGACGACGCCTGCCCGGGCGAAGTCTGCGCCCAGGTCCGCGCCAACGATGACGACAAGCAGGGCATCTGCACCGCCGACTGCACCGAAGGCTTCGGCTGCCCATCCGGCGCCTACTGCCTCCAGACCTCCGGCGCCACCGGCGTCCCATCGTGGTACTGCACCTGGCCCTGCGCCCAGGACCGCGATTGCACCAACGGGTTTGAGTGCATCCCCGTCGACCCCATGGAGCCGGACGGCGCGAAGCACTGCGGCGCCGCCAACCCGCCGGAGTAGCCCCTCGCCCCGCCCGCCCGCGGCCGGCAGACCAACGGGGTTCATCGGAAGCACACTGTTCTGAGTGCACCGTGACTGGAACCGCCTGCCGTTGGGCCGACCGGGTTTGACACCGGCGGGGTGTTCGCGTCCGCTCTCACTGGAACCTGAAGCCGTCTTTCTCTCGTCGGAGGGGCATTCCGGGTCCGGAGGGGCTGGGCTGGGAGCGATGGAAGGAGGCTCGCCTGAGCGACGGGTGCGCTGGATGTGTAGGGGTGGCGGTGCGCGGGCGCACGGCGCCTACGCCGCCCACGCCGGGCGCTGAACAATCCTGATTTCAGGCACTTGCGGCTGCGGGTCAGCCGCTCTCGGCCAGCTCCCTGAGCTTCTTCCGCGCATGCGACGGCGGAATCGTGTGCGCCGGGAACGGGATCAGCGGCAGCGTCGGGTCCGCCAGCCACTTCCAGTAGGCGATGTGCGCCGTCGTGTAGGCGTCCTTGAGCTCGGCGTGGAGCTTGCGCCACTCCTCCTGGTGCTCGGGCGGCCCATGCACCACCGGCGCGGGGCTGCGGTCGCGCTCCTTGGGCCGCGTCATCGGGTCCACCTTCCGCACCGCCTCGGGGTCGGGCACCGGCAGGCCCGCCTTCTTGCGCCGCGGGCGGGCTTCGGCGGCGATGCCGTCGGCCAGCTGCCACATCAGCGCCCGGTGCTCCTTCTCCGTCAGGTCGCCCAGGCCCGGCAGGCGGTCGATGCGGACGGTCGTCTCCTCCCGCCGGCCGTCGGCGTGGACGAAGACGCCGTGCAGCTTCTCGCCCCGCAGCAGCGCCGGGTTGGAGCAGGCGAAGACGTCGTCGGCCGGGTGGCGCGACTTCATGGCGGCCGTGCCCTGGCCCATGACGTACCGCAGCCGGTCCAGGGCCTTCTCCAGCGTCGTGATCTGGATCGCCGTGCTGGGCACCAGCGCCTGGCCGCTCCGGTCGTGGAACTTGTTGATTCGCCTGGCGATTTCCCGATTGACCCACTCCAGCACGATGCTCTTGTGGACCAGCGTGTCCACGCCGATGAGCCAGTGCAGGTGGTTGGACATGAAGAAGTAGCCGTAGAGGTCGAAGTCGAAGCCGAAGCCGCCCTCCTCGTGGCAGCGGGCCTGGGCGCGGCCGATGATGCCGTTGAGGATGGCGACCACGACTTCCAGCGGGACGAAGAGGAAGAGGTCGTTGGAGGTCTTGGACGTGACCTCGGAGACGAGCACCCAGCGCTTGAGCCGGGGGCTGTAGAGCAGCCGGTCGGGCACCTGGATGATGAGCGTGTCGGCCATGGGAGAGTCCTCCGCGTGGTGGGGGCCTCTCTCTCCTTCGGTCAGTCGCGGCGCGTGTCGCAGACTATTTTATAAACTCTCGATAATATTGAGAAAAAAGTTCGAAGGGCCCCAACCGCGGTCAGCGCGGCGTCCGGTCGGCCGCCTTCGCGAGGCTCGCCAGCACGGCCAGGCCAAGGGCTGCCGTGATGTGGGGCCAGGCCGTGCTGACCGTCGCGGACCACTGGAAGACCACGGTCTGCAGGGCCGGCCAGCTTCCCAGCCATGCCAGCGCCAGGAGGCCGAGCCCGACGCGGCCGCTGCGCCCGATGACTGCCGCGCTGAGGGCCGTCGCGGCGCCGATGGCGCCGATGGCCAGCCGCTGCGCCAGGGGATCCGTGCCCAGGGGTGGGGCCACCGGGGCACCGAAGAAGACCGCCACCCACCCGCCCAGGACGAGCACGAGGGCCGCGGTCGCGAGGGCCTCGGCGCCCGCCGTGATCCAGCGCAGCTGGCCACCCCGCTCCCGGGCGGCGGCGACCGCGCCGGCAGCGGCGAGGATCTGACCACCACCGCCCGCCACCACGACCACGAGGAAGAGCCACCGATCGAGGCCACCGCCGAGGAGGCCCTCCAGGATCGGTCCGAGGGCGAGCGCCAGGAGCGCCAGCGCGCGGGGCTCGACCGATCGGCGGTACAGCGCGGTTGTCTTCTGCACGAGAACCAGGGTAGCACCAGCCTGCGAGGGGGGAAGCATGGGACGACATGCAAGGGGAAGCCGGGCTGCCTGCCTGGGCCTGGCGCTGGGGATCGGGGTGACGCTGACCGGCTGCCCGGGCGAGTTTCCCGGTCTGCCCGTGAGCGACCTGGATGCGCGACCGCCCGCGCAGGACGCGACGGGTGGACGCCTGGATCGAGGCGCCCCCACTGACGCCGGCTCCGATGCCCAGGACGCCCGGCTGGCCGACGCCCGGCTGGCCGACGCCCGGCTGGCCGACGCCCGGCTGGCCGACGCCCGGCCGACCGACGCTGCCAGCCAGGACGCCCGCGCACCGGACGCCGCCCCGCTGGATGGGCATGTGCCCGATGCCCGCCCCGCCGATGCCGGCCGCGACGCCGCGCTGGACGCCAGTGATCGCGATCATGACGCCCGCCCGGTGGACGCCCTGCCGCCGGCCGACGCGGATCCCGCCTGTGAGCCGCGGGCCTGCGTCTCTGCGGGCAACGAGGACGACGAGAGCGCGTGCGGGGACGCCGCAGGCGGCGTGCGGCGATCAACAGCACGACGTCTGCCGGTGTGGGCAGCGCGATCGGGTGATCTTCTTCAACGCCCCACCCGGCAGCGGCGGCGCATCCTCGGGCTGGACTACGTGTTCCAGCCCGCACCGGATGATCCTGCGGACTTCCGCCTGGAGGTGGACGGGCTCTGCCTCCAGCCCGCCGAGGCCTGCGCGGCCTCGATCGGTGCCGCAGCCACCGCGTCATCCGCTGGCAGCTCCCCAGGGCTGATCGGCGCCCAGCTCATCCGCATCTACAACCACACGACCTGCGGCAACCGCAACCGCATCGTCGCCGAGCTGGCCCAGACCTGGTAGCCGCCCGGCGACGCCAACCTCTTGTAACCGCTGACTTTTCTGAGCGACCGGGCCCGTCAGAGCGCGCCGGCCTGGGCCGCTGCATGACCACGTAGTGGGTGCCACGCTTGCTGCCCCGCTGCTCCAGCCGGCCCGACTCCACCTCGTCCTGGAGCCACTTGCGCGAGCGGGCTGCCCCCAGCCGGTGGCGTCCCGGACGTGGGTGTTGGTGATGCTCGCCCCGGGGCGCAGCAGCACCTCCAGCTCCGGCGGCACGTCGTCGCGGGCGGGATCGATCACCTCCGGTGGCGGCGGCTCCACGCCTCCACCACCACCTCCGGCCGCAGCGCCAGCGGGGGAGGTCCTCGCCGTCGCCGCCGAAGACCGCCTCCAGATCCGCCCCTGGCTGAGCGTCTCGATCACGAGGCGATCGGCGTCGACCGGCTGCGAAGAGCGCGCGCTTGCGGGCCTGCAGCCCAGGATCTTCTCCTCGACGGTGTCCCGCGCCACCAGCTTGTAGGCCATCACGGGCTTCGCTGGCCGATGCGGTGCGCCCGGTCGGTGGCCTGATCCTCGACCGCGGGATTCCACCAGGGATCCAGGTGGATCACATGGTCGGCCCCGGTCAGGTTCAGGCCCGTCCCCCCCGCCTTCAGGCTGATGAGGAACACGGGCGGGCCCTCGGGGTCGTTCCAGCGGTCCACCAGCTCCGCGCGCTCGCGGTGCGGCCGTCCAGGTACAGCCAGGTCCAGCCCCGCGACTCGAGCCGCGGGATGACCCGCCGCAGCAGCGACGGCCACTGCGAGAAGACCAGCGTGCGGTGGCCGCCCGCCACCAGGTCGGCCAGGGTCTCGTCCAGCAGATCGAGCTTGGCGGCCTCCTACCGTGTCGGCCTCGGCGAAGGGCAGGAGCGCCGGATCGCAGCAGGCCTGGCAGCCGCATCAGGGCCTCCAGCACCGAGAGGCTGGCCCCTGCTTGAGGCCCACCTCCGCCACCTTCGCCATGACCGTGGCGCGACACGTCGCCTTGACCCGCCTCGTAGAGGGCGCTGCGCGGGGCCGAGTTCGCAGTACAGCGTCTGTTCCTGCCGGGGGCAGCTCGGTCGCCACCTCGGACTTCAGCCGCCGCAGCACGAAGGGTCGCAGGCGCCGCCGCAGCGTCCGGGCGGCCTCCAGGTCCCGATCCCGCTGGATCGGCAGGGCGAAGTCGCGCTGGAACGCGCCCGAGGATCCGAAGTACCCGGGCATCAGGAACTCGAAGATGCTCCACAGCTCGAGCAGGTGGTTCTCGAGGGGTGTCCCCGTCAGCGCCAGACGGTGCCGGGCGTCGAGGGCGCGGGCGGCGCGCGCCACCTGGCTGTGGGGGTTCTTGATCTGCTGGGCCTCGTCCAGGACCGCGTACCGCCACGGGCGGCCGAGCAGCCGGGCGGCGTCGAGCCGCAGCAGGGCGTAGGAGGTGATGACCAGATCGGCGCCGTCCAGATCGTCGCCGCGATCGGGGCCATGGTGCACGACCACGTTGAGCCCCGGGGCGAAGCGCTGGGCCTCCGTGGCCCAGTTGGGCACCACGGAGGTGGGCGCGACCACCAGCGAGGGCGGCCCCTCTGCCGCGCCGTGGGTGTCAGCCAGGACCGCGAGGGCCTGCACCGTCTTGCCGAGCCCCATGTCATCGGCGAGACAGCCCGCCAGGCCCTGGTCGCGCAGGAACCGCAGCCACCGGTAGCCCGCGAGCTGGTAGCTGCGCAGGTCGGCGCCGAAGCCGGCGGGCGGATCAGCCTCGGGGATCCCCTCGAAATCATGAAGCTTTTCGAGAAGATCGCGCCACGGCGCCGGGCCGGCGTCCTCGACGGGCAGCTCGGCGAGCAGCGGCACCGCGTACCCCGGCAGCCGGCCCCCATGGGCCGCCCGGAGGGCCTCGATCTGGCGCGTGGCGCGGCCATGCCGCTCCAGCCACTGCTCGGGCAGCCGCGCCAGGGTGCCGTCGTCGAGGCGCAGGTACCGCCGCCCCGCCAGCCAGCTGGCCAGCACCTGGGTGGCCAGCACCTCCTGCCCGTCCACCTCGAAGGCCACCCGCGCGTCGAACCAGTCCTGGCCGGAGGGCAGGCGGACCGACGCCTGGAGCCGCCCGGCGACCCGGTGGCGCGTCAGGTCCACGTCGCCGAAGAGCCGGAAGTCGGGGCCCAGGGCGTCGGGGCCGTCGAGCAGGAAGTCGAGGGCCGCGTCATCCCGTAGCAGCGTCGGCGCGGGGCGGCCCATCACCTGGGTCAGGCGCGCGGCGAGCGCCGCCTCGCGGCTCGGCTCGCGCGCCAGCAGCGCCCCGGAGAGATCGAGGTAGGGGCGCGGATCCCCCGCCTCGACCACCGCGGTGTCGGCGCCCCGGCGGTAGCCGAAGGCCAGGGACACTTGCAGCGCCTCGTCCCCCTCGGCGAGCATCACCCGGGCCTCGACCCCGTCGGCCACCAGCGCGGGCGGCAGGCGCGCGCTCAGCAGCTCCAGCCGCACCCCGCACCGGCGCACGAACTGGTCAAGGAACTTGCCCGCGTCCGCCGCCGGCACCCGAGGGAGCGGCGCCAGCAGCACCTCGGGCGCGATGCCGGCCGCGAGGGGCTGGAAGACGTCATCGGCCGTGATCACATAGCCGGGGCCGATGGCGTAGACCTCGGCGACCGGCTCGGCCCAGGCCAGCAGCAGCCCGTCGTCATCATCGGAGACCTGGAGCGTGGGCAGCAGCGGCTTCGGGGAGACCCGCAGCCGCGTCTCGCCGAAGAAGATCTCGGGCTGGGCCAGCAACGCGCTCATGGCCTCGTTGCGCAGCTCGTCCTGCAGCCGCACGAGCTGGCCGTCGGGACCGCGGGGCAGCAGGCGCGTCAGGACCTGCAGCGTCTCCACCGCCAGGTGAAACGCCCGATCGGCCTCCGTCAGCGTCGCGACGGTGGCCTCCAGCTCCGCCAGGCTGTCGGGGACGGCCCCCGGCCGCAGCGTCCGGCCATCCTTGCGCGACAGGCGCACCCGCTCACGCTCCACGGGCAGGAGGCCGGGGCCGGCGGGCTTGAGGCGGTAGCGCAGGTAGCCCGGCGCGGGCGGCTCCTCCTCGGGCTCGTGGAAGAGCAGGGGCTCCAGCGCCAGCGACCAGGCCGGCTGCTCGAACAGGGGCCGCGTGCGGGGGATGTTCCAGGCGTGGACCACCAGCGCCGTCGCCACGTGGACGCACCGCGCCGGGACCATGGGCGTGCAGTCGCAGGCCCAGCGCCCCTCGACCGGGAAGCCCGGGCCCTGGTCCTCGCAGCTCACCACCGTCTGCCCCACCCACCACTCGGTCGGATCCCGCGGGGACAGCGGCACCACCGGCGGGATGGGATCGAGGATGCCGACCTCGGCCGCCCACTCCGCCCCGAGCCGGCGCAGCACGGCGGCCACCCGGGAGGGCGTACAGAACTCGAGATCAGGCCGGCTGAGGGCGGACAAGCTTCCTCGGCACTACGACGTGTGCCCGACGGGCGCGCCGCCGGGGGAACGCTACACATAGCCGAAGACGACGCGGAGGGCAATCGCGGGGGCGGCGAGGGCTGGACCAAAGACCCGCAACCCTCTGAAAGGAAAGTAGAAAGCCCTACGGAAGCTGGTAGGCGCTGAAGAACGTCCACAGCGGGTTGACGATGGACAGGGGGTGGTTCTCGCCATTGGGGTACTGGTGGCCGAGGCCGCCGATGATCGACAGGATGAAGCGCCCGCCGCCGTCCGTGAACTCGAACTGAGCGACCGTCTCGGGGCCCACGGGCACCTGCTGGAAGGTGTACGTGGGCGAGAGCCCGAGGAGCGCCAGGTAGCGCGTCGTGATGTTGTCGAAGGCCGGCTGGTCCGCGAGGGACTCGTCGAGGGGGATGCGCTGGCCCGGCGGCACGAAGCGGTCATCGGTCTCGCCGATGCTCAGGGCGAAGGGCACGGCACGGGGGGCCGGGGGCGTCTCCACCGCGAGCAGGCCGGCCGACGCGTGCAGGGCCGCGAAGACCTCCGAGCGCTCGGCCGCCAGCCGCGAGGTGAAGCCCCCGCCGTTGGAGAAGCCCGAGGCGTAGATCCGCGACGCGTCCACGGCGAAGTCCGCCTCCAGCGCGCCGATCATGGCGTCCACGAAGCCCAGATCGTCGGCCAGCGGGTGATCGGCCAGGGCCCGGCGGGCCGGGGGGAGTGCCGCGATCTCTTCGTCGGTGCACAGGGGCAGGTCGTCCCCCACCCGGCCCGAGTCCCACTTGGTCGTCACCTTCTGCTCGCCCGGATCGTCGAAGTCGCCGTCGCGGTTCTCATCCTCGTGGAAGCAGTGGTTGAGGGCGCTGGGGAAGACCGCGATGAAGCCCTCCTCATCGGCCTTCTGCACCCAGCCCGAGATGTTGAAGAACTTGTCGCCGTCGCCGCTGGTGCCGTGGAACATGAAGACCACCGGCACCGGCGTGGTGCCCGCGGCCGACTCGGGCACGTAGACGATGTAGGTGCGCTCCACGCCATCGACGTCGATGGTGCGATCGAGCCGGCCAGCGACGTTCTCGCCGCCTCCACCGCCGCCGCCAGCTCCCCCGACTCCACCGGCACCGCCGGCACCACCGGCACCACCGGCACCGCCGGCTCCACCGGCGCCGCCGGCACCACCGCCGTCCACGACCGCGCCATCCGCGACGTCGTCGCTGCCACCACCCGAGTCACACGCGACCAGGCCACCGAGCGCCACCAGCGCCCACCACATCGACTTCATGAGCCACCTCCAGGTGCAAGGGAGTGTTCGGGAGAGGCGTTCGCCGGTCGGACCCCCGATCTGACACGAGCGCAGTGAACAAAGAATCGGACCGAGCCGGGCGAGAACCAGGCGAAGACCAGGCGGCGGGAGACACTTTGATCGATGCTCTAGAAGTTCGAGACCACCGGCGCGCACGTCGAGACGCCGGCCCCCACGATGCGCCGCCCGGCGTCGGGCACCACCACCTCCGTGCGGCCATCGGCCGGGTTGAACCGCAGGATCTGCGAACTGGCCACGCCCCCGGCGGCCCCCTGGGTGCTGATGAACACGTAGTAGCGGCCGCCCCAGTGCGCGAAGGCCCAGCCCGCGGGCTGGCGGGCCAGCGGCGGCAGGTTCCAGCGATCCACCGCCCGCGCGGTGCGCTTGTCGATGCGCGCCACGCTGCTCTGCTGGCCGGGCGTATAGGCCCAGAGCTCGCCGTTGGCGTTGCCCGTCAGCTCGGCGCCGTACTCGCCGGGGGGCATCGCGCCCACCGGGCGCAGCGCCACGGTGCGGGGATCCACGGCCGCCAGCGTGCCATCGCCGAAGGACTCCACCCGCCCGCCGGTGATGAAGAGCGTCTCGTCCGGCCGCCCGGGCGTGTCGGTCACGAAGCTCATGCCGAAGAGCTCGAAGCCCTGCTCCCCCCGGCGAAACGTGCTGGCCCGGCAGCTCGCGTCCTGGATGTCGACCCAGAAGATCTCGCCGCTGGAGTAGAGCACCCAGGCCCGCCCGCTGCGCTCGACTGCCATGGAGAAGGGCGTGGCCTCGCCCCGGCTGAACTCGGGCCACGGCGCCCCCGCCGGGCAGCGCAACGTACCGATTCTCCTCAGCTCTTCCGTGCGCGGATCGAACGACAGCAGGGTGTTGTCCACGTCCACCACGTAGATGAGCTCGCTGCCCTCGGCGCAGTCGTCGCGGCAGGCCCCCTCGGCGCAGAGGCCGGCCGGGCAGTCGCGCACCCGGGCGCCCCGCGTCCCGTCGGGGTTGCACGTGACCACCGCGTCGCCGTCGCAGAACGTGGCCATGGCGGGGTCGCAGCCGGTGCAGCCGACCCCCGGCAGGCAGGCTTCGTCGGCGCCGCAGACGTCGGCCTCGATGAAGCGGCCGCCCTGACAGATCTGGTAGGTGCTGCCGAGGCAGGTGCTGCTGCCCTCGGGACAGCCGCCGCCGCCGGCGTCGGGGAACACGAGGCCCCCGCCCCCCTCGGGATCGCTGGTGCAGGCGGTGACGAGCGAGGCGGCCAGGAGCGGGGCGGCGAGGAGCGGGAGGAGGCAGCGCATGGGGCCAGCATCGGCCCCCGCGCCGGTAGGAGTCAACGCGCGGCGCGGCGCCGACGCAGGAAGACCAGCCCCAGCAGGAGCAGCGTCCAGGGGTTGCCGTCGCGGCGGCCCAGATCGCAGTTGCAGTCGTCGCTCGGCGAGGAGCCCGCGATCATGCCGCCGTCCCCGCTGATGGTGCCGCCGTCCGGCCGCCCGTCGCTGCCACCCCCGCCGCCGGCGCCGTTGCCGTCGTCGGGCACGCAGGCCCCGTCCTCGCAGTGGGTCATGTCGGGGCAGTGATCCTCGACGCAGGCGCCGAAGAAGCACATGGCGAAGCCGGGGCACTCCCCGTTCTCGCAAGGCGGCGCGCAGGCACCGCAGGCGCAGACGTCGGCGCCATCGCAGAGGTCGCCCTCGTCCAGGCGGCCATCGCAGTCGTCGTCGTAGCCATTGCAGACCTCGGCCCGGGGCGACTCCTCGCCCTGGCAGGGGCCCCACTGGCTGCCCGCGCAGGTCTGGGTGCCGGGGGTGCAGATGCCCATGTTGCTGCCGCACGGCTGGGTCTGGCCGTCGACGCACTCACAGCCGTCATCGATCAGGCCGTTGCAGTCATCATCGCGGCCGTTGCCGCAGTCCTCCGCCTCGGGCCCCCGGGCCGAGCACTCCGTCCACATGCCGGCGCGGCACTGCTGGATGCCCTGGCCGCAGGCCGTCTCGCAGGCCCGCTGGACGTTCTCGTCGATGCGGCCATCGCAGTCATCATCGAGCTGGTTGCAGTCCTCGCCGATCAGATCCGGGGCGTCGCAGCCCTGCCACTCCCCGTCGATGCAGGTCTCCTCGCCGGGCCCGCAGGCGGTCTGGCAGCCGCGGAGCATGCCATCCACGATGCCATCGCAGTCATCGTCCACGCCGTTGCAGGTCTCGGGATCGGGCTGCACCCCGCCCTCGCAGCCGCCCCACGTCCCGTCGGGCAGGCAGCGCTGGTTGCCGGGGCGGCAGCGGCCGCGGTTGTCCCCGCAGGCCCGCGACTCGCCGGGCTGGCAGTCGCAGCCCTCGTCCACCACGCCGTTGCAGTCGTCGTCGCGGCCGTTGCAGACCTCCTCGCCGGGCACGGGCGCGTCGCAGCCCCGGAACTGTCCGTTCTGGCACGTCTCGCGCCCCACGCCGCAGGCCGTCGCGCACTCGCGCGTCACCTGCTCGTCCGTCCGGCCATCGCAGTCATCGTCGCGGCCATTGCACGCCTCGGGCTGGGCGTTGGGGGCGGAGCAGTCGCCCCAGGCCCCGTTGAAGCAGATCTCCTGGCCGGCCCCGCACAGGCCGTTGCACTCCCGGGCGAGCTGCTCGTCGGTGCGGCCGTCGCAGTCGTTGTCCGAGCCATCACAGACCTCATCGCTGATCTGGCGCACGATGGCATCCAGGAACGCCCGGAGCTGATCCGCCTGGCTGGCCTGGTAGTAGCAGACCTGGTTCGCGTTGGGGTTGGCGGCGTTGGGATCGCAGCCCGGGCGCAGCGTGCCGGCGCGGATGGCCGCCCGGTGCAGCGTGCGGGCGTCCGTCTGATCGCCGAAGCCCACGATGTAGGTGGTGATGCCCAGGTCGGTCAGGCGCCCCACCCGATCCGGGATGAGGTTCTGGTCCTCAGGGGTGCAGCTCTGGCTGCCGTCGGCCGCGACGTTCAGGCCGCAGCACTGGTAGCCATCGGTGATGAGGATGACGAAGTTGCGCCGCCCCGCCTGCCGCAGCGGCCGGTAGTTGCTGGCCGCCTCCAGGGACTGCCACGTCGGGGTGTAGGAGTGCGAGATGCCGTTGGGCCAGGCCAGGGCGCCGTTGATGGCGTTGGTGGTGTTGGGGGCGATGTCCACCACCACCTCGCCGGTGGTGCAGCGGGGCGTCAGGGGGGCGCAGCCGGCGTTCTGGCCGTTGTAGTCGCAGGCGCCCACGGCCCCCTGCACGCCGTTGGCCCCCGAGCCCGACGGCCCCGGGTAGATCATCAGGCCGAAGTGCGCCGAGTCCTCGTGATCATTGAGGATTCCCGCCGTCGCATCCCGCGCGATGTCCCACTTCCGGTCGGCCCCGATCCGCCCGGTGTACATGCTGATGGAGCGATCGAGCACCAGCAGGATGCCGGGAAACTCGCAGACGGGCTGAGCCCACACGGCCGACGGCGCGAGCACCGCCGCCAGGATGATGGAACCGAGAATCTGTCGACGCACCACGATGCCTCCCCCAGGGCTGAACGCGGCGCACTCTTCCATCGGGGCGCCCGCCAGATCAACCGGGATTGGTGGCCGCCGCGCGTCAGGCCTCGGGAAAGTCGCTCGCGAGGGCGATGGCCATGCCGGTGGGCAGACACACCAGGCCCACCGAGGCCCCCGGCTCCAGCCGATCGTACACGGCGGCCGACGCCGTGAGCGTCCGCGGCCCCGCCGCCTGGGTGGTCTGGCTCTGCTGCCCGTCGGCGAAGAGCGTCCACACCGCCGAGACATCCACCGCCACCAGGTAGCGCGTGCGCTTGCCCTGGGCCTCGGTCGCCTTGCGCTGCACCACCCCGTCCACCCGCAGCGGCGGCGCACGCAGCACCTTGAACCCCCGCCGGCTCGACAGGAACCCGGCCACGACCCCCGCCGCCGCCACGCCGCCCCCGATGGCCAGGGAGCCCGTCACCGACCCCACCAGCAGACCCCCCAGCCCCCCGGCGGCCGTGAAGGCCAGGCCGAAGAACAGCCGCGACAGCCCCGCGACGCGCAGATAGCCCCACGCCGCCCGATGCGCCGCCCGTCCGTCCATCGCTTCGACTCCCTCCCGCACCGCGGCTCCCGACGATGATCGCGCGGGAGGCTACTGCGGTTGGCGGCTGGCGCCTACTCCGTCACGACCAGGCGCTCGATGAGCGCCAGCGCGTCCACCCGCAGGCGACCCGGCCGGGTCTTGTCGGCCATCCGGTAGACCACGTCGACGGCCCCGCCGACGTTGAGCCAGGCGCGCCGATCCCAGTCGATGTCGAAGCTGTACTTCTCGCCCCGGGCCAGGTTGATGCTGCCCCCCTCCCGCCGCTCGCCCGCGCCGTGGAAGAGGCCCAGCCCGCCGCCGATGGCCACGCCGTCGGCGTCCGCGCGGGGGTGGAAGCGCAGCGCGCCGCCCACCCCGTCGCGATGATCCACGCCCGGTGGGGGGTCGATGCCCCCCGGCGTCACGAACACATCGCAGCCGAAGACGAGGCCCGCGAAGACCTCGCCCTGCACCACCGTGGCGGCGCCGCCGATGACCAGCACATCCGCCACCCCCGAGCCCGCCACGATGGGCAGCCCCGCCGTGAGCTGGACGGTCCCGCCCGTGCCGCGATCCTCGATCCAGGTGGGGCCGAGCTCGGCGCGCAGCAGGGAGCCGCAGCCGGTGAGGCCCAGAGCGGCCGCGATCAGGGCGGCCGCGATCAGGGCGGGCCTCACTCCGTCACCACCAGCCGCTCGATGAGCGCCAGGGCATCCACCCGCAGGCGGCCGGGCTGGCGGTCGCCTGCGGGCCGGTAGCCCACGTCCACCGCGCCCCCGAAGCTCACGAACGCCCGCCGATCCCACGAGATCCCCAGGCTGCTTTTCTCGCCGCTGCCCAGGGAGACGTAGCCCCCGTGGCCGCGCTCCCCCTCCCCGTACACCAGCGCCAGGCCCCCCGCGTAGGCGAAGCCGTCGGTGTCGATGCGGGGGTGAAACCGCAGCGCGCCCCCGAGGCCCGACCGGGTGTCGACCCCCCGCGGCTGGTCGACGCCGCCCGGCGAGATGGTGGCGTCGCAGCCGAAGAAGAACCCCGCGACCAGCTCCTCCTGCACCAGCGAAGCGCTGCCGCCGATCACCAGCACGTCGGCCAGCCCGTAGCTCGCCACGACCGGCAGCCCCGCCGTGAGCTGGACGGTGCCACCGGCGCCGCGATCTTCGATCCAGGTGGGGCCGAGCTCGGCCCGAAACAGAGAGCCGCAGCCGGGCAGGAAGGCGGTGAGGGCAATGAGGGCGAGGAGGAGGGTGCGCATGGGGGCCCTTCTACGGTCGACCGGACGGATCGATCGGCTGTGGACCAGTTCGAGCAGCCTCCACCAATAAAATCAATTGAAATCATATACATACTGGCCCGGCCGCGCCAGATGGTGGAGCCGCGGGGCGACCTCGCCCCACGGTCTCTGGGACCTGGGGCCGCTCGGGGTCCCGGGCTGGACCCGTCAGGTCCCGGCCATGGTAGGCTTCCGCGCCGACGCGGTCGGCCGACGGGAGGACCCCATGAGCAACAGCCTGATGGACGTTCGGATCAGCGGCTTCGGCTCGTTGCGCGACGTCCACCTGCAGCCCGGACGCCTCACCGTGCTCATCGGCGCCAACGGCTCGGGCAAGTCGAACGTCCTCCGCGCGCTCCAGATGGTCCCGCTGATGCGAACGGGCTCGCTGCAACGCTTCGTCGGTGAGGCCGGAGGGGCGGCGGCGCTGCTCCACTACGGCCCCAAGCGTACGCCGATGCTCTCGGTGCGGCTCGAGTTCTGCCAGGCCGGGAAGTACAACACCTACGAGGCCCGGCTGGGGTTCGCGGCGGGCGACCGGCTGATGTACATGGACGAGCGCGTTGGCTACCAGGCGTCGGCGTCGAGTCTACCCCGGGTCACGTCGCTCGGCGCCGGCCATTGGGAGTCCGAACTGACGGCCAGGAAGGATGCGGATCCGACCGCCAGGACGGTGAGCGACTGGCTCTCGCAGCTCACCTTCTTCCACTTTCATGACACGTCGATGACGTCGGCTCTGCGTACCCATGCCCGGCCGGACGACGACCAGTTTCTTCGGTCCAATGGGAGCAACCTGGCGGCGTACCTGCGACGCCTGGCGCAGAGCGACGAAGAGGACGATCGCAAGGCGTGGCGCCGGATCAACCAGATCGTCCGTCGGATCGCGCCAGCGATCAAGGAGCTGGCCCCGACGGTGGTCAACGCCTCCGCGGTCCGCCTCGACTGGATCGATGATCAGGACGAGCGCTTCGGTACCCACCAGCTCTCGGACGGCACGCTCCGTACCATCGCGCTCGTCACCGCGCTCGCCCAACCCACACGGACGCTGCCACGCTTCATGAGCATCGACGAGCCTGAGCTGGGCCTCCACCCGGCCGCGATTGCGCTGCTCGCCGAGCTCGCCCGCTCCATCTCACGGCATACCCAGGTGCTCTTCGCGACCCAGTCCACCGAGTTTCTCAACCACTTCCAGCCGGACGAGGTGGTCGTGGTCGACCGGGTGGGAGGTGCCAGCACCCTCACGCGCCCAGCACCCGATGTGCTCGCTCAGTGGCTGGAGGACTACAGCCTGGCGGAGGTCTTCGACAAAGGCGTGATCGGCGGGCGACCATGACCCGGCTGATCGTCGTCGCCGAGGGTCAGACCGAGGAGGCCTTCGTCAAGGAGGTCCTGGCACCCCACCTTGACCCGCTCGGGGTGTACACACGGGCCACGATCGTGGGCAAGCTGGTGGCTCAGAGACGAGGGCACGCGACCCGGGGGGGTGGGGCCTTTCGCCACTGGCTGAAAGACATCAGGCGCATCCTGGCTTCGGATCGCGGCGCAGACCTTCGGGTGACCACCCTCTTCGACCTCTACGGGTTGCCCGATGACTTCCCGGGGCCTGACCGAACATGGCGCCGACCGCGACACATCACGTCGCTGTGCCGTGCTGGAGGAGGCCCTGCGCGTTCAAGTCGGTGACCGTCGGTTCCTCCCCTACCTCCAGCGCCACGAGTTCGAGGCCCTCGTGCTGGCGTCCCTTTCCGCCCTGCGTGGACTGCTCGACGCCAGGGATGATCTCAGCGGCCTCACGACGCTGGAGGGACAGCTCGGCGATGCGCCGCCCGAGGACGTCAACGATGGCCCGGACACGGCGCCATCGAAGCGCTTGCTGCAGCACCTGGGAGGGTACTCCAAGACGTTGCATGGACCGCTCGCGCTCGCGGACACCGGGCTCGTCCGGCTCAGAGAGCGCTGCCCACGCTTCGACACCTGGGTCCGCCAGCTTGAGGCCTACGCCGGCGGACCGACCTGACCCTCCACCACCCGCTCGCAGGCGTCGGCCGGGCCGATCCGCCGCGTGCCCTCCCCCGCCAGGCGCAGCAGATCAAACCGGCTCGCGTCGCCGAAGTCGGCGTTGGCGTCGGAGGCGTCGCGGTGCTGGCGCTCGATCCAGCTCAGGGCGCCGTGCTGGCAGATGCGCACCCGCGATCGGCCCTTCTCGTCCCGCCGGGCGCTGACCACCCGGGCCAGGTCGGCGGCGTGGACCACCGACGCGGGGGTGGCGGCGAACCAGGTGGCCTTGAGCACCTGGCGCCGGGTCCCGACCTTCGCGTCCACCGCCGCCATGAAGGCCGGGCGCTCGAAGGCCCACTCGTCATGGCACCAGTCGTCCTCGGCGGCCAGCGCCGGGCAGGGGGCCGCGTGGGTGCACGGCGCCCGGATGGACCAGCCAGCGGCGACGAGGCGATCGCGCAGCGCCAGCGCCCGGCGTGAGGCCTGCCGCTCCGCCGGCTCCACCACCAGCACCATGCCCCCGGGGGCCAGGACGCCGGGCAGCTCCGCCACGAGGCGCGCGTCGCCGGCCGGCGGCAGCTCGTTGACGACGTTCATGAAGAGGGCCACGTCCACGGGGGCCGTCGCGGGCAGGCCCTGGGCCAGATCGTGGGTCGCCGCCGTCACACCGTCGAGGCCCAGCTCCGCCGCCAGCGCCAGGGCGTCGGTGACGTTGCCTGGCACCGCGTCGGTGGCGTGGTGCTGCACCATCCGCCCCCGCCCCCGGGCCCAGAGGCCCACGGCTGCCACCCCCGTGCCGGGGCCGGCGCCCAGCTCCAGGACCCGCATCTGCGCCGGCAGGTGGTCGGCCAGGCGATCCAGAATCGGGAAGAGTTTCGGCAGGTTGGCGCAGAGGTAGTAGGTCGCGTAGGCCTCGCGCAGCGCCGCGTCGGCCAGGTAGCGACGCCGCAGGAACGCCGCCCGATCCGCCGTCAGCCCGGCCTTGAGGGCGAGCACGCCGCGCGTGATGCGAGCGAGCCGCTCCGGCGCGTCCAGCGGCCCCCGCCGCTCGAGGGCGTCGAGCAGCGCGTCGGGGAGGGCGAGGGTCGGTCCCGCGCGGCGGCGATCTCGGCGTGCCATGCCGCGCATCCTGGCCTGGAACCGCGGTTTGCGCTAGACATGCGGCGTCTCGCTGGAGGACCCATGGCCGACCACCCCGCGCTCGCCGACGCCCACATCCCCGACTTCGAGGCCTTCTGGCCCTACTACCTGCGCGAGCACCAGGATCCCGTCAACCGGGCCCTGCACGTGGCCGGGACGGGCGCGGCGCTGGCCATCCTGGGCACCAGCGCCCTGACGCTCAACCCGCTGCTGGCGGTGGCCGCGCCCGTCGTCGGCTACGGCTCGGCGTGGGTGGGTCACTTCGTCATCGAGAAGAACCGCCCCGCCAGCTTCAAGTACCCGCTGTGGTCCCTGCGCGGCGACCTGCGCATGCTGCGCCTCACCGTGACGGGCAAGCTGCGGCCGCACCTCGACGCCGCCCTGGCCCCGGCGTGACGCCGGCCCACCCGCCGGTGCGGTGGCCATGACATGGGCGCTGGTCCTCGGGGCGGTCGCGGCGGCGGTGGTCGTCGGTCTGGGCCACTGGCGCCTGGTGCGGCGACAGGCCGACGTCGAGGCGGCGGCCCGGCAGATCGGGATGCTGGCGAGCGACCGGGCGGTGCTCCCCCCGGGGCCGGCCCGGGTGGCCGTCGAGGGCCGTCTGGCGTCGGTGCGGGCGATCTACGCCCTCGAGCTCGCGCGCTACCAGGCGACGCCCGGCGCCCGGCTCAACCGGTGGCGCCCCCCGACGCTGCCCGTCGACTGATTCCTCAGCAGATCCATGCGGTTGCGATCCCAGGCCAGCGTCCGGTCGTGCTCGGCCGGCGCGACGGCCTGCTGGCCGTCGACAAGCCCGCCGGCTGGCTGACCCACGCCGACGGCGCCACCGATCGGCCCGATGTGGTGGGCTTCCTGGGCGATGGCGTGGGCGTGCACATGCGCCTGGACGTCGACACCACCGGCGTCCTCGTCTTCAGCACCGATCCCGCCGCCGCGCGCCGGCTGCAGGCGGCCTTCGAGGACCGCACCGCCCGCAAGCGCTACCTGGCCGTGGTCGAGGGCAGCCCCCCCGCCGACGAGGGCGTGCTGGAGGGGCCCGTCCCCCGCGCGCCGGGCCGGCCGGCCACCACCCGCTACCGCGTCCGCCGCCGCGGCGACGGCTGGACGCTCATCGACGTGCGCCCCGAGACCGGCCGCACCCACCAGATCCGCGCCCACCTCGCCGCCGCCGGCTGCCCCCTCCGCGGCGACGGCCTCTACGGCGATCCGCTCGATCTGCGCGCGCCCCGCGTCCTGCTGCACTGCGCCCGCGTCGACCTGGGCGACGTGCGCTTCGAGGCCCCGCCGCCCCCCGACTTCGCCCGCTACCTGGGCCACCCGCCCGCCGCCACCCGCGCGGGCTTGCTGGCCGACGCCGGCACCACCTGCTACCGCCTGGTCCACGGCGTGGCCGACGGCTTCCCCGGCGTGGACGTGGATCGCTACGGCGACTGGCTGCTGGTGCACCAGCCGCCGGCGCCCCCTGCCCCCGCTCCCGCCGGCCCGCGGCGTGTATCTGCTTGAAACCCTTCAGGATCGCAGCCATGGCGGCCAGCCGCTGCCCCGCCTCGTCCAGGGCGAGGCCGCCCCCGACTGGATCCCCGTGGCCGAGCACGGCACCCGCCTGCGCGCCACCCTGGGCGACCAGCTCTCCACCGGCCTCTTCCTCGATCAGCGCCCCCAGCGAGCCTGGCTGGCCCAGCACGCCGCCGGGCTGCGCGTCTTGAACACCTTCGCCCACGCGGGGGTTCAGCGTCGCCGCCGCCCGCGCCGGCGCGCACACCGTCAGCCTCGACCTGTCTCGCCTGGCTCGCCCGCGTCCCGCTCCAGCTCGCCGACAACGGCCTCGATCCCGCCCCCCACGACTGCATCCACGGCGACGTCTTCGCCTGGCTGCCCCGCCTCGCCCGCCGCGGCGAGCGGTTCGATCTGGTGATCCTCGATCCGCCCAGCACCAGCACCGGCCCCCGCAAGAAGCGCTGGTCCGCGGCCCGCGACTACCCGGAGCTCGTCGCCCTGGCCCTCCCCCTCCTGCGGCCGGGCGGGGCCCTGTGGACGGTCACCAACCACCGCGCCACCCCGCCGCACCGCTTCGCCCGCAAGATCGCTGACGCGCTGCCCGAGGGCAGCACGCTGGAGCGCGTCTGCCCGCCCCCGTCGACTTCCCGGTGGACGGCCCCTTCCCGGTCAAGACACTGTGGTGGCGCGTCCCGGGGTGACGGCGCCGAAGAGATCGTCGCGGCCGCTGGACCGTGCAAGGCCCCCGCCCCCGACCCCGGAGTCCCCATGCGCGCCCTCGCCCTGCTCGCCGCCCTCCTCGCCCTGCCCGCCCTCGCCCACGCCCGCTGCGCCAGCGGCGGCCTCGGCCTCTGGCCCACCCCGGGCGCGACGCTGCCGCCCCAGGGCTACCTGCTGCTGGAGGGCTTCGGCTCGGAGCGCGAGCGGGTCGCCCGGCTGGCTGACGGCCAGGCGTGGCTGGTGAACCGCCGCGGGCAGGCGGTGGCGCTGAAGGTGGCGGCCGTCCACAGCGGGTTCTTGAACGTCTCCCAGGCGGCGCTCTTGCCCGCGGAGCCGCTGACGAAGGGGACGTGGCGGCTGGAGCTGGGCCCGGCCGGGAAGCACCGACCGCCCACGTTCTACCTCCCAGACGGCCGCGGCCCGGCGAGCTACGAGGTCAGCGGGGTGGCCGACGAGGCCGTCATCCGCTGGACCGGCGCGCCCACGGCCGAGCCGGGTGACTGGGCGGAGCTCGGCTGCGGGCCGGCCATCCAGACCCCCGTGAAGGTCCCCGTCGAGGGCGCCGCCCTGGCGATTGTCACGCTCGTGCGCACCGAAGGCGGCGGCCGGTGGTGGTTCCCGGTGGAGGACGGCGCCATCCGCCTGGGCCATGGCATGTGCACCGGCCCCTACGACGTGCGGGGCCCCGAGATGCAGACGGCCCGCATCCGCCCCCTGCCCGCCGCGGGCGGCCCGCCGCTGGAGGAGAAGGTCGTCCGCTTCCCCGGCCTGACGGCCCCCGCCCCGTGAGCGACCGCCTTCGTAATCAGGAATGATTTTGACAGGTTGCCGATAGACTGGCCCTGCAACCCGCCGCCGCATAGCGTACCGCCGACCAGCAGCGGGAGCGCGCGCTCCACAGGAGAAGGCATGCGGTATTCAGCCAGGACCTGGGCCCCGGGCCTCATGGTGCTTGCGGCGGTGATGTTCGCCGGGTGTGACGAGGACGGTGGTGGCGGCGACACGCAGGACGCCACCGCCGTGGACGCCACCGGCGCTGGTGGCCAGGGTGGCGCTGGCGGCCAGGGTGGCGCTGGCGGTCAGGGTGGTGCCGGTGGCATGGGTGGCGCCGGTGGCATGGGTGGCGCCGGTGGCATGGGTGGCGCCGGTGGCATGGGTGGCGCCGGTGGCATGGGTGGCGCCGGTGGCGCCGGTGGCATGGGTGGCGCCGGTGGCATGGGTGGCGCCGGTGGCATGGGTGGCGCCGGTGGCATGGGTGGCGCCGGTGGCATGGGTGGCGCCGGTGGCATGGGTGGCGCCGGTGGCGCTGGCGGCATGGGTGGCGCCGGTGGCGCGGGCGGCATGGGTGGCGCCGGTGGCGCGGGCGGCATGGGTGGCGCCGGTGGCATGGGCGGCGCCGGTGGCGCGGTCTGCGAGCCCTCCCCCGAGGTCTGTGATGGCGTCGACAACGACTGCAACGGCGAAGTCGATGACGGCCTCGCCCCGAGCCCCTGCTACGATGGCCCGGACGGCACGGCCGGCAACGGCGTCTGCCGCGCCGGCAACCAGGCCTGCGTCAACGGCGAGCTGGGCGCCTGCGTGGGCCAGATCCTGCCGGGCGACGAGCTCTGCGACGGCCTCGACAACGACTGCAACGGGGCCGTGGACGACGTGGTCGGCGCCGGGGCGCCCTGCATGGTCGGCCAGGGAGCCTGCCAGGCCCCGGGCGCGATGGCCTGCGGCGCCGACGGCCAGCTCGCGTGCCGCGGCCAGGCGGGCATGCCCTCGCCCGAGCTCTGCGACAACATCGACAACAACTGTGACGGCCGCATCGACGACGGCGTGACCCAGGCCTGCTACGAGGGCCCGGCCGGCACCGCCGGCGTGGGCCGCTGCGCGGCGGGCCTTCAGGCCTGTGCCAACGGCGCCTTCGGCGGCGCCTGCCAGGGCCAGGTGCTGCCGGGCGTCGAGGCCTGCAACCGCATCGACGACGACTGCGACGGCCAGGTCGACGAAGGCGGCGTCTGCGTGGCCTGTGGCAACGGCGTCCTGGACGCCGGCGAGACCTGCGACGACGGCAACCGCGTCCCCGGCGACGGCTGCGACGCCGACTGCCAGCGCGAGCAGGCCCCCGTCCTCGACTTCGCCGGCGTGCGCGCCGACCTGCCCGAGGCGCAGGCCGCCGCGGCCGGCTTCCGCACCTGCTACCGCGATCTGTACAACGCCGACCTCGACACCGCCGCCATCCAGGCCGACTGCGACGGCGACGTGCTGCTGATGGCCTGCCGCCCGGTGGGCGCGCCCAACTTCACCATCGCCGCCATGGGCGAGCGCGCCCAGGTGCTGCTGCCCGTCCCCGACGGCGAGAACGACGGCCACGACCACAACGGCGTGCGCTGGTACTACGGCGAGGACTACTCCGTCGGCTTCGCGCCCGCCGGCGCCCAGCTCTCGCGCAACGAGTGCGATACCCTGGAGGGCGACGACCGCCTGTGCTGGCACACGGTCGGCAACGCCGGCGGCTATCGCTGCGGCGCCGCCCAGGGCCTCAACGACGACGCCGGCTGGGAGCGCATCATCATGCAGCGCGGCGGCGGGCGGCCCGTGCGGGCCAACCTCATGCAGTGCGGCCCCAGCGGCCTGACCGCCCAGGCCCTGCTCGAGCCCGGCGACGGCCTCGCCGCCGTCGAGGCCTGCAACCCCGACGGGAACACCCAGGCCGTCCTCATCCCCCGGGACGGACTCGCGCAGGTCAACGGCCCGGAATTCCTCGCTTATCTGAACGCGGGTGGCATCGCCATCACCGAGTACAACATCAGCGATGACGTCTACAACCGCATCTTCGGCGCCAACGTCCGCGAGGGCCAGGGCTTCGGCAACTGCTCCGACAACATCAACGTGCCCGTGCGGTTCAACGAGGCCGACCCCTTCTGGCAGGCCAACGGCGCGCTCCCCGTGGAGGCCAACCCGGGCTGCGGCATGGACATGAGCCAGTGGGGCGTGCCCATGGTCCGCCTCGGCGGCTGGAACGCCAACACCGTCTCCCTCGCCTACGTCGAGGTCGGCCTGGGCCGCCTCTGGCTCGTCGAGTCCGACTGGCAGGACGGCGAGGAGAGCTTCAACGCCGCCTCCCGCCAGCTCCTCCGCTACATGATCTTCAACGGCGACGCCGGCGGTGGCGGTGGCCCCGTCTGCGGCGACGGCAACGTCGATCCGGGTGAGCAGTGCGACGACGGCAACCTCGCCAACGGCGACGGGTGCAACGCCCGCTGCCAGCGCGAGGGCGGCGGCGGCTTCGCGCTCGCCGGCCAGTTCGGCGTCGGCGAAGGCCCGCCGTGGGCTGACAGCGCCGCCGTCTCCTGCGTCTCGGCCTGTGCTCAGCTCTTCGGCGGCGAGGCGGGCGAGTACGCCTGCTCCACCACCCCCAACGAGGTCAACCACCAGGCCTGGGTCTCGGGCTGGGGCGATGGCAGCCACTGCATCGGCGGCCCGGGCGGCCCCGTCGCCGAGGACTTCGTCCTCCCCGGCGAAGGCCAGCCCTACGACTGCGGCGCCCCCGGCTGCTCCTTCTCGGCCTACGTGGCCGACCACTGCGGGCCGGACTCGGTGAACTTCTGCTACCGCCAGCAGCCCTGCGCCGGCGAGCTCTGGGGCGGCGTCTGCCTCGTCCACCTCTCGGCCGAGTGCGTCCAGGGCTCCGTCATCGACTACTGCGCCGCCAACGGCGGCAGGTCATCACGTTCGCGGAGTTCCAGGCCATGGTGGCGGGCGGCTGGCAGCGCCCAACGCCAACTACCACACCATGGCCGTGGCCGAAGTCCGACCGGTGCCCCGGCGACAACGGCGCAGCGACGTCCGCATCCCCGGGTTCGGCAACCTGGATATCTGGAACTGCGGCGAGGAGGCGAGGACTACTGCAACGCGCCATGGCCTGCGTCGCGCGGTGGCGCGGCTCCGACCGGGGCGGCGCCTGGGCGCGTCGCCCCCACGTCGAGGCAGTCCTCGACCTGCCGACCGTGAGCCCGCAGTCCGAGACCGCCGGGCGGACGCGCAGAGCGAGTCCCCGACGACCTCGAGGATCGGCTTGACGCGCCACGCATTGCGCCGACAGTCCGCCGCCTCCTGACACACCTGCTGGTCGAGCGGCTCGCCGCGGCTTGCTGGCACAGGAGCCCCGGCTGCAGCGCCTCCCAGCGCCATCGACGATGGCTTCGCGCATGACCTGCGCGTCCTCCCGGACAGCTCCGTCGCAGCCGATGTCGGCAGACCACTCTCGACGAAGCGGACGTCGGCCTCCTCGCCGCAGCCAGGGAGGAACGAGACGAGGACCCGAGGAGGGCAATGACGCGCATGGTGAAGCTCCCTGGGCAGGGTTGGTGATGCTGAGGCGGGAGAAGGCAGGGGGCCGCGCCAGGAGATGCCCCCAGTCAGACAGGTTTGCCTTTAATTCCAGATATTTGGATTAAGCCTACAGACTGTGGACGAGTTGAGCCCCCCTCGGATGTACCTTGGGTGTCAGAGGGCGCAGGGTCACTGACATCAGGCGCTGAGCGAGGCGGAGGGAAAAAGCGGCACGGCCACGCCCGCGACCTGATCGCATCTGACTGGCCGCGCCTCCCGAAGGAGGAGTCAGCGCCAGTGGCGACCCACGCGGTGTCGCCTGTGTCTCAGCTTCGTCGCGACTTCCCGCAGTGCAGCCCAGCTTCTCGGGCTCGCGGCCTGCGCTCAGGTCCCAGCGGGGACAGCCGGAACCGGATCATCGTGACTCGTCCACCAGCGTAGGCAGCGACGCCGCCCGCCGCGTGGAGGTCGGCCAGCTCGAAGCGACCTTCCCCGATCCAGTCGTCATCGGTGACGTCCTGGTCGATGACCTTCCAGACGTGCGTCTCGCCTCGGCGTCCGCTCAGGTGGAGTACCCGGCTCGTCGACCAGGTCGCGCGGGTCGTGTCGTGTGCGACGGGCGTCCGGAAGTACTGCCCGTTCACGGAGACGCGCGCCGGAGATCCGGCCGCTCGGTGCCCTCGATGAGTTCGCCTGCTTCACGTCCAACCCGGAAGCCCGTCACGGCCGTGGCCAGGGCACCTCCGTCCACCAAAACCGCCCCGGCGCCGATGACGCCGCAGAAGTCACCAGCAGAGAACGTCCCAGGGCTGGCCGCCACAGGTCGAGGGCAGGACCTCGACCGCCTCGACGGTGAGGCGCCAGGCGCCGACGAGGGGCGGCAGTGGTGGGAGCGAGCGCCTGGGGGACCGGTGTCTTTTCTGACACGGGCCGACCGGGAGACCGCCAGCGGGTCGGTCCGTGGGCTGCTCGACCAGAGGCGCCGCCTGCTCGTTGGGCGACTCTGCCTGCGGCCAGCCCGGAGGTCGACTCCTGCCCGGCCGCGGTCCCTGCCCACAGAACAGCCGCCATCACACCCGAATACCTGCACATGCTCCACTCTCTCGCCGCCCTCACGGCCGGCCCATCAGCCGGCGTCCAGCTCCAGGTAGCCCCGCACCACGTCGCGGAGGCGCTCGGCGATGCTTGTACAGGTCCGCAGGCGTCGAGGACGACCCGCTCCTCCCGCTTCGCCCGGTCGAAGAGGCTCACCGCCTTGGGTGGCGCCGAAGTGCAGGCGGGGCGATGGGCCGACGGTTGTTGTCGTCGAACAAGATGGCGCAGTAGGACTTGCCATCCCGGAGCGCGACCCGGCTGGGCTCGGTGACCTCGAGGATGGCCCGGATGATCTGGTGGGCCTCGACCTCTTCGACCCGTCGTGACGATCTCGCCGTCCTGATGGACGACCCCGTCGGGAAGATGCTGGCGTCGAGGAAGGCCGGGGACGCGGCCGGGGAGACGTCGGCCTGCTCCTCCCGCACGATCGCGCTCTGCAGGCGATCGTTGATGCGGTCGTTGATGAACTGCTGCGCGGCGCGCTTCACGATGTCCGCGAACTGCAGGCGCATCGTCTCGGTCGTACGGCCGCCGTAGACCTGGCGGGCGAAGTACTTCACGAAGTCCTCGGACGGCGAGCTCAGCTCGGCCGCAAGGGCCTTCTTGATGCCGTTCATTATTGCCAGGCTCAGTCGCCGCGCTGACGACCTGCTCGAGCTCGAAGCGCCCCTTGGCGAACCCCTTCAGGGCCTCGACGACGGGCTCCTTCCCAGGTCGAGCATGCTGAACTCGAGAAGGGGCCGCTCATCCATCTTGTTGGGCTCATCCAGGTCGGTGAAGAACCGATAGGTGATGCCATTGGTGAGGATGCCGAAGCGCGCCTTCGTGACCGAAGTAGCGATAGAGCTGGCTCGCGTGCACCTGGCCGAGGTCGATGTTCCAGTGCTTCACCTCGAAGAGCAGGATCAGGGCCCCATCCCGCAGGATGGCAAAGTCGACCTTCTCCCCCTTCTTGGTGCCGACATCGGCGGTGAACTCAGGCACCACCTCTGTCAGGTCGAAGGGGTCGTAGCCGAGTGATCGGATGAACGGCAGCACGAGCGCGGCCGACGTCGCGGCCTCCGTCTGCAACAGAGCGGTCTGCCTGGGAATGCGCGCAGCAATGGCTGCGAGCTGTGCTGAAGGTCCATGCCCGGACTCCTGATGGTTCGAGGCGGTTTGCTGCCCGTTGCCCGAGTCGCCCGCCGCCAGGATGCATGATGCCAGCCAGCGGCCTGACCCGCCAGTCACCAATGAACCGGTTGGGATGGGCAAGGTCGCTCGACGCTCACTACCGGGCGTACCGCCCGCCCCGGGCGTTGAAGCCCTCCAGGTCGAAGCCGACGTCCGCCCAGGCCGCGTCCAGGCCGGCGGCCGGGATGGGGCAGCTGTAGCGGTGGCGGCCGGTGACGTTGTCGTAGAAGCAGCCGTTCGGCCCCACCATCGCGTACGTCCCGGTCATCGCGTCGTTGTCCTCCGAGGACGACGACGTGCCGTCTGCTGCGAGGTGGGCGTGGCGGGCGACGAAGCCCGCGAAGTCGCCGGCCGGGAGCAGGAGGGGCTCGACGCTGCCGTCGTTCTGGCCCCCGACCGGGAGCACCTGGAAGACCTTCCAGCGCTCGGGGCGCAAGCGGCGGATGTGCGCCGAAAGTCTTCGCGCACGTTCAGCGCCGACACCACCGTGTTCACCTTCAGCCGGAGCCGCGCCGACGGACCGCGTCAGCCATGGCCTCGTAGGCCGTGGGCAGGAAGGCCACGCCGCCCACCGCGCGGCCAGGCTCCACATGGGTTGCCGCGCGAGGGCTGTCCACCGAGAGCGTCACCCAGTCGAGGGCCCCGTCGACCTCCGCCAGCCAGGCCGTCGATGCGCGCGTCCCGTTGGTGACGGTCATCGTGGTCGCCCCTCCGCCCTGGCGGCGCGGATGAAACTCGGGCAGCCACGGCACCAGGGTCGGCTCGCCCCGCGAACGTCACCTTGGCGAAGCGACGAGCCAGCAGGCGGGTCAGCGCGAGGGTCTCCTCCCGGGGGAGGTGCCTTCGGCAGCCCCCGGCCTTCACATCATGGAACGTCGCGAAGCAGCCTTGCAGCGCATGTTGCAGGCCTGGATGAGGTGGTAGTTCACCGACGGCGGCATGTGGACATGGCGCGCTACTCCCAGAAGGCGGTGGCGATGGTGAGGGTGGTCCCGACGACCACGACGAGACGGCGTCCGGTCTTGCGGCCGGACACGCTCAGCTCGAAGCGCACCGCCAGCCAGGCGGGGTACGACTGGCCGGTCTCAATGGCGCGCTGGACGTCCGCCAGGCTGATGCCGCGCTGGCGCATGCGCCGCCGCACGTGACGGGTGAGGGTCAGCCGCAGGCGCAGCCCGCCGCGGAACACTTCCAGGAATCTCATGAGGCACCTCCCCGAGCGGCCGCTCCCCTTGAGCGGCGCGTTCGATGGGCACCTCGTCCGGCGGGCCGGTTTGTGACCGACGCCGGTTCAGTTTTTCGCTTTTTCGTCACCAGCCGTCCTCGGGCAGAGCCTGCCTGATGGCCCGACGGGCGCGGGAGAGGCGCTGCCGGGCGGCGACCTCGAGATGCTCAGGGCCGGCCCGATTTCAGGGGGCCGAGAATCCCTGAAGGTTCAGGCTCATGACCACGCGCAGGTCGGGGGGCAACCGACCGATGGCCTGGTCGACACAGCGGACGAGCAGGGGGATCACTGGGGCGGGGTCGTCGCTCAGGCCGACGGGGCGAAGCGCAGCTCGTGCTGCCCGCCGTCGATGCTCGGCGATCCTGTGAGGGTGCAGGCCTTGGAGTAAGTGGTGACCGGCTCGGTCGGCTCCTTCATGCAGACGTCGGCCGCGAGGTCCATTGGCCGCGTCAGCTGCGTCGATGATGCCCTCGCGGGCGGAACCGGCCACTGCAGAACTCGACGGGCGTCTTCGGCCGCTGGTCAGGGTCTGGCACTTCGGTCAACTGGCTGTAGCAGTCCACCGCCGGCGTCACCCGGCGGTATGCCTTGATCGCGCCCGAGAAGAGAGCAGAAGCTGACGCCCGGCACAGGCTTCTCGGGACCAGGAGCGCCGTCGGCCGCCACGGCGAGCTCGCCGAGTAGACGACGCAGCGCCTCTGTCTCGCTGCCGGCCGGTTCCGAGACCGCCTCACCACCGGCGATCAGGTAGTAGTCGCGAAGCGCGAACACCGCCGGCCAGGCGAGCACGCCTGCCCCCAGGACCCCGAGCAGCGCCCAGGTCGCAGAGGCCAGGCGGCCGGGGTCGTCGGCCCAGCGCACCGTGGCACGCCCGAGCGCGATGACGACGGCGATGACGCCGAAGAGCCCCAGCCAGCCTGCACAGACAACCAGCGCCAGGCAGAAGGCGCCGCCGCCTTGACGCCGGCAGCAACGAGCGCCGCGGCGCCTGCCAGGATCGTGAGGCCGACCCAGAGCGGGGTCAAGGGTGCCTCGATGTCCCCGTCGCGAAGGCGGAAGTGGCTGACCGCACAGGCGAGGAAAAGAGACCGACGAGGGCAGAGTGCGTGAGAGCAACGGTCACCCGAAAGCCACGAACATCAAGAAATTCAAGCCGTTGCAGCAGCTCTGCCAGGGGACTCGCCACGCCGAAGAGCCCGGCGAGCAGGCCTGCCAGGAGCAGAAGGCCACGACCCACACTAGCCAGCACGACCAGCATGACCAGGATGACGACCTGCGCGCGCCTTTGCTCCACGGTTGCTCCCGATGCCTGCCCCACCACTTTGCCTTCGGTCCCTCCGCTCAACGGCAAGGGGACCCCGGCAGTGCACCTGTCACCCGGCGGTTCTCCAGGTGCCACGCCAGGGCGTCACGGCTCGGGCGCTGGGCCGGGGCCTCGGCAGGATCTTCAGCAACGTCCGGTCGTGGGCGTAGTAGCGCACCCCGTTCTGCCAGTCCTCGCGCAGCGCCGCTGACACCCGCACCTGGTAGTCCGGGGTGACGGTGACGTAGCCCCGGTCGAAGAGGGCGTGGAACTCCTTGGTGAGCAGGGAGGCCGTTCTGCACATGGTTCGACGCTGGCCCGAGGTAGGGCTGGATGTGGGCGGCGTCGAGGACAGGCTGGGTGCGCTCGCCGGTGATGGCGCAGCGGCCGTAGGCGTTGAGCAGCCGCAGGCGGAACGTCCCTGGCCCTCGCGGCGGACCTGCGTCACCTGCTCCAGGCGGCGGTCGTCGACCAGCTGGGAGTGAAGCGGCTGGCGAACTCTGCCGGCAACTCCACGTGATCCAGGCGGATCTGGCCAGCAGCTCCGCGACGCGAGCCGGGTCACGCTCGGTCTTGCCCTGCACGAGGTTGCGGTGCCAGCCCTTCGACTCGTCAGCGGATCCACCGGCGATCGGGCGAAGCGGGCCTCGCGGGTGGTGCAGCCGACGGGCTTACGCCGATGCTCGGCCGGCGAGAGTGTCCCGGGCCCGGTAGCCGCCGATGAGGCGGAGGAACTGGGTGCGTGGCCTCGCCGTTGCGCCAGCCGAAGAGCTCCCAGGCTTCCTCCAGGGGCACCACCTGGAAGTGCGCGAAGAAGCCGTGGCCGGCGATGCAGTTGTCGGGCGACTTGAGGCGGAAGAAGACGGGCTCGCCGGGCGACATCTGCTTCATGGGCCGCGTCGCGTTGGGCAGCCAGAAGTTCACTTCGTCGACGTGCCCCCCCTCCATGCGGGTGGAGAGGAAGTCGAACCAGGCGCGGTCGGTGTTGGCGATGAACGGCTGCATCCCTGGCCTCCCCCTGCGACGATGGCCCGGTCGCGCCAGGGATGCAATGCCGTCGCGCGTGGCTCAGCCCTCGCCGAGCGTCTGCTTCTTGGCGGCCTGGAACTCGGCCTCGGTGAGCAGGCCCTTCTCGCGCAGGGCGCCGAGGCGCTCCAGGCGGCTGGTCACGTCGTCGTCCTCGCGGGCCGGCGCGGCCGGGCTCGCCTCGGCCTGCTCGCGCGCGACCTTCTTGCCCTCTTCGAAGGCCTCGGCGTACCGGACCTTGGCGGCCTCGACGTCCAGGTCGTCGAAGGTGCCCGCCTTCTCGAAGTGCTCGCTCGCGACCTTGCCGAGGGCGTAGGTCGAGGCGCCCGAGGTGATGGCCATGGAGACGCCGCCGATGAGGCTGCCGATGCCGGGGATGAGCTTGAGGGCGTTGGCGCCGATGCGGGCGACCAGGGAGGCCGACAGGACCGAGAGCCACGACTTGCCCTGCTGCTCGGTGTAGGCGACGCCGTGGCAGGCGGCGAGCTGCTTGAGCATGTCGAGCTGGATGCCGGAGACGGCGGCGAGGTCGAGCAGGGGGACGGGGACGGCGCCCGCGCCGGTGGCCCAGAGGACGTGGGTGCGGATGATGGCGTCGGGGGTGCGGCTCATGGGATCTCCTGGTCGGGGGCGAGCGTCCGTCGCTCGTTGCGAGGTGACGATGGCGGGCCTGCCCACCGGACAGCCTCGTCGATGATCGACGTCGGGGCCAGCCCCCCTTCAGGAAGGCCTTTGATTTCAGCCGTTTTGGCCATGTCCCCCCCGCCGCAGGCGGGCCGCTCATCGATCCTTGTCCCACCCCTGGCGCCTCGCTCGGGGCGAGACCCCCACCGGTCGCGGCCGGGCAACAACTGTTGGTTTGTTCAGGTGTCCGAGGCAGGCTCGGGGGCGATGTGGGTGTTGACGCTGGGCGAGTGCGGGTCGGCGACGCGGGTGCAGCGCGTGCTGGAGGGGCTGCATGCGCGGCGGCCGGTCTCCGGGTTGCTGGTGGATCATGCGTGTCCGACGGATGCCGCGGTGTACTGCTGGTCGACGCACCGGACGGTGGAGGTCTGTCCGGTGTGGACGTGGCCCGGGGTGGTGGCGGTGCAGCGGGGGGAGCGGCCGCCGGTGTTCGGGATCGATCGGGCGCGGGCGCTGCTGGCCGATGCGCGCGGGGTGGCGGAGCGGGTGCTGGTGTGGGGGCCGGTGCTGGCGTTCGGCGAGGATCGCAAGCGGCGACGCCACTGGGATGTGCCGGCCGAGGTGGTGGTGGCCGAGGCGCAGGCGATGGGCTGGTCGGGGTGGCGCCTGCTGGGGGAGGTGCTGGTGGCGTTCCCGGCCGGTCAGTGATCGCGGGGGGCGTCGTCGAGGGTGACGGCGGCGTCGAGGTACTGGCGAAGCTGGTCCATCTGGTCGGCGCCGAGGCGCTGGCCCATGAAGGCGCTGGCGTAGAGGCCGAGGCCGGTGAGCAGGGCCGCCGGGGGGACGAGGAGTCCCCACCAGCCGGTGCCGGTGGCGACCTGGAGCAGGCCGAAGATGCCCGCGATGAGGGCGCCCATGGTGAGGGCGGCGTACATCCCCATGTAGAACGTCCAGATGCTGGGGTGGGGCATCAGGCGGCCGTAGATGATGGCGCCGTCGGGGTGCTCGCGGACGTGGGCGTCGAGCCAGGGGGACCAGAAGTGGCGCTGGGCTTCTTCGAAGTTCAAGGCGAGGTGGCTGCCGCCCATCTGGCCACGAACGGGGCCGCCCCGGGCGAGGGTGGCGCGGACGCGGCCGAGCACCTCGGCGGGGGGGGCCAGGACGATGAGCTCGACCCGCGGTCGCATGTGGGCGCGCTGCATGGGATGATTGTGGCCCACCGAGAGGGGCCGGGGAAGAGGAGCGCGCGGTGTGTGCGAGCAGCGCGGTGGATCTGTCGCAGGTGGAGCTGGGGGCGTACTTCGGCGAGGTGCGCATCACGCCCCGCTTCGAGGGGTTCGAGCGGCAGCCGGAGCTGTGGCCGGGGCATGAGCTGCTGGTGGTGCGGGCCGACGCCGAGGGGGGGCGGGCGGCGGAGCGGGCGCGCTGGGGGCTGGTGCCGCCGTGGTGGGCCAGCCTGGAGGGGCCGGGGGGCGACAAGAAGGCGTATCCGACGTACCTGGCGCGGGTGGAGTCGGCCCCCACGCAGCCCACATGGCGCGATGCGTGGCACCAACGCGGCGCGGCCGGGCGCTGCCTCGTCCTGGTGACCCACTGGCATGAGTGGACGGGCCCCAGGGGGGAGCGCACCCGGGTGAAGCTCTGGGTCCCGGGGCACCGCGTCGTGGCGGTCGCCGGGCTCTGGAGCCTGTACCGCGAGACGCTGACGGCCGCGATGATCACCTGCCCGGCGGCCGAGGATCTGCAGGGCGTGCACGACCGGATGCCGGCCATCCTGCACCCGTCGGTGTGGGGGGCGTGGCTCGAGGGGCGCGCCGACCAGCGGCTGCTGACGCCGCCCCCGGCCGGGATCGTGGCGGTCACCGAGGCGGCCTGACGGGCGCCGCTGGCCGGTTCCCGGGCGCCAGCCGGGCGCCAGTCTTCGAGACAACCCTCTGAAATCTCTTGTCTTTTACGGAACATCTTGCCGACCGTCGAGGCCGGCGCCACCGTGCCCCCGGGTGTCGGAGGATGTCCTACATGAAGGAGCAAGGCATGGCGGGTCTTCGTGGGGTGCTGGTGGTGCTGGTGGCGGGCACCGGGGCGGCGCAGGCGCAGGGGCCGATCCCGGCCGAGGGGACGTTCTACGGCTGCTACGGCGCCCACGCGGGGGCCACCGAGCGGCAGGGATCGCTGCGGCTCGTCAGTGATCCGGCGCTGTGCAAGAACAATGAGATCGCGGTGGCCTGGGCCGAGGTCGGCGAGGGCGAGGCTGGCCCCGCCGGCCCGCAGGGGCCTGCCGGTCCCGCCGGGGCGCAGGGGCCTGCCGGCCCCGCCGGGGCGGATGGGGCCGCGGGTCCTGCCGGCCCCGCCGGGGCGGATGGGGCCGCGGGTCCTGCCGGTCCTGCCGGTCCCGCCGGTCCGGCCGGGGCAGGGGCCTGCCGGTCCCGCCGGCGCCGATGGGGCGGACGGCGTGGCTGGTCCCGCCGGCCCTGCCGGTGCGCAGGGCCCCGCCGGGCCTGCCGGTCCCGCGGGTCCTGCCGGTCCCGCCGGGGCGCAGGGCCGGCCGGGGCGCAGGGGCCTGCCGGTCCCGCCGGCGCCAATGGGGCGGACGGCGCCGCTGGGCCGCAGGGTCCCGCCGGGCCCGCCGGGGCGGACGGCGCCGCTGGTCCCGCCGGCCCTGCCGGTGCGCAGGGCCCCGCCGGAGCGGCCGGCGCCGCGGGTCCCGCTGGGCCCCAGGGTCCCGCCGGCCCCCAGGGCCCCCAGGGCGAGCCCGGCCCCCGCCGTGATGCCCGGCCCCTGCAACCCCGGCCAGGAGCCCAGCTTCATCCCTGGCGAGTGTTCTGCCCGGCGGGCCTCTTCAGCGCCACCGGGGCTTCCTGCGAGCCCTGCAACGCCAGCAGCCGCACGGCCGTGAACGGCTCGGCGCAGTGTGTCGAGTGTGGCTGCGGCAGCCAGGCCGACGCCTTCAACATCGCCTGCGAGCCCTGCCCTGCCGGGACCTACCGCGGCGCTGGCCAGGAGGCGTGCTCGCCCTGCCCGCCCGGCACCGTGTCCAACGCCGGCGCCTGCGCCTGCGTGCCCGCGCCCTGAGTCCGCCTACCGCTCGTCGTCCAGCCCTCGATGAGCCCTCGTAGTGCCGGATCAGGTGGGTCCTGGCGCGGTCGTCCAGGCGCTCGCGTAGCGCCACGGGCGCCGCCCGGTCGTCGGCCGACTCCGGGCCGTCGGACGTCTCGAAGTCGCCGTCGTCCAGCAGGCGCAGGGTCTGGCCAGCGTGCCGGTAGCCGAGCCCCTGCGGCGGCAGATCCCCAACGGGATCATGGTCATGCGTGACGCGCACCAGGCGGCCGGCGAGCGCGGTGGTGAGGCCGCGGGCGAAGGCCGCGTCGCCCACGCGCGGGCTGCCGAAGCTGACGACGCGCAGGTCGGCGCGCGTGCGGAGCCGTGATCCGGCGAGCTGGGCCAGCGCCCCGCCGAGGCTGTGACCGACGACGCACAGCGGTCGGCCGTCGTCGGGCAACGCGGCGACGAGCGCGGGCCAGACGGCGTCCAGGGCACCGCTGAAGCCCGCGTGCACGCGACCGACCTCGGCGTCGATCAGGCGCAGCTTCAGGTCGGTGAGGAGGTCGGCGAGCTCGTCGAAGTCGGTGCCCCGGAAGCTCAGGAACACCGCGCTCCCGCTCGTCGACAGGACGGCCAGCGTCCCAGCGCCCTCGAACTCGCCCAGGACGGACTGGCCGGCCTCGGCGAAGGCGGCCCGCCGGCGGTCGGCGTCGTAGTAGGCACACCGCGTCAGCCGGGCGAGCAGCCGCAGGGGCGGTCCCGCGGGGTCGTATGGAGGCATCAGCCCTCGCCCGCGGCCAGCCAGGCCCGGATGGGCGCGAAGTCGTACTGCTCCCAGCCCACCAGGTAGCCCTCGTGCTGGTCCGTCGGCATGCCGGTGTGCCGGAGGGTGAGGCGGGTGCCCTCCCCGTCGGGCTCGAAGCGCACGACGACGGTGCTGTCGGGGGCAGCGGGCGGAAACTCCGTCGTCCGCCAGGCCTGCTCGATGCGGCGGCCGGCCTCCAGGGCGACGTTGCGGCCGCCTGCCCGCAGTGTGGGGGCTGGGTGGCCGGGCGTAAAGTCAGGGCTCGGGGCACCCGTGCGCGGCGAGCTGCTCCCGGGGCCACCAGGCGCTCTCGTTGGCGCACATGGCGAGGGTGGCGCAGCCGGGTGTGGCCACGGGGAAGGGCGAGCGCAGGTACCAGGGGCCGGCGATGAGGCGGCAGGCCTGCCAGCCGGCCTTGCTCTCCCACGCGGGGGTCTGGGCGGGCATGACCAGGCCGGCGGCGGCCAGCCCGCCGACGCCGATCAGCGCGAGGAGCCAGAGGGCGCGGCCCAGGCGGCGGGCCAGCAGGCCGCCGGCGGCGCCCAGGACGGCCCCGGCCAGGTAGCACCAGAGGGGCAGGAAGCCGGCCAGGGCCGGCAGACCGAGCGTCAGCGCGGCGTCGAGGCCGGCGGCGCCGCCGAGGCCGGCGAGGGCGCCGGCGAGCATGCGGGTGAAGGGCGTCATGGCGGGCAGTGTAGCAGCCAGGGGGGGCGGCTACCGTGTGGTGACCACGAAGCGCTCCCAGGTGGCCTTGTTGTCGCGGTTGGCGTTGAGGCGGCCGTCGGCCTCGGCCACCAGCCACTTGCCGTGGTGGCTCTTGAACGAGAAGGTGCCGTCGCCGTTGTCGACCATGCGCCACTGCTCCCACTCCCGGGCCACGGGGCGGTCGGCGTTGGCGCGACCGTCGGGCTCGGCCACCAGGTACTTGCCGTGGAAGCCCTTGAGGGAGACGGTGCCGTTGCCGTTGCGGATGAGCTGCCAGTGCTCCCACTCCCGGGCCTGGTCGCGGTTGGCGTTGGCCTTGCCGTCGGCCTCGGCGACGACGTACTTGCCGTGGAAGCTGCGCAGGGTCACGCGGCCGCCGGGGCCACCGCCCCCGCCCGCGATGGGGCGCGGCTCGTCGCGCCCCGAGCCCGCGTGGGCGTCGGTGACCTCGGGGAAGGCCACGTCCGTGCGGGCCGCGAGGCGCTTCGGGGACAGCCGCATCATGTCGTTCCCGCAGTCGTTGACCTTGGTCACGGTGAAGGCGGGGCCGGGCTGGACGTAGACGTCGCCGTTCTCGTCCTTCACCAGCTCGGGGCCGCCGGTGATGTGGTACTCGGGCATCTTGTCGCACTGGAAGGGCCACTCGTAGCCGGCGTACTGGCCGGCCATGGTCACCGTCCCCGTCTCCTTCAGGTACTCCCCCACCCGGTCCTTCATCTTCTTGGCCAGGCCCTTCACGGTCGCCTTGATCGCCTTCTGGATCGCGGCCTTGGCCACGCGCTTCGCCACGACATTCGGGCCGGCCATGGCGGCCCCGGCGCCGCCGCTCATGGCCGCAAAGAGGACGTCGCCCACCAGCTCGGCCACCGGCTCGATGCAGTCCCAGTCGCTCTGCGGGTTGATGCCGTTCGGCTGGATGTGCACGCGCAGGGTGAACCAGACGGCGCCGGTGTCGATGCGGCGCACGCCGTCCTTGCCATCCCAGCGCTTCGGCACGATGTCGTGGTACAGGCAGCCCACCTGCTCCAGCGAGTACGCCACTGGCCAGTCGGTCTTGTTCACCAGGTAGAAGCCGGGGCTCTTGCCCTGCCCCGTGCGGCTCACGCGCGCGTACTCCTGCTTGGAGAAGATGCGGTACTGGCCGCCGTACGCGTTGATCTGGAACTGCGAGTACGAGGTGCCGGTGGAGTCATAGGGCACGACGCTGGTGGACTCCCCGAAGCGCGCCCCCTGGCCGATGCTCCCTGTGATGCCGGTGATGAGGCAGACCCCCCGCGAGCGGGCGCGCCAGGTGCCACCCGCCGGCACGCTGTAGGCGTCGTCCTTGCAGAAGGCGGAGGCGTACTTGACCTTGCCGCTCACGCTGTAGGGCGTGTTGTTGGTGACCTCGGCGAGCGGGTAGTCCGCGCGGGCAGCGCCGGGGGCCAGCAGGGCCAGGGCGCCGAGGGCGAGGACGAGGGTGAGAGCGAGGCGGTGGTGGACTTCCATGGCGGCTCCGGGATGGGTGTACCGGGAGTTACGGCATCCAGAGCGAGACGCCCTCAGCGGTGTAGGTGGAAGTGTACAGGGACGCGGAGATCGCCCACAGTGTGCTGGAACGGATCCAGTGAGAGGGGCATGGCACCCCGGCCAGTCTTCTTCCTCGCCTTCGCGAACGATCGCCAGGACGATCGGGCCTTCCTGCGCAACCTGCCGGAGGAGAAGCGGCGCCTGCGCGCGCTGCTGGAGGGCCGCAAGGGGCAGGTGGAGGTGGTCGTCCGCGACAACGCGACGCTCGACGAGATCTTCGAGGTGTTCCAGGCGGCCGAGTATCGCGATCGCATCGCGGTGTTCCACTTCGCGGGCCACGCCAGCTCGGGGCGCTGTATCTGGAGTCGCGGGAGGGGCACCGAGGCCTATGGCGGTGGGCTCGTGTGCCGCGGCGCCTCGGCCGGCATGGGCCTGGAGCTGGTGGTGCTGAACGGCTGCTCGTCGGCGGAGCACGCGCCGCGGCTGCCGCGCCGGGGTGGGCGCCGTGGTGGCGACGTCGACGGCCATCGATGACGCCGTGGCGACGCGCTTCGCCGAGGGCTTCTACCGCGGCCTCGTCGGGGGGGGCAGCGTCCAGCGGGCGTTCGACGAGGCGGTGGCGTCGGAGCGGGCGACCATCGGCGACGATCCCGGCGCGCGCTGCGTCGCAAACTTCAGACCCAGCCGGGCGAGGCGCGCTGGCCCTGGCACCTGGCCGTGGGCGAGGGCGGCGGCGCCGCGGACCTGCGCTACGCCCTTATCGCGGCGGCGCTGGAAGGCGCGTCTCGTGCCGCTGCTGCCCTACGCCTGCGACTGCCACGCCCAGGAGGGAAGCTGCGCGCCGACATGACCTACCTTGAGCCAGGACGACGGGCGGCCGATCCTGGTCCTGGTGCACGGCATTTACGCGACGCCCCGACGGAGTTCGTCCAGCGCGTCGGCGTGTTGACGCTGCCCAGCCTGCTGGGGCTGGCGGAGGGGGCGACCATCGAGGCGCCCTGGCGGGTGTTCCTCAAGGACGCCGGGCGAGGCGCGGTCGGTCCCCGGGTGGAGGCGCTGCTGGGGCAGATCGGCGAGAGCCTGTGCGGCCGGGCCCAGGTGACGGTGGCGGAGCTGGCGGACGAGGCCGCCCGGCTGCGGGCGCCCATCTGCAGGAGCTGGTGGAGCTGGGAAGCGGCAGGCGGCCGATCCGGGCCCTCGCGCTGCCGACGCCTCCGCGGCGCTGCGGCTCGCGAAGGGTTGCGGCGCCGATCTTCGCGCTCGTCGTCAGCTACTAAACGACCGAGGCGAAGGCTCAGGGGGCGGCTGCGCGGGCTGGTGAGCAAGGGGGCCGACGAAGGCCGAGGAGCTCGCCGAGGCGCTCGCGGCCGGGTGCCCGAGGCCGTGGCGCTCCCGCCCCTCGAGACCATCGGCGTCGGGGACGTCATGACCTGGATTCGCGAGTACGGCGCGTACACGGTCGGGGACGCCGCCAGCCGCCTGCTGCTGGAGGAGCGGCCGTGAGCCCTATTCGACCCTCGCTCCAGGCGCCTGCGTGCATGCGCTGAGCTGGCGCCCGCGCCGCGCCAGCTACCAGAGTTGTCTCGAACAGGAAGGTCTCTGAATGAGCTGGTACACCGTCAGCCAGGCACCCGCCGACAAGGCGGCGACGCTGCCCTCTGGAGAAGCGCTACCGCCACCCAGCGGCTATCGGGCCGACCAGGGCCTCATCGACGCCGTGAACGTCGCGCCCAGCTCGGCCAGCCCTTGCTGCTGACCGCAGCCGGGGACGGGCAAGACGGAGGCGGCGTACAGCATCGCGTGGGAGCTCGGGTCGGTCTGAAGGAAGTTCGAGTCCAAGTCCACCCGTGGCCCGGGATCTCTTCTACAGCTACGACGCGCTCGGGCGACGCACGCCAGCCAGCGGGGCGACGTCGACGCCCTGGCCTTCATCCGTTTCGGCGCGCTGGGCAAGGCCATCCTGCGCCAACCCGCGTGGAGGTCGTGGCGCACTCCCGGCGCCGACGCCCCCACGCCGCCCCCGGCGCTCGGTGGTACTTCATCGACGAGATCGACAAGGCCCCGCGCGACTTCCCCAACGACCTCCTCAACGAGGTCGAGCACAGGTACTTCGCCACCGCTTGTTTCGGGGCAACGCCCAGGTCGACGCGGACATGCGGCCGGTGTCCTGGACGATGAACCGAGAAGAACCTGGCGGAGGCTCCTTCTGCGGCGCTGCATCTTCTACCACCTGCCCTTCCCCGATCCCGAGCGCCGCTGGACACGCACGCGCGCCCTCGGCGAAGCGGCGCGAGCCGCGAGCTGATTGTTCAAGCGGGTTGGAGGTGTTTGCGCGCTTCCGGGAGCCCCAGGCGGGGCTCGCGAAGCGGCCGTCGACCAGCGAGCTGCTGGCCTGGCTGCGCCTGCTGACCGAGTCTGATGAAGGCAGGCCTCCAGGGGCTCCGATCCGCGGCTCGTGGCGCTCGGACCATCGCCACGCTCGGTGAAGACCGTGGAGTAATCGGCCGCAGGCTGAGCACATCCTGCGGACTGGCAGGCGGGCGCCTGACCGCGGCATGACGGCGCCGACCCTCGCTGGACCGGACGACGACCTCTTCTGCCAGCGGGACTGCGGCAGGCGGGGTTCCCCGTCGGCGTCGGGTGGAGCAGCCGCGCGTCGTCGAGGTGGAGGTGGCGCTGCTGGGGCGTGGCCGACCAGCCGACGCGCCTGCGCAACCACATCAGCCCCATCGTGGCGGGAGCGCCGAGCAGCAGGCGGCGTTCGCGCAGCACTTCAACGACTGGTGGATCGGGCTGGGGCCGGCACGCCGAGGTCGGCGCCCTCCCGCCGGCGCCGCCGCTGGCCGAGCGGCCCCTGGGGTGGCCACCCAGCGGGGCCTCCCGGTGGGCGGTACATCGCGGCGGCCCGCTGGCATGGTGGTGGTGGTCGCGGCGACGGCGCCGCTCTGCGGGGGCGGGGATCTCGCCCGAGCGTGGACGAGGCCGTCGACATGGGGCCGGACGCCGCCGTGGCGTCGGCCGGCGACGCGGCGGTGCCGGCGAGGACGGCGGTGGTGCCGGGCGACGCGGCGGTGGTGCCGGTGGCGGCGGTGCCGGCGATCGGCGAGCCCGGCAACGGGGGCGCCCTCGAGGCGGAGGCCAAGGAGCTGCCCCTGGTCCTGCCCACCGGAGTCGCCGGCCTTCGGGTCGCGCCGCCGAGCGACGCCCTGCCGATCGCGGCGCCGGCGCCCACGCCCGGTCGGCTCGTCATCGCCGTGATGGTCGCCGCTGCCGACGCCGTCGCCGAGCCGAGCGCCAGCCGCACCTTGAGCGGGCACTGGGGCCGCATCATCCTGCCCCGCCGCCAACGAGACGGACGATGTTCGCGTCGGCGTCGGCGCGGACGGCACGGCGCGCCTGTGGTGGCTGGCGGCGGCGTCTCCCGGCTCCTCGGGCCATCTCCGGAGGGCACCGGCGCTGGCCTTCAGCTCGTCGGGGGCCTACGCCGTCGCGCGCTGCCGGGTGGACAGCCCTGCGCTGCTGGAGCGTCGCCTGTCCCGACCAGCCCGATGACACCCCGCAGGCCAGCGAAGACGATGATCTCGAGGCTTCGACCGGCCCTGGGGGTCTGCCCGCCGGCGCCGACGGACGCGCATGGCGGCGCCGGTGCTGGCAGCTGCCTGGACGCCGCGGGCGACCCCTGGGTCCGGCTCGACACCCTCCAGCGAGGACGGGCGAGCACGGGCAGCGCATCCCCGGGCCCATGGCCACCCCGATGGCCGCATCGAGCTTCACCCCGTGCAGGCGGGCGACCCTGTGGCTCGAAGATCACGACCGTGGCTTCCGACCGGCCTGGGCGCCGCCCGGCGCCGGGCCCTCGACGCTGGTGATCCTGGCGCCCCGCCCCCGTGGTACTGGTTCGCCTCGCGCACTGGCGCGTGGGGATGGTCAGTACCCGGCGTCTCAGGTGGCGGCTGACGCTGGCGTGGCTGGCCTGGCGCGCTCGCCGGCGCCGCCTCATCCTGGAAAGCCAACCCGCGTCGCTGACCAGAGCGTGACGTCCATCGGCCTGCCCACTCCCCGAGTTCCAACAGGGCGCGGCCTTCGCCCGCACCCGGTGCTATGCGAGCGCGCGTCGACGCCCCCGGCGCGCACCTCGACCTCGACGCCACCGTCGCCGCCACCATCGAGAACCTGGCCGGTTCACGCCCGTCTATGGCCGCTACCGCAAGCCCCCGGACCTACCGGCCCTCATCCAGAGCCAGGCGCGGGCGACCGTGCGGCGCAGCGCGTCCACGCCCTGCTCGACCGTCTGCACGACGGCGGCGTCGACGTCGTGCGCTACACCTACCGCCATGATCCTCGCCGGCTCGTCGGGGTCGGGGGCGCCCGCACGCGGCGCGACCTGGCCGAGGTGGCCGGGCTGCACGCCGGGCACCGCCTGCTCGTGTTCGACGAGGGCGAGGGCCTGTGCCACCCCCTGACGGGGCGGCCCGCGCCCTGGCTGACGCTCTTCGAGGCCTGGCCGAGCGCCGCTCACGACGCTCCCGGTCACCGGCCCGCGAGGCCGCCTTTACCGCCCAGGTTCGATCGTGCTGCCCGCCACCCAGGCTGGCCTCGCCTGCTATGTGGCGGCCGCCGACGCCACCCCGGAGCCCACGCCGGGCGGGCCCTGGCCGGAGAGCTTCGAGAGCCCTGGCCGCCGGCAGAGCCGGCACGCCCCGCCGCCCGCCGAGTGTGGACGCCCTGTCACGAGCCGCGGCGCTTCCTCGGCCCGATGGCTACCGCTGGTTGCAGGGCCTCGCTGCCTGTCTCCGAGCTGCGCCGGCCGTTCACCCGTTCATCGGGCTGCGCCTCCAGGCCGACGGCGAGCTCCCTGCTCTCCGCAGAGGCCGCTCATCGATCTGACCCGGCTGCCGTGGCTGCGGGCGGGCTGGCCGCCCGGACTGGCCGCGGCTGCGCCTACCGCGGGGACACCGAGGACGACCGTGCCGTCCGCGCCTTCCGGCAGATCCTCCTGGCCCAGCAGAGCGATCGCCACTGCGCCTCCGCCGGACGGCCTGGCGCGATCCCCAGGGAGCGGCAGCCGCCGCCGCTGGCGGCAGCTCATCGCCGACATCCTGCGCGCCGAGCCCGCCGGCTGTCACCCGCTGCACGACCGCCTCTTCGTCGACTTCCTCCAGGGCCGCAAGCTGGCGCCCTCCAGCTCAGGCGCCCCGGCGGGCTGCGCGTCGCCTGTCTGGAGCCAGGGCCGCGGGCCTCGGCCCGCGACGGCCGCCCGCCGCGTTCAGCGCCGCTCCTCTCGGGCGCGCCCGCGGCGTGCTCAGCGTCGACTGGCCGGAGGCCCGCTTCCTCCAGCCCGCCACCTTCTTCACGAGCCCGCTGGCCGATCCCGCGATCACCAGCCTCCCGGCGCGACGGTCAGCACGGCCGCGGGCTTCTGCACCGATGGCTCTGGATGGGACGCTGGTCGCCGACCCAGCGCCCGACCTGGACTGCGGCGCCGCGCTGCTCCCCGATGGCCTGCTGACGCCGTCCTCGCGGCCCACACCCTGCCCTCCTCCGCCGCAACGGTGACGCGGCTGCGGTCTGACCAGGCCTCATGGGCGTCGACGCCCGGACGCAGGACCCGCGCTCCGCGCGCGACAGCTTCACCCTCGAGCCCGAAAGCGAGCGACCGGGCGACGACCTGCGCGACTTCGACGCCGGCAGCGCCGACGACTGCCGCAGCGCTTGCGCCGCCGAGGCCCGGTGCGAGGCCTTCACCTTCGCGTCCCGGGGGTCCTGGAGCGGCGTCGATCCCCACTGCTGGCTCAAGCGCGTCGCGTCCGACAAGGTGCTCAAGCGTGGGCACTACTCCGGCATGCGCGTGCGCCCGGTGGAGATCGAGAACCAGACGTCCGTGGTCATGACGGGCGAGGTGGCGTACAGCCACTGCCCCATCCAGTCCTTCACGATCGCGCCCGGCGCCCTCTGGACGGGGGCACCGCGCAAGGACTGCGCCATCACAGGGATCACCGCAGCGCCGCCTCGGGTGCCGGGCCGCGTCCCGAGCGGAGCCGTCCCCTTCCAGGGCCGGACGCAGGCGCCCGGCTTCCGCATCGTCTCCTGGGGCCAGGGCCAGCGTGTGGTGGCCGCCGACAGCGACGTCGGGAGCGCGACGTTCTCGCCAGCGACTTACGCCAACGGCTGTGTCGGCCGCCTCGACGTCCAGGCCGCCCCCGGCTGGCGCGTCCAGGAGATCCGCGGCGACGGGGACGTCCAGGTGGACGGCGGTGTGACGTTCCCTCCCGGCCGCGCGCGGATCGCCCGCGTCGGCGTCGCCTTCCAGGGCTCGGGAGGCTTGCAGAACAAGGACATCGAGCTCGCGCTGCCGACCTGCAAGCTCATCCCCAGGGCCGTCCCCAACGCCGCCGGCGACCGGGCCTACCTGTACGACACCACCGCGCGGACGTACGACGAGCAGCGCCACCTGGCCGCCGCCATGGGGGGCCACCTGGCGACCCTCACCACCCCCGAAGAGCTGGCCTTCGTCACCCCCCTCGCCGTCGCCATCGGGCCCTGGATCGGCCTGTGGTCCCCCCGCAAGGACGGCGTCTTCGAGACGATCACGGGCGAGCCCGCCGGGCCGCCCCCGTTCTGCGCTGGGGAGCCCAACAACGCTGGCCGCGACGAGTACGCCGGAGAGCTCTGGGACCAGGGCTGCCTGAACGACGAGGGCCCCACCAAACCCCGCGGCCTCCTGGTGGAGTTCGGCGGCCCGGCGTCCCCGAAGACCTGAGCCCGAGGGCAGCTTCATCCGCCCGGGCGCGCCGGCCGGCCAGAGCGACCGCACGTTCTTCCGCATCACCCAGAACGCGTCCGTCACGCTCCGGGTGCGAGACATCGGGGACGGCTGCAAGGCCGGGGCACGCTCGCTGCTCGTCCGTCGGGCAGGCGACGTCGTGGCCCGCGCTGCCGAGGAGGGCCCTGCCCGACCTTGGGCCCGGCGGCTCAAGCCCGGGCTGTACGACGTGAACGTGGCCGGCGGGCGGTCCGCTCGAGCCGTATCAGATCAACGCCAGGTTCCTCGACCTGGTAGATAGTGCGTCGTGGCATGAGGTGCTGCTGGGTGCCTTCAGCCCAGGCGCCCGAGGCGCCAGGGCCGGCGGGAGGCGGTGGCGGAGCGCGCGTCGGGCCGTGTCCCGGGAGAGCCCCCGCACGGCCCCGGCCTGGTCAGCGCGGCTCGAGCACGAAGCGCTCCCAGCTCTTCTTCTCGTCGCGGTTGGCGTTGAGCCGGCCGTCCTGCTCGGCCACCAGCCACTTGCCGTGGTGGCTCTTGAACGACACCGTGCGTCGCGGTTGTCGACCAGCTTCCACTGCTCCCACTCGCGGGCGATGGCGCGGTCGGCGGTGGCGCGACCATCCGCCTCCGCCACCAGGTAGTTGCCGTGGAACCCCTTGAGGAGACGGTGCTGCTGGCGTTCGTGATGAGGTCCCAGGTCTCCCAGGTGCTCACATACCCGTGATCGGCGTTGGCGGCGCCGGTGTCCTCGGCCACCAGGTAGCGGCCGGGGCGGTGCGGACGGCCACACGGCGGACCCGGGCTGCACGCGGCCGATGGCCTGGATGGCGGTGAGGCGGTCGGCCGCCGCCTGGCGGGGCCGCCGGAGGTCGACGTGGTACGAGCGCCCGGTCTGGTTGATCTCGAAGTCAGCGCCCTCGGAGCCCGGCGAGCGGAAGGGGATGATGGACTCGCGGCTGGGGGTGCGACCTCGGATGGCGGTGATGTAGCAGGTGTTGCTGCGCCAGCTCGCCCGCCAGACGGCGCCGGGCCCGATGCGGTACTTCTCGGTCGGGCACGCGGAGTAGGTCACCTCCCCGGTGATGGTGGTGCCGGTGTTGTTCTTGAGGCTCGGCCGGACCGGGTCGGCCTGGGCGGCCGGCTGCGCGAACACGGCGAGGGTGGCGAGGGCCAGCACGCCGCGGGACGTGTGGGACAGGAAGCGGGCGATGGGCTGCAGGTTGACGTCGAACATCGTGGTCCTCCTCGTGGGTGATCCGGCTACGCAGGCCGGGCAGGAAGGCCCTCACCCAGGAGTGGACCAGCGAACTCTTCAGCTCGCGTCCAGCAAGTGCTCGTCGACCACCAGCCGCTCCCGGCGCTCGCCGAAGACGAAGGCCCGGTCGGCCCAGTCGAACGGGGCGTCGCAGCGATGGACGGCGCGGTGGTGGTTCGGGCAGAGGAGCACCAGGTTCGTCGCCGCGTCGGCACCCCCGCGCGCCTACTCGCCGACGCGCGGCAGGCCGGCCCACTCCGTGTGCACGGCCACGTCCGGGGCCTCCGTCCGCCGGTAGGTGTGGGCCCCGAAGTAGTCGCGCTGGGCCTGGATGAGGTCGGCGCTGCCCCGGGCGCGGGTGAGGGTGTCGAAGAAGGCCAGGCTGGCGCTCAGGGCGGGGACGGGCCAGCCGGCGAGGGTGCAGGCGGCCACGACGCGTCGCCAGGCGGGGGCGCGCTCGGCGATCTCGGCCTGGAAGCCCGGGTCGAGGAGCAGCAGGGGCAGGCCGGGGTCCGCGCTGAAGGCCGCGTGCACGCGGTCGAGGAAGCGCGCGCGGATGATGCAGCCGGCCTTCCAGATGCGGGCCACGCGGGCGAGGTCGGTGCCGAAGTCGTAGGCGGCGCTGCCGGCAGCCAGGAGCGCGAAGCCCTGGGTGTAGCTCATGATCTTGGCGGCGTAGAGGGCGTGCTCCAGGTCGGCGACGGTGAGGTCGGCGACGGGGCCCGCGGGCGGGAAGGCGGCGCTGGCGGCCAGGCGCCAGGGGCGGGCGGCGCTGAGGGCGCGGGCGTCGACGGCCGCCGTGATGGTGGGCAGCGGCACGCCCAGCTCGATGGCGGTGGCGCTCGTCCAGCGGCCGGTGCCCTTCTGGCCGGCGACGTCGAGGATGGCGTCCACCAGGGCCCCGGGGCCGGCCGGGTCGGCAGCGTCGGCGATTTCTGCCGTGATCTCGATGAGATAGCTCTGCAGCGGGCCCTCGTTCCACCGCGCGAAGGTGGCCGCGGCCTGGCCCGGCGTCTGGCCCAGGCCATGGCGCAGGAGCTGGTGCGTCTCGGCGATGAGCTGCATGTCGCCGTACTCGATGCCGTTGTGGACCATCTTCACGAAGTGGCCGGCGCCGCCCCGGCCGCAGTGGTCCACGCACGGGCCGCTGTCGCTCTGGGCGCAGGCCAGCTCCAGCACGGGGCGCAGGCGCTCCCAGGCCTCGACGTCGCCGCCGGGCATCATGGCGGGGCCGTTCAGGGCCCCCTCCTCGCCGCCGCTCACGCCCATGCCCACGAACCGGAAGCCCGCCTCCCGCGCGAAGGCGGCGCGCCGCACCGTGTCGGGGAAGTGGCTGTTGCCGCCATCGATCACGATGTCGTCGGCGTCCAGGTGGGGGGCGAGGGCCTGGAGCACCGCGTCCACCGGGGGGCCAGCGGGGACCATGACCAGCAGGCGCCGGGGCCGCTCCAACGCGGCGGCCAGGGCGGGCAGGTCCTCGCAGATGACGTAGCGGGTACCGGGGGTGGCGTGGTCGCGGGCGAAGCGGGCGCGGGCGTCCTCGCCGCGGTCGTAGACGGCCACCTCGAGGCCGCGGCCGTGGAAGTTGCGGGCGAGGGCGCTGCCCATGACGCCGAGGCCGACGAGGGCGATGTCTGCGGAGGGGGTCATGCGGGGGCTCCGAGCCGCGCGGCGGCGGCGGGGTCGAGGATCCAGTGGTAGGCGCCGACCGGCGCCAGGCGGCCCAGGGGCAGGGCCCCTCCGCGGGCCTCGGCGAGCATCGCCGCCTTGTCCGCCCCGCGGGCCAGGACGACGACGAAGGCGGCGTCCTCGAGGGTGGGCAGCGTCAGCGAGAGGCGGGCCGGCGGCGGCTTGGGGCTGTCGGGGACGCCCACGGCGACGCCCTGGGCGGCGAGCGCCGGGTGCCCCGGGAAGAGCGAGGCGATGTGGCCGTCGGGGCCCGCGCCCAGGACGGCCACGTCGATGCCACCGAATTCTCTTTGGAAGTCGGCTACATACTGCTCGACGGCCTCGTCCAGGTCGCCGCAGCCGTCTCCCATCGGCAGCACGCACGCGGCGGCCGGGGCGTGGTCGAGCCAGTGATGGCGCGCGAGGGCGTCGTTGCGGTCGGCGGCGTCCGGGGTGTGGCGCTCGTCCACCCAGGTGATCCAGAGGCGGCCGTAGGCCTCGGCGGGCAGGTGAGCCGCCAGCCACGCGAGCGTCGGCCCCGGGGTGCTGCCCCCGGGGAGGGCCAGGCGGCAGCGGCCGGTCAGCGCGATGTACTGCTGGATCTCGGCGCCGATGAGGGGCCCGGCGACGCTGGCCAGGTCGTCGGCGACGGCGATGAGGGCGCCGCTCACTCGCCGTCCCCCCAGGTGCCCTCGCAGCCACGGAAGAGGGCGTCGGCCTCGGCCGGCCCCATGCTGCCGGCCGCGTAGGTCGCCAGAGGCGGCGCGTCGGGGGCGGCCCAGCCGGCGCGGATGCTGTCCACGAACCGCCAGGCGGCCTCCACCTCGTCGTCGCGGATGAAGAGGGTGGGGTTGCCCTCGATGGCGTCGAGGAGCAGCCGCTGGTAGGCCGGCGCCGTCTCGGCCCCGCCCGTCAGGGCCGCATAGTCGAAGCCCAGCGTCGCCGGCCGCATGATGGCGCCGGGGCCGGGTTGCTTGACCAGGAACCCCAGGCGGATGCCCTCCTCGGGCTGGATGAGCAGGCGCAGATCGTTGGGCCGCAGGGCGCAGAGCTCGCCCTCGGCCGCGCCGCCCAGCAGATCCACCGGCGGCGCCCGGAACCGCAGCACGACCTCGGTGTAGCGCTTCGCCAGCCCCTTGCCCGACCGCAGGAAGAACGGCACGCCGTTCCAGCGCCAGTTGCGGATGCCGGCGCGGATGGCCACGAACGTCTCGGTGGTGCTCTCGGCCGAGACCCCCTCCTCGTCGGCGTACCCGCGCTCGATGTCGCCCCCCGCCGTGTAGCGCGCCCGCACGACGTCGCGGCCCACCTGCTCGGGGCTGAACGGCGCCAGGGAGCGCAGCACCTGCACCTTCTCGTCACGCACATCGCTCGCGCTCATGGAGCTGGGGGGCTCCATGGCCACCAGCGAGAGCACCTGGAGCAGGTGGTTCTGCACCATGTCCCGCAGCGCCCCCGAGGCGTCGTAGTAGCCCGCCCGTCCGCTCGGCACGCCGATGGACTCGGCCACGGTGATCTCGACGGACTCCACGTGCACGCGGGACCACAGCGGCTCGAAGATGGCGTTTTGAAAGCGAAAAGCCAGGATGTTCTGGACGGTCTCCTTGCCCAGGTAGTGGTCGATGCGGAGGATCTGGTCCTCGCGCAGGTGCTCGCGCAGGGCGGCGTTGAGGGCCAGGGCGCTGGGGAGATCGTGGCCGAACGGCTTCTCGACGACGACGCGGCGCCAGGCGGCGGGATCGCCCGGGGCGCAGTCCAGCAGGCCGGCGGTGGACAGGTGGCGGACGGTGGCCGCGAAGAGGTCGGGCTTCAGGGCCAGGTAGAACAGGCGGCCCACGCGGCGGACGTCGTGGCCGGCGTCGCGGGCGAGGGCGTCGAGCTCGAGGCCGAGCCGCACCACGTCGGCGACGTCCATGGAGTCGGCGGCGCGGTAGTGGACGTGGGGGCGCAGGCGATCCCAGGCGGGCCGCAGGGCCGGCTCCATCCAGGGCGCCAGCTCGTCGCGCCAGGCGGCGTCCGCCTTGGGGCGGCGCGCGACGCCGATCACCTGGAGCGGCCGGTCGAGGGCGCCGGCGCGCAGGTTGCCGGCGAGGGCGGGCAGCAGCTTGCGGGCCGTCAGGTCACCAGAGGCGCCGAAGACGACCACCTGGGTCAGCGTGCGGGGGGTGGTCACGGGGCCTCCAGTCATCAGCGACCCGAGGCACAGCAGCGAAAGCCGCTGGCCGGGCCGGCGTGGGCCGGCGAGTACGAGATGTCCATGGCCCAGATGCCGAACTCCCCCACCTCGGTCTGGCGGACGCCGCCGCCGCGCTGGGTGCCGGCCGGCATCCCCGCCGTGTCGCGCCCGTTGATGGAGGCCGCGCCGCCGACGCCGCGCAGCTGATCCGCCCCGAACTCCGGGCCCCAGGCACCCCAGGTGCCGAGGGGGGCCCCCGTCGAGGGGAGCGCCTGATCGACCGGCAGCGAGGCCACATCGCGAATCGGCCCCGGCAGGTAGGGGGCGCCGGGGGCGGCGTGCCAGTCGGCGACCCACTCGGCCACGTTGCCGCTCATGTCCTCGGCGCCCCAGCGGCTCACGCACGTCCGCGGGGCGGCCACGGGGCCCCCATGGGCGCCACTGCCCGAGAACCCCGTGTCGCCGTGGTGGCAGCCGGGGTTGTCGCCCCGGCCGTCGTTCGCGTTCGGATCGGGCGTCCCGGCGGCGGCCGTCTGCCACTCGGCGTTGGTGCACAGGCGCTTGCCGACGATGGCGCAGGCCTGGGCGGCCTGGAACCAGGTGACCCCGCGGGTGGGCTCGTTGCCCGGGATCGAGCAGGCGAAGACCGGCGGCGCGCCGCCGAGGTCGGCCCAGTCGCCGTGGGCCGGAAACTCGGGGGGGATCTCCTCGGGTCGCTGGTAGATCCGGGCCCCGGCCAGCCGGCGACCATGGCAGGTACCCTCGGCCCAGCTCAGCCCGTCCACCAGCAGGGCCTCGTGCTGATCGATCCAGAAGTCACCCACCTTGACCATGGCGTCTTCGCCATCGCCCTCGACCACGCACTGGATGCGATCAGCGGCGGCGGGCTGGTGGACGTAGCGCCGCACGACCCCGCCATGGCCGACGAGCGTCGGGCAGAGGTCCCGGCGGGCCAGCTCGGCCCGGTTCTGGTTGATGGCCAGGACCAGCTCGGCGATGCGGTCGTTGAGGCCGGCCGCCGTGGCGCGCTCCCCGGCGCGGACCGGGGTGATCGGGCCGACCGGCGCCGGGAACGGCTCGCCGAGCGCTGGCCCCGCCAGGAGGATCGTACCTGCCAGAGTGATCGCCGCCCTCATCGCTGACCTCCGAAGCCCGTGAGAATGCCCGCGCAGCAGGATCGCACCGTTGGCGGCGGTCGGCCAGCCCCCGGGTGCGCCTTGTCCCGGCGTCGGCGCTGGCGGATGATCCCGGCACGAGGAGGGCCCATGCGAGCGATGGCGTGGACGGTGTGGGTGGTCGTCGCCGCCGGGTGCTGGTCGAGCGAGCCGGTGCAGTACGGCGCCGACGGGGGGGCCGCCGACGGAGACACCCCGCCCGGTGCCGATGGCGGGGACTGCCAGCCGCGGCTCGTCGACGGCGAGCGCCTGTGCGCCTGCACCTGGGATGAGAGCACGTGGGGGCGCTGCTACTGGGCCGACGAGCTCATCCAGTAGCGCCCCGCCGCGGGCGCATCAGCCACGCGCCGCCCGCGGTGCAGGCCGCCAGCGCCGAGGCGGCGGCGAACGCGCCCGTCAGGCCATGCAGGCCGTAGTGGGCCCGGACGGGCTGCAGCAGCAGGGGCGAGGCGAACATGCCGGCAAACGAGGCGGTGGTCAGGCCGCCCATGGCGCGGCCACGGCGGGCGGGCTCGGTGCCGGAGGCCAGCCAGGCGGCCAGGTTGGGCATGAGCAGGCCCGTCCCGGCGCCGACGAGCGCCACGGCCGGAAAGACGAGGGCCCAGCCGGTGTCGGGCGCCAGCAGCGCGAAGCCCGCGGTGACGAGCGCGAAGGTGAGCGCGACCGTCCGCGGGGCGCCGAGCCGGGCGATGATGCGCTGGCTCATGAGCGAGAAGACGGCGCTGACGACGGTGCTCGAGCCCACCGCCAGCCCCACCTGGAGGCTGCTCGCCTGGAGCCGCTCCTGGAGGCTGAAGGGGAGCTGGGTGGGGATGGCGTAGAACAGGCCATAGCCCAGCATGGCCGCCAGATAGATCAAGAAAGTCGGGGCCTTGTCGCCCTCGGCGGGCATGCCGACGAGGCCGCCGGCGGGCAGCGTCGAGGGGGCGCCGACGCGGAACGACACCAGGGCGGGCACGAGCAGCAGCAGCGACGCGAGGTAGAGGGCGAACGGGGCCCGCCAGTGCTGGTCGGCGAGGGCCCCGCCGCCGGTCATGAAGACCAGCCCGCCCAGGCCCATGAAGGCGGCCTGCAAGCCCAGGAAGCGCATGCGGGCCGGGCCGGGCCAGAGGTCGGCCACGAGGGTGGTGGCGGTGGTCATGATGCCGGCGACCCCGAGCCCCAGCACCAGGCGGCCCATGAGCAGCGGATCGAGGCCCTCGAGGTAGAGGCCGGTGGAGCCCGCGACGGCGTAGACCACGAGCGAGACCTGCATCACCGGCAGGCGGCCGAAGCGATCCGCCGCCCAGCCCGCGAGCCCGCCGGCCAGCACCACCCCCAGGGCCGGCAGCGTCAGGAGCAGCCGGCTCTTCAGGGCGACATCGGGATCTCCGAGGAAGTTCGCGGCGATACGGGGCAGGGCCGGCGCGACCACGGCCCCGGACATGACCGTGAGGGCCGACGCCAGCAAGAGCGTGATGGCCGGCAGGAGCGCAGCGGGGTGGCGTCATGGGGCACGAGATACCGCGAACGGGCTGAAGGATGCGGTGCAATCTTCGGCACGGTGAGATTCCTGGTCGGGGGGCGGCCTGAAATGCGGCCGCCGCGTCCCTCCTGCGTGCAGGGCAGCGTGGACTTTTGGGGCCTCAGGTGATAGTGACGGCCCGTCCCGCGGCCGCGGGGCTGGACTGGACGCGGGAGGCGATTCAATGAGCGGCAAGACGCTCGCCCTCCGGGACACCACGATCGGCAAGAAGGCGATCATGGCGGTCACGGGCGTGATCATGGTGGGCTTCGTGACGGCCCATATGATCGGCAACCTGCAGGCCTACTCGGGGCGCGAGGTGTTCAACGCCTACGCGGCCTTCCTGCACGGCCTCTCCGGCCCCCTCTGGGTGGCCCGCCTGGTCCTCCTGGGCTCGGTGATCGCCCACGTCTGGGCGGCCATCAGCCTCGTGCGCCAGAACCGGGCCGCCCGCCCCGTCCGCTACCAGGTCAAGCAGACCCTCGCGACCACGTACGCCGCGAAGGTGATGCCCCTCGGCGGCCTGATCCTGGTCCTCTTCATCATCTACCACCTGCTGCACTTCACCACGGGCCACGTCGCCCCGGGTGAGTTCCGCGGCTGGCAGGACGCCTACCACAACTTCGTGACGGGCTTTCAGGTCCCGGCCATCGCGGGCGTGTACGTGGTGGCCAACATCTTCCTGGGCCTGCACCTGTACCACGGCATCTGGAGCATGCTGCAGACGCTGGGGATCAACCACCCGCGCTACAACCACTGGCGCAAGCGGGCCGCGGCCGGCCTGGCCGTGGTCGTCGCCGGGGGCAACATCTCTTTCCCCATCGCCGTGCTCGCCGGCGTGATTCAGTAGGAGGCGGTGATGGAGCTTCGATCCAACGCACCCGGTGGGCCCATCGAGACGGCCTGGGATCGCCACCGCTTCGAGATGAAGCTGGTCAACCCCGCCAACCGCCGGAAGTTCAAGATCCTGGTGGTGGGCACGGGCCTCGCGGGCGGCTCGGCGGCGGCGACGCTGGGCGAGATGGGCTACAACGTGGAGGCCTTCTGCTTCCAGGACAGCCCCCGCCGCGCCCACAGCATCGCGGCCCAGGGCGGCATCAACGCCGCCAAGAACTACAAGGGCGACGGCGACAGCATCTACCGCCTGTTCTATGACACGGTGAAGGGCGGCGACTACCGCTCCCGCGAGCGCAACGTCTACCGGCTCGCCCAGGTCAGCGTGAACATCATCGACCAGTGCGTCGCCCAGGGCGTGCCCTTCGCCCGGGAGTACGGCGGCCTGCTCGACAACCGCTCCTTCGGCGGCGCCCAGGTGGCGCGCACCTTCTACGCCCGCGGCCAGACGGGGCAGCAGCTCCTGCTGGGCGCCTACCAGGCCCTGGAGCGCCAGGTCGAGGCCGGCGCCGTCAAGATGTTCACCCGCACCGAGATGCTCGATCTGATCGTCGTCGACGGTCGCGCGCGGGGCATCGTGGTGCGCGACCTGGTGACCGGCAAGGTCGAAGCCCGGATGGGCGACGCCGTCCTGCTGGCCTCCGGCGGCTATGGCAACGTCTTCTACCTGTCCACCAACGCCATGGGCTCCAACTGCACGGCCGCCTGGCGGGCGCACCGCAAGGGGGCGCTCTTCGCCAACCCCTGCTATGTGCAGATCCACCCCACCTGCATCCCCGTCAGCGGCGAGCACCAGTCCAAGCTCACCCTGATGAGCGAGTCGCTGCGCAACGACGGCCGGGTGTGGGTGCCGAAGAACAAGGCGGACATCGAGCGCGCCTCCCGCGATCCCGGCTCCATCGCCGAGGCGGATCGCGACTACTACCTGGAGCGCAAGTACCCGTCCTTCGGCAACCTGGTGCCCCGCGACATCGCGTCGCGCAACGCCAAGGACGTCTGCGACGAGGGCCGCGGCGTCGGTCCCGGCGGCCAGGGCGTCTTCCTCGACTTCCGCGACGCCATCCAGCGCCTGGGCGAGAAGACCATCGAGGAGCGCTACGGCAACCTCTTCGAGATGTACGAGCGCATCACGGACGAGAACCCCTACAAGGTGCCGATGCGCATCTTCCCGGCCATCCACTACACGATGGGCGGGCTGTGGGTGGACTACAACCTGATGAGCAACATCCCCGGCCTCTTCGTGCTGGGCGAGGCCAACTTCTCGGATCACGGCGCCAACCGCCTGGGCGCCAGCGCCCTCATGCAGGGCCTGGCCGACGGCTACTTCGTGGCGCCCTACACCGTGGCGGACTACCTGGCCCGCCAGGGGCCCAGCGGCGTCGACGCCGACCACGCCGCGGCGAAGGCCGAGGTGGCGGCGGTCAACGCCCGCATCGAGAAGTTCTTGAGCATCGGCGGCAAGCGGTCGCCCAACTCGTTCCACAAGGCCCTCGGCCGCATCTGCTGGGACAAGGTGGGCATGGCCCGCAACGAGGCGGGCCTCAAGGAAGCCATCGCCGAGATCCAGGCCCTCAAGGCCGAGTTCTGGACGGATCTGGCCGTGCCCGGCACGGCCGGCAGCTTCAACGACAGCCTCGTCACGGCCGGCCGCGTGGCCGACTTCTTCGAGCTGGCCGAGCTCATGGCCCGCGACGCCCTCCAGCGGCGCGAGTCGTGCGGCGGCCACTTCCGGGAAGAGAGCCAGACCCCCGAGGGCGAGGCCCTGCGCAACGACGACGACTACAGCTTCGTCGGGGCGTGGGAGTGGAAGGGCGAGGGTCAGCCCGCGGTGATGCACCGCGAGGACCTGTCCTTCGAGTACGTCAAGCTGGCGCAGCGGAGCTACAAGTAATGAACCTCACCCTGCACATCTGGCGGCAGAAGAAGGCCTCCGACAAGGGGGGCTTCGCCACCTACAAGATCGCCGGGGTCAGCCCCGACAGCTCCTTCCTCGAGATGCTCGACCAGCTCAACGAGGAGATCCTCGCGGGCGGCAAGGACGAGCCGGTCGCCTTCGACCACGACTGCCGTGAGGGCATCTGCGGGGCCTGCGGCATGGTGGTCAACGGCGTGCCCCACGGCCCCCAGGAGCTGACCACCACCTGCCAGCTCCATATGCGCAAGTTCAAGGACGGCGACGAGCTGTGGCTGGAGCCGTGGCGCGCGTCGGCCTTCCCGGTGGTGCGCGACCTGGTGGTCGACCGCGGCGCCTTCGACCGCATCATCCAGGCCGGCGGGTACATCTCGGTCAACACCGCCTCGGCGCGGGACGCCAACGAGACGCCCATCGCCAAGGGCGTGGCCGACCTCTCCATGGACGCCGCCCAGTGCATCGGCTGCGGCGCCTGCGTGGCGGCCTGCCCCAACGCGTCGGCCATGCTCTTCACCGCCGCCAAGGTCACCCACCTGGGCGTGCTGCCCCAGGGCCAGCCCGAGCGCGGCCCCCGCGTCCTGGCCATGGTGGCCCAGATGGAAGCGGAGGGCTTCGGCGGCTGCACCAACCACGGCGAGTGCGAGGCGGCCTGCCCCAAGGGCATCAAGCTCGAGTTCATCGCGCGCCTGAACCGCGACTACCTCAAGGCGGCCCTCGCCAGCCGCGAGCCGGCCCAGCAGCGCACCGTCAACCGCTGACACGATCGGGGAATCCCCTTGATCTCCCTCGCCTTTCTGCTCCCGGCCGTGCTCATGAGCGGGGCCACCATCACCGTCCTCGAGCCCGTCAACGGCGACTGCAAGGGCGAGGTGTGGAGCCGCGGCGACCTGCACGTGCTGCACTACACCGCCGGCCAGAGCTGCCCCCCCGGGGGCCCGTGCAGCGTCTCGGGCGTCGCCGACCTGCCCCTGGCCGGCGTCCGGCTGCGCATCGACGGCTGCCAGCTCCCGCTGCCCGGCACCTTCGAGGAGACCGGCCGCCGCTGCCGTGGCGCGCGCCTGCGCCGCTTCACCGGCCGCATCCCCGCAGGCGCCCAGCTCGTGCTCCAGGCCCCCCACACCAGCTACGGCACCTTCCAGGCCCCGGGCACGCCGGGCCCCGTCCGGTGCCCGGGCGTCACCGGCAAGAGCCGCACCGTCGAGGTCCCCCAGCGGCCCCAGAACATCTGGACCCAGGTCCCCGACCAGCTCGACTACGCCCTCCCGCCCGACCAGATCCAGGTCACCCCGGCGGATGACGGCTTCTACACCGTCCGCATCCCCGTGCCCGCCTACTGGAGCGACACCGTCGTCGAGACGCGCATGAAGGCCGACAGCGCCGGGGCCGTGCTGGCCCAGGCCGAGCGCGACGCCCAGGGCAACATCCGCCTGAAGGGCGAGGCCCGCGTCACCTACACCGACACCGGCCGCAAGAACGGCGCCTGCCAGCGCAGCACCCACTGGATTCTGACCGTGATCGTACAAGGCACCGCCATCACCGCCCTCGGCGAGGGCGGCGGCGGTCCCATCCAGCTCGAGCAGGACCAGTGCCCCGAGCTGGTCAAGGCGCTGGCGGAGTAGGCGCGCGGCCCGTCAGGCCACCAGGCGGGCGATCTCGCGCAAGAGCTTGCGAAACGACGGCGACACCTGGGCTTCCTCCAGATCCATCTGGGCGGAGAATCGAGGCTGATCCAGGCGCTCGCTGTAGCCGCTGGGTGCGTGGCGATCCACCCAGCCCTTGCAGTCGCGGAGCTGGGTGGAAACCGCTTCGTCTGTCGGTATCAGCAACCCGAGAGTCGCCAGCGATGCTCGGGCGGCGATGAACCAGGCTTCATACTCCCGCTCGGCCAGCACGACCGCTGAGGTCAGGTCAGGTCGGAGGGCCTGGCAGCGCGCCTGCAAGGTGGGACCGAGCTGGCAGACGGCGTCGTCGTCGGCATCCAGCACTACCAGGACGCCCCCCGTCGTCCCTCGCATGTGAATACTCGCTAGCCCCAGCGCCCGGGCGAGCTCTTCGTCGTCATGCACGATGCGGCCCCTCGGCAGCCGTATCGGAGTGGGCACGACCACGTCCCATCGGCCCAGAGCCTCACCGGCCACCCGCCGTACCAGCACCGGAAGGGCCTCGACCTCACCGTGGCCTTCCACGATGCAGACCAGGGTGGTCATTACTCGAAGAAGTCCAACTGCCGTCCAGCGGCCTTCTGGACGTCAGGGTCCTGGGCGAGCTGATGGAGGCGATGCAGCTCACCGGGGGTATAGAGTTGCGTCCGAATCGCTTCTCGCGCCCCTTCTGCGATCGCCCCGATGGTCGTGGTTCCGCCCTTCGACTCGACAGCCAGGATCTGGTCGTCGTGCAGGCGCTTGTTGTCCAGCAGGTCAGGGCTGTGGCTGGTTACGATGACCTGGGTCTTCCGGCTCGCCTCGATCAGGGCGTCGAGAACAACCGACGTCGCGTAGGGGTGCAGCGCGCTCTCCGGCTCCTCGATACCGACCAGGGGAACCGGAGCCGTGCCATCTCCGCGGGTCTGGAAGAGGGCGACAAGCACCGCCAGTGCCCGCAGCGTCCCGTCCGACATGCTATAGGCCGGAAAGCGCCACTGACTGCCTTCACCATTCGCACGCTGTTCGAACTCGATCGTTTCCCAATTCAGGACGAAGCTACGCCTTATCCTCTCGACGCCCGAAACCACCTGGGCCAAGTAGCGCTCGACCCTATCCTTAACATTCGGCGATGTCTCTTCGAGCCGACCCAGCACGCTCGCGAGATTGTGGCCGTCCCGGTCGAGGATCGTGCCGTGTTCCGGCCGCCTCAACTCTCGGATCACGGCCGGCACAGGGTTGTAGAACCCCATGTTCGAGAGCGCATCAAACACCGGCCGAAACACCGGGTGCCCTGACAGGTTGACCAGGTACAAGCGGTCGGCCCCGCCGATGGCTGGCGGAGACGCTACGGTGCACTCGCTCAGCACGCCCCTCTTGACGAGGTACCGCTCCGTCGGCTCTGCCCCTACCAAACACTGTTCCCGCGTCACCTCAGCCGACAGAGCATTGGACGTACTAACCTCAAACGCGAAGTGCCCGGCCAGCCCGTCAGGCAACACGAAGTCGAGCCGAATCGCGAAGTTACTGGGGTGGCCGGACGGACGGGGGACGTCATTGATGCCACCCCGATCCCTAAGGACGTGATCCAACGGTGCATTGAGCGCATCCGCCACCAACCGCAAGGCGTCCAGGAAGTTGCTCTTGCCCGAGCCATTCGGCCCGACCACGAAGGTCAGCTCGCCGAGCTGAACGTCGCAGTCCGCGATGCTCTTGTAGTTGTGCAGGCGAACGCGCGTGATGAAGGCGGGCAACGCGGCTTCTCCGTCGGTCTGGCTCAGGCCTTCTCGGTCATGAACTGCACGTAGGAGAAGTCCACCGGCTGCCCGTTGATGCCGTTCTTCGGCGGCGCGATCCAGTCGGCGAACTCGCCCGGCTTGAAGTGCGGGCGGTTCATGATGCTCTTGAGGTAGGCCTTGTCGGCGGGGCCGGGCAGCCAGGCGTCGCGGCGGGCGGCGAACTCTTCGGCCGAGATGAAGTCGCCGTCGGGCGTGAAGTAGAGGCCGGCGTAGACGCCCTGCTGGCGGTGGAAGCGGCGGCTCGGGAGCGTCAGCTCGACGTCGCAGCCTTCCTTCTTGAGCATGCGGTTCCAGGCCTTGACGACCTTCTCGCAGTCCTCGACGTAGGCGTCGCGCAGGACCTCGTTCATGGCCCGGCGCAGGGGGATCTCCTGGGTCTCGGGGGTGCCGTCGGTGCGGAACTTCTGCAGGTGGTAGACCTCGTGCAGCGCCGAGTGCTCCGACAGGTGGCTCTCGCGGTCGCGGCCCTTGAGGCCGGCGCCGAAGAAGCTGGCGGCGTTGCTGGAGTCCTCACCGCCGAACAGGTCGAGGGAGAGCGAGTACCAGTTGTTGATGTGCCGCTGGATCATGTCGAGGGGGATGGCGCCGAAGGTGCGAGGATCGCCCTCCTTCATGCGCTGCGCCGTCTTCTCGATGATGCGGCCGACGCCCGTCTGGCCCACGAACATGTGGTGGGCTTCCTCGGTGAGCATGAAGGCCGTCGTGCGGGCGAGCGGGTCGAAGCCGCTCTCGGCCAGCGCGCGGAGCTGGTACTTGCCGTCCCGGTCGGTGAACGTCGTAAAGCAGAAGAAATCCAGCCAGTTGTCGCAGGGCTCGTTGAAGGCGCCCAGGATGCGGGGCGAGTCGGCGTCCCCCGAGCGACGCGCCAGCAGGCCCTCGGCCTCCTCGCGACCGTCCCGGCCGAAGTAGCGGTGCAGCAGGTAGACCATCGCCCAGAGGTGGCGGCCCTCCTCGACGTTGACCTGGAAGAGGTTGCGCAGGTCGTAGAGCGACGGGCAGGTCTGGCCCAGCAGGCGCTGCTGCTCGACGCTGGCCGGCTCGGTGTCACCCTGGGTGACGATGATGCGCCGCAGCGTGGTGCGGTGCTCCCCGGGACCTGCTGCCAGGCGTCCTCGCCCATGTGGTCGCCGAAGTGGATCTTGCGGTCGTCCTCCCCGGGCGTGAGGAAGATGCCCCAGCGGTACTCGGGCATCTTCACGTAGCCGAAGGTGGCCCAGCCGTCCTTGTCCACGCTGGTGGCCGTCCGCAGGTACACGTCGTCCTGCTGGAAGCCCTCGGGCCCCATCTCGCGCCACCACTTGATGAAGTCGGGCTGCCACGCCTCGAGGGCGCGCTGCAGCCGGCGGTCCGTGGACAGGTCGACGTTGTTGGGGATGAGCGAGTCGTAGTCGATGCTGCTCATGATCAGGTGCGCTCCCATGCAAAGCGGGCCGGGGTGGGCTGGCCGAAGGCCTTCAGCGCCCCCTGCGGGCCGACCGCGTTGGGGCGCTGGAAGATCCAGTTCTGCCAGGCCGAGAGCCGGCCGAAGATCTTGGTCTCGAGGGTCTCAGGGCCGGCGAAGCGGAGGTTGGCCTCCATGCCGGTGAGGGCGTCGGGCGACATGCTGGCGCGCTCCTCGATGGCGACGCGCACCTCGTCCTCCCAGTCGATGTCGTCGGGGGCGAAGGTGACGAGGCCGAGGGCATCGGCGTCGGGCGTCGCGAGGGCCCGACCCGCCGTCTCGAGCACCTGCCCCACCCGCTCGGGCTGGCCCAGGAAGCGGGTCTGCAGGCGCGTGAGCCCGTTGCCCATGGGGTAGGCCCCGCCGCTGAGGCGGCCCACCGTGACCGCGACCTCGCCGTCGGGATCGTCCAGCATGAAGCTGCGATCGGCGGCCAGGGCCAGCTCGAGCAGGGTGCCGGCGAAGCAGGAGCCGGTGTCGATGAGGGCGTAGAGCGTCTTGGCGGTGACGTCGAGCCGCTTGAGGACACGCCGGATGAAGTGCCGCGTCTCGACCACCAGGTGCTCGGTCGAGGCGCTCTCCAGCACCGCGTCATGGGCCAGGACCACCGCGGCCTCGCCCTCGGTCCGCAGGCTGATGGCCCCGACCTCCAGCTCGTTGAACCGCAGGTGCAGCAGGGCGTCGTCGAGGGCCCGGAAGACCGCGAGCGGCCACCAGTCCACCCCCAGGGCGCGCAGGCCCTCGGCGTCGGTGGGGCCCGGCTTCGCCGGCGCCTTCACGGTGATGGTCGCGTGGCGGGCGTCGCGATCCACCACCAGGTCCAGGTGCGGGTATCGGCGCGAGCCGTCGGGATCTACCCGGACTTTCAAGGGCTTCCACGCCACCGCCGGCCCCGTCGTGGGGCGGGGCGAGGCGGCCGCCAGGGCCTCGGCGCGCTCGGTGACCGCCGCGTCGAACTGCGACAGCTTGATGCTGGCGTCCACCAGGCCCCACTCGACGGCGCGCTTGCCGCGTACGCCCTCGGCCATGCTCGAGAAGCAGTCGGCCAGATCGCGGCGCACCTTGCGCTTGTCCACCACCCGCGTCAGCCCGCCCGTCCCGGGCAGCACCCCCAGCAAGGGCACCTCGGGCAGGCTCACGGCCGAGCTGCGGTCGTCCACCAGGATGATCTCGTCGCAGGCGATGGCCAGCTCGTAGCCACCGCCGCTGGCGGTGCCGTTGACGGCGCACAGGTAGCGCTGCCCGGCGGTGGCGCTGGCGTCCTCGATGCCCAGGCGCGTCTCGTTGGTGAGCTTGCAGAAGTTCACCTTGAAGGCGTGGGGGCTCGACGCGAGCATCGGGATGTTGGCGCCCGCACAGAAGATCCGGTCCTTGGCCGAGGTGACCACCACGGCGCGCACCTCCGGGTGCTCGAAGCGCAGCCGGGTGATGGCGTCGGCCAGCTCGATGTCCACGAAGACGTCATAGCTGTTGAGCTTGAGGAGGTAGGGGCCGTCCTCGTCCTCCTGGACGTCCATGGCCAGCCGGGCGATGGGGCCGTCGATGGACAGGCGCCAGTGGCGCCAGGCGTCGGGGTGGGTCTCGAAGCTCTGGATCTGCATGGGGGCTCGGTGGCTCGGCTCGCGTCTCAAAGGATGCCCCAGGGTAGGCGGGCGACCGCGTGGAGTCGAGGGACTTGCGTGGCGTGGCGGCGCAAACTAGGTTCCGCGGCCATGGCCCGGAAGCACAACTCCTTGACCTCGCCACGGCCGTTCCTCAAGTGGGCGGGCGGCAAGACCGACCTCGTGGGCCTCATCCTGCAGAAGCTGCCGGCCGAGATCCCCCAGTACGTCGAGCCCTTCGTGGGCGGCGGCGCCGTGTTCTTCGCGCTCGCGCGGGCGCGGCGCTTCGAGCGCGCCCTCCTGGGCGACCGCAACGGGGAGCTGGTGCTGGTCTGGCAGACGGTGCGCGACGACGTCGAGGGCCTGATCGCGGCCTGCGAGGCGTGGCCGGTCGACGAGGCCACCTATTACCAGGTGCGCGACGAGCTGGCGCTGGAGACGCTCACGCCCACCGAGCGAGCAGCCCGCGTCATCTGGCTCAACCGGCACTGCTTCAACGGGCTGTACCGCCTCAACCGGCAGGGCCGGTTCAACGTGCCCTTCGGGCGCTACGCCAGGCCCCAGCGCATCGACTTCGAGAACCTCCGCCGGTGCAGCGAGGTGCTCCAGGGGGTCGAGATCATCGAGGGCGACTTCGATGACGTGCTCGCCCGGGCCGAGCCCGGCGCCGCCGTGTACCTGGATCCGCCCTACGTGCCCGTCAGCAAGACCTCGAGCTTCACGGCCTATGACGGCAACCGGTTCGGCACCGAAGAGCACTCGCGCCTCGCGGCGACTTTCGAGGCCCTGCCCGAGCGCGGCATCCGGCATGCCGTGCTCTCCAACTCGTGGACGGACGAGACGCGCAGCCTGTACCGCCGCCGCCGCGGGATGAACGCCACGTCGGTCCAGGTCCGCCGCAGCATCAACCGCAACGGCGCCGGCCGCGCCCCCGTCCCCGAGCTGCTGGCGTGGCTGGTGCCACGTCCCCCTACGTAGCGCCGCGCGACCGTTGTAGAGTGGCGCCATGCAAGCGCCCCTCTTCCACTTCAACGCCCACCGCGCCGACCTCGAGCGCGAGGTGGTGGCCCGGGTGGTCGATCAGCTCGGCCGCCACGCCGAGGGTGATCCCCTCCGCAGCTACCAGCTCGTCCTCAACGACGCGGCCATCCAGGAGATCCACCGCCTCGAGCGCAGCACCGGCAGCGAGGCCGAGCGGCTGCCCGCCTGGCAGAAGCTGGCCCGCCGCATCGGCCAGATGGACGCCCGGCAGCTGCGCGACGAGGTGGAGCGCCTGGCGACCTGGTACGTCTCGGACGTGGTCGGCCACTTCGATCGCCGGGTCTACCGCTTCGCGTCGGGCGTCCTGCCCGTGGGGCTGTCGGCCCTGTTCAGCACCGCCGATCTGCGCCATGGCTTCGCCGCCTTCAAGGACCTCTCGGCGCGCATCCGGGTCGAGGGCCCCCTGGCGCACCTGCGCGGCCTGGCCGAGAAGGGCACCCTGGTGGTCGTCCCGACCCACTCCAGCAACCTCGACAGCATCGTCCTGGGCTGGTCGCTGGTGCAGGCGGGCCTGCCGCCCGTCACCTATGGCGCGGGGAAAAACCTCTTTACAAACAAGCTGATCGGCTACTTCATGCGCAACCTGGGGGCCTACCGGGTCGACCGGCGCCTCCAGCACGTCCTCTACAAGGACGTCTTGAAGACCTACAGCCAGGTCATCATCGAGCGCGGCTACCACAGCCTGTTCTTCCCCGGCGGCACCCGGTCGCGCTCGGGCCTGGTCGAGCAGAAGCTGAAGCTCGGCCTGATGGGCAGCGCCCTCTCGGCCCAGGCCGAGCGCGCCCTGCGCGGCGACCAGCGCCCCATCTACATCGTGCCGGCCACCATCAACTACCCGCTGGTGCTCGAGGCCGAGACGCTGGTGGCCGATCACCTCAAGGCCGCCGGCCAGGCGCGCTACATCATCGAGGACGACGAGTTCAGCAAGCTGGGCCGCGTGGTGCACTTCATCGCGAAGCTCATGGCCCTCGACACCACGATGGTCATCCGCTTCGGGGCGCCGCTGGACGTGTTCGGCAACCAGGTGGACGACGGGGGGCGCAGCGTGGGCCCCTGCGGCGCGGTGCTCGATCCCGCCCGCTACTTCCAGCGCGACGGCGTCGCGGTCGCCGATCCGGTGCGCGACGCCGAGTACACCCGCCAGCTCGGCCACGCCGTCGCCGAGGCCTTCCTGCGCGAGACCGTCATCCTGCCCACCCACTTCGTGGGCTGGCTGCTCTTCGAGCTGGAGCGCCGCCGTGCCCCGGGCCTCGACCTCTTCACCTTGTTGCGCACCACCAGCGGGGACATCCACGACCCCACCGACCTGGCAGCCGTCGCCGAGCGCGTCCGCGGCCGCCTGGTGGAGCTGGAGGCCGCGGGTCGGCTGCGCCTGGACGACACCGTCCGCTCGGCCCCCATCGACGCCCTGCTGCAGGTCGCCATCGAGACGTTCGGCATGTACCACATCCGCACCGCCCTCGACCGGGTGAGCGACGACCTGGTGGTGCGTGACCCCAAGCTGCTGTTTTTCTACGGGAATCGCCTGGCTTCCTTCTCGGAAGCCCTGCGGGAGGTGGTGGGATGAGCGCCTGGGCCATCATCGGCGACGGCCCCTGGGGCGACGCCCTCGCCCGCCGGCTGGCGGCGGCCGGACACACCGTGGCGCTGGTGGGCGACAAGGCCGACCGGCGCAAGCGGCCCGCGGGCATCACCCACGGCACCGACGCCCGCGCCGCGCTGGCCGAGGCCGAGCGGGTCATCCTGGCCGTCTCCCCCGACACCCTCGACGCGCGCCTGCGCGCCATCGCCCCGGCCCTCCAGGGCAACCACCGCCTGGCCACCGTCACCCCGGGCCTCACGCCCGAGGGTGCCCGCCCCGGCGAGGCCGTGGTCGCCGCCACCGCCGTGCGGCAGGTCGCCGTGATCGCCGGGGCCGCCAGCCCCGAGGCCGTCCGCAAGGGCCAGCCCGCGGCGCTGGTGGTCGGCAGCGCGTTCACCACCTGGGCCGAGGAGATCCAGGCGGCCCTCGCCAGCGACACCCTGCGCGTCTACACCGAGAAGGACCACGCCGGCGTCGAGCTGGCCAACGCCCTCGCCGCCGTGCTCGGCGTCGCCCTCGGCGCCGCGAGGGCCCTCGGCGTCGGCGCCGCCACCGAGGCCACCGCCCTGACCCGCGCCATCGCCGAGATGGACCGGCTGGTCACGGGCCTCGGCGGCAACGCCGGGACGGCCTACGGCCTCGCGGGCCTGGGCGTGCTGACGGAGCTCGTCTTCGCCGCTGATGGGGACGCCTTCGACGCGGGCGCCCGCCTGGCCGCGGGGGAGGTGGACGCCGCCCGCAGCGCCCACCCCGACCTGGCCGGCCTCGCCGAGCGCCTGGGCGCCCGGGCCCGCCGCCACCGCCTGCGCGCGCCCCTCGTCGACACCGTCGCGGCCCTCTTCGCCGGGCGCCTGCCCGCCGGCGACGCCCTGGCCAGCCTCATGGCCCGCAGCGTCCGGGCGGAGCGCGGCTGACCATGCGACGGCGCAGCCCGGCCGCCGCGGCGGCGCTGCTCGTGGCCGCCGGGGCCTTCGCCCAGGAGACGACCACGGCCTCGCCCGAGCCGGTGGCCGCGCCCGCGGTCGTGGCACCGCCCACGGCCACCCCGCCGGCCGCCTTGCCCCCGCTGGTCGGCCGCTGGACGCTTCGGCTGGAGTCGGCCGAGGTCGAGCCCCGCAAGCCCAATGGCCGAAGCTGGGACGTCGCCATCGGCAAGCTGGGCGGTGCCCTGGGCGGCGTCGTCGCGGCCGCTTCCGGTGCCGGCATCGCCGTGGCCGGCGGCATCGCGCGCCTGGGCGACCACGTCGGCCAGGTCTTCGAGGGCCCTGACATGCCCGACCTGGGCGCCGAGGTCCGGGTGGACGCCCTCCGCTTCGCCACCTACATCGTGCGCGACACCACGGGCGCCGCCTGGGACGCCGCCTGGCGGCTCGATCTCACGGGTGATGAGCCTGGGGTCGTCCGCTGGACCGTCATCGACAAGGACCTGCGCAACGACGACCTGGTGGGCGCCGGCTCCTTCACCCTGCGGGAGCTGCAAGCCGCCGGCGGCGTGCTCGACCAGCGCGGCGGCAGCGTCCGCACCATCCGCTTCCGGCTGACGCCCGCCCGCAGCGCACCCTGACCCCCAGACCTTTGGGGGGCCACCGGCCGGGCAGAGTGCGGCACCTTGGGCGTGAACCGGCGAAGGGAGAGCGTGTGAGAAGCAGCCTGACGGTCGTGCTGGTGGCCCTGCTCGCGGCGTGCGACGACGGGGGCGGGGCGGTGATCACCCTGGATGCGAGCGGCATGGCCGGGGCCGGCGGAGAGGCCGGGGCCGGCGGAGAGGCCGGGGCCGGAGGACAAGCCGGGGCCGGAGGACAAGCCGGGGCCGGAGGACAAGCCGGGGCCGGAGGACAAGCCGGGGCCGGAGGACAAGCCGGGGCCGGCGGCGAGGCCGGAGCCGGCGGCATGGCCGGGGCCGGCGGCATGGCCGGGGCCGGCGGCATGGCCGGGGCCGGCGGCGAGGCCGGAGCCGGCGGCTTGGCCGGGGCCGGCGGCATGGCCGGGGCCGGTGGCATGGCCGGGGCCGGCGGCGAGGCCGGAGCTGGCGGCATGGCCGGGGCCGGCGGCGAGGCCGGGGCCGGCGGCATGGCCGGGGCCGGCGGCATGGCCGGGGCTGGCGGCATGCCGGATCCACCCACCACGCGCTTCGCCGCCGATCCGGCCGAGTGGGCCGTCCCCCGCGACCTCGGCCCCCCCGAGACCGGCCCCGCCTTCCTCGACAGCCGCCCCCAGGGCCTCGGCTACCGCCACTGGAACACCCTGGATCTCAACGGAGATGGCCGGCCGGATCTCGTGTCGACCGGGCAGAACATGCCGCCGCTCTTCCCCCGGGTGGAGTGGACGACCCAGGTCTACGGCCACCCCGACCGCCTCCACTGGCAGGTCTGGCCGGGCGGCGATGACGGCTTCGCGGCCGCCCCGGTGGCCTGGCCCGTGCCGGCCGACCTCGGCCCTCCCGAGACCGGCCCCGCCTTCCTCGACAGCCGCCCATCGGGCGTTGGCTACCGGCACTGGAACACCCTCGACGTGAACGGCGACGGACGGCCGGACCTCGTGTCGACGGGCCAGAACGCCCCGCCGCAGATCCCGCGGGTCGAGTGGACGACCCAGGTCTACGGCCACCCCGACCGCCCGCACTGGCGCGTCTGGCTCAACACCGGCGACGGCTTCGCCGGCGACGCGGTCGAGTGGCCCGTCCCCGCCGACCTCGGCCCCCCGGAGGCCGGGGTCGCCTTCCTGGAGGCACGCCCCTCGGGGGTCGGCTACCGCCACTGGAACACCCTCGACGTCGACGGCGACGGCCGCCCCGACCTCGTCTCCCCCGCCCAGAACGTCCCCCCGCTCTTCGCGGGCAACGAGTGGACCGCCCAGGCCTACGGCCACCCCAACCGCCTGCACTGGCGCGTCTGGCGCAACACCGGCGACGGCTTCGCCGCCCGCCCCGTCGAGTGGCCCGTCCCCGCCGACCTCGGCCCCCCCGAGACCGGCCCCGCCTTCCTCGACCGCCGCCCCCAGGGCCTCGGCTACCGCCACTGGAACACGCTCGACCTCGACGGCGACGGCCGCCCTGACCTCGTCTCCGCCGCCCAGAACGTCGCCCCGCTCTTCGCGGGCCATCAGTGGACGGCCCAGGCCTACGGCCACCCCGACCGCCTCCACTGGCGCGTGTGGCGCAACACCGGCGACGGCTTCGCGGCCCGCCCCGTCGAGTGGCCCGTCCCCGCCGACCTCGGCTCCCCGAGCATCTGGGTCCCCGCCTTGCTCAACGGCCAGCCCTCCAGCCTCGGGCAGCACTGAACACCCTCGATCCGACGGCGACCACCGCCCGGACCTCGTCTCCCCGGCCCAGAACGTCCCCCACTCGTCGCGGGTGCCAATGCCACCGCGCAGGTCTACGGCCACCCGGACGACCCCACTGGCGTGTCTGGCGCAACACCGGCGACGGCTTCGCCCCCGCCGCCGCACGCTGGCCCGTCCCGCTCGCCGCCGGCCCCGCCATCACCGGCCCGGCCTTCATCGCGGGCCGCCCGGCGAGCATCGGCGATCCGCACTGACGGTCATCGACCTGACGGCGACGGCCACCTCGACCTGCTCGCCGGCCCGGAACGTCGAGCCCATCGCCCGGGGCCTCGTCTCCACGCCGCAGGTCTACGGCCACCTGCCCGCCTGCACTGGCGCCTCTGGCGTGGCGAGGACTCGCCGCGGCCGCCCGCCGAGCGCGCCCGCTGCGACGGCTTGACAGCCCCGACATTACCCGCTAAAACCTGCTGTCACCGACTACTGCGGAGTAACTCAGTTGGTAGAGTGTCAGCTTCCCAAGCTGAAAGTCGCGGGTTCGAGTCCCGTCGCTTCCCGGAAAGCCCCTGAGAAATCAGGGGCTTTCGTGTTTCTGGCGTCGGGTCGGCAGGCTTGCCGTTCAGGTCCAACTTGACGGGTCCAACATCGTCAACGCGAGGCCCGCAACGGCCGCGTGCTGGGCCTTCGGTGTGCACCCCGCGTAGACGTCCGTCATCCGCGCCGTGGTGTGCCCGAGGATGGACCGAAGCACCGGACCAGGCACCCCCGCCCGGACGAGGGCGGTGCTGAGGGTCCGCCGCGAACCTGGGGCGTCACGCGCTGATTACCCGATACCCGCGACCTCGGCCGACTCCCGAAGGACCTGGCGAGCGCCGCCGGTGGCGGTGGCTTCCGTCGACCGTCGGGAAGATCAGCGCGGCCCTGGCCTGGCCCTCGCGCCGCGCGGTGAGCAGCTCGGGCACCGGCGGGGGAAGGGGCACGACCCGGGCGCCGGGTTCGTCTCGTCGGTTACCAGCCCCCGCCAGATCGCCCGCCGACCAGCAGCACGGCCCGCCCGGCGTCGAAGTCGTCCCAGGGTGAGCGCGTGCAGCTCACCGGCCTGCAGGCCCGTGACGGCGGCCGTGACCACCTCGGCGTACCAGGACGGGCAGGGCGATGGCGGACCGCCGCCAGCAGGGCGCGGACGCCGCCGACGGTCAGGGTGCCCTGCTTCGCGACGGTCCCGCACGACCGACCGGGTGGCGCCACCCGGACGGTAGGATCCAGCGCCCACCTCGGCAGCCAGGTCGCGCAGCAGGGTGGCCAGCGGCCGCCGCCACCGGCTTCGCAGGGTCTCCTCGGCGTAGCGACTCCCGTCGGGCCGGCGGCTGCCCCCGAGGGCGGCGACGAGCCCGGCGTCCGTCCGGGCAGATTGGCCGCGACGGTGTCCGAGGCTGGGAAGCAGGTGGTCACCGATCACCGTCTTCTGTAGTGCGCGACCGTGCTCGGCCGAAGCCGCCGCCGCTTGGCCAGCAGCCAGCGCACGACGAAGCCAGAGACGGTCGCTGAAGCTGGCGGCGCCGGCATCGTCGCCGCCGCGACCCCCGCCGCTTCGGCCGCCAGCGCGCTTTTACCAGGTCGGCCTGAGCCCGCACCGCGTCGATGATCGGCAGGTCCCCCGGCAGGTACCGGATCCGGAAGAGCCGCCCGTTCGGCGCGACCTTCGTGGCCTGCACCCTCCAGCGGTCCTCCCGCAACACCCGGCATGCTTCGTCTTGCTGCTGTCGTCTTGGGCACCTGCACACCTCGCTGCGAATCTGTGGATGGAGGCCTCCCGGAACAGCCACGGCCCCCCGGGGCCAGCACGGCCGTCGGGGGTCAGGACCCCCCGGCGAAGCCAGCTGCGCACCGTGCACGGCTGGACGCGGAGGACCTCGGCCACTTCAGCGGTGGTGAGGTAGGCCCGCGTGGTCACGCTCGGCACCTCGGGTGTGGACGTAGGCCGGCCCCTCCAGGCCCGGCAGGGCGAGCTGGGCGCGGTTGAACCTGGTCCTGCCGCCCTCGACGGGGCGCCGGCCGGCGGCGAGCTGGTCGCACCGGGCGCACCGCGGGCGGGTGTCGCCGGTATCGCGCAGCTCGTCGGCCAGGGCGTCCAGCTCGGCCGCCACCGCGTCGAGCTCGTCGGCCGGGCGCAGCTCGTCGGCGGCTGCTTCTCGCCGAGCTCGGCGAGCACGTCGTCCACGTCGAGGCCCGGCAAGCCGGCCTTGAGCCGGGCCCACGGCCTGGCGGTCGAGAGCGGCGATGGGCAGGCCCTGGGCGATGAGCTGCCACTGCCGGTCGCACAGGGCCAGGGCGGCGCGCGCCTGGGCGGTGGGCGCCGCGTCGTTGACCCACACTCCGGTGGGGGCCCAGGTACGCGGAGTACCGGCCCGGTGTATCCGGGTCGAGACCATCGGTGCCAGGCGCTCATGCCGCCCGCCTCTTCACGCCGCATTTCTGTGCGATTTCCACGGCGGTACAGCTTCGCCCCCGAGACCGCAGCGCGGACGCGGGCCCGCCACATGCGGTCTCCCAGCCGTCGCGGTCGGCTTCGGCCAGGCGCACCACGAGGGCCCCGGCTTCGACGGCGGCGCGTTGGGGGTCGGGGTCGAGCTTCCGCGCGATCTCCATCGAGGAGACCCACGCCGCGAGCGTCCCGAAGACCTGCAGCTTTCTCCGAGCATGGCGGCGCGGGTGGACGCGGCCTGCACGTCGAAGTCCAGGCCCCCGTCCAGGTGGCCGACGATGGCCCGGAGCATCGCTGCCCTGCTCGGTGCTGGGCCCGTCGCCCCACTCGTCGAGGATGGCCGGGCTGTCGATGGCCTGGGCGATGGCCTGGGCGCCGCCGTCGTCGTGATCCCGAAGCCGGGCAACCAGTCCTGGCCGACCAGCGCTCCTCGTGGGCCTTGCTGGGCTTCTCCCGAGGCGAACGACCTCCACCGTCTCGGCGCCGTAGGTCCCGGCCACCTGCCCCAGCTCACGGCCTGGACGGCGCGCCAGGACCTGGGAGACCGGCCACCACGTCGGCTGGGCCGCGTCCGTGGGGTCGCGCAGCGTCACCCACCCGTGGCCCTGGCCCTCGGGCGATCCGACGGCGTAGCGCCAGAGGCCGTCGAGGGTGCGGAGCACCGTGGTCCAGCTCTTCCCGCAGGTGACGGCGCCAGGCCGCCAGACCTCGGAGCCGCGCCCCCGGCCGTGGGCGGTCGTGGTGCTCGACGTGCCCACCATCGAGGCCAGGGCGGGCCCGCGGAGCTGGACCTCGACGCGCCACACCGGCGCCACGCCGTTCCAGCCGGCGGCGCGCCACAGGTCGCGGAACCAGGCCTTGCCGCCGGCGGCGTCGAGCTCGACGTCCTTGCGGTAGTACCGGACGCGGACGTCGCCAGCGCCGAACGCGCCGCCGGTGAAGGTGCGCCCGCGCCAGTACAGGGCGTCGGACCGGTCCGCCTGGCGCTGCCGTCGCTCCTCGACCTTCGCTGCTACCCCCCGGGCGTGGTCGGCCGACGGCCGGCCCTTCTCCCACTCCTCGTGCATGCGCTCGGCCTGGGCGTACAGCGCCCGGTGGACGGCGCGCGTGACCCACCGGCCCTCGACGAGCTCGGCGCCCGTGAAGAGGGGCGCGGCCAGGTCGACGGCCAGGTCGATGCGGCTCACCTCGACCCGCGTCGGTGCGGAGCGCGGCACCTCGAGGCCGCGGAGCATGCGGACGATGCGGTCGGCCGCGTCGCCCGGCCCGTCACGCCAGAGCAGGCCGGCCCGGATCTCGGCGTAGACCTGGGGGGCCTGGGGGCCGATGGCGCGGGCGACCCGCAGGTGGGCGCCGGCGCTGTCGAGGGCCAGCGTGTACGGCGGGCGCGTCCAGGTGACGCGCCAGACCAGGCCCCCGGCCGCGAGGAAGACCGGCCGCTCCTCGCCCCCCTTGCGGGCGAGCCGGTGCAGCTCGGCCAGGGCGTCCACGACGTCGGGCGCGAGCTGGGTGTAGACGGCCAGGTGCAAGGTGTCGATGCCGCGGGCCACGCACGGGACGTCCCCGGGCAGGCCCACAGGCACACCCCACCGGACGGCCGCCGGCCGGATCACCTCGCGGGTGGGCGCGTCCGGGGAGAGGCCCTCCAGCTCGGCCGCGTCGACGGCCCACACCAGCCCGACCCGATGAAGGCGAGCGAGGGCCGGCCGCGCTTCGGCCTCCTCGAGGGCGAGCTCGTCGGCTGAGGCCGCCGGGGGGTCGGAGGGCGGCGCCGCCTGCTCGAGGAGATCCACCGCCCGCGCACTTTGCGGGGGGTGTGTTACCCCCCCCACCGCGGGGGCTGCGCCCCCGGCCCCCCCTGCGCCCGCGCCGGCCCGGTTCGCCTGCTCGATGAGGGCGAGGGCCTCCAGAGACCAGCCGCCGCGCCTCACGACCTGGCCCTCCCGGTCCTCGCGCGGGTGCGCTGGTGCTGTTCGCGGTCGTAGGCGAGGTGGCAGGCCTGGCACATCGCCATGAGGTTGTTTTCACGGCAGTTTTCGGGCGTGTGGTCCAGGTGGGCCACGGTGAGGATCACCCGCGAGCTGGTGGACGGGTGGGGCTGGCCGTGGCGGGCCTTCGCACCGGCCGTCGGCCGTGGTGGCGAGCCGCAGCGGCCGTCGCACTCGCACCGGCCTCCAGCTCGCTCGCCGCGGATGCGGGCCGAGATGTGGCGCGAGGTCGGGGGTAGCGCCGCCGCGCCTCAGGTCGGATCGGCATCACGCCCCCTCACCTGGCCCGCAGGGCCTCGACCTGGGCGCAGTAGCCGACGCCAGCGCCCGTCGGCGTCCAGGCAGCGCAGCCCAGGCCGGCGCAGGGGCCGCCGACCCACGGGCAGACACGGGCGGCCTGCTCGGTCAGGGAGACGAACGCGGCGCCTCGGCGGCCAGCGCCGGCGCTGCTCGGGCAGGGCCGAGCACCCGCACGGTGGACCGCACCGGGGGCGGGCGGCCTCAGCGCGGGCGAGGATGGCGAGGATGGGGGCGTAGGGGCTGGGCGCCAGCTCGGCGTCGACGATGGCGTTCATCGCCGCCGCCTCGCCGCCCGGGCGACCGCCTCCACCAGCGTCTGCCGGCCCCAGCACGCGCCGCGGATCATCCGCGCCACCTCGCAGGGACGCGAGGGCGTCGTCCAGCGCCCTGTGCGGGGTCGGCCGGTGGATGCCGAGCGCACGGCACGCCGCGTCCAGCGACCGGCTGGGGTCGGGCAGCAGCCAGGCCAGCGCCATCGTGTCGACCTTGCGCGCGCCGATGAGGGCGGCCGGGCAGGCCTGCCGCGTCCTGGCGTAGGCGACGCGGAGGAACGCCCGGTCAAAGCTGACGTTGTGGCCAGCGAAGGTCGCCCCATCGAGGAGCGGCGAGACCTGGGCGAGGCCGGCCGCCAGCGGCAGGGCGTCGCGCCAGCCCTCCTCGCTGTAGCCGTTGATCTCCAAGGCCCGCGGGGAGGCGTCTTCGATGCGCGTGGGCTTCACCCGCACGCTGACCTCGCCCTCCACCGCCAACGTGGCGGGCGTGGACGCGGACCACGGCCACCTCGAGCAGCTCGTGGAGTTCAGGGTTCAGGCCGGTGGTCTCGACGTCGACGCCAGCCCAGCCCCGGTGAACGGGGCCTCGCCGCCCTCACCCTCCCACCGGCCGGGCCGGCTGCTGATGTACTCGGTCATGGCGTCCCCTGCCAGGACCGCCCCGAGCGACCGACCGTCGTCGAGCATGAAGGCGTCGGCCACCTCCAGCCAGTCCTTCACCCGTCCATCGGCAGCACGCAGCTCCGGCGAGTACAGCTTGATCTCGGACACGCCGTGGCCGCGGGTAGGCGATCACGCAGACTTCGCCCGAGGTGGTGCGGACGAGGAGGCTCGTCCCAGGCCGCCAGCCGGGCCACCAGTTGAACCGGTCGGTCGAGCTGGCACCTACGAAGCGGGCAGCAGGGCCAACGAGGCTGACGTCCACCGTCACGCCGCTACCATCCAGCCGAACCCCAGGGCGCGACGTGGAGGGCAGGATGGGGCGAACAGACTCCGTGGTGGTCGATGGTGTGCGCATCCGAATGGGCGCTCGGTACCGGGTCCGCATTGACCCGCTGCCCGAACTCCGCGGCGTCGCGACTGAAGTCGATGGCGTCCTGGGTATCGACGTCGACCTGACGCCGCTCGACCCCAGCCACGGGGTCTGCTTCTACCCGTTCGGCGACCCCTTCGAGCATGGCATCGACGTTGTGTCGGTCCACGATCTCCGTCGCCTGGACGGCGCCCCGCTCCCCGGCCAGCAGCAGGTCGGCGAGACGACGACGAAGCCGTAGAACCTCCTGGGATTGCTGGAGACACGCAGTCTCCGCGATCTCGGCGCGCTCGTTGGCTTCATCGAGAGCGGTCTGCCACGGCGCCACCCCCGCCGCCGCTGCCACCAGCGCGGGCAGGTTGGCCAGTCGGCCCAGGTCGACGGCCAGGTCGGTGCCACCGGGGGCCATCGGGGGCCGGTCGCGCTTGCGGCTGGCCCAGGTGAGCGGGGCCGCGCCGGGGCGCACCGCGACGCCGGCGGCGCCGGGGCCGGCGAGGTCAAGCCAGGCGGTGAGGGCGAAGCCCTCGGGGGTGCTGCCGGCCAGGACGGCGGCGACGGCCTGCCACACGGCGTCTTCCAGGCGGTCCCGGGCGGCCTGCAGGGGCCCATGGGCCTCCAGGTCGCCGGCCAGGAAGGCGTCGCGGAAGAGGGCGTGCTCCTCGCGGGCCTCGTCGAGGGTGCGTCGCCAGCTCATGCCGCCACCTCCGGGACGTCCGTCCAGCTCAGCGCGGCCAGGCTGGCCCACGTCGGATCCAGCTCGCCGCCGGTCCGCGTGGGGCGGACGGCCAGGACGGCGCGGGCCCAGGTGACGAGCTGGGGGCCGGGGTCGAGGGTGACGAGGGTGTGGGGCACCTGGACGCCGTGGAGCTGGCCGCGGTGGGCCTCGACGATGAGGCGGGACCCCTCGAAGGCCACGGCGAGGCCCGCGGGGGTGACCGTGGTCTCGCCGCGGGCGGTGAGGCGCAGGCGCGGTCGGCGGTCGAGCACGGCGGCGCGCAGGTCGCGCGCCAGGCCCCCGCAGTCCCGGAGGGCGACGCGGTAGAGGCCGGGGGAGGTCTCCAGGGTCTGGATGAGCATGCAGGTCTCCCGTGCACGCCACGGTGGGCGCGCGCTGGCGGCCTCGGTGGGCCGCGTGTTGCCGTTCAGGGGGGCGCGTGTGCGCCGTTTGAATACCCGCTGCCCGCGGTCCGACTACGCGGCCGCCTTCACCGCGGGCAGGTCGCGAGACCGCAGGCGGACGGAGGCGGGCAGCGGGACCGGGGAGAGGACGTCATCGAGGGCGAGCAGACCAGGGTGGGCCGAGACGATGGCGACGGCCACCGGCCAGCCGGCGCGGGTGCGCCCCTGGACCACCTGGGACAGGAAGGAGGGCGAGATGCCGAAGCGCTCGGCCGCCGCCACCCGGGTGCCCTTCGGGAACGCGAGGTAGAGGCGGGCGCGGCGGTCGAGCTCCGCGGCGTCCATCTTGGGGAACCGCTCACGCAGGCGGTTCATGATGGGCTTGAGCGCGGTGGAGAGGTGATCCATGGTGGTCCTCAACGGTGAACCGGTTCGCTACATGAGCAGTATCCGAAACATGGATACCGATCAACCGGATTTTGGTCACATGACGCTTGATGCGCTCGTTTGCGAGAAAATCCGCGGACTTCGGCAGGCAAGGGGGTGGACTCAGGACGCCGCGGCCACGGCCCTGGGCCTGAGCCTCTCGGGACTGCGACGCCTGGAGCAGGGTCGGCAGGCCTGGTCCCTCGAGCAGCTCGAGAAGGCGGCTGCAGTGTTCGGGGTCTCGCCGGCGTCGCTCATCGCTCCCACGTCGGAGGCGGTCTCCACCGGTGTCGACCAGGCGATCGCCTCGGGCGACTCCATCGGGGCACTGCGAGCGCTCGCTGACGCCCTTGAAGCCCGACCGGCCGATCAGGCGTCCGACGACGCCAATGCCCGCCGGCTCCTCGCCGCCTACACCGCCCGGGACTGGCCCACCCTCATGCGCCTCTGCGCCGAGCTCGCCGAAGCCTGGGGCATCGACAGGTAGGGCCGGCTACGACTTCCGGCGCCGCCGAACCTTCGGCTTCGCCGTCTTGCGGGCAGGTGTGGCAGCTGGGGAGTGCAGCAACGAGTCAAAGGCGCCCGGCTTGGACCATGCCGGTTGCTTGGCCTTGTCGGGGTAGTACCAGCCGATGAGGCTGCGAACGGTATCCACGCACGTCGCGGCCTCGGGCCCCAGCAGGGACTCCCAGACGAGGACGGCACCGTCGCCTGCCCAGTCGACCGACCAGTGCTCCCGCTTGAGGTGCTGGAGGTTGTTGCGTAGCACCTCAAGAGCCTTGAAGCGCTGGCCCACCCGACCACCGAAGGGGGACTCCACACCGAAGCGCTCGGCGAGCGGCCCCTTCAGCTTGTCCGTCAGGGAGAGGTTCCGCTGCAGGGACTCGGAGGAGTGATGTAGCTCAGCCCCCTGCGGCTGTGGTTGCACCCACTTCGCCTGGAGTTCCAGGTTCGCCCATGCCTCCACGGCGGAGTAGCAGAGCAGGACCGCTGCCAGCTTGTTCTCCAAGGCCGACCAGAATCGGCTCTCCGACCTCGGATGGACGCGTCGTGGGTATCCCGCGATCTCGAGGTACTCGATTGACTCCATGAGCTTTTTCGCGGCCACAAGCCGAGCCTCAGCGCCGCCAAGCCAGATCGCGGGCGCAGAGGGCGACGAAAACTTCAAGGGCTTGCCATCAAAGTTGATCTGTACCTCTGCCGCAATCGAAATCCCGCTTTCGGGGCCTAGTGTGGTGGTAACTCCACCGCGAGTGATAGTCCCTGAGATCAGCCCATGCAAGGGAAGCCACTCCACCCGGGGATCGTCCGCCATTCCTGTACAACCTCCGTAGACGTCGCGCGACTCAGTCGGCCTCTGCCTCCAGGTCTTCCGCCAGTGCCGCGAATTGCCCCGCCTCGCGCAACGGCAAGGGTGGATCAGGAACCAGGGCGGCAGGCTCCAAGCATCGGAAGGTCTGCGGCGCGCAGCCTTGGGCCCTGGCCCAGTCCAGAAGTGGTCCGTAGTCTCCATCGAAGGAGCAGACGGCATCCATCCTCTTCGCCAGCGCGGTGGCAAGGATGTAGCAGTCCAGCTTGACGCACTGGCGTCCCTGCCTTGGGGCCTTCTGTGCCTTGTAGATTCGGAGCGCCTGGGCATGCAACGCCGACGCAACGTCCACTACTCCGACATCGAAGGGCTCAATGAAGAAGGTCGAAGAGAGCCGCCTGCCAACGTCGCGACGCTTTACCACCGGAAAGTGGCCAAGCACCTCCGGCATTGCGACGGTCGCAACATGGAAGGTGTGAGCTCGCCTCAGAAGCTCGATACACTCGCGGTGCCGTTCAGGCTCCTTCTCAGGGTCGGCAAAGAAGGACACCAAGACCGACGTGTCGAGCATGATCCTCAAGGCGCGTTGAGCTCCAGGTACTCTTCGTAGTCGAAGTCGTTGCCGGCGGCCTCGCGCAACCGCGCAAGCGCGCCCCCCCGGTCGTCGACGTCAGCGAGCTGCGGCGCATCCTCGAAGCCTGTGATCTTGAAGGAGACCGTCTCCAACGTCTCCACATCGAAGACCCGAACTCCATGAATGATCAGGCGCTTGTACAACCTGGCGCCGAGCTGCTCGGCAAGCTCCCGGCGCTCCGTCGAGCAGTTGACGATGCGGCTGTCGCCCTGGAACCTGATGTGCACCCTCGCCTTGTCACCGCCGACGAGCTGCACAACGCCGAAGGTCGAGAGGTGCTCGCGACCCAACACCGGCCGGGCCAAGGGCGGGATGTTGATTGGCTTCAGCTTCCGAACACCGCACTCCACCTTCATGTCGTGCTTGTGAACGAACGCGTCGAACTTCGCCACCCCGGCACGCTCAGCGCGGCTCCATCGTTCGCGCCTGCCCTGCTGGAGGCGGGTCAGCGCGTGCCTGGTCTCGCCTCTTGGCGTCCGCATGATTGGACAGACGCTGGCCATGACCCAGAGGCGCATGACGACCACCGACAAGTGTTCCTCATGCTGCTTGAGGGCATCCGACCGAAGGTGCTGTCCGTGGGCCTTCACCCTCTCAAGGCGTTCCCAGTACTCCTGCGGCGCCGGCTTTCGGGCGCGAGGGTCACGCCGCTCTGCCAAGTCGTCAATGACGAGGAAATTGGTCGCCTCCATGACCATGTTCATGACGTCCTGGAGGTCTTCGCCAATCGTCACGAGGTCAAAGTCGAGGACATGGCCGGTCCATCCCGGCACACCGTCGTGCCGCCTCTCAAGCAAAACCCAAGGAAGAAAGTCGTGCGTGTTCAAAGTCCTCTTCATGGCCCACCTCCTGGACCGCGCTTCGGTTCGAACGGCTCCAGTGGACATTTTGACCCAATTTTCCGAGATGTATCAACTCGATTCCTACTTGCTCGAATTCCCCGCGGCAAAATCCGCACGATAAAATCGAACAACTTCAGGTATCTACGGGCCTCCCCGAGCGGTGCAGGACCATGAGGGCCCCGGACGGGCCCCGGCGCAGGTAGGCGAGGGCGAGCAGCAGAGCAACGGGCAGCCGCCGCAGGGTGTGGCGGACAGCGGCGGGCAGTCGGCGCAAGGGGCGTCGCATGGGTCACCTCCTGCTACTACATCGGTCAGTCGCGCCGCGTGTCGCAGATTATTTGCAGGTTCGGGTTATTTTTTTTCACCGACGGCGCCCAGGGCGTCGTCGGCGAGCTCGGCGAGGGCGTCGATGCAGCGGGCCGCATCGTCGCGGGTGGCGGCGGCCCGGGTGCACTCCACCGCGGCCGCGAGGGCTACGCGGGTGTCGAGCTGGGCGCCGCCGCAGGCGGGCAGGGCGAGGGCGAGGGCGAGGGCGAGGCGCATCAGGTGCCGGGGGTCAGCACCACGGCCAGGCCGTTGGAGCCGGTGTGCACGTCGACGGACTGGCCCAGGGCGACCGTGGTGATGAGCACGGCGTCATCGGCCACGGTGGTCGTGGTCAGCGCGGTGTTGACCAGGCCGGCCAGGGGGCCGGCGTCGATGGCGGCCTGCAGCTTCGCGGCGAGCTCGGCCGGAGTGGGCGCGCCCCCCGTGTCGATGAGGTTCGCGCTCGAGGCGGTGGAGCCGTCGCCGCCGAACAGGCTGATCGACTGGGAGATCGGCATGCCCGTGTCAGGGTCGACCACGGACAGGCCCAGGGACGCCGTGGCCACGGCGCCGGTGAAGTTGATGGTGTTGGCGTCGGCGACCGTGACCACGGCCGTCCCGGCCGAGGTCGGGGCCGGGGCCGGGGCGGCGGGGACGGGGTCGTTGACGTCCTCGTCGATGATGGTGCGCAGCACCTGGTTGGTCGCGGCGGTGGCCGACAGGGCGGCGTCTCGGGGGTCGCTCATGGGTCCTCCTACGGTTGGGTGCGACGACTTCCGTCGCGGGGGACGTTCACGACAGGGCCCGCCGCTTCGCTTCGCCGGGGGCGAAGAAGGTGGCGGCGCCCGAGCCGGGCACCTGGACTTCCACGTAGCCGCGGGCGCGCCAGGTCGCGTCGACCTGGGCCTTGGTGGCGCCGGTGTGGTGGTGGAAGTGCGTGATCCCCTTGAGGGTTTCGCCGCGGCGCTGCTGGGCCTCCACCTCCCGGGCGATGGCCAGGAGGTAGGCGGCGTGCTCGCCGCCGATGGTCGTCGCGCCCTGCAGGGACGTGGCGTAGGGCCGGGTGCCCTGCTGCCCGGTGCGGGCCCGGTCGCCGACGACGATGGCCCACCAGGTGCGGCCGAAGGCCCCCGGGTAGCGCGAGCGGTTGTAGACGGTGTGCGCGATGGCGCGCAGCTCGTCGGCCCAGGCCACGGCGACGGCCAGGGACGTGCCCCGCTCGGAGCCCAGGACGATGGCGATCAGGAGCTGGTGCAGCGGGACGCCGATGCGCTCGGCCCAGCGGCCCAGCTCGGCCTCGGAGAGGCCGCCGGGGGGCACGGGGATCTGGACGCTGGCCAGCGGGCCCGGTGCCTTGCTGCTGCTGCTGCTGCTGCCTGCCATGAGGATCACCCCTCCCACCAGGGTCACGAGGCCGACGACGGCCCACGGGTTCATCAGGCCACCGCCCTGGCGATGCTCCCCAGCCGGCGCATGAAGTCCGTCCAGTTCCAGCCGGGGTCCCAGCCCCTCGAGGCCGTGCCCCGGCGCCAGGGAGTCGGCGTCGGAGTGGCCCAGGTGGTGGGCCCGGTCGAGGGGGATGCGGTACTGCGCCGAGAGCGCCTGCGCCAGGTAGGCCGCGGCGTCGAGCTGGGCGTCGGTGTAGCGGGCCTCGAGGTCGGGCAGGACGTCGATGCTCACCGAGACGTTGTTCGGGTAGCGCCCGCTCGGCAGGTCGAGGGGGTGGCGGACGGCGGGCCAGCGCTTGCGCCACCAGCTCGGGACGGCCTTGGCCAGCTCCACCTCGCCCAGGCTCGCCGTGTGGTAGGCCACGCGGTCGGAGGGGGCCAGCTCGAAGACGCGGCCCGAGAGGCCCACCAGGTAGTGGCAGTGGTACTGCGCCCCGCCGCGGGCGTACCAGGCGGCGGCGGCGCGGTCGATGGCGCCCAGGTCGTCCGGGTGGGCCCCGGCGGCCTTGGCCGCCCGCATGGCCAGCCGCGTCAGGTTGCGCCCGGTCGTGTGGTACATGACCACGGCCGTGCTCGAGCGCGCCCGCCAGGTGGTCGACGCCGGCGTGTGGTTCTGGACGACGCGCAGGGGCGCCAGAGGCGCGGCGCTCGCGGTTCCGCTCATGACGATGAGCCCTCCCAGAAGAAGGGCGCCGCCGATGGCCCAGCCGATCACTGGCGAGCCTCCACCGCGGTCACCCGCTGTCGCAGATCAGAGACGGCCGTGGCGAGCTCGCCGAGCTGCCGGCCGATGCGGTCGCCCAGCTCGGCGACGCGGTCGCCCACGGCGTCGAGCTGGGCGTTGAGCCGGGCCAGCCCGACCGCCACATCCCCGCGGTCCGGCGAGGGCGGGGGCTGTGCCGGGGCGCCGCGTGGGCGGCCCAGGCCACCGGGGCCGGCGGGGGTTGCGACGGGGTGGGCACGACGACGTGGGAGGGGTCCAGCACGCCGAGCCCCCGCAGGGCGAGGACGAGGATCGCCCCACCGAGCCAGGGCATCGCCTTGTGGATCTTCTCTTCCATCGTCGCACCCACCCGCGTCGCTGGGGTTCAGGCCGGCTTACGCCGGGGGGCCTCGAGGGCGTCCAGGCGGCCGTCGATGGCCACGAGGCTGGCGTTGATGGTGGTCAGGCTCGCGGCGATGGCCTCCAGCGAGCTGGTGACCGCCGTCTGGCCGGTCTGGATGGCCGCCCACGCTGGCCTCGAGAGGCGTCAGGCGGTCCTCGACGGTCTCCTCCTCGGGCGCCTCCTGGGCGTTGTTGGTGTAGTACTTCAGCATGGCGTCGTAGAGCGCCCCGACCTTGTTCTCGGTGGGCTGGCAGGCGCCGAAGCCGCCCTTGCAGCCGCAGGGCACGGCCGCGGGGGCCGAGAGCACGCGGTTGAACTCGTCGATCAGCCGGTTCTGGCCGATGACCTGGTCGCAGCAGGCGTCGCCGCGGCGGGGCACGTAGACGAACTGCCCGCCCTGGCCCTGGGCCTGGGCCTGGGGGTTGATGAAGGCGGGCGCGGTGTTGCTGACGCCCGGGACGGTCCCGGGGACCGCCGTGCTCATGAGGTGGATGCTCGGATACATCGTCCGTCCTCCTGGCCGTCTGGCGGCCGCTGATGGATGGGGCAAGGCCCCGGTTTCACTGCGAAATCAGGCTGCGGCCTACTCGGCCCCGGCTTCCTTCACCTTCTGGTAGGCCAGCTCGCCCAGGGCGACGGACGCCGGGGCCATGAGGCCCATGGACACGCCGTCGGCCACGCGCGGGCTGATGCCCAGGTCGGGGCCGAACGCGCCCGCGAGGGCGCCCAGCACGGCCAGGGGCGCGCGCTGCTTCACCTTCGTGTCGAGCTTCTCGGCCAGCTTGCTGTCGCCGATGGCCTCGCCAGCCATGGTCGAGCCGACGGCGCAGGCCTGGAACAGCACATGGCCGATCAGCCGACCGGCCCGGGCCTGCCGGGCATCCGCGCGGGCCGCCTGCGTCGCCGACCGGGCCTTCTTCAGGGCCGTGCTCGACTCCTCGCGGTCGCGCTGCCGCGCGGCGCTGGCCGAGCTCCGGGCCTTCTTCAGGTCTTCCTTCGCCTGGGCGGCCTCCGCCCGGGCCTTGCTCAGGGCCGTCCCGCCCTTCTCGTCGCTCATCGCTTCACCTCTCGGACCAGTCGGACCGCCGCGACGAGGCCCACCACGGCCGCCGTCCCGATCAGGCCCCATTTCAGGTATCCCCAGGCCGACGCGGCGCCCTCGGCGACGGCGTTGGCCGCCGACCTGGCGCCGGCGTAGGCGCTCTCGGCCAGCTCGCCGGCCTGGGAGGCCAGCTCGTCTGCGAACCCGGGCCGGGCGGCGTCCTCCGCGCGCCGGCGCTCGTACTCCACGGCGTCCGCCGCGCGGAGGTCGGCGGCGTGCTGCACGAGCTCGCCGGAGCCGCGCAGCTCCGCCCACCGGCGCTCGGCGGCCTCGAGGGCGAGCGTCCAGCCCTGGGCGTCGATCCACTCCGCGACCTGCTGGTCACGGGGGCCGAGCTCCGGGCCGGGCCGCAGACCCCGCACCTGGACGCGGAAGCGCACCAGGCGCTCGGGCCCGGCGTCGTCGAAGGCCCAGGGCCACTGCTCCCGCAGCACCCCGGGCGGGGGCGCCTTGGGCCGCCCCTTCAGGTAGGCCCAGGCGTCCACCCCCGACGCGAGCCCGCCGTTGACGGACACGCCGTCCACCGGGGTCCGCATCGTCAGCGGCTCGGTGGGGTCGTAGTAGGGGTGGGCGATGACGGGCATCGACTACGCCCGCGCCCGCGCCGGCTGGCGCTTCTTCGGCTTCTTCTTCGCGACGGCCAGGGCGATGCCGCCACCGACCAGCACGAGGCCCCCGATCACCCAGCCCAGACCGCCGCCCTTCTTCTTGGCGGGCACGTCGAGCCCATCGGGGGGCAGGACTTCCGGGACCAGGGGGTCATCCTCGGTACCGGCGCCGCCGCCACCGCCGCCGCCACCACCGCCAGCGCTGCCGCCGCCGGCGCTGCCGCCGCCGTTCACCGAGCCCCGGTCCCCCGGCACCACATCCCCGGCCTGGGGCCAGAGGAGCACCGAGTCGAACCAGCTCCCCCACGAGCTGGCCTGAGGCGCGGCCCGGAACGCCTGGACGTCCTGCCAGGCGGCGCCCTCCGTCGCCGGGCCGAACTTGCCGTCCACGCCCAGGCTGATGTCGCCCTGGTACCGGGCCACGAGCTCGGCGAACTCCTCGGGCGTGGGCGCCCCTTCCTTGAACCGCGCATGGATGCCGCGCCCCTCGTTGTAGAAGGCGGCCTCCTGGATCTCTTCGGGCGTCATCGCTTCCTCCGCTTCGGGCGCATGAGGGCCACCCCGGCGACGCCGGCCACCGCCAGCCCGCCGGCCAGCAGCAGCCCGCCACCGCCGGTCTTCTTCTTGGGCTTCGTCACCGGCTTGCTGGGCTTCGGCACAGCCGGCTTCGGCTTCGTCACCGGCTTGCTGGGCTTCTCCTGCGCGGGGCTCGGCGAGCTGGGGATGGCCGCCTGGCGCTCGGCGCCCGACTGCTGCGCCGCCGGCCCACCGGGGCCCCCGGCCAGGCCGACGCGGGACACGTCGTTCGCCGGGCTGTCGAGGTAGCCCAGCTCGGCGGCATACCGGGTCTGGATCATCCGCTTCCCGGCGTCGGCGTAGAGGGCACGCCCCCCGTTCGACACCAGGAAGGCGATGAACGCGAACGCGCGGACCATCTGGTCGCGGAGCTGCACGCCCTCGCCGGCCGGCAGACGGTCCACGAGCTCGGCCAGCGCGGCGTGCTCCACCAGCTCGGCCGGCGGCGTCCACCGACTCGGGTCCACCGGCATGCTGGCGACCATGTACAGGTTGAGCGCCACCCACGCCTCGCCGCCGGGCACTCGGCGGGCCAGCCGCAGCCGCTCCTCGTAGCGGGTGAAGTCGTCGCCCAGGCTCGTGAGACCAGGCGCCCATCCCACACCCCCCGCAGGCGTCAGCCCGGCGCGCTCGCGCCACGCCTCCACCTGCTGGGCCCAGGTCGGGCGCGGGCCCCGGCCCGCCCCCAGGCGAGCGACCGCTGCCTTGGCGTTGCGGGCCAGCTCCGAGCGGCCCCAGGTCAGCCAGGCCTCGGACCCGACGAAGGCCAGCAGGGGGCCGAAGCCCTGGCGGCGCATGTCGTCCTCGACGAGCAGCCAGAGCACGCGCCACACCGCCGTGGAGACGTCCCGCGCCCGCTGGCGCACGTTCTCGATCAGCCGGGCGCGCCGGTTCTCCATGCCCTTGGCCGACGCCCAGCCGAGCAGGCCGTCGAGGACGGGAGAGACGCCGGGGATGCTGCGGAGCTGGCCGAACGTCGCGTTGGCCTCGCCGACCAGGTACTGCTCGATGGCCCCGCGGGCGGTCCCGTCGGGCGGGCACTCGATGCGCCCGTTGACCCAGCGGCAGTACCCTTCCCGCTCCGTCGCGGCCTTCGCGGCCGACTCGGCCAGGATGGCGCGCAGCTCCACCAGCGCAGACGTGGTGCTCATCGTCACCTCGAGTCCCCGGGGCACCAGCACCCCTCACGGCCCCCACGGTGGCGAGGCCGTTCAGCGACTCTCCAGCGGAAAGCGAAGGGCTCATTTCGGCCTCACCAGCCGAAGTCACTAGCCGCTAACGCGATGATCTCACTAGGAAAACGCCATTGAAGCCGAAGTGAGCGCCGGGGCACCGTGGGGTCAGCCGTACGGGACGGCCAACGCACTGGGAGAGTGACAGATATGGGTGACGTCTTCAGTCAGCGAAGCCAGCGAGAGCGCGAGGATCAGGCCCAGACGGCCGATCTGTGGAGTGAGCTCGAGCCGGAGAAGGACGAGATCGAGTGGGCCTACTGCTCGGTGAGCGAGGGGAGCGTGATCCTCGGGCGCCTCTACCGGGCCGCGAGCCCCTCCCTCGAGGACCTCCGCGACCTGCTGCCGGCCGATGGGGGCGTGCACGCCCTGCACCTGGACTTCCGCGCGTCGGGCGCGTCGGGCAGCCGGGGTCACGCCTACCCCTCGCTCCGCGCCCCCCTGCCCAAGGCGTCCGCCGTGCCCCTGGACCCCAACGCCCAGATCGCCGAGATGCTCGCGTCGCAGAACCGGACCATCTGCCCAGCTGGCCCGCGACACCATCGCCAGCGCCGCCCAGCAGCGCGGCGGAAAGATGGCCACCATGCGCCGACCTCGACGGCGACGGCCGCCCTGACCTCGTCTCCGCCGCCCAGAACGTCGCCCCGCTCTTCGCGGGCCATCAGTGGACGGCCCAGGCCTACGGCCACCCCGACCGCCTCCACTGGCGCGTGTGGCGCAACACCGGCGACGGCTTCGCGGCCCGCCCCGTCGAGTGGCCCGTCCCCGCCGACCTCGGCCCCCCCGAGACCGGCCCCGCCTTGCTCAACGGCCAGCCCTCCAGCCTCGGGCAGCGGCACTGGAACACCCTCGATCTCGACGGCGACCACCGCCCGGACCTCGTCTCCCCGGCCCAGAACGTCCCCCCACTCGTCGCGGGTGCCAATGCCACCGCGCAGGTCTACGGCCACCCGGACGACCCCCACTGGCGTGTCTGGCGCAACACCGGCGACGGCTTCGCCCCCGCCGCCGCACGCTGGCCCGTCCCGCTCGCCGCCGGCCCCGCCATCACCGGCCCGGCCTTCATCGCGGGCCGCCCGGCGAGCATCGGCGATCCGCACTGGACGGTCATCGACCTCGACGGCGACGGCCACCTCGACCTGCTCTCGCCGGCCCGGAACGTCGAGCCCATCGCCCGGGGCCTCGTCTCCACGCCGCAGGTCTACGGCCACCCGGCCCGCCTGCACTGGCGCCTCTGGCGTGGCGAGTGACCCCCGCCGCGGCCGCCCGCCGAGCGCGCCCGCCGCGACGGCTTGACAGCCCCGACATTACCCGCTAAAACCCGCCGTCACCGACTGCGGGAGTAACTCAGTTGGTAGAGTGTCAGCTTCCCAAGCTGAAAGTCGCGGGTTCGAGTCCCGTTTCCCGCTCCCCGGAAAGCCCCTGAGAAATCAGGGGCTTTCGTGTTTCTGGGCGTGCATCAGCGTGGGGCGAGGGTGACCTCGACCACATCGCCGGGGCCCAGGTCGCCGCGGATTCTGCGCGGCACCGCCAGCAGCGTGCGGGTGCCCTTGTCCCGCCAGACGCTCGTCTCCCAGGTCTTGCCGTTCACCGTGGCCACCACCGGCGTGCGGCCGAAGCCATCGGTCACCGGGGGCGCCAGGTCTTCGGGGACGGCGACGAAGATCCAGCTCCCGCCGGGCCAGGGGAAGAGCGAGGCATGGAAGCGCGGGGTCATGGCCGGAGCATACCGGCGCGCCGCCCGGATCAGAAGGCGGCGCGGCGACGGCCACGCACCTGCGCCCAGAGGGCGCGGGGCGCGTCGACGAGGTGCGGGGCGAGCGCGGGGTGGTCGGCCCGGGTGCTGCGGCGCATGAGCGGCTCGTAGAGCGCCGGGGCGAAGCGGGTCAGCCACCAGGCCAGCTTGCCGACGGGCGTCAGCACCACCTGCCGGCGCCGGGCGTGGACGGCCCGCGCGATGGCGTCGGCCACGGCCTCCGGGGTCGCCAGGCGCCCGATCGTCGCCTTCTGGGCGTCCCCCAGGCGGGCACTGTGGGCGTCCAGGGCGCGCTGGTCGATGCCGGTGGCGACGTAGGCGGGGCAGACGAGCAGCACCGCCACGCCGTCGCGCACCAGCTCGGCCCGCAGGGAGTCGAAGAGGCCGTGCAGCGCGTGCTTGCTCGCGGCATACCCCGTCCGCCCCACCAGCGGCGCGAAGCCCGCCACGCTCGACACCGCCGCGACCACCCCCCGGGTGGCCTTGAGATCCGGCAAGGCCGCCTGGGTGCAGTGCACGGCGCCGAAGAAGTTCACCTCCATCACCGTGCGGAGGACCGCGGGATCGGTGTCGGCGAAGAGGCTGCGCTGGGAGAGCCCCGCGTTGTTGATCAGCGCGGTCACCGGCCCCAGGGTGGCGTGGATGCGGGCGAAGGCCGCGTCCACCGCGCCCCGGTCCGTGATGTCGCAGCCCAGGCCGAGGGCCACGTGGCCCACCGTCCGCAGGGCGGATGCCACCCGCTCCACCCCGTCGGCGTCTCGGTCCAGCAGGGCGACGGCGGCGCCGTCGTCGGCGAAGCGGCGCGCCAGGGCGGCGCCGATGCCGCCCGCCGCGCCCGTGATGACCACCACGTCAGCCATGGCTCCTCCGATACAGCTCGAAGACTTCACGGCTGGTGCGCAGCCGCCGCCCGGGGAAGGCCACGCGCGCCCGCGCGCTCCCCAGCACCGGGCGGTACCGGAGGAAGCGCACCTGCTCGGGCCCGTAGGCCGTCAGGCCCAGCCGCCGCAGGACGCCCAGCCCCGCCTCGAGGGCCCGGGCGGGGACGGCGACGTAGCGCTTGCCCAGGGCGTGGGCGATCTCGCGCAGCGTCATGACCCCGTCGCCCGCCAGGTTGTAGATGCCCGTGTGGTCATCGCGCGCGCCGGCGACCAGGCAGGCCACCACGTCCTCGTCCCAGACGAAGCAGAAGGGCGTGGCCGCGTCGCTCAGGCCGAGGATGACCGGCCGCTCGAAGAGCGCCGTGATGGGCGTGTGGACTCCGGCGCCCAGCACCGAGCACAGCCGGAAGACGAGCTGGCCCAGGGCCGGGTGCTCGACGCGGTGGGCCGCGAGCAGCTCTTCGACCAGGCGCTTGTGGCGGCTGTAGGGGAAGGCGTCGTTGCCGCGCAGGGGGCTGTCCTCGGTGAGCAGCGCGTCGTTGTCGGCGTGGTAGCCGTAGGCGGCGCCGCTGCTGCTGATCACGATCTTGCGCGCCCCGCAGGCGACGCAGCCCGCCAGGACGTTGCGCGTCCCCTCCACGTCGACGGCGTAGGCGAGGGCCGCGCCCTCGGCCCCCTCCCCGGCGCCACGATGGCCGCGAGGTGGATCACCACCGTGACCCCCCGGGCCACCATCAGCGACGGCAGGCCCGGATCCCGCACGTCGACGACCAGGTGCTCGACCCCGGCCGTCGGCGCCGACGGGGTGACCACGTCGGCCGCGATCAAGACCTCGCCGTCGCGGCGGGTGCGCGCCAGCTCCGCGACCACCAGCCGCCCCACATAGCCACAAGCCCCTGTGATCAATATGGTTTCTGGCTTCACTTCCCGGGCTCCTGGTGCATCGCCTTGAAGTCGCGCAGGCCCGGCGCCCACAGGTGCTTCACCGGATCGACGTCGACGTGGATGACCGCCGTCTTCCCCGTGGCCAGGGAGCGCCGCAGCGCCCCCTCCAGCCCCGCCGGATCCGCCACCCGCTCCCCATGCGCCCCCATCGCGCGGCCGAGGTCGTCGAACCGCGTCTCGGCGAGGTCGGTGTTGATGGTCTCCTCGGGGGAGAGGGTCTTCATCACCAGGGTCTTGAGGGGCTTGAGGGCGAACTGCTGGGACATCTTCACCATGCCCCACTGGCGGTCGCTCACCACGAGGTAGAGCACCTGCAGCCCGTTGCGCACCGCCGTCTCGACCTCCTGCTGGTGCATGCCCATCGCGCCATCCCCGATGATGCAGACCACCGGCCGGCCCGGGCGCGCCACGGCCGCGCCGATGGCCTGCGAGACGCCGGCCCCCAGCATGCCCATCTTCGGCGTGCCCAGCAGGCAGCCGGGCGTGCGGGCCTGGTGGAAGAAGTTCCCCCAGACCGCGGTGTTGCCGCCGTCGAAGACCGTCACGGTGTCCGCCGGCAGGACGCGCTGGCAGGCGGCCGCGATGTGGGCCGGGTTCATGGGCACCGCCCGATCGTCCAGGTGGGCGTCGAGCTTCGCGCGGTGCTGGGCCTGGTGGGCCTTCAGGCTGTCGAGCCACGCCACCCGCGGCGCCAGATCCAGGCTGCCCCACCGGCTCTCCAGGGCCTCGATGAGCTGCGCCAGGAACAGCCGCACATCGGCGTGGATGAGCAGGTCCGCGGGCCGGGTGTTGCCCAGGGCCTCGGCGTCGATGTTGACCTGAATCATCTTCTGGGTCGCGGGGTTGCCCCAGTACGGCGCCTTGCCCCACCAGTCCGTCTCCCCGAGCCGCGACCCCAGGCAGAGCACCACATCGGCCTCGGTGCGCGCCTGGGTGACCGTCTCGATGTGCACCATCGGCAGGGCGTGCCGGTCGCGCTCGTCGACGGCGCAGCGCGCCCCCCAGCTGGTCGTGATGGGCGCCTCGAGCAGGGCCGCCACGCGCGCCAGCTCGGCGTAGGCGTGCGCATGCACCACCCCGGAGCCGGCGTGGATCACCACCCGCTTCGCGTTCGCCAGCAGCCGCGCCGCCGCCGCGACCAGCGCCGGGGTCGGCGGCAGCGCGTCGAGGGGCCGGTAGCTGGCCGGGGCCTGGAACCAGCTCGGATCGACCTCGAAGCTCCCGTTCATGATGCTCTCGGGCACATCCACGTGGACGACGCCCGGTCGGCCCGTGAAGGCGATGCGCAGCGCACGCCGCATGACCTCGGCGAGGCGATCCACATGGCTGACCGCGACGCTCCACTTCGTCATCGGGCGCGTCACGTCGACCTGGGCGAAGTGCTGGTAGGCGCCGCCCCGGTCCGGCCCCATCAGGCCCTCGCGCCGGCAGGAGGTGATGAGCAGCACCCGGTTGCCCTCGACCTGCTCCACCGCCACCCCGGGCAGGACGTTGGCCACGCCGGGGCCGTTGCTCGCGATGCAGACCCCCAGCGTCCCCGTGAGGCGCGCGTAGGCGCCGGCCGCGTGGGCCGCCGAGGTCTCGTGGCGCGGCGTCACCAGGCGAAGCCCGTTCTCCTTGAGGTGCGCCAGCATGCCCAGGTAGGTGCCGTCGACGATCCCGAAGACCGTGTCGACGCCCTCGGCGGCGAGGATGCGGGTGATGATCTCTCCGCCCTGGACCTGGTTCTTCTTGCGGATGGCGACGATGCCCATGGGGACCTCCTGTGTGCGTGGCCCCGAGGGTAGGCAGGTTTAACCGATTGGTCAAACCGATTTTACCGATCGGTCAAACTTCGGTATGCTCCGCCGTCATGAAGCGCACCGAGCCCACGAAGCACACTGTCGAGAGCGGCCAGCAGACGGCCTCGAGGATCCTGGACGCCGCCGAGGCCCTGCTCGCGGAGGCGGGCTTCGACGGGATGAGCGTCGGCGGGGTGGCCCAGGCCGCCGAGGTCAACAAGGCCCTCGTCTTCTATCACTTCAAGAGCAAGGCCGGCCTGATGGACGCCGTGCTGGCGCGGTACTACGACGCCCACCTGGACACCCTGCGCGCCGCCTTCGAGGGGGCGCAGGGCCACCCCCGGTCGCGGCTGCACGCGGTGGTGGACGCCTACTTCGCCTACATCGCACAGCACCAGCGCTACCCGCGGATCATCCAGCAGCAGGTCGCCACCGCCGGCACGACGGACCTCATCCGCCAGCACCTCGAGCCGCTCTTCCGCTGGACCGAGGAGGCCCTGGCCGCCCTCCTGCCGGCGGCCGGCCCCCTCGCCGCGCGGCAGTTCTTCGTCAGCTTCTCGGGCCTCGTGATCAACTACTTCACCTACGCGCCCGTGCTGGCGGGCCTGTGGCCGGGGGATCCGCTGGGGACCGAGGCCATCGCCGAGCGGCGCGATCACGTCCACTGGATCATGGATCGGGTGCTGGACGGCCTGGGAGCAGAGGCCGGCTGAGCGGGTCAGAGGCATCGCGTTCCTGGCCCTGCCCTGATCGGCCGCAGGGCTGCAGCGCGCGCCTCAGCGACCCATCCGTCGCCGACGCCCGAGACCCAGGCCCAGCAGCGCCACCAGCACCACGCCCGGCCCCGCCGGCGCGCTGGCGGGCGCGCCGCTGACCGCGCAGTCTCCGCCCCCGCCCCCGCCCCCGGCCGGGCCGCCATCGGCGAGGGCCGCGTCCCCTGCCCCGCCGGCGCCGCCCGCGCCGCCCGCGCCGCTGTCGGTCCCACCAGCGCCGCCAGCGCCGCCGTCCGCCGGCGGCACCCCCATGTCGGGGTCCCGGCCCACGGCGACGAACTGCTCGGGGCGGTCCTCGATCCAGCTCGTCTGGCCCAGGGGCGGGTGGTCGTCGGCCAGCGGACCGGGCGCCTGGGCGGCCAGCAACGCCTGGGGCAGATCGATCTCGATGCGCTCCACCAGCCGATCCCGATCGTGCAGCAGGATCTCCAGCCGGCCCTCCTCGTCGGTCGTCAGCAACTCGGCGGGCAGCGGCTCGGCCTGGCCGGCGACATACAGCCGCACGGTCTCGGCGGTCAGGGGCAGCTCGACGGGAATGGTGTCGCCGGTGGCGGTCGAGAACACATGCAGCTCCGCCCGGGCGATGCGCAGGAAGACCTTGCGCAGGCCGGTGTAGAAGCCCTCGCGCCAGAACGGGCGCAGCGTCAGCCGGTCCAGGTGGGCGGCGCCCGTGTTGTGGGCCACCAGGGTGCCCAGCGCGATGTCGGCGTTGAAGTCGACGGCCAGCGCCCGCGAGAGCCCGACCCGGTGCACGCCGTCGGTGTCGGCGTCGTGGGCCTCGAGCTCTACGAAGAGCGTGCGGGCGTTGCCGGTCAGGGTGTTGGCCCGGGCGACGGCGTCCACCAGGCGGATCTCCGAGACCACCACCGGGCCCTCCGCCGCACCGCCCTCCGCGGCCGACGCATCGGCGATGACGGCCCCAAACCCTCGCAATCCCGAGGTATTTTCGCCGAGGGCGATGACGACGTAGCGGCCCCCGTCGGCGTAGCCATGCTCGAAGGTCGCCTCCCCCTGACCCGCCGGCACCTCCTCCAGGGAGACGCGGCCGTCCCCCCAGAAGAGCGTGAGCGGGATGGGATTCTCGTGCTCGCCGCCGGCCTCGGGATCCCGCACCTCTACGCGGACGCGCACCCGGCCCGGTCCCGCCCCCTCGGCGTCGAGGAAGATCCGGGGCGCACGCCCCAGATCGCAGCCGTTGAAGACCCGATCCTCCGCCTCCTCCCCCGCCAGCGGGACCGCCAGCAGGCGGTAGTCGTCGACGCCAGGGTTGCAGCGCAGCAGGTCCAGGACGACGGGGCTGGCCCCGGCCAGGAAGGCCGCATCCGGATCGCCGACCAGCGCCAGGTAGGCGTCCCGCAGGACGTCGGGCCAGATGGTCGAGTCGACGAAGGTGAGGCGGTCGCCCAGGTGGGGCACGCTCTCGAGCGCCCGGAACATGCCCCACTGGCAGAGCGCGTTGAGCTGCGAGCTGGCCGGCTGGATGACGCCCTCCTCGTCGCGGACGGCGAAGCTCTCGGCCTGCCAGTCGAACGGGAAGGCCGCCGCCACATGGTCGCGCCACCCGACACAGCCGCGGCCGGTCAGGAAGTTCTGGACGTCGACCACCCGCTCGAGGCCCGGGAACTCGGCGCTGCGCGGCTCACCGGTGTGGAAGTCGTCCAGGGCACCGCACCACTTGGTGAACATCTGGGAGGCGAAGTACTTCGCCCGGTTCTGGGCCGCCCCCGGGGCGTTGACGGGGTGCGGCTCGCCCCGATCCAGGGCGTCGCGCAGATCCTGGAGCGCGTTGGGATCGCCGTTGCAGCGCGGGATGTGATCGCAGGTCTGGGGGATGGTCAGGCAGGCCTCCCCGGGGTGGGCGTCGGGATCGACGATGAGGGTGAGGCCCGCGGCGTTGGTGCCCTCGCCGTAGCGAGGGTTGCAGTTGATGACCGGGAAGCCCACGAACGAGGTGTGGCACCCCTGCCCCGGCACATGGCAGCACTGGAAGCACTCCTGGCTGCCGCAGTCGAGCTTGAAGACCTGGTTGAGACCCAGGCCCCGGAACAGGCCGGCGTAGGGGCCGCCGTAGAAGGGCTGCTCCTGGGCCAGGCAGAGGCCCGCCAGGGACTTGCAGAACGTGTCGCTCTCGCCCCGGGCCCGGCAGTCATTGTAATTGGTCAAGTATTTCGGGGAGTTGTAGATGAACTTCCCCTTGCCGTAGTAGCTGCGCAGCTTCAGCGCCAGCTCGATCTGGTCGAGCTGGGCCTGGGCCGCCGAGGCCCAGAGCAGCCCAAGCGCCAGCGCGCCGAGCGTCATCATCCTGGCCATGCGGTCGCTCCCCCGTGTCCCCGAGGCCCCACGATAGCAGCGGCCCGGCGGTCTGTCGCCGACCGCTCCGTCAGGGCTGGGCCACGCTCACCTCGACGGGGGCCGCGATCGGCGACGGCGTCGGCGCCGGGGGATCCCGCAGCGTGAGGAGCGCCAGGGCCGCGAGCACGGTGGTGACCACGCTCAGGGCCACCAGCGGCAATACCCCGGGGCGGTGCGGGCGGGTGATGGCGACCCGCGGGGTGGGCGCGTCCACCACGCCGCGCGGGATCGACGGCCGCCAGGGGGGCGAGATCGGGGCAGAAGTGCGGTCAGGGACCGGGCCCGAGGCCGAGAGCGGGGCCGAGAGCGGGGCCGAGAGCGGTTCCGGGGCCCGGGCCGCGGACGCAAGCACCGGCGTCGGCTCGCTGAAAGGCTGCCAGCGCGGCGCCGCCGACGCGGGCGGGGCGGGCCGCGGTGCCGGGCGGGGCAGCGTGGGGCGAGGGCCGGGCTCCGTCTCGGCGAAGGGGCTCACCCGCGCGGCGGGCCGGCTGGCGAGCGTCGACCGCGAGAAGCCCACGGCCGCGCCGCTCAGCGGCCCGGCGGGTCCGCGGGCGCGGGTCGGCTCGTCCTCATCACCCCAGTCCTCGGGCGACGGCTCGGCCACCGTCTCCTCGCCCTCCAGCGGAGGGGGCTCTTCGAAGCCGGCCAGAGCCAGCCGCAGCGCGACCTCGGGGGCCAGCCGCACCCGCAGGTCGGGCAGGGAGGCCGTCGCGGCGTCGGAGGCGGGCACCACGCCGCGGCGGCGGCCGCTCGCCTCGCCCACCAGGGCGTCCAGGCGCCGCAGCACCGCCTCGGCCGACCGCGCCCGATCCTCGGGGCGCCGCTCCAGCAGCGTCAGGCACAGATCCCAGAAGCCCGCCGGCAGCTCGACGGCGGGGTGGGCGGGCAGCGCGTGGCTGTGGAACCAGCGCAGCCGGGCGGCGGGATCGAGCCGGTGGACCTCGGTGCGGACGGGATCCACCTCGGCGAAGGGCGTCCGGCCGGCCACCAGCTCGTACAGCAGCACCCCCAGGGCGTAGAGGTCGCTGCGGGCATCGACGGCGCCGAGGGCGGGATCGAGGCGCTCGGGGCCAGGTATGGGAAGGCGTCCGCCGGCGCGTCGGCGCTGGCGGACGGGCGACGGCTGGCCTGGGCGAGGCCGATGAGGCGGACGGCCGCCGCGCCGTCGGCGCCCCGGCAGAGGTAGACATGGGCGGGGCGGACGTCGCCGTGGACGAGGCCCTGGCCGTGCAGGGCGCGCAGCGCGAGCGCCACCGACCGGGCGAGGCCGAGGGCCCGGGCGGGTGGCAACGCCCCGTGGCGGTCGAGGTGTTCGCGCAGCGTCTCGCCCTCGAGCCACTCCAGCACCAGGTAGGGGCGGCCGTCGCCGGGCAGCCGGCCCTGGTCGAGCAGCGCCACGAGGGTCGCGTCCGCCACCGCCCCGAGGGCCTGGGCCTCGCGGGCCAGCCGGAGGGCGTCCCCCTCGGCATGACCGAGCGGCACCCGGACGGCGCAGGGGCGGCCCAGGCGGCGGTCCTGGGCGCGGAAGGTCAGGGTGGTGTGGCCCCGGTGGACCACCTCGAAGAGCTGGTAGCGGCCATCGAGGACGAGCCCGGTGAGGGGCGCGCCTTCGGCGAAGCTGGGTCGCCGGGGGACCGGCCAGGGGATGGAGGCGAACACGGGGATCCAGGTGACCCCGGCCCCCGCCGATCTTACTTCGCGCCGGCAATCCGCGCGTCGAGGCCCAGGGTGACGCCGGCCGCCTCGACCCGGGCCTGGGCCACGGCCAGGGTCAGGCGCCTCGGCCCGAGGCTGAGGGTCATCTCGGAGGCAACGGTCTGGGTCACCGTAAACGTCCGATCCCACACACCTTTCAGCCAGGCGCCCACCTCGACGAGCAGCGACCCCTGCACCTCCTCGATCTGCCCGTCGCGCACGCCCAGGGTGATCTGGCGCCGGGCCAGCGCCACCTCGGGCGTGCCGCCGATGCGCGCCGTCATGCAGGTGCCGTCGGTCTGCCAGAGCAGGGCCTTGAGGGGGCGCTCGCCCGGCGTCCAGGCCAGGGCGGCCTGGAGCGGCCCCTTCGGATCAGGCCGGCCCTTCTCGGAGTACCGCCCTGGCACCTCGCCCCGGGCGATGCCAGCGTTGGCCAGCTCGGCGACCAGGCTGCCCGTGAGGCGCACCCGCACGCGCTCCCCGGGGGGAGGCCCCGCCGGCTCCAGCCCACCCTCGGTGGGCAGCTTCGCGTGCAGCCCGAGCGCCAGCCACCCCGCGCTCGACCGCACGTCCACCCGGCTGCGGGGGTGGGGCGGCAGGCCCAGGTCGACCTGGGTCGCCTCGACGAAGTGCACCAGCACCTGATCGCGGAGGAGCGCATAGCCGCCGGTGGTCAGGCGGGCGAGGGCCTGGTCGGCGAGCGCCCCGAGGCGAGCGGGGGTGAGGACCAGCCGGGCGGCCGGCGGCAGCTGGCGGCGCAGGGCGGCCGTCACGGCGGCCCGGGCCTCCGGGCCGAGGCGGGGCGCGAGCTCCCGGAGCGACTCGGGGCCCAGCGCGAAGCGCAGGTGGCCGGTGGCCGGGTCGACGCCCGCGGCCACCTCGGCGTCGGCGGCGAGGCCGAAGAGGACCTGGCGGCCATCGCGCAGATCGAAGTCGAGGGTGAAGCCGAGGCGCCCATCCGGGGCGGGGCGCAGCCGGACGGCCCGGGCCGCGAGGGTGAGGCGTCCGGTCCCCAGCGGCACCGTGACGGCCGGCAGCGCCGCGACCTCGGCCGCCAGGAGCCGGTCCAGCAGGGCGAAGGGCACGTCGACGGCGGCATCGGGGGTGTCGGGGGCGGCCGGCGCCCGGTGCAGGTAGCGGCCGCGCTCGGCTGCCAGGGTCGGGCAGCTCGCGCCGCAGCCCTGGCCGAGCAGGGCCACGAGGCCGAGCAGCAGGCAGCGATGCAGGATCATCAGGCCTCCAGGCCGGGTGCCGGGGAGAGCCCCCGGCGTCGGCCCCTCTGTCCAGGCCGACGTGCCCATGTGGGCAGGGGTGTTCCAATGTGGGCAACCTGTGCCCATTCGCGCCAGCTCGCCGCATGTCCGCGAGAACAGGAGACTTTTCGGGCAAAACCACATCTAGGAGGCGTTACGGGATACCACCACCACATCTTGTGGTCTCGCCGGATAATTTTTCCCCTTGCCGGGGCGCCGCCCACTCGCTAGAACCTCTTCCCGGCCCGAGCGCCACGGCGCGCTCGGTCGGGCAAGTTGAACGACACCGGCTCGGCTGAGGCTGCCGCCGGCAAGACATCCGTACAGACTGATTGGCATCCGCGTCCCCCGGCGCGGGCACGAGGCACCTGCATGCGTATCCAGAGGCGTTTCACCGAGGGCAAGGCGTCGCCCTACGAGGGCATCGAGTTCGGCACCCGCAAGAGCGAGATCCGCAACCCCGACGGATCGGTCGTCTTCCTCAACGACCAGGTCCGGGTCCCCGAGGCGTTCAGCCAGGTGGCCACCGACATCCTCGCCCAGAAGTACTTCCGCAAGGCCGGGGTGCCCGCCCGCCTGCGGCCCGTCCCCGAGGAAGGGGTGCCGGAGTGGCTGTGGCGGCGTGAGCCCGATCTGGCCGCCCTCGAAGATCTGCCCGCCGACGCGCGCTACACGGGGGAGAGCGACGCGCGGCAGGTGTTCGACCGTCTGGCGGGGTGCTGGACGTACTGGGGTGTGAAGCACGGCTACTTCTCGGGGGAGGGGGATGCCCGTGCTTTCTACGACGAGATGCGGCGGATGCTGGCCCTGCAGATGGCCGCGCCCAACAGCCCGCAGTGGTTCAACACCGGCCTGTACTGGGCCTACGGCATCGCCGGGCCCGCCCAGGGACACAGCTACTGCGACCACGAGACGGGCGAGGTGAAGCCGAGCACCAGCGCCTACGAGCGGCCCCAGCCCCACGCCTGCTTCATCCAGTCGGTCAGCGACGATCTCGTCAACGAGGGCGGCATCATGGACCTCTGGGTCCGCGAGGCGCGCCTCTTCAAGTACGGCTCGGGCACGGGGTCCAACTTCTCGAACCTGCGCGGCGAGAGCGAGCCCCTGGCCGGCGGCGGCCGCTCCAGCGGCCTCATGAGCTTCCTGCGCATCGGCGATCGGGCGGCGGGGGCCATCAAGAGCGGCGGCACCACGCGGCGCGCGGCCAAGATGGTCACGCTCAACGTGGATCACCCCGACATCGAGGCCTATGTGAACTGGAAGGTGGTCGAGGGCAGAAGGTGGCCGCCCTGGTCGCCGGCTCCAAGTCCATCCGCCGCCACCTCAAGCGCATCATGGAGGCCATCCGGTCGGGGACGGGCGAGGAGCGCTACGATCCCAAGCTGAACGAGGCCCTCCGCCGGAGCATCCGCCGGGCCCGCAAGGCCGAGGTGCCGGCCAGCTACATCCACCGCGTCATGCAGTTCGCGCGGCAGGGCTTCACCGAGATCGACTTCCCCGAGTACGACACCGACTGGCAGTCGGAGGCGTACAACACCGTCGCCGGGCAGAACTCCAACAATTCCGTGCGGTTGACGGATGCCTTCATGGAGGCCGTCCTCGCCGACAAGGACTGGAACCTGGTCCGGCGCACCGACGGGCAGATCGCCCAGACGGTGCGGGCGCGCGACCTCTGGGATCAGATCGCGTACGCCGCGTGGGCCTGCGCCGATCCGGGCCTGCAGTTCGACACGACCATCAACGACTGGCACACCTGCCCCGAGAGCGGCCGCATCAACGCCAGCAACCCGTGCGTCACGGGTGACACCCTCGTGGCGACGCGGGACGGCCTCGTCCGCATCGACGCGCTGCTGGAGACCCCCACCGAGGTCGTGGGCAGCGATGGCGAGCTGCATGCCATCGCGCCCGCCTTCCCCACCGGCACCCGCCCGGTCTATCGCCTTCGGACGCGCGCGGGCTACGAGCTGCGGCTCACGGCCGATCACCGCGTCCTGACGGCCAACCGGGGGGACGTCCCGGCCTGCGAGCTGACGAAGGACGACGTCCTGCTGCTGGGCGAAGGTCGCTTCGGCGGCGCGCACCTCGATGCCGGCTTCGCCGAGTTCCTCGGCCTGATGGTGGGCGATGGCTGCCTGATGGGCGAGCAGCAGACCGCGATGCTCACGCTGGCCCCCGAAGAGCACGCCGTCGCCCGCCATGTGCATGGCGCCCTGACGGCGTTCAAGCAGGCTCACGCGGAGGACGCGCGGGCGGCGCGTGACATCTCCATCACCCAGCCTCAGGGCACCCTTCGGCTGGGTACCAGCGCACGCTGCGTGGTCGAGCCCCTCCAGGCCCACGCGGTCCTCGACGCGGGCAGCGCCGAGAAGCGCTTTACCGACCGGATCTTCGGCCTGGATCGGCCGAGCCTGGCGGCGGTCCTGCGCGGGCTGTTCACGGCCGACGGGACGGTGGCGAACTATGGCGAGAAGTCCCAGTACGTCGGCCTCGACTCCACCTCGCTCGTGCTCCTCCAGCAGACCCAGCTGCTGCTGCTGAGCTTCGGGATCAAGGCCCGCCTCTACCGCGACCGGCGCGTCCTCGGCCAGACGACCGCGCTCCTCCCCGACGGCCACGGTGGCCGCAAGGAGTACCCGGTCGAGCAGATCCACAGCCTCCGTATCAGCCGGCACTCGCGGGTGGTCTTCGAGCAGGCCATCGGGTTCGTCGCGGGCAGCGAGAAGGCCAGCGCCCTCGCGCGCCTCAACCGCGAGGTCACCGCCTACGCCGACCGCCTCGAGGACCGCGTCGCCCACCTGGAGTTCGTGGGCGAGGAGCCCGTGTACGACCTGACCGAGCCCGCGACCCACCACTTCGTGGGCAACGGGATCGTCATCCACAACTGCTCCGAGTACATGTTCCTCGACGACACGGCCTGCAACCTGGCGTCGGCCAACCTCATGAAGTTCATGGAGGCCGACCACACCCGGTTCGACGTGGACGGCTTCCGGCACGCCTGCCGGCTGTGGACCGTCACCCTCGAGATCTCGGTGGCCATGGCCCAGTTCCCCAGCGCCGAGATCGCGCGGCTGAGCTGGCGCTACCGGACGCTGGGCCTGGGGTACGCCAACCTGGGCACGGTGCTCATGGTGCTGGGCATCCCCTACGACTCCATCGAGGCCACCAACATCGCGGGCGCGATCAGCGCCATCATGACCGGCACGGCCTACGCCACCAGCGCCGAGATGGCCGGCGAGCTGGGGCCGTTCGCGGGCTTCCGGCACAACCGCGACGCGATGATGCGGGTCATCCGCAACCACCGCCGGGCGGCCTACGACGCCGGCCGCGACGAGTACGAGGGCCTGGCCACCATCCCGGTGGGGCTGGAGCCCGAGCGCTGCCCCGAGTACCTCGTCCAGGCGGCGCGCCAGGACTGGGACCGGGCGCTGGAGCTGGGCGAGGTCCACGGCTACCGCAACGCCCAGACCACGGTCATCGCCCCGACGGGCACCATCGGCCTGGTGATGGACTGCGACACCACCGGGGTCGAGCCCGACTTCGCCCTGGTGAAGTTCAAGAAGCTGGCCGGCGGCGGCTACTTCAAGATCATCAACCACTCGGTGCCCCTGGCCCTGAGCCGGCTGGGCTACTCCGAGGCCCAGATCGACGACATCGTGGGCTACTGCAAGGGCCACGGCACGCTGGAGGGCTGCCCCCACCTGTCGCCGCGCGCCCTGAAGGGCCACGGCTTCGACGCGGCCACCATCGAGCGCATCGAGGGCCTGCTCCCCTCGGCCTTCGATCTGTCGATGGTCTTCAACCGCTTCACCTTCGGGGACGAGTACCTCGTCGACCGCGTCGGCATCCCGGCGGCGGATCTGGAGAAGCCCGACTTCGACCTGCTGTCGGCCCTGGGCCTGACCCGGGCCCAGGTCATCCAGGCCAACGACTACGTCTGCGGCACGATGACGGTGGAGGGCGCGCCCCACCTCAAGGCCCAGCACCTCGCCGTCTTCGACTGCGCCAACAAGTGCGGCCGGCGCGGCGAGCGCTACATCCGCTTCCTGGCCCACATCGAGATGATGGCGTCGGTGCAGCCCTTCATCAGCGGGGCCATCAGCAAGACCATCAACATGCCCGGCCACGCCACCGTGGCCGACGTGCAGGAGGCCTACCTGCACTCGTGGCGCAAGGGCCTCAAGGCCAACGCGGTGTACCGGGACGGCAGCAAGCTCAGCCAGCCCCTGTCGGCGACGCTGTACGACTTCGACGACGACGAGAGCACGGACGAGGCCGAGCAGCTCAGCCTGCTGGAGCCGAGCCGCCCGGTGGAGGCGGCCGTGCAGATCGCCGAGCGGGTGGTCGTGCGCTACCTGGCCCGCCGCCGCCGCCTGCCCCAGCGCCGGCGCGGCTACACCCAGAAGGCCATGGTGGGCGGGCACAAGGTCTACCTGCGCACCGGCGAGTACGACGATGGCACCCTGGGCGAGGTCTTCATCGACATGCACAAGGAGGGCGCCGCCTTCCGCAGCCTGATGAACAGCTTCGCCATCGCGGTCTCCCTGGGGCTGCAGTACGGCGTGCCCCTGGAGGAGTTCGTGGAGGCCTTCGTCTTCACCCGCTTCGAGCCCAACGGCATGGTCTTCGGCAACGACCGGATCAAGATGTCCACGTCGATCATCGACTACATCTTCCGGGAGCTGGCGGTGAGCTACCTGGGCCGCGACGACCTGGCCCAGGTGCAGGCCGAGGATCTCCGCGCCGACGCCATGCACCGCGAGGAGCCGGAGTTCACCGAGGAGGAGGAGGTGGCGACGAGCCTGCTCGCGGTGGCCGGCGGTGAGCCCGACGCCGCGCCGGCCACGCGGGGCGAGTCGTTCGGCTTCCACCACGGCGGGGCCACCCCCCGGCTGCGCGCCGTGCCCCCGAGCGAGGCGGTGCGCGCCGCGGCGCCGCCGGCCACGGTGCCCCTTCGCGAGCGCCGGCCCCAGCCTGTTCACCAGCCGGCAGGCGGCCGCCAGTTAAGGTCGAGGAGGGACTGCCCGACCCCGACGAGCAGTGCCAGCGCGCCGCGTTCCCAGCCGGGTGCGCCGCCACGGTGGCCGACTTCGAGGCATGCGTGGCCGAGCGCCTCAGCGCCATCAACGACCGGCTCGCCGGGCAGACCTGCGCCCACGCCGCCCAGGTCGGCGAGGACGACGACGACCTCAGCGCTCAGCCGACGGGCGCGGCCTGCGCGGCCTACCAGCGCTGTGGCGACAGCCTCTGATCCGTCAGCGGATGGCGTCGACGCTCTCCTCCCACCGCTGCCCGTCGAAGGGCTCGATGGTGAACGGAGCGTGCCCGGCGTCGAGGCAGCGCAGGTTCACGCTCACCCCGTCGGGGTGCGAGCGCGGCGTGTAGAAGGCCTGCACCCCGCACCGCCGGCAGAAGGTGTGCTTCGCGGTGTGGGTGTTGAAGGTGTAGGTCGTCAGGTCGCCGGCCCCCGAGATCAGCGCGAAGTCCGCCCGGGGCACGATGACATGGATGAACCCTTTCATCTTGCAGATCGAGCAGTTGCACTCAAGCGCCACATGGGAGCGCACGGTGACCTCGAACCGGACGGCGCCGCAGTGGCAGCCCCCGGGGTAGCGATGCAGCGGTGTCGTCATGGCCCGCAGCCTACCGGATTTCGGGGCGGACAGATCGTTTCGGGCGAGCGGGCGTGCAACGGGCGTCCCCTTCGCCCAGGAGCTCCCGATGCGCCGCACCCTCTTCGTCCTCGCCCTGCTGGCCGCCGCCTGCCAGGCCCCCGGCCCGACGGACGCCGTGGCCGCCCCGCCCACCGCCGCCCAGGCCCCGCTCTCCCTCGCCGCGGACGCGCCGCCCCCGGCCCCCGCGGAGGCGGGGAGCGTGGCGCTGGAGGTGATCCCCCAGTTCAGGGCCCTGACCGACGACGTGACCGAGCTCAACGTCCTGGTCCGCCTCACCGGCACCAGCGACGCCCCCGCCCAGCGTCCCCCGCTGGATCTGGCCCTCGTGCTGGATCGGTCCGGCAGCATGCGCGGCGACAAGATCCGCGATGTGAAGGCCGCCGGGCTGCAGCTCCTGGAGGCCCTCGGCCCAAGCGACCGGGTCACGCTGCTCTCATACTCCGATCAGGTGCTCACCCACACCGTGCGCCAGGCCGTGGACGGCCCGGGGCGCGAGGTGCTGCGCCAGGCGCTGCTGGCCATCGACGCCAACGGCGGCACCGCCCTGGGGCCGGCCACGGCCGAGGCCCTGGACCTGCTGGAGCGGGGCGGCGATGACACCGGCCGCACCGCCCATGTGATGCTGCTGTCCGATGGCCTCGCCAACGTGGGCGAGCAGCGTCCCGACGTGCTCGGGGCGCGGACGGCGGCCGGCTTCCGCCAGGGCGTCACGTTCAGCACCCTCGGCGTCGGGGTGGACTACAACGAGGATCTGATGACCCGCCTCGCCGACGCGGGGGGCGGGCGCTACCACTTCATCCAGAGCGGCCAGGCGGTCGCCGCCGTCCTCGATGACGAGCTCAAGGGGCTCGTGGCCACCGTGGCCCGGGGCGTCGAGCTGGATCTGGCGCTGCCGCCCGGGGTCGAGCTGGTGAAGGCCTTCGGCTACCCGACGCGCCTCGACGACGGGCGCCACACCGTCCGCATCGGCACCCTCGGCGCCCGCCAGGTGCGCGAGGTCATGGTCCGCCTGCGGCTGCCCATGGGCCGGGACGGGGGCATGGCGCTGGGCCGGATCGGCTTGCGCTACGTGGACATGCCTGCCGACGGCGTGGCCCGCGAGGCCGCCGCTCCCCTGGCCATCGAGCGCGCCGCCGACGCCGCCGCCATGCGCCAGTCCGAGACCCCCGCCGTGAGCGTCCGCGTGGCGGAGGTGGAGAGCGCCGAGCAGCTCGAGCTGGCCGCGCGGGCCGCCGATCGGGGCGACTTCGCCCAGGCCCAGGGCCTCTTGAAGGTGGCCATCGACGATCTGCGCCGCAAGGACAGCGTCGCGCCCAGCCCGAAGCTCAAGGCCCAGATCGCCGCCTTCGAGGAGGCCGACGGCGAGATGGCCGAGGCCCAGGCCAGCGAGTCGGGGCGCAAGGCCTACACCAAGAAGTTCAAGAGCCGCGCCTACGAGGCCCGCAAGCGCTGAGCCTCAGCCCGGCGGCACCGCCAGCGGCCGGGCGCTCAGCGCCGCCTCGGCCCGGGCCCGCCAGGCGTCCGCCACGAAGGGCCGCTCCGGCACCACGAGCTGCCCCGCCAGCGGGGCGGCCAGCGCCACCCCCGCGGCGTCGGCGATCTCGATGAGGCGGGTGATGGGATCGTCCCAGGCGTGCAGCGCCAGGTTGAAGGTGCCCCAGTGCACGGGCTTCATCACCCGCGCCCCCACCGCCTGGTGCACCTTCAGGGCCTCGTCGGGCCCCAGGTGCACGCTCCCCCAGCTCGGGTGCCAGGCGCCGATCTCGATCATGGACAGATCGAAGGGGCCGAGGCGGCGGCCGACCTCGGCGAACCCCTCCCACGGGCCCGTGTCCCCGCTGAACCACACGCTGCGCTCGCGGCCCTTGATGGCCCACGAGGCCCAGAGCGTCCGCTTCGCCAGGCCGCCCCGCCCCGAGAAGTGGCGCGCGGGCGCCGCCGTGAACGTCAGCCGGCCGATGGCGTGGCTCTCCCACCAGTCCAGCTCGGTGATCTGAGACGCCGGGATGCCCCACGCCTCCAGGTGGGCCCCGACGCCCAGGGCCGTCACGAACGGCACCCCCCGGCTCGCCAGCGCCAGCACCGACCCCACGTCCAGGTGATCGTAGTGATCGTGGGAGATGAGGACGGCGTCGAGGGCCGGCAGCGCCTCCAGCGGCACCGGCGCCGCCATGAACCGGCGAGGCCCCGTGCCGCGGACGGGCCCGATGCGCGGGCTCCAGACGGGATCCGTCAGCACGCGACAGCCCTCGATCTCCAGCAGGACCGAGGAGTGCCCCATCCAGGTGACCCGGAGGCCATCCGGCGGCCCCCGGTCGAACACGGCCGGATCGAGGGGCGCGTGCGGGACCTCGGCCTTCGGGACGCGCTCCTCGCGGCCGGCGAGCCACTGCCAGGCCACAGGCAGGATCTTGCCGGGCGAGGCGAGCCGGGTGGTCACGGGGTTCTGGAAGACGCCGCCGCGCTGGTGGGGGGAAGCCTCGATGCGCTCGCGCCGTGCGTCGCGGGGCCGGGCACCGAACGCGAAGAAGGGCGCACGGCGCGGGGGGGCAGGCACGAGATCGGTGGTCACAGGCGCTCCGGACGGTGGCGGGGACCTGGGAGCGATGCCGGGCTGGCCATCGCCGTTTCGGGCGAGGTGGTCCCCGGCGTTGAACCCGGCAGCCTGAAAGGCGAAAGTGCCTCGTCCGATGTGCATGGCGGGGGGACGAGATGAAGCACTGGTGGCTGGTGGTGGCGCTGGCGGTGGCCGGCTGTGATGACGGCGAGGGCGGCGGAGGCGGCGGCGGCGGCGCCGGCGGCGGGGCGGGCGACGCCGCCGTGGACGCCGCCGGGGGCGGCGGCGGGATGGCGCCGGACGAGGGCGTGCCCCCGCCGGTGGAGCCCGAAGGCGACTGCGACCCGCTCGATCCCGCGGCCTGTGCGCTCCCCTGGCCCTCCAACCGCTACCTCGCGCCCGATCCCGCCCGCGAGACGGGCTTCACGCTGCGGTTCAAGGCCACCTCGCTGCCCCGCAACAACAGCGATATCCATGTGGATCCGGCACCTTACGAGCGCCTCGACGGCTACGGGACCAGCACCCAGATCGCGGCGGTGTTCCCGCGGCTCGACGTGACCCCCATCGCGGGCGAGCTCGACGTGGCCGCCTCGCTGGCCGAGGACGCCCCGGTGCTGATCTGGGAGTGGAGCGATCCGCCCCGCCGGGTGCCGTACTTCGCCGAGCTCGACAGTCAGGAGGAGGATCCGACGAAGCAGGTCCTCTTCGTGCGCCCGGCCGAGGTGCTGAAGGAGGACACCCGCTATGTGGTGGCCTTCCGCGGGCTGCGGGACACGGAGGGCCAGCCCATCCCGCCCAGCGACGCGTTCGCGGCCCTGCGGGACGGCGCCACCGCCACCGACGGCGCCCTGGCCCCGCGCCAGGCCGGCTTCGACGAGGTCTTCGCCTTCCTGGAGGCCCAGGGCGTCGACAAGGGCAGCTTGAACCTGGCGTGGGACTTCCACACCGCGAGCTGCGAGGCCCAGCACGGCCCCATGCTGCACATCCGCGACGCCGGCTTCGCGGCGGCCGGCGAGGCCGGACCCGCCCTGACCATCGACCGGGTCGAGGAGTACCTGCCCGAGGATGACGGCAGCGGCAGCCCCGTGCACCCGTACACCTGGCTGCGCCTCCACGGCACGATGCAGGTGCCCCACTTCATGAAGCAGAGCCGCGAGGTGCTCTCGGTCCGGGGCTGGATCTTCAACGACGGCGCGACGCCGTTCCGCCCCGACCAGAACGGCGAGCGGGAGGTGGGCTTCTGGCTCATCGTGCCCCAGTCCGCGCGGGACGGCCGGCCGATGGGCCTGGTCAACTACGGCCATGGCCTCTTCGGCGATGGCGAAGAGGTCCTGGAGCCCGGCTGGACGCGCCCCTGCGGCCGCTACCCCGCGCGCGAGTGCGGCTGGTGGAACGCCCGCATCGGCAACGCCCACGACCTGATCTTCTTCGGCGCCGATCTGGTGGGCATGTCAGAGGAGGACTTCGACGCCGCCGGCCTGACCATCGTCCAGGACGTCAGCCTCTTCCCCTGGATCGGCGATCGCCTGCACCAGGGCCTGCTGGAGTACCTGCTCCTGGCCCGCGCCGTCCGGGAACAGCTCGGCGCCCTCGAGCCCATCGCCAGCCGGGGCATCGCGGTCGACAAGTCCCAGCTCTACTACTCGGGCATCTCGCAGGGCGGCATCTTCGGCGGGGCCTACCTGGCCCTGAGCCCCGACACCACGCGGGCCCACCTGGGCGTCCCCGGCCAGAACTACTCCATGTTCCTGCACCGCTCGACGGGCTTCGGGCCCTTCTTCGGGGTGCTGAAGGCCGTCTACCCCTCCACCGCCGACCAGGCCGTGCTCATCTCGCTCATCCAGCTCTTGTGGGATGGCACCGAGAACGCCACCTACCTGCGCCACGTCGAGGCCGAGCCGTTCCCCGGCAACAGCCCCCACCACCTGCTGGCGACGCCGACCAGGGGCGACTACCTCGTCCCCCCCATCAGCTTCGAGGTCGCCACCCGCACCCCCGCGCTGCGCATCCCGGTCGTGGGCACCTGGGACACGGAGCGGACGGTCGACCTGGCCACGGTGGCCCCCTACCCCCACGCCGGCTCGGGGGTCGTGCTCTACGGGCTCGGCAACCCCTGGCCGGCCCCCGGCAACCACCCCCCGCCGGAGGATCCGCTGGGAGATCCCCATGAAGATCTTCGGCACCTCGATGCCCACGCTGAACAGATGGTGCATTTCTTCCGTACGGGCGAAATCATTGACGTTTGCCGTGGTAGCGCCTGCGCCTGGAGCCCCGATCAGCCCGACGGCCCCCCCGCGCCCTGAACGAAATGACCATGTAGGGCGAATGCTTACGTTGCTTCGCGGACTCAAATTCCGCACATTGAAGGTGGACGCCGCCCCAAGGACGCCATGACCCGCAGCCTCGCACTCTGCCTGCTCGCCCTCGGCACCGCGCTGCCCGCCGCCGCTCACCCGGTGGCCGAGTGGGCGTCCGTGGCGACGACCTCCCCCATGCCGGGCGTCGAGCTGCCCGATCCGGTGCGGCAGGGCCTGAGCGTGTTCGTGCGAGAGGCCGCCGGCCTCGACTTCGCGTCGGTGACCTGGGTCCAGGTGACGCAGCAGGGCAGCGCCGGCACCCGCAAGCGGCCGGGGCGCCCGACGTTCGTGGTCTACGCGGGCGTGGGCAGCTCGGCCCCGCCGGGCTCCACCAACGCCGCCGTCCGCGGGGTCATGGGCCTGCTGCGCATCGAGGGCGATCACGCCGAGCAGGTGGCGAAGGTGCGCATCCCGCCCGCCGACCAGATGAAGTGGCAGTTCCTGCGGGCGACGGACATCGACGGTGACGGCAACCCCGACGGCCTGCTGCAGTGGCAGCACAAGGCACGCAACTTCGTCCGCCGCGGCATGGTGGTGGTGCGCACCCGCCCCGCCGCCCTCTCGCTCCTCGAGCTGGACAGCACCACGACGACGGACGACGGCGAGCGCCGGGTGGTGGCCAAGGTGGCCTGCTTCTTCCCCGTGCAGGGCCTGGGCACCAAGGCCCTCATCGTGCAGCGGCGGGAGCGGCTGACCCAGGGCAACCGGCCGACGAAGGATGTCGACGGCATGGAGCTCTTCTTCCCGGCCCCCGACGGGCGCTTCGCCCCGGGGCAGGTCTTCGGCGCCATGTTCGGCGCCGACGGGGCCTACAGCGACACCGTGAAGGCCTGGGGTGACACCTTCGGGGTGCGGACGGCCGCCCAGGCGGTGGCCAGCCAGGGCGTCCCCGGCGACTGCCCCGCCTCGGCCCTCGTGCTGCCCCAGCGCGCCGTCGGCCAGCCCGCCGGCCCCGACGCCATGACCGTCGTCGGGCCCTTCGCCACCACGTCGGATGGGGTGTGGCGGGTGCTCAACAGCCTGGGCAAGCGCGCGCCCCGCGCCGCCGTCGTCATCGGCATCGGCAGCATCTGAACCGCCGGCGCCCCCGCCGCCGTCAGGGGCGCGCCAGCTCGATCTCCGCCCGCAGGACCCGCGTCGACCCCGCCGAGACCGGCGCCGTAGGCGGCTGATCGGGCAGCGCCTCGGGCCGCCCCACCGCGATCCAGAGCATGTAGCGCCCGGCCGGCTGCGCGCCCAGGCCGAGCGCCTGCGCGGTGCCCTCGATGAGGACGGCCCCGCTCGGGGCGATGCGCGGCTGGACCGCCCAGGGCGTCGTCCCGCCAGCGCCCACCAGCCAGGCGCGCACGGCCACCGCCCCCTCCACCGCCCCCTCGGGCGTCAGCACGAGCCGCAGCTTCGAGTCCGGCAGCAGGCGGGGGATGGTGTCGGGGCCGGGATCCTCGCCGCGCTGGACCCGCTCGCCGCCCTCCACCGAGAGGGCGTAGCCGGGCACGGGGGGCGCGTCGCTGCCGCCACCCGGCCGCAGCACGAAGACCGCGATCGCCGCCGCCGCCGCCAGCGGCAGCGCGGCGAGCAGCACGCGCCCCAGGGGGCGGCGTCGAAACGGCAGCACCTTCGCCTCGGGGGCGGCCTCGGCCACCGGGCCGGCGCGGGCCAGCCCGAGCGCCGCCGCGATCCCGGCCGTGAGCCGCTCCTGGGCCGCCTCGTCGAGGGGGGTGAAGACCTCCACGGCCCGCGCCAGCTCGGGATCCACCGCCGCGTCGGCCCGCAGATCGGCCGCCTCCTGCTCGGTCAGCGTCCCCAGCGCCAGCCCATCCAGGCGCGGATCGAGCGCCGCGCGCTGCCTGCGACCGTGCAGGCCCAGGCGCGCGAGCAGCTCGCCGTCGGAGCCCGGCACGTCGTCGTCGTCGTCGATCATCGATCCCCCCCTGGCTGGACGGGCATTCGCGCGGGCGGCGACGATTCTGACAGGATGTCGGCACGCAGCTTGCGCAGCAGCTTCATGAGGCGGCTGCGCCAGGCGTACACCGCGTCCGTCGTCATGCCCACCTCGGCGCAGACCTCCTCCACGCTGCGCTCCTCCAGGACGATGAGCTCGAAGAGCTGGAGGCCCTTGGGGCTCAGCGCCTGGCGCACGCGATCGAGGAGCTCGTCGTAGAACTCGCGCCCGGCGACCCGGCCTTCCGGCGTGGGCGGCCGGCTCGTGCGGCCGGCGTCCAGGTCGGTGGAGAGGGTCGGATCCTCCGTCCAGGGGCTGCGGCGGCCGCTGCGCAGGATGGAGATGGCCTGGCGCTCGGCCACCAGCCCCGCGAAGTTCTGGAGCGACATGCCCCGGTCGGGGTCCCACGAGCGCAGCACGCGGCCGTCGTTCTCCAGGAGCGCGACGAAGACCTCCTGGCTCAAGTCCTCGACTTCTTGACGGATTTCGCGACCGCGGGCCCCCGCGCGGCACCGCATGAGGATGCGGGCGACCCGCGCCTGGATGACCGGCGTCAGCGCCGCGACCAGGCGGCGAACCGCCGACAGCTCCCCCGCGAGGGCGCGCTCGACCAGCGATCGGGCCAGAGCTTCAGACACCGGACCTCCACCCTCCAACCCATGCGTTCGAGGAGGTAGCAGGAGGCCGGGCGGGTTGTCTAGCGACCGTTATGCCACCGGCAGGTGGTAGAGGTCGCCCAGACGGTCGAGGCCGCACTCCAGGGACTCGATCCAGTCGAGGAAGCGGGCCACCAGCGCCGGCCCCTCGAAGTACGCGCCGTGCTGCGGGGCGATGGTCTGCACGTCCAGGGTGCGCACCATGGCGGCCCAGGCCTTCAGCGCCGCCCCCGAGCCCATCACGCGCTCGTGGAAGCCCAGCATGCTGCCGATGTGGGCGTCGAAGTCGGTCACCGCCCGGTAGTCGATGCCGAACGACCCCCCCAGATCGCCGCTGTAGAGGATGCGGGAGACCGGATCGTAGAGGTGGTAGTTGCCACACGAGTGCAGGAAGTGGGCAGGCAGGATGAGCAGCTCGACGTCGCCCAGCCGCAGGACGCGGCCCTTGTCGGGCACCGGCTCGATGCGCGACTCCACGAGGGCGTCGATGCCGAAGTGGGCGACGAAGCGGATCCACAGCGACGGCACATGGGCCCGCGCGTCGCTGGTCATGAGCCAGCCGTTCAGCGCCGCCACGATGTCGGGGTCCTGGTGCGACAGGAAGATGTCGGTGAGCTGCGCCCCCTTGAGCTGGCTGGCCACCTCGCTGCGGGCCTTGGAGTAGGTCTTGTGACCGCCGGGATCGAGGAGGACGGCGCGGTCGCCGTGGACGATGAGGTGCTGGTTGGCCTGGACGGCCAGGCCGCCGCCGAAGTCCTCCAGGAGGACGTTGCGGTGGCCCGCCTGCTCGAAGAGCGTCATGGTCGCCATCGGGATCTCCCTGCGGGTGGGTGTGCTCATCAATATCTGCACACATGGGGCCAACGCCCGCAGCACGCGGGTCCGCGCCTCCACGCCGGTGGGCGGTCCTGTCTCGTAACCCTTCGTCCTGATTGACGTTACGGTATGAGCACCGCGACATGTCGGGTCGTGTGCCGGTGTGTCAGCCGATACAGACCCACCGGCAGGCCGACGCTGGCGACGCGAAGGGGCTTGCCTTGGCAGCGCTCATGGGCGTTCATCGCCGCAGCCCGCCTTGCAGGCGTCCTGGGCCTCGGCGCAGCGGGCCCGGCCTGCTGCCCGTCGGCCAGGGCGCGGCACTCCTGGGCCTCGGTGTCGCACCCTGCACGCAGAGGACGGCCTGGGCCATCCTCTCGGCGCGGCTGGGCCCGGTGGACGCGGGGGCCTCTTCGGGGAGGGACGGCGCCGGCTCGCCGCGGCGCAGGACGACGACGAGCACGATGACGACGACGAGGAGAGCGGTGAGGAGGGGCCAGAGACCGACCCGATCGATGAGCGCGCGCATGGGCGCACCGTACGCCCTCGTGGCGGTCGTCGCCATCCTGCTGGCGTGCGAGGTGCCCGCGCCGCCGGCCGTCGCGCCCGTCCCCGACGCCGCCGCGCCGATCGTCGACGCGGAGGCGACCCCCACCGCGCCGCCCCTGGCCCTGCTCACCGCCTCGCCCTTCGCCGATCCCGCGGCGCCGGCGGCCCTCCAGGTCGCCCAGGCCCACCGGGACGCCGGGCGGCCCGCCCTCGCCCTGGGCCCCTTCGAGGCGTTCGTGGCCGACGCCGCCCCCCATGCCCTGCGGCCGGCGGCGCGGCTCGTCCTGGCCGATCTGCTGGACCGCGCCGGCCGATCCGCCGAGGCGGCCGCAGCGTTCGCCACCGCCGCCGAAGAGTCCCCCCAGGTGGCCGACTTCGCCCGCTACCGCGCCGCGCGCAGCGCGGAGGCGGCGGGCCAGCTCGCCCAGGTGATCGACCAGGCCGCCCGCGTCTCACCCACCAGCCGCTACGCCCGCCTGGCCCGGGATCTGCGCGCCAGCGCCCTGCTGGGCCGCGGCGAGGCGGGGACCGCGGTGGAGCTCATGGCCGCCGCCCTGGCCGAGGCGCCTCCGGGGGACGATCTGCGGGCCTGGCTGCGCTACGCCGACGCGCTGCTGGCCGCCCGCCAGATCCCCGCCGCGATCACCGCCCTGCGGACCGTGGCCCTGCGCCACGCCGGCACCGCCGGGGGAGACGACGCCGAGCGCCGCCTGGCGCGGCTGCGCTGGCAGGTCCCGGCGGCCGAGTGGCGGCGGCGGACCGCCCCGGCGCCCGACGACGTGCTGCTCCGTGGGCGGGCGCTGCTGGAGGCCCACGCCGCCGAGGCGCTGGAGGCGCTGATGCTGGCCTCCCTGCAGAGCGGCGACCCGCAGCCCGACACCGCCGCGTGGTGCGAGACCTGGTGGCTGCTGGCCCGCGCCCGGACGCGGCAACGCCACCACGCCGACGCGGCGGCCGCCTACGAGCGGGTCGCGGAGGACTGCCCCGACACGGACGAGGCCCCCGACGCCCTGTACGCCCTGGCGCGGGCCGCTTACACCGACGACGCCCACGACCTGGCCCTCGATGCCCTGGAGCGGCTGCGCCTGCGCTACCCGGACCATCGGCTCGCGGGCGACAGCCTGGCCATCGCCGCCCGCATCCACCGCGATCTGGGCGAGGTCGACGCCGCCCGGGACCGGCTGCTCTGCCTGCTGCACGACCACCCCGAGGACGACACCGCCGTGGAGGCGCTCTGGGGCCTCTTCCAGGACGATCCCGCGCAGGTGGCCGACGTCGATCCCGCCGAGGTCGAGCGTGAGCCCGATGTCCGGGGACGGCTGCACTTCTTCCAGGGGCTCGACCACGCCGCCGCCGGGCGCCGGGCCGCGGCGGCGTCCGCCTACGAGGCGGCCGTGCGCCAGGGCCCCATGAGCTTCTATGCCTTCCTGGCCCTCGACCAGCTCCGCGCGCTGGATCCCGCCGGCTTCCCCGCCCGGGTAGAGCGCCTGATGGCGCGGCCACCCCCGCCGCCGCCCATCGCGATGTTCGTCGGGGAGCCGCTGCGAGACGAGGGGCTGTGGCTGCTGCGCCTGGGCTTCGCGGCCGACGCCTGGTGGGCCTACAGCGAGGCGGGCCCCGGGGCCTGGCACCGGTCGCGCTACCGCAGCGGGCTCGCGCGCCTCTTCGCCCACGCCGGCGCCGAAGGCACCGCCCGGCGCATCCTGGCCCGCGAGGTGGCCGATCTGGACGACGCCTGGCCCGAGGGCGACGAGCGCGGCCGCTTCGACGCCGTGTACCCGCTGGAGCACGCCGAGCTGATCACCGCAGCCGCCACCGCCCGGGGCCTGCCCCCGGCCCTGGCCTTCGCCATCGCCCGCACCGAGTCGCGCTTCGACCCACGCGCCCGCTCCTGGGCCGGGGCCTGCGGCCTCTTCCAGCTCCTGCCCCGCACGGCCACCGAGCTGGCCCACGCCGAGGGCCTGCGCGGCCGCGTGAGCTGCCGCGCCCTCTACCGGCCCGCCCTCGCGGTGCAGCTCGGCACACGCTATCTCTTTGATCTGCAACAACGTTTCGGCGCCCACCCCGGCGTCGTCATCGCCGGCTACCACGCCGGCCCGGGCAACCTGAGCCGCTGGCTCGGCCCCGAGGACGTGCCCTTCGCCCAGTGGCTGGAGGACCTGCCCTTCGTGCAGACCCGCCTGTATGTGAAGCGCGTCATGCAGGCGCTGTGGGTGTACGCGTGGCTCCTCGCCGATCCGGCCACGCCGCCCGCGGAGCGCGTCCCCCGCCTGCCGGCCAGCCTGCGGGCGCCGCCGCCCCCGCCGCCTCAGGCGTCGACGACCGTCAGCCCCACCGGCTCGCCGCCGTAGAGGGCCGCGCGCACCGACGCGTGCAGATCGGGCGAGATCCCGCGCAGGGTGTCGATGACCCCCTTGAGATCGCGCCGACGGGAGGCCGGGAAGCTGTCGCAGACGGGGCACGCCACCGGCTCCAGGCCCGCCTCCTCGGCCCAGGCCACGATCTTGCGCTCCTCCACCAGGATGAGCGGCCGGATGGCCACCACGCCCCCGTCCTCGGTGGGCGTCGCCGGCTTCAGCGGATCGAGGCGCCGCTGGAAGAGCAGGTTGAGCAGGAAGGTCTCGAGGGCGTCGTCGAGGTGGTGCCCCAGGGCCAGCTTGTTGAAGCCGTGCTCGGCGCACCACCGGTTCAGGATGCCGCGGCGCATGCGCCCGCAGAGGGCGCAGGGGATCTGGCCGGGCTTCAGGTTCGCCTCGACCACCGACCAGGTGTCCGCCTCGATGACCTGGAGGGGCAGCTCCAGCCGGGCCATCAAGGCCCGCAGCTGGTCGTAGGCGAAGCCGGGCTGGCGCTGATCCAGGTGGATGAAGGCGACCTCGAACGACCGATCGGCGCGCCGGCTGAGGGCGCGGACCGCCTGGGCCAGCAGGAGCGAGTCCTTGCCCCCCGACAGGGCGACCGCCACGCGATCGCCGGGCGCGATGAGGTCGAAGTCGTGCACGGCACGCTCGACGAGGGTCATGACGGCGCGAGAGGGCTGCATGGCGCGCACGGTAGCGGGCCCTTCACGCCGCGGCAACGGATGTGCCAGGATCCGCCCATGAAGCGCATCGCCCTCATCTCCACCGGCGGCACCATCGAGAAGACCTACGACGAGCTCGAAGGCGTCTTGTCCAACAATGTCAGCGTGCTGGACGTGATGCTGGCGTCCCTCCAGCTCCGCGGCGTGCGCATCTCGCGGGTGCCGCTGATGAACAAGGACAGCCTGACCATGACCGAGCGGGATCACAGCCTGATCGCCCGCACGGCTGGGGCCATGGCCGACGCCCACGACGGCGTGATCATCGTGCACGGCACCGACACCCTGGCCGTGACGGGCGAGCGCTGCCACGCCCTCCTGCACGCCGAGCTCCAGGTCCCGGTGGTGCTGACGGGGGCCATGCGCCCCTACGAGCTGCGCAACACGGACGCGCTGCAGAACCTCACCGAGGCCCTGCTGGCCGTGCAGCTCGTGGCCCCTGGGGTGTACGTCGCCATGCACAACCGGGTGCTGCGCTTCCCCGGGGTGGTGAAGGATCGGGAGCACGGGACCTTCGTGGCGGGTCCCACGGGCTGAGGCCCGGCGCCGGCCCCCGCCCCGCCCAGGCGCCCTCCCCTGGCACGACCGTGCAGGGATTTCCTCGTAGAAACAATATCTTGCAAAGAACGCAGCGAGCGCTTGCGCGCAGGTTCGTCGGCGCTTGCCTCGCGCGTCCGACTTTATGCTACATGTGGGAGCGAAAACTCGCCGGCCCCGGCCGGTCAGCCCCGGAGACTCCCATGACGCTGCGCAGCCTCGCCCTCACCGCCCTCGCCGCCCTCGCTCCCTTCGCGGCCGCCGTCGCCAACCCCTCGGCCGACGGTGCCCGGGGCCCGGATCCGGCGGCGCGGGCCACGGCGGCCCCACCCGCCATGAGCGTGCAGCGACCGGAGGTCGTGGTGGAGACGGGCGCCGCCTGGCAGGCGGTGGACGTCCTCGCGGCCTGCGGCATCGAGGCCCCGGACGCCCGGGTGGCCATCGAGGAGATCTCGGGGGACGACGCCGCCGCCCGCGCCGACGTGGAGCTGGCCGGCCCGACCACCGTGCGGGTCCGCGCGGCCCGGCCCGACGCCCACGTCTACCGCGTCGATGTGTCGGCGACCGATGCCGAGGGCAACCAGGCCTTCGACCGCTGCACGCTGCGGGTGCGCTGAACGACTACCCGCGCGCGTGGCGTCCCGCTACCCTGGGCCGATGCGCGCCGTCCTCCTCCTCGTCTTCCCGGCCTCTGCCCTCACCGGCTGCGGCGGTCCGGTCCTCCAGGACCTGCCCCCCGGCGAGCGCGCCCCCCTCTGCCGCCAGCTCGCCGCCGCCCCCACGGGCACCTACGGCTGCTCCCCCGACCAGCTCGCCGGCTACGCCGAGGGCGACGGCAAGCGGTTCGAGGCCACCCTCGACTTCGCCCGGGAGGGCCAGGTGCTGCGCTACACCGGCCTGCGCGAGGCGCGGACGGACGTCACGGCGCCCACCAGCCGCGCCCCCGACTGCGTGGTGGACGAGCTGAAGGCCTGGCGGCTGGAGGGGCTCAAGACCCGCTTCACGCTGCCGGTGGTGCTCACCTACGTGGCCGGTCCCACCGACTTCCGGGAGAGCGCGCTGGAGGGCCCCGCCTGCCACGTCCGCATCACCCTTGAGAGCCAGTGACCGCAAGACCTTGATCTACGACGACTTTCCCTACGACGACTTCCCGTTTCGCCCCACCCACCCCGACGCGCTGGGCACCATCGCCGGGCTGTTCGGGCTGGCGCCGGCCCCCTCCGAGGCGTGCCGGGTGCTGGAGCTGGGCTGCGGCCTGGGCGGCAACCTGCTGGCGATGGCGGCCTCGCTGCCCGGCAGCCGCTTCGTGGGCATGGATCTCTCGGCCGTGCAGATCGAGCACGCGCAGGCCGAGGCCGCCGCCCTGGGGCTCACCAACCTGGAGTTCTTCGTCGGTGACATCCAGGCGCTGAGCCCGGCGCTGGGCAGCTTCGACTACATCATCTGCCACGGGGTCTGGTCGTGGGTGCCGCCGGCCGTGCAGGAGGCCATCTTCCGGCTCTGCCGGGAGCTGCTGCAGCCGCAGGGCGTGGCCTTCATCAGCTACAACGTGCTGCCCGGCTGGTACTTCCGCGGCGCTCTGCGCCAGCTCATCCTGCGCGCGGTGCCGGCGACGGGCACCCCCGAGGAGCGCGCCGCGGCGGCCCGGGCCTACATCGAGGCCCTGGGCGAGCACGCCCCCGTCCAGCGCAGCCTCGCCGCCCAGCTCCTCAAGTCGGAGGTGGATCTCATCCGCCCCCTCTCCGACCGCTACCTCTTCCACGAGCACCTGGCTGATCACAACCACGCGGTCTGGTTCACCGACTTCGTCGCCCGCGCCGGCGAGCACGGGCTGCAGTACCTGGGCGACGGCGAGCTGCACGGCATGATCCCCGAGCGCTACGGGCCCGAGACCGCCGCCTGGGTGCGGCGCGGGCAGCCCGATCAGGTCACCCTGGAGGCGCGCCTCGACGAGCTGGGACTGCGGTTCTTCCGGCGCTCGCTGCTGTGCCACGCCGAGGCCAGCCTCGATCGCGGCATCGGCGCCGACGAGCTGGCGGGCCACTGGATCGCCTCGCTGCTCACCCCCAACGCCGATGATGTGGACCTGGAGCCGGGGGTCCCGGCGACGTTCACGGCCACCGACGGCTTCGCCGTCTCCACGTCCCAGCCGCTGCTCAAGGCGGCGCTGGTGCTGCTGGACGCCGAGCAGCCCCGGGGGATGCGGCTGGAGGAGCTGACCCAGGCCGCGTGCGGCCAGATCGGCGAAGCGTACAGCAACGCGGCGGTGGTGGAGCTGACGGAGAGCCTCCTGGAGCTGCTGACCCAGGGCTACGTCGAGGTCTGCCGCGCCCAGCCGCGGTTCGTGCTGAAGGGGGGCCGCCGCCCCCGCGCCACCCCCCTCGCGCGGCGCCAGGCCGCCCAGGGCCGTGACGGCGTCTTCAACCAGCGCCATGTGAGCGTCGCCATCGACCGCATGGAGCGCGCGATGCTGCCCCTGCTCGACGGCCGCACCGATCGCGCGGCCCTCGCCGACGCCATGCACGCCGCGGCCGCGCGGGGTGACTTCGAGGTCAGCATCGGCGGCGAGCCGGTCACCGATCGCGCCGTGATGGGCGAGGTGGTGGACGCCAAGCTCGACCGCCTGGGACGCATGGCCCTCCTGATCGGCTGAACGGTTGAGAGGGCCGCGCCCGCCGACGTACCCTGCCGTCCGACGCCCCGCCGACTACCTGGGAGAAGTCCATGATCCGTCCGCTCCGCCCCTGGCTCTGGGGACTGCTGGCGCTCGTCGCCACCGCCTGCGTGGAAGATCCGTCCCCGAAGAACGAGGGAGAGACGGACGAGGGTGTCATCGCCGACGCCACGCCCGACGCGGCGCCGGACGCCGCCATCCCCGACGCGGCCGTGCCCGACATGGCGGTGCTGCCCCCCGACATGGGGGGGATGTCGTGCATGGAGGACGTGGAGTGCGGCCCCGGCGGCACCTGCGCCGACGGCGTCTGCCAGCCGCCCGAGTGCCGCATGGACGGGGACTGCCCCGCCCCGATGCTCCAGGCCTGCCGCGACTTCGTGTGCCGCGACCGCTGCCTGGGCAACAACTGCATCCGGGGCGGGATCTGCATCGACGGCGCCTGCGTGCCCGAGCAGTGCGTGGTGGACGGGGACTGCGCCGAGGGCGAGCTGTGCCGGGGTGGCCGCTGCGTGGAGGCGCAACCTTGTGAAAACAATGCGGAATGTGCGCCGGATGGCCGCTGCATCGACGGCAACTGCGAGCCGCTGACCATCTGCGCCGGCGACCGCAACTGCGCGGCGGACGAGATCTGCGTGGAGGGGCGCTGCCAGCCCCAGCCGACCTGCGAGGCGCGCGCCGACTGCGGCGAGGGCGAGGACTGCGTGGGGGCGCGCTGCGTGCCCTTCGTCTGCCGCGGCGAGGGGGACTGCCCCGAGGGCGAGGTGTGCCGGGCGGGGGCCTGCGCGGCGCCGGTGGTGGCCGAGGTGGCCGAGGTGGTCATCACGCGGCCCCGCTCCCTGGACGTGAACGCCACCCTGCAGCTGCGGGCCGTGGGCCTGGACGAGCGCGGCGACATCGTGGCGGTGGCGGGCTTCGAGTGGGCCGCCGAGGGCGCGGGCGCCGTCGACGACGCCGGCCTCCTGACGGCGGGCGCGGCGGCGGGCGAGGTGAGCGTCACCGCGGCCTACGCCGCCCCGCGGGCCGCATCGTGAGCGACCCGCTGGTAGTCCCGGTGGTGGAGCTGGCCCCCGTCGAGGGCCGGCGTGTGCAGGTGACGGACGCCAGCACCGGCGCCCCGGTTGAGGGCGCCTCGTCCGGGCGGGGGACGCTACCGCGCCCACCGACGCCGACGGCGTGGCCACCTTCCCCGACGCCGGCCCGGCCACGGTGTCGGTCTTCTCGCCCCGCCACGACTACGTGACCCTCGTGGACACCGCCCTCACGGACCTGCGCCTGGCCGTCGAGCCCCGCAGCAGCAACGCCCGGGTGGCCGGCTTCACGGGCCAGCCCGACTTCGATCGGGTGGAGGGCGCGGGCGAGGTCGAGCTGGGCCTGGCCGGCGCCACCCTCGCGGGGGGCGTCACCCGCATCAGCCTGGGCGCCATCCTGGGCCAGATCTTCCAGGTACCCGTCAGCGCCGGTCCACTGAACTTCGACCTGCCCCTGCCGGGCGGCCTGACCCTGGCGGCCGAGGTGCCCTTCCTGGGCCAGCTCCGCATCAAGGACGACTACTTCGTCACCGCCGACGCGGGCTTCCAGTTCGCGTGGAGCTTCGCCGGCCGCATCGACTTCGGCACCCTCGCCGGCCTCTTCCAGGGGGGCGGCGGCGGTGGCTTCAACGTGGGGCGGGTGCTGGCGACGCTGCTGCCGTTCTTCGATCGGTTCAACCACGGCCTGCGGGTCGACGCCCTCAACGCCCTGCCCCGCCTCGCCGACGCGAACGACGTGGACGGCGACGGCGACCGCGAGGAGCTGGTGCCCGACTACGACCGCTTCCCGGTCCTCAACATCGAGCCCGCCCAGGCCCAGCGGCTGCGGGTGAGCGTCGAGGTGGCGGATCCGGGGACCATCCAGGGGGAGGGCACCGCCGTGGCGCTGCTGCTGGCTGGCAGCGACGTGGACGACGTGGGCTTCGTGCCGCTGGGGCTGTCCTCCGCCGACGCCGCCGCCACCATCGCCATGCGCCAGGCGGCCCCCTACGGCGGCCTCGAGGTGGGCCAGCCGGCCCTGCTGGCCCTCGCCGCGCGCTTCGGCGGCGGGAACTTCCTGCCGGAGGGCGTCTCGGGGCGCGTGGTCCGGTTCAACGGCGCGCTGCCCCCCGAGGTGTCCCTGGGCGCGTTCCTGGCGCTGCCGGAGGCCCCCACCTGGGACGCCGCCCTGCGCCGCGTCGGCGCCGGCGCCGTCGATGGCGCCACGGTGCACCGCGCGGTCTTCGCCGGCCCGGCCGGCCGCTGGACGGTCTGGTTCGACGGCGCCCCCGAGGCCACCCTGCCCTTCCCCCCGGACGGCCAGGCCGACCTGGCGGCCGCCACCGACGTGCGCGTCGAGGGCCTGCTGTTGAGCGGTGAGTTCGCCGAGCTGGTGGGTCCGGGCGGCGGTGACCTGACCGACGTGGATCGTCGGACGCGCGCGTTCAGCCGCGACGCCGCCCAGGCCGAGTAGCCTCCCGCCACCGGGGCGACGGGCGGCCCGGGCGGTCAGCCCTCGCCCTGGCGCTCCAGCTCGTCGAGCAGGTCGGCCCAGGCCGAGATGATCTCGAAATCATCCACGATCTTCGAGTGATAGTGGCCCCAGACGTCGCTGATCAAGATGGCGGAGCCGGGGTTGCGATCGGGCGTGCGGTAGATGCGGTAGTAGCCGGCGCCGAACGCATCGTCGATGTCCTCGACGCGCTCCAGGGGCTCGCCCGAGACCGGGCAGAGCAGCGTGCACACCGTCCCCGGCTCGATGTCCGTGAAGCCCGCCTTGCGCGGATCTCCGTGGATCGGGCTGAGGTGCACGAGGCCGTCGCGGCCATCGGGCGTCTGCAGCCGGAGCGTGACGGCCGGGAAGCCGTCGAAGGTCACATCGGAGATCCCGACGAGGTTGTCGCCGCGCGGGCCGAACGCCTGCTCGACGGTGATCTGGACGCCATCCCGACTGACGGGTGCGGTCATGAAGCTCTCCTCCCCCAACCCGGCGCAGTAGACCACGGGGTCGACTTCGATGCCAGTCCTGCCTGGACGGGCCGGACGGCCGCCCGCCGCGTCCCCGGGGCGTCGGAGAGGCTTTCCAAGGGCCCGCGCAAAGTGGTAACCACGCCCCCGCGCACGCATGGTGGAGGAATCCGATGAAGCTCGAAGAGATGAAGATCGTGGTCACGGGCGCCGCCAGCGGCATGGGTCGCTACTTCGCCCTCGCGCTGGCCGAGGGGGGGGCCCGGGTCGCTGCCTGTGACATCAACATTGAGGGTCTGGAGTCGCTGCGGGCCGAGGCCGCCGGCCTCGCCGGCGAGCTGCGCACCTACGAGGTCAACGTCGCCAACGAGCAGTCGGTGGTCGAGATGTTCGATCAGGCGTGGGCCGACTTCGGCGGCCTCAACGGCCTGGTGAACAACGCCGGCCTCTTCCGCGACGGCCTGCTGGTCAAGAAGGACGACTACGGCCTGCGCAAGATGAGCCTCAAGAACTGGCAGCTCGTCCTGGACGTGGACCTGACCGGCCCGTTCCTGTGCACGCGCGAGCTGGCCGCCCGCATCGTCGATGCCGGCGGGGCGCCCTCGGTCATCGTCAACATCAGCAGCATCTCCCGCGCCGGGAACATGGGGCAGAGCAACTACTCGGCCGCCAAGGCCGGGCTGGTGGCCGACACCGTGCTCTGGGCCAGGGAGCTGGCGCGGTACGGCATCCGCGTGGCCGCCATCGCGCCGGGCTTCGTCGACACCCCCATCCTCCAGGGCATGCGCCCCGACGCCCTCAACAAGATGCTGAGCGGCGTGCCCCTGCGCCGCGCCGGATCGCCCGCCGAGATCTTCGCCGGCGTGAAGTTCATCATCGAGTGCGACTACTTCACCGGCCGCTGCGTGGACATCGACGGCGGCCTCCGCCTCTGATCCACGTGCGCCGACGTCAGCCCTCGGCGTCGGGCTGACGGTCGGGGTGGGCCGCCTGGAAGGCCGGCAACCCCGCGCACGCCGCCTCCACCGCCCGCAGCCGCGGCCACGCCTCCACCGGGCACCCGAACCGCCGCGCGTTGTAGAGCTGCGGCACGATGCACAGATCGGCGAAGGTCGGCGCGTCGCCCACCGCGAAGGTGCCGGGGCGCAGCATCGCCTCGACCCGCTCGAGGCCGCGCGTGATCCAGTGGCGCGCCCAGGCCGGCCCATCCCCCTGGAGGGCCTGCCCCACGTACTGCAGCACCGCCAGGTTCTGGATGGGCTGGATGCCGCTGTTGATGGCTTCCGCGACGGCCCGCGCCCGGGCGCGATCACCCGCGCCGGCGGGCAGCAGCGCCGGGGTCGGGAAGCGCTCCTCCAGGTACTCCAGGATGGCGAGGCTCTGCGTCAGCAGGCCGTCCTCGGTCTCGAGGGCGGGCACCTGCCCCATCGGGTTGTGCGCCCGGTAGGCCGCGGCGTTCTGCTGTCCCCCATCCTTCACCAGGTGGATGGGCACCGACTCATACGCAATCCCCTTGAATTCCAAGGCGATACGCACACGCCAGGAGCAGCTCGACCGCCAGTAGGTGTAGAGCCTCATCGCTTCTCTCGGGGCACCACGGTCTGCTCGATGACGCCGAAGAGGTCGCGGCCCTGCGCATCGAGCATCTGGATGCGGATGGTGTCGCCGAACTGCATGAACGGCGTGGTGATGGTGCCCTGCTCGATCTTCTCGAGCATCCGCTTCTCGGCCAGGCAGGAGCTGCCGCGGGCCTGATCCACGTTGCTCACCGTGCCCGAGCCGATGATGGTGCCGGCGCCCAGATCGCGGGTCTTCGCGGCGTGCTCCAGGAGCTGGTGGAAGGAGAAGTGCATCTCGGGCCCCGCGTCGGGGTCGCCGAAGCGCTCGCCGTTGAGCCAGGAGCGCAGCGGCAGGTGCACCCGGCCCTCGCGCCAGGCGGCCCCCAGCTCGTCCGGGGTCAGCGCGAACGGGCTGAAGGCCGACGACGGCTTGCTCACATAGAAGCCGAAGCCCTTGGCCAGCTCGGCGGGGATGAGGTTGCGCAGAGAGACGTCGTTGACCAGCATCACCAGCTTGATGTGCGGCTCGGCCTGTCTCGCCGACGTCCCCGCCGGCACGTCGCCGGTAATGACCGCCACCTCGCCCTCGAAGTCGATGCCGTAGGCCTCATCGGCCACCGGGATGGGCCCCCGGGGATCGAGGAAGGTGTCGCTGCCCCCCTGGTAGACGAGGGGATCGGTCTCGAGGGTGGCCGGCGGCTCGGCGCCGCGCGCCTTGCGGACCAGGACGATGTGGTTGATGTACGCGCTGCCGTCGATCCAGGCGTAGGCCCGGGGCAGCGGGCTGTGCAGCCGGGTCTGATCGACCGCGAAGTCGTCGTCGCGCTGGCCGGCCTGGAGGGCCTCGAAGGCCGCCTTCGCCCGGGGGGCGAGGGTGTCCCAGTCATCGAGCAGGGCGTGCAGCGTCGGCGCGACGTCCGGCACCGCGATGCCGCGCTTGAGGTCGCGGCTGACGACGATCAGCTCGCCATCTCGGGTGCCGTTCTTGCGGGTCGCGAGGATCATGGGAGCTCCTTGGGCATCCAGGAATCGTCGTAGTCGGGGGCCTCGAGCGCCCGGCCGGCGGCCGTGATGCGCAGGGGCTCGAAGGTGTCGATCATC
>JAWKQS010000014.1:0-167036 GCA_041389985.1 bacterium
CACCACCTGCCCCCGCGCCACCGGGTGCAGCCAGACCTGCAAGCGGGAGAGGCTGGGGCCCTCGGGGCCCACCGGGAAGTACAGGCTGCCCCCGATGCTGTCGAGCCAGGACACGGCGCGGTCGTCCAGCGGCGAGGCGGGCAGCCAGGGAGACCGGGCCGCCAGGCGCGTCACGCGCTCCCAGCCGGGGCCGCCGGGGGTCAGCACCGGCCCCTCCCGCCGCACATGGGCGCGATCGGCGGCCTCCACCAGCCGCAGGAAGGCCACCGGCTCGCCGAGCAGGTTGTCCAGCAGCGGCGTCAGCGCGGGGGGCGGCGGCGGAGCGGTGGCGGAGGCGGCGTCCGCGGCGGCGGCGTCGGGGGCCGCGGGCGGGGCGTCGTCACAGCCGCTGCCGGCCGCGACGGCGACAGAGACGACCATCCAGGCGAGGTGCAGGGCACGCATCGGCGGCATCCTGCCCGCCGGACCGGCAGCGGTCAACGTCGGCGCCCGCCCATGGGCCCGTCGAGGTCGCCAGCGCGTTGACATCCGCCGCGCGGCGGGTTAGCACGCCCAGACTGTGCAGAACCCCATCTCTCCCCTGTCGTGCGTGCTCGCCGCCATCGTGGGCTTCACGGTGGTCGCCCTCGCAGAGTTCGGCATCGTCGCCTCCTCCGCCGCCGTCTTCGACGCTGGCGCGGGCCCGGGCCTGACGGTGCTCGCCCATATGATCGGCCTGGTCGGCGTCGCGGGGCTGGGCGTCGGCGTGCTCTTCGCCGTCATCATCCCCCCGCTCGTGGCGTCGGTGTCGCCCGGGCGCTGGGCGCGGGCGCACCTCTGGCCGGCCCGGGACACGGCCGCCGACGCGCTCCACGGGGCCGCGGCGGGCATCGTGGCCACCCTCGCCGCCGTGGGCCTCCTGGCCATCACGGCTGGCGTCACCGGCCGCATCGCCCACGGCTTCATGAACCCCAACCTGGCCCTGCCCTTCGTGGCGCTGGGCGGGCTCGCGGGCGCCGTGGTGGGCGTCCTGGCGTGGTTCCCCGCGCGCCAGGCCAGCCGGGCCATCCTCCGCAAGATCGCCCCGTCGGGCCGCCTGGCCGGCCTCCCGGCCCCCCTGCTGCCGGCCTTGCTGATGGTCCTCGCGGGGTCGCGGTGGCCTGGCGCCTCAGCAGCATCGATCTGGGCGCCTACAAGCTGGGCGGCTTCGAGGCGCTCGGCGTGGGGGTCCTGCTCTCGCTCCTCCTCCTGGCCACCTGGCGCGAGCGGATCCCCGTCCGCCCCGGCGCGGCCTCCCTCGGCGTCCTGCTGGTGGTGGCGGCGTGCGGTGGCTGGGCCATCCTCGGCCTGGGCGACGCCCCGATCTCCAGCCGGATCATCCCCGGGGAGGGCCACCTGAGCCGCCTCATGGTGCAGCGCCTGCGGGCGCTCTTCGACGGGGACGGGGACGGCTACTCGGCCCTGCTTGCGGGCGGCGACTGCGATGACGATGACCCGAAGATCGGGCCCCACGCCCGCGAGATCCCGGGCAACGGCATCGACGACAACTGCGTCGGCGGCGACGCGCCCGTCGAGGACATCGCCGATGTGGCGCCCCCGTCGGCGCCCCCCACCGCCGAGCCCGTGGCGGGCACCACCGAGCCGCCCCCGGCGCCGAAGCCGCGGCACAACGTCGTCGTGATCCTGATCGACACGCTCCGGCCCGATCACCTGGGCCTGTACGGCTACGAGCGGCCCACGAGCCCCAACATCGACGCCTGGGCCCGAGACGCCGTGGTCTTCGACAACGTCTGGGCCCAGGGGCCCAACACACCCCGCTCCATGCCCTCCATCTTCACGGGCCGCTATCCGTCCCGCATCCAGTGGGTCGAGCGCTTCGCCAACTACGGCGCCCTGAAGCCCGAAAACGAGAGCATGTTCGAGATCTTCCAGGCGGCCGGCTACCGCACCGAGGTCATCTCGGCCCACTGGTACTGGGAGCGCGCGGCGGGCATCAAGGACGGCGTCGATGACTGGGACAACCGGGGCTTCACCACCATCAAGGAGTCCAACACCCAGACCATCGCCCACGAGCTGACCCCCCGGGCGGTGGCACGCATCGAGGCCCTCGCCGGCGGCGAGCAGCCGTTCTTCCTGATGGTGCACTACTTCGAGCCCCACGGCCGGTACATGAACCAGCCGACGGCGAAGGTCTTCGGCAAGAGCCTGGAAGACAAGTACGACAGCGAGATCAGCTACGTAGACCTGCACCTGGCCCCCGTCTTCGCGGCGCTGGACAAGCCCGGAGTCCGCGAGAAGACGGTCGTGATCGTCACCGCCGATCACGGCGAGGCCTTCAAGGAGCACGGCCTCTACTTCCACGGCCGCACGGTCTACCACGAGGAGCTCCGCGTCCCCCTCGCGGTCCGCGTTCCCGGCGTGGAGCCCCGGCGGATCCCCGACCTGACGGGGCTGATCGACCTGCTGCCGACCCTCGCCGACATGATGGGCCTGAAGGCCGCCAAGGCGCAGGGCCGCAGCTTCCTGCCCGCCCTCGCGGGCGAGGCCCTGCCGTCGCGCATGCTCTTCGGCGAGCAGCTCCCGTACCCCAACTACGCCACCCACATGGTGGGCGTCGTGCGCTCCGACGGCATGCGGGCCGTGCGCAACGTCACCGACAACGTGACGGAAGTCTTTGATCTCAATCGGGATCCCAAGGAGCAGACCAACCTCCTGAGCGCGGATCCGGCTGCCGCCGAGGACCTGCGCCAGGCCCTCGACCGCTTCCTCGATGCCGACCCCGGCTGACCCGCTGCACCGCCTGCTGCGCGCTCTGCTGCTGGCCGCCGAGCGACCCCTCAGCGTGCCGGACGTGGTGCGCCTGCTGGCCGAAGCCCACGACGAAGAGGAGTGGCCCGCCGCCCCCGACGCCCCCGCCGTCGAGGCGGCGCTGGCCGCCATCACCGCCGAGCTGGCCGGCACGGGCATCGAGGTCGCCCGCGTCGGCGACGGCTACCGCCTGCGCACGGCCCCCGATCTGGGCCCCATGGTCCGCCGCCTCTGGCCCGACCGCGTCGTCCGCCTGGGCCGGGCGGCCATGGAGGTGCTGGCGGTGGTGGCCTACCGGCAGCCCTGCACCCGCGCCGAGGTGGAGGAGGTGCGAGGGGTCGACTGCGGCGGCCTGCTCAAGAGCCTGCTGGAGCGACGCCTGCTGTCGGTGGTGGGGCGCAAGGACGAGCCGGGGCGGCCGCTCCTGTACGGCACGACCCCGTTCTTCCTGGAGACGTTCTCGCTGACCGACCTGCGGGCCCTGCCTACGCTGCGGGATCTGGCGGCCATGGAGGCCGAGGAGGCGGCGCGCGCCAAGGGGTCCCCTCCGCTGATCACCGCCCGGCCCATCCCCGAGGGGGGGGAGGACGAAGACGAGCCCGCCGAGGCGCCCGTGCCCGACGAGGTGTCCGAGCCGGACGAGGCGCCCGGGCCCGACGAGGCGCCTGAGCCCGACGAGGCGCCTGAGCCCGACGACCCCGAAGACCCCTGATCTACTCGGCCAGCAGCCCCGCGGCCTCTTCGCCAGCGACGCCGATGGCGCCCACGCGGGCCTCCAGGTAGAGCGCCCCCAGCCGATCCTCCTGCACGACCCGGATGAGCTTGAGGCGCGCCATCTCCAGCAGCGCCAGGAAGGTCGTGATCAGCTCCTCGCGGTGGCGCAGGCCGACGCAGAGCTGCTCGAAGGCCAGCGTCCCCTCGGCGGCCAGGCGGTCGGCGATCTGGGCGATGCGCTCCCCGATGGAGATGCGCTCCACGTCGATCTCGTGGGGCGGCTCGTAGGGGGTCTTCTGCAGGAGCGCCCGAAACGCCGCCGCCAGGCGGTAGACGTCGTGGGCCGTGAGGGGGTCTTCTTCCTCCAGATCCCGCGGCCGGTCCTGCCCGCCCGGGCGGTCGAACGTCGCCCAGTCGAGGCGCGGCAGCAGGCCGATCCCCTCAGCAACCTCGCGATATCGCTGATATTCCAGCAGCTGGCGCACCAGCCCCGAGCGCGGGTCGTCGGGATCCTCGCCCTCAATGTCCGAGAGCCCGGGCGGTCGCGGCAGCAGCATGCGGCTCTTGATCTGCAGGAGCGTCGCCGCCAGCACCAGGAAGTCGCTGGCCGGCTCCATCTGCTGGCGCCGCATCTGCTCCAGCGTCTCGAGGTACGCCGCCGTGAGCCGCGAGATGGGGATGTCGAAGATCGACAGCTCTTCTCGCCGGATAAGGTGGAGCAGGAGGTCGAGGGGGCCATCGAACGCGGGCAGGTGCACCGCGTAGCGCACGCCCTCGACCACGACGGTGGAGTCCGGCGGGGCGTCCGTCACTGTGGGCCGACCGCCCAGACGTAGAGCACCGCGTCGGGCACGAAGACGTCGAGCAGCGGCCCCAGGAAGCGACCCGCGCTGAAGTAGATCAGCAGGAAGAGCATGAAGCTGTACTGCTCGATGACGGCGAGGGCGGGCCGCCAGCCGTCGGGGGCCTTGGCCTGGAGCACGTGGTAGCCATCGAGCGGGGGGATGGGCAGCAGGTTGAAGGCCGCCAGCAGCACGTTGGTGACCGCCATGTACGCCGAGAGCTGGAGGAGCGGCTCCGTCCACTCGGCCTCCACCGCCGACAGGCCGTAGAAGAGGCCGATGGAGAGGCCCACCAGCAGCATGTTCGAGACGGGGCCCGCCACCGAGATGAGCATGTCGGCGGTGCGGATGGTGATGCCGCGGCGCACGCGCGCGGGGTTGACCGGCGTCGCCGCCCAGCCGAACAGGAAGCCGTTGAAGGCCCCGAGCAGGGGCGCCACCACCGCCCCGATGGGGTGGGCTGCCATGATGACCAGCGGGTTGAGCGTCACGCGGCCGGCGCGGCGCGGCGTGTCATCGCCCAGGCGGTCGGCCGTCCAGGCGTGGGCGAACTCGTGCACGGTCAGCGAGATGGTGATGGACAGGAAGCCCACGATCACCGCGCGGACGTCGATGGAGTCGGAGAACACGGGCTACCCCCGGGGGTGGTGCTCGGCGTGCACCGCCTTGAGGCGGGCCCGCGAGAGGTGAGTGTAGATCTCGGTGGTCGCGATGTCGGCGTGGCCGAGCATGAGCTGGAGGCTGCGCAGGTCGACGCCGCGCTCCAGCAGGTGGGTGGCGAAGGCGTGGCGCACCACATGGGGCGAGAGCGGCGCGTCGATGCCCGCCTTCTCGGCGTACAGGCGAAGCTGCTTGAAGAAGTTCTGGCGCGTCATGGCGCGGCCGAGGCGGCTGAGGAAGAGCGGCGCGCGGGCGGCCCCCCGCACCGGCTGCCGGACCTCGACCAGGTAGCGCTCCACCCAGTCCCGGGCCACGTCGCCCAGCGGCACGATGCGCTCCTTGTCCCCCTTGCCCACCACCCGGACATACCCCGCCTCCAGGTGCAGCCCCCCGAGCGTCAGGCCCGTCAGCTCGCTGACCCGCAGGCCGGTGGCGTACAGGACCTCCAGCATGGCCCGGTCGCGCAGGCCCAGGGCCGTCGTCACATCCGGGGCCCGCAACAGGGCCTCGACCTGGTCCAGCGAGACCGTCTTCGGCAGCGGCCGCCCGATGCGGGGCAGGTCCACCCGGCGGGTCGGATCGACCTCCAGCTCGCCCTCCTCGACCAGGTAGCCGAAAAACGCGCGCAGGGCCACCAGCCCCCGCGCCTGCGTCCGCGGCGCGATGCCCGCCCGCGCGCGCTCGGCCAGCCACCGCCGCACCTCGATCTCGTCCACCTCGCCCAGGCCGCGCCCGATCCCGAAGATCTCACGAAACCCCGCGAGATCACGGCGATATGCGTCCACGGTGTTGCGGGAGAGGCGGCGCTCCACGGTCAGCCAGGCGAGGAAGGCATCCACCGCCGCGTCGAACCCTGGATCAGGGGTGGGCTCCGTCACCCGAGCTGCTCCCGCAGCGCGTGGAGCAGGTTCAGGGCCTGGATGGGCGACAGGTTGTCCAGATCGGCCGCCCGCAGCTTGCGCTCCAGGGCGCTCGGACCAACCGGCAGGGGCGGCGGGCTGAACAGCGAGAGCTGAAGACCGAAGTCGGGCAGGACGTCGTCGGCGCCGCCCTCGGCCAGCCGCGGCCGCCCCACGGCATCATGCTCGGCCCCCTGCAGGTTGTTGAGGACCTGCTTGGCCCGATCGATGACCGCCCGAGGCAACCCCGCCAGCCGGGCGACCTGGATGCCGTACGAGCGGTTGGCCCCGCCCTCGACCATCTGCCGGAGGAAGATGACCTCGTCGCCCCACTCCTTGACCGCGATGGTGAAGTTGCGGGCGCGCGGCTTCACCTGGGCCAGGTCGGTGAGCTCGTGGTAGTGCGTCGCGAACAGGGTGCGGGCCCCGAGCACATCGTGGATGTACTCGGCCACCGACCACGCGATGCTCACGCCGTCGCAGGTGCTCGTGCCGCGCCCGATCTCGTCCAGGATGAGCAGGCTGCGCGCCGTCGCCTCGCGCAGGATGGTGGCCGTCTCGTTCATCTCGACCATGAACGTCGACCGCCCCGCCGCCAGGTCGTCCGCCGCCCCCACCCGCGTGAAGATGCGGTCGGCCACGCCGACGCGGGCCGACCGGGCCGGCACGAAGCTGCCCATCTGGGCCAGCAGGGTGATGAGCGCCACCTGCCGCATGACCGTGGACTTGCCCGCCATGTTGGGCCCCGTCAGCACGATGAGGCTCTGCTCGTCGCGATCGAGGAAGACGCTGTTGGGCACGAAGGCCTCGCGGCCGACCGCCTCCTCCACCACCGGGTGGCGGCCGTCCAGCAGCTCGATGACGTCCCCGTCGTCGACGACGGGCCGGCACCAGTCACCGCGGTGGGCGACCTCAGCCAGGGCGGTCAGCGCGTCCAGCTCGCCCAGCGCCGCCGCCGTCTCGCCCACCCGCCCGGTGAGGGTCGCCACGGCCTCCCGCAGGCGGGTGAAGAGCTCGGCCTCCAGGGTCGACCGCCGCCCCTCGGCGTTGAGGACCTTGTCCTCGAAGTCCTTGAGCTCCGGCGTGAAGTAGCGCTCGCCCGTCGACAGCGTCTGCTTGCGGATGAAGCGGTCCGGCACCAGGTGCAGGTTCGCCCGCGAGATCTCGATGTAGTAGCCGAAGACCTTGTTGAAGCGGACCTTCAGGGAGCCGATGCCCGTGGCTTCGCGCTCGCGGGCCTCCAGGCGCAGAATCCAGTCCTTGCCGTGGGTGGCGATGTCCACCAGCTCATCGAGCTCGGCGTCGTGGCCGGCGCGGATGACGCCCCCGTCCCGGAGCTGGGCGGGCGGATCATCCTCCAGGGCCTGGGCGATGGCCTCGACCACCTCCTCGACGGGATCGAGCCGCGCCGCCAGCCCCGCCAGCGGCGCCACCTCGGCCAGCAGCGCCCGCAGGCCCGGGACCTGCTCCAGGCTCACCCGCAGGTGCCAGAGATCCCGGGGGCCCGCCCGGCCCGCGGCGATGCGGGCGTTGAGGCGCTCCAGATCATAGAGCTGCTGCAGGGCCTCCCGGACGCGCCCGCGCAGGTCGAGCCCTTCCTTGAAGCAGGCCACCGCGTCGAGTCGCGCGTTGATGGCGCCTGGATCCACCAGCGGGAAGGCCAGCCAGTGCCGCAGCCGACGCCCCCCCATCGCCGTCGCCGCCCGATCGAGCGTCCCCAGCAGCGACCCGCGCTTGCGCCCCTCCATGAGCGTGCGGAACAGCTCCAGGTTGGCCTTGGCGGTCTCGTCCAGCACCAGGGTGTCCTGCACCCGATACGGGCTGAGGATGCGGGTGCTGGCCGGCAGGCCCTGCTGGGTGTCGGCCACGTAGGCCACTGCGGCCCCCGCCGCCCGCAGCACCGAGCCCGGGCTGGCGAACCCGAAGGTGTCCAGCGCGTCGATGGCCGTGCCGCCCCGCGGATCCAGCAGGGGCGCCAGGGCGTGGTGGGCCGTCTCCTTGGTGAAGAACGCCGCCCCGGGCCGGGTGGTCGCCACCCGCCGGAGGCGCTCCCCACCCGCCGCCAGGATGGCGTCGGCGTCGTCGGGCAGCACCACCTCGCGCGGCTCCAGGCGCGACAGCTCGCACCGCAGGCCGCTCTCGCCCACCACCTCCGTGACGCGGAAGTCGCCGGTGCTCACGTCGAGGGCCGCCAGCGCGAAGGCGTCCCCCCGGGGGGCCGCCACGATGCTCACCAGGAAGTTGTTGAGCCGCGCCTCCAGGCCCTCGTCCTCGAGCACCACCCCGGGGGTGACGACCCGGGTGATCCCCCGCTCCACGACCCCGCGGGCCAGGGTGGGATCCTCGAGCTGATCGCAGACCGCCACCTTCAGCCCGGCCGCGAGGGCCTTGACCAGGTAGGCGTTGAGCTGGTGGTGCGGGAAGCCCGACATGGGCGCCGGGACGCTCGACTTCTTGTCGCGGCTGGTGACGGTGAGATCGAGGTACTTGCCCCCCATCTCCGCGTCTTCATAGAACATTTCGTAGAAGTCGCCCATGCGGAAGAAGAGCAGCGCGTCGGGGTAGCGCCCCTTCGCGGCCACGTACTGCTTCATCATGGGCGTCAGCTTGACCCCGGCCGGGATGCCATGCTGCGCCTGGAGGGTGACCTCGGAGTCCGACATGGGGACGTTCTCTACTTGAACCGGGCGCGCCCTTCAACGGGGGTGACGCCCGAGCATGGCCGTCGGCGGCCTGGCAGGGGTAGCATGGCCCCGTCGGCCGCCCCGGTCGCCGACCCCCACGACGCGAGGACCTGATGGCGCGGCCCCGGCCCCTGCAGACCGCCCTGTTCGGCGGCGCCCCCCTGGCGCTGTACTGCGGCGAGGTGTTGCTGGCCCGCGGGCACACCCTCGTGGGGGTCGTCAGCCAGGCCGCGGGCGTGCAGGCGTGGGCGCGGGCCCGGGGCCTCGCGGTCTTCGCCGACGAGGCGGAGGCCCACCTGCCCGACGCCCTCGACCTGCTGCTGGACGTGGGCCACCCCGACGTGCTGGCGCCGGCGCTCGTGAGCCGCGCCCGCCACGCGCTGCGCTTCCACGACGGCCCGCTGCCGGCCTACGGCGGCCACCACGTCACCACCTGGGCCCTCCTGGCGGGCGAGGTGCAGCACGGCATCTGCTGGCACGCCATCACCGGCCGCGGGCAGGGGGGCCCCCTCCTGGTCCAGGCCCGCCTGCCCATCGAGCCCAACGACACCACCGCCGATCTGGACGCCCGCTGCCTCGCCGCCGGGGTGGCCACCTTCCCCGCCCTGCTCGACAGCGTGGAGGAGGGCCGCCTGCGCCCCGAGCCCCAGGGGGACGCCCACCGCCAGTGGTTCGGCCGGCACCGCTCGCCCCCCGGCGCGGGCGTCCTGGACTGGCGCCGCCCCGCCGGCCAGCTCGCCCGCACCGTGCGCGCCCTCAACGGCGCACCCCAGAGCCCCATCGCCTGGGCCACCCTGGCCATCGGCCGCGAGGCCATCGTGGTGGAGCGCGCCGACGTCGAGGCCCGCGACCAGCCCTCCGAGGCCGGCACCGTCCTCGCCCTCGACCCCCAGGGGCTCACCGTGGCCGCGGGCGCCGGGGCCCTGCGCATCACGCGCATCTGGCGGCTCGACGGCCGGGCCCTCCGCTTCACCGATCTGCCCGTCGCGGCCGGCGAGCGCCTGCCGCTCCCCGACGCCGCCGCGCTGGAGGCCCTCGACCAGAAGTGGCGTCCGGACGCGGACTTCTGGGCCCGCCGCCTGAGCGAGGCCCGCCCCCTGCCCCTGCCGTGGGGCGAGGCCGGCGCCCCCCAGGCCGGCGGCCGCCTCGGGCGACGGGGCCTCGACGACGGGGCCGTGCTGACGGCGGCCTGCGTGCTCCTGGCCCGGGCGGCCGAGACCTGGCAGTTCGACGTCGGCGTCACCGACACCGAGCGCCTGCGGGACGTCGGCCCGCTGGAGGCGTGGTTCAGCCCCCAGGTGCCCATGCGCGTCGAGCTGCACCCCGACGCCGACGCCACCGCCGCCGCCGCCATCGTCCTGGATGCCTGGCGCGCCGCGCGCCGCTCGGGCCACCGCCGCGACCTGGGCCCCCGCCTCGCCGGGCGCCGGGGCCCGGATCTCGAGGCCATCCTGCTGGCCCGGGTGGACGACGCCTCGGCCTTCATCCCGCCCCGCGAGGCCATCGTCGCCTGCGTCTTCGACGGCGCGAGCGCGCGGTGGTGGGCCCCTGCCAGCGTCCTCGGCTCCCTGGAGCGCGGCTTCGCCGCCCTGCTGGCGGGCCCGCCCGGCGTCCCCATCGGCCGCCTGCCCCTCCAGAGCCCCGCCGACCTGGCGCGGCTCGAGGCCCTGCATGGCCCCGTGGCCCCGCCCACCCCCCTGCGCGTCAGCGACGCCATCCTGGGCCGGGCCGCCGCCACCCCCGACGCCGACGCCCTCGTCGCCGACGGGCGCCCGCTGTCGTTCGCCAGCTTCGAGGTCCGGGTCAACCGCCTCGCGCGCCACCTGCAGAGCCTCGGCCTGGGCCGCGAGGACCGCGTCGCGACGCTGCTGCCCGAGGTGGGCGACGCCCTCGTGGCCACCCTGGCCATCCTCACCGCCGGGGCGACCGCCGTGCCCCTCGACCCGGACACCCGGCCCGACCGCCTCGCCCGCCAGCAGACGGACGCCCGCGTCGACGCCACGATCACCTGCGAGGCGCTGCGCCCGCGGGTGTCCCAGGGCCGCCAGATCATCAGCGTCGACACCGATCGCGCCACCATCGAGGCCTGGCCGGCCGACCCCCTCCCCTGCCCGGCCGAGGTCGGGGACGTCGCCCTCGTCGCCTTCGCGGCCGACGGGCACCACGGCGTGCCCCTGACCCACGCCCAGCTCGTCGGCCTGTTCGGCGCCGTGGACGAGGTGGTGGAGAAGCGGGCCGGGGTCTGGCTCGGGCTGGGACCGCCCCTCGCCGTCACCGGCCTGGTGGATCGCCTGTGGGCCCTCTCCCGCGGCTTCGAGCTGGTCGCCCCCGATCCCGCGGCCGAGCGCGCGGTCACGCTGAGCCTCGCCTGCGCCTCCGCCGACCCCGCCGTCCTGGCCACCGTGGCGCGCTACGCCGATCGCCACGGCTTCGACGCCCTGTGGCTGCTGGACTGGGGCGTCGCCGGCGCGACCCTGCCCGACGCCGCCGTGGCCGCCGCCGCCGCCGCCACCGCCACCGAGCGCGTCGGCCTCCGCGCCGTGACCCGCCTGCCCGCCGATCCCGACCGCCTCCTGGAAATCTGGAGTCTGATCAACGGGTTGAGCGCCGGACGCCTGGGGCTGGCCCTCGTCGCGGACTCCCTGCGACGCCTGGACGCCAGCCTCGCCCAGCTCCGCACCATCGGGGGCGCCGAGGCCTCCCCGCCCGCCTGGGTGGTCGCCGACGACGCGGCGACGTTCATGGCGGCGGGGCGCGCCGGCGCCTCGGTGGTCAGCGTCATCCGGGCCGGCCTCCTGGCCGAGCTGCCCGGCCTCGTCACGCGCTACCGGGCCGCCCGCGCCGACGCCCGCCACCCAGGCCCCGGCCACGTCACGCTGGTGGTCCCGACCCTCATCGGCGACGACGACCAGACCGTCCGCGCCTGGGCCCGGGCGCCCATGGCGGGCTGGCTGCGGCGCACCGCGGGCCCCCGCGAGCCCGTCGCCCTCGACCAGGTGGCCCTGGCGGGCGACGTCGAGCGCGCCCGCGGCTGGCTCGCCCTCGCCGCCCGGGCGGGCATCGACGAGGTGGCGTGCCTGCTCGACTTCGGCCTGCCGGCCGCCGCCCTGCGCGCCCACCTCGGCGGCCTCGGCGCCCTGCGCGAGGCCCCCGCCTCCGAGGGCCCGAGCCTCGCCGACCGCCTCGAGCGCGACGGCGTCACCCACCTTGAGGTGCCGGTGGACCGGCTGCGGCGCCTGCTCGGCGAGCCCGGCGTGGATCAGGCCCTCCCGCGCCTGCGCCACCTGCTCATCACCGGCGATCCGGTCCCCGCGGATCTGGCGCGCGCGACGCGGGCCGCCGTCGGGCCGCTGGTGCCCGTCACCCGCCGCGTCGACCTGCCCGAGGCGGGGGGCTGGTGCACCACCCACCCCATCGCCGGCGACGAAGGCGCCCTGCCCCTCGGCTTCCCGCTGGCCCACGTCCGGGCCCACGTCCTCGACAGCCGCGGCGAGCCGCCGCCGCTGGGCGCCCCGGGCGAGCTCTGCGTCGGCGGCCCCGGCGTCAGCGTGCTGGGCGCCCACGCCGCGCGCCGCGTGGCCGGCCCCGACGGCCCGCTGCTGCGCACCGGTCTGCGCGTCCGCCAGACCCTCGACGGCACCCTCGAGCCGGCCCCCGACCCGCCCCCACCGGGCGAGCCCCCGAGACCGACGCCGGCCAGCCCTTCGACGGCACCCCCTGGAGCGCGCCGCCGCCACCGTCATCCGGGCGGCCCTCGGCACCCCCGCGCTGCCCGCCGCCGACGCCGACCTCTTCGGCCGGCTCGGCGATCCGGCCCAGCTCGTCCGCATCGCCGCGGGGCTGACCGACGCCCTCAACCGCGAGGTGCGCGTCGCCGCCCTCTTCGAGCACCGCAGCATCCGCGCCCTCGTCCGCCACCTGCGCGCCGAGGCCGATCCCACCTCGGGCGTGCGCCGCAAGCGCCGCCGCCGCCGAGACTGAGCACCATGCACGCCAACCCACTGAATTCCCTGATGATTCGCCCCATCGAGCCGCCCGACTCCCCCGCCGTGGCCGCCCTCATCCGGGCCGTCATGCCCACCTTCGGCTGCGTCGGCCCCGGCTTCGCCATCGAGGACGCCGAGGTGGACGACATGGCCACGGCCTACGGCGCCCCCCGCGCGGCCTACTACGTCGTCGAGGCCGACGGCCGGGTGGTGGGTGGCGGCGGCGTCGCGCCCCTGCTCGGCGCGCCCCCCGCCGTCTGCGAGCTGCGCAAGATGTACTTCTACCCCGAGATTCGCGGCCTCGGCCTGGGCCGGCGCCTGCTGGCCCTCTGCCTCGACACGGCCCGCGACCTGGGCTTCACCACCTGCTACCTCGAGACCATGAACGAGATGGAGGCCGCCTGCCGGCTGTACGAGGCCTTCGGCTTCGAGCGCCTCCACGCCCCGATGGGCGCCACGGGCCACTTCGGCTGCAACCGCCGCTACGCCCGCCCCCTCTGACCCCGCTGGAGGATCCATGCTCGCCCTGATCATCTCGCTGCTGGCTGCCGGCCACGGGCCGCTGCCCTGGCTGGCCGACGCCTACGACGAGGCCCTCGCCCGCGGCCGCGCCGAGAAGAAGCCGGTCGTCGTCGACCTGTGGGCGCCCTGGTGCCACACCTGCCTCTCGATGCAGCAGACGGTGCTCGCCGATCCGGCCCTGGCCGACGTGGCGGACGCCTTCATCTGGGTGGCCCTCGACACCGACAAGGCGGTGAACTTCAGCGCGGTCGAGCGCCTCAAGCCCGGCGCCTGGCCCACCTTCTACATCGTCGACGCCACGTCCCAGGCGGTGCTCGCCCGGCAGGTCGGCTCCGCCAGCCCCGCCGAGTGGCGCGCGTTCCTCGACGCCGGGCGCCGGGCGGCCCCGGCCGAGGCAGGCCTGCGCGCCGCCGAGGCCGCCGCCGCGGCCGGACGCCACGACGATGCCGCCACGCTCTACGAGGCCGCCGTCCGCCAGGCCGGCCCGACCTGGCCCCGCCGCGGCGCCGCCCTCACCGACTGGCTCGGCACCCTCTACAAGCTGGAGCGCTTCGACGACTGCGCCCGCGTGGCCCTCGCCCGGCTGCCGGAGGCCGCCACCGGCACCTCCGCCGCCGCCGACTTCACCGGGTACGCCCAGGAGTGCGCCGCCGGCGCCCGGGATGCCGAGCTGGGCGCGAAGCTGCGCGCCGCGCTCAGCGCCCCCGACGCCCCGCTCCCCCGCCTGCTCGCCGCCCCCTCGGCCCTCACGGTCGACGACCACAGCGACGCCCTGCGCATCCAGCGTGAGGTCCTGGCGGCGGGCGGCGACGCCGACGGGGCCCGCAAGCTCGCGGAACAACAGTACAACCTGCTGATCGACGCCTGGGATCGCGGCGTCCCCCGCGCCCGCATGGCCTACGGCTGGCCCCTGGCCGAGGTGAGCGTCTTCCTCGGCCGCGGCGCGGAGGTCCTCGCGCGCCTCGAGCACACCGTGGCCGGGCTGCCCGCCGAGTACGACCCGCCCTATCGCCTGGCCTGGGTGCGCCACCAGCTCGGCCAGCACGCCGCGGCCCTGGAGGCCGCCCGCGCGGCCGCCGCCCTCGCCTACGGCCCCCGCAAGGGTCGGGTGCTCGCCCTCATCGCCACCATCACCGGGGCCATGGGCGACGCCACCGCCGCCCGCAGCGCCTGGGAGGCCGTCCTCGCGTGGCAGGCCGGCCTGCCCGCCCCCCAGCGCAGCGCCTCCCTCGACGCCCAGGCCCAGAAGGCCCTCGCGGCCCTGGACGGCAAGCAGCCCTGACGCTCCGGGCAGCCCGGACGCTCAGGGCAGCGGCCGCCCGCTGATCGGCCCCCGCCACCGCGTGTCGGGCGCCTCCGCCACGTTCACGGCGGCGAACACCAGCCCCGGCCCTTCCCCGTCGATCACGAAGTCCACCAGGTGCGACCCCTTCGCGGGCACCGGCACCAGCACCCAGTGCACCGTCAGCCACTCTGGCGGCTCGCCCGCCACCGCCTCGCGGGCCTGGATGCGCGCGGACCGCAGCCGCACGATCTTCTCGTTGTCCAGCTTCCAGTCCCGCAGCCCCAGCTTCGGCGGCCCGTCGGCCCCTGTGCGCTCCACCACGCTCACCTGCAGCAGCGGCCCCGGCATCGACTCCACGGGCACCGCCCCCGCGCCGAAGCCCACCGTGATCCGCGGCCCGCACGCCCCGTACAGCACCACCCCCGCGCCCGCTGGCGTCACGCGGGGGATGGCCCGCGGGTAGCGAAACCGGTCCCACCCGACCCCGCGGACGATGGTGTCGCCCACGGCCAGGCTGTCGGCCATGCAGCGAATCGGCCACCGGCCGGTCAGCTTGCCGTCGCCGTCCAGATCCACCGCGCGCCCGGATCCGAGCACATCGGCCTCCGCCAGCCACGCCGGCAGGGGCACGTCGGCCAGCGCCAGCGGCTCCGCGGTGAAGGCCACCGGCGCCGTCGGCACCTCGGCCCCCGGACGCGGGGACACCCGGATGGACACCACCCGCCGCCCCGCCGCGGCCGAGAACACCGTCAGCTCGGGCAGGCCGAAGGGGTGCTCGCCGGCCCAGGCCAACCCATTGATCAGCAACAAGAAAACCAGAAGCCGCACCCGCGCCCCCTCCCCTCGGCGTGGCGACCACCGCCCCGCCCGCGGCAGTATCCCGTGCGGACCCCGCTCGAAGCCAGCCGGCCGGTGTGGTCAGATCCCACGAGCCCGCCGTCGGGTGAGGCAGGACCACCCAGGAGATCCCATGCCACGCACCACGCACCTCCTCCTCCTCGCCGCGTTCATGACCGCCTGCGTCGCCGACCCGGACGCCGAAGACCGCGACGCCGGCGCCGCCGATGCGGCGGCCGACCGGGGCCCCGCCCCCGCCTGCGACCTGCCCCGCACGGCCGTGACCACCCTCGAGGCCCTGCCGCAGGCCCCCGCGCCGGCCTGTGACGCCTACCACCCGCCCCGGACCGTCGGCGTCCGCGTCGACGGCCCCGACGGCCAGCGCATCGCCGTCGAGGACGAAGAGCTCGGCGACCAGACCTTCCACTTCGGCGGCACCGTCGCCGCCTCCCTGCCCGGCGGCGGCTTCACCCTGCGCACGGGTGCCGGCGACTGGACCTTCACCCTCACCGTGCCCGAAGGGCTGCCCGTCCCCCACTTCCCGGTCGGCATGGAGCTCAGCGTCCAGGTCCAGAGCGCCTGGGCCTGGGGCTTCAGCAACCTGGGCATCCTCATCTCGGGCGAGCACCCGCTCTTCGCCGCCGACACCGGCCTCACCGGCCTCACCCCTCGCGGCCTCACCGTCGACGTCGACCGCGACGAGATGTGCCTCGTCCACGGAGAGGGCTACGACGGCATCGAGCAGTACCGCCTCGCCGCCACCCACGCCGGCGGCACCACCCGCGTCCTCCCGGGCGGCTGGGCGGTGCTGCCCATGGCCGACGGCTACCCGCTCGCCTTCACCAACCTGATGAGCCACCAGCCCCCGTGGACGGATGACTACTGGAACTACGCCTGGGTGGCCTACGCCATCCAGTGCGGCCCGCCCGCCATGGAGCCCGGCGCCCCCGACGCGGGCGTGGTGCCGTGAGCTGAGCGACGCCACCGCGTCCAGCTCGGCGCGAGAGTCAACGCTGCCCAGCGCGTCGAGCCCGGCACGTCGCGGCCGGCTCGCCAGCCCCCAAGCCGCCGTCGGGCGAGTGCACCAACGATCGTCCACCACACACGGATTGCATGGCCGATTGCTCCCAGATGACGCAGGATGCGCCGCGGACCAGCCCGGGGCGCGGCCCGGCAGGAGAACAGATGCGACGCATTGGCGGGTGGTGGGTGGTGGCCCTCCTGGCCCTCGGTGGCTGTGACGACGCGGGCACGACGGAGACGCCGGCAGACTGCCGCAACGCGGCGCTGGCGTGCGCGCCGGGGTTCGAGTGCGCGGCCGTCGGAGGGGGGTTCGAGTGCGTCCGGGCGGCCGACGTCGACGCCGACGGGGCGGACGCCCAGGCCCGCGACGCGGTGGCGGACGCGCAGCTCGAGCGAGACGCGGCGGTGGTCGAGCCCGACGCGGGTCCTTCGGCCCGACCGGGCGGGTCCTGCGGGCCCGATCTGCCCTGCCTCGACGGCGAGTGCCGCGATGACCTGCCCGGCGGCTTCTGCCGCGTCCCGTGCCAGGACGACGCCGCCTGCGGTCCCGACGCGGTCTGCTCGACCGGGGGGTCGTGCCGCACCCGCTGTGACGACCTGGGCTGCCGCCGCGGCTGGGTGTGCGACGGCCGCGAGGAGCCCGCCGTCTGCCGCCCCGACTGCAACGAAATCGCCTGTGGAAACGAGGACATCTGCAACCCCGACTCGGGCCTGTGCGAGCCCGCGCCGGTGTGCGTCCCCGAGACGTGCAACGAGAAGGACGATGACTGCGACGGCATGCTGGACGAGGGCGTGCAGAACGCCTGCGGCGGCTGCGGCGACGTCCCCGAGGAGACCTGCAACGGCCGCGATGATGACTGCGATGGCGCCGTGGACGAGGCCGTCCTGAATGCCTGCGGGGCCTGTGGCGACGTGCCCGAGGAGGCCTGCAACGACGTGGACGATGACTGCGACGGCGAGGTGGACGAGGGGCTGCGCAACGCCTGCGGGGACTGCGGACCGGCCCCGCCGAGCTCTGCAATGACATCGACGACGACTGCGACGGCACCGTGGACGAGGGCGCCCGCAACGCCTGCGGGGCGTGCGGCCCGCCGGCCGTCGAGGCCTGCGACGGCGTGGACGCCGACTGCGATGGCGCCGTGGACGAGGACGCCCCCTGCGCGGCCGGGCAGATCTGCCTCGAAGGGCGGTGCCGCCAGCCGCGCAGCGAGGCCGGCGGGCCGTGCCGGGTCGACGACGACTGCGCAGCCGGCGTGTGCAACGACGAGCCCATCTTCCCCGGTGGGTGGTGCCAGGTCGACTGCGCCCGTGACGTCGACTGCGGCGCCGCCGCGGCCTGCCTGGACGTCGGCGTGCTGGCCTGTCTGGAGCGCTGCGACGCGGCCGCCGACTGCCGCCCGGGCTGGGTCTGCTACGCCGACGACGGCATCTGCTTCCCGTCGTGCCAGAACATCGGCTGCGCCGCGGGCTACCTCTGTGGGGCCGACGGCTTCTGTGCCATCCCCGTCCTGAACATCACGGTGACGCAGGTCTTCCTCAGCCCGGGCGTGAGTGATGGCAGCGCCTGGGATGGCTTCGGCAACGTGGGCCAGGCCGACTTCGCGGCCGCCGCCCAGGCCGCGCTGTCCGGTAACCTGGCGAGCCTCACCGCGGTGGCGGCCCAGTTCGCCAACGCCGCCTACGCCCCGCCCGATCCGTTCGGCACCGCCACGCTGCTCCAGGGCCCCATCAGCCGCTCCCTCAACCTGGCCGAGATCCAGGACACCTACTCGCCGCAGTGGGCTGGCATCTCGTGGCGCGTCGCCCTGGACCCCGCCGCCGACACCCGGGTGCGCATCAGCCTGACGGACGCGGACCTGGCCAACGACGACCCCATCGGCACCGTCGAGGTGGGCCAGGCGGACCTCATCGCGGCCCAGGCCGCGGGCCGCGTCTTCCCCGTCGCCACGGTGAACCAGGGCAACGGCCACATCATCGCCGTGGCCATCAGCGTCCGCGCCGAGTAGCCCTGCTGGCCTGATCTCGCTCGGCCGCTCCAGTTCGCTTCATCCACCGCCCACGTTGTCGAACTCCACCCCCCAGATGTTCGGGGGGCACATGGCCCACCTCCGGCCGCCATGCTCTCGACGTCGCGACGCCCACGACACGGTGTGGTGGGCGTCCCAGGCGGGAGCGAGGCTCCCGGAAGGAGGCGTTCTGCCATGCCACACGTCCACCACCATCCACTCGCCCGCTGGCTGTGCGGCCTCATCGCGCTGGCCGGCTGCGCCCCCACGACGTCGACCCCGGAGCCCGACACGCCGCCGGCCGTGGCGCAGCGCTCCGATCCCCTGAGCGACGAGTGCGTCGCGCCCGGGTGCGGCAACGGCGCCCTGGAGGCGTACGAGGCCTGCGATGATGGCAACACCAAGGGCGGCGACGGCTGCTCGGCCACCTGCCTGCGGGAGCAGGCCGAGCCGAAGCCGGCGGGCGTCATCCGCCTGCAGAACCGCACCCTCTCGCCCGCCGAGGCCATCGACCCCGCCCTCGTCGCGGCGGCCGCCGAGGCGCCGCAGCCCTACCTGCACGCCATGGCGGTCTTCGACGAGCGCCCCGACTCCGAGGCCCCGGCCGCGTGGGCCGAGGCCGGCATCGAGCTGGCGGGCTACATCCACGCCGAGGTCTACATCGTCAAGCTGCCCCTCACCGAGACGGCGGACGGCGAGCCCATGGACGAGGCGGGCTTCGAGGCGCTGCGGGTGCGCCTGGGGGCGAAGCACCTGGTGGCCTTCGCGCCGGGCGACCGCGCCGACGAGGCCACCCAGGCCGGCGATCTGCCCGACTGGGCGGTGGATCCGGCCACGGGCCTGGCCCATGTGCTGGTGCTGGTCTACGGCGGCGTGCCCGCCCACGACCGCGACGCCCTCATCGAGGGGATCCAGGCCGGCGACGAGCCGGCGGTCCTGGCCTCCGAGGCGCTGGTGGCGGTGACGACGCCCGTCGAGGCGCTGCCGACCCTGCTGGCCAGCCCGCTGGTGGAGTGGATCGAGCCCGGCCCGCACCCCGCCGACGAGCTGATGGACGCCGTGCGCGCCAACCTGGGCGTGACCAACGCGGACCGCCCGAGCCTGTGCCTGACGGGCGCCGGCGTGCGCCTGGCCACGGTCGCCGAGACCGCGCAGGCCAACCACCCGGACTTCTACACCTACGACGTCAACGGGGTGCAGGGCGCCTCCCGCCTGCTCGCCGGTGCCGCCGGCGGCGGGACCCATGGCACCCATGTCATCGGCATCATGGCGGGCAACGGCTGGCTGAGCCAGGCGCTGGGCGGCCGGCCGTTCCAGTGGCGCGGCGTGGCCCCGGAGGCCCAGGTGACGGACGCGGAGTGGTACTCCGCCAGCCCCACCGGCGTGCGGCCCCACGCCGCCGGCAGCTCGACCGTCCCCATCGGCTTCGACGGCTTCTACGACGCCGGGCTCATGGACATGGACGCCCGCATCCGGGGCGATGCCCACCTGGGACACTTCTACACCCAGCTCTGGGCGGCCGGGAACAACGGCGGCGGCTACGCGGGGGGGGCCACCGGCCAGGGCTCCGGCTCCGGCACCCGGGGCAACTACGCCGTCGTCGCCACCGGCAAGAACACCATCAGCGTGGCCAACATCTTCGCCGAGGACTTCCGCTGGGCCTCCAGCTCCATGGGCCCCAGCCACGACGGCCGCATCAAGCCCGAGGTGGCCGCCCCCGGCTGCCGCCTGCGCCACCCCTACCAGGACGTGGCCTTCGAGGTGGAGTACCTGCGCGTCGTGCGCCCCGCGCCGGGCGACGCCGACCTGAACTACGACTTCGAGGGGCCCACCATGGATGGCTGGTACCCCTGGCAGATGTGGCGCGAGAAGGCCACCGGCCCCACCAAGGTGGCGTCGCCGGGGGGCCACGCCGCGCGCTTCATGCTCACCGGGCCGCGGCCCCTGGTGCAGTGGAGCAAGTATGAGGTGGCCGCCGGCGAGCGGACCATCCATGACTACTTCAACGGCACCTACGGCGGCCTGAGCAAGGCCAACGACGAGATCCACCTGCGCTACCGCTACGCCGGCGGCGAGCCGCTCTTCGAGGGCGGCCACATCCTCCTCTGGTGGTTCTGGAACCTGACCGACGCCAACCCCAACAACGACCAGGTGCGCTACCTGGAGGTGCCCATCCGGGCCGACGGGGCCTGGGACACCATCGTGCTGCCCGCCAGCGCCCTGGGCGACTGGGCCGGCCACCCCATCGACACGCTGCGCCTCTCGCCCGGCGCCCCCAACCCCGGCGCCGTCATCGCGGCCGGCGAGATCAGCCAGTATGCCGGCATGTGCGGCACCTCCATGGCCTCCCCCGCCGCCACCGGCGTCGTCGGCCTGCTGCTCGAGGAGCTGGCCACCACCCGCGGCGTGGATCTGGACGATCCCCTGTCGCCGTCGCCCTTCGCCTGGGGCAGCCCCGGCACCGGCCGCCCCCTGCCCTCGACCTTCCGCGCCCTGCTCGTCCACAGCGCCCGGGATCTGGCCCGCGTCGCCCGCATCGGCGACACCAACGGCGCCGACACCGGCGAGCCGCCCTCCTACCACAAGGGTCCCGACTACACGATGGGCTACGGCGCCGTGGACGCCGAGGAGGCCGTGCGCGTCCTCCAGGAGAACGCCGCCGGCAACCTGCCCATCTACGAGCGCCAGGCCGCCCCGGCCACCACCCAGGTCTTCAACCTCACGGTGCCCCCCAACCAGCGGGCCCCGCTCAAGGTCACCCTGGCCTGGAGCGACCCCGGCATCTCGCCGACCGGCCTCCAGCACGAGAAGAAGCTGGTCAACGACCTGGACCTGGAGCTGCGCGCCCCGTCGGGGGCCGTCCACCGGCCCTGGTCCATCGATCTGCCTTACATTCCCTACAGTTGCCCGACGTGTCTCCCCCCGCAGGCGGTCGGCGACGAGCCCGTCACCACCGCCGACTTCGTACCGGCGCGCAACGACCTGAAGAACAGCCGCGACAACCTCGAGATGGTCTACGTCGAGACGCCGGAGGCTGGCGTCTGGCAGGTGCGCGTCTCGGTGCCTCCGCTGCCGACCGGCCCCCAGAAGTACTCCATCATCCTGGGCCAGCCGGCCCCCCCGGCCGACGAGCTGGCCGGCGGCAAGGTGGCGTTCGTCTCCGATCGCGGCGGCATCCCCGCCGTCTACATCTCGCAGAACGACGGCAACCCGCCCGTGGCCCTGCCCAGCATGGGCGCCCCCGCCCGCGATCCCGAGTGGTCCCCCGACGGCCGCTACGTGGCCTACGTGGCCTGGGAGACCGTCTCCGGCGCCGACCAGCTCATCGTCTGGGACACCGTCGGCACCAACCACCACCTCATCACGACGCCCTTCCCGGGCTACCGCTACCTGAGCCACCCGTCATGGGCCCCCGACGGCAGCGAGATCTTCATCGGCTACCACGACGACCCGCAGGAGAAGGCCATCGGTGCCGTCGCCTTCCCCAGCGCCACCACCCGCACCCTGTACGCCACGCCGCCCGGCGGCTTCTGGAGCCCCGACGCCCCGGTCTACGGCGGCGTCGACCCCACCGGCCGCGCGCATGTGCTCGTCTACGCCACCGGGGCCTGCGTCGAGAACGCCCTCTTCCGCATCCCCGTGGAGGGCGGCGCGCTGGATCGCGTCTGGGCCGACGGCTTCCCCAGCACCCGCGCCCTCTTCCCCTCCGCCACCCGGGACGGCCGGCGCATCCTCTTCACCAGCGAGGACTACCTGGTGGGCACCCCGGGCTTCGACGACTACGAGGTGGTGGAGGTCGGCGCCCTCGAGGGCGTGACCACCCGCCACACCAGCGACGCCGGGCCCCAGATCGCCGCCTACGCCATCGGCGGCGTCGGCGAGTGGGCCGCCGAGACCCGCGCGCCCGGCGGCCGCCGCGACATCATCCTGCAGCACAACGGCGTGCGGCAGGCCCTCGCCATCGCCGACCCCGGCAACGCCTACGACGACTACCACCCGAGCTGGTGGAAGGCCGATCCCAGCGTGCCCGTCCCCCCCCCCAACGCCCCCGCCATTTCCTGCCCCGCCACCGTCATGTGGCCGCCGCAGGTGGCCCCCTGCGGCCCCCGCACCCCGCCCCCGCCACCGCCACCAGCGTCTGCGGCGGCCCGGTGCAGATCGACGTCGACCCGCCCACCGTCTCGGGCGGCGGCTCCCACACCGTCACCTACACCGCCACCGACCGCCTGGGCCACCAGGCGAGCTGCACGACGGTCGTCTCGTGGCAGTGCATCTCCAGCAACTGATGGTGGCGTGAGCCGTACCGGCGCCCTCGACGGCGTCCGGGGCACCCCCTGCCCACCTCGAACCGCCCTCGACCGCGTCCGGGGCACCCCCATGCCCACCTCGAACCGCCCTCGACCGCGTCCGGGGCACCCCCTGCCCACCTCGAACCGCCCTCGACCGCGTCCGGGGCACCCCCCTGCCCACCTCGAACCGCCCTCGACCGCGGCCGGGGCACCCCCCTGCCCACCTCGAACCGCCCTCGACCGCGTCCGGGGCCCTCCGATCCTGCCTCGGAGTCGCCCCGACCGGCCCCCGGGGCCCTCCGATCCTGCCTTCGAGTCGCCCCGACCGGCCCCCGGGGCCCTCCGATCCTGCCTTCGAGTCGCCCCGACCGGCCCCCGGGGCCGTCCGATCCTGCCTCCGAGTCGCCCCGACCGGCCCCCGGGGCCCTCCGATCCTGCCTTCGAGTCGCCCCGACCGGCCCCCGGGGCCCTCCCCGCCCCCCTCGAAGCGCCCGCTTGAATCCCGCCGCGCCCCGTGGCCCAATGCCGCAGGGCGATCGTCGGGAGCATCGGGTGTACTACTGCCGCCGCTGCGAGATGGGCCGCGCCCTGGCGGCCACCCCATGCCGCCACGGCCCGACGCCCCTGGTCAGCCTGGCGGGCTTCACCGTCGGCAGCTTCATCGGCCAGGGCGCCCACGGCCGCGTCTTCGGCTGCACCGCCGACGGCCGTGAGTGGGCCGTCAAGATCATCGACCTGCGCACCGCCGTCAGCGGCGCCGACATCCGCCGCCTCGTCGACCGCGAGAAGGCCGCCCTCGTGCGCCTGCGCCACCGCCACGTGATCGCCCTGCACCAGACCGGCGAGCACGACGAGCTGCTGTTCCTGGTGGTCGAGCGCCTGGAGGAGACGCTGCGCCAGCGCATGCAGCAGCCCATCGCCCTGCCCCGCGCCCTGGAGTACGCCGCCTGCCTGGCCGACGCCCTGGCCTACGTCCACGACGCCGGGTCGCTGCACCGGGACGTGAAGCCCGAGAACATCGGCTTTCGCCGCGACGACTCCCTGGCCCTCTTCGACTTCGGCCTGGCCGCCGACCGCACCACCGGCCGCGCCGCCCACACCACCGGCGTCGTCGGCACCTGGCCGTACGCGGCCCCCGAGCAGATCCTGACCCGGGAGAGCGACCAGGCGACGGACGTCTACAGCCTGGGCGCCGTGCTCTTCGAGCTCTTCACGGGCGGCTCCCACCGCCCCGTCCCGGATCAGCTGAACCCCGTCGCGTGGCTCGCCCAGCCCATCCCCGCCTGGCCGACCGAGCGGGCGCTGCCGGTCGGGATCACCCCCCTCGCCGACCTCATCCACGCCTGCCTCGCCCGCGAACCCGGCACCCGCCCGGCCATGTGGCAGGTGCAGGACGCCCTGGGCGAGCTGGCCGACCGGGCCCACCTGGACTTCGCGCGCCTGGCCGGCGAGCACCAGCGGCTGACGCGGGAGGTGGAGGCCGCCCGCGCAGAAGCCGCTGATCTGACTGCGAAATCCAAGCAGGCCAGGACGACCGCCCAGCAGGCCGAGGCCCGACGCGCCACCGCCGAGGCCGAGGGCAAGCGCCTCGCCGAAGAGCTCGACCGCCTGCGCGCCGAGGCCGCCCGGGCCGAGGACGAGGCCCAGCGCGCCGCCGCCAGCCGCAGGCGAGACGCCCAGGAAGCCGAGACGCGGGCCGCGAAGGCCGAAGCCCGGCGCGAGGCCGCCGAGGCGAAGCGCGCGACCGCCGAGGCCAGCGTCACGGCGCTCCAGGCCGAGCGCGACCGGCTCACGAAGGAGCTGGAGCGCTTGCGGACCGGGGAGACGTCGTCGACGGAGCCATATCCGGAGGCGATGAAGCACGCCCGTGAGGCCCTCGGGACGAAGCGGGCGCAGGCCCCGCCGCCGACCGCCGGCCAGCTCATCGCACCAGCGACGGCGACCCGACCCGCGCTGCGGTGGGTTCCGTCCGGCACCTTCACCATGGGCAGTCCCCCCGACGAACCGGGCCGAGGCGACGACGAGGTGAGGCACCCGGTGACGCTGTCCTCCCCGCTCCTGGTGATGGAGACGCCCATCACCCAGGGCCAGTGGGCAGCGCTGCTGGGCACGCGCCCCTCGTACTTCCGCCAGGGCGGCGACACCTGCCCGGTGGAGCGGGTGAGCTGGTACGAGGCGGTGGCGTTCGCGAACGCGCTGTCGGCGGCGGAGGGCCTGACGCCAGCGTACCGGGTGGGGCCAGCGTCGGGCACGCTGGGCGGGGGGTTGGCAGCGGGCCAGCCATGGGCCGCCGGCGACTTCCAGTACGCTTCGGTAGAGCCGGTGCCGGGGGCGAGCGGCTACCGCCTGCCGACGGAGGCGGAGTGGGAGGGCTGGCCCGCGCAGGGACGCCGGGGGCCATCTACGCGGGAACGCTGGAGATTCTGGGCGAGCGCAACGCCTGCCCTGGACCCCATCGCCTGGTATGGGGGCAACAGCGCCAAGGCGACGCACCCGGTGGGGCAGAAGGCGGCCAACCCGTGGGGCCTGCACGACGTGCTCGGCAACGTCTACGAGTGGTGCTGGGACGGGTATGCCCCCTACCCGACGGGCATGCAGCAAGACCCACACGGCCCACCCACCGGCGTCCACCGGGTTGTCCGTGGCGGGTCGTGGATCACGAACGCGCGGTGGGTGCGGTCGGCGAACCGCAACCACTGCGGCCCGGTCAGGCGGTACGCGGTCATCGGGTTCCGCCTCGTTCGCCCCCCCAGCTCGGTCGGACCTTGAGTCTAGAGTCTAGAAAGTGTGTTGTGCGCGGCAGATCTGCCGTGGCGCGGCACTCCGCGGCAGACGCCGGCACCTTCTTGGCAGGATCTTGCCGACTGGGTGCCGTCATCGGCAGATCTGCCGATGGCGGCAAGACCGCCAACGCCGATCTGCCGCATTCGGCAATCGCTCAGGGGGTCCCCATGGAGCTTGACCTGCGCCAGGCGGCGGCGCTCATCGGCCGGCGCGAGCGGACGCTGCGCGACCAGCTCGTCCGGGGCGCCATTCGGGGCCGGAAGGTGGGTGGTCGCTGGGTGGTGCGCGAGGAAGACCTGCCCATCGACGAGGCGCGGCGGCAGACGCTGCGGGGCCGCGCGGACGCAGTGCGCGCGAGCGTCGAGACGGCCATCGCACGGCGCCAGCCAGCCATGACCATCGAAGACGTCGAGGTCTTCCGCCTGGGGCGCGAAGCGCTCCACCGCCTCGACGCCGGGCACGGCGAGATCGCGAGCGCGATCCGGGAGGCCTTGCTGCACATGGGCGTCGCCCACCATGAGTACGACGCGGGCCGCAAGCAGGCCGAGTGGGGGCGAGCCCGGATTCAGCTCGCCCGCGCCGTGCTCCTGCGCCTGCTCCCCGCCGCCACCGACTCCACTGCCGAGGTCGCGGACGCCCTGGAGCGCGACGTCATCCCCCGCCTGGGTGGCCTGCTCCGCCGCACGGCGGAACGCCCATGAAGCAGGCACCGCTGGCCGTGTTCGCCCACGATCTGGCGGTGTGGCTGCATGGGCAGGCACAGCGCGCCTCGGTCGCCCACCAGGCGACGGGGCTGCCGGCGGCCGCCGCGGCGCAGAGTCGGACGCTCCTCATCCAGGTGAGTCTGGCGCTCACGTTCCGCGAGGGCCGAGGCGAACACCAGCGCGGGGCGGACGAGGCCCTCGCGAGCCTACGGGTCTTGCTGCGGCTGGGAGAGGCCATCGGCTGGCTCACCCCGGCGGGCCTGCTGCACGCCGCCGCCCTCATGGATCCGGCGGGCCGCATCCTGGGCGGCTGGCGCCGGGGGCACCAGCAGTCCCAGGTGGGCGGCGAGGCTGCGCTCGACGTCGTTGGGGGCCCCTCCCAGGGCGCTGGTGACACGCTGCCCGAGCCGGCGCCAGGCCCGCGGCAGGGGCTGCGCGCCCGCCGTCGACACCGCGTGGCCCAGCCCATGGAGCACTTCGCCGCGGTGGATGACGGGCGCGTCGGGCCGCTTGAGCCGTAGGCCACGCTCGGCCTCCAGCCAGACTCCCAGGTCGGTCCGGATCCGCCGGAGTTGCCGACGATCGTCGGAAAACATAAACAGATCATCCACATAGCGTACGTAGCCAGGGACGCGAAGGGTGCGCTTGACCCAGGCATCGAGGCCCGAAAGGTAGACGTGGGTGGCCAGAATCTGACTGGTCAGCGCGCCGATCGGCAGGCCTCGACCCGGTGGTGGCCAGTCGGCCGGCAGGCCCATGAAGGCCCGGACGTCGGTACGGCGGTACAGGGTCGTGCCCTGGTCGAGGATGCGGCCCACCAGCGCCAGCACGGGCGGTTCGCGCACGAAGGCGGCGAGCAACGCATGCAGACGCTCCACCTGCACGCTCGGGAAGAAGGCGCGCACGTCCAGATGCAGGGCAAAGCGATGGCGGCGCTTCAGCCTGAGCAGCGCCAGCACGGCCCGGTGGGTCCCGAAGCCGGGACGACAGGCGTGGTTCTCGGGCATCAGCCGGCGCTCGATGGCGGGCCAGAGGGCCGTCATCAAGGCCGTGTGCACGACGCGGTCCTCGATGGGCGAGCGGGCGATGACGCGGGGCTTGGGATCCCGGATGAGGAGAGGCTCGCAGGGGGCGGGCTGCCAGGTCTCAGCAGCGAGGGCGGTCGCCAGCCGGAGGGCGACCTCCTCCCGGCGAAAGAAGAGCCAGGCGCCCTCAGGGCGGTGCCGCTTGCCACGCAGCGTCCGGTCGACCGCCGCCAGCAATGCCGCAGGATCCGTGATGCGCGGGAAGAGGCCGCCGACGCTACGCAGAGGTGCACCCGCGGGCGTTCGACCGGACGTGCCGTCTACCAGGACGCGGGTGCGAGGTCGGCCGGGGCCGACGGCTGGACGCCTGCTCGGGGCCACGCAGGCCGCGGGCTGGGGGGGCGAACGAGGCGGAACCCGATGTTCGCGTTCCGCCTGACCGGGTCGTTGTGGTTGCGGTTCGCCGACCGCACCCTCCGCGCGTTCGTGTTCCACGACCCGCCACGGACAACCCGGTGGTCGCCGGACGGCATCCACCCTGCCCGCATGATGAGGACGGCTGACCCGGCGGCGCAAGCCCCGCGGTGCCGGGTTCGGCAGCTCCGGGTGCCGCTGGCGGCAAGAAGTGATCTGAATCTGCCGCACACGGCACCGAAACGGCAGAAACCTGCCGCGGAGTGCCGAATCTTGCCGCGGAGTGCCGCGCCACGGCAGATCTGCCGCCCACAACACACTTTCTAGAATCTAGACTCAAGGCTCGACCAGGCTGGGGGGGCGAACGAGGCGGAACCCGATGACCGCGAACCGCCAGACCGGGTCGTTGAGGACCCGGTCCGCCGACCGCACCCTCCGCGCGTCCGTGTCCCACGACCCGCCACGGACAACCCGGTGGTCGCCGGTGGGTGGGCCCGATGGGTCCGGGTGGACGCCCGGCGGGTAGGGGGCGTACCAGTCCCAGCACCACTCGTAGACGTTGCCGAGGACGTCGCGCAGGCCCCACGGGTTGGCCGCCTTCTGCCCCACCGGGTGCGTCCCCGAGAACTTCGCCGGCCGCTGCATCTCCGGCCAGCCCGACGAATCGTAGCCCTTCTCCACCCCGCTGTTGCCCCCGTACCACACGATGGGGAGTCCAGGGGCTGGCGCGTTGTTCTTGCCCAGAATCTCCAGTGTTCCCGCGTAGATGGCCTCCCGACGTCCCCGCACGGGCCAGCCACCCCACTCCGCCTCCGTCGGCAGGCGATAGCCGCTCGCCCCCGGCACGGGCTCTACCGAAGCGTACCGGAAGTCGCCGTCGGCCCATGCCTTGTCCGCTGGCAGACCCCCTGCCGAGCGTGCCCGACGCCTGCCCTACCCGGTGGCTGCGTCAGCCCTCCGCCTTCGACAACGCGCTCGCGAACGCCACCGCCTCGTACCAGCGCTCACCTGCCCACTGGGCAGGGTGTCGCCACACGCCCCGAAGTACGAGGGCTTCGCCTCAGCACCGCAGACCACTGGCCCTGCGACCTCCGTCTCCATCACCCACAGCGCCTGAGTCACCGTCACCTCATGCGGCACTCCTCATCGTCGTCGCGGCCCGGCCTCGCCCGCGCGCCGGCATGGCAGTGGCCCTTCTTGCCGTCCGGGCTGCCCATGCAGAACTCCCAGCGGGGACGGCGGAGTGCGGGGCGCTGGGGGTGGCGCTGGCGACCAGGGCACCCGGTGCGGGAGTGGAAGCGGTGGGGCGTCAACTGCCTGGGATGGTGGTGCCGCGTCCACGGCCAATGGCGGCCGGGCCGCATCAACGGCGAGGGATGGTGGTGCCGCGTCCATGGCCACCGGCGGCCGGGCCGCATCAACGGCGAGGGATGGTGCTGCGTCCACGGGTTCGCGCTGCTCTTCGCCGCCGGCCGAGGCGCCCACGACGAGCCCAATGCCGATTCCACGAGCAGGGCGCCTCCGACGCTCGCGCCGAGCATGACCCGGCGGCGGCGGGCGTTATGGCTGCGCTGTGCTTCCAGGCGCTCGGCGTCGGCCAGGGCCTGCCTGGCCGACGCGAGACGCTGGGCCTCCGCGCTCGCCTCGGCGCGCGCGCTTCGCACGGCGTCGCGGGCGATCTCGCTGGTGGCGCGCAGAGCGGTCGCCTCCCGACCCGCCTCGCTGATGCGCTCCTGCAGGGTCTCCAGCTCCACCGCCAGGCGGGCGGTCGCGACCGCCCGCCGTGTCGCCAGGTCTCGCTCCAGGGCCTCCACGGCAGCGGCCCGCTCAGCAGCCAGGCGGTCCCTCTGGGCCCGCTCCTCCACCTTCGCATGCTTCAGCTGTCGGTCCGCCGACGCCCGCGCCTCCGCCAAGGCGGCCTCCGCGGCCGCACGCTGGCTGGCCAGCTCGCGGGCCAGAGCATCCGTGGCAGCGGCGCGCTCCTCCGCCAGCTTCTTCCGCTGCGCGGTCTGTTCGGTCCTGGCCTGCCGGGCGATGCGCTCGGCCGCGGCTCGCGCCTCGGCGACCGACGCCTGGGCCTCTGCGAGCGCCGCCTGCTCGGTAGCCAGCCCAATCTCGACCTGGACGAAGCGGGCGTGGGCCTCGCCCAGGCCGGTGCCCAGGCGGTCGGCCAGTTCCGCCACGACGTCCAGCACTGCCCAGGTGTCTCGCGGGCGAGCGCCTGCCTCGACCGCGAGGCACTGGAGGATGAGCCGGTCCAGCGCCGCAGGACGGGCGGGGTCGGGCGGGAGCGGTGGCACCGGCTGGCGGGCGTATGCCTCGTAACCCCCTGAAAACCCTTGGGGTCGGTGGCTCCTGCCGGCGATGAGCTCGTAGAGGATGGCCCCGAGGGCATAGCGGTCCGACCAGGGACCGTCGCGGCCAAAGACCTTCGGAACGAGCTGTTCCGGCGCAGCGTAGGGCCGACTGAACCCCTTGACGCCCACCGTGGTGGCGCTGTCGCCGCGGCGCACGCCGGCCAGGCCGAAGTCGAAGACGTAGAGGTGGTCGCGGTCGTCCAGGCCCAGGTTCTCGGGCTTCAGATCGCGGTGGATGACGCCGACGTCGTGCATGTAGGCCAGCGCGTCGGCGAGCTGGGCGGCCAGCTGAATGGCCCGAGGCAGGGTCAGCAGGCGTCCCGGAGCCGCTCGCAGGACGTCCTCAAGCGTGCGCGGGACATACTCGGTAATGAGGCAGAGCCGACCCGCGACCTCTTCGGCATGGATCAGGGCGATCACATGGGCATGGGCCAGCTGCGTCAACGTCGCGCGCTCGCGGCTGAACAGCTCGTGGGCGTCGTCAGGTCGATCGAAGCCGTTGGGGTCGATGACCTTGATCGCCCGGCGGAAGTCGCCCTGGAAGCACTTCGACACCCGGGAGGCGCGCGACTTCTGGATGGACGCCCCAGCCTTCCAGCTGTCATCCAGGCCCGGGATGAGCGCCGTCGGGTGGTGGCCCTCGGTGCACCGGTCGCCGTCGGTGGGGATGAGGCAGAGCGGGCAGAGGTACATCAGCCGTCCCACCCCAGCTCGAGCTCCAGGCCGCCACCTTCCAGCAGGCACGGCCCGCGGGCGGTCTGGCCGCGGGGGAGGCGGCGGCCGTCGACGCGCAGGGTGCCGGCGGCGTCCTGGCGGCCGACGGTGAGGGCGTCGCCGGTGACGTCCACGAAGAAGTGGACGCGGGCCATGCGGTGGGTGGCGCCGAGCAGGGGGTGGAAGCCAGCGATCGGGTCGGCGGTGTGGCGGCGGCCGAAGTGATGGCGACCAGGGGGAGCGTCAGCGTGCCGAGCCAGGCAGGCTCGTCCTCGATGGGGCGGGCGGCGTGGGCCGAGCGCCAGCGGAGGGTGGCGGCGGTCGCGGCGCGCGGGGCGCTGGGACCGGCGGGGGGGTGCTCCAGCACGGCCAGCAGCTCATCCAGGAGCGGGATCGGCGGCGTGATGACGAGGAGCCGCGCGTTGCGCAGCCAGGCCGCGAGCGCGAAGACGTCGCTGTACAACTCGTTGAGATCGCTGATGATCTGGTCACCGGGCCGGTCCTTGACGGGCAGGGCGTTGATGCGGCGCTGGTCGAGGCCGACGAGCAGCATGCGACGACGCTGGGGCTCGCAGAGATCCGTCGCGACGACGGCCGTTTGCAACGCCTGGAGCTGCTCCCTGGTGATCACCTTGCCCTCGTGCCCACCGGTCCCGAGCGAAGATCGCCCGATTGGCGTGCGGGGGCAAGGGGGCGGCGCTGCACTTCCTCGCCTGCCCACGAAGGTTGCGGTAGGCTCACATTCCCCGGAGGAGCGCGCGCCTTGACCACATCCCCTGCCCTGCCCCGTGTGCCGACGTCCGCTGATGTGGCGGCGGCGGCGGCGCGCCTGGCGCCCTGGATCCACCGCACGCCGGTGATGCGGGTGAAGGGGCCGGGGGCGCGGCCGATGGTGGTGAAGCTGGAGGGGATGCAGCGGTCGGGCAGCTTCAAGATGCGGGGGGCCCTGAACAAGCTGATGCTACTCGGGCGCGAGGCGCGGCGCGGGGTGGTGACGGCGAGCGGCGGAAACCACGGGCTGGGTGTGACGTGGGCCGGGTGGCTGCTGGGCGTGCCGGTGCATGTGTTCCTGCCCGAGAACTGCTCGCCGTGGAAGCGGGCGGCCCTGGAGGGGGCGGCGGCGCGGGTGCGGGTGGCGGGGCAGGTCTACCCCGAGGCGGAGGCGGCGGCGATGGCCTTTGCCGAGGTGGAGGGGCTGCCGTTCATCCCGGCTTACGATGATCCCGATGTGATCGCCGGCCAGGGCACGGCCATCGCCGAGCTGGTGGAGGACGCCCCGGATGTGGGGACGATCGTCATCGCGGTGGGGGGCGGCGGGCTGGCGTCGGGGGCGGTGCTGGCGGCGGCCGGGCGCAAGGTGGTGGGCGTCGAGCCGTACGGGGCGCCCACGATGCATGCGGCGCTGCGGGCCGGCAAGCCGGTGAGATTGAACGATATTCAGTCGGTGGCGGCTGACTCCCTGGGGGCCGGGAGGGCCGGCGAGCTGACGTTCGCCATCTGTCGGCGCGGGCTGGATCGGGTGGAGCTGGTGGAGGATGACGCCATCCGTGCAGCGCAGCGCTGGCTGTGGGAACATCTGCGGCTGGTGTATGAGCCGGGAGGCTCGGCGGGGCTGGCGGCCCTGGCGACGGGGGCGCTGGACGGCGATCCGGGGCCGGTGGGCATCTTGCTCTGCGGGGCGAACACCGATCCGGCGGCCCTGGGAGGGGTGCATTGAAGGACGAGGATCTGACCGGGTTGCAGCGCCGCGCGGCGGCGTTCTTTCAGGACTTGCAGCGGCGCATCATCGCGGGCCTGGAGGCCTTCGATCCGACGACGCGGTTTCGGCTGGATCGCTGGGAGCGGCCCGGGGGCGGCGGCGGGGACACCTGCGTCATCGAGGGGGGGGCGCTGCTGGAGAAGGGCGGCGTGAACTTCAGCGAGGTGCACGGCGAGCTGCCGGCCGACTTCGCGGCGAAGCTGCCCGGGACGGGGACGGGGTTCTGGGCCGCCGGGGTGAGCCTGGTGCTGCACCCACAGAACCCGTATGTGCCCACGGTGCATGCGAATTTTCGGATGATCCGGCAGGGCGACAAGGCGTGGTTCGGGGGCGGGGCGGATCTGACGCCCTACTACCCCTTCGAGGAGGACGCGCGGCACTTCCACCGCACGCTGAAGGCGGCCTGCGACGCGCACCACCCCGACTTCCACCCGCGCTTCAAGGCGCAGTGCGATGACTACTTCTACCTGCCGCACCGGCAGGAGGCCCGGGGCCTGGGTGGCATCTTCTACGACCACCTGACGGGCGACGAGCACGGGATGGATCTGGAGCAGGTCTTCGCCTTCGCCCAGACGGCGGGCGACGCGTTCCTGCCGGCGTACGTGCCCATCGTGGAGCGGCGGCGAGGCCTGGCCTTCGGCGAGCGCGAGCGCGGCTGGCAGGCCATCCGGCGGGGGCGGTACGTCGAGTTCAACCTGATGTACGACAAGGGCACGCTCTTCGGGCTGCGCACGAGCGGGCGCATCGAGTCCATCCTCATGTCGCTGCCGCCGGTGGTGCGCTACGTCTACGACCACCAGCCCGAGGGCCCCGAGGCCGCGCTGCTCGAGGCGCTGGTGCCCCGCGACTGGGCCGCGGAGTAGCCGGTGCTCATCTGCCCCGTCTGCGAGAGCATCTACCCCGCCGGCACCTACGACCGGTGCCCGCAGGATGGGGCGCCGCTCTATGTGTTCGGCGAGGGCGAGGTCAAGAAGCTCTTCGAGCCCGGGGACAAGGTCGGCGGCAAGTACGAGATCATCGAGGAGATCGCGCGGCGTGGCGGGGCGGGGCGGACGTTCCGGGCGCGGCAGACCAACCTGGATCGCGAGGTCGAGCTGCGGATTCTGCCGGCGGACAGCCTGATCAAGCCCGGCGACCAGGCGCGGTTCCAGCGCGAGGTCGAGACGTGGGGGAAGCTGCGCTCGGACTTCCTGGTGCGGCTGTACGACTCGGGCTTCACGGAGGACGGCGCGCCGTACATGGCGCTGGAGTACATGCCCGGCGGGACGCTGGGGCAGCGGCTGCGCATCGCGGGGCCTCTGGCCGACGCGCAGCTTCGGGTGGTGGCCGAGCACGCCTTGAAGGCCCTGGACGCGGCCCACCAGGCGGGGGTGCTGCACCGCGACATCTCGCCCGACGCGCTGGTGCTCGGGAAGCGGGCCGATGGGCGGCCGTACTGTCGGCTGACGGGGTTCGGCCTGGCGAAGCTGATGGATGACATGGAGGATGACCCCACGGCCATCACCATGACGGGGCAGGTCATCGGCAACCCGGCCTACATGGCCCCCGAGACGATGATGCTCGGCACGCTGGAGCCGCGGACGGACCTGTATTCGCTGGGCGTCACACTCTACGAGCTGGCGTCGGGGCGGCGGCCGTTCGTCGGGGACTCGCTCGCCGACCTGCTGGCGGCCCATGTGCGGGGGACGCCGACGCCGCTGCGCCAGTACCGGCCGGACCTGGAGCCGGCCCTGCGCATCGTCATCGACCGGCTGCTGGAGCGCGACCCGGCGAGCCGGTTCCAGACCGCGGCCGAGGCCGTCGTCGCGCTCCAGGACGAGCTGGCCGCCTGGCCCGACGCCGACGCCGGCTTCGCGCCCGCCGCCCCGGTGGCCCTGCCCGGCTGGCACCGGCCGCGGCAGACGCCGACCTGGCTGCCCTGGCTGCTCATCACCCTGGGCGCCATCGCTCTCGGCGTCATCGTCGGCGTCGCGCTGGCCTGAGGCCCGACGCGCCGGGTGGGCGGGCGAGGCCCGACCGAGCCGCAACCACCCGGAACTACTCGAAAACTGCCTCCACCGCGTCCTCGCTCGGGTGGACGAGCCGGCCGACGATGGACAGCCACGTCAGGGCCGCGGTGACGGCCAGCGTGATGGCGATGCCGAGGCAGAGCTCGGTGAGGCCGGGGCGCTGGCCGAAGGCGGCCAGCAGGAGCGCGGCGCCGGCGGCGATCGCGGCGACGAGGACGAACCGGCTGCGGGCCTGCGTCCAGGCGTCGTCCAGCGTCCGGCCCAGGCCGCGGCCGCCGTGGGCGACGGCGAGCAGGGCAAGGCCAGCGACCCCCTGGGCGATCAGGAAGAGCGTGCCGAAGGGTCGGGGCTCGAGGACGAGGGCGGCCAGGAGCGCCAGGCTCGTCGCGCCCGAGGCGACGAAGGCGGCGCTGGCGAGCCGCATCCGGGGGACGCGCCAGAGGGGCAGGCCCGCGACGAGCATGCCGGCGCCGGCCAGCGCCTCGACGGCGAAGAGCACCCGCATGGGGGTGTCGCGGGCGAGGGCGATGAGGTGGCCGTGGCCCGCGATCCCCAGGAGCGCGAGGGCCACCGTCGCCGCCAGGCGCAGGTGCAGGCCCCGCCGGTGGCCCACAGCACCGCCACTACCGCGACCAGCAGCGCCGTGGCGTGCAGCATCTCGCCCAGGCGCCAGCTGCTCGCCGCCAGGCGCGGCGCGAGCTGTGCCCCCACGACGAGCACGATCGTAGCGAGGCTGAGCAGGCTCTGGCCCACGTCCCGGCGGCGGCGCTCCAGGCCGATGACCAGGCAGACGGCGGCCGCCTCGGCGCCCACCGACAGGGCCTTCGCCAGCAGGGTGAGCGTCTGCGGGTCGACCCGGGAGAGGCCGTCGGTCAGCAGGAGCAGGCCGATCGTCGCCTCTCCCATGGCCCGGCCGATCAGGCAGAGCCCGGCGGCCACCAGCAGGCCGCCGCGGCCGGCCGAGGCGAGGCGCAAGGCGCCCATCGCCGAGATGATCAGGCCCGTGGCCGTGACGACCTGCTCGGCGGCCCAGCGGCTCTGCATCGGCCCATCCACCCCCGACCACACGAGCTGCAGGGCCGAGGGCGCGAAGACCGGGATCAGCAGGCCCCCGAGGAGGAGGCGAAGCCCGCGGGGCGGCATCAGCGCCAGCGCTGGAGGCTGGGATCGAGGATCTGCAGGAAGAAGGCGTACACCAGCGCGGTCTTCTCGTAGCGCTTGTAGCGCCCCGACGCGCCGCCATGGCCCGAGTCCATGTCGGTGTCGAGCAGCAGCAGGTGGTCATCGGTCCGCAGGCTGCGCTGCTTCGCCACCCACTTCGCCGGCTCGAAGTACTGCACCTGGGAGTCGTGCAAGCCGGTGGTCACGATGAGGTGGGGGTAGGCGGTGGCCTTCAGGTTGTCGTAGGGCGAGTACGACAGCATGTAGTCGTAGGAGGCCTTCTCGTTGGGGTTGCCCCACTCGTCGTACTCGCCGGTGGTGAGGGGGATGCTCTCGTCCAGCATGGTGGTGACGACGTCGACGAAGGGCACGGCGGCGTGCAGGCCGCGGTAGAGGTCGGGCCGCAGGTTCATGACGGCGCCGATGAGGAGGCCGCCGGCGCTGCCGCCCCCGGCGAAGACCTGGTCGGGGGCGGCGTAGCCCTGCTGGACCAGGTGGGTCGTCACATCGATGAAGTCATTGAAAGTGTTCATCTTCTTGAACATCTTGCCGTCGTCGTACCACGCCCGGCCCAGCTCCTGGCCGCCCCGGATGTGGGCGATGGCGACCACGAAGCCCCGGTCCAGCAGGGAGAGCCAGCCGGGGTTGAAGTCGGGGTCGATGGAGTAGCCGTAGGAGCCGTAGCCGTACTGGTAGAGCGGCGCGGTGCCGTCGATGGGCGTGGACGCCCGCCGCACCACCGACACCGGCACGCGGGCCCCGTCGCGGGCCGGCGCCCACACGCGCTCGACGACGTAGTTCGCGGGGTCGAACCCGCCCAGCACCTCGTCGCGCTTGAGCAGCGTCCGCGCCCCCGTGGCCATGTCGTACTCGAAGACCGAGTCGGGGGTGCGCAGCGAGCCGTAGAGGTAGCGCAGCTTCGTCGACGCGGGCTCCGGGTTCTGGCCGGGGGCCAGCGCCGCCACGAAGACCGCCTCGTCGACCGGCACCGCCTTGCTCTCGCCGTCGGCCCAGCGGATGACCCGCAGCGTCTGCAGCGCGTCCTTGCGCTCCTCGACCGCCAGCCAGCCGTCGAACGGGAGCACGGCGCCCAGGAAGGTGTCGTCGCGGTGGGGCAGGATCTCCGTCCAGGTGCTCCGGTCGGCCGAGGTGGCCACCGGCGCCTTCATCAGCCGGAAGTTGCGGGCCTGCCAGTTGGTCCGGATGTAGAAGGCGTCGCCGTGGTGCCAGACCGCGTACTCATGCTCGGGGCTGCGCGGCACCACCGGCTGGAAGGTGCCGAGGGGATCGGCCGCGTCGAGGACGAGCACCTCGCTCACCAGGGTGCTCCAGGTCTCGATCTCGACGAAGCGCCGGGAGCGGCCCCGGTCGATGCCGACGTAGAAGGCCTCGTCCTTCTCGTCGAAGACCAGCACGTCCTCGGCGGCGGGGCGGCCGAGCTGGTGGCGCCACACCTGGCAGGGCCGCAGCGTCGTCTCGTCCTTCTTCACGTAGAAGACGGTCTGGTCGTCGGCGGCCCAGGCGAGGTCGCCCGCCATCTGCGAGACCCCGTCCGCGAAGACCTCACCCGTGCGTAGATCCTTGATCTTCAACACGTATTGCCGCCGACCCACGTCATCTTCGGACCAGGCCAGGAGCTGCTCGTTCTCGCTGATCTCCAGGTCGCCCACCTGGAAGAAGGCGTGGCCCTCGGCCAGGGCGTTGACGTCGAGGATGACCTGCTCCGGGGCCTCCATGCTGCCGGCCCGGCGGCAGTAGATGGGGTACTCCTTCCCGTCGGCGAACCGCGAGTAGTACCAGTAGCCGCGGCGCTGGACCGGGACGGAGGCGTCGTCCTTCTTCAGCCGCCCCTTCAGCTCCTCGAACAAGCTGGCCTGCAGGGCCTCGGTCGGCTTCATCACCGCGCGGGTGTAGGCGTTCTCGGCGTTCAGCCAGGCGAGCACCTCCGGGGCGGCGCGCTCGTCGTCGCGCAGCCAGTACCAGGGGTCCTGGCGGGTGTGGCCGTGGATCTCCAGGGCGTGGGGGATCTGGCGGGCGACGGGCGGCACGGGCCGATCGGTCATGGGAGCCTCGGGCTTTCGGGGGGCGCCACAGGCGGCGGTGAGCAGGGCGATGAGGGGGACGAGCCGCATGGGGACCTCCGGGGGGCGATCCCCGGAGGCTGCCACACCTCCCCGGTTGCCCAGGCTCAGCGGCGGATGATCAGGTTGTAGTGGACGACCGCCTCCAGCGGGGTGACGACCACGTAGTAGGTACCCGCGTTGAGGCCGAGGGTGGTGGACGGCCCCACGTCGAGGCTGCCGTCCACCTGGCGGAGGCGCTGCCCGAAGCCGTTGTAGAGCTCCAGGCGGACGCGCCCGAAGTGGGCGCCGTAGGTCACGGCGATGGTGGTCTCCCGGCGCTGGTCCAGCCGGAAGCTGTAGCGATCCACCGGGTCGAAGCCGGTGCAGACGTCGAGGTCGCGGTACTCCTGGTTGTCCAGGAACCGGATCTGGCGCACATCCTCGTTGGGATCGAGGGCGTCCACGCAATCGAAGCAGCCCGGGGGGCCCCCGGCGTCGTTGCAGAACACGACCGGCTCCACCGTGAGGCTCGCGGAGTAGCCCAGCGGGGCGTCGAGCTGGCTGCCGTCCACCAGCGCGATCAGGATGGCCGGATCGAAGACCAGCAGCTCGACGCCGCCGTCCACCGACCGCCCCACGGCGTCGCCGTCGAGGGTGAAGACGCCGACCTGGGCCAGGGCGTCGACCGCCGCGCCCAGCGTCGCGAAGCGCACCCAGGCGGGGCCATCGGTGCCGAACAGGTAGTAGTCCTGGGGATCGAAGTCCTGGCAGAGGGTCAGGCCCTCGGTGATCCCCGGATCGATGGGGGCGGCGTCGTCGGGGACGTCGTTGTCTTCCAGCGCGTCGTCGCAGGCCGAGAGCGCCCGGCAGGGGCCCCAGTCCGCCCACTGGCCGGCGTCGTCGCAGACGCGCTGCTGCTGGCCAGGCTGGCCGCCGGCGTTGCAGGCGCGCTCCTCCACCGCGCCGGGCTGGCACTCGATGGGCGAAGCCTGGACGGTCAGGGTGCTCTGGCCCGAAGAGAAGCGGAAGCCGTCCACGAACAGGTACCAGGTGCCCGCCGGCAGGATCTCCTCGATGCGCGACCAGTTGCCCTGGCCGCCGTCGTCGTCGCACGCGATCTCGGTGCCCTGATCGAGGCAGTCGGCGCGCAGGAAGAGCGCGGTGTCGTAGTCGGCCCGCGTGATCTCGAAGATCACGTGCACCGGGGCATCGTTGCTGAAGCGCAGCACCTGCTCGCCGCCCGCCGCGTTGCCCGCGCAGCTCGCGAGGTGCCGGCTGACCCGGTTGCGGGTGTCGAAGCCGTAGGTGGCGCCGTTCTCCAGCACGTCGAGGTCGTAGGCCAGGTCCAGGCAGGGATCATCGGGCGAGACGCAGGCGCTCCAGTCGCCCCAGGCGCCCTGGAGGCAGGTGCGCACCTGCTGGCCGCGATCCTGGTTGCAGCCGCGCTGCTCCTGGGCCCCGTCCACGCAGACGTCGGGATCGACGCAGCCACCGAAGCCGCCCCACTGGCCGGCGGCGCAGACGCGGGTGCGGGTGCCGCGCCCGTTGAGGCCGCAGGCCTCGTCCTCGCTGGCGCCGTCCACGCAGACGTCGGGATCCGCGCACATGCCGTAGGCGCCCCACTGCCCGTTCACGCAGGTCCGGGATCGCATCCCGCGGCCGTTCTGGCCGCAGGCCTGGGACTGATCGGCGCCATCGCGGCACACATCGGGATCGGCGCAGTCGCTCCACCGCTGCCAGAGGCCGCCCGCGCAGAGCCGCGCCTGGGTGCCGCGGTTGTTGAGGCCGCAGGCCCGGTTCTCCATCGCGCCGTCGCGGCACTCCCCCGCGCCGATGCAGGCGGACCAGTCGGCCCACTGCCCGGCGACGCACTCGCGCCGCTCCTCGCCGTTGCCATTGGGACCACAGACCCGGGTCTCTTCGCGGCCATCCACGCACACATCGGGATCCTGGCAGGCCGAGAACGCGCCCCAGCGGCCATTGGCGCACTGGCGAGACTGGGCGCCCCGCCCGTTGAGGCCGCAGGCCTGCTCTTCCACCGCGCCATCCCGGCAGATGTCGGGATCCACGCACATGCCCCAGTCACCCCACCGGCCCGCCGCACAGAGGCGAGCCTGGGCCCCGCGGCCGTTGACGCCGCACGCCCGCGACTCCTCGGCCCCGTCCAGGCACTGGTCGGGATCCGCGCACATGCCCCAGTCGCTCCACTGGCCGCGCCGGCACTGGCGAGCCTGGGTACCGCGGGCGTTGAGGCCGCAGCCGCGGTTCTCGGTGCGGCCGTCCACGCAGACGTCGGGATCCACGCAGGCGCTCCAGGCGCCCCAGGCGCCCCCGGCGCAGACGCGCTCCTGGCTGCCCCGGCCGTTGAGGCCGCAGCCACGCTGCTGCCGATCCCCGTTGCCGCAGTCGGCGTTGACCACGCACTCGCCGAAGCCGCCCCACTGGCCATCCGCACACGTCCGCACCTGGGTGCCGTTGCCGCCGTCGCCGCAGGCGCGCTCTTCTTCAGCGCCGTCCACGCACACGTCGTCGTCCCGGCAGGCCCCGAAGTCGCCCCACTGGCCGGCCGCGCAGGTCCGCGTCCGCAGCCCGCGGCCGTTGAGCCCGCAGGCCTGGTCCTCGGTGCGACCGTCGAGGCAGACGTCGGGATCGGCGCACGCCCCCCAGGCCCCGAACACCCCGTTCATGCAGGCGCGGCTCTGGGTGCCGCGGCCGTTGAGGCCGCAGGCCCGCGTCTCCGGCACGCCATCCTCACAGCGATCCGGATCCTGGCAGGCGCCATACTCACCCCACTGGCCCTGCTGGCAGGTGCGCGTCTCGACGCCCCCGCCGTTGAGGCCGCAGGCGCGCTGCTCCTCGGAGCCATCGGCGCACACATCGGGATCGGCACACGCCGACCAGGGGCCGAAGCGGTTGTCCACGCAAATACGCCGCTGAGCGCCGCGGCCGTTGAGACCACAGGGGCGCTCCTCCTCGCGGCCGGGCAGGCAGTCCGCCACCTGCTCGCAGGCCCCGAACTCGCCCCACTGGCCGTTCACGCACGTGCGGCTGTGCTGGCCCAGGCCATCGGCCCCACAGGCCTCGACCTCCTCGGCCGTGTCGCGGCAGACGTCGACGTCGACGCACTCCCCCTCGGGCACCCACTGGCCGTCCCCGCAGCTCTCGCGCACCTCCCCGCGCCCGTTGAGGCCGCAGGGCACGGATCGCTCGCTGCCGTTGGTGCAGGCATCGGGATCGACGCAGGCTTCCCAGGCCGCCCACGCGCCGTCGGCGCCGCAGGCACGCACCTGGCTGCCCCGCTCGTTGAAGCCGCAGGCGCGCTCCTCCGTGGCCCCGGGATCACAGGCACCCGGCGCCTGACAGTCGCCCCAGGCCCCCCAGTGGCCGCCCTCGCATGCGCGAGTCGCCTCGCCCCGATCGTCCGCGCCACAGGCGCGCCGGTCGACGCGACCATCGACGCACTCGTCGGGATCGGCGCAGGCATCCCACATCGGCCAGTTGCCCTGGTTGTCGCAGGTCCGCCGCTCCACCCCCCGGCCATTGAGGCCGCAGGCGCGCTCTTCCTCCTGGCCCGTGCTGCACTCCCCCAGGCGACACTCGCTCCAGGCGCTCCACTGCCCCTCGGCGCCGTGGCGGTGGCGGGCGCCCGCCATCGCAGCCCTCCGGGTCGGTCTCCTCGGCCCCGTCCGAGCAGATGTCGGGATCAGCGCACTCGCCGAACGCCGTCCACATCCCCCCGGGGCAGGTGCGCAGCTCCTCGCCCCGTCCGTTGATGCCGCAGGGCCGGCGCTCCTCGTCGCCGGGCGTGCAGGCCCCGCCGACGGCCGCGTCGGGCGCCGCGTCGCCCGCGGCGTCGGGCTGCCCCTCTCCCGTGAGATCCGGGTTGTCATCGGTGCAGGCGGCCAGCCCGAGCAGCAGGCTGGCCAGGAGCAGCGCGCGTGTACGCATGGTGGGTCCCCCCTCGAAAGCAGAGACCAAAATAACTCAAGCGGCCACGACGAATCGAGCGGCAATCCAGGCCCGCGGGTGACCGGGGCGGTGCTCGCACACGGACCCATATGTAGGGAAATCAGGTACTTCAGGCCAGGACGGGCGCCAGCCAGCGCTCGGCCTCCTCGACGTCCATGCCCTTGCGCGCCGCCCACGCCTCCAGCTGGTCGCGCTCGATGCGGCCCAGACCGAAGTAGCGTGCGTCGGGGTGGGCGAAGTACCAGCCCGAGACGGCCGCGGCGGGCGACATGGCGAAGCTCTCGGTGAGGGTCACCCCGATGGCCGCCTCGGCGTCCAGAAGCCCGAAAAGACCGGGCTTCTCGGTGTGATCCGGGCAGGCCGGGTAGCCCGGCGCCGGGCGGATGCCCTGGTAGCGCTCGGCGATGAGGGCCTCGTTGTCCAGCGCTTCATCGGGCGCGTAGCCCCAGAGCTCGCGCCGAACGCGCTGGTGCAGGCGCTCCGCCAGCGCCTCGGCCAGCCGATCGGCCAGCGCCTTGGCCATGATGGCCTGGTAGTCGTCGTGATCGGCCTCGGCCTCCGCGACCAGCGCGTCGACCCCGAAGCCCGCGCTGACGGCGAAAGCGCCGATCCAGTCCGGGGTGCCCGCTGGCGCCACGAAGTCGGCCAGGCTGAGGCTGGGCTGGCCCTTCGGCCGCGCCATCTGCTGCCGCAGGTGGTGCAGGACCTGGCGCTCGGTCGTCCGCGTCTCGTCCGTCCACAGCACGATGTCATCGTCGCCGCGCCGGTTGGCGGGCCAGAAGCCGACCACCGCCCGCGCCTCCAGCAGATCCCCGGCGATGATGCGTTCGAGCAGCGCCTCGGCGTCCGCGATGAGCGATCGCGCCTGGGGCCCCACGGTGGCGTCGTCGAGCACCTCGGGGTAGCGGCCCGAGAGCCCCCACGTCCGCAGGAACGGCGTCCAGTCGATGAAGGGGCGCAGATCGGCGAGGGGCCAGCGGGTGAAGACCCGCGTCCCCAGGAAGGACGGCGCCGGCGCCACCCGCGTGAGATCCAGCGACGCCCGGTTGGCCACGGCGTCGGCGTAGGCCACCAGCCGGCCGCGGTTGCCCTGGGCGTGGCGCGCCCGCAGGGCGTCGTACTCCGCGGTGACCTCGGCCACGAAGGCCCGCTTCTGCGTCGCCCCGAGCAGGCTCCCGAGCACCCCCACCGCGCGGCTGGCGTCGGGCACGTACACCACCGGCTCGGCGTAGTGCGGCGCGATCTTCACCGCCGTGTGCACCTTCGAGGTCGTCGCCCCGCCGATGAGCAGCGGCACGGTGAAGCCCTCGCGCGTCATCTCCTTCGCGATGTGCACCATCTCGTCCAGCGACGGCGTGATGAGGCCGGAAAGCCCAATGATGTCGACGCCTTCGGCCCGCGCGACGTCCAGGATCCGCCGCGCCGGCACCATCACGCCCAGGTCGATGACCTCGTAGCTGTTGCAGCCCAGCACCACCCCCACGATGTTCTTGCCGATGTCGTGGACGTCGCCCTTCACCGTGGCCAGCAGCACCTTGCCGCGGCTGTGGCCCGCGCTCTTCGACGCCAGCAGGTGCGGCTCCAGCCAGGCCACCGCCTTCTTCATCACGCGGGCCGACTTGACCACCTGGGGCAGGAACATCTTCCCGGCCCCGAAGAGATCGCCCACCACCTCGATGCCCGCCATCAGCGGGCCCTCGATGACCGCCAGAGGCGTGGCGTACTTCGCCAGGGCCTCCTCGGTGTCCTCGTCGATGAACCGCGTCACCCCCTGCACCAGCGCGTGGCGCAGCCGATCCTCCACCGGGGCGTCGCGCCAGCCCAGATCCTCGACGCTCGCCCGCGCGCGCCCCGCGAAGCTCTCGGCCAGCCCCACCAGCCGCTCCGTCGCGTCGGCGCGCCGGACGAGCAACACGTCCTCGACGGCCTCGCGCAGCGCCGACGGAATGTCGTTGTACACGGCGAGCTGCCCGGCGTTGACGATGCCCATGTCCATGCCGGCCTGGATGGCGCGGTACAGAAACGCCGAGTGCATCGCCTCGCGCACGGGCTCGTTGCCGCGAAACGAGAACGACAGGTTGCTGACGCCGCCGCTCACCAGCGCGTGGGGCAGCGTCGCCTTGATCTGCCGCACGGCCTCCAGGTAGGCGAGGGCGTAGCCGTCGTGCTCGGCGATGCCCGTGGCCACGGCGAAGATGTTGGGATCGAAGATGATGTCTTCCGGCGGGAAGCCCACGGTGTCGACCAGCAGCCGGTAGGCGCGGGTGCAGATGGCCACCTTGCGCGCCGCCGTCTCGGCCTGGCCCTCCTCGTCGAAGGCCATCACGATCACCGCGGCCCCGAACCGCCGCACCTCGCGGGCCTGGGCCAGGAACGGCCCCTCCCCTCCTTCAGGCTGATGGAGTTGACCACGCACTTGCCCTGCACGCACTTCAGGCCGGCCAGCAGCACGTCGAAGCGCGACGAGTCCAGCACCAGGGGCACGCGGCTGATGTCGGGCTCGCTGGCGATGAGGCGCAGGAACGTCGTCATGGCGGCCACGCTGTCCAGCAGGCCCTCGTCCATGTTCACGTCGACCATCTGCGCGCCGCTGGCCACCTGCTGGCGCGCCACCTCCAGCGCCTTCTCGTGATCCCCCGCCTCGATCAGCCGCCGGAACGCGCGGCTGCCCGTCACGTTCGTCCGCTCGCCGATGTTGACGAACAGGCTGTCGGGCCCGATCTCCAGCGGCTCCAGGCCCGCCAGCCGCGTGACGACGGGCAGCGTCGGCGGCACCCGCGGCGCCAGCCCCTCCACCGCCTTCGCGATGGCCCGGATGTGATCGGGCGTCGTGCCGCAGCAGCCGCCGATCAGGTTCAGGAACCCGCTCTCGGCGAAGTCGCGGGCGTGGCCGGCCATCGTCTCGGGCGTCTCGTCGTAGCCCCCGAAGACGTTGGGGAGGCCAGCGTTCGCGTAGCACGACACCCGCACATCCGCGATGTTGCTCAGGATTTCCAGGTAGGGCCGCATCTCGGCCGGCCCCAGCGCGCAGTTGAGGCCCACCGCCAGCGGCCGGGCGTGGCGCACCGAGTACCAGAACGCCTCGGTGGTCTGGCCCGACAGGATGCGGCCCGAAGCGTCGGTGATGGTGGCCGAGATGATGACCGGCACGCGGGTGCCCTCGGCCATGACCTGCTCGATGCCGTAGAGCGCCGCCTTCGCGTTGAGCGTGTCGATGATGGTCTCGAGCAGCAGCACATCCGCCCCGCCCGCGATCAGCCCCCGCGCCGCCTCGGCGTAGGCCCCCACCAGCTCGTCGAAGGTGATGTTGCGCTTCCCGGGGTCGTTGACGTCGGGCGAGATGGACGCCGTGCGGTTCGTGGGCCCCATGGCCCCCGCCACGAACCGCGGCTTGTCGGGCGTGCTCCAGGCGTCTGCCTCGGCCCGCGCCAGGGCCGCCCCCGCCCGGTTCAGCTCGAAGACCCAGTCCTCGAGCCCGTAGTCGGCCTGGGCGATCCAGGTGCCCGAGAAGGTGTTCGTCTCGATGATGTCGGCCCCGGCCGCCAGGTACTCGGCGTGGATGGCCCGGATGACGTCCGGCCGCGTGATGTTGAGGACGTCGGCGTTGCCCTTCAGGCGCGGGCCGTGGGCCCGGAAGTGGTCGCCGCGGTAGTCCTCCTCCTCGAGGGCGTAGCGCTGGACCATGGTGCCCATGGCCCCGTCCAGGACCAGGATGCGCGCGTCGAAGGCGGCGAGCAGGCGGGCGGTGCGGGCGGCGTGGTCGGTCATCAAAGCCTCCGGGCGTGCACGGTCAGGACGGTGAAGTGAGGGGGGCGCCGCTCCCGCTGGGTGGGGGCGCAGAGCTCGACGGCGAAGCCGGCGGCGGCCAGGCGAGCGGCCAGTGCGTCGGCGTCGAAGCCGGGCTGGCGGTGGTCGTAGCGGGCCACCGCCTCGGCGTGCTCGTGGGCGGCCAGGGTCACGGCCACGAGCTGGCCACCGGGGCGCAGCACGCGGGCCGCCTCGCCGAGGACACGATCGGGATCGTCGGCGTGGCAGAGGGCGCCCAGCAGCAGCGCGGCGTCGAAGCGGGCATCGGGCAGCGGCAGGGCGTGCATGTCGCCGCGCACGAAGCGCACATTGCCCAGCGCGCGCAGGCGCGCCTGGCCGGCCGCCGTCACGCGGGCGCTCCAGTCCACGCACGTCACCGACCGCACCCGGGGGGAGAGCAGCTCGGCCAGGGCGCCGTCCCCCGACGCGATGTCCACCACGTCCCCCAGCCGCACCAGGCCCACCGCCCCGCGGGCGAACGAGGCCCAGGTGCGGCCCGGCGAGTAGTGCCGCGCCATGCGGCCGGCCACCTGGTCGGCCCACGTCTCCCCCGACCGGGCCCGGACCACCTCGGCCACGCGCCGCCGATCGTCGGCCAGCACCGGATCGCGGGTCTGATCGGCCACCAGGGCCCAGAGCTGCCGGGCGGCCGGGGGCATGGCGTCGAGGGCGTACAGGGCCGAGGTGCCCTGGGGCTCCACCGTCACCAGGCCGGCCTCGCGCAGCCGCGCCAGGTGCGTCGACACCCGCGACTGGCCCAGCCCCGTGACGCGCACCAGCTCGGCCACCGTGAGGGGCTCGACCCCCAGGGCGCTCAGCAGGCGCACCCGGGTGGCGTCCCCGAGGAGGCGGCAGAGATCGGTGGCGGCGGCCAGGTCAACCATGGGCATCCGTTTATCAGGATGGACGGATGAAGTAAATCGGGAGAGCGCCCCGGGGCGCGATGGCGGAAGATGCCGGCCCGGAGGTGCCCCATGCTCGATCTGCTCGCCGAGGCCGAGGCCGCCCTGCCCACGCTGCTCGCCGACGCCGCCGCCTGGCGCAGCCTGCGCATCGACTACCACCCGCCCATCGTGGAGCGGCTGTTCCGGCCCTTCGGCGACGGCGGCCGCCTGAGCCTGCACCGGGCGTGGCCCTGCGATCCGGGCGAGGCGCTCTTCCACCCGCACCCCTGGCCCAGCGCGATGCGCATCGTCAGCGGGCGCTACCGGATGATCGTCGGGCACGGCCCCGGGGTGGTCGCGCCCCCGGTGGCCGCCACCCTCGAGCTGGCCGCCGGATCCACCTACACCATGACCGATCCCGACGCCTGGCACGCCATCTCGCCCATCGGGGGGCCCTCCCTGTCGGTGATGGTCACGGGCCGCCCGTGGGATCGCCCGGCGCCCGTCGAGCCGACCGGGCCGCTGGGGCCCGTCGCGCCGGCGGACGTGGCCGCGCTCCTCGCCGCCTTCCGCGCGGTCTACGCGGCGTAGGCGGCCGCCGGTCGCGTCGGGGCATCATCGTCCCGGCGGCGCTGACAGGCCGCCCCGCTGCATGCTAGGACTGCGACGTGACCGACATCCACCAGCGCAAGCTCGATCACATCGAGCTCTGCAACACCGCCGACGTCGAGGGCACCGATCACGGGGGCCTCTTCGCCGAGGTGCACCTCGTCCACGACGCCCTGCCCGAGCTGGCCATGGGCGAGCTGGACCTCTCGACGCCCTTCCTCGATCACCCGCTGCGCGCGCCGCTGATGGTCACCGGCATGACAGGGGGGCCCGCCGAGGCGGGGCGCATCAACGCTGGCGTCGCGCGGGTCTGCGCGCGCCTGGGGCTGGCCTTCGGCGTCGGCAGCCAGCGCGTGATCACCCGCGACGCCGCCTCGGCCGCCACCTTCCAGGTCCGCCGCGTCGCGCCTGACGTGGTGCTCGTGGGCAACCTGGGGGTCAACCAGGTGCGCGATCTGGGGGTGGGCGTCGTCCGCGAGCTCATGGCCCGCATCGAGGCGGACTACCTGGCCGTCCACCTCAACCCGGCCCAGGAGCTGGCCCAGCCCGGTGGCGAGGCGGATCACGATTTTCGCAGTGGTTACGCCACCATCGGCGCGCTGGTCGAGGCGCTCGACGGCCGGGTGATCGTGAAGGAGTGCGGCACGGGGCTCTCGCCGAAGGTGGTGCGCGGGCTCGCGGCGCTGGGCGTCCGGGCCGTGGACGTGAGCGGGAGCGGCGGCACGAGCTGGGTGAAGGTCGAGGCGCTGCGGGCCCGGGGCCGCAAGGCCGCCCTCGGCGCGCTCTTCGCCGGCTGGGGCATCCCGACGGCGGCCGCCGTGCTCGGGGCCGCGGGCCTCGGGCCCCAGGTCATCGCCTCGGGGGGCGTGGGCGATGGCCTCGCCCTGGCGCGGGCCCTCGCCCTCGGCGCCCAGCTCGGCGGCTGCGCCCGGCCCGTCCTCCAGGCCTTCCTGGCGGGGGGCGAGGAGGGGGCGCAGGCCTTCCTCGAGGATGTGATCGAGGCGCTGCGCATGGCCCTCGTGCTGACGGGCTGCCGGCGCCCGGCCGAGCTGGCCGCGGTGCCCCGCGTCCTGGGGCCGCGGCTCGCCGCCTGGCAGCGCACCTGGGAGGCGGCATGACCGACTCGCGCATCCCCGGGTTCTACAAGCTGGATCTGGGCGCCCGGCACGCCGAGCTGCGGACGCGGTTCGGCCTGACGGACGCCGATCTCGCGGTGCTGCGCGACGGGGGCGCCCTCGACTGGGCCCGCGCCGACAAGATGGTCGAGAACTGCATCGGCGTGATGGGGCTGCCCGTCGGGCTCGGCCTCAACTTCCTGGTCAACGGCCGAGACGTCGTGGTGCCGATGGCGGTGGAGGAGCCCTCCATCATCGCCGCCGTCTCCCACATCGCCCGGCTGGTGCGGCCCCATGGGGGCTTCCAGGTGGACGCCGACGCGGGGCTGATGATCGCCCAGGTGCAGGTGGTGGACGTGCCCGATCCGGTGGCGGCCGAGCGCGCGCTGCTGGCGGCCCGCGGGCGCATCCTGGCCCGGGCCAACGCGGTGCACCCCAACATGGCGGCCCGCGGCGGCGGCGCCCGCGACCTGGAGGTCCGCCGGTTCGGCGAGCCCTTCCCCATGCTGGTGGTGCACCTGCTGGCCGACTGCTGCGACGCCATGGGGGCCAACGCGGTCAACGCCATGGCCGAGGGCATCGCCCCCCTCGTCGAGACGCTCACCGGGGGCCGCGTCTGCCTGCGCATCCTCAGCAACCTGGCCGACCGCCGGCTGGCGCGGGCGGCCTGCTCACTCCCGGAGGAAGCCCTTGCAGGTCGAGGATTTACGGGCGCCGAGGTGGCCGACGGCGTGGTGCAGGCGTGGCGCTTCGCCGCCGTGGATCCCTACCGCGCCGCCACCCACAACAAGGGCGTGATGAACGGCATCGACGCGGTGGCGGTGGCCACGGGCAACGACTGGCGCGGCGTCGAAGCGGGCGCCCACGCCTGGGCCGCCCGGGACGGGCGCTACACCTCGCTGACGACGTGGTGGCGTGCCGACGGCTGCCTGCACGGCAGCATCGAGCTGCCCCTGGCGGTGGGCACCGTGGGCGGCTCGACGGGCGTCCACCCCACCATCGCCGTGCTGCGCAAGCTGCTGGGCGTCGAGACGGCCCGGGAGCTGGCGGGGGTCATGGCCGCCGTGGGCCTGGCCCAGAACCTCGGCGCCCTCAAGGCCCTGGCCACCGAGGGCATCCAGCGCGGGCACATGAGCCTGCACGCGCGCCAGGTGGCCCTGGCCGTGGGCGCAGAGGGAGAGCTGGTGGATCACGTCGCCCGCATCCTCATCGAGCGCGGCGAGATCAAGATGGAGACCGCCCGCCTGATCCTCGCGGAGCTGGACCGGTGAGCGCCCGGCTCGGCACCGGGGCCGCCCCCGGCAAGGTCATCCTGTTCGGCGAGCACGCGGTGGTCTACGGGCAGCCCGCCGTGGCGGCCGCCATGAGCACCGGCCTGGGCGCCACGGTCGAGCCCGCGGCAGGCCCCCCCACCCTGCGCATCCCGAGCTGGGGGCGGGGCGGCCTGGAGGTGCGGGCCGGCGGCACGAGCGCGGGCCCCGACTCCATCGCCCGCGGCTTCACCCGCGCCCTCGAGGTGCTGGGCCTGGCCGGCGAGCCCCTCGCCGTGACCATCGAGGGCGACCTGCCCCTGGGCGTGGGCCTGGGCTCGAGCGCGGCGTTCGCGGTGTCGCTGCTGCGCGCCCTGGCGGACTACCGCGGCGTCCCCCTCGCCGCCCAGGCGCTGCTGGCGGCGGCCGCCGAGGTCGAGACCGTGTTCCACGGCACCCCCAGCGGCCTGGATCACACCGTCGTCACCCGCGGGGGCTGCCTGCGCTTCGCCCGGGGGGAGACGCCGGCGTTTCGCGCCGTCCGGTTGGCGCGGCCGCTGCCGGCCGTCATCGCCTGGGCCCCGCGCGAGGGCAGCACCCGCGACGCCGTCGAGGGCCTGCGCGCCCGGCGCGACGCCCTGCCCGCCCAGTATGACGCCCTCTTCGCCGCCATGGGCGCGGTGGCCGAGGCCGGGGTGGCGGCGCTGGAGGCGGGCGATCTGGCCACCGTCGGGCGGCTCTTCGACCTCAACCACGGCTACCTGAGCGCCTGCGGGGTCTCCAGCCTCGCCAACGAGACCATGGTCGCCCTCGCCCGCCGCCACGGCGCGGTGGGGGCCAAGCTCACCGGCGCCGGCCTCGGCGGCGCCACCATCGCCCTGTGCCCGGACGACGCCGAGAGGGTGGCCACCGCCCTCGTCGACGCCGGCTTCCGGGCCATCGTCTCGCGGATCGGATGATGCGTAGAGCTTTGCTTTTGCTGGTTTTTTTCGCCCCGGCGGCCCACGCCGGCGAGCTGGAGCTGTCGGCGGGGTTCCTGCGCGGGGAGTGGAAGGCCGATGGCGTCGTCCGCGGCCTCACCGGCCTCGATGTCGCCGGCGCCTGGCTCCACGGCCCGTGGCGGGTGGGCCTGTCGGCCCGCATGCTCACCAGCGTGCGCGATGACGCGGGCGACTGTGACGGCCCGTGCTACCCCGCGCGCGCCGCCGACGCGCGCCACGATCCCATGGGCGCGCTCTCGGGCGGGTGGTTCGGCAAGTGGGGCGGCGGCCAGGCCGGCGTCGCGCTGCTGGGCAAGGACACCGACGAGACGTCGGCGCGCCTGAAGATCCGGCCGTCGCTGCTCTTCCAGGCCGGGCCCGATGTGCTGCACGTGGCCGGCACGCTCTGGGAGCCCTCGTCGTGGGTGCCGGCTCCGGGGCGCACGCGCCTCGGCGTGGGCACGAAGCTCGATCGCGTCGCGGGCTGGATCGGCGTCGCGACCGACGAGACGCAGGTGCTGGGGGGGGCGGTGGGGGTGCGCGCCGCCCTGTCGGAGAACCTGGCCCTCAACGCGGGCGTCGCCCTCGCCCCGGACGCGGCCGAGTTCCTGCTCATCCGCGCGGGCCTGACCTTCGTGCTGGGCAACGACGAGCCGCGCTGGCCCGGCGCCGCCGAGGCCCCCGACTCGCCGCCCCCGCCGCCAGCGCCGCCGGGCTGACCGCTGGCCCCGCCCTTGCGTGGGGACGACCCGACCTCTCGACCCCGGAGCAGCCCCATGCGCGCCCTCGCCCTCGCCGCCCTGATCGCGGCGCTCGCCGCGTCCCTCGCCGCCCCCGCCGCCGCCGAAGAGCCCGGCGCCTGGCGCCTGCAGAGCGCCCTCCAGGCCCGCACCAACAGCCTGGGCATCGGCCTTCTCACCTACAGCGGGTACCGGGTAAAGCTCTTTGATTCCGAGAACATCCTGCTGAAGGGGGCCTTCGCCGAGGCGGGCGTCGTCACCCAGCTCAGCCCGGCCTCGTTCCACCCGGGCGTCTACGTCCAGGTGGCGCCCGTCACCCCGCTGGTCTTCCGGTTCGCGGCGCGCAAGCTCGGCTACTTCGGCCTCTTCGGCACCGTGGTGGAGTACCCGTCCGCCACCTCCGACTGGAGCCCCAGCGCGCTGGACGACAACGCCCGCTACGCCGAGCCCGCCGTGGGGGCGGCCTGGGAGGCCAGCGGCATGCTGCGGCTGAAGTTCGGCCGGGTGCTCGTGCTGCACGAGCAGCAGCTCCACGGCCTGCGCATGGACGCCGTGGCCGCTGACCACTTCTGGTACGAGTCCATCAACGATCTGCTGGTGGCCTCCCACGATCAGGTCCATGTGATGAAGGCCACCGGCGCGGTGCTCGTGGACGGGCGCCTCGACGACACCTTCCTGGTCCTGGGCGGCCACTGGGAGAGCTACGCGGCCCGGGAGTCGGGCTCCACGCGGCAGATCACCGGCCTCGTCGGCCTGTGGCGCCCGCGCATGGACTGGTGGGGCGAGCCCTCCTTCGCGGCCCTGGCCGGGGTGATGCTGGAGGACAAGTACCGCCAGTGGACGCCCTACATCGGCGGCCAGGCCATCGTCACCTTCGGCGGCGTGGAGTAGGCGTCAGAGGGGGCCGGGCGGGATGCGACCCGCCCGGATGGTCGCCGCCTGGGACGGCGAGAACGGCAGCCCGAGCACCGCCGGGTCCTGCTGCCGTGACCGGAACAGATCCAGGATGAAGTGCATGCGGTCCGCCAGGTCCGACCAGTCCTCGGCCGCGCTCTCGGCCGTGCTGTTCGGCGTGGGATCCCAGGCCTCCACGAGGGCCCGCAGCGCCGGCAGATCGGGCTCGGCGAGCTCGGCGGGGAACATGCGGCCGTCGGGCAGCGGGGGGACGTCGCGCCCCAGCGTCATCGTCCCCCCGGGCAGGGCGATGCCCATGAGGCCGGTGCTGACCTCGCGCCACATCTCCTCGAACTTCCAGGTGAATCCGGCCACGATGCGCCGCAGGAACCGGGGCGTGCCCAGGGTGTCGGCCAGCCCGCCGGCCCGCGCCTTGAGGCGCTCCAGGGCCCCCAGCATGCTGCCGGCGATCTGGGCCTGGAGGCGCGTCTGCTCGTGGACGCCCACCTGGCCGTTGGCCAGCAGGATGAGCTGGGCACGCGTCCCCGGATCGGGGGTCTGGCGCGCGTCCCAGTAGGCGGTGAAGGCCTGCCGCAAGCGGTCCTGGCCTTCGTCCACCGACGGGCCCGGGCGCAGCTCCGCCAGGAAGCCATCCAGCCGGGCGCCGGGATCGGGGCCGTCGAGGACTTCCAGGAAGCGGGCGAACAGGGGGGCCAGCTCTCGGTAGACCTTGAAGTTGCCCTCGCTGATCTGCGCGCTCACGTCGTCGAGGGCGTCGTCGAACCGCTCCAGCAGGGGCTCGAGCGGGCCGAAGTGGGACGGCAGGCTCTCCAGCCGGATGAACCGGCCCGCCTGCTTCGAGGCCCACGCCGCGAAGGCCACCCAGGGAGCGTTCCGGGTGCAGATGCGCGCCGACACGGCCTGGGCGATGTCGTGGTAGGACAAGGTGATCTGCAGGTTGCGCAGGGTGGGATCGCGCACGTCGCAGATGGCCGCGCAGGCCGCCGCCGAGGTGAAGGGGGTGTGCATGGCGGGATCATCGGCCCGAGGCCGGGGTGTGTAAAGCGGGACGGTGCGGCGCGGCCCCCGCGTTTACAGGGCTCGGTGCGCCGGGTATAACGCACGGCCTTGTGCCCGTGCTGGAGGTGGACGTGTCCGAGACTGCCGAGCTCCTGCTGCGCGCCGTGGCGTCGGCCCTCGCCGACGACCGCCGCGTGCTCGTCTTCGGGGACTCCTTCGAGCTGCTGGAGCTGATGGCCGCGGCCCCGGTGAAGGAGCTGGTGGTGGTCTCCGCCCTGGCCGATCCCGACGCCCCGGCCGGCAGCACCGTCCTCGGTGCCCCGCTGCGCATGCGGCCGGACTGGGCCGAGCGCCCCAACTCCAAGGATCTGGTGGTGGACGCCCGCGGCGACGCCCCGCCCGAGGAGGTCGCGCGGGTGCTGAAGAAGCAGGGCGTCTACCTCGCGGCCACCGAGACGCCGGCCCTGGCCGCGCTGCCGGCGCGGCGGGTGGTACAGGCCGGCTTCGCGCCGGCCCTGGTGGTGGGCGAGGGCGGGCCGGTGCTCGCGTTCGGCGCCGCCGGCGATGAGGGACCCGCGGTGTACCTCGGCGGCACCACGCCGCCGCCCGACGTGGCCGCCGTCGCGCTGCTGCCCGCCGAGCTGGCCCCCGCCACGGCCCGCGTCGAGGCGCTCGAGGCCGAGCTGGCGGACGCCCGCGGGGAGCTGCAGGCCCAGGGCGAGGCCCTCGAGTCGGCCATGGCCCTGGGCCAGCGGACGCTGGAGCTGGAGGACGCCCTGGCCGCCGGGGAGCGCGCGCTGGCGGCCGCCCGCAGCGGCGAGCAGGGCGCGCAGGCGGCGCTGGCGGCGCTCCAGGCCGAGCACGCCGAGCTGGAGGCCGCCTACACCCGCACCCGCGACGAGCTGGCCGAGCGCCGCGTGCAGGATCGCCGGGCCGACGCCGTGCGGGCCCGCTTCGAGGCCGCCCGGGCCGAGATGACGGCCGAGCTGCAGGCCCTGCGCGAGCAGGTGCGCGCCCTGGGCGAGCCCGCCGAGGACGCCGCCGCGGTGCTGGCCGAGCGCGACGCCGCCCGGGCCGCCTACGCCGGCGCCGCCGACGCCCTGGCCGCGTGCCAGGCCGCCCTGGGCGTCACGCCCCCGGCCCCGCCCCCCGCCTATGTCGACGCCCCCGCCCGCGCGGCCTGGCTGGACGCGGCCCGCGCCCGCCTGGTCGATGCGGGGCCGGCCCGGCCCGCCGAGGGGGGCGCGCGCGAGACCGAGATCGGGGCGCTCATCCAGGCGGTGCGAGAGCGCGACGCGGCCCTCGCGGCCCTCGGGGGCGCCACGACGCCGCCCGCGCCCGCCGCCCCCACGGCGATCCCCGTGGAGGTGGGCGCGCTGGAGGCCAAGATCGCCGCGCTCGAGGCTGGCCTCGACGCCGAGAGGCGCGCGCGCCAGGCCGAAGCCCGGGCCTCCCGGGAGCAGGTCCAGGCCGCGGAGGCGGTCCTCGCCGATCGGCAGCGGCTGCTGGCCGAGCTCTCCGACGCCCGCCAGGCGGCCGCCCGCGCCCGGCTCACCGGGGTCGCCGGCGAAGAGAGCCGGCGGCGCCTGACGGCCGAGCGCGCCCTGCGCGACCAGCGCATCGCGGACCTGGAGGCCATGATGGCCACCCATGTGCGGATGCAGGCGCTGCTGGGGGAGGCCCTGGCCGAGGCCGAGGCGGCGCGCGACGACGCCGAGGCCGCCCGCCGGCTGGTGGAGTCCAACCTGCGGCTGCTCGAGAACGAGCTGGGCCGCCGCGGCTAACGAGCCGTTTCTCTTCAGGAAAGAGCGATCAGCGGCGCTCGATGTTGCCGGCCTGGAGCGTCTGCTCGAGCGCCTTGGTGGCCAGGGCGGCGTCGCGGGCGAAGGCGTAGGCCAGGTCGGCCCCGCGCACGCGCTTGACGAGGGCGGGCCGCGGCTCGGGGCGGGCCGCGTAGGCGCGGTCCAGGGCGGCCGAGAACTCCTCCGCGTCGGCGGGGGTGTCCCAGGTGGACAGGGTGGTGACCACCGAGCCCTCCGGCCCCTCCTCGACGGCGGTGTAGTCCCCATCCCAGCCGGCCCCCGCCGCGATGGCGTCGGTCAGCGGGAGGAAGCCCAGCAGGATCTGGCGGTGGTGGAACTCGCCCGCCGTCCCCTCCCAGGTGCGCTTGTAGCCCGGCCACCCGAGGGCCGGCGTCTTGACCACGCTGGGCACGTCGCGCTTTGGGTGGTAGCGCTCGGGGTGCAGGATCTGCTCGGTGCTCGCCGGCGGATCCGCATAGATCTTGCGGACTTCCGCCCAGGACATCCCCGCACGGCGCAGGGCGCCGATGAAGAGCAGGCCCTGCTGGTAGGGGAAGATGAGCGACTGCTTGAGGTAGTCGGGGGCCACCGCCATCACCGGGAACTGGGGGCTGGCCATCTGCATGGGCAGGCTGGCCGCGACGGCGCTGAGGCCGAAGCCCGACTCGGTGATGTCCACCCCCAGCTCCATTTGCTGGTAGTTGAACATCACCACCGTGGCGTCCCCCTCCAGCAGGGCGGCGTGGGCGAGCACGGCGTCGTGGGTGTAGACCTTGGAGTCGATGAGCTTGCCGCCACCCCACTCCTGGTCCTGGATGGCGTGGAAGATCTCGTGGGCCATCACCGGCTCTTGCAGGAAGATGGGCAGCCACGCGGCGATGTGGAGCTCCTGGCGGGTGTGGTCGTAGAACCCGGCCACCTGCTCGGCCAGCAGCCGCGTCACGAAGCCGCCGTAGTCGAGCTCGGCGGGCAGCAGGCCCTGCAGCTTGAGCAGCTCGCCCTCGCCGTGCACCTTCTCGGCGCCGTACTCTTCCTTGAGGCGGTCCTGGATGAAGCCGGTGATCTGGTCCTTGTCCTTCACGCCCATCTTCAAGGGCCGAGACAGCTTCTGGTCGCGCAGCTTCTCGACGCGGGCCAGCGCCCGGCGGGCCATCGTCTCCAGCGCCTGGGGATCGGGGGGCGCCGCCTGCCCGCCGAGGACGTCGAGGAGGAGCACCAGCAAGGGGGACAGCCAGGACACGTGAGTCACTCCAAGGTCGGACGCGCCACGGTGGCATGACGGCCGACCGGCGCGCAACGGCGGGCCCGGAGGTCGCAACACCGCCCGGGGCGGGTCTGTTCCCGGCGGGTCTACATGCCCAGGGTGAAGGGCCCGACCAGGAGCGTCCAGGCGGTGATGACCACGGCCGAGCCGAGGTTGATCGCGAACCCGACCCGGGCCATCAGCGGCAGCGGGAACAGGCCGGTGGCGTAGACGATGGCGTTGGGCGGCGTGGCCACCGGCAGCATGAAGGCGCAGGAGGCCGCCAGCGTGGCCGGGATCATGAGGGCGACCGGGGGCACCCCCATGGCCACCGCCAGCCCGCCGATGACCGGCAACAGCACGGTGGCGGTGGCCGTGTTCGACGTCACCTCGGTGAGGAAGGTGACGAGCAGCACGGTCGCGAGAATGACCACCCAGAGCGGCGCGCCCTCGACCAGGGTCGCCAGGCCGGCCCCCAGCCAGGTCGAGAGGCCGGTCGTCTCGAAGCCCCCCGCCAGGGCGAAGCCCCCGCCGAAGAGCAGCAGGATGTGCCACGGCGTGCGCGCCGAGTCGCGGTACGCCAGCAGCGCCTGGCGGTCGCCTCCGCCGGCCGGGATGAGGAAGAGGGCCACCGCCGCCGCGATGGCGATGGTGGAGTCGGAGACGTAGCGCCCCGGGAAGCCCAGCCAGGCGAAGATCCAGCGGTTGCCGATCCAGGCCACGACGGCGAGGCCGAACACCACCGCCACCCGGCGGCCCCCCGCCGTCCACGGCGCCGAGGGCGCCAGCAGGGCCCGCACGGCGGGTGCCTCCGGGGGGAGCGCGCTGCGCTGGACCGGGAGGGCGACCCGGGTGAGGTAGCCCCAGATGAGGACGACGAGCAGCAGCGCCAGGGGTGTGGCGAAGGCCATCCACGCGGTGAACGACACGTCGACGCCGAACTTCCGCGCCACGCCCGCGAAGACGATGTTGGGCGCCGTGCCCAGGTAGGTGCCCATGCCGCCGACGCTGGCGGCGTAGGCGATGCCCAGCATGAGCGCCTGCCCGAAGGGGCCGGGCTCCTCTCCCTCGAAGCCCCGGGCCACGGCCAGCGCGACGGGCAGCATCATCACCGTGACGGAGGTGTTCATGAGCCACATGGACAGGGCCGCCACGGCCAGCATGAAGCCCAGCACCAGGCGATCGCCGCGGGTGCCGACCCGCCGGACGATGGCGGCCGCCATGCGGCGGTGCAGATCCCAGCGCTCGAGGGCGAAGGCGAGCTGGAAGCCGCCGAAGAACAGCCAGATGAGATCGTGGCCGTAGGCCGGCGCCGTCTCGGCCGCCGAGCGGATGCCGAGGAGCGGGAAGAGCGCCAGCGGGAGCAAGGCCGTCACGGCGACGGGGACGGCCTCCGTCATCCACCAGCACGCCATCAGCATGGTCACGCCGGCGACGCGCTGCCCGGCCACCGAGAGGTCGGTGCCGCTCACCAGGAGGAACGTGCCCACCGCCAGGACGGGTCCCAGCCAGAGTCCCACATGGGCGGTGCGTCCCACGCTGGCAGTGGATGGCGGCGGCATGTCTGCGCTGGTGGTCATGGTTTCCTCGACACGGCCAGACCGGCAAGGCGTACCACGTCCCGCCCCGAGGGTGAATCTCGCTCCCATGTGGCAAGGCCTGTTACGATGCCGCGCTCGGTTGACTCCAGGAAGACGCATGCGCACCGCTCTGCTCCTCGCCTTCGCCCTGCTGTTCCCTCCGGCGATGGCGATCGCTCAGCCGGATCCCGATGAGGACGGCGACGTCGCCGATGAGGCCGACGGCGACGAGGCGCCCGCCCCCGCGAAGGCCGACGCCGCCGAGGGCGACGGGGAGGCCGACAAGGCCGACACGGCGGAGGCCGACAAGGCGGACACGGCCGACAAGGCCGACAAGCCCCGCAAGAAGAGGAAGGCCCCCAAGAGCAAGCCGGCCGACGACGAGGGCGACGACGGCGACGACGAGGCGCCCCCGAAGGCCGAGCCGCCGGCGGAGCCCGCGGCCGACCCGAAGGCCGAGCCGGCCCCCGCCGAGAAGACGGTGCTGTCCGAGAAGGCCACGGACGACGGCCGCCCGCCTCTGCGCCAGCGCGCGGCCGGGGTCGACGGCGCCATCGGCCTCGATCGGACCTGGTCGGCCGACCCCGGCGCCGAGGGGACCTTCCGCCTGAAGTTCGCGCTGCGCTGGTTCAACGCCACCGACTGGCCGATCGAGGGCAGCGACAACAGCTTCCTGGGCACGACGTTCGCGGCCGCCTACAGCCCCCTGCCCTTCCTGGAGACCTCGCTGGCGGTGCGCAGCACCAGCAATGACAACCCGGGCAGCCGCCCCGGCCTGCTGCAGACCCAGGGCGACCTGGATCTGGGGCTGAAGCTCGGCCACTTCTTCACCCCCGTCATCGGCGCGGGCGCGGGCGTGCAGGTCCATGTCCTGGGGGGCGTGGGCAACGTGGGGGCTGATCTCGATGGCATCGGGGCGACGTTCAAGGCCCTGCTGACGGTCGACCTGGAGCGGGCCGCCATCGCGCCCCTGCGCATCCTCCTCGACGTCGGCTACACCCTCGAAAACGGCGAGTCCGTCTACGCCGATCAGGCCCAGGAGCCTGATCTGATTCAGGAATGGGCGCTCCAGGCGTGGCGGTACGATCGCCTGCTGCTCGCCCTGGGCGTCGAGGTCCCGGTGGCCCCCTATGTGGCGCCGTTCCTGGAGTACCGCATCGGCACGCCCTTCCTGGTGGAGCTGTCCCGCCGCGGCCGGGGGGCCGAGACCTTCGACTTCAGCTCGGTGCCCCACACCGTGGCCGGCGGCGTGCGCGCCTTCCCCGTGCCCGAGGTGGCCGTCGACGTCACGGGCCGCTTCGGCCTGAGCGACACGCCCTTCACGGGGGTGCAGTCGACCCCCCCGTGGGAGGTGGTGTTCGGCCTGAGCTACACCCTCGATCCGCGACCGAAGGTGGTGGAGCGCGAGGTGGCGCCCGTGAAGCCCGCGGTCGTGCGCGCCGCCGACGTCGGTGTGAGCGGGCGCGTGGTGGATGAGGACGGCAAGCCGGTCAGCGGCGCGCGCATCGCGTACAGCGGCAGGGACGTGAGCGTGTCGGCCCATGTCGCGGACGACGACGGCCGCTTCGCCGGCTACCGCTTCGCCCCTGGCACGCTGCGCGTCCGCGTCGAGGCGGAGGGCTACCTGCCCAAGGCGGTCAAGACGACGCTGAAGGAAGACAAGGACAAGAAGCTCAAGATCAAGCTGCGGCGCGATCCGAAGACGCTGAAGGGCAAGCTCGAGATCCGGGCCTTCGACGCCAAGGGCAAGCCCATGGGCGCCCAGGCGAAGCTGGATGATCCCGGGGCGTCGGCGGGCGAGCTGCGCGCGGAGGCGCCCCTGGTGCTGGAGCTGGCCGCCGGGTCCTTCACGCTCGAGGTGTCGACGGCGGGCTTCAAGACCATCCGGCAGCGCGTCGAGGTCAAGGGCGGCGAGTCCACGCCCATCCGCGTGGCGATGCAGCGAGGCCGCGGCGTGCTCAACGTGGGCGAGGAGGGGGCGCGGCCGGCCCTCACGCCGCCGGCGCCCATGGCCGCCGAGCCCGCCCCCCGCCGCGCCGCAGCCGCCGCCCCCGCCGAGGCCGGCCCGACGGCCACCCTGAAGGGCAAGCGTGTCCAGCCCGTGGGCGCCATCGAGTTCGCGGACGGGTCGGCGAAGCTGACCGGCGGCGGCAAGCGCGCGGTGGCCAGCGTGGCGGCCCTGCTCAAGCAGAACGCCGGCATCAAGCGCTTGCAGGTGGCCGCCCACACCGACAACGCCGGCGAGGACGCCGCCCTGCGCGCCCTGAGCCTCCAGCAGGCCCAGGCCATCAAGGCCGCCCTGGTCTCCCGGGGCGTCGCGGCCGATCGCATCAGCGTCCAGGGCCTCGGCCCCGACAAGCCCATTGCCCCCAACGTCTCCGCCCGCGGTCGCGCCCGCAACCGCCGCGTCGAGCTCGATGTCCTGGAGATGGCGCCATGAGACTGCTCCGCTGCCTGCCCGGTGTCCTGCTTGTTCTGCTGGCCGGCTGCGGCCGATCCAGCCTGGAGTGCGAGAGCCACGGCGACTGCGGGAGGGCCAGGCGTGCGTGGCCGACCACTGCGTCAGCGGGCCGGAGTGCGTCGAGGGCCTGTGCCCCCGCGGCCTCATCTGCGTGGCCAGCGTCTGCGTCGACGAGGCGCGGCTGCCCGGCGAGTGCGGCGGTGATGTGACCTGCCCCGTGGGGAGCGTCTGCGTCGCGGGGGCCTGCCTGCCCGACTGCGGCGACGGCGCCGCCTGCCAGCTCCTGGACGCCGGCCCGGACGCTGGCCCCGATGGCGGCACCGATGGCACCGTCGGGTGCGCCACCGACGAGGCCTGCGGCGCGGGCCGGATCTGCGAGGCCGGTGTCTGTCGCGACGGCTGCCGGGCCGACGGCACCTGCCCGCCGGCGAGCGCTGTGATCCCGATCGCCTGATCTGCGTGGGGATCGCTGCCGCGACGATGGCGACTGCACCGCCGCTCTTCGGCCAGTGCATCCCGGGCGGCCCCGGCTGCCGGGCCGACGCCGAGTGCGGCCCGGGCCTCGTCTGCGATCGCGTGCAGGGGGTCTGCGTGGCCGCCGTCTGCATGATCGACGCCGACTGCCCCCCCGGCTCCATCTGCGAGGCCGGTGAGTGCGTGGGCGCCCCGGGCTGCCGCGACGATCGCGACTGCCCCGCTGGCCGGCTGTGCGTCGCGGGTGAGTGCCTCGACGTGGCCTGCCGCAACGACCGCGACTGCCCCCGCGGCGAGATCTGCGAGGCCAACGAGTGCGTCCCGGCGCCCCAGTGCCGTCGCGACAGCGACTGCCCCCTCGACTTCCGCTGCGTCGAGGGCCTGTGCCGCTTCACGCCCGAGTGCCAGGTGGACGTCGACTGCCCCCCCGGCGAGCGCTGCGAGCAGAACCGCTGCATCGCCGACGTGGAGTGTCGCGCCGACGACGAGTGCCCGCCGGGCTTCCGGTGCGGCGACGCTGGCCGCTGCGTCTTCAGCGGCGAGTGCCTCGACGACACCCAGTGCCCCCCGCGCTCCATCTGCCTGGACAACCTGTGCGTCCGCAACGGCTGCCGGGCCGACCGCGACTGCCCGCCCGGCCAGGCCTGCGGCGCCGCCGGCCAGTGCGAGCCCGCCCCCGAGTGCCGCGGCGACGCCGACTGCCCCCTCGGCACGGCCTGCATCGAGAACGCCTGCGTGGTGGTGCCCGCGTGCCGCGATGACGCGGGCTGCCCGGACGGCCGCGTCTGCGTCGACAACCGCTGCGTCATCGCCGGCTGCATGCAGGACCTCGACTGCCCGGCCGACACCGTCTGCGTCGGCGGCGCCTGCGTCCCCCGCGCGTGCCGCACCAACGACGAGTGCCCCGCCCCCCTGGGCTGCGTGAACGGCGCCTGCCTGCCCGTCGAGTGCGTCGAGGATCGCGACTGCCCCATCGGCGCCCAGTGCCGCGGCAACCTGTGCTTCTTCCCCCCCAACTGCCGGACGGACGACCAGTGCCCGCCGGGCAACCGCTGCGTCGGCGGCGCCTGCGAGCCCGCCGGCTGCCAGGACGATCGCGGCTGCCAGCCCGACGAGCAGTGCGAGTTCGGCCGGTGCGTGGCGCTGGAGTGCCGCGAGGACCGCGACTGCGGCCCCGACGTCTTCTGCATCAACAACGCCTGCGTCCCCGACTTCCAGTGCCGCCAGGACCAGGACTGCCCCAACCCCCTGACGTGCCAGGGCGGGCGCTGCCGCATCGCCAACCAGTGCGAGGTGGACGCCGACTGCCCCCCCGGCATCGAGTGCGTCTTCGGCGCCTGCATCCCCCTGCCGCCGCCCCAGTGCCAGCGCGACGCCGACTGCGGCCGCCGCGAGCAGTGCCTCTTCGGCCAGTGCATCCCAGGCGGCCCCGGCTGCCGGGCCGACGCCGAGTGCGGCCCGGGCTTCGTCTGCGATCGCGTGCAGGGGGTCTGCGTGGCCGCCGGCTGCGTCGTCGACGCCCAGTGCCAGCCCGGCCAGGTCTGCGAGGGCAACGTGTGCGTGCCCGCGCCGGAGTGTCGCGTCGATGCCGACTGCGGCCCGGGCGAAGCCTGCCGCGGGGGCATCTGCACCTTCGTCGGCGAGTGCCGCGTGCCCCGTGACTGCCCTGGCGGGTTCACCTGCCAGGACTTCCGCTGCACCCCCATCCAGGCCTGCGGCCCCGGCCAGCCCTGCGCCGACGCCGAGATCTGCATCAACGGCCGCTGCGTCCCCGACGGGGCCTGCCAGGACGACGCCCAGTGCGGCGCGGGCCTGCGCTGCCTCGATGGCCGCTGCCAGCCCGAGTGCATCGGCGACGTGGACTGCGCCGCGGGTGAGCAGTGCCGCGAGGGCCAGTGCATCTTCGCCGGCGAGTGCCGCCGCGACGTGGAGTGCCCTGCCGGCCTGATTTGCCAGGAGTTCCGCTGTGTTCCGCCTGCCCCCGAGTGCATGGCGGCGGCGGACTGCGGCGCCGGCTTCGACTGCGTGCGCGGCCGCTGCGTGTTCACGGGCGAGTGCGCCGACGACCGCGACTGCGGCCTGGGCGAGATCTGCCAGGACGCCCTCTGCGTGCCCTCCGCCCAGTGCGGCGACGGTCGCCCCTGCCCGATGGGCGAGATCTGCGCCAACGGCCGCTGCGTCTTCCAGGGCGAGTGCCGCGTCAACGCCGACTGCCCCGCCCTCTTCTCCTGCCAGGCCTTCCGCTGCGTCGAGACCGGCCGGTGCGAGAACAACGCCGACTGCCCGGCGGGCCAGATCTGCGACGGCATCAGCCGCACCTGCATCGCCGACGTGGCCTGCAACGGCAACGCCGACTGCGCCCGCGGCGAGCGCTGCATCGCGAACCAGTGTCGCCCCCTCGACTTCTGCCGCCAGGACGCCGACTGCCCCGCGGGCGGCTTCTGCGACCAGGCCGCCCAGATCTGTCGCCCCACCCCCGACTGCTTTGGCGACGGGGACTGCGCCGCCAACGAGCGGTGCGACCAGGGCGTGTGCCAGCCGGTGGTCTGCCGCGTCGATGCGGACTGCGACAACGAGTTCACCTGCGCGGCCGGTCGCTGCATCCCGCCGTTCTTCTGCCAGCGCCGCGCCGACTGCCCCTTCCCGGAGAACATCTGCGAGAACGGCGTGTGCGTGACGCCCAACGGCTGTCGCAACGACGCGGACTGCGGCCCCGAGGAGAGCTGCGTGGCCGGGCAGTGCGTCTTCATCCCGCCCCCGGAGTGCCAGCGTGACGCCGACTGCCCCGCTCAGCAGGTCTGCGAGTTCGGCTTCTGCACCCTCCGCGCGTGCCAGAACGACGCCGAGTGCCCCATGGGCCAGGCCTGCCAGGGCGGTCAGTGCGTCGAGGCCCCCAACCTCTGCCGGCTCGACACCGACTGCGCCCGCGGCGAGCTCTGCCGCAACGGCCAGTGCGCCGTGGTCCCGGGGAGCTGCCGGGCCGACGCCGAGTGCCCCCTGGGCCAGAGCTGCTCCCAGCAGTTCTGCCTGCCCTTCTGCCGCGACGACAGCCGCTGCCCCGCGGGCCAGGCCTGCGGCGCCGACCGCCAGTGCGCCCCCATCGAGAACCCCTGCCGCGTCAACGAGGACTGCCCCGCGGGCGAGTTCTGCGCCGCCGGTGGCCAGTGCCAGGTGGGCTGCCGGGCGGCCGACGAGTGCCTCCCCGGCCTCGCCTGCGTCGCGGGGCGGTGCGTGGACCAGGCCGGGTGCCGCAGCGCCGACGACTGCCAGGCGGGCCAGCAGTGCGTCAACCGCGTCTGCGTCGGCCAGCCCCTGGAGTGCCGCGTCGACGCCGACTGCGGCGGCGGGCGGCGGTGCCAGGACGGCGTCTGCGTCCTCGACGGCTGCCAGGATGACGCCGACTGCCCGGCCGGCCTGAGCTGCGTCAACGGGGCCTGCCAGCAGGCCCCCGTCTGCGCCGGCGACGCCGACTTCCCCACCCTGATCTTCAACGGGGCCGGGGTGCAGCGGCTCGTCGTCGACACCACCGGCGCGCGCAACGCCTACACCGCGACCTGCGGCGGCAACGCCGGCGGCCTCGATCAGGTGGTCCGAATCGACCTGCGCGTGGCCGCCCAGGTCGACATCGAGGTCACCCAGGCCACCTACGACACCGTGCTGCACCTGCGGCGGATTTGCGACGACGCCGACACCCAGGTCGCCTGCGACGACGACGGCGGCCAGGGCACCCGGTCCCGCCTGACCCTCCAGGTGCTCCAGGCCGGCGGCTACTTCCTCTTCGTGGACGGCTTCGGCAACGACCGGGTCGGCGGGCCCACCACGGTCGAGATCCGCGTCGCCGACCTGGCCGCGTGCCAGGTGGACGCCGACTGCCCCAACGCCGGCCGCTGCGTCGGCGGGGCCTGCGTCCCCGGCGGCTGCCAGGCCGACAACCAGTGCGCCGCCGGCGAGATCTGCCTCGGCGGCGAGTGCCAGGCGGGGCGCCGCTGCCGCGTCGACGCCGGGTGTCTCAACGGTGACATCTGCGTCGGCGGCCTCTGCCGCGAGCCCCAGTGCACCCTCGACACCGACTGCGCCCGCGGCCTGATCTGCGAGGCCCGCCAGTGCCGCGCCCCGCAGTGCGCCCGGGACAACGACTGCGCCGCCGGGAGCGTCTGCGTCGAAGGCCGCTGCGAGATCGCCCAGTGCATGGTGGATCTGGACTGCCCCGGCGCGACCATCTGCGAGGACGGCCGGTGCACCGATCCGCTCTGCCTGCGCGACGACCAGTGCGCCGCCAACGAGCGCTGCCGGGCCGGCCGCTGCGAGCTGCGCGCTGACTTCTGCGGCCAGGACGCCGACTGCGCCGCCGGCCAGATCTGCGAGGGGGAGGCCTGCCAGGGCACCAACGGCCGCTGCGCCGACATCGACGCCTGCGGCGCCGCCGACTACTGCATCAACGGCAACTGCACGGCCCCCGTCCAGTGCCAGAACAACCAGCAGTGTCGCCGCATCGTGCCGATCTTCACCTGCCAGCAGGGCATCTGCCGCCCGCCGGTCAACCAGTGCCGCCGCAACAGCGAGTGCGCCGTCGGCGGCAGCTGCGTGTTCGGCATCTGCGCCCCCCTCCAGAGCCCCGAGTGCGTGCGCGACGTGGACTGCGGCGACGGCCGCCTCTGCGAAGGCGAGCGCTGCGTCGCCCCCGGATCTGCCGGGGGCTCCGCACCGATTCCAGAGAGAAAACGAGGAGTTCCCGGCGCCGCAGGGGCGCGGCGCCGGCGCGGCTCAGGCGGCCGCGCGCACGGAGAGCAGCCAGCCCGCCTCGGGGGCGCTGACCTCGAGGCCCGTCCCGATCTCGGCCGACCAGGTGAGCATCGAGAGGCGCAGATCGCGGTCGCCCTGCAGCTCGCCGAAGCCCACATGCCCCTCCAGGCCGGGGATCTGGCGCAGCAGCGGCACGAGGGCCCGGTCGCGGCGCAGCCGGGCCCGGCGGACCACGTTGCCCACGTCGGTCGCCTTCAGCTCCAGCCGCTCGGCCACCGCGGGTAGCCCAGCCCCTCGATCTCCACCAGCACCAGCGCCGCGCGCTCGGTCCGGGGCAGGCCGTTCACGGCTTCCATCACGGCGTCGCGCAGGGCCAGGGCCAGCACGTCGCGGTGGGCGCGCAGCAGGCGCCGCTCGGGATCGCCCCCGTCCGTCGCCCGCGGCCACGGCTCGTCGCCCGCACCCGCGGGCGGTCGTCCATCGTGCCCCGGTACTCGGGCCGGCGACGGCGCAGGAAGTCGATGGTGCGGTGATCAGCGATGGAGAGGAGCAGGGCGTAGCGGATGCTGTGCTCCTCGCGATCGGCGAGGCGGATGAGGCGCTGGATGGCCATGGCGGTCGTCGCCACCAGATCCGCCACCTCCTCCGACTCGGGGTCCTGCCCGGACGAGGCCAGCCGCCGACGGATGCGGCCCGCCAGCCGGCGCTGGAGGACGTCAAAGACGAACGCGGTGAGGGCGCCGTGCGGTAGCCCAGATCCAGGCAGCCGTTGAGGACGCGCTCGAAGCTGGCGATGGTGTCCACCTCGGGGCAGGCGGCGGTGGCGTCCAGCAGCGCGAGGACGGCGCGGCGGCGCTCAAGGCGAGCGTCATCGGCGTCGGCCTGTTGCACGCGGCTGCGCACGGCGACCCGGAAGCGGCGGAGCGGACCCGCCACGCCCAGGGGCGGGCTGACGTGGGTGGCGGCGGCGGCGTCGAGGGTGAACGGGGCGAGCGGCGCGTTCATCGGGCCACCCCCCGGCGGCGAGCGGCCAGGAAGGCCAGGGCCAGCAGGCCGAGGACGCCCACGGGCGCGGGGCCGCCCGGCGCCGCGGCGCAGCCGCCCGATCCTCCGATCGCCGTCGGCACGGGCGACGCCTCCCGCGAGGGGCTGGGGGCGGGCTCGTCCGCCTCGGGGCCCGCGATGGGCGCGTCATCGGCCGGGATGGACAGGTCCAGCTCGACCTCTTCGGTGGGATCCGGCGACGCGGCCTCGTCCTGGGGCCGGCCCTTGCCACCGGGCTGCATGCTGAAGCCGCCGCCGACGCCGGTGCCGACCTCCGGGCCCCCGAAGCCGGGCTGGACGCCGGGATCGGGCAGGCTGGGATCCACCGGCGGCGTGCCCGGGCTGACCTTCGGGACGGGGAGGATGAACGCCACCAGGTCGCCCTGACCGGCGCAGAACTCCTCGGGGCTCAGGGCCCCGGGGTACCGCGCCACGTCGAGGGCGACGGCGATGACGTCGTCGTCCATGGAGACGAACCCGAGGTCCGCGCCCACCAGGACGCCACCGTCGGCGCAGTCGATCAGGGGGTCGCCTGGGCCGCCCCTGCGAAGCCCAGGATCAGCCCCAGGACCGAGGTCATCCGCATCATGTGTCCCACTCCCGCCGTCAGCCGGTGAACGGCGTTCCCGGGGGAACCACGATGCAAAGTCGGAGCCAGCCGGAATAACTTCGGCAAACCACTGAAATCAGAGAACTATCCCGGCCTCCGCGGGTCGGGGCGTCAGGCGTTCACCCGCGAACGGCTGCCGAGAAGGCCGCCTGGATGGCCTCGGCGCGGGGGCCGCGGGCCTCGAGGCGGAGGCGCCGCCCGCTGCCCTCGTGGGTGAGGGCGAGCCAGAGCACATCCGCCGGGAGCACCTCCGGGGCGCGGCCCGGCCACTCCACGAACCCCACCCCGTCGACCCCCAGCAGGTCCTCGAGGCCGAGGCCCAGCAGCTCGTCGGGATCGCTGATGCGGTAGAGATCGATGTGGTGGAACGGCAGCCGGCCCGGGTGGGACTGCAAGATGGCGAAGGTGGGGCTGTTGACGTAGTGGCCCGGCCGGACCGCGAGGCCCCGCGCGACCCCCTGGGCGAAGCAGGTCTTCCCCGCCCCCAGGTCGCCCACGGCGGCAACGACGTCGCCCTCGGCGAGCAGGCGCCCCAGCACCTCGCCGGCCGCGCGGGTCGCGTCCTCGTCGGCCAGGAACCAGCCCTCCGTCATGCCGCCGCGAGCTCCCGGCGCAGCCGCTCGACCACCGGCCGATCGGCCGGGGGCAAGGGCAGCTCCACCAGCTCGGCCGCCGTCAGCCAGCGGATCTCGGCCACCTCCAGGCACCGCGGCTCCCCCTCGACGAGGCGCGCCTCGTACACCAGGAGGATGACCTCCTTCTCGGGGTAGACGTGGTGGCCCACGGCGAAGACGTCACCGACGGCCACCCGCACCCCCAGCTCCTCCTCGATCTCGCGGGCCAGCGCGACGTCGGGCGCCTCGCCGGGCTCGACCTTCCCCCCGGGGAACTCCCAGGCGTGGGCGAGGTGCGTGCCGGCCGGCCGGCGGCTGACCAGGAAGAGCGACGCCTCCGGGCTGCCGTCCCGGCCCCGGATGAGGCCCGCGGCCACGACGATCCGCTTCAACGGCGAAAGCCCGGCCGCCCGGTGTGGGCCGACGACTCGAGGCGCAGCCCCAGGAGCGCGCTGTAGGGCAGGCACCAGGTGGCCTCGGCCGACTCGGCGGTGACGAAGCCCTCACCCAGCGTCATGTGGCGCAGCTTGCCGAGGGGCACGGGCCCGGCGGCGCTGGCGAGCAGGAGAGCGAAGGTGTTGCCGTCCTCGGCGACACTCCAGAAGTCCCCCTCCCCCTTCATCTCGGGGCGGGTGGCAAGCATGGCGGCGAGCAGGGGCTGATCCATGGGTCGGTCTCTCGTCACGGGTTGAAGTCGCACCGTCGGATGCAGAGCTGGTCGGTGACGTTGCCGTCCTGGTCTTCCAGATCGATGCAGTCGTACCCCTGGGGGCACTCGTTGGGGGCCGGCTGGCAGCGCTCGAAGCAGAAGTCGCCGATGGGGTTCTCCTCCTCGTCCTGCAGCGAGAGGCAGCGGGCGGTGTCGCCGCACGACATCTCGCTCATGGGATCGCAGCCCTCCTCGCAGTGCCGGCCGGGGGCAATGACGCACTGGCGGGTCGCCAGGTCGCAGACCTCGCCGAAGCCGCAGTGGTAGTTGCCGCCGCAGCCGCGGTCCCGGCAGGACCCGCCGACGCACTCCTTCGTGGCGTCGCCGCAGTCGTTGTCCACCTGGCAGCCCGGCACGCACTGGCGCTGGTCCACGTCGCAGTAGGTCTCGCCCATGGGGCAGTCGGCGCTGGTGAGGCAGCCGCCGGGGACGCCGCAGTGGCCGTCGTTGCACACGCCCCCGCGCCCGCAGTCCCCGTCGCCCATGCAGGGCGGCCCGCAGCGCAGGCCCTGGCAGACCTCGCCGTTGGGGCAGGCCAGGTCGTTGCCGGCGCAGCCCGGCTGGCAGCGCCCGAGGGCGTCGTCGCAGAAGGCGTCCGGCGGGCAGTCCGCGTCCTCGGCGCAGCCGCGCAACGCCGCGCAATCATTGGCGTCGGGCACGCAGACCTGCGCGCCGGCCAGCTCCCGGCAGGTGTAGCCCGGGCCGAGGCCGTCGCAGGTGGCCTGGCCGGTACAGCCGCGCAGGCAGTGCGTCAGGCCGGCCGGCCCCACCGGGGCGCAGACGTCGTTGCGGCGCTCGCACGCACCCGCGTCGGCGCAGCGACCGCAGGGCGCCACGCGGGCCGTGCAGGTGCCGGTGCAGCCGTCGCAGTACTCCTGGGGCGAGCACTGCAGATCGCGCTGGCAGGGGTTGCCGGCCGCCGCGACGCAGTAGCCGGTGCACGCGCACACCTCGCCGGCGCCGCAGGCCGCCGCGTCCGCCGCGCAGGGTGTGCGGGGCAGGCAGACGCCCCGGCCGGCGCACTGGGCGCTGGGCCCGCACTCGGCGTCGTCGGCGCACCCGGGCAGGCACGCCCCCTCATGGCAGAGCGTCCCCGCCGGGCAGGCCTGGTCGTCCATGCAGGAGGCCATGCCCCGCCGGCTCCGCCGCGCCGCCGGCCCGCCCGCACCGCCCGCGCCGCCGCCCGCGCCGCCCGCGCCGCCGCCCGCGCCGCCGCCCGCCCCCCCATCGGCCGTGGCGCCGCCGCCCCCGTCGTCACAGGCGCCGAGCGCCAGAAGCAGGGCGAGCGGGATGATGCGGGCGATGTGCATGGGACCGAACTCCACGTCCAACTGCTGGATCGAGAAGGGAAAACCGCCGGGGCTCAGCGGATCTGGAAGGGCAGCGTCACCTTGTGGTTGGTGCCGTCGAAGGCGGGCACCTTGACGCCGCCGAGGGCCTGGCGGACGCAGGAGTTGCCCCGCCCGCTGCCGCCGATGAGCTGGGTGTTGATGAGGCTGCCGGACGGCAGCACGGTCACCTTCACCTCGACGCTGCGCAGGCTGGGATCGCGGCGCGCCTCGTCCTCCAGGCACTTCACGAGCTGGCCGCTGCGCTTCTGGAGGGCGCGATCGAAGGCCGCCCGGTCGAACCCGGCGCCCGTGCCGGCCCCGAGGGCCAGCTCGCTCTGCTCGGCCTGCCGGGCCTCGCGCGCCATCTGGCGGGCCTCCTCCTGGGCCCGCTTCGTCGCGGCGGCGTCGGCGTCGGCCTTCTGGCGTGCCTTCTTCTCAGCCACCGTCTCAGGCAGCTCCTCGGGGAGCGTGATGGCGGGGAGCGACCCCTGGATGGGGGCGACGAGCTGATCGAGGAAGGCCTTGGTCGGCGTGGGCAGCGACGACTGGTACCACATCCAGGCGCCCGCGCCCCCGCCCGCGACGAGGAGCGGCAGGCCGACCGTCAGGAACAAGAGCCGGTTGCGCCGCCGGGCGCGGGCCCGGGCCGCCGCCTCCGCCCGCTTCTTCTCCCGCTCGGCCTTCTCGTGCGCCCAGGCCCGCAGGTCTTCCTCGAACGCGGGGAACTCGGCCAGGCCGAGGCGCCGGTCGGTCTCGAGATCGTAGAGCGTCGTGTCGGCGGTGATCTCTTCGGCGAAGAGCTGCTTGACGACCTCCTTGCGGGTGAACGGGCCGAAGTCGGTGCCGCCCTTGTCCACCAGCCAGCGCTGCAACGTGCCGTCGTCCGCGGGGCCATCGCCGGCGTCGCCCACGAGATCGGGCACCGCGGGGGCGCCCGGCGGGGGCGGCAGGGCGGGCGAAGGCACCGCCGGCGGTCCGGCCGGGGCCACCACCTCCAGCGACTCGTCGCCGCCGTCGCGCACCGCCGCCACCGCGTCGGACAGGGCCTGCTTGAGCGCCTTGGGATCGGCCAGGGCGTCGGGACGGCTGCGGTCCACCGAGCGCGCGATCAGCTCGGCGATGTCGGCCGGGAGGCCCTCCCGCACGTCGCCCACCTGGGCTTCCGTCACCGGCCGCCCCACCAGCAGCGCCAGCAAGATGAGCCCCAGGGCGCGCATGTCGGCGTCGGCCACCGAGACCTGTGCCCCGACCGGGAAGGGCCGATCCCAGCGATCCAGCCGATCGGCCGTCTGGGCCAGGGCGCCGCGCACCTCGGCCAGGCCGAACTCGGCGACGCGTACCCGCCCGGAACGACTGATGAAAACCGCTGAGGGCCGGAGGGTGCCGTGGCCGAGCTCGCCCGCCCCGATCAGGGCGTTGCAGATGTGGGCCACGAGGTTGTAGGCCCCCTTGAGGCCGAACCGCTTGCCGGCCTCGGCCTTGCGCTCCAGCACCGCCGTGAGGGGCCGCCCGTCCACGTGCTCGCGGGCGAGGTAGCGCCGGGTGCCCTCCTTGCCCACGCCGAAGGTGCCCACGATGTTGCGGTGGTTGAGGGCCGTGGCCGTCTTCACGGCGGCCCGCAGCTTCTCGGTGGTGGCCCGGTCGTTGGCGATGGCGGGGTTGAAGAGCAGGATGACGATGCGCTTGCCGCTGCGCTCGTCCACGGCCTGCCAGGCCGTGCCGACGCCGTCCTCCCCGAGGCGCTCGTCGAGCACGAAGCGGCCCCCCAGCGTGTCGCCGGGCTTGACGGCCTCGGCCGAGGGCGGCGGCGGCGGACGGCCGCCCGCGTCGTCGGGGCGGCCCGCGCCGCGGGTCTCGTCGGGAGGGGGCGGCGGCAACGCGCCCGAGGTGTCCGCGGTCTCCACCGTCAGCTCTCCACCGGTTCGGACTCGAAGAGATCGATCAGCCAGGCCGCGTCCACGCGGCGAACCACGATGCGCCAGGTGCGGCCCGCGAGGGGGCCCAGCACCACCCGCCGCTCGTCCGTCTGGCTGCCCTTGTCGAGGGTCGCCCGCTGGGGCAGATCCAGCTCGAACTGCCAGCCGGGCCGGACCGCGAGCACCTGGGCCGCCTCCTCGGGCGTGGCCTCCGGCGCCAGCCCCAGGTCGGCGGCGAGGTGAGCGCGGGCGCCGGGCGTCAGGCTCTGCCAGACCAGGTCGCCCCGGCCGGCGCGGATGCCGGCCACGAAGCGCTCGTACGCGGCCACCGCGGGGTCCTTCTCGCGGCGGGCGCACCCCGGCGTCACGAGCACGGCCCCCAGCAGGGCGAGCAGGCTCCACGGCACGGCGGTCAGGGCGAGACGGCGCACGGGGTGATTCTGCCCGCCGCGAGGCCGTGCACGCAACCGGTCGTTGACGGGAGCCCCGGCGGACGGGTACTCCCAAGCCATGCGCGCCCTCACCCTCGCCGTCCTGCTGTGCCTCCCGGCCCTCCCCGGCTGTGAGGAGAACCTCGATCCCGCCACGCCGGCCGGCGCGATGCACCAGCTCCGCGACGCCGTCATGGCCCGCGACGCCAACGCCCTGCTGGCGCGCAGCTCGGCGGCGACCCACCAGCGCCTCGCCGAGCTGCACACCCTGCTCAAGGAGCAGCGCCAGGCCATCGCCGAGCGCTACCCCGACGAGCACCGGGCCGCCGCCCGCACCGCGTACCCGCCCGAGGTCCTGGAGGCCCACGACACCGGGGCGCTGTTCCGCGCTCTCGTCGCGAAGCGGCTGGAGGCCCTCGAGACCAGCGACGGCCTGCGCTACGGCCTGACGGTCATGGGCACCCCCGCGGGCGAGGGCGAGCGGGTCCAGGTGTCGACCCAGAGCGGCGAGACGTTCGAGTTCGTCCTGGAGGACGGCCGCTACGTGACGACGGCCTTCGAGCGCGTCCTGGGCCGCAACCTCGAGCGCGCCCGCGTCTACCAGCAGACGCTCACCGAAAACCTCAAGGTCTTCGAGGAGTTGAAGCGTCGAGAGGCGAACCGGCGGGCCAAAGAGGAGGCGGCGGCCCCAGGCTCAGATGGGGCGCCAGGCGAGCCCGCCGCACCGGCCCCAGGCCCTTGACGCGCTCCAGGTCGGCCAGGCGCGCGTAGGGACGCCCCGCCACCACCCGCGCCGCCAGGGCCGGCCCCAGCCCCGACACCGCCCGCAGCTCGTCCACCGTCGCGCCGTTGGCGTCGAGCGGCACCCCCCGCGCCAGGCGCTGGGCCGCCGGCAGGGCGTCGACCCGGCTGTGGCAGCGGCCGCCCTCCACCACGGCCTCCACCACCACCCCCGCGCGCACCGGCGCCCGGGGCGGGCAGCGCAGCAGCAGCCCGGCCAGCTCGCCCACCCCGCAGTGCAGCGTCGTCACCCCGTCCTGGCGCCAGCCCACCGGCTGGCCGGCGCAGGCCGCCGACGTCGGCCCTGGCCGGGCCAGACGGCCCTGCCCCAGGGCCGCGACCATCGCCAGCGCCAGCGCCCCTACCCCATGTCGTGCCCACATGCCTCATCTCCGCGTCGTGCCCTCATCCCTTCGGTCAGAGGCGGCGCGTGTCGCAGAGAAAGTGCGAGATCGACCAAAAAAAGTCGGGCGGCGACCCCTCAGCCGGCGGCGAGCGCAGCGCGCATCGCCCCCGCGCAATCGGTGAAGATGCCCGTCACCCCGACCGCCGCGAGGGCCCGGGCCCGGGCGGGGTCGTTGACCGTCCACACATGGATGGCCACCCCGCGGGCGCGGCAGGCGGCCACCCGCGCGGGCGTCACCAGGTGCGCCGGCGGGTGCCAGGCCGCCGCGTCGAGCCGCTCCAGCTCCGCCTCCAGCTCCCCCTCGGCCAGGGCCTCGCACAGAAAGGCGCGAGGGAGATGGGGCGCACGGAGCCGCGCCTCGGCCATGGCGTCGGCCGAGAAGCTCGACAGCAGGATGGGATCGGTGGCGCCGCGGGCGGCCAGCACCGCCAGCACGGCGTCGAGGGCGGTGGCGTCCTTGATCTCGACGTTCACGGGCACGGCGCCGCCGACCCGGGCGAGCACCTCCGCCAGCGTCGGCATGGTCTCGCCGCCGACGAGGGGGAGCGCCCGCAGGACCGCGGCCGGCTCCCGGGCCAGCGCCACGTCCAGCCCCCCGAGCGCGAGGCGGCCGGTCGTCTCATCGTGGAAGACGAGCGGCACCCCGTCGGCGCTGAGGTGAACGTCGAGCTCGATGCCATCCGCTGCCTCCGCCAGGGCCCGGGCGAAGGCCGGACGGGTGTTCTCGAGGGGGCCACCGGCGCCGTGGCTGCCGCGGTGTGCCCAGAGCTTGATCCTGGTCATGGGAGCCGCCCTCCGAGCCAGAGGCCCCCGGCGGCAGCGGCCAGGCCCACCCCGACGTTCAGCGCGATGTTGGCGAGGGCCAGGGCCGGCGCGACGCGCCACGCACTCACGGTCTCCACGCTGAAGGTCGAGAACGTCGTCAGGCCCCCGAGCACCCCGGCCGTGGCCCCCGCGCGCAGGGCGGCGGGCCAGGCGGGCTGCCGGGCGAAGATGGGCACCAGCAGGCCGAGGATGAACGACCCGAGCAGGTTCACCCCCAGGGTCGCCCAGGGCAGCTTCGCCCCGGCCAGGCCGGGCGACGCCCACCGTGGCCCCCAGCGCGTCACGGCCCCCAGGCCCCCACCGATGAAGACGGCCATCGCGGTCATGGGCTCCTCCTGTGTGCCGCGTACCGGTAGTGTTGACGGGCGGCCGCCCCTTGTCCAGCGTCCGCCAGCGGGAGGTGCGCTGCATGGATCTGGATGTGCTGGTCGAGGGGGCCGCCGAGGTGTTCGACGGCGAGGCGCTCTGGCCTGGCGGGCTGGTGGGCGTCCACGCGGGCCGCGTCGCCTTCGTCGGCCCCACGGTTCCGGCCCCCTGGCGGGTGGGCGCCGCCACCCGCCGCCTCGACGCCGCCGGCGGCCTCGTCACCCCGGGCCTCGTCGATCCCCACACCCACGTCGTGTTCGCCGGCGACCGCAGCGGCGAGTACGCCGGCGGGCCGCGGGCCGGCCCTACCTCGAGATCGCGGCCGCCGGCGGCGGCATCGCGGCCACCATGCGCGCCACCCGCGCCGCCGATCGGGCCACGCTGGTGGCCGCGGCCCGACCCCGGCTCGACCGGCTGCTGGCCTGTGGGGTGACGACGGCCGAGAGCAAGTCGGGCTACGGCCTCGACCTGCCCACCGAGCTGCGCATCCTGGAGGCGACGGCCGAGCTGGCGGCCAGCCACCCCATCGACCTGGTCGGGACGTTCCTCGGGGCCCACACGGTCCCCCCGAGCACCGGGCCGACCGCGCGGTCTACCTCCGCGCGGTCATCGACGCGATGATCCCCGCGGTGGCCGCCCGGGGGCTGGCTGAGTTCTGCGACGTCTTCGTCGAGCGCGGCGCCTTCACGGCCGATGAGGGGGAGCAGGTGCTGCGCGCGGGGCTCCGCCCATGGCCTGCGGCCCAAGGTCCACGCCGATCAGCTCACCGCGTGCGGCGGGGCCGAGCTGGCGGGGCGCGTCCGGGCCGTGAGCGCCGACCACCTGGAGCATGTGTCGGACGCCGGCATCGCGGCGCTGGCCGCCGCCGGGACGGTGGCCGTGCTGCTCCCGGGCGCGGCCATCTTCCTGGGCGACGACAGCCGCGCCCCGGCCCGCCGCCTCATCCAGGCCGGCGTGCCGGTGGCCCTGGCGACCGACTGCAACCCCGGCACCTGCATGACCGAGGATCTGCTGCTGATGCTGACGCTGGGCATGAGCCGGCTCGGCCTGTCGCCGCTGGAGGCGCTCCAGGCGGTCACGGTGCACGCCGCCCGCGCCATCGGGCGCGAGGAGGTGGCCGGGCGCCTCGCCGCCGGGCGGCCCGCCGACGTGGCCGTCTTCGACGTGCCGTCCCACCGCCACCTGCCCTACCGGTTCGGCCTGCCGCCCACCCGCGCCGTCCTCAAGGGTGGCGCGCTGGTCTACCGCGAAAAACGCTTGGATTCCGCGATCTTCTGACGTCAGTCCAGCAGCCGCGAGGGCTCCCACGCCGCGCGGACGGCGTCCTCGGCGACGTCGCCGTCGGCGAAGAAGACCAGCTCGCCATCCACGAAGCCCACGACCGTGCTGGCCCCCGCGGGCAGGACGCCGCCGTCCACGAGGCCGTCCACCTCATCGAGGCCCGCCTCGTCGCAGTCGGCCGGCGTGAAGGCGGCCGGCTCGCCGCTGCGGTTGGCGCTGGTGGCCACGACGGGCTCCCCCAGCCGCTCCACGAGCGCCTGGGCCAGGGGTGGCTGGAGGCCCGCACGCCCACCATGTTGGTGCCCGCCGTCACCGGCGCGCTCAGCCCGGGGAAGGCCGGCACGACGAGCGTCAACGGACCGGGCCAGAGGCGCTCGGCCAGGACACAGAGCGGGCTCTCGAGCAGCAGGCGCAGCGCATCAGCCGACGGCACCAGCACCGGGAGCGGCCGTCCCTCCGGGCGGTGCTTGATGGCCACCACCGGGCCGCCGCGGCGGCATCGGCGGCGCGACAGCCGATCACGTAGCCCGCCTCGGTGGGGAAGACCACCACCCCCCCCGCGCGCAGCCGCGCGGCAGCGACATCCAGCGTCAACCGGCGCAGTGCCATGCCCGCTCCACCTCCGCGAGGGCGTCCACGACGTCCCGCGCGATCAGGGCGCCCTCACCGCGGTGCGCCCGCGCCCGGTCCCCCGCGCGCGCATGCCAGAGCACCCCCGCCCGGGCGGCCGCCTCCGGGTCGAGCCCCCGGGCCAGCAGCGCACCGATCACCCCCGCCAGGACGTCCCCCATGCCCGCCGTGGCCATGCCGGGGTTGCCGGCCGGGCACAGCGCCAGGGATCCGCCGGGCGAGGCGACCAGTGTATGGGCTCCCTTCAGGACAGTCACGGCCCCCGTGCGCTCGGCCAGGGTCGTGGCCGCCCCGAGCCGGTCGGCCTGGACCTGCGCCGCGGTGCTCCCCAGCAGGCGGGCCGCCTCCCCCGGGTGGGGCGTGATGACCAGCGCCGGCAGGCCCCGCAGCTGCTCGGGCCGGGGGCCCAGGTGGTTGAGGGCGTCGGCGTCCAGCACCGCCGGCCGCGCCAGCCGGGGCAGGAGGGCCCGCAAGACCTCCCCGGCGAAGGGCGTCGTCGGCATGCCTGGCCCCAGCACCACGGCGTCGCGCGTGGCGATCTCTGCCAGCAGGGCCGCCGCCGCCGCCTCGACGTCGGTGCCTGGGAAGGCATCGAGGTACATGGCCTCGCAGAGCGCGGGGGCCAGCAGCGGGTGCGCCGCCGAGGGCAAGGCCACCGTCACCAGACCCGCGCCGGCGCGCTGGGCGGCCTCGACCACCAGGCGCGCCGCCCCCGTCCGTCCCGGCGAGCCGGCGACGGCCAGCACATGCCCCAGGTCGCCCTTGTGGGCGTCGGGACGCCGGGACGCGAAGGCCGGCGCCAGGGCCGGGCGGGCCAGCACCTCCCGCGACGGCAGGCCGGCCAGCGCCAGCGGAGGCATGCCGATGTCGACGACCCGCAGGCGCCCCCGGAGCGCGGGGCCGGATCCGAGCCAGAGCCCGAGCTTGGAGGCGACGAAGGTGATCGTCTCGTCGGCGGCCACCGCCTGACCCAGGACGGCCCCCGTCCGCCCGCAGAGCCCGCTGGGGATGTCCACGGCCACGGTGAAGCCCGGCTGGGCGTTGATCCACGCGATGGCCTCGGCCAGCACGCCGCCCACCTCGCCGCGGGCCCCCGTCCCGAGGAGGGCGTCGACGACCGCGTCGAAGTGGCGACCCGAGACCGCCTCGGCGAAGGCGCTCACCGTGTCGAGGACGCGCACCGGCACCCCGGCCGCCCGGGCGGCGTCCAGCATGACGCGGGCGTCCCCCTGCACCCGGCCGGGCTCCCCGCAGAGGAAGAGGATGGGCGCGTAGCCCCAGCCCAGCAGGTGGCGCGCCGCCACGGAGCCGTCGCCCCCGTTGTTGCCGACGCCCACGCACACGGCCACCGCCGCGCCGGTCGGGATCCGCTCCGCGACCGCCCGGGCCACGTGGCGGCCGGCGTTCTCCATGAGGGCCACCCCGGCACGCCCAGGCCCTCGATGGCCCGGGCGTCGACGGCGCGCAGCTCCTCGGGCAGCAGCACGCGCCACCCATGGGCGGACCCCGGCGCCTCGACCTCGAAGCCCGCCGGGGTCATGCCGCCGCCCCCACCAGCAGCGCCACCGCCAGATCGCCGTCATGGCTGAGGCTGAGGAGCCAGGGGAGCGGCCCGTCGTGGGCGAAGAGCGCCGGCGCCCCGCGGTCGTCGCGCCGGATCTCCAGGTCGACGAAGCGCCCGGGGACGCCGAGGCGGTGGGCGGCCCGCTTGGCGGCGAGGCGGGCCGCGAGGTGTTGGGCCCCGAAGCGACGCTCGGTGCAGTAGCTCCACTCCGCCGCCGTGAACAGGCGGCCCAGGCGGCGCGGGCTCCGGGTCAGGATCGCGTCGATCCGTGCCACGGACACCACCTCGAGGCGAGCGGGCGGCGGGCCCATCAGGTGAGACGCCGCTGGCCCCGGTCCATGGCGGCCAGGAAATCCGCCACCGAGCCCTCCAGCCCCTTCAGCATGGCGCGCGCCAGGCAGGCGTGGCCGACGTGGACCTCCGAGAACCGGGCCGCCGCCATGAGCACCTCGATGCTCGCGAGGCCCAGCCCACCCGAGAGCGCCACGCTCAGGCCGAGCCGCTGCGCCAGGGCCGCCGCGTCCACCAGGCGCGCCAGCTCCTGGCGCCGCTCGAGGCCCCGCGCCGCCGCGTAGCGGCCGGTGGCGAGGATGGCCACCTTCACGTCGAGGCGGTGCAGCGCCTTCACCTGCTCCAGCGCCGGCTCGATGCGGACCCCCACCTCGACGTCGGCGTCGTGCAAGTGCCCGATATGCTTCTTCAAAGCGTCCTTGAGGACGTGAGCGTCCAGGCCACCGACGGCCCCGTCGCGGTGCTCGGGGACGAGGGTCACCCGGTCGGGCCGGATGTCGAACGCCGCGCTCACGATGTCGGCGGTGGGGGGGATGTCCAGCGTCAGGCGCGTCGTGACGGACTGGCGCAGCAGCACCAGATCCCGCGGTCGCAGGGCCCGCGGCCCCTCCTTCAGCGACACGACGATGCCATCGACGCCGGCCAGCTCGGCCAGCACCGCCAGGGCCACGGGCTCCGGACCGCCCGCCTCGCGGAGGCCGCGCCAGGCGATGGCGTCGTCCAGGGACAGATACAACCGGGCGTCCATGCCTCACCCCACCGTCGAACGCAGCGCGTCGCCGATCTCGGCGGCGAGCTGCGCGATCAGCCCCTGCTCGGGGCCCTCCACCATCACCCGGGCCAGCAGCTGCGTCCCCGAGTAGCGCACCAACACCCGCCCATCGTCCGCCAGCCGCGCCTCGGCGCGCTCGATGGCGGCCTGCACCGTCGGCAGCTCGGCCAGGGGCGTGCGGGTGCGCACCTCGACGTTCTCCAGCACCTGCGGGTACCGCGGCATGCAGGCGGCCAGCTCGCTGAGGGGCAGCCCCGTGCGCACCATGATGCCCAGGACGGCCAGGGCGGTCACCAGGCCATCCCCGGTGGTGCCGTGCTCCAGCAGGATGACGTGCCCGGACTGCTCGCCGCCCAGGTTCAGGCCATCGGCGCGCATCCGCTCCACCACGTAGCGGTCCCCGACCCCCACCCGCACCACCCGGCCCCCCACGTCGCGAAGCGCGCGATCGAGGCCCAGGTTGCTCATCACCGTCGCCACCACCGTCCCGCCGGCCAGGCGCCCGGTGCTGTGCAGGTGGCGCCCCAGGATGGCCAGCACCTGATCGCCATCGACCACGGTGCCGTGCTCGTCCGCCAGGATGCAGCGGTCGGCGTCGCCATCGAGGGCCACCCCCACCTGCGCCCCGCGGGCCCGCACCTCGGCCGCCATGTGCTCGGGGTGCAGCGCCCCGCAGCCGGCGTTGATGTTGGTGCCGTCGGGGGCGACCCCCAGGGGCACCACCTCGGCGCCCAGCTCTCGCAGGACCTCGGGCGCGACCTTGTAGCCGGCGCCGTGGCCGCAGTCGACCACGACCTTGAAGCCCTCCAGCGTCAGCTCCCGCGGGAACGCCGACTTGGCGAACACCGCGTAGCGCCCCGCCGCATCGTGGATGCGAAACGCCCGGCCGATGGCCGTCCCGGTGGGGCGAAACGCGTCGAGGGCGGGATCCTCCAGCAGCGCCTCCATGGCCAGCTCATCGGCGTCCGGCAGCTTGTACCCGTCCCGGGCGAAGAGCTTGATCCCGTTGTCTTCAAAGGGATTGTGGCTGGCCGAGATCATCACGCCGGCGTCCGCCCGCATCCCCTCGGTGAGGAACGCCACCCCCGGGGTCGGCAGGGGCCCCACCAGGTGGGCGTCGGCCCCGGCCGACGTCAGGCCGGCCGACAGCGCCGTCTCGAGCATGTAGCACGACAGCCGGGTGTCCTTGCCGATCAGCACCTTGGGCCGGCGCCCGTGGACGTGCCCACGCAAGCGATAGCCGATGGCGCGGCCGAGCTGCAGCGCCAGCTCGGGAGTCATCGGGGCCTGGTTGGCGAGCCCACGCACGCCGTCGGTGCCGAAAAGCTGTCGATCCCTCACGGGTCCCTCACGGTCGAACCTCGGTGCGGCAGCATACGCCCATTCAGGCGGGAAATCTCCCCGGTGGGCCGCTCAGGGCACGCCGGCGTCCGCGCCGGGCTCGGGCACCACCTCGGGCTCCGGCGGCGGATCGCGCTGGACGAGGGTGACCTTGCCCGGCCGCACCTCCACCAGCGTCAGGCCGGGCGGCGCAGCGGCGTCGACCACCCGGCTCTTCAGGATGCGGCGGTTGGGGTTGGCCCCGGCCACGTTGACGAACACCTCGACGTGATCGGGATCCAGCGCGCGCAGCAGCCGGACGGGGCCCTGCAGCGTCACGTCCGCCGTCGGCGGGCTGACCTCGTACCCCGGCGATCCCTGCGGCTCCCCTCGCACCGCGATGGCGATGCCGTCGACGACGCGGGTGTCCGTCCGCTCCTCGATGACCAGCTTGACCTGGTAGACCTGGTTGCCGTGCAGGAACGCCGCGTACTCGGGCGGCTTGGTCAGCTCGACATCCAGGGTGACGCTCTGGTTGCGGCCGACCAGATCGATGCGATCGGTCAGCACCTCGCCCAGGCGGGAGACCGCCGACGCGGCCCCCTCGACCTTCACCGTCGGCGGGATGACCTCCACCCCGACCAGCCGGAAGCCCTCCGCGGGCTCCCCATGCAGATCCGGCCGCACCGGCTTCACGTCCGCCATCTTTTCTTCGAAGCGCAGCAACATCGCGGGCGGCCGCACCTCGCGCACCCGCAGCCCCGGCGGAACCTTGAAGAGGTCGCGCTCGAAGGCATACGTGTTGCCCTCCAGCCCCGTCAGGCGCACGTCGAGCGCCGGGATGTCCAGCGACTCCAGATCGCCGTAGCGACCCTCGACGGTCACGAGCACCTTGTCGGCCACGGGGCTGACCAGCACACGGTTGGACGGGTGCACCACCCGCACCGGCACGCTCACGGTCACCAGGGCGATCTGCTCCTCATGCTTGATGATCACCAGGCTGACCGCGAGGATCAGGGCCACCACCTTGATGGGCAGGTGCTCCAGGAAGAGCGCGCGCATCCTACCGCTCCCCCGGCCGGTGGGCCGGCTCGCCACGCTGCCCCGTGCGCCCGCGCCGGCGGTCGCGCAGCCTCGGCGTGCGCTTGATGAGCAGATCCGTCAGCCGATCCCGCAGCTGGTCCACGTCCAGGTCCTGCTCGAGCTTGCCGCCCTCCGCGAGGGAGACGGCGCCCCGCTCCTCGCTGACCACCAGCACGACCGCGTCGGTCTCCTCGGCGAGCCCCAGCGCGGCGCGGTGGCGGGTGCCCAGGTTGCGGGCGATGTTGGGGTTGATGCTCATGGGCAGGAAGACGCCCGCCGCCTCGACGCGACCCTGCCGGATGACCACCGCCCCGTCATGCAGCGGGTTTTGTCGCTCGGGCACGAACAGCGCGTAGAGCAGCTCCTTCGTCACCTTGGCGTCCAGCCGGGTGGCGTCCTCCATGTACGGCGAGAGGTCGGCCTCCCGCTCCACCACCACCAGGGCCCCGATGCGCTGCCGGGCCAGGGAGTCGGAGGCCTTCACCAGCTCCTCGATGACCTGGGCCCCCTGCCCCGTCCGAAACGCCGTCAGGAACTGCGTCCGGCCGAACGCGGCGAGCGCACGCCGGATGTCGGACTGGAACAAGACCACCACGATCAAGAAGAGGCTGTTGATGAACTGCTGGAGCAGCCAGTTGAAGGTGGGGAGGTTGACGTAATCTTCCTGGCTGAAGAAGTACAGCAGGACGATGGCCACCAGCCCGATCAGCATCGGCACCGCGCGGGTGCCCTTGATGATCAGCAGGACCCGGTAGATCAGGTAGTAGACGATGGCGACGTCGAGGACCGTGGACCCGACCTCGAGCAGGGCGCTGCTGCTCATGCCGCCCTCCGGGCCGCCTGGGCGGCCAACGCCACCGCCACCGCGTCCGCCGCGTCGGCCACGTCGTGCACGCGCAGCAGGTGGGCCCCGCCCAGGATGGCCACCGTGTGCGCTGCCACCGTGCCCGCCCCCCGATCCGCCCATCGCGGCCGGTGAGCGCCCCCAGGAACGACTTGCGCGACAGGCCCACCAGCACCGGGAGGCCCAGCGCCACCAGGCGCGGCAACTCCGCCAGCAGGGCGACGCACTGCGCAGCCGTCTTCCCGAAGCCGATGCCCGGATCCAGGCAGAGGCTCGCCCGCGCCACGCCGGCCGCCTCGGCGCGCGCCACCGCCGCCGCCAGGCCCGCCACCACGTCGCCCATGATGTCGTCGCTGCGCAGGTCGCCTTGCTGCATCGTGCGCGGCGTCCCGCGCATGTGCATCAACACCAGCCCGCACCCGGTCGAGGCCGCCACCCGGGCCAGATCCGGATCACCCAGAGCGCTGATATCATTGATGATATCTGCCCCCGCCTCGACCGCAGCCGCCGCGACGGCGGCCTTGTGGGTGTCGACGGACAGGGGCACATCGGTGTGCCGCCGCAGGCCCTCGATAACCGGGATGATGCGCGCCAGCTCTAGATCAGCAGGGACCGGATCCGCCCCCGGTCGGGTCGACTCACCCCCCACGTCCAGCAGGTCGGCGCCCGCCGCCACGAGCTGCAGGCCGTGGGCGATGGCGCGCTGCGGATCCAGGAAGCGGCCCCCGTCCGAGAACGAGTCGGGGGTGACGTTGACCACCCCCATGAGCCGCACGCGCGGCGTCCCTTCCCACTGCAGCCGCCGTCGGCCGACCTGCCAGCGCAACGCGTCGATCCCCTAAAACCCCGGCCCCCGGGCGCGGCGCAGCGCCGCCGACCGGTGGGCCTCTGCGCTCCTCAGGCGCCGTCTGCCTGCGACTCCGGCAGCATGCCGGGGTGACGCTTCTCCTTGGTGGCGAAGACCGCCTTGGGCCGCCGGCCGGAGCCGCCCGCCTCGGGCGTCGCGGTCTTGACCGGGGGCAGCGCCTCGCCACGGATGACGGCGTCCACCTCGGCGGTGTCGAGCGTCTCGCGCACGAGGAGCGCCTCGGCCAGATCCCGGAGCTTGTCGATGTTGTCCGAGAGCAGGCGGCGGGCGAGCTGGTAGGCGTCCATCACGATGCGCCGCACCTCGGCGTCGATCTCGATGGCGGTCTGCTCGGAGTAGTCGCGGTGCTGGGCGATCTCACGGCCCAGGAACACCTGCTCCTCCTTCTTGCCGAAGGCCAGCGGCCCCAGCTTGTCGCTCATGCCCCACTCGCACACCATGCGGCGCGCGGTGTCCGTCGCCATCTCGATGTCGTGCCCGGCCCCGGTGGTGAGCTGGTTGAAGATCAGCTCCTCCGCGATGCGGCCCCCCATGAGGATGGACAGCCGCTTCTCGGCGAACTCCTTCGTCATCGACAGCCGATCCTCGGTGGGGAGCTGCTGCGTCACCCCCAGGGCCCGGCCGCGGGGGATGATCGTCACCTTGTGGACGGGGTCCGTCCCCGGCAGCAGCCGCGCCACCAGGGCGTGGCCCGCCTCGTGGTAGGCCGTCGTGCGCTTCTCGGCGTCCGAGATGATCATGGAGCGCCGCTCGGCCCCCATGAGCACCTTGTCCTTGGCCATCTCGAAGTCCGACATCGCCACGACGTCGCGCCCGCGGCGGGCCGCCAGCAGCGCCGCCTCGTTGACCAGGTTCTCGAGATCCGCCCCCGCGAAGCCCGGAGTACCCCGCGCGATGACCTCCATGTCGCACTCAGGGGCGAGAGGCACCTTGCGGGTGTGCACCCGGAGGATCTGCTCGCGCCCTCGCACATCGGGCCGGTTCACCACGACGCGGCGATCGAAGCGCCCCGGACGCAGCAGCGCCGGATCCAGCACGTCAGGCCGGTTCGTGGCGGCGATCAGGATGACGCCCTCGTTGGACTCGAAGCCGTCCATCTCGACGAGCAGCTGGTTGAGCGTCTGCTCGCGCTCGTCGTGACCACCGCCCAGCCCCGCCCCACGGTGGCGGCCCACGGCGTCGATCTCGTCAATGAAGATGATGCAGGGGGCGTTCTTCTTGCCCTGCTCGAAGAGATCGCGCACGCGGCTGGCGCCGACGCCCACGAACATCTCCACGAAGTCCGACCCCGAGATGCTGAAGAACGGCACCCCCGCTTCGCCGGCCACGCCGCGCGCCAGCAGCGTCTTGCCGGTGCCGGGCGGACCCATCAGCAGCACCCCCTTCGGGATGCGGCCGCCCAGGCGCGTGAACTTCTTGGGATCGCGCAGGAACTGGATGATCTCGTCAAGCTCGTCCTTGGCCTCTTCGACCCCGGCGATGTCGTCGAACGTCACCTTCTTGCCGCTCTCGGAGAGCAGCTTGGCCTTGCTCTTGCCGAACGACATCGCCTTGCCGCCGCCGCTCTGAAGCTGCCGCATGAAGACGAAGAAGATGACGAAGAGCACCAGCATGGGGAGCCAGGTGATCACGACGCTCTGCAGGAACGAGCCCTCTTCCTTCGGCAAGTACCGGAACGAGAAGCCCTTTTCCTTGTCGGCCGCCTTCTCGGCGATCTCGGCCTGGAGCTTCTCGCCGATGGGGCCCACGACGAGGAACGGGCGCTCCTCATCGCGCAGCTTGCCGCGGATCTGATCCCCGTCCACCACCAGCTCGGCGACCCGGTTGTTCTCCAGGTAGCGCTTGAATTCGTCGAAGCCGACCTCGCCGTTCTGCCGGCCAGCCCCCGGGAGGAGCCGGTAGATCGTGATGAAGGCGACGATGAGAATGAGCCACAGGAGGCCCGTCTTGTAAGGCTGCCGCACCGTGTGTCCTTTGCGGGGCGAGGATCCGAAAATCCGTCGCCTTCAGGCGAAGTTCAACATTCTTGCTTAGCACGCGGCCCATGAAGCCCGCAACCAGGCGCTTCGCCCCGCGGCCCGCGCTGGTCAGGCATCAGACGCCAGCAGGGCCCCCGACGATTCGCCGACGGGGTGAACCTCGATGCGCCAGGCCGGACCGGACCGGTGCCGCACCCGCTCGACCGCCCGGAGGCCGTGGATCCAGACGATGCCCTGGGCGTCGGCCAGCACCGGCCCTCCCCGCGCCGACGCCGGTACACCCGCGTCGCTGAACAGCCGGGCCACCCGCTTGCGCCCCGGGGCCCCCAGCAGGTGCACCCGCTCGCCGACGGCCACGGCGCGCAGCGTCCACGGAAACGGCGCGGCCGCGGCGTCGACGCGCTGGTCGCCGGTGCCGTCGTCGGGCGCCACCCGGACGAGCACCTCCCCCCACCGGTAGCTCCCCGGCCCCGGCACCAGGACGGCCTCGGGTGCGGGCGAGCGCGGCCGGGGCCGCGGGCCGAGCCAGAGGGTGTCCCCCGCGCGTCGGGCGCGCAGGCCACCGGGCAGGTCCACCGACCCGGGCCCGACGGCCTCCAGCGCCGCGAGCGTCGTCCGGTCGCGGCGCGGCGCGGTACCCAGGCGACGGAGGACGCGCACGAGCACCCGCCGGCCCACGACCGGGGGCGCCGAGGACAGCCCCCGGACAGCCAGCTCCGCGCCGACCTGCCGGACCGCGGTGGCCTCGACCCTGGCCGCGAGGTCATCGAGCAGCGCGTCCGCCTGGCGAGCGTGCTCGGCGCTCGCCGCCGCCGCCCCCCGCCAGCCGGGGCCGAACACCCGATCGAAGGCCGGCAGCAGCTCGTGCCGGATGCGGTTGCGCAGGAAGCGGGGATCGTCGTTGGACTCATCAACCACCGGCAGCAGGCCGCGCGCCGCCCCCCAGTCCCGGACGTCCGCCCGCGACACCCCGAGCCACGGCCGGCGCAGACAGCCGCGGGCCGCCGCCATGCCGCCCAGGCCGCGCACCCCGGCGCCCTCCGCCAGCCGCATCAACACCGTCTCGAGCTGGTCCTCGCGCGTGTGCGCGAGCGCGATCAGAGGAAAGCCTTCCTGCCGGGCGCAGGCCTCCAGCGCTGCCAGCCGGGCACGACGCGCCCGATCCTCGGGCCCGCGCCCGTCGCCGAGGACCACCGGCAGGACGAAGACCGGCAGGGCGAGCTGCCCGGCCGCGGCCTCGACCGCCCGGCAGGCCGGTCCTCCATGGGGCAAGAGCCCGTGATCGACCACCGCAGCGCCCAGATCCCAGCCGCCCACCGCAGCGGCCGCGTGCAGCAGCGCCAGCGAGTCTGCGCCGCCGCTGCACGCGATGAGCAGCCGCCCCGGCGGCATCAGGCCGCTCGTCTGGGCCGCCCTGAGCGCCCCGAGGGGATCCGTCACGGCAGCCAGTCCCCCTCCCGGGCCCGCAGATCGGCGATGGACTCCTCGGGGAGCGCCAGCGGGACGCCCCCCGCGCCCAGCAGGCCGACCACGGAGATGAGGTTGCCCCCGGGATCGAAGAGGGGCGTGCCCGGCGAGAGGGGCGGCCCCGCGAGGACCCAGTACCACCGCAGATCGCCGGCGCCGCGGGCCTGGACCAGCAGCTCGACGGGCCAGCTCGGCCCGGCGGCGTAGACCCGTCGGCCCGGCCAGAGGGCGCCCTTCTCGGCAGCCGGCCCCTCGCTGATCGGCGGCAGATCCACGTCGAGGACCGCGAGCCCGGTGCGGGCATCGATGAGCCCGACGGCGGCGGGACGCCAGACGCCATCGGGTGCGAGCACCTCGATGACGTCGGCCGCGTCGACGGGCCACCCCTCGACGAGGGCCGAGGCCGTCACGACTCGACGGGACGCCGCGAGCCAGCCGCGGCCCGTGACGAGCGTCCCCCCCGGCACCGTGAAGCCGCGCGGCACGCTCCGCTGGCGCCGAACCTCCACCTGCCGCTTGCGGATGATCAGGTTGAGCCTGGCGCGATCGCCCTCGGTCAAGAGCCCCCGGAGCCGCGCATCCGGCTGGGCCACCGCCTGGCCGGCGAGCAGCAGCGCGAGGGCGATGAGGACCCGGTGCAACATGTTGCACTCCACCGACCCGGGGACTGGCCCCTATTGTCGCGAAGTTTTCGCCCCCCACGGGAACCTGATGATCAGGTCGGTGTCGAAGGGCGTGAACACTCGCGCGGTTCCGGAATCGCACGGTCGACGCGGGCGGGTCAAGGCGAGGAAGACCAGCGGATTCGGGTGCTTGGGGTTGACCAGCACGTGAACCGCGAGTAACCTCCCGGGCACTTCAGGGCCCGCGCCCACCGTCTGCCGATCGGAAAATGGGGACGCGCCTCGCGAGGATCGAGCGGAGGACTGACTCTTGAGCAAGACCCAATCCCAGCTTCGCGTCGCCGTTCTCTGGCATGACACCGTGGTCTCCGAGACCGTGGTGGACGGCAAGCCCGTCACGATCGGCGAGCACGCGAAGAACACCCTCATGATCCCGGACGTGGCCAACGTCGGCGCGAAGTATGTGCTCTTCAGCCCCGACCGCGACGGCTACACGCTGCACCTCACGGAGCAGATGACCGGGCGCATCCAGCTCGGAGGCAAGGAGTCGGACGTCGCCGAGGCCCGCAAGGGCAAGGGCAAGGACGTCAGCGTCAGCGGCAAGGACTGGGGGATGCTCGATCTGGGCCCCCTGGCGGTCTTCTTCCAGTTCGTCGACGACCGCGCCGCCGTGCCGGTCCGCCCCATCTGGGGGACGCTGGAGGCGCCGGTCCTCGGGTCGCTGCTCACCGCGCTGACCCTGCACCTCGGCGTCCTCATCGCGGCCTTCATGCTGTACGAGGACAAGCCCCAGCTCACCGACATCGACCTCGACGACCGCTTCATGAAGGTGATCGTCGAGGAGCCTCCCCCGGAGATCGAGGAGAAGGAGGAGGAGGAGTCGGTGGACGAGGACGTCGGCAAGAAGGCCGGCGGCGAAGAGGGCAAGTTCGGCGAGGAGGACAAGAAGGACAAGTCCAAGGTGCCGAAGCGCGACGGTGAGATGGTCGACAAGATCAAGGACGTCGGCATCCACAAGGCCCTCGGCTCCAACCTGCTGGGCCGCGGCCCGCTGAAGAACGTCTTCGGCGACAAGACCGGCTTCGACTCCAAGCTCAACGCGGCCATGAGCGGCGTGGGCGACGAGCTGGTGGTCGGCAACGGCGCGGGCGGCATGGGTCTGCGCGGCACCGGCACCGGCGGTGGCGGTGAGGGCTTCGGCCGCATCCGCGGCATGGGCCGCATCGACACCGGCGGCGGCCGCGGCACGCGCGCCAAGCTCGGCGGCAAGGGCCCGGCCAAGAAGAAGGTCCGCGTGAAGGCGACCGGCGGCGAGGTGGCAGGCTTCTGCAAGCAGCAGGACATCCAGCGCGTCGTGAGCGCCCGGTCGTCGGGCATCCAGTACTGCTACGAGCGAGAGCTCGCCCGCAACCCCGAGCTGCAGGGCAAGGTCTCCATGAGCTGGCGTATCGGCCTCGACGGCAAGGTGGTCAAGGCCATCGTCGAGAGCAGCACCCTGGGCAACAAGACGGTCGAGGGCTGCATGCTCCGCCAGATCGAGCGCTGGACGTTCCCCAAGCCCGACGGCGGTATGTGCCAGATCAAGTTCCCGTTCGTCTTCAACGCCGGCCTCTGAGCCGCGCCTCGGGGCGCTCCGGCGCTCCACTGCTCGCCTGCTGAGCGGTCCCCGGACCTCCCCTCCTCCACAGTTCGCATCCGATTCGCGCCGGAGCCGTCCGAGAGGCGCCTCGCCGGCCTGCTCGCTGGCGAGGCGGCTGCGGCCGCCTGCGCAGGGCCGGAGCGAAAACAGCAACGATCATGGGAAGTTTCGGACGCCGCAGAGGACCTGCCGCCCGGGATGTCGACCTGTCAGAGGTCGATGATGATCACCCGCGCCGGCTCGGGCTCGGGCGTCTCTTCGTCCGCCTCGGGCCAGGGCTCCATGGGGAGGGGAAGCTCCAGCCGGGGCTGCTCCTGGACCCGGCGTCGCTCCTCTTCGCGGCGGCGGATCTGCTCGATGATGTAGCCATCCAGCATGGGGTACCTCCTCCTGGGCCGGATACCTGGGCATCGACGACCAGGCCGCGTCCTTACGACGCCGCACCTGCTCTCAATGTCGCAGATGCCGGGCGACGTGCGCAAACGTCACGGTGGCCGGCCGGCGTCCGGTGGGGCGCCGTGGCGGATCCAGCGATCCCGCCACCAGACGCCGCGCGCCTGGAGCCCGGCGAGCTGCCAGCCGAGCCGGCCCATGAGCCAGCCGCCCCGCAGCAGGTAGACCCGCAGCCAGCGCCACCCCACGCGGATGAAGGTGTCCAGGGCGACCGGGTGGCGGCCCGCGGCGCCTCGCTCCTCGGCCGCCCAGGCGGCGTACCGGCGGGTCTTCTCCCGCGCGTGGTCCAGGTCGCGGTAGCCGAAGTGGTCGATGGGCAGGCGCACGTCGACGGTGCGCCCCACCAGGATCGGCCGCTCGTGCACGCGGTCGGGGGACCACCGGGCGGCGTCGCGCCGGATCAAGCGGACGCGCGCCGCGGGGAAGTAGCCGCCCCACCGAAGAAAGCGGGCGCCAAGGTGGCTGCGGATGGGCAGCCGGCACGCGGCGACCGCCGCTGGCGCGTTCTCCGCCCAGACCCGCAGGCACTCGACCCCGCCAGGCGGGAGGCGCTCGTCGGCGTCGAGGAGCACGAGCCAGGCCGAGCGAGCCGTGCGCCTCCCTGCTCCCGCAGGGCCCCGAGGGGACCAGTGCCGGAGACGACGAGCGCGCCGGCCCGGGCAGCCAGGGCCGGCGTCCCATCCGTGCTGCCGTCGTCGACGACGACCACCTCGTCGACCCCACGCAGGCTGGCCAGGCAGGCCACGATGTGGAGGGCTTCGTTGCGGGCGACGACGACGGCGCCGAGGGTGACGGGCAACCTGGGGGCGGTATCCCGCATCTGTCGGCGACTCGCTGGAGGTGTCATGGTCCCCATCCGCGTCTACACCACCCGCACCTGCTACTACTGCCACGCGGCGCGCCGGCTGCTCGCACGCCTGGACCTCCCCTTCGAGGAGATCGACGTGAGCGGGGATGCCGAGGCCCGGCACTGGCTGGTCGAGGCCACCGGGCAGCGGACGGTGCCCCAGATCTTCTTCGGCGACCGCTCCATCGGAGGCTACACCGACCTCGCCCGCCTTGAGCGTGCCGGCGAGCTGCCCGCCTTGCTCACGCCCGGCTGATCTTTCCACACCGGCCCCGCCGAGCAGCGTACCTCGTGTTGGTTCGACCCGCCTTGACAGGTCGCTCGGGCCGTCTGTAAGACGTCCGGACGCCTGGCCCCACCGGTGGGGAGTCCGAGGACTATAAGGGTTGACGATCGGAACCGCCGGTCGGCTTCGGAGGAGCAGATGGGATTGATTCGCCAGTACGGTGCCCTGGTCGCGCTAGGGACGCTGTTCTCGTTCGGTGGCTGCACCGAGCAAGTCGAGGACATCAACCGGGTGCAGCCGAACGCGCTGAAGAAGGACCTCTTCAAGGGCGAGTGGTACTTCGCTCGCACCGTGATCGACGTCCCCTACGAGGCCGACGGCACGTTCGTCGGTGATCGCCAGGAGTACTTCTTCTCCGAGGACTTCCCCGCCCTGCGCGTCCGCTGGCGCATCGAGGAGGACCGGCTGCTGGCCTGCCGCGTGGACGAGATCGTCATCGGCGGCAACGACACGCCCGGCCGCAGCGAGGGCGACGAGAAGGACCCCACGAACGCGGAGTCCCGCGCGGCGGCGGACGCCGACGGGGCGGACTTCGAGAAGTTCCCCTGTGATCACCCGGTCGCGGCCTTCCGCATCCAGGGCCACTTCGACATCCAGCGCCAGTACAACTCCAGCACCGGCGAGCAGTCGAACGTGATCTCGGAGAACAGCTCCGACCGCCCCTGGTACGAGCGCGACTACATCCGCGTCGACTGGGCCGATCTGGGGCTGACCGACCTGGGCTACAACCTCAACTCCGCCCGCGACATGGGCTGGATCGGCGGCATCGAGGCCCCCTACTACGTCCAGGAAGAGGGCTCGAACTGCGAGCGCAACGCCGACGGCTCCATCGATCTGAAGACCTGTGATGAGGGCTTCCTGCCCCCCATCATCCAGGACGATGCCATCATGGTGACCAACCGGATGACCATCGTGCCGCCCGACGGCCTCTTCACCTGCTTCATCACCAGCTACTACGGCTACGGCACCCCCTGCACCCTCAGCGAGATCGGCATGCGCATGTCGTTCGCCAAGGTGCCCGAGCGCGCCATGGGCCCGCACGAGGAGATGTACGAGCCCATCTACTACCCCGACGAGACGTTCGAGCGCTTCGGCGTCTGGCGCGTGGTGAAGGGCGTGTACACCCCGGGCCGCGGCGAGACCGACTTCCAGCAGTACCTCGGCACCCGCTGGAAGGTCTGGAAGAAGACCCACCGCTGCAACGGCGACGAGTGCACCCCGCTCCCGCTCGCCGAGCGCGAGATCAACCCCATCGTCTACTACCTCAACCGCGAGTTCCCCCGGGACCTCAAGCCCGTCGCCTTCAAGATGGCGAAGGAGTGGAACGACGCCTACAACGGCATCAAGCCCGGCCTGGACCTGACCTCCTCCTGCAAGGTGGAGTGCGCCGGCGGCAAGCCCGTCGAGCAGTGCTCGGCGACGGACGATGGCTGGAAGATGACCGGCACCTGCGCCTTCGAGCTGCGTGAGAACGACGGCACGAAGTTCATGGGTGACCTGCGCTACAACTTCATCTCGTTCATCCAGGAGGCCGGCTCCGGCCAGCCCTGCGGCGTCGGCGGCCCCGCCAACGACCCCGAGACCGGCGAGCTGATCAACGCCACCGCCTATGTCTACGGCAACGGCTGCTTCGACTACATCGAGAACACCGTGATGGACATGGTCGACATCCTCTGCGCCCAGAAGGCGAAGGATGGCGTGTCGCCCCTGCCCAACGCCTGCCGCGGCATCGACGAGAACCAGTTCCTGCGCGGCCTCAACGTCCTCGAGATCATGCAGGCCCAGGGCTACAAGCAGCCCCCCCGCACCCCCATCCGCGGCCTCACCGGCGGCGCGAGCACCGACGGGGCGGCCCGCCGCCTCGACGACATGCGCATCCGCATGGAGGAGCTGGATCACCACGCCGGCAGCCTGCATACCCGGCGCCTGTCGCCGAGCAGGCCGGCCTGGATCGCATGCTGATCCCCGACGAGATCGCCCGCGAGGTGAGCGGTGGGCTGGCCCACAGCGCCGCCGAGCTGACCGACGAGCAGGTCAAGCTGGCCAACCCGTTCGGCCCCCCCGGCAGCGCCATGAAGAGCATCTCGGACCGCGTCGATCGCCTGGCGGCCCGTGCGGTCGAGCCGGCCGACTACCTCTTCAACGACGGGGGCTTGTGGCAGTTCGCCCAGCAGCACATGGAGCTGGATCGCGATGGCTTCAAGCAGGTCATCCGTGAGCAGGCCTTCCGCGCCACCACGCTCCACGAGCTCGGCCACAACATGGGCCTGCGCCACAACTTCATCGCGTCGTTCGACCGGGCGAACTTCTTCCCCGAGTACTACCAGATCAAGAAGCAGGTGAACGACGAGCTGGGCGCCGAGCCCGTCTTCGTGCCCTTCCAGGAGAACGACGAGACCCCCGAGGCGTTCGCCGAGCGCTACGCCGAGTGGGACGCCCAGCGCGAGGTCCGGCTCGCCCGCGAGACCGAGCTCGGCATCCGCAACTACCGCTACAGCTCCATCATGGACTACAGCGGCCTGCTCTATAACGACTGGAACGGCCTGGGCTCCTACGACAAGGCCGCGATGCGCTTCCTGCACGCCGGCCTGGTCGACCAGAGCGAGTGCGAGGGCGGCATCGATCGCTGCGCCACCGCCGCGCGCACCCAGGTGCAGTGGTACCAGGGCGGCGAGCTGTGCGAGGCCAACGGTGACTGCCCCACGCCGCCGCCGGCCAGACCTGCCGCCGCGACGAGCGCATCACCGGCAACCTGGGCGTGAGCGTCTGCTCGAACTGGGATGATGACCAGCGCGCCAAGGGCAAGTTCAACCCCCGCCAGGCGTTCTGCACCGACGACCGCGTCGCCGATCAGCCCTTCTGCAACCGCTTCGACGAGGGTGAGAGCTCCGAGGAGATCGTGCGCAACATGATCGAAACCTACGAGCGCCTCTTCGTGTTCAACAACTTCCGCCGGTACCGCAAGGCCTTCAGCGTCAACGGCTACCTCAACCGCATCTACGGCCGCTACTTCGTGGTCATCGGCGACCAGATGCAGGCGCTGCTGTACAAGTACTTCTACGAGCCCGGCTTCCGGACCAACACCGGCCCCGGCGGCTTTACGACATGTTCCGCGCCACGGTGCTGGGCTTCGACTTCCTGGGCAACGTCATGGCCCAGCCGGAGTCGGGCTCGTTCCGCTGGAACGAGGACAGCGAGATGTTCGAGCAGCTCTCGGATGACCTCGTTGAGAACCCGAACCGCGAGACCATCAACATCCCCCTCGGCCTCGGCAAGCCCCTGTACTCGTCCTACGAGGACGGCTACTTCGGCGAGGTGCAGCGCCTGTCCTACGTGGGCACGTTCTACGACAAGATCGCGGCGCTCTGGGTCCTGACCTCGCGCGACTTCGGGCAGAGCAACCTGCCCAACGACGAGCGGTTCTACCTGAGCTTCCACGACTTCTTCCCGAACGCCTTCAAGGACCTGCTGGGCGCGTTCATCTCGGGTCAGGTCTCGGTGCCGGCCCAGGTCTACGACCCTGACACCCGCACCATCCAGGCGCGCACCTTCTGGGACGGCAGCTTCTTCGGCAGCGACGACACCTTCGATCCCCGCTCCCTCAACCCCGAGGGCCAGCGCGTCGCGCCGGGCGCCAGCACCCAGCTGTTCATCTACAGCCTGCTGTACTCGGCCATCTACACGCCGTACTACCTGGATCTGAGCTACACCAACGCCATCCGCGTCTTCGAGCTGGGCGGCCAGACCGGCTTCAGCATCGAGGGCCTGGACGCCCAGGACTACGAGATGTGCGAGAGCCCGCTGACCCACCGCCGCTTCGTGGCGGTGCGCACCGAGCTGACCGACAGCATCGCCATCCAGGCGGTGCAGCGCTGCCAGGCCCTCACGGCCGACTACGCGCTCTTCTCGGATGCCATCGAGACGGGCAACCTGCCCGAGGGTCGCACCCGCGCCGAGACCGAGGACGCCCTGCGCAGCACGCGCAACCTGCTGGAGAACCAGGAGGATCGGATGTCCAACATGGTCTACATCAGCGACGTGATGGGCATCGGCTCGCTCTGATCGCTGCCGGGGGGCGGCGGACCCGTCGCCCCCACCTCTCCCCCTCCCTCTCTGCGAATGACGCGCGGCCCCGGGCCGCGGCCCCCTCGCTCAAGCCAGCGTGTACAGGTTGTCGAGCAGCCGATACTCGCCGACGTCCGAGATGGCGTCGATGACCTCGGGGTAGACGAGCCGCAGCTCCGCGAAGGCCTCACGGGGCAGCCACATCAGCAGGCAGCGCCGGGCGGCGATGCACGAGGCGGTGGCAGGCCGATCCTGCACCAGGGAGATCTCGCCGAAGACGTCGCCCTCGCGCAGCGTGCCCACCGTGCGGGGACTGCCGCCGCGCGCCACCGTCACCTCGACCAGGCCGTCCAGGATGATGAAGAGGCCGGGGCTGCCCTCGCCCTCGGTGATGATCACCTCGTCCTCGATCGCCAGCCGCGACTGGAACCGCGCGATGAGCGCCCCGCGCCGGTCGGCGTCGAGGCCGTGAAACAGCGGCGACAGCCGCATCAGGTTGCCCACCATCCGGTCGCAGACCTGCCGAGACAGGGCGTCCTGCAGGCTCCGCACCGCGGGCCCCAGGCCCTCCAGAACCCCGCGATCCAGCTCAAGAATCTCGGCAGGCCCGTCGGCCAGCACCGACGCGATGCGGGGTGAGTCGGTGACCAGGGCCATCTCGCCGAAGACCTCGCCCTCGCCGAGGCGACCCAGGATGGCCACCTCATCGCCCCGGCGGCGGGTCACCCGGGCCTCGCCCCAGGCGATCAGGTAGACGCTGCGGCCCACCTCGCCCTCGGCCAGCAGGACGTCCCCATCGGCGGCCCGGCGCAGCATCATCGCCCGGGCGGCGGCCTCGAAGGGCCCGGCCGGCAGGTCGGAGAGCAGCGGCAGGCGGGGCAGACGCTCCGGGAAGTTGGCCCCCCGGATGATGTCGTTGGCGCGCCGATCCACCTCGGCCACCACCTCGGGGAAGGTGGCCGGCAGCGCCGCCAGGTCGGCCGCGGTGGGCGCCGGTGTCGGCATCTCGAAGATGGGGTCGCCCCACTGGCTCGACGGCGTGCGCGCGTAGTGGCGCGTCAGCAGGGCGTAGGCTCGATCGACCCAGGTCGCGTCGACGTCCAGGGACTCCAGCAGCTTGATCGACCACAGCGCGCGCAGGGGGAAGCCACCCAGCGTGAAGTAGTCGATGCAGCTGCGCAGGATGCGGAGCCCGGCGTCCAGCTCGCCCAGCCGAATGAGAAGCTCCGCCGCGCGGACCCGCAGCCGGTAGTCCAGCGGCGCACGGCGCATATGGGCGAGGCACACGCGAAGCTCGGGATCCAGGCGCAGCGCGTTCTCGTCCATGGGCCCTCCCTGGCGGTGGCTCGCAGGAATCTAGCAGGGCACGGGCGGGCTCGCCAGACGGCCGCCGTGGCGCTCAGTCCCGCTGCATCCAGAGGCGCGACTCGCCCTCGGCCGCGCACTCGAAGAGGTCGAAGGCCCCGTCCTCGTCGAAGTCGCCGGGCCCGAAGTCGGCGCTGGGCAGGTCGAGCCCGCGCTCGAAGGCCGACGTGGCCTCGAAGAAGGTCCCGGTCCCATCGTTGAGCAGGATCGCGCTGCGCTCCGCCTGGATGCTGCCGTCCGCGAAGAGCAGCCCGTACACCGCCACCACCACGTCGACGTCGCCATCGCCGTCGAGGTCGGTCGGCACCGCCTCGAAGGCCGGCATGGGCGGGAGGCCGCGCACACGGTCGTGGGCGGCTCCAAAGCCGCCGCGCCCGTCGTTCAGGAAGAGGGCCAGCGCCGGCGTCCCCGGTCGGGAGAGGCCCTCCACATAGTCCTGGGGCAGCAGGACGTCGAGGTCGCCATCGGCGTCGACGTCCGCCAGCGCGGCGTTGAGCCAGTCGCCGGGGATGTCGTTGAAGGGCGACGGCGCCTCGAGCAGGCGCCCCCGGCCGTCACTGAGCAGCAGGCGGTTGCGCGACGAGCCGAAGGCCGCGCTGATGTTGTCCACCACGATGACGGCGTCGGGCAGACCGTCGCCGTTCAGGTCGCCGATGGCCATGTCGTGATCGTGGACATCGCGGATATCAAAGGCGATCTGGTCAGAGGCCTCCACCAGGCCGCCCCGCCCGTCCCCGAGGTAGAGCCGCTCCGGCCCCTCGCGCTCGTTGTTGTCGGGGTTGCCGTTGCGCAGCAGCAAGAGGTCCAGATCGCCGTCCCCTTCCACATCGAGGAAGCTGGCGTCGTAGGCGTTGGCCCGCGCGGCGAACCGCGCGGGCGGCACGAACCGGCGGCCCCCCTCATTGCGGAAGTACTCGCTGCGGTCGCTGGACAGGTTCGCCACGAACAGGTCCAGGTCACCGTCGCCATCCAGATCGCCCACCGTGGTGTTCATGCCGTTGCCAGCGGGTGACAGCGGGGTGCGCTGGAAGGCGCCCAGGCCATCGCCGAAGTGGATGGCCGGCGCCTGGGCCAGCCGGCCGATGCCGCCGATGGCGCCGTTCGCCGTCACCAGGTCCAGGTGGCCATCGCCATCCATGTCGGCGACCGTGACGTCGTTGCAGTCCACGTCCGGGATCAGGTTGCCGCCGGTCTCGTCGACGTAGACCCGGTAGCGGAAGGCGCCCGGGGTGACGATGCCGCGGCCGTCCGCGTTTCGGACCTCGACGGCGACGGGCCCGCGCTCGCCGGACGGCGTGAGGATGCGCCACTCCTCGTCGGAGACGCGCTGTAGCGAGCGGGGTACCCGGTCGCCGAAGCGGACCGTCAGGCCGGGCCGCAGATCGACCCCGCGCAGCGTCAGGTTCGCGTAGCCCGGCACCAGGCCGTAGGGCGGATCGAGCGACGGCGTGACGTAGGTCACCCCGTCGGGCAGCGCACCGGCCGCGCCGTCACGGTTGGTGGCGCGAACGGTCGCCCGCCCCGCCGGGTGGGGCGGCACCACCACGTCGAGCACCGCGTCGCACCCTTCGGCCACCACGACCACCCGCTCCGCCGCCACGTCGTCGAAGGCCACGGCCACGCCCCGGTCGAGATCGGCCCCCGTCACCCGGACCACCACGCCGCCCCAGACCGGCACGCGGTCGGGATCCACGGTCCGCACCTCCGGCTGGATGCCGTAGGACAGCACGTCCCGGCGCTCGGCGCTGCGGCCATCGGGGTTGGTGACCACCACGACCACCGGGCCGGCCTCCCCCGCCGGGACGCGGATGCGGGCGCGGGTGCCGTCGTCGCTGACCTCGAGCACCTCCACGGGCACCCCGTCCAGCGTCACCCGCATGTCGGGCTCGAAGCTCTGGCCGATCAGGGTGGCGACGCCACCGCCGCACCGGCTGACCACCGGGGGCTCGGCCCCTTCCAGGACCGGGGGACCCACATAGCGCCAGGCCGCGGCCAGCGCGCCCCACTGCCCATCCGGGTTGTAGAGCTGGACGTCGACGGTCCCGGCCGGCGCGGCCGCGCTCACGGCGCGCGCCTCGCGCCCGTCGGCCGCCACCACGACGTCGCGGGCCTCCGCGCCGCCGAGCCAGACGGTGGCAGGAGAGCGGAAGTCCTTGCCTCGCAAGACAAAAGGGGTACCGCCGAGGTCAGGCCCCCGGTCGGGCTCGATGGCGTCGATGACCGGGGGCGGCCACCATGTGAAGGCGGCCGGCAGGCGGCCCGCCTGGCCGTCGGGGTTGGTCACGACGACGTCGACCGTGGCCGGCGGGTGGCGGGGCGCGAACGTCGCGAGCCGACCCGGGCCCAGGACCTCCGTCCGCTGGCCCTCCACATCGCCGAGGGTGACGACCGCGCCGGGCTCGAACCCATCCCCGTCGACGACCAGGAGCGTCTCCTCCGTGGTGGGGCCCTCGGGGGGCGCCACGCTCAGGACCCGGGGGGGCGCGACGTAGCGAAACGCGTCGGTCAGGGCGCCGCGACCATCCGCGGTCACCACCTCGACGTCCACCTCACCGGGTCGCTCGGCCGCGGGCGTCGTGGCGAGGGCCAGCTCACCGGAGGCGACCTCGACGTCGAGCGCAGGACGTCCGCCCATCGAAACGGTCAGCTCGGCCGTGAAGCCGCTGCCGCGCAGCGCCACCCGGGTGCCCCCCGTGGCCGGCCCGCGGTCCGGCGCGATGAAGAGCAGCCGCGGCGAACCCGCGGGCGCCACGATCGTGAGCTGGCCCGCCTCGTCCGCCGGCCAGAGGCGACGCTCGCCCCCGCCGTCCTCGGCGATGATGCGGTAGTGCAGCGTCGTGCCCGGCAGGAAGGGCCCGCCCTCGGCGTGGCCCTCGAAGAGGCCGCCCGGGCCGCGGACCAGCGCGACGCGCCAGCAGCCGTCTTCCACGGGCGGACCGGCGTCTACGCCCCGCCAGCGGTGCTCGGGTCCAGCGTCACCGCAGGCCCCGTCCAGGGCCTCGGGACCGGTCGTGCTGAACCGCGCGGTGACCTGCACCGGCGGCGCGCCGCCCGCGACGAGGGCCTCGACGCGGAAGGGACCGGCCGGATCCGAGCCGGTGGCCAGCACCGAGGCCTGCAGCAGCTTGAGGGGATCGTCGACGCAGGCCGTGAGCGCCACGGCCAGGCTGAGGAGGGCGAGCGAACGAGGAGCCGGGCCTATTGCCCGAACTCCTTGCGCTCCGGCGCGTTGAGGGCGATGAAGAGCCCGGCGCCCACGAGCGCCGCCACCCCGCCCACCACCAGCAGGGTGGTGCGGGTGCCGCTGACGAGCTTCACGTTGCCGGTCTGGATCTCGTCCAGGCCGAGCAGCAGATCCTCATCGGGGGCCACGAGCTGGCGGGTGGTGAGGGTGAAGTTGAAGGGCGAGACGGCGTGGTAGCCGCCCCCGGTGTCCGTGACGCCCACCTTCGTGTTCTTGGTGACGACGACCTCTTCGCCCTCGGCGGTGGCCATCTTCACGACGCTGTTGACCCCGCCCTCCTGCGCCTTGGCCAGCTCTTCGAGGGTGACGGAGTAGGTGTTGTAGCAGCCGGTCTGGACCACCAGCGCCAGCGCCAGCGTCGCCCGGATCATCTTCTGCAGCGTGACGAAGGGCATAGACGAAAATCCACCTTGAACTGTGGCGAGAACTGCCTGGGCGATGGCCTGGCAGGCCCCCGGACGCGTGGACCATACCCGAGGCCGCCAGGATTGCAAAGGGCAATGGATTGCCCCCGCGGCCGAGCCACGGGCTTGCGGCTCGTTGAAAAGCTCTGATAGATTCCAACCGGTTCTGCTCGCTGGGAGCCCGCTGGGATGGGTCCCCTCGTTGGTGCCACGTCCCTGGCCCGAGACGCCGAGGGCTCTGGCCTGCGGCCATCCGCCCGTGAGGAAGTCCGCGCATGCATCCGTGCCCGACCTGCGGACACGAAATCAAGGGTCGGCCCAACTTCTGCCCGGCCTGCGGCTCGTCGCTGACCTACGACGCGACCGGGAGCGATCCGCTCATCGGGCGAGTCATCGGTGGCACCTACCAGATCGAGGAGCTGATCGGCGAAGGCGCCATGGGGCGCGTCTACCAGGCGATGCAGGTCAACCTGAAGAAGCGCGTCGCGCTCAAGGTGCTGCGCTCCAACCTGGTCAGCGATCCCACGGTGGTGAAGCGCTTCGAGCGCGAGGCCCAGGCGGCCAGCCGCCTCAACCACCCCAACTGCATCTCCATCTTCGGGTTCGGCAAGGACGATCAGGGCGATCTGCTCTGGATGGCCATGGAGCTCATCCAGGGGCGCGACCTGGGCAACATCATCGCCACCGAGGCGCCGCTCTCCGTCGAGCGCGTCGTGCACATCATGACCCAGGTCTGCGAAGCCCTGGATGAAGCGCACTCGGCGATGATCATCCACCGGGATCTGAAGCCCGCGAACATCGTGTGCTTCGATCACCGCCGCAACCGCGACTTCGTGAAGGTGCTCGACTTCGGCATCGCGAAGATCACCGATCCCGACGAGAGCTACCAGCCCCTCACCCGCGACGGGATCGTCTGCGGGACGCCGGCCTACATGAGCCCCGAGCAGGTGCAGGGCTTCGAGCTGGACAGCCGCTCGGACCTCTTCAGCCTCGGCATCATCCTCTACCAGGCGCTGACCGGGCGCCTGCCGTTCTTCGCCGAGTCGGCCGTCGAGGTGGCGACCAAGATCGTCATCGACGACCCGGAGCCGCCGTCGTCGGTGCGGCCGGAGTGGAGCTACCCCGCCGAGCTGGAGGCGGTGGTCCTCAACCTGCTGCAGAAGAACAAGGAAGATCGCTACCCGACGGCCATCGCGGTGAAGGACGCCCTGGAGGCGTGCCTGGACACGCTGCGGGAGCGGCGCGACGCCTCGCTGGATCTCTCGCCGGCCGAGCTGGCCGAGATCATGGCCGATCTGGACCAGCCCATGTCAGGCGCGGCGACGCTCCAGTTCAGCCAGGACGACGTGCGCAACGCCATGGCGGCGCAGCTCTTCCCCGGACCGGCGGCTGCGGTCGCGGCGCCCGCCCGCATGCCCACGCCCCCTCCCCTGCCCGTCGCCGCGCCGGCGGCCGTGCCCCGCGTCGAGGCGAAGACGCCGGCAGCCTCACCCCCGGAGGCGGCGCCCCAGGGTCGCACCCAGTCCACGCCGGTGGTGCGCTCCGCCCGCATCGAGCAGCCCAGCACCGGCCGCCGTGGCGTGGTGCTTGGCGCCCTCGTCGCCCTCGCCATCGCGGCGGGGGGCGTCGCCTGGTGGTTCTTCGGTCGCTGACGCAGGCGTCGCCGACGGCCGGCCTCTGCCGGCGATAACCCCCTGAAAAGACTGAGGATGTTGTCGGCGAAGGGGGCATCCCCGCTCGCTCAGGTCTCGGCGACGAAGAGGGCGTAGGCCGCCCAGACCGACGGGGAGCTGCGCGCGCATGGCAGCGCGGCGGGCGGCCGACAGGGCCTCGGCGAGGGCCCAGGTGTCCGTGGCGTGGGCAGCGCCTGCCAGGAAGTGCAGCAGGAAGCTGCCGTCCTCCTCCGTCTCCCAGCGGCGGACGAGGACCCCGCCCCGCAGCGCCGGCAGGAGCTGGCCGACCACCGCGTGGCCGGCGTCCCCCTCCACCGGCCCCATCAGCGTGGCGCAGACCGCGCCCGCCTCAGCCAGGGCGTCGGCGAGCTCGGCGGCCGGCGTCACGGGGCCGTCGGCGATGAGCGCCACCCCGTCGCCCTCGACCGCCCCCAGGATGTGCACCACCCGGCGCGCCCGCCACGGCGGCGGCGAGCCCGGCCGGGGTCAGGTCGGATCCGTGGCGGACCTCGACCGCGCTGAAGAAGCCCTGGCCCGACAAGGTGCTGATGCGCAGGTCGCGGGCGGTGGCGTCATCGCCGATGATGCGGGCGGCGGGCGGCGCGGGCGGACCCGAGAAGGCCGGTCCGGCCGCCGGGCACGCCACCACCATCTCCATGCCCTCGCCCAGCGCGCCCGCGTCCGTGCGCAGCAGGCCAAACGGCAGGTCGACGAGCGGCCCGTCGGGCACGAACAGGATGCGCCGCGCCAGCGCCAGCAGGTCGGCCACGGGGCCGAGCAGGCGGTTGCAGATGGCGGTGCCCACGGCCTCGAGCCGGGTGCCCGCCGACTGGCTGGCGTCGCGCAGGGCGTCGACGTCCGTCGCCCAGGCCCCGACGCCGCGCTCGATGCGGTGCGCCCGCACCCTGCCCGTGGGTCGCGAACAAGAACGTCACGTCCTCGAAGCACCGGAACTCGAGCTGCAAATCGGCGGCGCCCGTCCGCAGCGTCGGCCAGACGGCGACCTCGGCGGCATCGACCGGCAGCTCGGGCTCGGCCTCCGGGGGCTCGCCCTGGCCCAGCCACACCGCGCGGAAGCCCGCCTGGTGGGCCTCCTGGACGTCCCGCGCCCAGGCGCCGGCCGCCGGCCCCCGCCACGAGGCCCCGCCGGCGACCCGCCGCGCAGAGCCGGCGCGCCAGGGCAGCGTCACCGCTGGCCACCAGCCGCTCGACCACGTCGTCCAGCCGCAGCGACGGATCGGCGGGGAGCAGGTGATCCCAGGTACCGGCGCCGTCATCGAAGGAGGTGCGCTCAGTGGCCTCGACGGCGCGGCGCAGGTGCACGGCCGCCCGGGCCGGATCGGCCTCGGGGTGGCCCCCGGTGGACCGCCGCCGCCGCCGCCTCGGCGCCGCGCCGCACGGCGCCCGCAGCCGCGCGCTGGGCCTCGGCCGCCGCGTCGCCCACCAGCTCGATGGCGGCCGCGCGCTCGCCGGCCCCGTCCGCCTCCAGCCACGCCTGCCACCCCCGGTGGAGCGCCGCGAGGGCCAGGGCCGTGCGATCGCCCACCACATGGGCGGCCTCGAGGGCGCGCTCGGCGGCGGCCCGATCGCCCAGGCGGGCAGCCGACAGATCGACCACCATGGCCGTGCGGGCGGCCTCGTCGGGGGCCAGGGCGGGCCGCAGCATGGCGAGCAGCGCCCGGGCACGGCCCAGCCGCGCGCTGGCCAGCTCGCCGGCGCCGGTGCGGGCCAGCCCCGCGAGCGCCTCGACCCCGAGGCGCGCCCGATCCACCACACCCTCGGTCAGGACCACGTCCACGACCCGCGCCAGGCGGCGGATGCCGCTGGCGGCGTCGACGCCCGGCAGGGCCGCCTCGACGGCCGCCGCCCACGTCGCCTCGGCGTCGTCCCCGGCCCGCTCCATGACGTCGGCCTGGGCCCGGAGGATCTGGCTGCTCACGGTGCGGTGGTCGAAGGCGTCGCGACGGGCCCGCGCCACGCTGGCCGAGAGGACCTCCTCGGCCGTGGCGAGATCGTGCAGGGCCACCAGCGCCTCGGCCAGCAGCAGGCCGACCTCGGCCTCGCGCATGACGTCTTCGGCGCGGCCGCCGCCCCGGCTGCTGCGCTCACGGGTGAGGTCCAGCCAGCGCTGGCCGACCTCGGCCACATGCCGCCACTGGGCGAGGGCCACGCCCTCGGCGCCGGCGTCCGTCGACAGCGCGGCGGCCAGGCGGTGGTGCAGCGCGAGCGTCGTCCGCAGGCGGCGATCTTCGGGGAGCGACGGCACAAAGGACAGGCGCTCCGGGAGGCCCTCGGCCTCCATGCCCGCCAGCCCGAGCGACCACTCCGCCGCGAGGGCCGCGTCGTTCTGCAGCGCCCACTCGAAGGCATCCACCAGCAGCGGGTAGCCGTGCAGCAGATCGTCGGCCTCGATGGCCTGGGCCGCCTCTTCGGTGACCCGGCTGGCCTCGGGGCTCAGGGGCTGGGTCGGCCCGAAGGCCCGCCGCACGGCGTCCAGCCACACCGGCTCGTCCGCGTCGGGGCGGCGCGCGGCCTGGCGCAGGATGATGAGGGCGGCGTCCGGTGCCTCGAGGCCCTCCAGCGTCGTCGCCGAGGGGAACGGCGCCCCGGATCCGGCCAGCCGAGGCACCTCGACCTGCCCGCCGATGCGATCCGCCGCCAGCGCCACGAGGGCCGCCGTCGCCTGGTGATCGACCCCCGCCACCGGCTCCGCGAACAGCCGACAGATCCGGCGCGCCACGTCGGCCGCCAGCGGGCTGGGATCACCGATCTGCAGGAACTGGCTGCCCAGGCTGGCCATGAGCGCGTCGATGCGCGGCCGGTCGCCGGCCTCGAGGGCCACGAGGAGGTGGTTGAACCGCAGGGCCAGCAGGCCATCGACGAAGTGGTGCCGCTCGTACTCGGCGGTCAGCTCACCCCAGGCGGCGCTGGCCAGGGCCAGATCGCCCCGGCGCCAGGCTTCCATCGCCTGGACCTTGCGGGCTTCGCAAGTGGCCACGTTCACGGCGTCCCCTCCCTCGATTCGATCCGCGAGAGCCGGCCAGGCCGGCGTTCAGTCTTCGGCTTCCAGGCGCTCGAGCTCGGCCCGGGTGCGGGCGGCGTCGCTCGTGCGGCCGGCGGCGTCCTGGGCCTCGGCGAGGCTGGAGAGCATGTCGCGGCAGCCCGGCCGCAGGCCCACCGCGGTGGCGTACCACGTGGCCGCCGCCACATGATCACCCCGCACCTGGCTGAGGAAGCCCAGCGCCCCGGCCGCGAGGCCGTTGCCCGGGTCATGGCGGTGGGCGGCCTCGAACGACGTCCACGCCTGCTCGTAGCGGCGCTCGCCCAGCAGGAGCTGGCCGAACGAGAACCAGGCGTCGGCGTCCTCGGGGCAGAGCTCCAGGTAGGCAGACCAGAACTCCCGGGCCCCGGCGGGGTCGTCGGCGCGGGCCTCGGCGGCGAGCCGGTAGGCCGTCGCGCACTCGAGCAGCCCCGGCACCCAGACCGGCCCGACGCCGCGGCTGCGCAGGTCGGTGCCGCTGCGGCGGCCGGCGGCCTTGCTGCGGACGACGCGCTCCACCCGCACATGGGGCGGCTCCTCGGCCGTCGCGGGCATGGAGCGCACGACCTCGGTGTCGACCTCCGCCGGCACAGGGGGGCGCTCGAACGTGAACTTGCTGATGCGCGGCGCGGGCACGTCGAGGGCGGCGTCGATCTCTTCGAGGCTCAGCTCCTCGAAGTCCTCCAGCTCGCCCTCAGCCTGCGCCCGGTCGTCGGCCGAGAGCTCCTGCTCGGCGGCCTCTACCTCCGTCGAGGAGCGTCGCTTCCAGAATCGCCAGCCCACCCGCACTCCTGTCTCGTGAAGCCGGCCCGCGCGCCACCCGACACACCGAGACGGGCAGCCCTGGACCGGGGGCAGAAGCGCGACAACCACGCGAGGTCATCGCCGACTTATCCACCCTCAGACGCCCCCGGATTCAACACCCGAGCGCACGGAATGACAAGGCAAATCGGGCGTGTCGACGATGGCGTGTCCGTACGTTGTGCCCCCCCGCACCACGGAGGGCAGCTTGTCGCCCGGGGGAGGGGCAGCGTAGCATGCGGGCGTCCCCGTTGGAGGTAGTCCCATTGATGAACCCGGCCCCGCTCATCGAGATGGCTTGCGCCTACTGGCACAGCGCCACGCTCATCGCCGCCGTCCGGCTGGATCTGTTCTCGCGCCTGGCCGAGGGGCCCGCGAACCCCGCCGAGCTGGCTGAGCGCCTCAAGACCGATCCCGTGGCCACCGACGCCCTGCTGACGGGCCTCGCCAGCCTGGGGCTGGTGACCAAGACCGACGATCGCTTCGCCAACGCGCCCCTCGCCGACACCTTCCTGGTGGCCGGGCGGCCGGCCTTCCTGGGCCCGGCGCTGCAGTACAACGGCGACGTCTATCCCCTGTGGGCGGATCTGCACACGGTGGTGCGGGTCGGCGACGCGACGCGCGCGCCCGACCAGTACCTGGGCGACGACGCCGATCGCACCCGCAACTTCGTCTACGGCATGCACCACCGGGCCCTGGGCGTCGGTCGGGCGGTGGCCCAGGTCATCCGCCTCGAGGGCCGCACCCGCCTCGCCGACGTCGGCGGCGGCCCGGGCACCTACTCGGCGCTCCTGGCCCAGGCCAGCCCGGATCTCAACGCCGAGGTCCTCGATCTGCCCGGGGTCGTGGCCATCGCCCGCGAGATCGTGGCCGGCATGGGGGTGGCCGACCGGGTGAAGTGCACGCCGTTCGACTACTACCGCGACACCCTCCAGGGGCGCTACGACGCGGCCCTCATCTCCGGGGTGCTACACCGCGAGCAGCCCGCCCAGGTGCAGGCCATCCTCGCCAACGTGGCGGCGGTGGTCGAGCCCGGCGGCGTGCTCTACATCAGCGACGTGATGCTGGACGATGACCGCGTCGGCCCGGTCTTCGCCGCCATGTTCGCCCTCAACATGCGGGTGCTGGCCCACGACGGGCGGTGCCACTCCGTGGCCGAGCAGTCCGCCTGGCTGGCCGACGTGGGCTTCAAGGTGACCGACGTCGTCCGCCTGCCGGCCCCCATCCACTACACCGTCATCCGCGCGGAGCGAACCTCGTGAAGAGCGCCCGACGACTCGCGATCCTCCTGGCCCTGGGTCTCCCGGGCTGCAGCACCAGCGATCAGCCGCCGGTCCCTCCAGGCGCAGGCGCCCGCGTGGCCCCTGCCGCCGCCGCCTCGACCGCCGCCGTGAAGCCGGCTGCCCCCATCACCAAGGAGGTCACCACCCGGTTCCAGCGCCGCCAGGAGGCCCGCCGCCTGGCGGAGATGCCGCGCCCCGCCGAGATCCCGCGCCCCGAGGGCGAGCCCAGGGGCCCCGAGGACCTGCAGAAGCTCTCCGACGCCGCCGCCGGGGGCCAGCCCGTCGACAAGCCGGGGGCACCGCCCATCGAGCGCGTCGATGAGTTCCGGGTGCGCATCGGCAAGATGCTGGTGGATCGCCAGGCCCGCACCATCCAGGTACCGGCGAAGCTCAACATGACGGAGGGGATCCTCGAGTACTACGCCGTCGCCAGCAACGGGAAGCTGCATGAGTCGGTGCTGGAGCTCGAGGGCGAGCCCAGCCACATCCACCTGGGGCTCATCCTGCTGGGGGTCGAGCAGATCAAGTATGATTACGGGGACTTCCGCGGCCCGCCCAAGGTCGTCCAGCCCGGCGGCCGGCTGGCCCTCTGGATCAAGTACGCCGATCTGAAGTCGGGCAAGGAGAAGCGCATCCCGGCCGAGGAGTTCCTGTACAACCGGGCCGCGAAGGGGCCGCCGAAGCCGCTGCCCTGGGCCTTCACCGGGAGCAACTTCTGGAACAACCGCTACGGCGCGGACATGGATCGCAGCACCATCGCGCTCATCCCCGACCAGGTGGCGGTCATCGGCACCACGGACGACGCCGGCAACCCCTACCGGGGCGAAGGCCTGGGCTTCGAGGTGAACACGAAGGTCGTGCCGCCCAAGGGGACGGCCCTCACGCTCGAGATCGCGGTGCTCGGCGATGGGAAGACCCCCCCGCCCTGAGGGTGTCGCCGGTCAGGTGGCGTAGAACCACCGGCCGAAGAGCCGCCCCGGGATGAGCAGGCCCACCGCGATGGCGGCCTGCCAGACCCCCCCCGCCAGCAGCGCGAGCACCCCGTCGACCATGGCGATGCCGAAGATGCCGGCCATGACGAGGCCACGCACGGGGCCGGGGCCCGGGGCGGCGAGGGCCGCGCGCAGCGGGCGCAGCAGCCAGGCGACGGGCAGCACCGCCGCCATCGCGGCCGCCGGCCAGGGGGCCACCACCGCCCAGGCGGCCGTCGCGGCGGCCAGGGCGATGAGCGCGCCGCCAGGCCCCTGCAGATCGGCCCGGGTCGCCCCGTGGACCTCCCGGCGCGACACCAGCGTCACCGCCGCCACATAGGCCAGCGTGGTCAACGGGGCGGCCCAGACCCAGCCGAGCGCCGGCCACGTCCCCGCCGCCGCGAGGCCGATGGTCGCGTTGCCGTAGCGGCAGACGCCCATGGCGATCGGGCCGATCGCGGTGCTCTTGAGCACGCCGTTGTACAGCCAGGTGGCCGCGACGGTGGCCGCGGTGGCCAGGGCCGCCGGCTGCCCGACGAGGGCCGCGAGGCCCACCCCCGCCGCCTGGAGGCCCAGCACGAGGGCCAGCACGGCGCCGGCGCCGACCCGCCCCGACGGGATGGGCCGGCCGGGCCGCTCCCGCGCGTCCACGGCCGCGTCGCAGAGGTCGTTGGCCGCCATGCCGGCGCAGTAGATCAGCGCGCTCGCCCCCACCAGCAGGGCCACGGCCCCCGGCGAGACGACGAGGCCCGCCGCCCCCGCCAGGGCGCTCCCCGCCAGGACGTCCGCGGGCGCCGTGAAGACGGCCGGCAGCCGGACCAGCTCGAGCCAGGGCCGCAGCGCCATCAGCCGGGCGCCGCCAGCCACCGGAGCAGCGCCTCGTCCTGGGCCACCAGGCGCTGCTCGTCCGTCCCCATGGGATCCTTGAAGAAGGCCCCGAGCGCCGCCAGGACGCCCACGTCGCCGCGGGCCTGCGCGAACGCCGTCAGCCGAACCAGATCGAGGACCAGCGGCGCGGCCAGCAGCGAGTCGCAGCCGTTCCAGACGAACTGCATGGACATCCGCCCCCCCAGGAAGCCCTGGAAGTGGATGTGATCCCAGGCGATCTTCCACTCGCCCAGGCTGCCCACGTAGTCGATGCCCACCCGGGACTCCGGCGCGTAGCCCAGGAGCTTCGGCAGCAGGTGGTCCTTGGAGCGGATCTTGGTCGCCTTGTTGGCCGGGTCGTCGAGGATGCGGCCGTCGCCGTTGCCGAGGATGTTCTGGCCGAACCAGGAGAGCACCGGCAGGTTGCGGCGGGCGAACAGCTCCGACAGGACCGACTTCACCAGCGTCTCGCCGGTCTTGCCGTCGGATCCGGCGTGCACCGCCCCCGTCCGCTCGGCCAGGGCGGCGAGGGCCGGCAGCCGCGAGCCCTGGCTGGGGGTGAAGTTCACGTAGGCGTCGCCGCCGAGGAGCGCGGCGCACGCATAGAGGCTGCTGGGCGGCAGCACCGGGTCGGGGCCGGCCAGCGCCGCGAGGAGGGCGTCGGGATCCTCGAAGCAGGCCTGCCAGGGCACCTGGGGCTCGGTGCTCGCCAGGTTGACCACCACCAGCCGATCTGCGCCCGTGTTCGCGCGGAACTCGTCGAGATCACGGCGGATCTGCTCGACGGCGGCGGCGTCGGTCTCGGCCTCGACCACGTCATCGCCGAGGGCGGCGATCTGTCGGCCGCCGCCGCGCACCACCCGGGCCGGATGCGCCCCTCGGTGGCATCCAGGGCCTCGCCCACCTGGTCGGCGAGCAGAGGCAGGCCGCAGTCGGCCAGGATCGTCCGCGCCCGGTCCCGCAGGGTGCCCCGCTGGATCTCGTGGCCACCGAACACGAAGTCGGCCAGCGCGGGCAGGCCCGCCCCGGCGAACGCCGCTCGCTCCGTCACCAGCCCCAGCGCCGGGAGCCCGGCCGCCATGGCCGCGTGCCCCGCCACGGTCACCGCCGAGATGCTCCCTCGCGCCCCGATCAGCCACACCCCGATACGCGCCACGGTTCCTCCCAAGGACTTCGAAGGGGCGACTCTAGCAGGATGTTGAAAAAAGCTCCCGTCGCATCGCCGGTGCCCGGTCCGCTCGGGCGACGGTCCTCCGCCGGCTACGCCAGCAGCGGCGCGAGGTGGGCGAAGGCCCGGCTGGCCGCCTCCTCCGCGCGGTGGCTGCACGTGTAGAGCTCGACCGTCACGAAGCCGTCGTAGCCATGGTGCCGGAGGGCCCCGATCAGCCGTCCGAAGTCGACGTCGCCGTCGCCCGGGATCAGGTGGAAGTGCTTCTGCCCGGCGATGTCCTCCAGGTGAACGTTCCAGATGCGCCCCGCCAGCAGGCCGATGGACGCGACGGGATCTTCGCCGGCGCAGAGGGCGTGGCCCAGATCGAGGTTCGCGCCCAGGGCCGGGTGGCCCACCGTTTCGAGGATCGCCCGCAGCTCGGCCGCGGTCTCCACGAGCAGGCCCGGCTCGTACTCGACGCCGAGGCGCAGCCCCCGGGCCGCAGCCTCTTCGGCCAGCAGCGCCAGGCTCTCGGCGAAGAACGCCTTGCCCTCGGCGGGCGGCACGGCCCCCTCGGTACGCCCGCTGGTGACGCTCACGCAGGCGGCACCCACCTCGGCGGCGAAGTCGAGCGCCGCACGGGTGTAGTCGAGGCGCCGGGCCCGCACCGCCGGATCATGGTTGCTCAGGGAGGGCTCGAAGAGGGTCTCGGGGATCCAGGCGGGCCACAGGCCCATGGCCGTGTTCGCGTTGATGTTGCTCACCGCGAGGCCCGCCTCGGCGAGGGCACGCCGGGCCGCCGCGCCGGCGGCGGGGCCGTGCTCCGGGTGCCAGTGGGGCCGGTCGGCCAGCAGCTCCACGCCGGCGTACCCGTGGGCGCCGATGCGGTGGATGGCCGTGGGCAGATCGACCTGGGTGAAGCCGTTCGTGGAGTAGGCGAGGCGCATGAGGCGAGGGTAGCACGCCCCCCGGGGCGGGGGGGCTCGGTGGATCTACGGGCTCAGGGAGCCGGCGCCAGCCCGAGGGACCGGCGCTGGGCGAAGTAGGGCTCGGCGATCACCCAGCGCACCAGATCGGCGAGGCCGGGGACGCGCTGGGGGGGCACGTCGCCCGCCATCCGCCGCAGGGCGTTGATGGCCGGCAGGACGCCCCCGCAGACCAGCAACCCCATCCGGTGCGCGCTGATCAGGAAGGCGGCGCGGGCGGCGGCGATCTCGATGGTCGGCAGCAGCCGCCGCAGGCGATCGAGGGCCCCCGCCAGCTCCTTGTCGGCGGCGTACTGGGCCAGGCGAGGCGCCAGGGCCGACGCGCGCGATGCGATCTGGTCGGGGCTCAGGGCCACGCCCTGGACGCGGTGCCCGCCCACGGCCGCCAGGGCCTCCAGCAGCCCGCGCAGCGACGTCGGCGCCCACCGCGTCAAGGCCGTGAGGCCGCGGCGGTGCAGCTCCAGGTGCAGGGCGATGACGAAGGCCTGCTCGCCGCTGCTGAGCTGCTCCAGGGCCTCCCCCAGCACCAGCCGCCCATCCGCCAGCGGCAGGCTCTGGTCCAGGCTGCGCCCGTCCAGCGCCAGCGCGGGCAGCTCGATGCCCAGGGCGTCGGCCACTCCCGCCGCCACGTCCACGATGGCGTCGGGGAGCGGGCGGACCCGGCCGTTCGCCGGCGGCGCGAAGATCTCGGGCAGCCGGTCGCAGAGGACCGCCAGCACCTCCGCCAGCCCCGGGGGCTCGGATGGCGCCCGCATCGCGCGCCGATCCGCCTCCTCCACCGGCCGCGACGGCCGCCGGCGGACCCCCGCGTGCCACCGCTGGATGGCCTCGGCGTCCGCCGCCGACGCCTGCTCCAGCCCCGTGAGCAGCCGGGCCAGCTCATAGGCCTGATCGAAGCGACCGGCCCGGGAGCACAGCCGCCTCAGCTCACGCAAGTTCTCGAAATCATGGGGAGAACGCAGAGCCAGCCAGCGGCGGCTGGCGATGGCCGCGCCCAGGTGCTCGGCGCTGCGGCTGGCCACATGGGCGTGGGTCTCGCGCAAGGCGGCGTCCTCGGGGGCCGCCGCGATGGCCTCCTCCAGATCCGCCAGCGCCTCCCCCACCCGACCGCCGGCCGCCAGGGTCTGCTCCGCCATCAGGCGGCGCAGGCGGTTGGCCGTCGTGGGCAGATCCGTCACCGCGTCGATGGCGGCCCGCAGCACGCTGCGCAGGCGCTCGGGGTAGCCCAGTCGCACGCAGACCACCGCCAGCAGCTCGGCCAGGGCGAAGTCGTCGGGGACCACCGCCACGGCCGGCTCCAGCAGCAGCATGGCGGCTTCCAGCGCCCCCGCCTCCACCTCGAGGCGCGCCAGGCGGCCCCGGAGAGGCGCCGCCCGCAGCGGATCCGGCGTCAGGGCGATGGCCTCGCGCAGCAGCGCGCGGGCACGATCCAGATCGCCCTGCTCCACCACCACCCGCGCCAGGCGCGCCCGGGCGTCCACCTCGTTGGGGTGCTCGTCGAGGATGAGCTGCAAGCACTCCGACGCGCGGACCGGATCAGCCAGCTTCTCCTGGTAGATGGACGCCAGCCGGTAGACCACGGCGCGGCGCAGGGCCACGTCGTCAGAGCGCGCGCAGAGCGTCGCGTAGAGCTCGGCGGCCTGCCGCCACGCGGCCAGCTCGGTGAAGAGATCGGCCGCCTGGCGCAGCACCAGCGGCGCCGCGTCCCCCACTCCGTCGGCCACGACCCGCTCCAGCAGGCGCACCGCCGCGTCCTGCTGGCCCAGGCGACCCACCCGCAGGCGCGCCACCTCCAGCGTCCGCTCCAGCCGGTCGGCCCGGCCGCCCAGCGCGCGCTCCTGCAGGGCGTCGGCCAGCACCTCGAAGCGCCCCAGCCGCTCGCAGATGCGGCGCACGGCGGCCACGGCCACCTGATCCTCGGGGTTGCGCGCCATCGCCTCCAGGTAGTCGGCCAGGGCCCCCTCGGGATCCTGCTCCGCCGCCTCCCGGGTGATGCCAGCCTCCACCAGCAGGGCCGCCGCCGTCTCGGGATCCAGGCTGCGCCGCCCCTCGGCCTCCGCGAGGTACAGGGCCCGCTCGTCGTCACCGAGGGTCTCGTACACCTCCCGCAGGGCGCGGATCGCCACGACGGCGTCGGGATCCATCTCCAGGACGGCCTCGAAGCAGTGGGCGGCTTCACGCAGGCGACCCGAGCGCCGCAGCACGTCGCCCGCCCGGCTCAGGACCATCTGGCGCTCGTTGGGGGCGTCCGACATGGCCAGGCGCCGCTCCAGCACCTCGGCCAGGCTCTCCACGTCCCCCGTCTCGGCGGCGCGGTTCTCGACCCACACGAGGGCCTCGCGGCGATCGGGCTCCAGCGCCAGCGCCGCCACGTAGTCCGCCTGGGCGCCCTCGTCATCCCCGAGCAGCTCCGCGTGGACGCGGGCGCGCCGGCACAGGATGTCCGCCCGGGAGCCCGGCGCCTCGACCACCTCCAGGAGCTGGTCGTACGTCCGCTTGAGCTCCACCGCGCTGCCCTGGCTCTGGTAGAGCCGCTCCAGCGTCAGCAGCGCGCCGAGGTGGCCCGGGTGCAGCTGCAGGACGGTCTCGAGGGCGTCGATGGCCACCACCGGCCGGTGCAGGTGGTCGCTGGCGAGGCGGGCCACCTCCAGCCAGGGCTGCACGGCCTCCTCCGGGGTGCCGGCCGACACGGCCAGGCGGCGGTGGGTCTCGACCAGCGCCTCGAAGTCGCCGGCCTCGGCCTGGGCGTCCAGCAGCCCCTGGAGCGCCTGGCGGAAGTCGGGTACCTCGTCGATGGCCCGGCTCCACGCCGCCGCCGCCAGCTCCGGCTGATCCAGCGCCGCGTGCAGGCGCCCCAGGCGGTCGAGGAGCATCGCGCGGGCGAACGGATCGCGCACATGCTCCACCTCCCCCGCCACCACCTCGGCCTCCCGCGCGGCGTCGCCCTTCAACGCGTAGAGGCGCTGGAGCGCCCGCAGCGTCGGCAGGTGGTCGGGCGCCAGCTCCAGGGCGGCCTCGAAGGCCTCGATGGCGCCATCGGGATCATCGAGCCGATCCCGCAGGATCTCCCCGCGCTTGGAGTGCAGGTCGACCTTCTCGCGGGCCGACTCGGCCAGCTCGGCCTCCGTCGCGAACAGCTCGCACAGCTCGGCCCACCGCCCCGTCCGCCGCGCGATGCGTCCCATGGCCTGCAGCGCCGGCAGGAACCGCCCATCGAACGACAGCGCCTGCTCCAGGTAGCGCCGCGCCCGATCGAGGTCGCCCAGCGCCCGCTCGGCCAGCTCGGCGCTGCGCACGAGCAGGGTGAGCCGCGGGCCCTCCGAGTCGAGCAGCTCCAGCTCCCGCTCGTTGGCGTCGAGCAGGTCGGCGAAGCGCCCCGTGCGGGCGCAGAGGCGGGCGATCTGGCGCACCGCCTCCACATGGTCGGGGAAGAGCTCCAGCACCCGCCGCCAGGCGGCAATGGCCTTGTCGGGCTGGTTGAGCTGCAGGGCGTACACCTCGGCGATGCGGCCCAGCGCGTAGACTTGATCGACGGGATCCTCGGCGCGGTCGGCTTCGCCTTCCAGCAGGGCGACGTAGCCGGCCCAGTCGCCCAGGCGCACCAGCATGCGGCCCAGCGCCTTCGCCGCCAGCATGAACTCGGGATCGGCATCGACGGCGTGCCGGTACGCTGCCGCCGCGGCCGCCGGATCATCGCGCTGGAGCTCGTGGATCTCCCCGATCTTGAAGAAGCGGCCCGCGCGGGCGCGCTCGTCGGTCATCACCTCGAGCTCGGCCTCGTGCAGCCCCACCAGGCCGTCCCAGTCCCCCCGATCGGCGAGGATGCGGCCGAACGTCCGCACCGCGGGCTGCCACGTCGGGGCCTCGGCCAGCAGGGCGCGCAGCACCTCGATGGCCCCGCGCTCGTCGCCGAGCCGATCGAGCCGCACCAGGGCGAGCTGCCAGCGATGATCCACCCGCGCCACCGGATCGGTGGCGATGGCCACCAGCCGCTCGAGGGCCTCCGCCGCCGCGCTCCACTCCCCGGAGCGGCTGCGCAGCTCCACCACCAGCTCGAGGGCCGTGGGGGCATGGGCGTCGGCGTGGATGGCCTGATCGAGGAGCGAGAGGGCGCCGATGACGTCGTCGAGCTCCTCGGCGCAGGTCCGCGCCAGCTCCGTGAGCAGGCGGGCGCGCTGGCCGGGCGGCAGGAAGGCGGCGAACCGCGCGCTCACGTCCACGTGGCTCGCGTGGCGACCGGCCACCCGGTACACCCGCCCGAGCAGGGCGAGCACCTGGGGATCCACGGGGACGACGGCCAGCAGTGGCTCGAGCAGCGCGGCGGCGGCGTCCACTTCGCCCACCGCCAGGTGGAGCGCGCCGCCTCCACCGCCGGCTATGCGCCAGACCCGGCTCCGCCTCGTGGCGCGCGGCCCGCGCCAGGGCCTGGCGAGCCGTCGCGGCGTCGCCGGCCGCCTGCGCCGCGTGGGCCACGCTGCGGGCCAGATCCGCGTCGTCGGGCCAGAGCTCCAGCGCCCGACGGAAGCAGGTCAGGGCGTCCGCCGGCCGCCGGAACCGGCTGAGGTAGATGTCGCCCTGGGCCCGCAGCAGCTCCACCTTGCGGGCGGCGGACGGGTGCACGCGCACCTCCGCCTCGGTCAGGCGCAGCACCATGTTCCAGCGGCCCGCCCGGGCGAAGATGCGCTGGCCGGCCTGGAGCGTCGGCAGGTGGGTCGGGTCATAGCGCAGGGCGCGCTGGTAGAAGCGCACCGCGCGCCGGTGATCCCCCAGCTCCCGCTCGTGTATCCGCCCGATTTCATAGGACAACATGGCGCGCCGCCGGGGATCGACCGAGGCGGTGACCTCCCGCTCGTACGTCTCCAGGGTGGCGCGGACCTGCTCCCATCGATCGGCCGACAGCGGGGCGCCGGTCGCCGACGCCGGCACGACCGTCGGCTCCTCGGTGCGCTGGCTGCGCTCCGGGCCGAACCAGCCGCGGTCGATCGGGTCGTCACCGTCTTCTCGCATGATCTCACCCCGCCGAGGACGGTAGGGAACTATCCCACATCAGCCGACCCCGCAAGGGGTGATCAAATCTATCATTCCCTGGGGGTCCAGGGGGAGAGAGACCTCAATGGATGGTGGTGTCGCCGGGCGGGAGGGGCCGCCCCACCACCGCGATGTCGTCGGCCAGCTCCGCGGCCTCGCGGGCCTGGAGGCGGGCGAAGCGGGCGAGCTGGAGGCGGCGACGGCGTCGCCAGCCGATCACCAGCAGGACCGTGGCCACGGCCCAGAGGGTGGTGGAGCCGAAGATGATGGGGATCCAGCCCCAGAAGACCTCCAGGCTGCGCCGCCACGCCTGCTCCAGCTCCCCGGCCGTCTGGCCGAAGCTCGCCTCCAGCGCCGCGCTGAACGGCATGCCGTCGGCGGCCCGCGCCAGGAAGCGCTGGAAGGCCGGGGTGCCGTGGGTGCTCTGGAGCCAGCCGACGAAGTGCACCGACTGGGCGTAGGCGATGCCGACCCGCTGACCGCCGGCCGCCGGGAAGCCCTGCGCCAGCTCGTCCAGGCCCAGCAGGTTGCCGAAGGTGGCGGCCTCGGTGAGCAGCCAGGCCCGCTCCAGCGCGAACCCCTCCGACTGCCGGATGGCCAGCCCCTCCATGAACCACGTGGGCAGCTGCTCGGCGTGCTTGAAGTGCCCCACCGCCACATGGCTGATCTCGTGCTGCAGGGTCACGTCCAGGGCGCCCGGCGCCTGGCCCGCGTGCAGGAAGATCTCGCGGGTCGCCGGGTAGGCGAGGCCCTCCGCCCAGTGCGGGGGCGGGCGGCCCCCGTGGCGGGCGGCCGCCTCCTCCAGCATCGCGGCCTCGTCGCGCAGCAGCGTCACCCGGGTCGGCTCGCTCGCCTCGACCCCCAGCTCGCCGTAGATGCGGGCGTGGTGGCCCTCGACCTGCTCGCGCAGCGCGCGCGCCGTCCCGGCCAGGCCGGGGCTCCACTCGAACACGTAGTGGGGGGTGCGGGCGGTCTCGAGATCGGTCGCCTGGGCCTGGACGGGCCCCGCCAGGGCCAGCAGGGCCAGGCCGACCAGCCAGGCCATCAGTCGCCGGGCGGCGTCGTATCCGGCTCGTCGCGCACCTCGGGCTCCGGCGCGCCCGTCCCCAGCCGCCGCCGGCGTCCCCCCGGGCCACCGGGCAGATCCACGGCCCGCCGGGCCTGCACCCTCGCCTCCTCGGCCCGCGTCGCCTCCCGATCCAGCTCCTCGTGGGTCTCCACCAGGCGCCGATGCGCGTCGAGGATGCCCGAGAGCTCGGCCAGCATGCGGGCCTTCTGGCGGCGCAGCACATGGTACTGCTCGGTGAGCTGCACCACCCGCTCGCGGCTCGACGCCACGATCTTGTCGGCGTGCAGCTCCGCCTCCGCCCGGATGAGCTCCGCCTCCTTGCGGGCGCTCTCCTTGATCTCCTCGGTCATGCGGCCAGCGCTGACCAGGGCCTCCCGCAGGCGCGACTCGTTCTCGCGGTACTCCCGCAGCGCCTCGTCGCGCCGCCGCAGCTCCTCCGAGAGCTGCTTGTTCTCGCGGACCACGTCCTCCAGCTCCCGGGAGACCTGGGAGAGGAACGTGTTGACCTCGTTGGCGTCGTAGCCCCGCAGGACCACCTTGAACTGCTTCTGATCGACGTCGAGCGGGGTGATGCTCACGCGTCCTCCAGGTCCACGGATCGGGCGGTCGCCGCGAGGACCGCTTCCAGGAGGGCGGCCCGCAAGCCGCCCTTTTCGAGGGCCCTGAGCCCTTGCATCGTCGTACCACCAGGCGAAGCCACCGCGTCTTTGAGAGTCGCGGGGTGGATGCCCTCGGCGGCGGCGAGGGTGCCAGCCCCGGCCACGACCCGGGCCGCCAGCCGCAGCGCCTGGCCCCGCGGCAGACCCGCCGCCACGGCGCCGTCGGCCAGGGCCTCCATCGCCACGAACAGGAAGGCGGGGCCGCTGCCCACCAGCGCGGTTCCTACATGGAAAAGCTGTTCCTGTTCAAGAACTTCCACATGCCCCACCGCCTGGAAGAGGCGGACGGTCCGGGCCACGGCGGCGCCGTCGGTGGCGCCCCCGAGCACCAGCGTCGCGCCGGCACCCACCCGCGCCGCCACGTTGGGCATCGTGCGGACCACCTCGGCTGGCGCGCACAGCCCCCGGAGGGTGGCGGCGTTGACCCCGGCGGCCACCGACACCACCACCTGGCCCGCGCGAAACGGCAGCCCGGCCAGGAGGCCCGCCACCTGGCCAGGCTTGACCGCCAGGATGATGAGGTCGCAGGCCTCCACCACCTCGGCCGCCCCCGCGGCCTGGACGCCGAAGCGCCCCGCCGTCACCTGCGCGCTCTGCCGCGCGGCCACGCGCACGCCGGCCCGATCCACCACCTCCGCGGCGAGCCAGCCGGCCAGGAGCGCCTGGCCGAGCTGCCCGCAGCCCAGAAAGCCCACACGACGCTCCATCACCCCTCCGTCCGCCGCGGCGGCGCAGCGTAGATCAAACCGGCGGCCGCGTCAGCTACGCCCGCCGAACAGCGCCGTCCCCACCCGCACCAGGGTCGCGCCCTCCGCGATGGCCTCCCGGAAGTCACCCGACATGCCCATGGACAGCTCGGGCAGCGGGTGGGCGGGCGTGGCCAGCGCGTCGCGCAGCCGCCGCAGCGCGGCGAACCGCAGGCGGGCCGCCTCCGGCGCCTCGGCGGGCGGGATGGCCATCAGCCCGTCCAGGCGCACGCCTGCCACCCCGTGCATCGCCTCCACCACACCGGGGGCGTCGCCCGGCGCGACCCCGCCCTTGGTGGGCTCGTCCGCCAGATCCACCTGCAACAGGATGGGCAGGACCCGGCCGGCGTCCTCGGCCGCCCGCCCCAGGGCCTCTGCCGCCCGCACCGACTCCACCGCGTGCACCCGCTCGGCGTGCTCCGCGATGAACCGCGCCTTGTTGCGCTGCACCCGCCCGATGAAGTGCCAGGCCGGCGCAGCGGCGCCCAGGGCGGCCACCTTGTCCTTCCACTCCTGCACGTAGTTCTCGCCCAGGGGCGACAGCCCGAGCGCGACGGCCGCCGCCAGCTTCTCGACGGGCTGGCCCTTGCTCACCCCCACCAGCGTCACCCCGTCGGGGGCGCGCCCGGACGCCACCGACGCCGCCGCCACCTGGCCGCGCAGCGCCGCCAGGCGGGGGAGCAGACCGAAGGGAAAAGTCACCACCCCCAGCGCCTCGAGCGCGCGCGCCACCTCCGCCAGCGGCAGGCCCACCACCCCGTCGTACGACCCGTCCACGCCGACCACGAAGGGCCCCGCGCCGCTCTGGATGCCATAGGCCCCCGCCTTGTCCAGGGGATCCCCCGTGGCCACGTAGGCCGCGATCTCGGCGGACGCGAGCGGCCGGAACGTCACCGCGGTCGTCGTCTCGCCCGCGACCCCCCCGCCGGCCCGCGCCGCCAGCGACCACGCCGTGATCACGTGGTGCGTGTGGCCGGCCAGATCCGCGAGCATCGCGGCGGCCTCGTCGGCATCCGCCGGCTTGCCGAAGATGCGGTCGCCGAGCGCGACCACCGTGTCACACCCGAGAGACCAGGGCAGGCTCGACTCGGCGCCAAGTCCGGCCAGCGCCTTCTCTTCCGCCATCCGTCGGGCGAAGGCCAGGGGCCCCTCCCCTGGCCGTGGCACCTCGGTCACATCCACCGGCCGGATGGCCACCGGGATGCCCGCCGCCTCCATGAAAGCGCGCCGCCTGGGCGAGCCCGAGGCGAGGATCAGGACGGGCCCCCGAGAAGAATCGACAGGCACGATAAGCTCCCTGTTGACAGGCTGATCGCCCGTTCAGTAGTTTCGCATTGCACTTGAATTCCGTTCAGTGCTGCACATGCGGTCAGGAGGTTGCGTGAAAGGGCTGACCCCTCGACAGAAGCAGATCCTGGATTTCATCACCGACTCGCTGAGGCGTCACGGCTTTCCGCCGACCATCCGCGAGATCGGTGATCACATGGGGATCCGCTCGACGAATGGTGTGAACGACCACCTCAAGGCCCTGGAGCGCAAGGGCTTCTTGAGCCGGGACGAGCTGAAGAGCCGGGCCATGCGGCCGGTGGGGGTCGCCGAGCTGGAGCCGGTGATCCCCAGCGAGCTGGTGGCGGTGCCCCTGCTGGGGCGGGTCACGGCGGGTGCCCTCGAGGCGGCCATCGAGGTCCCCGAAGACACCGTCCACATGGATCGGCTGCTCATCGGCCCCCATCGCGAGGTGTTCGCGCTGCGGGTCCGGGGCGAGTCCATGATCGACGCGGGCATCCACGACGGCGACTACGTCTTCGTGAAGAAGACGGCCCACGCCGAGCAGGGCGAGATCGTGGTGGTGCTGGTGGACGACGAGGCGACGTGCAAGCGCATCTTCCGGGAGGGCGACGTGGTCCGCCTCCAGCCGGAGAACGCGACCATGAAGCCCATCCTCATCCACCGCCGCGAGTTCCGCGAGACGATGGTCCTGGGCAAGGTGGTGGGCATCTACCGGCGGTTCTGACGGGCGCTCACGGGGTCCGATCCGGGCCCCGGTCCGGGCCCCGGTGGGGGTCGGCGACGACGGGGTGGCGTGGGCCGGTTGATTTCCCCCTCCGGTTCCCGTAGACGACGAGCTGTGCGTACGACGCTCTTGCTGCTGCTGGCCCTGACGGGCTGCTCGACCATCGGCTACGACCGCCTGCCTGGGCCGGCCGGCGCCGAGCCCGTGCCGGCGGAGGCGCCCCGGGCCATCCTCGTGGTGGTGGACGGCCTGCGCGCGGACGTCCTGGAGGACTACCTCCGCACCCTGCGCGAGAACGATCAGGAGCCGGCGTGGCCCTCGGGCCTGGCGCTCCTGGCCGGTGACGGCTTCCGCCTCGCCCAGGCCGCGCGCGCCGAGGTGGCCCTGCCGGGGTTCGGGCTGGCCGCGGACGCCACGCTCATCACGGGCCAGTACCCCGACGCCACCGGCATCCCGGGCAGCGTCTTCTACGAGGCCGGCCCCGACGGCGCCCTGCGGCGCTTCGACTTCCTGGCCCCCCCCGACGCGGCCCGCATCTACTTCGAGCCCGGCTTCGGCCTGCCCGACGCCACCCACCGCCCGCTGCTCGAGACGCTGCTGCGGGCGCCGACCCTCTACGAGCGCCTCGGGGGCTCGGCGGTCGCGGTGCTCCACCAGCTCGGCCGCGGCGCCGAGTGGCTCATCCCCGATCGGTCGGGGGACGGCATCAACGCCATCCTGCAGCACGAGTACTCGGCCTGGACGGTGCCCCTCTTCGATCGCGGGGTGCGCAACGCCGCCATCGACGTCCTGCTCGGCGCCCCGCCGCCCCGCCTGCTGACGCTGTACTTCCGCGGGGTCAGCTCCGGCAGCTGCTTCCAGGCCCTGCGCACCTGCACGGCCGAGCCCCCCGACCTGGCCACCATCCAGGCCGACCACCTGAAGATCGTCGATGGTCACCTCGCCCGGGTGCTCAAGGTGCTCCAGGGGGCCCAGCCCGACATCTTCCGGCGCACCACCATCATCCTGGCCGGCACCGGCGGGCTGACGGCCCGGGACCAGCCGGGCGCCCGGGATGCCTCGCGCCTGCTGGCCCCGGCGGATGTGTTCACCCGCCTCGCGGCGGTCAGCGAGGGGGCCTGCGCCACGTGGCTGAAGTCGGCGGCCAGCCACACCGAGGTCGTCCTCGCCCCCAACGGCGCGGTGGGCCAGCTCTACGTCCGCCAGGGCCCGCCGGGCCAGCGCGGCGCCCTCCCCGAGCACCTCGACTGCCTGGGCAGCGCCCTCCAGCGTGTCCTCGCCAACGCCGATCGCAAGGCCGACGCCTGGCTCGGTGGGGCGGCCTGGATGCCCGCCGCCGGGCTCGGCGATCCGCGCCCCCGCGGCGCCCGGGTCGAGGTCGGCCTGGCGACGCACCTCGCCAGCCAGCTCTCGGCCAGCCGGCGGACCCGGCTGCTCGCGCGGCTGCGGCGCGGCTTCGACGACGGCGATCACCGCCGCACCGGGGACGCCATCCTGTATGCCGCCGCACCCTGGACGTTCACCGATCCCCTCGCCACGCGGCCGCCCGCCCACGCCGGCGCCGGCGGCCTCGAAGATGCCGCCCTGCAGACGGCCTTCCTGGTCGCCAGCGCCGACCTCACCGACCAGGCGGTACAGGGCCTCACCACCGCCTCGATCGAGCTGGCGGACGTCACGCCGACGCTGCTCTCGATCCTCCAGGCCCCCGAGGAGGGACAGGCCGGCCTGCCCCGGCCGCCGCTCCTGACCTGGCAGGACGGCGAGCTCGAGGGTCAGCGCCGATCGCCAGGTGCCGGCCCCGCCACGCCGGCGGACGCCCGCTGGATCGGGCAGGAGTCGCCACCGAGGCTCACCGCCGGCATCGACGAGCCCGCCAGCCCTGGCCCCCCGACAAGGTGGGCCTGCGCATCGGCGACCAGCGCTTTGACTGGAACCCGGACGCCGGCACCTTCCCCGAGGGCACCCCTGCACCTTCGCCGAAGCCGAGGGCCGCCGCACGCGGCGCTGCACGGTGCCCGTTGATCGGTCAGCGCCCTCGTCTCTCATCGCGGCGGGTCGACGCAGCCCGGCCGGCGACGCGGGCAGCGACGCGGGCGACCGCAAGACCGACTTCGTGGTGCCGGTGCTGCTGGGCCCCGCGCCGGCCCCCACCATCGAGCGGCTCGCGGTGACCTGTGCGGACGACGCCGCGGTGCACCTCGATCTCGCGACCCAGGATGCGGCGGGGCTGGCACGCATCGAGATCGTGCTGGCCAACCGGCAGGGCGCCGGCCTGCCCGACCGCCTGCCGGCCAGCCTCCAGGCCAGCAACGCCCTGGGCACCCTGCAGATCGCCGCCGACTGCAAGGCGACGCCCCCTGGAGCCGGCCTGCACCGCCACCCCGACGCGCACGCGCTTCGAAGGCCCGGTGCTCGTGCCGTTCCCCGTCGCGCTGCTGACGCACCAGCGCCAGGCCACCCGCGTCCTGGCCGTGGATGAGGGCCCGCTGCAGCCGCTGCTCGATCGCTTCGGTGCGATCGAGGGCCAGGAGCCGCCCCGGTTCAGCTTCCTGCTGGCCCGGATCTGCAACGTGGCCGGCCAGGCACCGAGCGGCCGCTCCTCAGCGATCGCAGCTATCTGGCCGCCGTCGAGGCCGGCTGCCCGTGATCACCTGCCGACGGCCGCCGGCGGTCGGGTCGAGCACTGGTCCGCCCGGGCCAGCCGGTCCGCCTGGGCCAGCCCTCGTCCGCGTCCACCCGGACGCCGGCCCCGTCGAGGAGATCTGCGCCCCCCTGGAGGGCGTCGTCGCCCGCCAGCGGCTGCAGGGACGCCAGGCGCCCCGCCACGCCCGCGTGGTGGGCCTGACCCGCGTCTTCTGGCGAGCTGCCCCGGTCGTGTGCGCTGGATCGCCACCCTGGGACCGGTGGGCGTGACGACGATGGTCGCGCTCATCGAGCTGGATGGGCAGGTGCGCCCTCACCGCGGGGGCGCTTCCGGCTTCGTCGGCCAGCGCTATTGCCGACCCGGCGATCGGGTCGAGGCGGGCCAGCCCCTCCTCGAGATCCGCGGCGAGGAGCTGGTCTGAAGGGTAATCCTCTACATCAAGACCTTACAGCGAGTCGATGAACGCGCCGATGAGGTCGATGTCGGCCACGGAGAGGGCGGGCGCCCCAGCGGCATGCGGGAGCCCCCGCCGCCCACGTCGGCCTGGGTGCCGGCGATCTTGTGGTACAGGTACGAGGCCGCGCGATCGCCCGGCTCGATGTAGTTCAGCTCCGAGCCGTTGGACGGGACGCTGACGGTGTTGGCCTGGAAGTCACGGAGGCTGAGGCCGCCGCTGGCGCCCGCGGTGTGGCAGGCACGACCGGATCGAAGATGGCCTGGATGGGCGCCCCGTCGGGACCCCCATGCCGCCCGCGCCGCCCATGCCGCCCGCGCCGCCCATGCCGCCCATGCCGCCCATGCCGCCCGCGCCGCCCATGCCGCCCGCGCCCTCGCAAGCCTCACGGAAGGTGGCGTTGATGTTGGAGAGCGTGGTGACGGTGCCGGCGCAGTTGTCGCCGTTCACCAGGGCCGCGAGGGCCGGCTGCATCTGGCAGGTCTCGACGCAGCCATCCACGAAGGCCTGGCGGTTGTCGGCGCCGATGCCGGGGCAGAGCTCGTCGCTGGCGGCGCAGTCCCCGAGCGTCCCGCACACGGCGTCGCAGTCGGGACCCAGGCGCCGCCGGCTACCGGCGCCGCCGCCCATGCCGCCAGCCGCCGCCCATGCCGCCGGCGCCGCCGCCCATGCCACCCATGCCACCAGCACCGCCGCCCATGCCGCCGGCGCCACCCGCGCCGCCCATGCCCCCGCCGTCGGCCTGGGCACCGCCGCCCGCGCCGCCGTCATCGCCGCCATCGTCACACCCCGCCAGGCCGACGACGACCAGCGCGCCGAGCAAGAGCTGCTGCAACTCCCTCATTGGACTCCCCTTCTCGATTCTCTTGGGTCGCACAGACTCGGGCCCCGCCGGCGGAGTATGGACCGTGCGGCCGCCCGGTGCAAAGACCTGCGGGACGCGCCCGGCGCCGAGACGATGTGGAGGGGGAGGAGAAGGTCGGCGCGCCCGCACGGGCGCGCCACGGAGGGGGCAGACATGCCGGAGATGGGGAGCGCGGGGGCGGACGGCGCCGCCCGCCGGCTCAGCCCTGCATCCGGCTCTGCTCCTTGTACTTGGCCTTGACCTCTTCGGCCACGGACGACGGCACCTCGGCGTAGCGCAGGAACTCCATGGAGAACTCCGCCTTGCCCTGGGTCGACGAGCGCAGGACCGTCGAGTAGCCGAACATCTCGGACAGCGGCACCTCGGCGTCGACGCGGCAGTAGCCATCGGCCTCGGAGGAGCCCGCCACGATGCCGCGGCGCTTGTTGATGGTCCCGATGATGTTCCCCTGGAACTCCGAGGGACCCTCCACCGACACCAGCATGATGGGCTCCATGATCACGGGGCGAGCGCGGGGGTAGGCCTCGCGGAACGCGCCCATGGCCGCCAGCTGGAAGGCGATGTCCGAGGAGTCGACGGGGTGCCACTGGCCGTCGTTGACCACGAACTTCACGTTCACGACCGGGAAGCCGATCATCGGGCCCTTGGGCATCATCTGCCGGAAGCCCTTGTCGCACGAGGGGATGAACTCGCGCGGGATCACGCCGCCCACGATCTGGGGCTCGTAGAGGTAGTCGGCCTCCGCCCAGGGCTCCATCCAGCCGGCGATGCGGGCGTACTGACCCGAGCCACCCGTCTGCTTCTTGTGGGTGTAGTTGAACTCGGAGCGCTGGCTGATGGTCTCGCGGTAGGCCACCTGGGGGGCCCCCGTCACGACCTCGGCACCGTACTCGCGCTTCATCCGCTCGACATACACCTCGAGGTGCAGCTCGCCCATGCCCGAGATGATGGTCTCGTTGCTCTCCGGATCCACATAGGTCCGGAAGGTCGGGTCCTCGCGGGTGAACCGGCTGAGGGCCTTCGACATGTTGAGCTGCGCCTTGTTGTCCACGGGCTTGATCATCAGCTGGATGACCGGCTCGGGGATGTGCATCGACGTCATCGCCAGGCGCGTGTTGCCGTCGGTGAAGGTGTCGCCCGAGGCGCACTCGACGCCGAACAGGGCCACCAGGTCACCACCGCAGGCGTCCTCGATGTCCTCCATCTCGTTGGAGTGCATCCGCACCACGCGGCCGACCTTGACCTTCTTGTTGGTCCGCATGTTGTAGATGAACTCACCCTTGCGCATCGTACCCTGGTAGATGCGCAGGTAGGTGAGCTGGCCGTAGCGGCCGTCCTCCAGCTTGAACGCCAGGGCGACGAGCGGCTTCTCAGGCTCGTAGCCCAGGATGACCTCGGCCTCCTCGTTGTCCAGATCGAGGGCCTTGTTCTCCACCTCGGTGGGGTTGGGCAGGTAGTTGTTCACCCCGTCCAGCAGGCCCTGCACGCCGACGTTCTTGTAGGCCGAGCCACAGAACACCGGCGTGAGCTGACGATCGATGACGCCCTTGCGGATGGCGCGCATGACCAGCTCGACCGAGGGCTCCTCCTCCTCGAGCATCGTCTCCATCAGCTCGTCATCGAACATGGAGACGGCGTCCAGCATCATCGCGCGGTACTCCTCGGCCTGCGCCTGCAGCGCCGCCGGGATGGCCTCCTCGCGGATGATCTCGCCGTTGGCACCCTCATTGTACCGGGCGACCATCTTCACCAGGTCCACATGGCCCTGGTGCTTGTCCTCCAGGCCGATGGGGATCTGCACCATCACCGCGTTGTGGTTCAGCTTCTCGCGCAGCTGCTCCATGACCCGGAACGGGTTGGCGCCCGAGCGGTCGACCTTGTTGACGAACGCCAGGCAGGGCACGTTGTAGCGGCGCATCTGGCGGTCCACGGTGATGGACTGGCTCTGCACGCCCGCCACCCCGCAGAGCACCAGGATGGCGCCATCGAGCACCCGCAGCGACCGCTCCACCTCGACGGTGAAGTCGACGTGGCCGGGGGTGTCGATGATGTTGATGTGGCAGTCCTTCCACGCACAATGGGTGGCCGCCGACTGGATGGTGATGCCGCGCTCGCGCTCCAGCTCCATCGAGTCCATCTTGGCGCCGACGCCGTCCTTGCCGCGGACGTCGTGGATGGCGTGGATCCGGGCCGTGTAGAACAGGATCCGCTCGGTGAGGGTGGTCTTGCCCGAGTCGATGTGGGCGCTGATGCCGATGTTGCGGACGTGGGCGAGGTCGGTGATCATCCCGCTCTCCGAGTCGATGGTGCCCCAGGTGCCGGCGCCCGGTCGTGGGCGGCGAAAGGCTCGTTGAAGCCGTGTTCTCCGGGGGGGCCGGCAATGCCACCCCCCGGCTGCGCGGCGCGCAGTGTACGAAGATCGCCCTTCAATGCAAGGGGATTCGGGCCAGGCCCCCCCTTCGACGCCCGAAATCGCCGCGTGGATTCGCCTGCACCCGGGGGCTTGATCCCGCGCGCCGCCAGTGCCACCGTCCGCGCCATGCGCTCCCCTGCCCGCCAACGCGGTACCCCCACCGGCCGGGTCGTCACCCGGCAGGGCCCCGTCCTCACGGTCCAGACGCCGGAGGGCGAGCTGATCGCCTGCATCGGCCAGGGCAAGGGCAAGCGCGCCGTGGTCGGCGACACGGTCTTCACCCGCCCGGTGAACACCGATCTGGCCAACGCCGCCATCGTCGACATCGCCCCGCGCCGCAACGAGCTGGCCCGCGCCGACGGCACCGGTCAGCGCCCCCGCGTCATCGCGGCCAACGTCGATCGCCTGGTGGTGGTGGTGGCCGTCCAGCCGCCCATCCGCCCCGGCCTCATCGACCGCCTGCTGGTGGCCGCCCACGCCCAGGGCATCGAGGGGCGCATCGTCCTCAACAAGATCGATCTGCTCGACCGCGACCTGAAGGAAGAGGCCGAGCTGCTGCTGTCGCCCTACCCGCCCATCGGCTACCCCGTGCTGCCGGTGAGCGCCCGGACGGGGAAGAACATGGACGAGCTGGCCGAGTGGCTGTCCACGGGGACGAGCGTGCTGGTGGGCCACTCCGGCGTCGGCAAGACCAGCCTGCTCAACGGCCTGTGCCCGGGCCTGGGAGAGCGGGTCCGCGCGCTGAGCGAGGCCAGCGGCCGGGGGGTCCACACCACCACCAGCGCCTCGCTCTTCGCGCTGCCGGGCGGCGGCGAGGTCATCGACAGCCCCGGCATCCGCATGTTCGCGCTCTGGGGCATGGAGCCCGAGGACCTGGCGGAGCACTTCGTCGACTTCGTGCCGTTCGCCGACGCTTGCCGGTTCGCCAACTGCCGCCACGACCACGAGCCCGGCTGCGCGGTGAAGCAGGCGGTGGACGACGGCCGCATCAACGACGAGCGCTACGACTCCTACCTGCGCCTGCGCGCGACGCTGGCCGGTGGCGAGCTGCGCGGCGCCGACTGGTAGCTAGAACCGCACCGCCAGGGCGGCCGCCGCCAGGGCAGGGTCCGCCGCGCGCCGCAGCGAGCCGAGCCGCTGGCGCACCCAGGCGGGCGCCTCGAGACGCCGCCCCAGCGCCTCAACCAGCCGCAAGGCCGCGAATCCACTGGGGTTTCCTGCCCCCAGGCGCTCGATGACCACGGCCAGGGCGTCGAGCGTCCAGCGGCCGGACACGTCCGCCAGCCGAGCTGTCGCCGCCTCGAGGGGCCAGCGCCCGCGCTCGCTCGCCACCTCGAGCCAGCCGGCCAGCGCGTGGGCGGCCTCGACCGGGGCCCCGGGCTCGAGGCTCTCCACCCGCAGCATCGCCACCTCGTCGTCCGCCCCCGGCAGCGTCGCCAGCACCGCCGCGACCGCGCCGAGGACGGGCCGCCGCCGCTCCCGCCCCGCCCCCGCCAGGCACTGCGCCAGGACGCCAAGCCGCCGCCGCGCGGGCTGGTCATCGTCCGCCGCCGGCTCGGGATCGGCGGCCGCCGCCTCGGCCACCAGCGCGCGGCTGACCTCGACGACCACCGGCCACACCGCCTCGGCCTCCGCCACCTCGGCCAGCACCCGGCGGCCCCGCTCCACGCCGGCCCGCTGGCCGGATCCACCAGCACCGCCCCGGCTTCGGGGGCGATCTGCGCCTCCCGTCCGGCACGCCAGAGAGGATCGAGCAGGCGGTCGAAGAGCTCGCGGCGCACCCGACCGTCCGGGTGGGTGCGCAGGCTGGAGGAGCGTCGCCAGGTAGCGATCCCGGTGGCGCGCCGGCAGCGTGGCCGGCGCGGGCGCCAGCAGCGCACGCGCCACGTCGGGGGCCGGGTGGGTGCAGGCCTCGCCCAGCAGCGCCCACGCCTCCTCCAGATCCAGCAGCGCCCGGGCCGCGTGCAGCGCCGCGATGCGCACGTCGCGGTGCAGGTCGGGGCGGGTCCACTGATCGTGCAGGTACGCCACGGCCCGCGGCGTCCGCAGGGCGCCCAGCAGGCGGAGGGCTTCCTTGTGCACCGTCACCTTCAGGCGGGGCCGCGCCAGCAGGTGGCCCAGCTCCTCCACCATCACGCGGGCCGGCAGCAGGCCGGCCAGCCGGGGAGCGCGTACATGGCGACCCGCGCCCGGTCACCGTCCAGGTGGTCGAGCAGCACCGGGAGCGCCGGCGCCGGCGCGTCCAGGTGGACCAGCGCGCCCAGCGCCGCCTCCACGACGTTGACGTCGGCGTCTTGCAGGTAGCCCACGAGCGCCGGCACCTCGGTGATCGGCAGGCGGGCCAGGCGCTTGATCACGCTGGCCTTCTCCCAGGAGCTCGCCCGCGGGGCGGCGAAGCTGCGCTCAAGCAACCCGGCGAACGCCCGCTGCTGGCGAGGGAGCCACCGGTGGAAACCGTCCTGGGCCGGGATGACGTAGACCGTCCGCTTGGTGAGGAAGGCGCCGGCCACGGGGCGGCCCGTCAGGTAGGGATCGAGGTCCTCCTGCCGACGGCGGTGCAGGTGCTCGAACACCCGCGGCAGCACGATGGCGGAAGCGTCTCGGGCCAGCAGCGCTCGCACCCGGGCGTCGCGGGTGCGGGGATCAGCCAGCCACTGGGCCGCTGCCAGGTGCGCGAGCCCCCCTCGCGGTGCCCAGAGCGCCTCCTCGACCAGGGGCCAGAGGACCTCCACCGGCCAGGCTCGCCGGCCCAGCGCGGCGACGAGCCGCAGCACGTTGCCATGGAACTCCCGGGCGGTGGAGGCGCGCAGGAGGGGCAGCAGCGTCGCCACGATGCCGTGCTCCGCGCCCCGGGGGAGGCCCGCCTCGAAGCCCGGCAGCTCGATCACGCCCGCCTGGGCGGCCAGACGCTCCAGGGTGCGCAGGCCGAACCGGAAGAGCGGCGCGAGGGGGTCGTCGCTCGGGCGAGCAGGCACCGCCGGGCCAGATCCAGCAGGGCGCGCCGGGTCCCGTAGGACGTGTCACGCGCCTCCACCACCGCGGTGACCAGCCCGTCCAGGTCGTCCACATGAGCGTCGGCCAGCGCCGCCATGGGGATCTGGGCCAGCGCGCCCAGGGCCGCCAGTCGTACCGGGTCCTGCTCGTTGCGCAGGCGCCGCAGGGTCATGAGGGTGGCGTCCAGCCCGCGCCGCGAGCGCCCCGTGCACCGCACGAGCAGAGCCAGAGCCTGGGCCCGATCCTCGGCCTGGGAGCCGCGGGCCGCCGCCTCCAGCGTGGGCCGGGCCTCCTCGATGGGCAGCCACGCCGTCATCGCGAGGCGGGCGTCGGCGTCCTCGGCGATCGCCTTCAGCGCGAGCTGCCGCCGCGCCTCCGTGGCCCGCAGCGCGTGGGGCAGCACCTCCATGAGCGCGTCGGGCCAGCGCTGCGCGTCGGGTGCAGGCACGGCGGCCTGGAAGACGACGGCGCGCCGCCCGGGCGGGAGCGCGCCCAGCAAGACCGCGAGACCATTGGGGTTTTCGGCCACCTCCCGGGCAAGGGCGTCGACCAGCGCCGACGGCAGGCGGGGCAGGACGGGCAGCAGGCTGGGGGGCACGCCGCCGCGCCGGAGGGCGCCCGCCCGCGCCGGGTGGACCAGCCAGGCCACCACCCGGTCGGCCCCGCCCGGGGCCCGCGCGAGGTGACCCAGCACCGCCGCCAGCGGCGCGGGCAGCGGATCCTCGCCCAGGCTGGCCTCCGCGATGTCCAGCAGCGCGTCGGGGTGGGTCCGAGCGAGGATCGCCAGCGCGGGCGCTCGGCGCGCCCAGACCCAGGGTCGCAGGGCGCGGGGTCCCGCGAGGGCCGTCCCCAGCGCCGCCAGCACGAGGTCGGGGTGGGTGAAGGCGAGCCGCCGCCAGGTGATCAGCTCCGGCTCGATCCGTGGCAGCCAACGAGCGGCCTCCGCCTGGCTGCAGAGGGGCAGCAACCGGGACGCCTCCTGCGGGCAGCCCGCTTCCATCAGGCAGGCCAGGAGCGCCGGCGCGACGTCTCGGCGCTCCGCCGACGCCACCCCGGTCACCAGCGCCCGGCGGGTGAAGCGATCCGCCTCCCGGACGGCCGCGATCAGGCTCTCCTCTGGCGCGAGCGCGCCGGCCAGCCGGCCCGCGAGGCGTCGGACCTCGAGGACGGGTCGTCCAGGGTCGCGAGGATGCGGGCCACGTCGCGCACCGCCTGCGCGGCCAGCAGGCCGAGGACCCGCAGCCAGGTCTCCCCGCGCGCCAGGTCGTCGAGCACCGCCGCCCGCGGCAGCCCCGCGGGGAGGCCGCGCACCTCGAGGATGACGTGGCGGATCCGGGCGGCGTGGCCGAGGCGGTCGAGGGCAGCCAGCAGAGCCTTCGTTCGGGCGATCATGGGACCTCCAGCGGGGGCGGAGGGACCAGCCTGCCCCGCGGCCCGCCCCCTGTCGAGGGCTGGCGCCGGCCGCTCCCCCTTTGGCAGACTCCCCCATGATCGACCCTCGAGACCGGCTCCGCGGCCTGCTGCTGGGCACCGCGGTGGGCGACGCGCTGGGCCTCGCCTGCGAGGGCCTGGACGCGGCCACCATCGCCCGCCGGTTCGGTGACCTCGATCGCTACCGGCTGGTGGGCCGCCGCGGCTACGTCTCCGACGACACCGAGCAGGCCGCCCTGGTGGCCCAGAGCCTGATCCAGGGCGGGACCGACGACGCCGCGGTGCTGCGGCGGTTTCGGTGGGCGCTGCGCGGCTGGTTCATCCGGCTGCCGTTCGGCATCGGCGGCGCGACGCTGCGCGCCTGCCTGCGGCTGCTGGTGGGCCTGCCCTCGGGCGTGCACTCGGCTGGCAACGGAGCCGCGATGCGGGCCGCCATCGTGGGCCCCGCCGTGGCGGATCGCGCGCGACGGCGCCACCTGGGCGAGGCCCTCGCCCGGGTCACCCACACCGATCCCAGGGCCGTCGAGGCGGCGGTCTTCTGTGCGGAGCTGGCGGCCCTGGCCGCCCGGTCCCCGACCGACGCCGATCGGCGGGCGCTGGTGGCTCAGGCCCGGCGGGGCGTGCAGGACGCCGAGCTGGCGGGCGCGATCGACGCCGCCCTGATCCATGGGCCTTCCGGCGTGACGGGGTTCATCCTGCACTCGCTCCCCGTCGTCGCCTGGGCCTTCGTGACCCATGGCGACGCCCCGATCGCGGCCATCCGCGCGACGATCCGGCTCGGGGGCGACACCGACACCCACGCCGCCATGGTGGGCGCCCTGTGCGGCGCGCTCCACGGCGAGGCCGCGCTGCCGACGGACCTGGTGGCCGCCCTCGCGCCCGGCCCCTTCGGCGCCCGCCACCTGCGCCGCCTGGCGGACGCGCTGGCCGACGGCGGGCCCGCTCCTCGGTACAGCCGCATCGGGGCGTGGCTGCGCAACCTGGCCCTCTATCCCGTGATTCTGGCCCACGGGTTTCGGCGCCTGCTGCCGTGACGGGGGGCGGCCCCTAGCGGGCCTCCACCAGATCGAAGGCGAAGTCGATGGGCACCATGATCCAGCCCGCCCGGGTGAACGGGGGCTCGGGGAAGGCGGGCGCGAAGCGCAGCTCGGCGATGCCCGGGGCGTAGGCCGCATAGGCATCCCGCCCGATCACGACCGGATCGAGGGGCAGATCGAAGCCCAGCGAGAGCAGCTCGCGCACCTTCTCCAGCAGCAGCGGCCGCAGGAGCGCCTCGAGGCCCTCGCCGCCGAAGGGCGCGGCGCTGCCCGCCTCCACCAGCTCCAGCCGCAGATCGAAGTCCTCGGCGATGCGCAGGCGGATGCCACCCTCGCCCGGCTCGACCCCCACCCGCGCGCGCAGGCTCATGACGTAGCGATCCGGAGCCGGCGCGCCGGGCCGCGTCAGCGTCACATCGACGTCCCCCAGCTGCATCTCGAGCAGGTCGGGGCTCCCCGGCGGGGTCGCCACCACCACCGGCGGGAGGTGGGCGTCCAGGGTCGCCCCCGAGACAAGCGCTTGAAAGTTCTGAGGAATCACCGCGGAGACGTCGAGGTGAAGCAGGCCCTGACGCCAGAGCTCGAAGGCCAGCGCGTTCACCGTCGCGAGGCGAATGGCCACCACCAGCCCCCCCGCGGCCGGCCAGGGCGGCGGCGCGTTGATGTGGGCCGGCACGCCGGGGAACGGGTGCGGCGGATCCGTCGGACCCGCCGACCGCACCTCGCCATCGAGGAAGAGCGCAAGACCGTCGCGGGCGTGGGCCTCGGGCGCGCGCAGCGTCATGCCGAGCCGGAGCGCGATGGCCGGCAGCAGATCGCTGGCCGGCACCTCGATGGGGATGTCCGCCAGGGGAGCGAGAGCATCTCCCAGACCCAGCTCGATGAAGCCCGGCACGGCCTGGCGGACGAGCGCGTCCACCAGATCCGTGGCCGCCCCCTGGAGGGCCGCGCGCACGATGCTGCCCAGCGTGTCGAGGACCGCCTGCGCCGTGCTGTCGGCCATCTCGCCGCCGAGGGCTTCGATGGCCACCCCCACGTCGACGACCCGCAGGCCGGGGGCGCCGTCCGGCCCCGCCTCGATGCTGGCCAGGGCGAACGCGGCCGCCGTCACCCGGATGGTCCCGGTCAGATCCACCGGCACCCCCTCCAGGTCCACGCGACCCTCGGTCCGCAGAGCCAGATCCTCCAGGCGCAGGAAGACCTCGATGCCACCCTCGGTGAACCTCAGCGTCGCGTCCGGCACCCCGGCTCGGCGCCCACGACGCGCAGCGAGAGCGCGTCGCCTTCGGCCAGCACGGGATCCCCGAGGAAGCCCATGGGCTCCACCCGGGACAGGAACGCCTCCACCATCCCCGCCACGTGATCGAGGTGCACCCGGCCGGCCTCGTCAGCCTCGGGAGGCGGCTGGTCGCGATCGAGGAGGCCCTGCCCCAGGCGGGCCGCCAGCATGTCAGCCAGGCGCACTCCTTCCGGCGCGGCGGGATCAGGACCGGCGCATACACCACCTCGCGAACCACGCGCGGTGCCGGGCGGCGTACGCCGTCATCGGCGATCACGTCGACCCGGTTGAGCCCGAAGCGTGCCTCCAGCCGGGTCGCGAACGTCCCGTCCTCGGCCACCTCCACCTCGGCGTCGTTGACGAAGACCCGCGCCGACGAGTCGGTGGTGCCTCGCACCTCGATCTCGGGCTGGTCCACGAAGGCGCCGCGCGCGGGGACGATGAGCTCGAGCGGCGGAGGGCCGGCGTCCACGAAGAACGACACGCGCCCGCAGATCCGCTGGTTGTCGCGGCCGGTGCACGCGCGGACGCCCCGGGCCCCTCGCGCAGGAAGGTCAGGCGGTGCTCGGCGTCGAGGGTGGCGATGGGCCCGCCCGGCATCGGCGCCGGCTCCACCACGCGCCAGTCCAGCTCGGCGGCCGCCAGCGGAGCGCCCACGCGATCAAAGACCTGAGCCTCCACCTGGGGCCGATCGGCCAGGCCATAGACCGCCTGCTGAGGCGTCAGGCGAAGCTCCACGAAGCCCGCCGGCTCCGGCGCGGCGTCCGGCGGGGCGGCGTCGCCGCCTGCGTCCGCCACCCTGGCCGCGTCCCCGGCCCCCCCGGCGTCAGCCAGCGCCGCCGCGTCGGGATGCACGGGCGTGGAGCCCGAGGAGGTGCCGTCATCGCACGCCGCCAGCGCCGTCAGCAGCCAGAGGCCGATCCACCTGCGAGCCTGCATGCCCCCTCCCACGCGTCGTTGCCTCCGTCTTGCCAGGACCCGCCGGTGCACCGCAAGCCGCCCGGTGCGCAGGCCGCGCAGGGTGCCGGCGTGGACGGCTGGCGCGGCGGTGGCCGCCCGGCTAGGCTCCGCCCGAATCCGGCCACGAGGAGACCCCATGTCGACCACCGAGACCCAGGGCCCCGCCGCCGTCATCGCCGCGGTCCAGCTCAGCGGCGTCGACGACCACGACCACGCCAGCAACCTGGCCGAGCTGACCCGCCTCCTCAAGACCCTCGGCTACCACGTGGTGGGCGTCGTGTCCCAGAAGCGGGCCCACGTCCGCCCCGGCGCCATCCTGGGCCAGGGCAAGCTCTTCGAACTGGCGGCCTACACCGGGGGCAGTGGGCTCGTCCCCTCGGGCGCCGAGAACGCCAACGAACCCGACGAAGAGGTGGTCGCCTACATCCCCGCCCACCCGGACGGCGAGTACCCGCACGCCGACGTCGTGGTCGTCGACCACGAGATCAGCCCGCGCCAGGCCCGCAACCTGGAGCAGGCCACGGGGGTGGACGTCATCGACCGCACCGGCGTGATCGTCGAGATCTTCCACCGGCACGCCCAGACCCGGGAGGCACGCCTCCAGGTCGAGATCGCCCGCCTGACCTATGTCGTCCCGCGCCTGCGAGCTGGCGCGCGCGGTGCCGATCGGCAGCGAGGCGGTGTGGGAGGCAAGGGCGCGGGCGAGTCGGCCCTGGAGCTCGACCGCCGGAAGGTGCGCGACCGGGTGGCCGAGCTTCGCACCGAGCTGGCCGCCATCGAGCGCGACGACGAGCTGCGCCGCTCCCGACGCCAGGGCCAGCGCCGGGTCGGCCTCGTCGGCTACACCAACGCCGGGAAGTCATCCCTGATGCGGGCGCTCACGGGCAGCGACGTCCTCGTCGAGGACAAGCTCTTCGCCACGCTGGGCACCACCGTGCGGGCCCTCCAGCCGGAGGTGCGGCCGCGGATCCTGGTCTCCGACACGGTCGGCTTCATCCGCCACCTGCCCCACCACCTGGTGGCCTCCTTTCGATCGACGCTCGACGAAGCGCTCGAGGCCTGCTGCTGCTCCATGTCGTCGACTGCGCCGACCCCGGCTTCCGCGGTCAGCTCGCCGTCACCGGGAGGTTCTCGGCAGCATCGGGGCCGACCAGGTCGAGAGCCGCCTGATCCTCAACAAGATCGACTGCCTGGACGACTTCCGCCGCCGCTCCCTGGAGCGGGAGTTCCTCGACGGCGTCCAGGTCTCCTCCCGCGACCCCGCCGACATCGCCCGCCTGCACGCCCTCATCGTCGGAGTTCTTCGAGGGCCACCTGCCCGAGGTCGAGCTGCTGGTGCCCTACACCCGCGGCGCCGTGATCGGGCAGATCCGGTCGTCGATGCGAGTCCTGGCCGAGCGCCATGACGAGCACGGCACGCACCTGACCGTCCGGGCCGATCCCGTCGCCCTGGAGCGCATTCGCAGCCTCCGGCTAGCCCAGCCGCCTCGCCCAGGGCTGGTCGTTCCTCTGAGGCCGTTGAGATCACGGTGGATTTCGGCGGAGCTGGTCGTTCCTCCGGGTCGTTGAGATCACGGGGGAGCGGCCCACGTGTCTCGGCCTCCGACCCGCCCCGGGTCGCCAGCCTGAGCCACCCGGGGTCTGGTCGTTGAGATCACGCCGGGGTCGCTAGCCCGAGTCACCTGGGGCTGGTCGTTCCTCTGAGGTCGATGAGATCCGAGTCCTGGCCGAGCGCCAGATGACGAGCACGGCACGCACCTGACCGTCCGGGCCGATCCCGTCGCCCTGGAGCGCATTCGCATTCGCAGCCTCCTCGGCTAGCCCAGCCGCCTCGCCCAGCCGCCTCGCCCAGGGGCTGGTCGTTCCTCTGAGGCCGTTGAGATCACGGGGGATTTCGGCGGAGCTGGTCGTCCTCCGAGGTCGTTGAGATCACGGGGGAGCGGCCCACGTGTCTCGGCCTCCGACCCGCCCCGGGGTCGCCAGCCCGAGTCACCGGGGTCTGGTCGTTCCTCTGAGGTCGTTGAGATCACGCCCGGGGTCGCTAGCCCGAGTCACCTGGGGGCTGGTCGTTCTCTGAGGTCGTTGAGATCACGGGGGTTTCGGCAGGTGTGCTCGGCCTCCGACTCGCCCGGGTCGCTCGCCAGGGTCGAGTCGAGCGGCGGACCACTCGATCGGCCCGCCGGTCCGGCTTCGGCTGGCCTCCCAGCGGCCACTTCCCCGCAAGCGCGCGCACCCGCCCCCCGAGCTTCCCGCCCGACGGCCGTTCGGCCCACGTCACCCGCACTGCAGCGCCCCGCTCGCGGACTACGCGCCTGCTTCGGCGAGCCCCCACAAGTCAGCCAGCAGCGACCCGGCCGACAGCCGCGCGGGGGTGTTCCAGGAGACGTCCTCACCCCGTCGCGCCAGCCGGGCAAGCAGCACCGATGGCCACTGGAAGCCGTCAAAGAGCGCTGCGGCGCGAGGGTCGCCGGCCAGACCGTCTTCGACCAGCGCGGTCAGCGCAGCGTGGGCGTGCAGGGTGCCCTCGACCCGCGCTTCGTCCGCGAGCCGGATCATCGCGGCCGCTCGCGGGCCCCGGGCGTCGAAGCGAGGGCACGGGCTGGTCTTGACGCGGGGGCACATACCGGGGTGATGGAGCGTGGTGTCCATGCGCGCCGGCAGGCCGCGCCCGGCGTGCTCCCCCGATGATGTCGTCGACCACATGCTGGCAGTAGGCCCGCCACGCCGTCGGCGCATGGGTCCACGCCGTCAGCGGGGTGAACGTCAACCCGACCGGCCGGCAGAAGGCCGCCATTGACCTCTCAACCGCTGCCGCCCGCTTCCAGGCGCGCGCGTTCAGCCGAAGCCCCTCGACCCCCTGGCCGCTGCACAGCGCATTTGCGGCGTGCACCCCCGGCCAGGCTCGCGGGTCGGCGACCAGCCCTTCCTTGACGCCATGGCTGAGCAGGTAGCGAAACCAGGTCGCTTCGGAGCGGGTGTCCAGGAGCGTCATCGAGCGGAAGCGGCCGTCCCAGACCGTCCCCCGCGTGCCATGCCAGCTGTTGGTCAGCCGAGCGAGGCCGCTCTTGACGTACTGCACCCACCGGCTCAGACCCACGGCCGTGCGGGCGCGCGCGAGGGCGTGGAAGTGGTTGCTGGCCAGGACGAACCCGGCGACCTCGACGTGGTGGCGACGCGTCGCCTCGGCGACGATGCCCCAGGCGCGGGCCGTGAAGAGGGGGTCGAACTGGTGGAAGGCGAACCGGCCCAGGACGGTCCGGCTGCTGATGTGGTGGAAGTGTTCGGGGCTCAGGAAGCGGTGGCGCAGCCGGGAGCGCCGCGTGCTGAGCTCATCGGCTCGGCGCGCGGCCCGGTCGGGCCGGTCGGGGACCGTCGGGCGGAGGATCATGGGTCTTCCCCTGCGGTTGAAGCAGGAACCCATCGGTCACGCGCGGCGCGTGTCGCAGAAAAAGTCGAAAAAACTTCCGCCGGGCCTACTCCCCGAAGTCGCCGTCGAGCTGCCAGGCCGCCTCGGTGCCCGAGAGGCGGGGCCGCCGCAGGCCGAGCGAGCCGCCCGCCGGCAGGTCGAACTGCGCGAGATCGGCGGGGATGACGAAGGCGGGGATGGGGAGCGAGGGCAGGCCGTCGTTGAGGGCCCGGTCGATCACCCCCTGGAGCACCCGGCGCAGCGTGTCTTCCAGGACCTCCCGCGTGCGCTGGGGCGTGTCGGCGCTCAGCGCCAGGTACAGCGCCTCGACCCGCACGCCATCGAAGATCACGTCCCGCTCGCCCTCCAGCCGCACCGACGCGCGCAGCTCGGCGGCGACCTGGACGCGGAAGGGCTCGGCGAACAGCCCCGGGTAGATCACCCCGGCGACCATCGGGCCCATCCACACCCGCAGCGTCGCCTCGCCGTCGACGCCGGCCACCATCGGCGGCCCCGGGAGCTCCAGGAAGACCTCGGCGCCCTCGGGCAGATCCCCCGCCACGTTGGCCACCAGGCCCTCGGCCCCCACGTCGAAGTAGCCCGCGCGCCAGAGGGTGTGCAGCACCTGGTTGAGCACCGCGATCATCACCGCGCCCCCCACCGTCCGGTCGCCGGGCAGCTCGAAGAACCGCGTCCCCGGCGGCAGCGCCACGCCCGGGCTGCGATCGGCAGGCCGCGCCGGGCCGGCCACAGCGTCTTGATTCTGATCACCGCCCGCTGGGGTTGAAGTCCAGCCGCCCGAGGCCGGCGACCACCGAGAGCTCCACCGGCTCCCCCCGAACAGCGATGGCACCTCGAACCCGGCGCCGATCTCGCCCACGTCCACGTTGCTCAGCAGGTCTTCCAGCACCCGGCTCACGTTGTCGCGCAGGAAGTCCTGCAGCGCGTTGACCACCGTCCGCCGGATGAGGCCCTCGAAGGCGTTGAAGGCCAGCTCCAGGATGAAGCCCGAGATGAAGCCAGTCGGCGTCCAGCCGCGCCACGCTGACCTCGTTGATGTTCCTCAGTGAGATCGTGGGGTTGCCGTTGAACTGCAGGCCCACGTCGAAGCTGAGATCCATCACGATCTGGTCCGTGCCGATCCGCGCCCGGTTGCCCAGCGTGCCCAGAAAGCGAGCGTAGACGTCCAGGTTGCGGATGACGAAGCGCGCCCGGAAGCCCCCATCGACCAGCGTGAGGTCGAGGCTGTTGCGGCCGCCGATCCGCAGATCGGTGTACTGGCGCTGAAGCTGAACAGGCAGGCCCCCAGGACCCGCACCCGACACTCGCGGGGGACGATGGGGTTCTGGGCCAGCGCGGCCTGGTGGATGGTGTCGCGCAGGCCCGCGCTGTTGATCACCCGACGCAGCACGTCGGCCAGGCTCTGCATCGGCCGGTCGGGCTCCCCATCATCCAGCCCGCCCTGGCCCAGCCGCAGCAGCACGGCGTCGTCGAGGGGCCGGTTCTCAAGCAGGAACTCGTCGGCTGCGTAGTAGGCGCAGAACGTGGAGTTCTCGTTGGCGCCGTCGCTGGCCACGATCTCGTGGACGTTGAGGCCGAACTGCACCGGCACGTCGGCCCGAAGCTGCCGTCCGCCGCCGTGTCGACGGGGTGACCATCGACCGTGAGGGCCTGGACGCCCGCGATGTCGGCCACCCGGCCCCGCAGGGTGCCGTGGCCGCCCTCCGGCCGGGCGACGTAGGCCCCCGGCCCGGGATCGTCGCACACGATGCCGGGCCCCCCGAAGTCCACCAGGATCTCGCGCTCGGCGATGAGGTGGCGGTTCTCGAAGGTGGGGGGCTGCACCTCCGCCGTGAGCGTGTAGCGCCCCTCGGGGGCCGCCCGGTAGCGACCCACGCCGAACCCCGGCAGCGGAGGCTCCGTGGTGAAGACCACCGCGCCTCGGGCACCGGTTGTCAAACTCGTCGGTGACCTGCGGCACCACCTCAAGCACCTGCCCCACGCGCAGACCGGCCGGGCTGAGCCGGGAAGAGGCCCACGGCCAGCCGGGCCGGCCGGCAGGCCGGCCTGCACCCGCACCGGCACCCCCCGGGGCCGCGTCCGCGCCGCGCCGTGCAGCTCACCTCGACCGTCCCCGCGCTCAGAACTGCAGCCAGCGCCGCCTCGGCGTCCACGCGATCGAAGACCCGATCGGGCACCGATCGAGCTGGACGTCCAGCCGGACGGGGTGGCCGCGTTGCCGTACGCGTCGAAGGCCTGACAGCGCACTTCGGTCTCGTCGCCCGCCCTCGAGCTCCGTCTCGACGACCTCCGTCGTCACGACCGCCGCGGCCGCCGGCGTGACCGTCCACACCGCGGGGGTCGATCCCGCAGGCCGTGGTCGGGGGCGGTGCAGATCAGCTCGTAGTCACGGGCGATCTCCCCCGTGAACTGCTCGTCCTCCCGCGTGAACCCGTGGTCCGGCCGCACCTCCACCACGGTCCGCAGGCCGGGGATGGGCTCGCCCTGCTGGTCGAGGACCTCGCAGCCCACGCGCACCGACAGGCCCGCCGGCGTGCGGCGATCCCCGACCCGGGTCTCGACGGCGAAGGGCACCTGCTCGAAGGCGGCGGAGTCCACCTCCGGGCCCAGGTCACGGGTGTCCGGGTCGACGGCGCGGTCGCGCCGGCTGCTCGTCCGCGCGTCGACCTGCGCGTCGTACAGGACACCGGCGTCGGTCACCCGCACGCCCGGCGGGGCCGACGGATCGAAGGGCGGCGCCTGCCCGTCATCGCAGCCCGCCACCAGCACCAGCACCCCCAGGATGAACCCGCGCATCGCACTCCCCTCGCCGACCGTGGGAGCATAGCAGGGCCGGCCGCCGGGACCGACCGCCGTGACACTTTCGGCGTCGCCTGCCTCGGAGGCTGAGCCCACCTGGAGGATCCATGCGCCGCCTGCTCCCGCTCCTGCTCCTGGCCCCGCTGCCCGCCGCCGCCCAGAGCGACCCCACGGCCTGCGGAGACAGCCGCACCGCCATCGCCTGGACGCAGCCCCCCCGCAAGCCCCTCGACGATCCGGAGGCGACCCGCTGGCCCGTCGACGCCACCCTCCGCATCGCCTACGGCGGCACCCGCTGCCCGTCGCCCTCGGAGTTCGAACTGGAGGATGAAGACGGCGCCCTCGTCCCGGCCCAGGTCCGCATCGAGACGCCTCCCCTCCTGGCCGCCCATGACGAGCTGCCCCTCACCCTGATCGAGATCGATCCGGTGCCCGTCCTGGAGCCGCGCCGCGCCTACCGGATGGTCTGGCACGCGCCCGAGCCCAAGCTGGCGTCCTTCCAGGATTTTACTTTGGAATTCAAGACGTTGGCCCGCGACATGCTACCGCTGCCTCTCGATGAGTTCGAGGGCATCCTGGCCGTCGGCCAGCAGGAGGGCCGCTGCGGACCCGAGTTCGGCAACCCGGTCTACCTGACGCCCTCGCCCGACGACCCGCCGGGGTGCATGACGAGCGAGCGCATGCTCGTCCAGGTGCGCTTCCGCCCCGTCAACCGGCGCGATGTGGCCTACGTCATCGAGCGGACGTCCACGACCCCCCTGGACGCCGACCGCCAGCCGCTGACCGCCGAAGCCGACACCGCCGCCGTCCCCGTGGCCTACATCGGCGGCGGCGAGGACTTCTTCGTGCCCCAGGTGGCCGACGGGCTGGTGCGGCTGCCCGTGCCGGCCACGCCGCTCCCGCGCCGCGACTGCTTCGCCGTGCGGATGCTCGACGCCCGCGGCCTGCCCCAGGGCGGTGAGGGCGAGGCCTGCGTCGATCTGCCCTTCGACCTGCCCTGCGTCCCGGCGGGCCTCACCAGCGACGCCCCCGCGCCGGATCCCGTCGGCGTGCTCGCCTCGCCCCTACACCGGCGTCAACGGCGCCGACCCCGACGTCCGGCCCCCAGGCCGGTCCGGGCGCAGACGCCGGGGCCGACGGCGACGGGGACGGGGGCAGCTCCTGGGCTGCTGCCGGGTGGCCGGGGGCGAGCCCACGCCGGGGCTGGCCATCGCGCTGCTGCTCGGGTCGCGCTGCGCCGCCGGTCGCGCACGCGCTGTTGACGCTGCACCCCACCGCGCGCGCGCCTTGCTCGCCGCCCCGGCTACCCGCTGACAACCATCTGATTTTTTAGAAGATTTTCGTCAGCCGGGGCCCCGACGGCCGCCAGCAGGTCGGCCTCGGCCTGCCACGCCACTGCCTGCGCCGGATCACCCTGCCACTCGCCGCGCGCGCGCCGCGTAGGCCCGCGCGAGCTCAAGGGGCTGCTCCAGATCGGCGAGCAGGGCCACCGCCGAGGCGAGCACCGCGTCGGCCTCGGCCTCGCCCCGGGCGGCCCGCGCCTCGCCCAGCACCCGCGTCGCCACCCCGCCCGGGGCCGATCCCCGCGTCGGTGGCGAGCCGCAGGGCCTCCTCGGCCGCCTCGACCGCCGCGTCTGCGCCCCTGGGCCAGGCGAAGCTCGGCGAGCATCCGCCAGGCGTCGGGCAGCAGGTAGCCGGGGCCCCGCCCGGCGCCGCAGAGCGCGATGGCCCGCTCCAGGTGCTCCCGAGCCTCGGGCGTAGCGGCCCTGCTTCAAGAAGACCTCGCCCAGGTTGGCGTAGCCCACGGCCAGCCCCGCGTGCCCGGAGCGCTCGCGGATGCGGATGGACTCCGCCAGGAACCGGGCCGCGCGGGGGAGGTCGCCCATCTCGCCGTACAGCGTGCCCAGGTTGTTGTAGGCCCGGGCCAGGCCCTCCCGGTCACCCCCCTCGGCCTTGATGCGCAGCCCCCGCTGGAACCACCCCTCGGCGCCCGTGTAGTCGCCCTGGCGCATGGCCAGGATGCCCAGGTTGTTGTAGGCCGACGACACCCGGGCCTGATCGCCCAGGGCCTCGAAGGCCGCGAGGGCGCGCCGGTAGTGCTGCTCGGCCCGGGCGTGCTCGCCGCGGCCGTAGGCCACCACCCCCAGGGCGTTGTGCACGGGGCCGAGCAGCGCGACCTCCGCTGGGCCCAGGGTGGCCAGGAGCGCGGTGAGCCGCTGGATGGCCTCCTCGGATCCCCCGTCGCGCCAGGTCAGCCACGCCTCGTCCCGCTCGATGACCACCGCCACGGTCCGGCCCTCGGGCCGCTCCCCCACCAGCGCGCGGGCCGTCGCCAGCCGCGCCCGGGCCGTCGCCAGCTCCCCGCGCGCCTCGTCCACCTCGGCTTGCAGCCGTAGCCGCTCCGCCCGCGCCACCGGATCGGGATCGCGGGCCACCGCCGCCGCCAGCAGCGCGTCCGCCGCCTGCAAGTCCCCCTCGGCCCGCCGCCGCATCGCGAGGGCGGCCTCGGCCGTCGCTCGCCGCGCCGGCCCGAGGCCCCCGCCGCTCGCGTCGTCGGCGGCGAGCGCGGCCGCCAGCGCCTGCGCCGCCTCCGCCGGGGCCAGCCCGGCCTCCGCCTGAGCGGCCGCCTCCAGCCAGGCCTCGGCGGCCCGGGCGTGATCGCCCGCCGCCGCCAGGTGGGCGGCGATCCGCGCCCCATGCGCCCGCCCGCCCGCCACCTCCTCGGCCAGCCAGAGGGCGGCGCGCGCATGCCACGCCCGGCGGGCCCGGCGCCGCGTCCCCTGCTCGACCACCGCTTGCAGCAGCGCGTGGGCGAAGCGCCACTCGTCCTGATCGGCCAGCTCGCTGTGGGGGCTGCGCTCGATGAAGCCTGCGGCCCCCAGCGCCGCGACCGGCTCGGCCACCGGCCGCCCGAGCAGCCGCTCCACCCCGCCCAGCCAGAACCGTCGCCCGAAGACGGCGGCGGCCCGCAGCACCTCTCGCTCCAGCGCCGACCGGCGATCCAGGCGCGCCGTCATCACCGCCTCCACGGTCGGCGGCACCTCCTCGTCCCCCGCCCCGTCGGCCCGCGCCAGCCCCAGCTCCCGCGTGAAGAGCGGGTTGCCCTCGGCCCGGGCGACCAGCGCCGCCCGCACGGCGGCGGGCGTGCCCGCCGGCAGCACATGATCGAGCAGGGCCTCGGCGTCGGCCGGCGAGAGCGGGGCCAGATCCAGCCGCAGGTGCCGGCCGCCCAGACCCCAGCGAGGCGCGCGCTCCAGCAGGCGCGGCCGCGCGGTGCAGACCACCGCCACCGCCCCGCCGACCCGGCCGGCGACCAGCTCGTCCACCACCGCCAGGGCCGCCTCGGGCAGGGCGTGGACGTCCTCGAAGACGAGCAGCAGCGGCCGCTTCGCCCCGACGGCCTCCACCACCTCCCGCACGGCCAGCGGGACCACCGCCGGATCGGGCGGCCGGCCGCCCGGCGCCAGCCCGAGGACCGCCGCCAGCGGCTCGAGCCGATCGATCAGGCCCGGGCGATCGCCCCCCGCGAGGAGGGCGTCGATGGACAGGAAGTCGTCCTGCCGGGGTGCGGCCAGCGCGCGCAGGGCGTGGGCCAGATCTGCCCGCAGGCCATCGCCGCGGGCATCCCCCAGGCCGAGCAGCGCGCGCAGGACCGTGGCGACCCCCGCGAACGGCTGCACCTCGTCGTAGGCGGGCGCGGGGGCGCGAGCCACCTCGAAGCCGTCGCCGGCCTGCTCCACCAGGGCCGCCACCAGCCTCGACTTGCCCTGCCCCGCCGGCCCCAGCACCGTCGCCGCCCAGGCCTGGCCGCGGCGGACGTCTGCGAGCCCGGCCGCGAGCCGCTCCAGCTCGCGGGCTCGCCCGACCAGCGGCACGGGCGAGCCCTGGCCGGCCGCGATCAGCCCCTCGACCCGCACCCCCACCGCCTGCGCCAGCAGCCGGGCCTCCCGTGGAGCCGCCGCGCCGCCTCGGCGAGGGCGGTCACGCCGGGGGGCCGACCAGCACGCCGCCTCCGCCGCCCACGCCGGCGCCCCCACCACGTCCACGCCCGTCGGCGTCAGCGGGCCGGCGTCCAGCACGATGGAGGTGCCGGGCGCAGCCAGCTCCGCCAGCGCCAGCGCCGCCCGGCCGCCCGCCAGGCGTCATCCTCGTGGCTGAACGGCACGCCGAACACCGCCCGCCCCACCGCGCCACGCCCCGGCAGCAGCCGCCCGCCGTGGGCCCGCACCTGCTGGCGCATGACGTCGCGCCAGCGCTGGGACGCCTCGGCCAGGGCCTCGGGCTCGCCGACTGTGAGCGGCGCCCGCGCCGCGAGGACGACCCCTGCCGCACCCCGGCGCCGCCGGCGTCTGCGGAAGGCCGCTCGAAGCAGGCGGTGCGTGGATCCCCCACGAGCCGGTAGGCCAGCCCACCGCCGCGTCGCTCCGCGCGGCGTGCACCCGCGCGCCGCAGCGCCTCCCACCCCGGCGCCTCCTTCAGGGCCCCATACACCTGGAGCGCGAAGTCGGCGCCCGGCAGATCCGGGAGATCCACCAGTGTCCCGATGACCTGCCGCACCCCCGCGCGCAGCAGCGCCTCCACCAGATCCGGCGCCCGGGCCGACTGGCAAGCGTTGGCGAAGACGAGCTGGGGCGCCGACCCGCCCGCCAGGGCTGCCAGGTCGTCGGCCCCCACGCGCCCGTCGGCGAGCCGCCAGCCCCCGGGGCCGTCCTCGCCCGCCGGATCGGCGTGCCCAGCCAGGTGGATGATGCGGAAGCTCTTGAACATCCTCAGGAAATCGGCGCGGCGCAGCCGCCCCAGCCGCAGGTCGCAGGCCAGGCCGCCGTCACCGGCCAGCGCCCGCATCAGCGCCTCGCCCTCGAACCGCGCGGCGGGCAGATCGCCGGCGGGATCGGCCACCAGCAGCAGCCGCTCGCCGGCCGCCGCCCGATCTGGCAGAGGCCGCAGCCCCGCCTCCCCCTCCAGGACCTCGCCCACCGCCCAGCGCTGGCCCAGGGGGACCTCGCCGTCGTGCAGCAGCGGCCAGGGCACGTCGGCCAGCGGCCCCGCGCCGATGAGCAGGCTGCCGCCGTCGGGCTCCCGCAGCGCGTCCTTGACCGCCGCCGGCAGCAGCAGATCGAAGAGCAGGCGGCCGTGGGCCACCACGGCCTCGGTGCCCGGCCGCACCAGCGCGCGCCGAAGCGCACGCAGCAGCGCCTCCACCTCGGCCCGGGCCTGGGCCGCGTCGTAGCGGTGGCGCCCCTGCCAGAGCGCGGCCCCGACGCCCGCCCCGTCGCCGCGCTGGACGAGGATCTGGACGTCCCCCTCGCCGAGGGGGGTGATGAGCAGGGTGAGGTGGGTGGCCACGGGCGCATGATACCCTTCCACCGCCCCCGGGACAGAACGCTGTGACAGACCGCGGGGTCGGCGGCGTCCGGTGGGACGATCCCCGCTGCCTGGAGTGCTCGATGCGCCTGCTCGCCTGCCTGCTGATCCTCACCCTGACGAGCTGCTTCACGCCCGAGCCGGAGAAGGGCGCGGGGGCGGGCGATGCCGGCGGGGCCGGCGGGGCCGGCGGGGCCGGCGGAGCCGGCGGCGGGGGCGGCGGCGCTGCCGATGCGGGCGCGGGGGCGGACGCGGGGGCCACCGACGCGGGGGCCACCGACGCCGGCGGGCCCGATGCCGGCGTCTGCGACGTCCCCCTCGGTGATCCCTGTGGCGAGGGCCGCTGCTGCGCGGGCGACGCGCGCTGCAGCGCCGCCGATGGCCCGGCCCGGTGCCTGCCCGACTGCGCGGCGACGCCCTGTCCCCCCGGGATGGCCTGCCTGGGCGGCGCCCAGCCCGTCTGCGTCCCCGACGACGCCTGCCTGGCGGGGGGCTGCGGCGAGGGCGAGATCTGCGTCGCCGAGGCGCGGTTCAGTCGGTGCGTCCCGGCCGGTGACGCCCCCGTCGGCGCGGCCTGCCAGCGCGATGCGGCGGCCGAGGCGCGCTGCGCGGCCGGCCTCGTCTGCGCCCTCGGCCGGTGCATCGCCCCCTGCGGGCCGGGCTGCGAGGCCTGCGTCGACCTGGCCGACGGCGTGGAATCCTGTGACGCCGGCTGCGACCCGATCCAGCAGACGGGGTGCGATCCCGAGGCCGCCTGCCTGGCCTGGCGCCTCGGCTCCTCGGGCGCGGGCACCGCCCTCGTCGGCGTCTGCGGGCCCCGCCCCGCTGGCGAGGGTCGGCCCGGCGACGCCTGCCTGCCCCGCGACGGCAGCTACCACGGCGACTGCGCCCCCACGAGCACCTGCGCCGTGGCCGTGCGCGCGCCCGCCCTGGATCGGCGCTGCATGCCGCTCTGTGACGACGCCCACCCCTGCCCCGGGGCCAGCGCCTGCGAGCGCGTCGAGGACGCCGCCCTCCCCCTCGGCCAGACGGCCACCTGCCGGGGCGACTGCCGGGTGGAAGCTGAAAACCCGTGTGAAGACGGCCAGTTCTGCCGGCCGGCCGCCGTGGGCGTCGCCGCCGACGACGCGGCCCTGGTGCTCGTCGGCTGGTGCACGGCCGAGGCCGGGGCGGCGTGGGGCGCGGCCGGCGACCCCTGCGAAGGCGCGCCGCTGCCGTCGACCTGCGGCGCCGGCCTGGCGTGCGCCGCCGGGCGCTGCGCCCCGCTCTGTGCGCTGGACGGCCACCTGCCCTGTGCCGCCGGCGCGGCCTGCGCACCCCTGCCAGGCCTGCCGGCCTACGGCACCTGCGATCCGGGCTGATCCAGCCCGAACAGGCGCACCGTGTTGGCCCGGGTCGCCGCCGCGAGGGCCTCGAACGACTCCCCCCGCAGCGCCGCCACCTCCCGCGCGGTGTGGACCACGAAGGCGGGCTCGTTGCGCTTGCCGCGGTGCGGCACCGGGGCCAGGAACGGTGCGTCCGTCTCGACCAGCAGGCGATCCGCCGGGATGAGCGTCGCCGCCTCGCGCAGCGCCTTCGCGTTCTTGAAGGTCACCACCCCCGACAGGGACACATGAAAGCCCAGCTCCAGGGCCCGCTCGCACTCCGCCGGCCCGCCCGTGAAGCAGTGGACCACCCCGCCGGCGGGCAGCCCCACGGCCTCCACCAGGCGCCACGTGTCCTCGAAGGCGTCCCGGATGTGCACCACGACGGGCCGCGCCACCTCGCCGCACAGCTCGAGGTGCCGGGCGAACAGGGCCTGCTGGCGCCCGCGGTCGCTGTAGTCGTAGTAGTAGTCCAGCCCGGTCTCGCCCACGGCCCGCACCCGCGGATCCCGAAAAAGCGCAGTGAGTTCGGGCCAGTGCGCGTCATCGAAGGCGTCCGCCTCGTGGGGGTGGACGCCCACGGACGCGAAGACCCGGGGCCAGGCGCGGGCCAGCGCCACCGCCCGCAGCGAGGAGGCCAGGTCCGTGCCGATGGTCAGGATGGAGTCCACGCCCGCGTCCCGAGCGCGCTCCAGGACGGCCTCGCGGTCGTCGTCGAAGCGGTCGAAGTCCAGGTGGGCGTGGCTGTCGATGAGAGGTGTCGTCATGGCGGTCGGCAGTGTAGCGGCCGCCGGCCTCGGGTTCACCCCCGCGTGCAAGCCCGTCGAGCAGGCCGACGCCGGCCTGGGCTGCCCCGCGGCCCCCACCTGCCAGCAGAACACCCTGATCGAGTGCACCGACGGCGGCGTGCTGACGACGCCCTGCGGCGCCGATCGCTGCGCGGCGGACGGCCCGACCGCCCGCTGCGTCCCCGCCTCGGCGCTGCCCTGCGACCCGGGCACCCCGCCCGTCCGCTGCGAGAACGGCCGCCTCGTGGCCTGCGACGAGGCGTCGGGCTACCTGCTGGCCCAGGCCTGCCCCGCCGGCCAGTTCTGCGCCGGCGAGGAGACGCCCCGCTGCGTCGACGCCCGGGACATCCGGTGCAACCCCGACCTCTGGTCGCCCCTGTGCGTCGCGGGCGAGCGCTTCGAGTGCCAGCGCGACCAGACCCTCGTGGCCGTCCCCGCCGACTGCGACTGACAAAAAAGTCAGGGTCCGCGCGCAAATCCCCGCGGGCGGGGGCGTCTTGGAGGTCGGATCCCCCCACTCGCCCCGTCAGGTCGCGCCATGGACGCTTTCCTCGCCTTCGCCGCCCGTCGCTTCGCCCTGTCGCCTGCCGAGGCGCGCGCCTTGACGGGGGGCCTCCTCTGGCTGATGCAGCTCCACGCCGGAGAAGACTTCGCCCAGCTCTACGCCCTCGATCCCGACGTGGCCCGCCTGGTGGACGGGGCGCCCGCCGCCCTGGCGCCGGCCCGCCGGGCGCTGCCCTTCTTCCCCGGGCAGGGGCGGGTCTGCGGCACCCAGGCGTCGGTGCTGCGGCTCTTCTCGCGCCACGGCTTCAGCCTCGCCCGGGCGGGGCGCTTCGCGCGAGGCATGCTGGCCTTCCTGGCCACCGAGGCCGGCTCGGCGCCGGTCCACGCCATCGTCGCCCGCACGCCGGTGCTGCTGCTCCTGCTCAGCGCCGAGGCCAGCCCCGGCCCGCGTCCCCGGCCCTCGCGGCCGCTCAGCGCCGTCGCGTGATCCCGAGAATCACGGTCGAACCCCGCCCGCCGAGCGCGTATGATGCCGCCCCTTCCCCCCGCTGAGAGGCCGCCATGGGCATGTTCGACTGGCTCTTCCCGAGCAAAGAGAAGAAGGTCGCCCGCGCCCGCGGGCTCATCAAGGAGGGCCGCTTCGCCGAGGCCCGGCTCATCCTGCTGGATCTGGGAGAGGACGCCGCCCCGGCCGAGCTGCTGGAGTGTGGCCAGGGGCTCGTCCGCCTGAACCTGGACGGCGCCCTGGCGTGGTGCCGCGCGGGCGACGAGGCCCAGGTGCAGGCCTACCTGGAGCGCGCCGAGCAGTTCCACCCGGGGGGCCTGGAGGCCCGCATCGCCGAGGTGAAGGCCCAGCTTGAGGTCATCCGCCGGCGGCGCGATCACGGCAAGCTCTGGAAGGATCTGGAGGCCTCGGCCCAGCGCCGCAGCCGCCTGGGCATCGACCCCACGGATCCCGCCTGGGTGGCCAAGAACACGGGCGCCATCCAGCTCGCTGACAGCGACCGCGACGCCAACGGCCTGCCGCGGCTGGTGATCTACCCCGAGCCCTCCATCTACGAGCCCGCGAGCATCAAGGCGCCCGCCGGCAAGGCCCCCACGGCCGCCGAGATCGAGGCCGCCACCGTCGCCCTGCGCGGCATGTACCCCGCCGAGCTGGCCGCCAGCATCCAGGCCCGGCACGCCGAGGCCGTCCTGGTCACCGTGGGCGGCCACCCCGACCGCGCCGTCGGCCTGCTGCTGCCCCACCGGGAGGGCGACGCCGTCGCCCACTTCGAGCTGGGCCGCGCCGCGTGCGCCCTCGGCGCCTACGAGGTCGCCGACCTGGCCTTCGAGCTCTTCGCCGAGCTGGCCGGCGGCCACCGGACGGTGGGCGAGCTGAGCTCGGCCGACATCCAGGCCCAGGTCATCGCCCACCTCGGCGAGCACCGGCGCGCCCTGGAGCTGGTGGAGGCCCAGCGCAAGAAGGTCCCGCACCACGCGCCCTTCCTCTTCGCCGCCCTGTCCGTCGAGGCCGGCCGCCTGGACGCGGCCGCCGCCGTCGTGGCCGAGCTGCGCCGCAACCAGGGCAAGGATCCCCGCCTGCCCCCCATCGTCGCCGCCCTGGCCCTGCGCCAGACGGTGGCGAGCCTGGCCGAGACGCACCCCATCCTCCGCGGGGTCATCCCCCCCGATCCCGAGGACGAGATGGCCCAGCGTGGCGCCGTGGCCGACGCCCTCGGGGCCGCCATCGAGAAGGCCATGCGCGGCCTGGACTAGCAGGCTGTTGAAAAAAGCTCCCGTCGCATCGACGGCGCGCGCGGGCCATCTGCTGCGTCGTCAGAAGTCCTCGACAATACTCAGTATTGCCTGCGGTCTTCCTCCTTGCATCTGGCCCACTCGCACTCGCCGAGTGCTCGGTCCGCTCATTTCAACAGCCTGCTAGCCCTCGGGATCGGCCGGAGGCGGATCGGTGGGCGCGTCCGGGTCAGCCGGTGCGTCCGGGTCAGCCGGCGCGTCCGGGTCAGCCGGCGCGTCCGGGTCAGCCGGCGCGTCCGGGTCAGCCGGATCCTCGGGATCAGCCGGATCCTCGGGATCAGCCGGCGCGTCCGGGTCAGCCGGATCCTCGGGATCAGCCGGCTCGGCCGGATCCATGGAATCACCAGGCATTTCAGGCACTTCCTCGCCCTCGCCTTCGGGCGGGGCGGCCGGGAAGCGCTCGATCCAGGCCCCCTCCAGGGTCGGCAGGCCCACGGGCTGGTGAGCCACGCAGGCGGTGTTCACCGCGTAGCCCACCTGGGCCCGGTACACGTGCAGGGCCGCGTCGTCGTCGCGCTCGATCACGTCGCCGGCCTGGGCGTGGATGGTCTCGCCGCCCACCTGCACCGTCAGATCGGCCGCCTGGACGAAGGCCCCGCACGCGTCCAGGTGGCCCCCGCAGTCGGCCCGCGGCTCCACCCCGAGCACGGGCACCAGCAGATCGCCCCCGCGGCTCAGGGCCGCCCGGCCGCCCGGCCCCTCGATGACGACACCGTCCGTCGTCAGGCCCCGCGGCCCCGAGAAGGCCGGGGTCACCCGCAGGGTCTCGCCCGGCGCGAAGGGCAAGGTCGCCCCGGGGGTGCAGACGAACCAGCGGTAGGGCGACTCCCCCACCTCCAGATCGAAGGCGTGGCAGCCATCGGCGCCCCGGCTCACGGCCAGCACCCCCACGAGGCCGCTGGGAGGCGTCGACCAGTCGAGGCCGTGGCCCAGGGGGGGCGTCGCGCAGGCGGGGCCATCGCCCTCGGGCTCCAGTGGGGCGTACAGGGCCGGGTGCGCCCCCCAGGTCGCCGCTTCCTCGGCGGCAGGCGTCACCGCGAGGGCCAGATGGCGCGGAACCAGGGGGCCCTCGGTCGTGTACCAGGTGCTCGGGTACTGCGCCGGCGAGAAGAAGACGATCCGCGGCGCGAGCCCGGGGCCATCGATGAGGGCGGCGGCGCACTCCCCGCCCGCCATGTCGGGCCGGGCGCTCATGGCGCGGCCCGGATCGAGGATCCAGGCCCGCGCGGGGCCGAAGAGCGCCGGGCTCAGGCGCGCCGCCGGATCCGCCCCGACGCCGGCGCAGTCGAGCTGGACCTCGGGCCGCGGCGTGCGGATGCGCAGCAACTGGGGCCGCGTCCCGTCGTTGACGAGCATCAGCTCGGCCATGACGCTGGGGTACTGGATCACGGGCGCCCCCGGCACCTCCACGGGCGGCGGGATCGCGGGGGTGGGTGCCGGCGCCGGATACTCGGCGGGGCAGGCGGTCAGGGAGGCGAGGGCGGCGGCCCCGAGCAGGGGGCGAGAGCGGAGTCGACGGGCCATGGTGTTCCTCGGGTGCGGTTCGGCCCGCCCCAGGCGCAAGGCCCATGCCCACGGCCCCAACCCCGGCGGGGGCGTCGGATCGCCAACGCCGGTTGGCGTTGATCCGCCGCGGCGTTCACGCCCAGACTGCCGCCATGCGACGCCTGCTCCTGCCCCTGCTCCTCGCCGCGTGCAGCAAGACCCCCGTCGACCGGGAGGCCGCCGTCCGCGCCACCGTGACCGCCATCGAGGAGGCCGTCGAGGCCCGGGACATCGACGCGGTGGTCGAGCACCTCACGGCCGACTTCCGCGCCAACGACGAGCGGCTGGCGGACGTACGGCGCCTGCTCCAGCTCCACTTCCTGCGGCAGGGGTCCATCCACGCGCTGGTGCGCATCCAGTCGTTGACGTTCCCCGCCCAGGATCGCGCCGCGGTCCAGCTCTCGGTGGCGGTCGCCGGCACGCCCCTCCCCGAGGACGGGCTGCTCGACGGCCTCGGGGCCGACCTGATCGACGTGGATCTGCTGCTGGCCCGAGATGGCGAAGCGTGGAAGGCCCACCAGGCGAAGTGGGCCCGGAGGCCGGTCTGGTAGCTAGCAGGACGTTGAAATGAGCGGACCGAGCACTCGGCGAGTGCGAGTGGGCCAGATGCAAGGAGGAAGACCGCAGGCAATCCGGCGCGGAGAGCCGGCGACTGCCGGCGACGCCGGATTGTCGAGGACTTCTGACGACGCAGCAGATGGCCCGCGCGCACCGGCGATGCGACGGGAGCTTTTTTCAACATCCTGCTAGGCGCGGGCCATGCGGCCGTCGCTGATCACGTAGTCAGCCGCCAGCTCGGGGCGCAGGACGCCCTGCTCATCGAGCATCCACGGCAGCACCCGGCGGCGCGGGACGACCACCTGGCCCACCTGGACGTGGGTGCCGAAGACCCGATCCCACACGCCGGTCATCACCCCGTGGTTCATCTCGGGATCGCCGAAGTGGTGGTAGAGGTGGTGCTTGCGGGTCCAGCGGCTGAAGGCGCCCCGCGGAGGCGCCACATGGATGCGCCAGTGCACCCACTCATAGAGCAGGTAGGTCGCGCCGAAGCCGGCGCCAAAGGCGATGCCGAGCGGCAGGGTCGACACCAGCCAGCCGAAGGCGCCAGCGACGGGCACGAACACCGCCGCCGACAGGGCCTTCTGCCACGCGGGCGAGAAGTAGCCCGGCGTGCCGTGGTGGCGCAGGTGCTCGCGGGAGAAGTGGATGCGGCCGCGGGCGGCGTGGCCGGCCCACCGATGCAGCACATACTCGGCGAGGGTCCAGGCGGCGCCGCCGAGCAGGGCGGCGAGGAGGAGGGCGAAGGCCATGGCGTCACCTCAACTGGTCTGACCACCTGACCAATACCGGGCGTCGCGGGCGGGATCAAGGGGAATCGTGGCGCAGGCCTTGACGGCCGCGCGCCGCCGCCGTTGGATCGGGCGATGCCGACGCCCACCGACCGCGAGATCCGCCGCGCCTCCGCGCTGGCCCTGGCCCGCCAGATCCGGGCGGGCGTGCTGTCGTCCCGGGCCGTGGTCGACGCCCACATCGCCCGCATCGCCGCGGTGAACCCCACCCTGAACGCGGTGGTCCACAGCCGGTTTGACGCAGCCCGGGCCGAGGCCGACGCCGCCGACGCCCGGCGCGCCGCCGAGGGCCCCGACGCGCTGCCCCGCTGCATGGCGTGCCCTGCACCATCAGGAGAGCTTCGCGGTCACCGGCTGCCCGCACACAGCCGGTCACCTGGCCCGGCGCCCCATCCGCCCGACCCGCGACGCCGTGACGGTCGCCCGCCTGCGCGCGGCCGGCGCCATCCCGCTCGGCCTGACGAACACGTCCGAGCTCTGCCTGTGGATGGAGACCCACAACCGCGTCTACGGCCGCACCCGCAACCCCTACGATCCCTCCCGGATCGTGGGCGGCAGCTCCGGGGGCGAGGGCGCCATCGTCGGCGCGGGCGGCTCGCCCTTCGGCCTCGCGGCGGACGTCGGGGGGTCCATCCGCATGCCGGCGTTCTTCAACGGGGTCTTCGGGCACAAGCCCACCGGGGGCCTCGTCCCGGTCTCGGGCCAGCACCCCGTCCCCCACGGCGCCACCCGCCTCATGCTCGGCACCGGCCCCATCGCCCGCCGGGCCGAAGATCTGATGCCCCTCCTGCGGCTGCTGGCGGGGCCCGACGGCGAGGACGAGAGCTGCGAGGCGCACCCGCTGGGCGATCCGGCCACCGTCGACTTCACCGGGCGCCGGGTGCTGGTGGCGACGTCGTTCGGGCAGCGGGTCAGCCGCAGCCTGCGGGGCGCCCTCCAGGCGGCCGCCGATGCGCTGGCGGCCCGCGGCGCCGGTGATCGTGCCGGTCGACCTGCCTCGGCTTGCGCGCACCTTCGACATCTGGTCGGCGATGATGGCCGAGGCCGCCGCGGTGCCGTTCTCGAAATCCTCACGGATGGCGCGGGGTTCCGGCCCGGGCGGGCCTTCGCGCGGTGGGCGGCGCGCCGGTCGCCCCACACCCTGCCGTCGCTCGTGCTGGCCGGTCTTGAGGGGGTGGTGGCGAAGCTGCCGGGCCGGCAGGCGCACTTCCTGGCCGAGGCCGCCGCCCTGCGCGCCGAGGTGGACGCCCTGCTCACGCCGGGCACCCTCTGGCTGCACCCGCCCTACAGCCGCACCGCTCCACGCCACCTCAGCCCGCTGCTGACGCCCTTCGACTGGGTGCACACCGGCATCATGAACGTGCTCGGGCTGCCCGCCACGCAGGTGCCCCTCGGGCTGGACGCGCAGGGCCTGCCGCTGGGGGTGCAGGTGGCCGGGCGGTGGTTCGAGGACCACGTCCCCATCGCCGCGGCCCTGGCGCTCGAAGAAGCGTTCGAGGGCTGGGTGCCCCCCGGCGCTGAGCCAGCGCCCGTCTCGTCAGAAGACGTCCTCGACCTCGACCTGCCGCTGAGGCGCGCGGCGCCAGGCCTGGATGGTGGCGACGAGGGGCAGGGCCAGCGGCAGCGCCACCTGGATGAGCAGCAGCGCGAAGAGCTGGCCCCCGAACATCTGCCGCATGCCCCGGCCACCGACCTCCTGCGCCAGCACCTCCGACATGATCGAGATCTGCGCCAGGGTCGACACCAGCGTCACCAGCAGGTAGGACCGTGGCCAGCTTGCGGCGCGACGTCATGCCGACGAGCTCCAGGCCCGCCCAGAGGCCCCCGCCGTCGCCACCCAGCCCAGCCAGCCCGAGCGCTGCATCGCCGGCATCATCGAGGGGCCGGCCGCGTCGAGGCCGGCAGCAGGCTGGCGACGAAGGCCAGGCTGACCACGCCGAGCACGCCGAGGGTCAGGATGGCCAGCCCCAGCGTCACGAGGCCATGATCCCGCGACAGCCGCACCGGCGGGCCGTCGTCCTCCAGGTCGGGCCGCAGCTCCACCGTCCCGGCGTCGCGGACGATGGACGGCCACGTCAGCAGGATGCCCGCCACGGGCAGGATCATCAGCAGGCCGACCACGCCGCCTTTGGCCAGCCCGCCGAACAGCATCAGCACGCAGGCGACCACCGTGGAGACCACGGCCGCCATGAAGTACTGGTCCGCGTCCGCCCGGAAGCGCCGGAAGTCGAAGCGCCACAGCAGCCGCAGCCCCCCGCGCAGGTGCAGGAACGACCGCATGAAGAAGCCCAGGCCGAGCAGCAGCAGCAGCACGCCCATGAACCCGGCGCCCATCACCCCGCTCGTCAGCAGGAGGACGAGCCAGACGCCCATCACGAGCGTCCCGATGCCGCCCATCACCACCATCAGGGCCGCCACGCCCGTCATCCCCAGATCTTCCGCGAAGATCCGGCGTCCGGCCTGGCCTACGGCCCGGGCCGCCGGGCGCAGGAGCATGCCCATCACCACCAGCGGCCACGCTACCGACAGCCCCACCAGGTAGGGCATCACCGCCCCCAGGCCGGGGGGCAGGCCGTCCAGCATCAGGGCCAGGATGGCCGAGTGGGCGACGCCGATGACGCCGTAGATCCAGGCCAGCCGCACGTGACCGGGGCCGCCCTGGGTCATGGCGCGGCCCACCCGGGCGTGGAAGGCCGAGCGCGCGGTGCCCAGGGCCAGCACCCCGATCAGGCCGATGCCGGCGCGGGCCGTCAGGGCCAGCACCACCCCGTAGATGCCCATCCAGAACGCCGTCCCCCCGCCGAAGCGCATGAGGACGCCGATGGCGGACAGGCCGGCGTCGGCCGGGAGCTCCTCGTGATCGACGACGCGGCTGGCCATGGCGGGCTCCTGGGCGCGGGGGGCGGTGCCCGATTCAACCACGGCGCTCCCCCGTGGGAAAGCCGCCGCCGTCACCCGAGGGCGAACTGCCGATCGACGAGCTGGCGGTAGGCCCCGCCCCGGGCCAGCAGCTCGCCGTGGGTGCCGGCCTCGATGACGCGGCCCTGATCCAGCACCACGATGCGGTCGGCCGCCTGCACGGTCGAGAGGCGGTGGGCGATGACCAGGGTGGTGCGCCCCCGCATCAGGCGGGTGAGGGCCTCCTGGACCAGGTGCTCGGACTCGGCGTCCAGGGCGCTCGTCGCCTCGTCCAGGACGAGGACCCGGGGATCCTTGAGCACGGCCCGGGCGATGGCGATGCGCTGGCGCTGGCCGCCCGAGAGCTGCACCCCCCGCTCCCCCACCTCGGTGGCGTAGCCGGCCGGCAGGGCCTGGACGAAGTCGTGGGCGTTGGCGGCCCGGGCCGCCGCCTCCACCTCCGCGTCCGTCGCCCCCGGCCGCCCGTAGCGGATGTTGTCGGCGATGGAGGTCGCGAAGAGCAGCGGCTCCTGGGCCACCACGCCCACCTGCTCGCGCAGCCAGGCGGGATCCAGCGCGGTGAGGGGCACGCCGTCCAGGGTGACGGCGCCCGCATCAGGGTCATAGAACCTTGAAATCAATGCAGAAATCGTCGACTTTCCGCCACCGGAGCGGCCGACGAGGGCGAGCACGCGCCCCGGCTCGAGGCGCAGCGAGAGGGCGGTCAGCACCGGGTGGCCGGGGCGGCTCGGGTAGGCGAAGCTGACCGCCTCGAAGGCCACCTCCCCCCGGACCGCCTCCAGGCGCTCGCCGCCGGGCGCCACGGCGGGCGTCCGGCTCAGCAGCTCGAAGACACGCTCGCTGGCCCCGATGGCCCGCATGAAGTCCTGCCAGAGCTCTCCCAGGGCAGCGATGGCGAATGCCAATGTGAACGTATACAGCAAAAATGCCATGAGGGTGCCAAGGGACAGCTCGCCCGCCACCAGCATGAGGCCGCCGTACCAGAGGACCCCGCTGATGGCGCCGTAGCCGGCGAAGCCCGCGATGCCCCCGAAGAAGGCGTTGAAGCGCGCGCGGCGCCGGGCGAGGCCGTAGGCCGCCTCGGTCTCGGCGCGGTAGCGCCCCGCCTCCGCCTCCTCCCGGGCGAAGGCGCGCACCGTGCGGATGCCCGCCAGCGTCTCCTCGGCGACCACCGTCGCCCGGGCCTGGGCGTCCTGCACCTGCCGCGACAGCCGCCGGACGATTCGCCCGTAGACGAGAGCGCCCACCACGGTGACGGGCACCAGCGCCAACATGACCAGCGTCAAGCGCCATGACGTCCAGGCCAGGATGCCCACCGATCCCAGGGCGGTGATGAGGTAGCGCAGGAGCATCGACAGGTTCACCGTCGCCGCGTTCTGCAGGACGGTGGTGTCGGCGGTCAGGCGGCTGGTCAGCTCGCCGACGCGGTGAGTGTCGAAGAAGGCCATGTCCTGGTGGACGAGGCGCGCGTAGAGCGCCTGGCGCAGGCGCATCACGATGCGCTCGCCCGCGACGGTGAAGAGCCAGCTGCGCAGGGCCGTGGCGACGGCGCCCACGGCGAAGAGCACCAGCAGCAGGCCCGACCAGGCGTGCACCGACGCCTCCCCGCCCCCGGCCAGCACGCCATCCACGATGCGCTGGATGAGCTGCGGCCAGGCGAGGTTCATGCCCGACGACACGATCAGCGCGGCCGTCGCGGCCACCAGCGTGCGCACCTCGGGCCGGGCGAGGGCGAAGATGCGGCGAAGGGCGGAGAGATCCAGGCGCATGCTGCCATCCCGGGGGGCCGGGGCCCCGCTGTCAAGCCAGGCAGCGCCGGGCCGGTGGGTCGATGCCGCTCGCCGCGTCCGAGATGCTCGCCTGAGCCGGGGGGCCGATCCATGATGGGTCGCATGCGCGCGCGCCTGCGAAACATCTCCGCCTGCGACTGGCTGGTCCTCGGCTTCACCGCGTACATGGCCGTGCGCGCCTTCCTGGCCCCCGAGTCCCCGGACGCCACCGTGGCCCGCCGCGTCCAGGGGGCGGCGCTGGTGGCCGGCCTGCTGCTCCTGCTCGCCACGCGCTGGCCCCTGCTGCCGGCCGGCCGCCTGCGCAGCCTGACGTGGCGGGCGGGGGTCTTCGCGCTGCTGCTGGTGCCCTACCTCTGGCAGCGCCACCTGCTGCTCGCCCTGGGCACCCCGCTGCTGGACGCGCCCCTCGCCGCGCTCGATCGGGCGCTGCTGGGCGAGGTCCCGGCCGTGGCCGTGGCCGGGCGCCTCTCGCCGGCGTGGATCGAGTGGTTCGCGGTCGCCTACTCCTGCCACTTCGTGCTGGTGGCGCTGGGCACTCTGCCGTCGGTCCTGGCCGGGCAGGGCCCGGTGGCCCGCCGCGTCCTGGCCGGGGTGGCGGTGATCCTCTGCCTCGGGTGGGCCGGCTACACCATCGTCCCTGGCGTCGGCCCCTGGCAGGCCCAGAGCTTCCCCGCCCCCCTCGAGGGCGGGCCCTGGCTGGTGGGCCTCCAGGGCTTCGTCTCCGAGGCCGGTCCGCTGCTCGACATCTTCCCGTCGCTGCACACCGCGCTGCCCTGCTACTTCGCAACCGTCGCCTTCCAGCACCGCCACGACTGGCGCACCGGCCGCCTGTGGATCGCCCCGCTCTGGCCCCTGTGGATGGCGCTGGCGGCCAACATCATCGTCGCGACCCAGGTCCTGCGGTGGCACTACTTCGTGGACGTCGTCGCCGGCCTGGCGCTCGTCGCGCTGGCCATGGGCCTCGTGGCGTGGATGGAGCGGCTGGACGCCAGCCGGGTGGCGCGGGGTGGCCTGCGCACCCTGGAACCTCTCTGGCCGGAGGTCGAGCGCGGGGTTGGTTGATTTGACGGCGCGGACCGCCTACCTTTGAATACCTGAAACGGAAGTGCATGCAGCGTGGCCATTTCGTCGATTTCAGGTTTGACACGAGCCGGCTGGAGTTTGCAACATCACTTCATTGCGTAGAGACCGCGTTTCGTGGTCAAGTTGACGCGCAAACGGGAGGGGGGCTCATGGACGACAAGCTGCGCTACACGGGAGTCGACATCTCCCGTCGGATCCGGGCGCTGCTGGCGCTTCGAGGCGAGACGCAGACGTCCCTCGCTCGACAGCTCGGCGTGACGCAGAGCGCGCTCGCGTATCCGATGACCGGTCGGCGCCCCTACGGTGGCCGGTGCTCGCTCGATCGGATCGCGGACGCCCTTGAGGTCCCGCTGAACACCCTGGTACACGGTCGGCCCTGGCCGGACGTGTCGAACGATGATGCCTGACGTTCGGCCGCACGGTGCGCGCTGATGTCGCCTACAAGACCGCGCGTCGATGGTCGACGCGCCCCGGCCTCTGACTGGAGCCGTTCATGAACCAGCCCCTCCGTTATACCGGCGTCGACATCTCCCGCCGAATCCGCGCCCTCCTGGCGCTGCGGGGAGAGACCCAGACGTCCCTGGCCCGGCAGCTCGGGGTGACCCAGAGCGCCCTCGCCTACCCCATGACCGGTCGCCGTCCCTACGGCGGGCGCTGCTCCCTCGACCGCATCGCCGCGGCGCTCGAGGTGCCCACCAGCACCATCATCTACGGCCGCCCCTGGCCCGACGTCTCCAACGACGAGGGCTGAGCCCTCCGGGCCCCGGCCCGGCCGCCATCGCCCTAGCAGGATGTTGAAAAAAGCTCCCGTCGCATCGCCGGTGCGCGCGGGCCATCTGCTGCGTCGTCAGAAGTCCTCGACAATCCGGCGTCGCCAGCAGTCGCCGGCTCTCCTCGCCGGATTGCCTGCGGTCTTCCTCCTTGCATCTGGCCCACTCGCACTCGCCGAGTGCTCGGTCCGCTCATTTCAACAGCCTGCTAGCAGTCGTAGCCCCGGCCGCGGTCAGCCCAGCCGCGGTCAGCCCAGCCGGGGCACGAACGCCACCACGCTGAACCCGACCGCGGGCTGCGTCCCCCGGTTGGCGTATGCGTGGGGCCGATCCCCCTGAAAGACGGCCACGTCCCCGGCCTCGAGCTCCAGCCGCTCGCCGCCCGTGGACAGCCCCAGCCGACCCCGCTCGCAGAAGAGGTACTCCCGGGTGCCCGGCCGATGGGGGACGCCGGCCAGGCTGCCCCCCGGGGCCAGCTCGAACCGGTCGATCTCCATGCCCGGCACCGGATCGGGCAGCAGCTTGTGCACGCGGGCCCCCGGACCCCGCCCCTCCTCGGGCAGCGTCCCCCGCCGAAACAGCCGACAGCGCGCCTGGGGTGCCGAGACCAGCTCCTCGATGGTCACGCGCAGGGCGAGGGCCAGGCGAGCCAGGAGCTGGAGCGTCGGGTTGCCACCGCCCACCTCCAGGTTGGCCAGCGTCGAGCGGGGCACCTCCGCGCGGGCGGCGAGCTGGGCCTGGGTCAGCCCGCTGGCCGCCCGCAGGGCGCGCAGGTTCGTGGCGAGGTGATCGGCGAGGGTGGTCGGGTCCATGTCGGCAGCATGCCCGGTTGTCCATTGATGGACAATCCAGTCGACGAAGCAGCCAGGCTCCGGGAGGCTGGGGTCACCGCGGCGACGGACGCCGCGGGTCACCCCCGGAGGACCCCATGGTCAAGCACCTCGATCACCTGAACATGACCGTCGCCGACCTGGACGCGAGCGTCCGCTGGTACGGCGCCCTCTTCGACTTCCAGCCGGTGGAGGGCGGCGTCTGGCGGGGCCACCGCTGGGCCATCCTGCGGGCCGGCGATGCGCTGCTTTGCCTTTACGAGCATCCCGACCGAGAGAGTCCTGCGAGTGCCACCTGTCACCATCTCTCGCACTTCGCACTCCGCTTGCTGGACGCACCGGCGTTCGAGGCCCGGATCGCCGAAACCGCCACTGATATCAAGTACGGAGGGCCCATCCGCTGGCCGGGGAGCACCTCGTGGTACGTCGACGACCCCACGGGCCACGAGATCGAGGTGGTGTGCTGGGATGGCGATGCGGTGTCCTTCCCCGCCGCATAACATGGCATGGGATCCGCGCAGGTGCTGGATTCTCCAGGTTTCATGCGGTCTGGCGCGTTCAGCACCCTTGCCTACACTGTCCCACCAAAGGTGTCAGTTTTTGTTGAAATGCCTCCGATTGTGGGAGTAGGACGTCGTGCTGCGTGCATCGGCACCCCGCCGCTCGGACCCCGAGCCGCGGGCTGCCCGGCGCGCGTGACAGCGCAACATCCGAAGTCCACTGGATTTTTTCCATGACTGTGTGGACCGGTGAGCGCGAACGGCCCAGGCGAAGCCGCTGAAACCGCGGGAGTCAGCGCCTGGATCAGGGAGGGTGCCGTGATCCCACTTCTTCAGTTCCTCGCTCTCGCTGCGCACCCGTGCGTCGGCGGCATGATCGAGGCCGGCGACGTCGCGCGCGTCAGCCTTTGCCTGGAAGTCGCTCGTCAGGAGCAGGCCATCGGCGTCCCCGCCTGGCTGGCTGGCCGCATGGGCCGGACCGCCGCGTGGATCGCCGACGAGCTCGCCGACGACGGGCGCATGACCTCCGACGAGATCGCCGCGGTGCTGGCCATCGGGCGGGGCGAGTCGGCGCTGGACGCGGGCGGACGCTCGCACAGCGCGCTGCCTGACGAGCAGCAGGGCGGATCCCATGGGGCGCTGCAGATGACGGCCCGCACGGCCGCCTGGCTCGGCGTCGACATGGGGCAGCTTCGCCCGCGACGCCCCGGCGTCCTGGGCGACCACGCCAAGGCGGCGCGCTACGCCGCCCGGGCGGCGCTGACCTTCTACGAGACCCGCACGGGCCTCGCCCGCCGGGTCGGCGTCCCCACCCACCTCGAGGCCCTGCGGCGCATCGCCCGCTCAGACCAGCACCTGCGCGACGAGCTCTGGGCCTCCTGGGCGGCGGGCTGCGGGGTCCGCGTGCGGCAAGCCGGGCCCGGCCTGCGGCGCACCCTCGAGAAGCGCAACAAGCAGTTCCCACGCTACCAGCTCGCCGTGCACCGCTGGATGGGTGACGTGGGCCCGGCCCATGAGGAGCCCCTGACCACCGCGGCGCTGCTCCAGCCCTCGGAGGTCTCGGCCGAGTAGCGCGTCCCGCGCCGCCACAGGTTCGCCACGATCTCGCCCTCGCCTCGCCCAGGCTTCGTCGACACCACGCCCACGCGGCCTGGGACACTGCCTCCAGAACCGACTGGAGGTGTCCATGAAGCGACTTCCCCTGCTCCTCGCCCTCGGCGGCCCCGCGCTGCTGGGGCTCTGGCTGGCCATTCGGGTCGAGTCCTGCGGCTTCGCCCAGGGCACCATCGGCCTGCCGCTGGCGGTGCTCGCCACCGCCCTCATCAGCGTGCCCGCCCTCTACATCGGGGCGGCGGTGTTCAAGGCGGCCCCGAGCCCGGGGGTGGTCGTGGCGGGCATCGCCCGCAGCCTCGACGACGCCGGGCTGGTCCTGCTGGGGCTGATGCCGGCGGTGCTCTTCCTGGGCGCCACGGCGCGATCGAGCAAGATCGCGCTGCTGCTGGGCCTGCTGGCCCTGGGCGGCTCGGCCGTGTTCGGGCTCCGCCTCGCCTTCTCGCGCCTGTTCACGACGGCCGAGGCCCGGGTGCGGGTGCTGCCGGTCTTCGGGGCCTGGGCGGTCGTGACGCTCGGCATCGGCCTCACCATGGTCAAGAGCTTCGTGGAGGGCCTGCAGTGAGCGACACCACCGCCCAGACGCCCGTCGCCCCGCCGTCCCCCTGGCCCGACGCCGCCCCCGGCCAGACCCTGGGCCTGGTGGACGATCTGCTGCGCAACCACGCGGGCGTCCTGGCCCGCATCGAGGCCGGTGAGGACTCCGGCGGCCTGGCGCGGAGCCTGGTCCTCATCATCGCGGTGTCGGCCGGCCTCTTCGGCGCCGCCCTCGGGGCCTACCGCGGGGGCCTGCAGATCGCCTTCTCGGCCGTGAAGCTGCCCCTCGCGCTGCTGCTGACGGCCGCGCTGTGCACGCCGGCCTTCGCCGCCCTCAACGCCGCCGCCCGGGGCTTCCTCGACGCCCGGCGCGACGGCGCGGTGATGCTGGCCTGCCTCGCCGCCGCCAGCCTCGTCATGTCGGCGACGGCCCCCATCGTCCTCCTCGCCGGATCGTGGGGGGTGACCTACCACGGCACCATCCTGCTGGTGGTGCTCTGCGCGGCCGTGGGCGGCGGGTTCGGCCTGCTCCTCTTCGGGCGCGCGGCCGTCCACGGCGGCGGCCCGGCGCGCCTGACCATCGCCCTGGCCGTGGGCCTCGTCTTCGCCGGGGTCGGCAGCCAGATGAGCTGGACGCTGCGCCCGTTCCTGGTCCGGCCGCGCACCGCCCAGGCCCCCTTCCTGCGTGCCGTCGAGGGCAGCTTCCTGGAGGCCGTCGACATGTCCATCGACTCGGCCATGGGCCGCTACGGCCGGCCCGAGGCGCCGCTGCCCGAGCCGGGCGAGAGCAGCCCGTGAGGCTCCTGGCGCTCAGCGCGCTCTACGGCCTGCTGGGCGTGGGCATCGCGGCCCTGCGGCTGCGGCGCGGGCCGGCCGCCCACGCCTGGACCGAGGCGGCGCTGCTGGCCGTCCTCTGGCCCCTCGTCGCCCCGCTCTGCTTCTCGCGGCCGACCCCCCGGGATCCGCTGGGGGAGCGGCTGGCCCGCGCGGCGAGCAAGGCGGCCGAGATCGATCGCCTGCTGGCCACGCCGGACTTCGACGAGGGGGCCATCCGCGAGCGAATCGCGACGCTGGAGGCCGCCTGCCAGGCCCAGGCCGCCGCCGCGGCCCGTCGGACGCTGGCCAACGTCCACCGTCTGCAGGCGCTCCGGCAGCGCCACGCCGAGGAGCTGGCGGTCGTGGAGTCGCTCCAGCACCAGCTGCGCACCCAGGTGCAGGTCATGCGCCTCGCCGGCCAGGCCGACGCCGGCCTCGACGAGCTCGTCTCGGCCCTGGAGGCCCGCGTCGACGCCCTGGAGGATCTGCTGGCCGAGCCCCTGGGGGCCTAGAACAGGCCCGTCTCGAGCTGGGCGGCCTCGGACATCATGTCGCGGGACCAGGGCGGGTCGAAGACCAGGCTCACGCGGGCCTCGACCACCCCGTGCAGGCGCTTGAGCCGGCTGCGCACGTCGTGCACCAGCACCGGCCCCATGCCGCAGGCGGGGGCGGTGAGGGTCATGTCGACCTCGACGGCCACGCCCCCCTCCACGTCCACCACCTCGCAGCGGTAGACCAGGCCCAGGTCCTTGATGTTGATGGGGATTTCGGGATCGTAGACCGTCCGGAGCGTCTGGTCGACGGCCGCCTCCAGGTCCGCGCGGGTGGCCTCGGGGGGCACCGCCGGCCAGATCGGGATCTCGCGGCCGAGGGCGTCGGCGTCCTGGCCGTCGATGCGGTACATGTTGCCGCGCACCGTCACGGTGAAGCTGCCGCCGAGGTCCTGGTTGATGATGGCCAGGGAGCCGGCCGAGAGCTCGGTGGGCGAGCCATCGGGGACGGTGATGGCGCCCACGTCGCGGTGCAGGATGACGGTCTCTTGGATGTGGCCGAACACGCGAACCTCCGGTGGGGCGCTCATGTACACGCCACGGTCTCGGGTCACAAGTCTCCCGCGTGGGCAGAAGACTCCGCTTGAGGGGCGAAGGTCGCCACGCCATCCTGGGGCCATGCCCAGCGCCCCCCTCACCGCCCTCGTCGCCGCGCTCCTGGCCACCCCGCCGACCCCGGTCCGGCTCGTGGTCCTGGGCGACTTCCCCGCCGCCGAGGTCGAGGCCGTCGCCCGCGCCCTGGAGGCCGCCCTGCCCGTCCGCGCCGAGATTGGCCCCCGCCTCCCGCTGCCGAAGGCCGCCTGGTACGCCCCCCGGCGCCGCTACCGGGCCGACCGCCTGCTGACGGCGCTGGCCCCGCACGCCCCGCCCGGCGGCAAGGCCCTGGGCCTCGTGGAGCCGGACATCAGCACCACGAAGGGCCCCCACGCCGACTGGGGCATCTTCGGGCTGGCCACCCTCGACGGGCCGAGCGCGGTCATCTCGAGCTTCCGCCTGCGCCGCGGCCGCCCCACCGCCGCGCGCCTGCGCCACCGCATCACCAGCACGGCCGTCCACGAGGTGGGCCACACCCTCGGCCTGGAGCACTGCCCCGAGCCCGGCTGCGTGATGGCGGACGCCGAGGGCAGCATCGCCAACACGGACGAGGGCGACGGCCACCTGGGGCCGAAGTGCGCGGAACGACTGGGGATTCCCCCGGCCGCCCCGGCTACTGGACCGTGATCTGGAGGGTGGAGGTGCCCGAGCCGCCGCCGAACCCGTCGACGAAGATGAAGGTCGTCCCCGGCTGGACCTGGACCGAGATGCGCGACCAGAGGCCCTGGCCCCCGTCGTCGTCGCAGGCGAGCTGGCTGCCCTGGTCGTCGCAGGTCGACCGCATGAACATCGCCGTGTCGTAGTCGGCCTGGATGATCTCGGCCGTCACCGTGGCCGCCCGCGCCAGGTTGAGCGAGAAGATCTTCTCGGGACCGGCGGCGTTGCCGGCGCAGTTGGCCTGGTACTGGTTCATGCCGCCGCGGGTGTCGACGTTGAAGCGGCCGCCCTGGGGCGGCACCTGGACGACATCGTTCGCCAGCAGGCAGAAGGGCGCCTCGTCGCGGTCGCCGGCGGCGAAGCAGCCGTCGTCGTCGGGCCAGTCGATCAGCCCGTCGTCATCGTTGTCGATCCCGTCGGAGCACTCCGGCACCTCGGCGGGATCCACCTCGGAGTTGTCCAGGCCCTCCTCGCAGCCGGGGTCGGCCAGATCGATGAGGCCGTCCCCGTCGTCGTCGACCAGGTTGTTGCACGCGCGGATGTTGCTCTGGACCACGACCGTGACGGTCCGGGCCGCCATCAGCTCCAGGAAGCCCTGCTCCACGAAGATGTAGTGGAGGCCCCGGTCGAGGTTGTTCAGCGCCAGCGGGCCCATGTCCCCCGAGCGGCGGCAGCCGGTCTGGGTCATGGCATCCGCGCAGTCGGTGCGCGCGTAGATGGACGCCATCGCCGGCGCGTTGCCCTCCAGCACGTCCACGAAGACGTCGGAGGGATCGTCCAGGTCCAGCACCAGCAGGACCTCGGGGCTGGCGCCCACCTCGCAGGTGCCGTTGGCCACCCCCGGGCCGCGGGGCAGGATGGGCATCTCGAAGACGCCGCCGTCCTGGCCGACCTCGATGACCGCCCCGACCGCGAGCGGGCAGAGCGGCTCCTCGCGGGGGCCGCCGGCCGTCTGGCAGTCCATGTCGTCCGGCCAGTCGGTCTGGCCGTCCATGTCGTTGTCGACGCCGTCGCTGCAGATGGGCGCCACGTCGGGATCCAGCTCGTCGCGATCGTCGGCCTCGGTGCACCCGGGATCGGCGGCGTCCACCAGGCCGTCACCGTCGTTGTCCTCGAAGTCGCGGCACTGGGGCGGCCCCTCGGCGTCCACGGTGAGGCGGAAGGGCCCCCCGCCATCGCGCGAGCCCGTGTCCACGATCAGGAAGTACGTGCCCGGCCTGGGGTTTTCGATCTCGAGCGTGCGCCCGGGCTGGTCGGCGGTGCCGCGGTTGCAGAGCAGATCGCTGGGGCCCAGGCAGCTCGTGCGCAGGTAGAGCACCGTCGGCGAGCGGGTCTCGGGGTGGTCGGTGCTGAAGCGCAGGGCCTCCAGGGGGCGGTCGACGCGGTACACGAACGCCCGCTCCCCGCCCGCGGCGCCGCCGCACGAGCCCACGCCGGTGGCCGGCGCCCCGACCGTCGTGCCGTCGTAGAAGTCGTGACCTGCCATCCAGGCGTTGAGGTCCACGACCTCCACGCCATCGCCGCACGGCCCCTGCTCCACCGGATCGCCCGCCGCCTCGCAGCCCGGATCATCGGGCCAGTCGGTCGCGCCGTTGCCGTCGTCATCGACGCCGTTGGCGCAGGCCGCGGGCACCGCCGGATCGTCCTCGGAGCGGTCACCGCGGCCGGCGCAGCCCGGATCCACCGGGTAGTCCACCGCGCCGTCGCCGTCGTCGTCCTGCTCGTTGGCGCACTCGGGCACGTCGATGGCGCCCTCGGTGACGTCGCCGGCCGAGTGGCAGCCCGGATCGGCCGGGAAGTCGATGAAGCCGTTCTCATCGTCATCGAGGCCGTTGGAGCACTCGGTGACGGGGTTGCCCCCCTCCTCCGAGGGATCGGCGTCGCTGGAGCAGTCGGGGTCGTAGACGTCGATGAGGCCGTCGCCGTCGTTGTCGACGCGGTCGTCGCACTCGGGGCCGGGCGGGGGGTTGAACTCGTCGTCGTCGTCGGCCGCCTGGCAGCCCGGATCATCCGGGAAGTCCACGAGGCCGTCGCCGTCGTCGTCGAGGCCGTTGCCGCAGGCAGCCCGGGGCGCGGCGTCCACCACCTCGCCGTCCACGACGGCGGCGCCGTCGCTCGACACATCCATGTCCACCACGGCGGCCGCGTCGGCCTCCACGGCCATGTCGACCACGCGGACGACGCGGGCGTCGGGACGCTGCTCGACCGCCGCATCCACCTCGGCCGACTCAGGATCCTCCGCGCAGCCCGCCACCACCAGGGCCAGGGCCCACCACCACCGTGCTCGCATCTTCACGTCTGTTCATCCCCCCGGTTCCGGGCGCGTCCGGGGCCACCTCCCCTTGCGCCGCGGCTCGCGGCGCATGGTACATGACCCGCCGGGTCGGGTCGAAGCCTGTCTGGAGGTGTCTCGTGCCGGAGCTGCC
>JAWKQS010000015.1:0-151964 GCA_041389985.1 bacterium
CCACGACGCCCTCAGCAGCGATGACGTCGAGTACATCACCAACGCCCGGCACCAGCGCATCGGCCGCCGCGTCAACGGCGGCCCCTGGACCTGGTGGCTCTACGCGGGCGGCCTCACCCCGGTCGCCGAAGACGACGCCGACTTCCGCCTGCGCAAGGTCTTCGTCTACGGCCCCGGCCACGTCCCCGACCACGTCATCACCTACGACGCCGCCGGCCTCCAGACCGCCCGCTACCGCTTCGCCACCGACCAGGTCGGCAGCATCCTCGGCCTCGTCGACGACGCCGGCGCCTGGATCCTCGCGTACGACTACACCCCTTTCGGCCGCCGCACCCTGCTCAGCGCCGCCCCCGGCATCGACGAGAGCCTCACCCCCTTCGGCTTCGCCGCCGGCCTCCACGACCCCACACCACCGACCTCGGTCCGGAAGCAGGGCTACTCCGCCTTCATCACCTTGCGGTTGCGCAGCAGGTAGTCCCAGAGGCGGTTGGGGAGGAAGCGGGCCAGGGTGATGACGCTCGCGAGCGTCCAGGGGAAGCGGTACTCGCTCCGCTGGCGCCGGATGGCGCGGTGCATGAGCCGGGCGGCGTCGTCGAGCTCCATCAGGAAGGGCATGGGGAAGCGGTTCTTCGCCGTCAGCTCCGTCTTCACGAAGCCGGGGCTGAGGGTGGTGACGCGGACGCCATGGCCCCGCAGCTCGACGCGCAGGCTCTCCATCAGCGAGATCACGGCGGCCTTGCTGGAGGCGTAGGCCCCCGACGCGGGCAGGCCCCGGTATCCGGCGAGGCTGGCGACCGCCACCAGGTGCCCCTGCCGCCGCGCGATCATGCCGGGCAGGACGGCCTCGATGCAGTGGGATACCCCGAAGACGTTGGTGCGGTAGACCCGCTCCAGGTCCTCGGAGCGCCACCGCAGGGCCGAGGTGTCGGCCCCGATGCCGGCGTTGGCGATCAGGGTGTCCACCGGGCCATGGTCCCGCTCGATGGCCGCCACGGCGGCGCGCACGGCGGCGGCGTCGGTGACGTCGAGGGCGATGGGCACGGCCTTGCCGCCCTTCTCTCGAATCTGGTCGGCGAGCTGCTGGAGCGACTCCAGGCGCCGCGCGGTCAGGATCACGGTGTCGCCGTCGGCGGCCATGTACGGGGCGAGGCCGTAGCCAAGGCCGGACGACGCGCCGGTGATGAGGGTCACGGCCATGGGCGGTCTCCGAGGTCAGGCGTCAGGCAGCAGTCATGGAGCATCAGGGGCGGGCCTGGACCACGCCATCGGCGTCCAGGAAGAGGGATCGGACATCCGGCTCGAGGGCCTCCACGGCGACGCTCTTGCCGCGCCAGTCCAGGTGCACCAGCCGATCCCCGCGCTGCGGGTGGCAGGGCACGCTGGCCGGCAGGGGGACGCCCGCCGGCAGGATGGGCGTGCGCGTCTGGTCGCGGGCCTCGAGGCACAGGCCATGGGTCGAGCGCTCCAGCACCAGGGGCCCGGCCACCTCCCCCACCAGGATGCTGGCGTAGCGGGCGGCGCCGGCGGCCCGGGCGTCGGGGCCCATCACCACCGCCGGGCGGGTAAAGGCCCGCCGCACCACGCGGCGCAGCATGGGGGCGTGATCGAGCACCAGCACCGCGTCCAGCCAGGCGGGGTGGCTCTCGGCCTCGGCGATGGCGCGGCGGCAGGCGGCCATCCAGCGGCGCCGCACCTGGTCGGCGTAGTGGGCCGCCTCGTGGCGGGTCAGCCGCCGGTCGAGCACCGCCCCGCTGGGCAGCCGGACCTGGATGGCCGCGTCGAAGGCGTCGGCGAGGGCCTCCCGGGCGCGGCGGGCGTGCAGGCGAAGAGTCGAGTGATCTCGCTGGGTTGCGCCGCAGTCAGCCGCCAGGACGTCGACGATGGCCTGGTCCACGGCGTCGGCGCCGAGGTCGGCGAAGCCCACGGCCGCCAGCACCTCGACGCGCTCGGCGTCCACCGACACCAGGCTGCAGTCGAAGGCCGTGCGCCGCAGATCCAGGACGGCGAAGGTGCCCTGGGCGCCCGTCCGGCCCGCGTGCTCGAGGGCGGCGGCGGCCGGGGCGCTGATGAGCCGGAAGACGTCGATGTCGGCCTGCCGGGCGGCGCGCAGCAGGGAGCGGCGCTCCCCGGGCAGCCCCCCGGCGGGGGCGGAGAGGACCGCGCCGGCCGCCGGACCGAAGCGGGCCGTGGCGTCGCGCCAGACCTGCCCCAGGTCCCGGCCCCGCACGGGCTCCTCCCGGGCGAGGGTGGCGCAGACCCCATCGGCCGACGCGTCGATGCCCAGGGCGATCATGTGCGCCGCCTCCCGAGCCGATCCGGGGTGGTGTCCATGGCCTCCAGGCGCAAGAGCAGGGCGCGGAAGCCGGCGACCTCGCCGAGCAGGCGGCGGGCGGCCGCCTCATCCAGGGGCTCGGCGGCGACGACGGCGGCGAGGGCGTCGTAGCCGCGCTGGAACCGGGCGCCGATTTCCCGGGCCAGGCCGCCGCGCTCGCCGTGGGCGTCCACGCCGGCCAGCTCCTCGATGGCCTCCTCGAACTCGCTGAGCAGCGCGCGGGCGGCGGGCGAGGGATCCGGCGGCTCGGTGGGCAGGCCCAGCAGGCCGAAGAGCACCTGAATGCGCTCGACGGGATCGAAGAGGCGGCGGGCCGCGTCGTTGAGGGCGACGGCGTGGGCCAGGGCGTGCTGGCGGGCCGCCTGGCTGTGGGCCACGAACCGATCGGGGTGCAGCCGCAGCAGGCGCTCCAGGCGCCGCGCCCGGATGTCGAGGCCCGTGAGCACCAGGCCGCGCGGGAAGCCCAGGCGGGCGAAGGGGTCCAGCGTGGGATCCACCGGCTGCACGACGCCGCACGTCGCGCAGAGCGCGTCGGCGTGCTCCAGCGGTGCCTCGCACTGCCAGCAGCGCCCGGCTCCGGCTTGCTCCCCCGCCATCACGTCACCCTTCAGATCGCGCTAGACCGAGAAGCTCTCGCCACACCCGCAGGTGCGCCGGGCGTTGGGGTTGTTGAACTTGAACCCCGCCCCGGCGAGCCCATCCACGAAGTCGATCTCGGTGCCCATCAGGTACAGGAAGCTCTTGCGATCGACGAAGAGGTTCACGCCCGAGCACTCGATGGAGCGGTCGTTCTCGCCGGGCTCCTCGGCGAACTCGAGGAAGTAGGTGAAGCCCGAGCAGCCTCCGCCGCGGACGCCGACGCGCAGGCCGTCGGTGGGGTGGGGCCGCTTCGCGATCAGCTCGCGGATCTTCGTCGCCGCGGTCTCGGTCAGGGTCAGCATGGCGTCGTCCTTTTGGGTCTGGGACCCGAAAACCAGGGAAGCATCATCGCATACTCTCGGCTCGCGGGTGAACGCCCGCACGCCGGGCCCGCAGCCCGCGCACCCCCGCGACGACGCAGTCGATGGCCGCGTCGATCTCGGCCTCGGTGGTGCCGCGCCCGAGGCCGAACCGCAGGCTGGCGTGGACCGCCTCGCCGCTGCGCCCGAGGGCCGCCAGCACATGGCTGGGCATGGGCGGATCGGACATGCAGGCCGAGCCCGACGACAGGGCCAGATCTCGCACCGCCGCGATCAGGCCCTGGCCGTCCACCCCGTCGAAGCTCAGGTTGAGCGCGCCGGGCAGCCGACCCTCCGTCGGCCCGTTGAGCGTCACGCCGTCCAGGCCCGCGAAGATGCCGGCCTGGAGCCGATCGCGCAGGGCCGCGATGCGGGGCCCCTCGTCGGCCAGCAGATCCCCCGCCAGGCGCATGGCCTCGCCCAGCCCGACGATCTGGTGCACCGGCAGGGTGCCGGCCCGCAGGCCGCGCTCCTGGTTGCCCCCGTGGGTCTGGGGCACGATGGCCACCCGCGGCGCGCCGTGGCGCACGTACAGCGCGCCGATGCCCTTGGGGCCGTAGATCTTGTGGCCCGACAGCGAGAGCAGATCGACGCCGAGGGCGCGGACGTCCACCGGGATCTTGCCCACGGCCTGGGCGGCGTCGGTGTGCACCAGCACGTCGCGCGCGCGGCACAGGGCCGCGACCTCGGCCACCGGCTGCAGGGTGCCGATCTCGTTGTTGGCCAGCATCAGCGACACGAGCACCGTGTCGGGGCGCAGGGCCGCCTCGACCGCCCCCGGATCCACCCGACCCACCGCGTCGACGGGCAGGCGCGTGACAGAAAACCCATGCCTTTCAAGGGCTTCGAAGGGGGCGAGCACCGCGTGGTGCTCCGTCGCCTGGGTGATGACGTGCCGGCCCCGCGCGAGGCGGGCCTCGGCGACGCCCTTGATGGCCAGGTTGCTGGCCTCGGTCGCGCCGCTGGTGAAGATGATCTCGCGGGGCGTCGCATCCAGGGCCGCCGCCACCTGCTCGCGGGCGAGCTTCACCGCCTCCTCGGCCGCCCAGCCGTAGGCGTGGGTGCGGCTGCCCGGGTTGCCGAACCGGTCGGTCAGGTAGGGCAGCAGCGCCTCGACGACCCGGGGATCGCAGGGGGTGGTCGCGAGGTGGTCGAGGTAGATCGGCGCCTTCATCGCCCCGTCAGTCCGCGGATGAGCATCAGCTCGGCGTCCGTGGCCGCAGCGCGCTTGCAGGTGCAGCAGGTGGCGGCCGGCTCGCCGGCCCGGTCGCAGGGGCGGCAGCCCGCCAGGAAGGCCAGGCTCTCCTGCAGCTCGCCCTCGAGGGTCTGCAGCTCGCGGATGCTGGCCCGCACCTCCTCCAGGCGCTGCCGGTAGGCGGCCTCGATACGGGCCATGGCGCCCCGAGGCGAGGCTCCCTGCACCCAGTCGCCCAGGAGGGCGGCGATCTCGTCGAGCTTGTAGCCGATGCGCTGGAGGCCGTCGATGTACCGGATGCGGCGGACGTTCTCGTGATCGTAGAGCCGAAAGCCGCCCTGGCTGCGGGCCGCCGGGCTGAGCAGGCCGCGCTCCTCGTAGAGGTGCAGGGCCCGGACGGTCTTGCCGGTCAGCTCGGCCAGATCGCCGATGCGCATGAGATCAGGCTCGGTCAAGGCTCCTCCCGATGGCGAGGCGTGGTCGCGGGCCGGGCGCGGCAAGAGGGACGCCAGGGCGCGGCAAAAGGTCGCAGCCGGTGGGAGCGGGGGCCTACTCGGCGGGCGCCGTCGGGACGGTGAGCTGCACGTAGTTGCGCTGCTCGACGCCCTCGGCGTCCAGCCAGGACACGCCGAGCATCTCCTGGAAGCGGCCCTCCATCTTGAGCACGTCGGTGAAAGCGCGCTCGTCGCTGGCGTTCCAGGTGCCGAGCATCACGAGCTGGGCGTTGGCCGGCGCGCCGAGCTGGCGGATGACGTTGGAGGGCAGCACCTCCTCCAGCGTGATGCGCTCGGGGATCTTGCCGCTGCGGGGCAGGTTGCCGTGGTAGCTGCGCACCGTGTCCTGCACGTCCGCGAGGGCGGCGGAGGGGATGGCGGGCGCGGCCTGGGCCGCCGGATCCGCCGGGGGCGGGGCGGGGGCGTCGCCCACCTGCACCGGGCGGGGCGGCAGGGCGTTGTGCACGACCGGGGGCGGGCGGCGCACCGGGTAGCTGGGCCCCTCGGCCTCGCCGGGCGCCTTGGCGGACGCCACCGACGGCGCCGCCGCCGCGGAGGTCGGCGCCCCGGCCGCCGGGGCCGGATCGACGCTTGACGGCGACATCAGCGCCCAGGCCAGGGCGCCCACGGCGGCCAGGCCCAGCACCACTACGAGCACCTTGCCCATCGACTCCTCCTCGTGCCTCGCGGGGCCGCCATGCGGCGACCCGGTGGGCGCAGGATAGTGCGGATCGCGGGCGCGCACCATCGCCACCGCCGCCCGCGGGTGGGGCAGGGGTGGGGCACCGGATTGACACTGCGCGGGGGCTTTGCACTCTGCCGGGGTCCCGGAGGAGAGGAGCACCGATGCGACGCGGCCAGTATCTTCTTTTGTCTTTTGCTTCCGCGGCCTTTGGCCATGGGTGCAGCAACGGCGGGCCGACGGCGACGCCGGCCGCCGCCCCGCCGACCCAGGCGGCCGCCGAGCCCACGGCGGCGCCCGACACCGCGCCGCCCACGGACGAGGCGCCCGCTACTGCGCCCCCGCGGCCCCCGTCACCGAGGCCCCCTTGGAGGCGGTCACGGTCCAGGCCACCCTGTCCGACCAGCAGCAGCAGGTGGCCGATCGGCTGGTCGCCGACATCCTCGCCAACCGCCTCAACCGGCTGGCGACCCGGTCGGCGGAGTACGGGCCCATCTTCCTGAGCTGGCCGCTCGCCACCCGCGGGCGCCCGTGGTCGCCGCCTCCTCGATGGCATGTCGCGGACGTGGCGGCGCGTGGGCCGCGGGGACGCGAAGGTGGTGGACGACGACTACCGCGCGGTGGTGCGGGCTCGCCTCGGCTCTCCCAGCGCGCCGGTGCGCGGGCGGCGGCCATCGCGGCGCGCCTGCTGGTCGGCGAGGAGGTCCCCGACGAGGCCACCCTGGCGAAGGCCATCGAGCTCTTGAAGGCGGGGACCCCGGCGGATCGGGTGGCCATGGCGTCCCTGCTCATCAACGTGCGCGACTTCCAGCTCGCGAAGCCCGCGAAGGGGACGCCCAGGGCCGGGTGGTGGACGCCATGATGGCGGCGCTGTCGGCGGAGGAGCCGTATGTGCAGGCGGTCGTCCTGGATCAGCTCGCCAAGGCGGCCTTCCCCGGCTGGCGCAACGCGAGGCGCTGAAGGCCGCGGCCGAGGCGCGCCTGGCCCATGAGGAGCCGGGGTGCGGGGCCCTGCCGCCCTGCTGCTGGCCCGGGTGGTGACGCCGGCCGAGGCCGACGCCGCGGCGCGCGCCATCCTGCCGGGCCTGACCCACCCCAACGCCTATGTGCGGGGCGCCAGCGCCGAGGCCCTCAGCCGCCTGGGCTTCAAGCCGGCGGTGCACGGCATCGTGCCCCTGGTGGAGCAGACCGACAGCGTCGTGCATGTGCTCGGCGGGTTCACCGGCCTGGACGGCGAGCCGGGCCAGGTGGAGCTGCTGCTGTCGGGCGGCCGCACCCTGGACGCCGTGGCCCTCAACGCCCTGCGGGGCGCGAGCAAGGGGGCGTTCGACTTCAAGGGGGGCGTGACGTCGGCCAGCCGTGACGAGCTGGTCGGCAAGGCGAAGGCCTGGTACGACGCCCAGAAGGCGAAGCTGCCGACGCCCTGATTCTGCTTACGGAACAGGCACTTCCACCTGCGCCTTGAAGCGCAGGCCGTGCCAGAGGACGCGCCCGTCCGCCGCGAGGGAGACCACGTGGGTGCGGCCGTCCTGGTCCACCTTCAGCTCGGTGGTGATGACGCCGGCGGCCTCCTTGCTCTCGGCGGAGACGACACGCCCGCCGCCGACCCGAGAGACGGCGGCCTGCTGGAGGCTCGCCGGGACGCTCGCCAGGTCGAGCGAGCGCTCCACGTAGAGCAGCTCGCCGTCGGGGGTGGCGGCGATCTCGCCCTCCTTGCCGTCACCCAGGTCGTACTCGACCTCGAAGACGGCGCCGCGGCCGGCGTGCCACTCCGACTCGAAAGACACCGCGAGCCGGCCGGGGAAGACCTGCTCCCCCCGGGCCAGGACGGCGGCGGGGATGAGGCCGCGGTCGCCGTGGTAGACCGCCAGGCCGCGAACAGCCCCGGCGGGTCCCAGGTAGACGCGCAGCTCGTGGGCGCCCTGGGCCGACAACGCCGTGTCGCCGAAGGCGGGGGTGAGCTGGCCGGTGGGGGCGGCGCCGCAGGCGGCGAGGAGGCAGGCCGGGAGGAGGATCAGTGCGCGCATGGAGGCAGGCTATGCGGTCGGCCCCCGTGACGTCGATCGGTGGTTCTCCCATCCGTGCTTTTTCGGATGTCTTCGACCCCGGCCGCCCCCGTAGAAGGGGTCCAATGAGACCCCTCGCCATGAGATCCCTCGCCGTCGCCCTGCTGCTGGCCACGCCGGCGCTCGCGAGCCCGCCCGTGGATCCGGACGAGAGCATCGAGGTGCGTGGCCAGACCGAGGAGGAGGTCATCGCGCGCGACCGCGCCACCGCACGGGTGAGCCGCAAGGACATCGACGCGTGGGTGGTGACCTCGACACCCGACGCGCTGCGCTTCGCCCCCGGCGTCTACGTCCAGCAGACCGGCCACGGCCAGGCGTCGCCGTACATCCGCGGCCGCACCGGCCAGAACACGCTGCTGATCTTCGATGGCCTGCGCATCAACCACGCCCTCTTCCGCCAGGGTCCCAACCAGTACCTCTTCACGGTCGACAGCCGGACCATCGATCACATCGACGTGGTGCGTGGCTCGGCCAGCGTGGAGTTCGGGGCGGACGCCATGACCGGCGCGGTGCTGCTGGCTCCCCTCGATCCCCGCATCGATCCCACCCGCACCGGGCTGCACGTCGAGGCGCTGGCCGCGGTGCGGCAGGTGACGCAGGACGACGAGCTGGGTGGGCGGCTGCAGCTCGATGTGCAGCTCGGCGATCGCACCGGCCTGCTGGTGGGCGCGGGGGCGCGCAGCGCCGGCCAGCTCGAGGCGTCCGGGGATGTGGGCCACCTGCTCAGCCAGGACGAGATCGGCGTGGCGCTGCGCCAGAAGCAGGTGCCCACGTTCGAGGAGAACGAGCGGACCATGATGGGCACGGGCTTCGACGAGTGGACGGCCGACGCCCGCCTCGTGCACCGCTTCTCCGACGACGATCACGCGACCCTGGCGGCCTACGTGTACCGGCAGTCCGATGCCCCTCGCACGGACCAGTGTCCGCCCCCGGAGGCCGACCTGCGCGAGTGCCTCACCTACGACCAGCAGAACCGGACCCACATCTACGGGCGCACGGCGCTCAGCCCCGGCTGGCTGCTGCTCGATCGGGTGGACGTCGCGGCCGGCTTCCAGCGGGCGTTCGAGCGCCGCAGCCTCGATCGCAGCGAGACCCTGGGCAGCGTGTCCGTGGGGCGCGACGGCATCGACATCTGGGGCGGCCGGGCCGTGGGCGCCACGCGGCCCACGCGCCTCGTGCGGGATCTGCGGTTGTCGGCGCGGTTCGGCGTGGATGGCACCCACGAGACGGCCGACTCGTCGGGCTACATCGAGCTGGTGCGCATCCAGGTCCGGCGGGAGCAGGGGCGCAGCCAGTACGCCGGCGGCAGCACCTACGCCCAGGGCGGCGCGTACCTCTCGCCCCGCCTGGAGTGGGGCAGCCTCGCCAGCCTGCGAGCGGGCGGGCGCGTGGCCTATGCGGCGGCCAACGTGCCGGGGGATGAGGACACCGCCACCCAGGAGGTGGGTCGGTCGTGGACGGCGACGGTCGGCAACGTGGGCCTGGAGGTGCGCCCCATCGCGCCGCTGACGCTGCTGCTGTCGGTGGAGCAGGGCTTTCGCCCCCCGAACCTGGACGACGTCTCCGGTCGCCAGGCGACCGGGCGGGGTTACCAGCTCGAGAACGCGGATCTGGATCCCGAGCGCGCCGTCACCTATGAGGCGGGCCTGCGCCTCGAGCTCGGCCCCGTGGACCTTGAAGGCTACGCTTTCTACAGTGAAATCGAGAACTTGATGGAGCGCCGCCTGGCGCAGTGCCCCGAGAGCGACCGGGAGTGCAGGGCGGCGCGGGTGCAGGTTCAGCTCGTCAACGTCGATGAGGTCGCCGTCATCCAGGGGCTGGAGGCGACGCTGCGCCTGCGGAGCTGGCACGGTCTGAAGGGCGCAGCCTCCCTGGCCTGGGCCGAAGGCGAGAGCGACTCGCCGGTGGTGGGGCAGGAGGGGCAGCGCGTGCCCGTCTCCCGCATCCCGCCGCTGAACGGGACGGTGGAGCTGACCTGGACCCACGCGGACTCGGGGCTGTATGTCGGCGGCGCCAGCCGCTGGGCCGCAGAGCAGACACGCCTGTCGTTCGGCGACCAGGCCGACGCGCGCATTCCGTTCGGCGGGACGCCGGGCTACCGGGTCTTCGACGCCCGCGCCGGCATCCGCCAGGACCGCTTCATGCTGGCGTTTTCCTTCGAGAATTTCACCGATGAACCCTACCGGATTCATGGCTCGAGCGTGAATGGGCCCGCTCGGGGCGTGGCGGTGAACCTGGAGCTGAGGCCCGAGATCTTGTGAGGGGAGAGCAGATGCGACGGAGTCTGGTGTTCATGGCCTGCGCGGCCCTGGCGGCGTTCGGGTGTGACGACGACGACGGGGGCAGCGGCGGCGCCGGCGGCGGTGCGGTCGACGGTGGCGCGGGCGGCATGGGCGGCGGCGCCGGTGGCGCGGGCGGCATGGGCGGCGGCGCCGGTGGCATGGGCGGCGGCGCGGGCGGCATGGGCGGCGGCGCGGGCGGCATGGGTGGCCAGATGGGCCCCGACTGCGCCGCTGTGTGCGGCGTGCTCGGCGATTGCGTCGCGGGTGACGATCTCTGCCCCGGCATCAGCGCGGACAACCGCCAGGCGTTCGTGGATGGCTGCATCGAGACCTGTGGCATGCAGCCGGCCCTGGCCGCGCTCGTGAACGGCGACAACTGCGCCGGCACGGTGACCACGCTGAGCAACATCAACGCCAGCTTCCGCGAAGCCTGCGAGGGTGGTGGCGGCATGGGCGGCATGGGCGGCGCTGGCGGCATGGGCGGCGCTGGCGGCATGGGCGGCATGGGCGGTGACCCGGGCTGCGTGGCCGATCCCAACGCCTACCCCGGCGACGCCTGGGACGCTTGCGTGAGCGACGGCGGCTCCTGGGAGCTGGCGGGGGCCAGCGCCCCCGGCTCCATCGGCCGCATCACGGGCTTCGAGAGCATCGCCGATCTGCTGTGGCGGGCCCAGGCCGCGCCCGACGCCAACGCCTTCATCGCCGCCGGCCTGATGGCCAACCCCATCGACTTCGCCGGCGGCGGCCTGGTGGGCGACGCGATCCCTGCCCCTGAGGCCCCGTGAGGCGTCGCCCTCTCGACAGCAGCCCGCCGAGCCGGCAAAATGCGGGCTGCCTGCCGGTCGCCCATGTTCCTCGCTGCCTGCGTCAGCTCTGCTGCACCACCGACATCGAACGCAACCTCGACACGGCCGAGCGCCTGATCCGGCGCGCCGCCCGGCTGGGGGCGTCCCTCATCGCGACGCCGGAGAACACGGCCTTCCTCGGCCCGCAGTTTCACAAGGTGAGCACGGCCGAGCCCCTGGACGGCCCCACCCTGACGCGCCTGGGCGAGCTGGCCGGCAGTCCACCTGCTGGTGGGCTCCGTCGCCGAGCAGCGTCGGCTGCCCGATGGCAGCATCGACACCCAGCGCTGCCATAACACGAGCGTCCTGTTTGGACCGGGCGGACGCCGTCTGGCGGTCTACCGCAAGATCCGCCTCTTCGACGTGGATGTGCCGGCGGGCCCTCCTTCCGGGAGTCGAGACTGCATCGCACCGGGCGACCCGGGTGGTCGTCGTCGGCACGGACTGGGCAACTGGGCCTTTCCGTCTGCTATGACCTGCGTTTTCCTGAGCTTTATCGGGCGCTTGCAGACGACGGGGCGGACATCCTGCTGGTGCCCTCGGCCTTCACGCTCACCACGGGCAAGGATCTGGCACGCGCTGCTGCGGGCGCGGGCCATCGAGAACCAGTGCTGCTGGCGCCCGGGCAGTGGGGTCGCCACGACGCCGAGGGCAAGCGCGAGCTACGGCCACAGCCTGATCGTCGATCCCTGGGGGGTCGTGGTGGCCGACAAGGGCCATGGGGAAGGCCTGGCCCTGGCCGAGATCGATCTGGAGCGGGCCGCGTCGGTGCGCCAGGCGATCCCGGTGCGCCAGCACCGCCGCATCCTGACGGAGCGTTCGCGGGGTCAGCGGCCAGCCCGGACGCAGCGCGAGCCGGACCCAGCGCGGGCGGACGCAGCGAGCCCGGACCAGCGCGAGCCCGGACCAGCCAGCCCACACCCAGCGCGAGCCTGCAGCCCACACGCAGCGCGAGCTCGGACGACCGGTCGCGACCACCGAGATCGGCGGCGCACCAGCGGAGGCGGCTCTTCAGCAGATTGCCAGACGGGGGAGAGGAGGGCCTCCGCCGCCTCACCGACCGGGTGGTCGGCTCAGCGGCGGTTCCAGAAGGGCGAGCCAGGATTCGAGGCCAGATGTCGCCGACGGTGTGATCGAAAGCGCTTCCGGCACCGATACCACCACCCAGCGCCCGTCGGGCAGACGCTGCGAGGATGTCGCCATCCTCGTCGATGACCCGTGTGCCCGGGCGGGCGGCATCCAGCTCGGTCAGGGTCAGATGCCTCGACATCGCATGGTCCTCCCGGCCACCTCGGTGGGCGGGCTACCAGCGGTCGCGGCCACCCCGGGAGGGACCACCGCGACCACCGCCGCCACCGCCACCCGGGCGGGGGGCACGCTCGGCCGCCTCGTTGACGTTGAGCGTGCGGCCGTCGAGCTGGGCGCCGTTCATCGCCTGCATGGCGCTGTCGGCATCGTTCGCGTTCTCGAAGGTCACGAACCCGAAGCCACGGGACCGACCGGTCTCACGGTCGGTGATCACCTTGGCATCGCTGACCTCGCCGAAACGCTCGAAAGCGTCGCGCAGGCCGTCATCATCAGTGCCCCAGGCGAGACCGCCCACAAAGAGCTTCTTGGACATCTTCTGCTTCTTCCTTCCGAGGGGCCGTACCGTCGACGACCCCGCACACCGTGCCCCGGGCCTCCCCGGTGGCCAGGGCGGTCCGAATGACCGCCCCCGAATCTGGTCCTCCCAGGCCCCGCCTGGAGAGGGGTGGATCGGGCCGTCCACCACGCGCAAACGGGCGAAGGCACACACGATCCGGCTTCGCCGGATGGACTCATCGCGGTCGAAAGCGCATCATAGTAGGGCCTTGAAGGCAGATAAGCAAGGTCAACTTCCGCCGTGAGCGATTCTATTCAGGCCTCCCCCGCGGGGCACGTGATCTTCGTATACGGGACGCTGCGCCGCGGCGAGGCCAACCACCGCGAGCTCGCCGGGGCGACACCGCTTGGACCACGCAGACGCTGCCGCGCTTCACCCTGGTCGACCTGGGCGCGTGGCCGGGGATGGTCGCGGGCGGCCAGACGGCGATCGTGGGCGAGCTCTACCGGGTCGACGCTGCGCGGCTCGCCGCCCTGGATGCCTTCGAGGAGCACCCGGAGGTCTACCGCCGCACGCCGGTGCCCCTGGAGGGAGGCGGCGTGGCCGAGGCCTGGGTCCTGCGCGCCCACCTGGCGGCCGGCCGGCCCGCCATCCCCGGGGGCGACTGGCGCCGCCGAGGCCCTTTCGGCGCGCCGGCCCCCGTGCCAGAGTGACGCCATGCGGCGCTTCCAGAGCCATGGGGACGGCAGCTTCCGGCCCGGCGATCTCAAGAGCCTCGGGGAAGGTGTGATCTTCGAGGCCGGGGTGCGGATCTGGCACCCCGAGACCACCTCCCTCGGCGAGAACGTCTACATCGGCCACGACGCCATGCTGAAGGGCTACTACCGCGGCGAGCTGGTGGTGGGGCGCGACACCTGGCTGGGTCAGGGCGTGTTCCTGCACTCCGCGGGGGGCATCTTCATCGGCGAGCGCGTCGGCGTGGGTCCCTTCGTGAAGATGCTCACGTCCGTGCATGACGAGGCCGGCCGGGCCATGCCCATCCTGGCCGCGCCGCTGCGCTTCGCCCCGGTGCATGTGGAGGACGACGCCGATCTGGGGGTGGGCAGCATCTTGCTGCCGGGGGTGCGGGTGGGCCGAGGCGCCCAGGTCGGTGCGGGCGCCGTGGTGACCCGCGACGTCCCTCCCTACGCGGTCGTCGCGGGCAACCCCGCGAAACTCTTGAGGATGAGGCCAGAGTGAGCGCGCCCTCGACGCCGGCCCCGCGCTGGCCCGGCTGGGCCGCGGCCGGGGTGCTGCTGCTCTGGTACGGGCTGACGATGGCCCGCGACCTCGTGTGGTTCGACACGGGCGAGCTGGCCCTGGTAGGCGCCCAGCTCGGCCTGGGCCACCCCCCCGGCCAGCCCCTCTACACTCTGATCCTGCACGCCTTCAGCCGCCTGCCCGGGCTGGATCCCCTGGTGGGCATGAACCTGCTGTCGGCCGTCTGCGCCGCGGCCTGCGCCCTGCCCGCCGACGCGGTGCTGCGGCGGGGCATCCACCTGGCCCCGTGGCCGCGCCTGGCGGCGCTGCTGGCGGTGGGCGGCCTGGCGCCGGTCTGGGATCAGGGCACGCGCATCGAGCTGTATGCCCTGGCGACGCTGGGCGTGCTCTGCCTGGTGGCGGCCGGGGATCGCGCCCTGGCGCGCGGTGGCGGCGGCGCCCTGACCTGGCTTGGCTTCGGTGCCCTGGTGGGCGCCATCGCGGGGGTCAACCCCGTGTTCGCGCTGGGGGGCGCGCTGGGCGTCGGGCTGGCCGCCGTGCCGCTGCTCAAGCCGCGGCGCCGGCTGGCGGTGGCGGTGGTGGCCGCCGCGGTGGGCGCGCTGGCGGTGGTGGGCCTCTGCTACGTCTACGTCTGGCAGGTCCGCACCCGCACCGACACGCTCGTGTGGGGACCCCTCGAGACGATGGGCGACTGGCTGCGCTACCTGAGCGGCGCCGACTACGCCGGCACGGAGCACGGCGCCTGGAGCAAGGCGCCGGGGCACCTCGTCGACTGGGCCACCTGGCTGGTGGGGCAGGGCGCGCTGCCGGTCGTGATGCTGGGGATCGCCGGCTGGGCCGCGGCGCCGGGGCTGCGGGGCCGACGCGCGCTGTGGCTGTGCCCGCTGCTGATCGGGGCCGCCTTCACCTTCACCTACGGCACCTTCTACCCCGAGATCCCCGACTACAACGGCTACCAGATGCCGGCCCTCTGGCTGGGCGCGGTGGGCCTGGGGGGCCTGCTGCGCTGGGTCCAGCCCCGCCGCGCGGCGATCCTCGGGGGGGTGCTGGTGCTGTCGGTGCTCGTCACCGGCGAGCGGCCCGTGTGGGCGCGCAGCCGGGCGGGCATCGCCCTGCCGCGGACGCTGGCGGCGGCCTGGCTGACGTCGGCGCCGCCACGGGCGGTGCTCCTGGTCGAGAGCGATCACCTGGTCTTCCCGCTCATGTACCTGCAAGCGGTGGAGGGCGTGCGGCCTGACGTGGTCGTCCTCAACGTCGGCTTCGCCAACTCGTCGTGGTACTGGCGCTGGCTCTTCGCCAGCCACCCGGATCTGCCCGCCATCCCCCTGGCCGCGCCCTCGGTGCCCGACCGCCTGCGCCGCTTCATCGACGCGGCAGGTCGACCCGTCCGCAGCGAGACGGTGGCCTGGGCCTTCCACCTGCGCATGGCCCCCTGCCCGGCCACGTGGGGCTTCGCCCTGGGCCAGACCTGCGCCGCGGTGCCCGACGATCCGCCGGCGTTCCACGACCGGCTGCGGGCCGCGCTGGGTGGGGCCGAAGGCGAAGATCCTATTTCATTTCGGGTGGTTGCGCTGCTCGGGGCGCAGCGCGCCGAGGGGCTCTGGTTCCTGGGGGATGCCTCCCTGGCGCTCCAGGCTCTGCGGGCGGGCATCCCCGAGGGGGAGCGCCTGCCGGTGCCGCCGGAGCTGCGCCGCCCGCCCGGCGCGGGGCCGCTGACGGGGCCGCCCATCCTGCTGGGCCACCCCGAGCACAACCGGGCCCTGGGCATCGAGGCCCTGGAGCTGCTCGGGCGCGAAGACGACGCGATCCGCTGGCGGCGGGGGGCTGACGCGGGTCAGTGGGCCTCACCCGGCGGGGGCCTTCAGGCAGACCTCGGCCTGGTAGCGCAGGCTGATCTGTCGCTGGAGCAGTGGCTGATCGAGCCTGGCACCGCGAGCAATGATGGCCTCCGTGTTCTCGATGAGAGCGACGAGCTCCATGTACGGCTTGCTGATGCAGGCGCGGGCCTCGTTGCTCTGCACCTCGGCGGCCAGGCGGAAGACGTCGCGCGCCGTGCGCCGCAGCTCGTCGAGCCGGTCGAGATCGGCGGCGGGGCCCTTCAGGGCGCTGAAGCACTGCTCGATGGCGAAGGGATCCAGATCGGCGAGGCTCCGACCCAGCGCCTCCTGGGAGAGCGAGCCCGCCGCGGAGGCGCGGCGCAGCGTCGTGTCCAGCAGGCTCTCCAGCTTCCTCTGCTCGCGAACGACGCACCCCTGGTCGACCTGACGGCCCTGCTTCTGCACCTCGCCGATCCGCGTCTTCACACGCAGCGCGACGCCATCGAACATGGTCACCAGGCTCTTCGCCAGGTCGCCGCCGAGGACGGCGATGGACACCTGCTTGCCGTCGACGTGGGGCACCACCCAGTCGAGCAGCTTCCGCGGGGGCGGTGTGGGCAGATCCATCTCCAGGCGGACGCCCTCGTCCGCGCTGCGGGCCCGGACGTCGCGGTCCTCCTGGGACCAGCCAGCGGGGGTGCCCAGCCCGCCGAGGGTGAACCAGACGCCGCTCTTCGTCACGCCGCTCGCCTCGATCCGGACCGCCGCCGGGTCCGCGACCCCGAGGAAGGTGGCCACCCGCAGGTCGTCGCCGGTCATGACCTCCAGGGTGACGTAGCTCGCGCCCGGGAGGGCGTTCTGCTGGCGGGCCGCCTCGCGGCGGACGAGCCGGAACCCCACGCCGGGGTGCCTGTCGCCGGGACGCCACCCGTCGCGATCCGCCGCGCGGATCCCCCGCGCGACCGAGTTCCAGGCCCCGCCACGCATGACACGGAACTGGCCGCTGGGAGGGCCAGCCGGGTCCGGGCCGGACTGGACGTCGTAGGGGGCGGCGTACCAGTCACCCGTGAACTCAAAGACGTTGCCCAGCATGTCGTACAGGCCCCAGGCGTTGGGCTGCTTCTGCGCGACCGGGTGGGTCGTGTCGCCGCTGTTCTCGCGGAACCAGGCGATGTCGGCCGCGTCCCCATAGGCGCGCCCCGACGTCCCCGCCCGCGCCGCGTACTCCCACTCGGCCTCCGTCGGCAGGCGGTAGCCCGTGCACCCCGGCACCACATGGACGGCGGGCTCCATCTGGTAGCAGACCGGCAGGACCTCCTTCTTCGACAGCGCGTTCGCGTAGCCCACCGCGTCCAGCCAGGTCACCTGCTCCACCGGACAAGTCCCTCCACACGCCCTGAAACGCGACGGGTACGACCCCATCAGCGCCCACCACTGCGCCTGAGTCACCTCCGTCTGCATCATGGCGAATCCGGCCATCAGCGTGACCGGGTGCGGCGTCTCGTCGTCTTGCCGGCCTGCCTCGTCCGGCGGGCTGCCCATCGTGAACGTCCCTGGCGGGATTTTCACCAGCGCGGGCCGCAGCGGCGTCGCGGGGTCCACCTCGACCTCCAGGCTGACTTCGCTCGCCTTCGGGGCCGCCTCGCCGGCGGCACAGAGCGACCACCGCACGCCCTTGCCGCTGGCGCGGTCGAGCCGGCACTTGCCGTCGGCGCTCGCGAGGACCCAGCCATCGGCCAGGTCGGCGGGGTACAGCGCTACCTTCGGGCAGAGCAGGCCCAGGTACGCGCGGGCCTCCGCGACGGTGACCAGCCGCTTGCCCTCGGGGCAGGTGCCCCGCACGACGCCGACGTCGTAGGGTCGGGAGACCTGACCCGGCGGGAACCGGAGGACCAGCGCGCCCGGCGTCGGCGTGGACCGGCCCTCCACCTCGCGGAGCACCGAGATGGTGCCATACGGCAGCGCGGCCGCCTCGGCCAGCTCGACCTCGATGCGTCCACCGCGGGGATCCTCGCCCACACCGATGCTGTTGAACCCGGTGTCCGCGGGCAGCACCACCGGCCAGCCCGGCTCGTCCCGGGCCACCCGGGCGCCCGCCAGCACGACCCAGGCCTGGCGCGTCTTGGGGTCGTAGCCCTGGTCGGCGATGGCCGGGACGCCGGTGCCCCCCGCCAGCCAGACACGCAGCGCGCCGTCGGGCTCCACGACGAACCGCTCATACCGCAGGCCGGGGTCGACGCTGCCTTTCAGCTTGTCTTTCAGGGGGTTGCGGCCCTCGATCTGGGGCCAGACCTCGGCGGCCGGCCGCCACTCCGTGCCCCCCAGGCGAGCGGTCAGCGCGGCGTAGGGCTGGCCTCGCACCTCGGCGGCGAACCGGGACGCCTTCTCCGGGGCCGCGCCGGGATCGATGCGCCAGTAGAACCGCTGGAGCAGCGCGACCTCGTACTCCTCGGTCCCGCCGTGGTAGCCGGTCTGCGGGCGGGTCGGCGCGAAGATGACCTCGTCGGCGTTGCCCGTCTCGAGCAGGGCGCGGGCCAGGCGAGAAGCGTCGAGGTTCTCGGCGCCGTCGGCGAGGATGATGTGGCGCTCCCCGCGCTCGCCCTCGCCGCCGGGCGGCGGCCCCTCGGCGCAGAACCAGCGCTCCAGCTCCCCGTCGACCTGGCGGCACGGGGCCTGGCTGCCGGCCCAGTCCACATGCACGGTCGCCCCGGCCGGGGCCTCCACCATGGGCCGCAGGTGCTGGAGGAGCGCGATCTCGACGCGGTACGTCCCGTCGTCGAGGGCCTCGATCGTGGGCTCGTCGGCCCAGGCCGGCCGCGGGCCCTCCTCGCTGATGGCGGGCTCGTCGTGGGAGAGGGGCCGCGCGAAGCCGACGACGCCGACCACCGCCGCCGCGGCGCAGGCCGCCGTCGCGATCCACCGCCGCCGCGACGGCTTCGGCTCGACGACCTGGCCCCCGAAGCCGCGGGCCAGCAGCAGGACCCGCGTCATCGGCTGCACATCGGCCCAGGTCCAGCCCAGGCGCAGGACGCCGGGCCGGGGCGCGGCGTCGGCCACGTCGAGGCCGGCCAGGGCCTCCTCGATCCACGCCCGGCGGCTGGGCTCGGCGTAGAGCAGCGGGGCCGCGGCGTCGGGATCGGTGAAGAGGTCCAGCCACGCCTGCTCCACCGCGCGCGCCCGATCCACCGCCGTGTCGGCGGCGCCGGGCAGGTGGCGCAACCGCCAGAACTCCCGCGCGAGGCCGAAGAGATCCTCCTGCCGCAGCAGCCACTCCAGCCGGGCCGCGCGGGCGGACCAGGGCCAGCTCAGGCGGGCGCCCACGTGGCGGGCGTCGCCCTCCACGGCGGCCAGGTGGCGGGCCGGGTGGCTCAGGCCGAGCTGGCTGGCCAGGGCCAGGGCGTCGGAGGGATCGACGGGGGTGGGCGACAGGGCCAGGGTGGCGAGCCATGGCGTCAGGTCCACCTCGCCGGTCGCGCCGGGCGGCGCCTCTCCGCCCAGCCAGCGGGCGAGGGCGTCGGGCTCGATGACCTCGAGGCCGTAACGCCTCAATCGCAAAGGGAGATCCGTCGTACCCCGGGCGAAGTCCACCACCGCCAGCCGCGGCCAGGCCCGCAGGCCCGAGAGCGCGACGGCGGCGAGGCCGGTGTCGACCCGGGTGAGGGCGTGGCCGTCGGTGAGGACGGCGACCACCGCCTCCTGCGGGGGCGTCTCGAGGTCGTCGGGGAGAGGCCGTCGCCCCCGCCAGGTACAGGCGGTCGGGGATGCCGGCGAACCAGGCCAGGTGGACGGTCAGGCCGTTGGCCACCAGCGTCGCCCGCACCTCGCTGGCGAGTCGCTCGACGGCGTCGGTCTCGGCGTCGGCGTCCACCCAAAGCCAGATGGCGCGGGCCAGGCGCTCCTGGGCGAAGACCACCACGGGGCGGCTGCCGGCGCGGGCGGTGGCGCGGACGCTCTCGCCCAGGTCGATGCGCTGGCGCGGAGACTCGGCGAGGAAGTGGTCGACGCCCCAGACCAGGGCGCTGCGATCGCCGGCGTCGGTGAGCCGCGTCAGCTCGGCGGGGGGCGCGAGGCGAGGCGGCGGGGCGACGGCGCCGCGGCCGGCGGGGGCCGGCAGGTCGGCGGGCAGGCCGCGCCGGCGGCTCCAGAAGTGCCAGAGGATGCCCGCGGCCACGGCACCCAGGACGAGCAGCAGCCACGGCCAGCGATCGACGCGGCTTGGGGCCTGGACCTCCAGCGTGGGCACGGCAAAGGTGCCGGTGGGCCGGTAGGGGCGCGCGTCCGATGCCGCCTCGGTGTCGCCCGCGTCGCCCGCGTCCGGCGTCGAGACCGCGATCTGCGCGTCCGTCCCCGCGTCCGGCGGCGGGTGCTGCCCGTCGCTCCTCGCGAAGACCCACAGCGCCAGGGCGGCCGCGGTGGCCAGCAGGCCGGCGCCGATCAGGCGGAAGCGTCCAGCCGGGCGGCTCGCCACCTCCTGCGCCACCGCCACCACGCGGTGGTGCTGGCCCGTGTCGTCGCGGCGGGGCGTCCCCGGGAGGTCGGGGGCCGCGGGCGCCAGCGTGGCCACCCACCGCGCCAGCACCTCGTCGAGCGCCTCGCCCTGATCGCGGCTCTGGAGCACCACGGGCGCGACGATGCGGGGGATGCGCTCGGCCGGCATGGCCCCGAGGGTGCGAAACACGGTCTGCAGGCGCAGCTCGTGGGTGGCCGTCACGGGCAGGCCGCTGGCGCGCAGCAGGCGACACAGCGTCGCCAGATCCTCCGGGCGGACGGTCACCAAGGGGCCGCTACCTCAGCCGATCCAGGTCGTCGCGATCCTTGATCAGCGTGCCGAGGGCCGGCAGCGCGCCCAGCGGCATGCGCCGGAGGGCCTCGGCGTCCAGGCCACCGCGCAGATCCAGGATGGCCAGCCAGGCCAGCAGCTCCGACGTCGTAGGCTTCTTGCGCAGCTCACGCACGCCGCGCAGCTCGAAGAAGCGGCGCTGGGCGGCATCGAGCGCGGCCGCGTCCAGGCGCTTGAACGTCTGGCGCTCCACGGCCTGGCGCACCAGCTCCTCGGTCAGCTCGATGTGGTGGAAGACGCACCGCCGCAAGAACGGCCCCGGCAGGCGGCGCTCGCTGTTGCTGGTGATGATCATCAGCGGGGCGGGCTTTCCCTCGGGGCGGCGCAGCACGAAGTCGGCGCCCATCTCGGGCACGCGGAACTCCTGCTGGTCCAGCACATCCAGGAGATCATTGGGGAAATCCCGCGGCGCCTTGTCCACCTCGTCGATGAGCACGACGGTGGCGGGCCCGGCCTCCCAGGCCTCCCAGAGGGGGCCCTTCTCCACGAAGGTGGCCCGGGGGCGGGCGTCCTTGTCGCGGAAGTACGCCACGTCGTCGAAGCCGTAGAGCAGCTCCTTCGCCTGGGAGGTGCTGCGCACGACGTACTTGAAGAGCTGCCGGTGGAGGTCCAGGCCGAAGTACCAGGCCACGTACCAGGCCACCTGGGTCTTGCCCGTGCCGGGCTCGCCGGTGATGAGCAGCGGCACGCCCAGAGCCAGCGCCACGTTGATGGCGTCGATGAGCTCGGGGCTGGCGGCGTAGCGGCTGGCGGCGGCGCGGTGGTCGCCGACCGGGGGCGGCAGCGGCCGGTCGCTCAGGACGTCGGGGGTGGCCTGCTCGCGTTTCGGGTCGAGGAAGAACGTCATGCCGACCTCCAGGAGGGGCGCAAAGGGTCGATCCACAAGAGGTTTTCGGGCGTCATAGCAGCTCGTCTCCCCCCGGCGCGGCGGGGCGGCCCCCCCGGTCCAGGTCGTCGATGAGGGGCTTCCAGCCCAGCCGCTCGCCCCGCTCGATGTTCACGAGCAGGGTGGCGTAGTCGCCGCCCGTGGCGCGGTACAGCACGCTGGCGGCCCGGCCCGCGAGGCCGCGATCGATGCCCGTGTTGTCGGGGTCGCTGAAGTAGTCCTGCAGCTCGGGCAGCGTCACATGGGTCAGCGGCGGCAGCACATACGACGCGAAGCGCTCGCGGAACTCCTGGCCGTGGGCGGCGACCTCGGCCTCGACCAGGTCGTGGCGCCCGGTCTCGACGGCCAGGGTGCAGTACACCGAGAGGCCGGGCGGGCTCTGCTCGGCCACCACCTCCTCGCAGAGCGAGAGCCAGGCGCGCAGGTCCTGGATGCGCAGAGGGGGCTCCAGGCCAGGTCCGCTGCCGAAGGCGCCCCAGTCCAGCCAGAGCACGCGGGCCGTGTCCCCCAGCCGCCGGGGGCCGGCGGCGTCGAGGCTGTCGGGCAGCCGCCCCGCCGGATCGTGCCTGAGGGCGTCGTGCAGCAGCAGCACCAGCCCGTCCTGCAGGTGCTCGCGGTCGGCGGGGAAGGCCACCCGCAGCCGCTGCACGCGAAACTGGCCGCGGCCGCGTCGCTTGAAGTGGTCCTCCAGCAGCTCGCTGAGCGCCAGCACCTCGTGGCCGGGCTGCCCGGTGGCCACCACGGCGACGGCCCGGCGCGCACGGTTCTCCACCAGCTTCTGCACCTGCTCGTACGCCCGGGCGCGCTGCACCTCGCGGTCGAGCCGGCGGCGCGGGTGGGGCCAGCCCGGCATGTCCCGCGCCTCGCTGGCCTGCCAGCGCGCGAACCGGGTGTGCACCTGCAAGAGGCCACCGCCGGCGGTGTTGGCCACCGCCACGGGATCGGCCCCGGCCAGGACCACCTGCTGCCAGAACGACACGGCCGGCGCCACCCACGCGCCCGACTCCGGCCGCGGATCCACCACGGCGAGGGGGGCGCGGGCGGCCAGCTCGGCGCCATCGAAGCCCGCCACGTAGAGCAGGGTGGGGCAGTGCACGGCCATCATGGGCCCCACGCCCGGATCGGCCCCGACCACGAGGGCGGCGGCCGGCCGGGCGCGCCACCCATCGCGCAGCTCGTCGGCGGAGCGGGCGAGCTGGAAGCCATCGCGGCCATAGGCGCCGGCCCCCGCGGCCAGGGCGGCCTGGAGCCGCTCGACGTCGGCGACCCGATCGGGCGGCGCGTACGCCAGCACCCGCCCGCCCGCCGGCAAGCTGGCCACCAGCCGCGGGACCTCCTCCGAGGCCACCTCGAACGTCCAGGGCCGGGCGCCGGCGGCCAGGGGCTGGCCCTCCCAGGCCGTGCGGGCCCACGGCCACCGCAGCAGGGCCGGATCGTCCGTGCGGACCCGGATGCGCCACCGGTAGCGATCGGGGGAGGGCTGCACCGCCGCGCCGGTCAGGGTGCGCATGAGCTCGACGCGGGCGAGCGGATCGGGAAAGAGCAGGGAGAACATGGTGTTGCCCGCGATGGCGGTGCCGGGGGCCGGGGCGGGTGCGGGCGTCATCAGGCCCCCGCCGCCGGGCTCGTGGCCCGGGAGCGGGCGGCCGTCGTGCACGTAGCGGACGCGCACCTGGTCGCCCTCGCGGACGAGGTGGATGGTCAGCTCGATGGGCGTCGAGTCCAGCACCTTGGGATCGATGGGCCGCCCCCGATCGGAGGCGATGAGGACGAGTCGGGACGGATCGATCCCCGCGCGGGGCGCCAGGACGAGGTCATCGGCGCCGCTCAGGCCCGCGGCGAGGATGGCGCTGCGCCCCAGCTCGGCGGCCTCGGCGATGGTGCGGCCGTAGCCCACCCCGCGGTAGAAGGCGGCGGCGAAGGCGGCGGCGCCCCGGTCGCCGACGGGCTCGGTCGTGCCGACGGCGCACTCGACGAACGGGGCCACGGCCTGGGCCGCCTTCAGGCTGTCGCAGGCGTTGAAGACCACCAGGCGGACCTGGCCGGTGAGGGCCCCGAACAGGCGCGACAGCGCCTCGACGGACACGGCCGCCGCCTTCCCGTCCGGCCCCTCGAAGAGCAGGGCGTCGGGCCGGCCGTGCCCGCTGAAGTGCACGACGGCGGGCGCGTGCCGCAGCAGCCCGTCCAGCAGATCCTCGAAGCTGCTGGCCCAGAGCGTCTCCAGGCGGAAGCGCTCTCGCAGGGCGGTCTGCTCCAGGGCGCGGCGGATCTCGCGCACCTCCCGATCCAGCCGGAGGCGCGCCGATCCGTCGGGGTTGGCGCCCAGGAACAGGATGGTGACCGGATCGGCCATGCGATCAGAGCTCGTCCTCGAAGTCGAGGGCGTCCACCTCGGCGAACTCGGTGGGCGGCAGGTCATCATCGATGCCCCGCATGACCTCCACCTTGTCGGCGAAGAGGCCCAGGAAGCCACGGCTCACACGGCGGCCCCGGAACAGCGGCGTCAGGCCGGGCTGGCCGAGGAACTGCAGCACGCTGCCGGCCTGGCCCGTCACCGAGATGGACGCCTCGTTGAGGCCCGAGATGGCCGTCGGCCCGGTGAGATCCACCGAGGCGTCGTCGCTCTGGCTGACCAGGATGGTCGTCTTCGCGGCCTCGACGACGGTGTCGACGAGCACCCAGCCGGCCTTCCAGATGCTCTGCTGGAAGAGGTTCACCAGCTCGACCCCCACGGTGTCGAGGTCATCGAGCTGCTTGACGGTGCAGCCGGTGGCCTGGAAGACGAAGCCGCCCGCCTTGCCGAACCCGAGGGAGAGCGCCGGCACGCCCTTCAACCCCGCCGAGGCCTTCACGGACGCCACCGAGGTGTGGCTCAGATCCCCGGCGACGCCGGCGGGCCGTGAGCGCACCGACACCCCGAGGCGCCGCAGGCTGGTCTCCACACGAAACCCGCTGGCGGTGTACAGGCCCACGTCGCCGAGCTTGATGGGGGTGTTGGGCAGCCAGGTGCCCAGGTAGCCGAACTGGCGACGGACGGCCTCGAGATAGCGCTGGGCAGACATGAGGGCTCCTGCGAGTGACGGTCGTGGCATCATGCCCCAAGTCGTGGCGAGACGGCAGCTTCTGAGACGAGGGAAGCACGGGGGACGCATGGGACGCAGGTGGGTGCTGGTGCTCGGGCTTGCGCTCTTCGGGTGCGATGACTCCGCGGGGAAGGGGGCCGACGATGCCACCGCCGACGCGGCCACGGCACGAGACGGCGGTCCGGACGCGCGGACCACCGATCGCGGCGTCATGGACGCGACCCCACCCGACCGCGGCCTCCGCGACGCCGCGACACCCGCCGACGCGACGCCCGCCGACGCGAGGCCCGCCGACGCGACGCCCGCCGACGCTGCGCGAGGGGACGGGGGCCCACCGGACGCCGAGGGGCCGGCCTCGCCCGACGCGGCCAGCCCCGACGCCGGGCTGGACGCCGGGCCGGACGCCGCGCCCCCCGACGCGGCGCCCCCCGACGCGGCGGTCTGCGTCCCGACGCCGCTCTGGTCGCGGGGCACCGACCGCGTCGGCGGCGTCGTCGTCTTCAACGAGCTGGGGTTCGACGGCGGGGGCTTCGTCGAGCTGGCCAACCCCCTCGCCACCGACGTGGATCTCTCGGGGTGGGTGCTGGCTGGGGATGCCGAATTTTCCTTTCCGGACGGGACGTTGCTGCCGTCGGGGGGCTACCTGGTGGTGGCGGGCGATCCGGCCGCGCTCCCACAGGTGGCTGCGCTCGGGCCCTACACCGGCCGCCTCGGCGCCGACCGGGGCGAGCTCACGCTCTTCAGCAACGGGGGGCGTCGCATGGACGCCGTCGACTGGAGCGACGATCCGGTCTGGCCCACGCGGGACGCGGGGTGGGTCAAGGTGCGGCCCACGGCGCCGGCCTGGCGGGCCGAGTCGTGGCGGGCCTCTCCCATCCCCGGCGGCACCCCCGGCCAGGGCGAGCCGCCCGCGGACGGGCCGCGGACGCTGGTGGCGTTTGGAGCCTCGTGGCGCTACGCGACCGACGCCGCCGGCCCCCTCGGCGACCCGGATCGGGATGACGCGGCCTGGGCGCAGGGCCAGGCGCCCTTCTTCGCCGGCCAGCCGGCGGAGGCCGCCGTCCGGGTGCGCCTGACCGCCGACAACCACTTCGCCGCGTGGGTGGGGCCCGCCGATGGGCGCGACCTGCGCCCGCTTGGCCGCGACCAGCAGGGGGACTGGCAGTCCTCGGAGGAGTTCGCGGTGCAGGTGGGCGTGCGCGACCACCTCTTCGTGGCGGGCTGGGAGGCCCGGGGGGACGCGGGCAGCCCGCAGATGATGGTGGGCGATGTCACGGGCGACGACGGCCTGCTGCTCGTCACGAGCGAGGCCGCCTTCGAGGTCGTCCTCGGCCCCGCCGAGGCCAACCCCGGCCCGCCTCCCGGCGCCCCGCCTGCCCCCGAGGCGGTGGCGGCCGTCGTCGCCGCTGCCGACGCCGACGCCACCTGGCAGGCGCCCGCGGCCGCGCTGCCCCTGGGCGCCGGCCCATGGGGCAACGCCGTGCGGCCCGCTCCCGACGCCAGCGCCCGGGTCATCTGGCTCGACACGTTCGACCCCCTCTCGGCCACCAACGCCAGCGAGACCTACGCGCTCTTCCGCTCGGTCGCGCCCATCCGCCCGCCGCCCGCGGGGGACGAGCTGCCCGCCGCCGACGTGACGCGGTTTCGCGCGGCCTTCGACTTCCGGGGGGATCCGGCCGGGGTGCGGCTGCGCCTGAGCCTGCGGGTCGATGACGCCGCGGTCGTGGGCCTCAATGGCCAGGAGATCGCGCGGTTCAACCTGCCCGAGGGGCCCCTCGCGCCCGACACCGCGGCCCTCGAGTCCGGCGCGCGCGAGGTCGGCGCGGTGGTGGCGGGTGAGGCGCTCCGGGTGGGCCGCAACGTGCTCGAGGTGGAGATCCGCCAGGCGGTCGACGGCGAGGACGATCTGGCGTTCGACGCGCGCCTCGACGCCGAGCCCGTTCGCCCGCCCACGGCGCCCGTCACGGGGGCCGTGGTCATCAACGAGATCCTGTATCACCCCCCGCCCGAGGCGGGCGCCGAAGAGGCCGCCGAGTGGATCGAGCTGTACAACCCCTCGGAATCACAGGTCGATCTGTCTGACTGGCGCATCGTCGACGGGGCGCGGTTCACCTTCCCGGCCGGCACGAGCCTGCCGGCGGGAGGGTACCTGGTCGTGGCCCGAGATGGGGCCGCCTTCTCGGCCACGCACCCCGGGGTGCCGTTCGTCGGCGACCTGGGAGGTGGCCTCGCCAACGGCGGGGAGCGGCTCGCGCTGCATGACGCCTGCGGTGAGCTGGTGGACGAGGTGCGGTGGGCCGACGGCGGCCGCTGGCCCGAGGCGGCGGACGGCGAGGGCGCCAGCCTCGAGCTGCGCGATCCCCGCGCCGACAACGCCGTGCCCGAGGCGTGGGCCGCGAGCGTCACGCCCGGCGTGTGGGAGCCGGTGAGCTGGGAGGGCGTCGCGGGCCCCAGCGCCGTCGGCCCGGACGGCCAGTGGGAGGAGCTCGTCCTGGGCCTGCTCGGCGCCGGCGAGGTGCTCCTCGACGACGTCAGCGTGATCCGCGATCCCGCCGGGGCCGCCGAAGAGCTCATCCAGGACGGCCACTTCGACGATCCTGCCGCCACGACCTGGCGAGCGCTCGGGACCCACCGCCGGGCCGTCGTCGAGCCTGATCCCGATGACCCGGCCAACCCCGTCCTGCACCTGCGGGCGACGGGGCCGACCGAGCACATGCACAACCACCTCGAGACGACCCTCGCCGGGGGCACCCGCATCGAGAACGGCCAGACCTACCGCATCTCGCTGCGGGCGCGCTGGCTCGCCGGATCGAACCAGCTCAACGGGCGCCTGTACTTCAACCGGCTGCCGCGCACGGTGCTGCTCGGGCGTCCCGCGGCCGTGGGGACCCCCGGGGCCGCCAACTCCACCCGCGCCGACCTGGGGCCCACCTTCACCGAGCTCGCCCACCAGCCCGTCGTCCCGGCGCCGGGGTCCCCATCACCGTGTCGGTCGTGGCCCACGATCCCGACGGCGTCGCCGGCGTCACCCTGTGGTGGGCCGTGGACGGGCAGGCCTTCGTCGCCTCGCCCATGGCCGAAGAGGACGGGCGGTACGTGGCGACGCTCCCGGGCCAGCCCTGCCGGCACGCTCCTGCAGATCTACGTCGAGGCCCGGGACGGTGAGGGCCGGGCAGCCTGTACCCGGCGGGGACCCGAGAGCCGGGCGCTCATCGCCGTCGACAGCGCCGGCCCGGCCCTCGGGTGGCCTGCCGAAGCTGCGGCTGCCGGCTGACCGCCGCGGACCAGGAGCGGTTCCACGACGAGATCGAGCTGATGAGCAACGACGCCACCGGCGTGACCGTGATCTTCAATGAAGACGAGATCTTCTACGACATCGGCGTGTGGGCCAAGGGCAGCCAGCGGGGCCGCCCACCACCCCCGGCTGGGCTTCTCGATCCGGTTCGGCCCCGAGCACCCGTTCCTGGGCGCCTACGAGACGGTCTCGGTCGACCGGAGCGAGGGCGTCCGGTTCGGCCAGCGGGAGCTGCTCATGGACGCGGTGATGACTCGAGCGGGGCTGCCCTCGGGGAGTTCAACGACCTGGCCTCGCTGGTGGCGCCGCGGGCCGCCCACACCGGCCCCGCCGCGCTGCAGCTGGCGCGGTTCGGCGACCTGCTCCTCGACAACCAGTTCGAGGCCGGCGGTGACGGGATGCTGTTCGAGTACGAGCTGGTCTACTACCCGACGACGACGGACGACGGCACCCCGGAGGGGCGCAAGCGTCCCCAGCCCGACCGGGTGGTCGGCGCGCCCCTGCGCGACCTGGGCCCCGACCCGGAGGGCTGGCGCCACACCTACCTGATCAAGAACAACCGCAAGCGAGACGACTACGACGGGATCATGGCATTCGCGCGGGTCTTCGGCCTGCCCGACCCCGAGTTTCGGGCGCAGGCCGCGGACGTCATCGACGTGGACCAGTGGCTCGAGGCCGCCGCCGCCGCCTCCCTGAGCGGAGCGGTGGACCACTACGGCGCCGGTGCCCAGCACAACGTCCAGTTCTACGTGCGCCCCACCGATGGGCGCGTGCTGTACTTCCCCCACGACCTCGACTTCTACCCGGGGACCCGCACCAGGCCGTCGTCGCCAACCGCGACCTGCAGCGATTGCTGGCCGAGCCCGCCTGGCGGCGGCGGTTCTACGGCCACCTGCGACGCTCCTCGCCCGGGCGTACACCCCCGAGATCCTGGCCCGGTGGCAGGCCATGTTCCAGGCGCGGCTGCCCGGCCAGGACTTCGCGAGCCATGTGGCCTTCATGACCGCGCGGGCGGCCTGGGTCGAGCGGGAGGCGCCCGACAGCATCGAGCAGGCGGTCCCCGTGGAGTTCGCGGTGCTCACGGCCGACGGCACCGAGGTGGCAGACCCGACCATCGCGCTGGAGGGCACGGCGTGGCTGGACGTGGCCCAGATCACGCAGGGCGGCCTGCCGCTGGAGGCTGACGTGGCCGACGCCGACGACCTGCGCGCGGCGGTGCCCCTCGACCTGGGTGAGAACCTGCTGCTGATCGAGGGGCTCGACGAAGCCGGCGAGGTCGTCGGCGCCGCCGCCTTGACGGTGACGCGCCTGCCGTAGGGCCCCTCGGCGCGCTCCCGTGAGCAATGTGCGCCTCAAACTTTTTCTCGATTCATTTCAGCTACTTCAGCAGGACGCCTGCGACACGCGTCGCGACTGACCGAAGAGAGAGGAGGCCCCGACTGCGCGGAGGACTCCCCATGGCCGAGATGATCATCATCGAGTACCGCGAGAAGCGCCTGTACAGCCCCCGGCTGGGCGTCTACGTGCTCGTCTTCGAGATCACCTGCAAGGTCACCAACGACCTGTTCTTGCTGGCGCCGCAGATCCGGATGGTGGACCTGCTGACGGGCATTCTGGCCCGAGCCCAGCAGCGTGTCGGTGAGGAAGGCGGCTTCGCCTTCGACTTCGACCTCTACAACTACTACTTCATGTCCAACCACCTGCACCTGCTGCTGGGTGTCGTCGAGCTGGTGGACAAGAGCCTGCTCCTGGAGTGGGTCTGCCGGGAAATCGCGAAGCGAGTCAACAAGTTCCACGACCGGACGGGCCAGTGCCTCATCCCGAACCACGCCATCCAGGTCGTCTCGGAGGAGCACGCCCTGGACCGGATGCGGTACTTCATGGGCCAGGCCACGGCCGAGCTGAAGTCGAGGCACCCCGCCGACGACGTCTTCGCCTGCGCCAACCCCGCGCTGCTGCGGGGCGAGAAGCTGCGCGGCACCTTCGTCCGCGGCGACGGCCGCAGCGAAGAGCTCACCGTCCGCCTCGACCGCCTGCCGGGCCTGGGGGAGCTGACCCCCAAGGAGCACAAGGCGCTCATGTGGGAGCTGGCGGACGGCATCGCCGCCGAAGCCCGCCCGCGGCGCAAGAAGGCCGGCCTGCCGGTGCCGGATCCGGAGGCCGTTCGGTACGTCGACCCGATGACGCGCCCCAAGGAGCGCAAGCGCAGCCCCGCGCCCGTCGTGCACGGCACGAAGGAGGACCAGGAAGCCCGGCGGGAGCGCCACGCCGAGCTGAAGGCCGCCTACAAGATCGCCCACATCGCCTACTGGAAGTGGCTGGACGATCCGACGCAGCCGCTCATCCCGTTCCCGGCCTGCACCATCCCGCCGTCGCATGCCAGGAAGAAGTCAGGGAGCGGGCCGAGAGCGGGTAGCCTGTCTCATAAGTAGCTGAAATCAAACCGCATGAGCGCCCTGGTCCAGCCCGACGGGAGACGTGCGTCCGCCAGCCACGCGGTCGAGCACCTGAACCCCCCGGGACATGCGCCGAGCTCGGCCTGCACCCGCCCCACGCCCCCGCTTCCCCCCTCGCACCGCCCCGACCCCTGCCACCTCAGCCCCGAATTTCAGCCTCAGCACACACCAACACCCCTCCATCTTCATACCCCGTCGACGCGACCCTGGCGGTTTCAGCCATGTCGTACAGCGACACCCTCCCCGACTCGAACCCGGTCGCCAGATGGGGGGCGTGGAACGGGGCGCGACTCGAACTCCATCGCCAGATGGGGGCCGGGGACTGCGGGTCGGGTCCCGTCGTCAGCTGGGGGGCCGTGGACTGGGGGGAGGGTCGAAGACGACGGCAGTGAGGATGGCACCCCCACCCAGGTCGAGGTGCTCGAGGCCGCGGCTGCGGGCTTCCAGGCCGACACCGATGGAGAAGTGGCCGCCGAAGGCGTCACCCACCGGCAGCAGCAGGTGTGTGCCGAGCAGGCTCTGGGCGCTCAGGCCCCCTTCGCCGGCGTCGACGGGGATGGACCAGCGGGGGCCGACGCCGGCCTCGAGCGTCCACCGGAGGCCGGCGACGTCGAGGAGCGCGACCCCCACCACGGCGACCGCGCCGATATCGACGAAGACGTCCACCTGCTCGCTGGCCGGGCGGGTTTCTCCTGTGTAGATGGGGTGTTCGCCTCGCATGCCCAGGGTGAGCTCGCCCCCCAGGTCGAGGCGGCCGCTGCGGTAGCCCACGCGGAGGCCGGTCTGGAGCGCGGCGGCGACGTCGGCGTCCGTGAGCAGGACCCGACCGCTGATGACGGGTTCGGCGATGGCGGGGGTCGCGGCGAGCGCCAGGGCGAGGAGCTGGATGGGAGTACGCATGGCCGGACGGAGTCGGCGCCGCGGGTGAGCGTCACTTGTGCTCGCCGAAGTCACCGCGTCGAGGGCTGGCGCCGTGCGCCTTGCCCCTCGCCCGCCCTGGTGCTGGCAGGCTCTCCAGGAGAGGCGCCCGTACATCACCGTCGCCGACAGACTCGTCGAGCGGCAGGTGCAGAGGGTATGTTCGTCCAGCAAACGCAGATGCCGGAACTTGTCGAAAAGCTTGATGAAATCGTTTCCCAGGTGGACGAGGAGCCGACCGGCACGTGGGCAGGGCCCACCGCCCTACGCTCGCGCGCAGCTCGCCGGGAACGTGGCGGTCCGCTCACGCCAACAGCCCGCTGGACGACTCGAGCCCGGCCTGCCGGGCGGCGCGGGCTCAGCCAGCGAGGTCGGCACACACCGAAGCGGCGAGGCGGTCGGCCGCTTCGTCGCAGTACCCCAGGAAGCACGACGGCTCGGTGAGCTCCAGCTCCAGCAGCACCGGGCCCTGGGCGCCCGGGACGAGGTCGACGCGGGCGTACGTGGGGGTGGGGAAGGGGAGCGCGGCGAGCACCTGCTCCGCGATCGCGCGCTCGGCCGGCGTCGGGGTCCGGCGGGTGATGGCTTCCTCCGCGAACAGGCCCGTGGCCAGGTCCGCTCCGCGGCGCAGCATGGGTCCCTTGCGGATGGCATGGCTGAAGCGGCCACCGAAGAAGAGCAGCGCCGTCTCGCCCGCCGTGTCGACGCCGGCCTGGTAGGGCTGGACCATCACGCCGCGGCCGCTGTCGAGGATGGCCCCCGCGAGGGCGATCGCCGCCTCCGCGTCCTCGGGTCGGAAGCGCGCGGTGTCCAGCGAGCCGGCCGAGATGGTGGGCTTGATGACGAACTCGCCCGCCGTCGGCAGCGTGAGGTCGGCCCGGTCGTCCACGACGGTCAGGGGCACGGTGGGGACGCCGGCCTGGGCGAGCGCGGAGAGGTAGCGCTTGTCGGTGTTCCACCGCACGACGTCCGCCGGGTTGAGCAGCCGCGTGCAGGCGGCCACCCGCGTCGCCCAGGCGACGAACTCGGCGCGGCGGGGCGCGTAGTCCCAGGTGGAGCGAATGAGGATGCCGTCGTAAGTACCCCAATCGACAGCGGAATCCGACCAGACTGCTGGCTCGGAGCGGACGCCGCGGGCGGCCAGAGCGGCCTGCAGGCGAGGGCCGTCCTCGTCCAGCGCAGGCAACGCGGCGCAGGTGGCGAGGGCGAGCTTCAAAAGACCCCCTGCCCGATGTTGAAGGGGGGCCGGTCCTGGGCCTGCTGGACGAAGTGCACGACCCGCGAGATGGGCGCCTCCCCCGCCGCCTTGCGCCGCGCGTTCTCGGCGCCGTGCTGCTCCCAGAGGTCGAAGGCGGCGTCGACATCGCCGAGCTTCGCCTCGACCTCGGCGTCGGGGATCTCGAGGTGCTCGGCCATCAGCCGCAGCCGCAGGGCGCGGGCGTCCTCTTCATCCAGCAGCACCGCGTTGATCTCGGCCTCGTACTTGAAGCCCCGGTCGTTGATGTTGGCGCTGCCGATGGTGAGCCAGCGGTCGTCGATGACCATGACCTTGGCGTGCACATCCACCTGGACGTAGCGGTCCTCGGCCTTCGCTGCGTTGCCGTCGTGCACCATGAGGCGGGTGAGCTTGAAGTCGGGCAGCTTCTCGGCGATCTGGCGGTGCGTGTGCGCCGTCCAGTAGCCGCTCGGATCTCGGGAGACCTTGCCGTCGTTGACCGGCCAGGCCACCACCGCCAGCCGCAGGCGCGGGTTCTTGTCGAGCGCGCGGGCGATGGCCTCGCCGATGATGGGACTGCGGAAGTACTGGTTCTCGATGTAGATGTACTTGCGCGCGTTGGCGATGGCCCGCTTGTAGGCGTCCAGGATGCCCTCTTCGCCGCCGGGGGTCGTGCGCACGATCTGCACCCACCGGTCGCCGATGTCGGGCTGGGTGGCCTCCGGGTCGGCCATCAGCGTGTGGGGCGTCCGCCTCAGCAGGCGGTTGCGGATCAGGTTGGCGAGCTTCCCGACCAGCGAGGCGCGCTGGTGGCGCAGCGACTGGTTCCAGCGCTGCTGGAAGTTCACCTCCAGGTCGTGGACCGCCGGTCCCTCGATCCGCATGGACAGGTCGTGGCGGGGCGGGAACTTCGTGCGCTGCTGGCCGGCCTGGACGGCCTTGCGAAAGGCCGCCCGGGTGGCGTGGGGGTTGCGGCGCGGCTCGAAGACCCGGTGGGCCGGGCTGTCCCAGTCGTTTTCCTTGACGTTCATGCCGCCGCAGTAGCCGACCCGGCTGTCGATGGTGAACGTCTTCTGGTGGTAGGAGCCGATCAGCCGCGGGTGGTCTTGCTCCAGCAGCTCGATGTCGAACGGGCTCCTCCAGAACCAGCGGCGCAGCCACCGGTTGAGCAGCGGGGTGTAGGTGCCGCCCCACAGCAGCAGCCGCACCTTGACGCCCCGCTCGGCCAGGCGCTCGGCCAGCTCGGCGAAGCGGAAGGCGGCCCGCTCCGCGGGCTCGGTGGTGGCGAGGGCCTCCGGACGGACCATCTCGAGGTCGGCCCGCATCAGCCAGGTGGCCACCTGGACGCGCGACTCCGCGACCTCCAGATCCCGGAACACCCGGTCCCACGTCTGCTCGCCGTCGACCAGCACCTCGACGTCGTTGCCCGCCCGGGGCGGGCTGCCGACGCGGGTGAACCAGTCATAGATGACCAGCCGGTTGGGCTCGGCGTCGGGGGAGCCGGCCAGGGAGACCTGCAAGGTGATGCCCTGATCGGCGACTTCGCGAGAGCGCTTCATGTGCCGTGCTCCTCGGCCAGACGCCGACAGGTCTCCGCATCCAGGGCGCCCGTCTCGGTCAGCCGGTGGGCGCGCTGGAACATCAGCAGCGCATGCCGGGTCTTGGGACCGAGCTCGCCATCCACCTTTCCGGAGAAGAAGTTGAGCTGGTTGAGCCGGGCCTGCGCGCCTGCGACGTCGTCCGCGGGAGGAAGCCGGAAGTCCAGGGTGAACTCGCGCCAGGCGACGCGCAGCGACGCCTCGGCCACGCCGTCGGGAATCTCCAAGGAGATCAAGCCGTTGGCGGTGGTGGTGCCGTCGACGGCGCCGCCCTCCCACTCGAGGCGGAAGGGCCTCTGCCGAAACGGGGTGCCGGTGCTGTCCAGCAGCTCCAGGTTGAGCCAGCGACCCATCGCGTCCTCCCAGGAGGTCTCGGCCGACAGTGTCGGAGAGCCGGCCGCCCAGGGCAAGGGTGGCTGGTGGCCCGGCCCCTCGACAACTCCACCGTTGCCCCCCGTTGCGGCCCGGGGTAGAACCCAGGGCAACCGCAGCCCCTGCCAGGAGAAGCTCGATGCCGAAGCACCAGTCTGTCGCCCATATGTTCCGGCACCGCGTCAAGGCCACCCCCGATCTGGAGGCGTTCTCGTTTCGCAAGGGTGATGCCTGGTCGTCGCTGTCCTGGAAGCAGGTCAGCGTCGAGGTGGATCAGCTCGCGGCCGGCCTGCGCTCGCTGGATCTGGCGGACGAGGATCGCGTCGGCATCCTCTGCGGGACGCGCGTCGAGTGGCTGCTGGCCGACCTGGCCGTGATGGTGAGCGGCGGGGCGACCACCACCATCTACCCCTCGAGCACCGCCGAGGACTGCCAGTACATCATCGAGAACTCGGGCTCGGTGCTGGTGTTCGTCGAGAACGACAAGCAGGTCGCCAAGCTGGCCACCCAGCGCGACAAGCTCCCCGATGTGCGCCACCTGATCGTCATGAGCGGCACCGACGGCGCCCACGACGGCTGGGTCATCGGCTGGGATGCCTTCAAGAAGCGCGGCGTGGACTGGCTGGCGGCGAACCCCGGGGAGCTGGACGCGGTCGTGGCCCGCATCACCCCCGAGCGGCTGGCGACCCTCATCTACACCTCGGGCACGACCGGCGTGCCCAAGGGCGTCGAGCTGCCCCACGACTGCTGGGTCTACGAGGGCGAGGTGGCCGAGCAGCTCGGCTTCCTGTCCAGCAACGATCGCCAGTTCCTCTGGCTGCCGCTGTCGCACTCCTTCGGGAAGGTGCTCGAGACGTTCTCCGTCCAGATCGGCATCCCGACGGCCGTCGATGGCGAGATCCCCAAGATCATCGAGAACCTGGCCGTCGTGCAGCCCACGTTCATGGCGGCGGCGCCCCGCATCTTCGAGAAGGTCTACAACAAGGTCATCTCGGGGGTGAAGGAGGCCGGCGGCCTCAAGCTCAAGATCTTCAAGTTCGCGGTGGCGACGGGGCGCGAGGTCTCGAAGCTGCGGCAGGCCGGCAAGGAGCCCTCGGGCCTGCTCGCCTTCAAGTTCAAGATCGCGGACAAGCTGGTGTTCTCGAAGCTGCGCGCCCGCTTCGGTGGCCGGGTGAAGTTCTTCATCTCGGGCAGCGCGCCCCTCAACCGCGACATCGCCGAGTTCTTCCACGCGGCGGGGCTGCTCATCCTGGAGGGCTACGGCCTCACCGAGTCGAGCGCGGCGTCCTTCGTGAACACCCCCAGCCACAACAAGTTCGGCACGGTGGGTCGGCCGGTGCCCGGCACCGAGGTCCGCATCGCCGACGATGGCGAGATCCTCTTCAAGAGCCGCGGCATCATGCGCGGCTACTACCGCATGCCCGAGGCCACCGCCGAGACCCTCAGCGACGGCTGGCTGCACACCGGTGACATCGGCGAGATCGACGCCGACGGGCACCTGCGCATCACCGACCGCAAGAAGGCCCTCATCAAGACCTCGGGCGGCAAGTACGTCGCGCCCTCGGCCATCGAGGGGGCCTTCAAGGCCATCTGCCCGCTGGTGAGCCAGATGGTGGTCCATGGGGATCGCCGCAACTTCTGCTCGGCGCTCATCACCATGGACGAGGAGGCCATGACCGGCTGGGCGGCCCAGAACGGCCTCGAGGGCCGGACCTACGAGCAGCTCAGCCAGGAGCCCAAGGTCATCGCCGAGTTCCAGCAGGCCATCGATCAGCTCAACCAGGGCCTCGCCAGCTTCGAGACGATCAAGAAGTTCGCCCTGCTCCCCCGCGACTTCACCATCGAGGGCGGCGAGCTGACCCCCAGCCTCAAGGTCAAGCGCAAGGAGGTCGAGAAGATGTACGCCCACCTCCTCGACGACTTCTACGCCGACGCCATGGCCTCCGTCTGATCCCCAGCCCTGCGAGGCTGCCCGCGTGAGCCTTCAATATCATTCATCTTTTGACGGTACCTCCATCGCCTGGCGGGTGGTGGGGGACGGCCCCGACTGGCTCGTCCTCGCCCATGGCTACGGCGGCACCTTCAACGCGTGGGACCCCGTGCTCAGCCGCCTCCAGGACCGCTTCCGGGTCCTGATGTGGGACTACCGGGGCATGCACGCCTCGGCCTGTCCGGCCGAGCCGCACCGCCTGCGCATCGAGGATCACATCCGCGACCTGGACGGCCTGCTCGACCACGTCGGCGTCGATCGCTTCATCCTGGGCGGCTGGAGCGTGGGGGTCCAGGTGGCGCTGGAGGGCTGGCGCCGCCTGCGGCACCGCGCGGACATCCGGGCGCTCATCCTGATCAACGGCGCCCATGAGAACATCCTGGGCAATGTGTTTGGCGGCGGGCCCATGGCGCGGCGGGTGGGGCGGACGCTCGTGGGCGCCGTGGAGCGCGCCGGCATTGCCATGCCCGCTCTGCGGCCCGCGCTCAAGCGGCTGGGCAAGAGCCGGGTGACGCTGCCCCTCCTGGAGGCCACCGGCAACGTCACGGGCCGCCCCCAGGCGCTGCTGCCCGCCATCCAGTCCATCCTCGATCTGGACTACCGCCGCTACATGAAGATGGTGCGGCTGGCCGATGACCACCGCACCGCCCACTGGCTGCACGAGATCGACGTCCCGGTCCTGGCCACCGCCGGCGCCCGCGACGCCCTGACGCCGCCGGCCATCACCCGGCAGCTGGTGCAGCGCGTCCCGCGGGCCACCTACCACGAGTTCCCGGCGGGCACCCACTACACCCTGGTGGAGTTCCCGGGGGAGCTGGCGGCTCTCATCCGGTCGTTCGCCGACAGCCTCGACGTGTCGCCGCAGGAGGGCCCATGATCCCGAAGGAATTCGACGAGATCCTCGCTCGGACGCTGGACGACGGCGCCCTGTCCCGGGGCGAGCAGCAGGCCCTGCGCGCCCTCGTGGCCGACCTGGATCCGGCCCTGCTCCCGGCCCTGCGCAGCCAGGCCTTCCGGGCGGCCCGCGCCGCGGTCGACAGCTATGAGCCCGGCGTCGTCCTGGACTGGATCGAGGCCATCCAGCGCATCCTGGCGCCGCCCGCGCCCGATCTCCCGGAGGCCGAGGCGCTCTTCAGCCCCGGCGAGGCCGTCCGCGACCGGCTGATGGGCCTCTTCGCTGCCGCCCGGCGGACGGTCGACATCTGCGTCTTCACCATCACCGACGACGCCCTCAGCCGCGAGATCTACGAGGCCACCCGGCGCGGCGTGCGCATCCGCATCGTGACGGACGACGACAAGGCCCTCGACCGCGGCTCCGACATCGCCGATCTGGAGCGCGCCGGCATCCCCGTCCGGGTGGATCGCAGCCCCTCCCACATGCACCACAAGTTCGCCCTCTTCGACGGGGCCACGCTGGCGTCGGGCAGCTACAACTGGACGCGCAGCGCCTTCCTGGAGAACCAGGAGAACCTGATCGTCACCGATCACCCGACTCTGCTGCGGCAGTTCCAGGCCGAGTTCGACCGGCTCTGGGAGAAGCTGGGGTGAGCATGCGCCAACTCTTTGTTTCGTCTGGGTTTTTCTCGGGGGTGGGCGCGTGATCCCGCTGGAGGATGGCCGCGCCACGCTGCGCCCCATCATCGCGGCCCATGTGCCGGCGGACGCCGCGGAGGCCCGCGATCAGGCGGCGATGCTGGCGTTCATCGACGCCCACGCCGACTGCCTGGGCCGGACGAACCCGCTCGGGCACTTCACCGGCTCGGCCCTCGTCTTCGACCCGGCCGGCCGCCTGCTGCTGCTCTGGCACCGCAAGCTCGAGCGCTGGCTGCAGCCGGGCGGTCACTCCGAGCCCGAGGAGCATGACCCCATCGCCACGGCGCTGCGCGAGGCCCACGAAGAGACCGGGCTGACCGACCTGGCGCCCCTCGGCGTCGGCCCCCTCGACCTGGACATCCACCGCATCCCGGGGCGTGGCGACGAGGCCGCCCACGACCACCTCGACGTCCGCTACGCCTTGCTGACGCGGCAGCCCGAGGCGGCGATGGTCAGCGTCGAGAGTCGGGAGCTTCGGTGGTTCGGCCCCGACGCGCTGGGCGGGCTGGGCCTGGACGCGGCCCTCTGGCGGGCGGTGGAGAAGGGCCGGCGGCGCCTGGCTGACGCTCAGCCGACGGCTTCGCTGTCGTCGCCGTCCTCGTCGTCCTCGCCATCGCCGAGGATGTAGAGCCGCGTCGTCTCGATGCAGTCATGGCCGAGCAGGTCGGCCAGGTCGGTGAGGTCGCCACGGCCAGCCTGGAGGAACGTCGCCGCGAAGGTGTGGCGCAGCGTCGTGGGGGACACCTGCACGTCGGCCTTGCGGCAGTACTTGCGCACGATGCGCTGCACGGCGTTGGCCGAGAGCGGGCCGCGCTCGCCCAGGAAGAGGGAGGTGTGGCCGTCGGTCCGGGTGCCCATCCAGCGCCGCAGCGCTCGCCGCGCGACCCGGCCGAGGGTCACGGTACGGCCGCGCCCCTCGGCGCTGGTGCGCACGCGCAGGTAGCCGTCGCGGGTGCGCAGCACCACGTCGTCGCGCCGCAGGCGGACCAGCTCGCTGACCTTCAGGCCCGTCTCCAGCAGGGTGTGCACGATGGCCTGATCCCGGGCCGAGCCCTCCCGGGTCACGATGGTCAAGAACCGCCCGAGCTCCGAGTCGTCCAGCCCGCGGGGCCGGCGGGGGGGCTGCGGGACGGCCTCCACCTTGCGGATCTCGACGCGCTCCTGGCCCGAGAAGCGCGCATCCCAGTCGGTGAAGCGCTTCACGAACACGAGCTTGCGGTTGATCGTGGCGGGCTGCTGCTGCGCCTCGCCGAGCTCGTCGCGCCAGCGGCTGACGAGGTCGGCGGTCAGGTCGGTGACATCGAACGGTCGGCCCAGCTCCTGGCTGGCCCAGCGCACCAGGCCTGTCCAGTCGCTGCGGTAGGAGGCCACCGTCTTCGCCGCCCGGCCGGTCCCCAGGAGGTACTCGGCGAAGGCGTTGAAGCGTGCCTCGGCCGCCTCGGTGTGGATCGGTCTCGCCGCTCCGGCCATCAGTCCCACTTCCCGTCCGTCGGGGTTTTCGAGTCCCCCCCGGGGGGCCTCGGCTCCGGGACCGAAAGTTTCATGGGATGCCCGCCTTGTCCAATTTCTACCCCCCCGTCCCGCCTCGTGGGCGGAGCCGATCGAGAGATTCCTTATGTTTCAGCGAGTTGTGAGACAGATGGCGCAAGCGTCAGCGGCCCGTGGGGGAAGGCCGGGCGCCGAAAACGCGGGGGGGAGCGAGATTTTCACCTTGACAGGTCTCGGTCCAGGCGGCGCGGCGGGGCCTCAGAGGTACGGCTGCATGCCGGCGCGGGCGAGGGTATCGGCGCGCTCGTTCTCGGCGTGGCCGGCGTGGCCCTTGACCCAGCGCCAGGCCACCTCATGGCCCGCTGCGAGGGCCAGCAGCCGCTGCCAGAGATCGGCGTTCTTCACCGGGGCGCCCGACTTCGTCCGCCAGCCGTTGGCGATCCAGCCCGCCGACCACTGCGTGATGCCCCGCTGGAGGTAGGCGCTGTCGGTGTACAGCTCGACCCGGCAGGGTCGCTTGAGGGCCGCCAGCGCCTCCACCGCCGCCTGCATCTCCATGCGGTTGTTGGTGGTCTGCGCCTCGCCCCCGCAGATCTCGCGGCGTGCATCGCCAAACGCCAGCACGGCCCCCCAGCCCCCGGGTCCCGGGTTGCCCGAGCAGGCGCCATCCGTGTGGATGATCACCGGCCTGCCGCTCACTTCACCCCCTGGGGATCGAAGATGAAGACCGGGGCGCTGCCCAGGCCCAGGCCGTCGCGGATGGTGCGGCCAAGGGGGGCGTAGCCCTTCTCCTGGTCGGGATCGAAGAGGCGACCCCGCCCCTTGAACCCGAAGCCCGCCAGGCTGCCATGCTGCGCCTGCCAGGCGCGCACGGCCGGATCGGCCGCCGACACGGCCAGGATGACCGGCGCGCCCTTCGCGCGGGCGAAGAGCCGCACATCCCGGTAGCGCCGCGCGGGATCCTTCGCCTTCTTGTCCTCGCTGCCCAGCGCGACCACCTCGACCCCGGCGACGGTCACCTCGGCGGTACAGACCATGTCATGGGCGAGGGCCGGCTGCTCCTCGTCAGAGAGATCGCTCCAGCCACTCAAGTCGCCGCAATCACTGGCGTTCTGCTTGCCGGGCAGCAGCAGCCACCCGGCGATGGCGAGGCCGAAGACGAGGACGACGATGACATAGACGGGCCGGCGGGAGGGAGGCGGCGTCAGGCCGAAGTCGGGATCGTTGAGCAGGTCGAGGGGGTTGGCCATGGCGTGACTCTGCGGGGATGGCCGGGCGCGGTCAACCGGGTCGCGTCACATGTCGGCGCGGCCGGCCCGGTTGCGGCGCAGGAGCAGCGCGAGGCAGAAGGCCGCGCAGAGGGCCGAGCCCAGCAGCAGCGCGAACACCAGGTCCACGTCGCCGCCCTTGAGCGCCTTGCCCAGCACCACCTCCTGCGCCACCGAGCCGATGGAGCCCATGCCGTTGATGATGCCGGCCGCCCGGGTGGCGGCCGCGCGCGAGCCGACGTCGATGGCCCCCGCGCTGGTGAGGATGGCGTCGGGGCCGTAGAGGGTGAAGCCGATGAGCCCGATGCAGATCGTGAACACCGCGATGCTCGTCGAGCCCAGCGCGTAGAGCGCCAGGCACGCGCCCGCCATGCCGAGGACGAACACCATGCTCAGCCCCGCCCGCCGCCCGCGGAAGAGGCGATCGGAGAGGACGCCCAGGGCGATGACCCCGGCGAACCCGGCCAGATCGAAGGTGGTCGAGAGGAAGCCCGCCTCCTTGCCTTCCAGGCCGTAGTGGCGCTGGAGCAGGTAGGGCGCCCACGACCAGAGCGCGTAGCGGATGAACTTCATGAAGAAGTAGAAGGTGCCCACCAGCGCCACGTTGGCGATGACCTGCCGCGGCCACCGCGCGCGGCCCTTCGTGTCGACCTCCATCGGGATCTCGTCGGGGTCGTCGAGAGGCGCGAGGCCCACGTCCTCGGGGCGGTTACGCTGGTTGAACAGGAAGAAGGCCCAGACCGTGACGAGCACGACCGAGCCGCTGAAGTAGGCGTACTGAAAGCCGAATTTCCCCAGCGCCCAGGCCGCCAGGGCGTTGGCCGCCACGCCCCCGAGCTGGAAGTTGGTGGCCCAGAAGCCCATGACGGTGCCGCGCTGCCGCCGGGTGAACCAGGCCGCCATCGAGCCCACGTTGCCCGACCAGCCGCTGCCCTGGGCGAGGCCGTTGACGATCATGAGGGCGCTGAAGAGGCCCAGGTTGTTGGTCAGACCGAAGGCGAAGTTGGCGGCGATGGTGACCGCCATGCCGACCAGCAGCATCAGCCGCGGACCGACCCGATCGCCCACGAAGCTGGCCACGAACTGGCCCAGGGCGTAGGCGCCCAGGAAGGCCACTCCCAGCGTCGCGAGCTGCTCGGTGTCCCAGCCGAGCTGGGTCTCGAGGGTGCCCTTGGTGATGAAGAAGGGCTTTCGGCAGAAGTAGTAGCCGAAGTACGACAGCCAGGTGGCCGCAAACACCCGCACGCGCCACCGCTGGAGCTTCGGGTCATGCACCGCGATCGCGCTCATGGGGCCTCCTGACCGGCTCCGACCTGTCTAGCCGAAGCGGCCCCCGGTGCAAAGTGACAATCCCGCGCCGTGCGAGAATGAACGGCACGGGCCTTGCTCAAGCTGGCCCCGGCGTGCGGGTCGTGGGAGAACCGCACACTGGCCGTGACGATCCAGCGCTCAAAGGACTCGGTGGAGTCAGATCTTCGAGGCGCGGCGTCAGGTGTCCGTGGGAGGAGCGCATGAGCGAGCGTGAACGGGGTGGGCGACGGCTGGAGGAGATCTTCTTCTCGGCCGATGGTGATGTGGTCGCCGCGCGGGCGGCCTCCTTCGCTCACCTGGATCCCCGGCAGAGCCCGGAGCGCAGCGAGCGCCGGGTCTTCGCCGCCGTCCTCGTCGCCACCAGCCTCGTCGTCGCCTTCCTGGCCTGGCTGGCCCCCGATCCGAACGCCGCCGCCCCCACCGAGCGTAAGTCGGCCGCCGCCCAGACGGCGCCGGCCAGCCCGCCCATCCGAGCGGTGGAGTCGGCCGAGGCGGTCGAGGCCCCGACGCCTTCGCGGCTCGCTGCCGTCAACCAGGGGGCCGAGCCCGCGGCCCCGGGCGGCGCTGCGGCGCCCGCCAGCGAGGCGGCCCAGGCCGATGATCCGGCCATCGCGGCGGCCCGCACGTCGATGGACGCTGAGGACTTCGAGGGCGCGCTGGCGGCCCTCGACCGCGCCCCGGCCGGCTTCGATCGCCAGGCGCTGCGCGGGTTTGCGCTGTATGAGCTGGGCCGGGAGCAGGAGGCGTTGGAGTCGCTCAAGGGCGCCCTCGCCGTCCGGGCGGACCACGCCGAGACGCTGCTGCTGCTGGGCAGCCTCCAGCAGGTCCAGGATCCGGCGGCCGCCACCGCCACCTATCGCACGTTCCTGACGGCCCACCCCGACGCCCCCGAGGCGGCGGAGGTGCGGACCATCCTGGCGCGCCTCCAGGAGCGCATCTAACCGACTCCCTCGGCGGGGTGCCGGTCAGTCCCCCTGGCCGGTACCCCGCCTCCCCCCTGGGCTACTCTTCCCGCAGGAAGTTCCCGTTCTGGTCGTAGATGCGCTTCCGGGGGGCCCGGCCCGTCGGGTAGTTGTTGATGATGCCCATGCGCAGCCGGTGGCCCGCGGCCCTCTCGGCGGCACCGGCGGCGGCGGCGGCGTTGATGCGCTCGATGGCCGGACCGACGCAGCGGCTGTAGGCCACCGTGCCGGGCTCGCCGGCCTTGGGGTCGCACATGGCGGCGCAGTCCAGGCCGATGAGGCACGTGAACAGCTCAGGGCCGCCCGCGCTGCCCTCGGCCATGCCCCTGGCCTCGCACTCCGCCTGGCTCATCTTCGGGCAGCCGCACTCGAAGCCATGCTGGCACGACTGGCGGATGAGGGCTTCCAGCGATCCGGCCGCCACAAGCGGCAGGACCTCGGCGGGGGCGGTGGGCTCGACCGGGGGCTCGACCGGGGGATCGACGGCGATCTCGGGCGGCGCCTCGGGCGGCGGCTCCGCGATCGGGGCGGCCTCCCCTGCCTCCTCGGCCATCGCGGCCATCAGGGCGGCCTCCGAGAAGCACTTCTGCGCCGCGACGCTGCCCGGCTGGCCCGCGTCGGGCGCGCAGAGGGCGGCACACTCCAGCGACGCGATGCAGGCGAAGACACCGCCGGGTACCTCGCTCTGCCGGTAGGTGGCGGCACAGTCGGTCATCTCGCAGCCGCAGGCCATATGGCGGGCGCATGCGGCGTCGATGCGGGCGGCGCGCGGGGGGGCGGCGTAGGACGCCCCACCCAGCAGGGTGGCGGCGACGATCAAGGACCGCTTCAGCATGGTGACCTCCAGGGTTGAGCCAGTGTAGCCCCGCGCCACGCGGGCAGCGAGTGGCGCGCGCAGGACGCACGGCGTCCGTCCGAATTGCGCAGGGGGTCCCTACAGCACCTCGACGCGGACCTGGCCGCGGCCGACGCGGGTGAGGCCGATGGCCTCGGCGGCCGACTTGCTCACGTCGATGATCTCGCGCCCGCCGTTGCGATCGTTGATGCGCACCTCGACGGACTTCCCGGTCGAGATCAGGGTGACGCGGACGCGGGTGCCGAAGGGCAGGGAGCGGTGGGCGGCCGTGTGCTGGTGCAGGTCGAACGGCTCGCCGCTGGCGGTGCGCTTGCCCTGGTGGGCCTCGCCATACCAGGTGGCCTCGCCGATCTGGCCCGCCGCGGCGGCCGGGGCGGGGGCGTCCGCCCGCGGGGGGGGCTCGGCCCGCGGGGCGCGGGCCTGGCGGGTCGGGGCGACGGCGGGGCCGCCGAGGGGGCACGACGGTGTAGCCGGGCCGGGTCGGGCGGGCGGGGGCGGGCGGGCCGCCGCAGCCCGCGAGCATCAAGCCTGCGAGGGTGAGGTACCGCATCGGATCACGATGGGCAGAGCGCGCCCGAAGATCAACCGGTGCCGCCCATTGTGGTCGGGCCGCCGGCCGGCGATCATGGGGCCTCGACGCGCGGAGGTCTCATGGCTCCCACCACCGGCCTCGTCCTCTCGGGCGGCGGCGCCCGGGGCGCCTACGAGGTGGGCATCATCGCCGGCATCATCGAGGCCCTGGGCCGAAAGCCGAGTGATCCTGCACCCTTTCAGGTCTTCGCGGGCTCGTCGGTGGGCGCCATCAATACGGCGTTCTGCGCGGCCCACACCCACCGGGGCGACCTGGCAGCGAGCGATCTCGTGGGGGTGTGGAGCGATCTGCGCCTCCCCACCCACCTGCGGGTGGATCCGCTGCGGCTGCTGGGCTGGCGGCGCCTGATGGCGCGGTTCATGGACGGCGAGCAGCTCGGCACCGCGCTGCTGGACTCCCGGCCCCTCGATCGGGTCGTTGCGCGCTCCATCCCCTGGGATCGCCTGCACCAGAACGTCCGCGACGGGCGCACGCGGGCCCTCGTCATCGCGGCCCTGCGGGTGGCCAACGGCCGCACGGCCATGTTCTACGAGACCCACGGCGACGCCGTCTTCCAGCCGTCCCGCGATCCGAAGCGCATCGCCATGCCCGGCCCCATCGGCCCCGAGCATGTGCTGGCCTCGGCGGCCATCCCGGTCATCTTCCCCGCCCGCCGCATCGGCTCGGGCTGGTACTGCGACGGCGGGCTGCGCTTCAACACGCCCATCGCGCCGGCCATCCGCGCCGGCGCCGAGCGCCTGGTGGTGGTCTCGCTGAAGTTCGGCGGCACGGCGCCCCCGATCCCGGACGAGGAGAGCTATCCCAACCCCCTGTTTCTCATGGGAAAGGTGCTCAACGCCCTGCTGCTCGATCCCATCTCCTACGACCTGCAGATCCTCGAGCGGTTCAACCAGGTGGTGGAGGTGCTCGACCAGACGCTGGATCCGGCCGCGCGGGCCACGGTGGATCGGGTGGTGGAGGGGCGCGCGGGGCGCCGTACCGCCGGCTGGAGACGCTGGTCTTCACGCCATCGCGGGACCTGGGCCTGCTGGCCGGGGAACACCTGCGCAGCGATGAGGTCAAGGGGATCGGTCGCGTGGGGGCGTGGATGCTCCGGCGCGCGTCCCAGCCCGGGGCCACCTGGGAGGACGACCTGGCGTCGTACCTGCTGTTCGACGGCGGCTATGCCCGGCGGCTCATCGAGCTGGGCCGGGCCGACGTCCGGGCGCGGGCCGCGGAGGTGCGCGCCTTCTTCGGGCACTAGCCTTCTTCGGGCACGGATCAGGGGAGAGCATGGCGAGCGCACGGGAGACGAGGACGCGGCTGTTGCTGCTGCTGGGCATCGCGGTGGTGGCCGTGGCGACGCTGGTGGTGCAGCGGCGCATGGCGGAGCGCAAGGCCCAGCAGGGCATGGAGGCGGCCGACGCGCCGGCGGCCCGTGCTCGCGACGCCCTGGCCCGGGCCGATCAGGCTGCCATCAACCGCGACCTGCCGGCCCTGCGCGCGGCCCTCGATCAGGCCCGCGATGCGCTGGACGAGGCCCTCGTCGCCCAGCCCACCGACGAGAAGCTGCTGCGCAGCCGCCTGGTGCTGACCCGCCGGCTGGCCAACGCCGCCATGGAGCAGGGCCGTGCGGCCGAGGCGGTCACCCTGCTGGAGGAGGCCCAGAGCCGGGCCCAGGTGCTCTTCGAGCAGGATCGCCTGGGGGAGCGCCCCCGCAGCGACCTGCTCAGCGTCGCCCAGGAGCTGGCCGAGGCGCGGGTGAAGTCGGGGGACGCGGCGGGGGCGGCCCGGGCAGCCACCGAGGCGGCCCAGGCGGTGGAGGCGGGCCTCGCGTCCCTGCCTGCCGGGGCCTCGGTGCTGGGCGATCTGGCCGATCTCTGGCTCGCGGCGGCCGCCGCCCAGGTCATGGTCAAGGACACGCCGGCCGCCGTCGCCGCCCTGCGTCAGGCGGCCGCCCGCGCGGAGGATGCCACCCGGGGCGGGGACGATCCCATCGCCGCTCTGGGCCGCGCCTACGCCCAGGTGGCCCGCGCTGCCGGCCTGGCCGACGACCTCAAGGCGCCCATCGCCGTCGAGCTGGCGCGGTCCTGCCTGCGGCTGCTGGAGGAGCGCAAGGCCCTCACCCCCGGAAATGCGTCGCTGGATCGCGGGCTTGCGGCCTGGAACGGTCGGCTGGGGGAGTACGCCGAGGCCGAGAAGGACGCCGCGGGGGCCCTCGCCGCCTACGAGAAGGCCCTGGCCATTCGCCGGAGCCTGATGGAGGCCGACGCCGCCGATCTGGACGCCCGGCGCGAGGTGGTGCGGGCCCTCAACCGCCTGGGCGCCTTCCACTCGGGGGCCGACCAGGACGCGCAGGCGCTGGCCCGCTATGCCGAGGCGGCCGAGGCGGCGGCGCCCCTGGGGGAGGATCGCACGCGCCTCATCGCCCTGGGCAACCACGCCCACCTGCTGGGTCGGCTGGACAAGATGGTGGAGTCGAAGGCGGTGGCGGCCGAGGCCTATGCCCTGGCCCTGCGGCTGGTGGCGGCGCCGGGGGCCGACGCCGAGGCCACCCGGGACGCCGCGGCGGCGGGCCTGCGCCACGCCCGGCTGCTGCGGGCGAAGCCGAAGCCCGACAAGGCCGCCGCCCTGGCGGTGGTCCAGGCCGAGCTGGCGCGGCTGGCCGGCCACGACGGCGCGAAGGCCGTGCGGGCGGCCCTCGAAGATCTGCTCAAGGAGCTCGGCGGCTGAGCGCCTGGCGGACGGGCGGCGGCAGGGCCAGGAACCGGGCCCGCAGGTGCGCCCGCCAGGCGGCCCGGCGCGCGCCGCCGTCGCCGCGCTTCCCCGCGCCGTCGTTGAAGAGCAGCTGGGCCAGGTCGGGATCGAGAGCGTAGGCCGGCGACCCGAGGGCGTCGGCGCAGGCGTCCCGCAGCGGCGCCGCGGGATCGGCCACGAACGCGGACGTGATGCGGGCGCCGCAGGGGAAGCCGTCGTCGACGGGGTAGTCGATGACCGCGTGCGCCCCGCCCTCCAGGAAGCGCACATGCTGACCGGGCCCCGTGAAGGCGGCCACCGCGTCGTCGAGCTGGAAGTGCGGCGTCTGCGGATCCAGCGTCCCGTTGAGCAGCAGCATGGGCACCGGCGGCGTGGCCCAGCGGCGGTGGCGCCCGTCGACGGCGTAGGCGGGCGGCTGCCAGTCGGCGACGAACCGGGCGAGCTCGGCGCCGCTCCCGGTCGTGAAGAGCAGCCCGGCGTCCCGCACCTCGAAGGCCTCGGGCGACGGATCGGCCGGGGACCACAGCTCGCTGATCGCGATGTTCCAGTACACCGCCTGGCTCTCCCCCGGGGCGACCTCGCCCTCGGCGAAGATCCCGTCCGTCGTCTCCAGGAACCAGGCGAGCGCCTGCCGATCGCGGGCGTCGCAGCGGCGAAGCCGGGTAATCAGCGCCACGATGACGGGTCGGAAGCCCTCGTCCATGAGGAAGAACGAGAGAAGTGCTTTGAGATCAGGGGGTTCGATGCCCACACGGCAGGCGCCCGCGCTGAGGCTCGCCAGGAGGCCGCGCAGGGTCTCCACGGGATCGTCGCCCAGCTCGGCCCGGCAGGCCCGGTCGTCGGCACAGCCGGCGAGGTAGGCCTGCCCGATGCGATCGAAGTTCGGATCCCACTCCGCGAGGTCACAGCCGGGCCCCGGGCAGGCGGAGTCGTAGAGCAGGGCGTCGGCCTGGTCGGGGAAGAGGTGGGCGTAGCGGTTGACGAGCACGGTGCCGTACGAGACGCCCCAGACCAGCACCTCCTCGCGGGGCCCGCGGATGCGGTCGATGGCGGCGCCCAGATCGCGGGCGGCCTGGGTGGCGGAGAACTGCCGCACCGCCGAGCCCCAGGTGGCCAGCAGCTCGCGCTGGCATCGGGCGCCCACGGCGGGATCGGCGGCGCAGCCGAGCCACGTCGACTGGCCAGTGCCGCGGTGGTCGGGCACGTACACCGTGAGCGTCGGATCGGCGGCGCGGAAGAGGTCCGCCAGGTCGGCCACGCCGTCGCCCGGCGCCCCCGGGCCGCCCTGGATGAGCCAGATCTGGCGCCGCCCGGTGCCGAAGGCGTCGTAGCGCCGCACGAAGTAGTCGATGGCCGGCCCGCGCGGGCGGTCGTGATCCAGCGGCATCGGCAGGACGGCGCAGGCGTCGGCCTCGGGGCAGCGGCGCCAGCGGACGTCCGGCCCGGGCGGCGGGGGCTCGGGCTCCGGGGGCTCCGGGGGCGGGGGCTCCGGGGGCGGGGGCTCCGGGGGCGGGGGCTCCGGGGGCTTCGGGGGGCGCGGCACCGGACCGGACCCGGCGTCGGGGCCCACACGGCCGACCAGGGCGTCCAGGCCCGGATCGCTCAGGGGGTCGTCCTGCACCACCCGGCGGTCATCGATGCAGCCCGCCAGCACCAGCGTGATCAACAGCAGACGCATCCGGCTCCCCCCGCCCGTCGTCTCCATGGTACGCAACTCCCCCCGCCCTGTCCCGAGGTCGCCCGTGGCCGGTCGCCTGCACACCTTCGGCCACCTGCTGCGGCACCGGCCGCACTTCCGCCGCCTGTACCTCTCGTCGGTGATCTCGATGCTCGGCGACTGGCTGAGCTATGTGGCCGTGAGCGTCGTGACGCTCCAGCACGGCGGCGGGGCGCTGGCCGTGGGCCTCATCATGGTCGCCCACACCCTGCCGGTGGCGCTCACGAGCCCCATCGCCGGCCCCCTCGCCGACCGCATGGACCGCCGCACGCTGCTGGTGGCGGTGCGGCTCGCGGCCGGCCTGCTGACGCTGGGCATGTGGCTCGCCACCCGCGACCAGCAGGTGGGCGTGCTCCAGGTCTTGCTGCTGCTGCGGGTCGGGGTGTCGGGCATCGCCATGACGACGGGCTCCGCGGCCCTGCCCAGCCTCGTCGAGCCCTCCGAGCTGCGCGACGCCAACGCCCTCAACGGCCTGACCTGGAGCGTGCTCTTCGCCGCCGGCACCGCGCTCGGGGGGCTGCTGGCCGCCTGGCTGGGGGCCGGCGAGGCCATCTTGCTGGATGCACTCACCTTTTTCGCTTCGGCCGCCCTGATGCTGGGCCTCCCGCGCCTCCACCCGCCCCCGGCCGCCGAGGCGCGCCCGCGCCCCGGCTTCAAGGATCTCGCGGTCGCCTGGCGCCATGCCCGCGGGCGGGGGACGAGCCCGGCGCCTCCCGAGCTGCTGCCGGCCCTCCTGGCCAAGACCCCGCTGGCGCTGCTCACCGCGAGCTGCTGGATCAGCCTGCACATGGTCGCCGACGCGCGCTCGACCGCGCTGGCGGCCGCCTCCGTGGCCTCCGGCCTCGGCCTGATGCATGCCACGCGCGCCCTGGGCACCGGCATCGGCCCCCTCATCCCGCGGCACTGGCTGCCGGCCGAGGCCAACGTCGCCGCCCCCCTCGCCCTCCTCGGCGGCGCGGCCTTCCTGCTGTCGGGCTCCCCGTGGATCTTCCTGCCGGGGCTCTTCCTCTGGGGGGCGGGCTCCGGCCACAACTGGGTGGCCAGCACGGCGACGCTGCAGGTGCAGTCCCCCGGCCACCTCATCGGCCGCATGTCGGCGCTGGACCTGCTGTTCTCGACGCTGGCCCAGGCCGTGGTGGCCGTCGGGGCGGGGCTGCTCATCGATGCCACCGGCGTCGCCGAGTCCGGGGGCTGGCTCGGGATCGGCCTGGCCGTCGCCTTGTGGGTGCCGCTGATGGTGCTGCAGACCCGGCGGCGGCGGGTGGAGGTCGCGTGACGGATCCGGTCATCATCATCGGCAGCGGCCCCAATGGGCTCACTGCCGCCGCCACCCTGGCCCGCGCCGGGCTGCCCGTCCTCGTGCTGGAGGCGCGGGCGGACCGCGCGGGCGGGGCCGTCGGGTCGGCGGCCTTCACCGCGCCGGGCTTCGTGCACGACGTCGGGGCGGCCTTCTTCCCCTTCGCGCGCCTCAGCCCTGCGTTCCGCGCGCTCGATCTGGAGGGCGCCGGCCTCGAGCTCGTCCGGGCGGCCGTCGACTCCTGCCACCCCGCCCCCGACGGCACCGCCGCCGCCCTGGGGGCGGACGACGACGCCACCGCGGCCTCCCTGGGCGCCGACGGCGACGCCTGGCGCCGCCTCGTCACCTGGCACCGCAAGGTCGAGGACCGCCTCGTCCCTGCCCTCATCGGCCCCTTGCCGGGCCTGCGGGACAAGCTGCGCGTCAACCCACTGGATCTCTTGAAGTTTTCCCGCATCGGCCTGCGCAGCGGGGCCGGCTTCGCGCGGTCGGTCTTCCGGGGCGAGCCCGCCCGGCGCGTGCTGCCCGGCCTCGCCCTGCACGTCGACATCGGCCCCGAGGATGCCCTCGGCGCGGCCCTCGGCTACATGCTCGGCCTGCTCGCGGCCACCCAGGGCAACCTGGTGCCCGTCGGCGGCGCCAGCGCCGTCACGGCCGCGCTGCTGCGACGGCTCACCGAAGCAGGCGGCGCCCTGCGGCTGGGGGCCTGCGCCGAGCGCATCGTCATCCGCGGTGGCCGCGCCGTCGCGGTGCGCCTGGCGGGCGGCGAGGAGCTCCCCTGCCGCGCCGTCCTCGCCGACACCGACGCTGCCGCGCTCTACCTGGGCCTGCTGGCCGACGCCCGCCTCTCCGGCCGCGTCCGGCGGCGCATGGAGGCCTACCCGCGCGGCTGGGGCACCTTCAAGGTCGACTGGGCCCTGAGCGGCCCCGTGCCCTGGGCCAGCGAGGCGGCCCGGCGCGCCAGCGTCGTGCACGCCGGCGACTCCCTCGAAGACCTCATCGCCTTCACCCGGGAGGTTCGTGGCGGGGCCCTGCCCAGCAACCCCTACCTGGTCATCGGCCAGCAGACCCTCGTCGACCCGAGCCGTGCCCCGGCGGGCTGCCACACCCTCTGGGCCTACTCCCGCGTGCCCCCGGCGCTGCCCGGCGGCTGGGCGGCGGCCCGCGAGGCCTTCGCCGACCGTGTCGAGGCCCGCATCGAGGCCCTCGCCCCGGGCTTCCGCGCTACCATCCGCGCCCGGCACATCCACACCCCGCCCGATCTGGAGGCCATGGACCGGAACCTCGTCGGCGGCGACCTCGGCGGCGGCAGCAACCGCTGGCAGAACCTGCTGATCTTCCGCCCTGCCTTCCCGTGGTTCCGCTACCGGACGCCGGTGAAGGGGGCGTACCTCTGCTCCAGCAGCGCCCACCCGGGGGCGGGCGCCCACGGCATGTGCGGCTCCAACGCCGCCGCCCGGGTGCTGCGGGATCTGGGGTAGCCCATGATGGTTCGACTGGGTCGAATATTGGCCTCCTGATCGTTCTGATTCATCCGGTTGAGCCGGCGCGCTACGGTCGACGCATCACCTGGGAGGCCCCCATGCGCTTGATCCTGCTCGCCCTCGCTCTGACCGGCTGCATCGCCGAGCCGCCCGCGGTGGACGCCGCCGATCCCGAGGTCCCACCGGCCTCCGCGCCCGTGGCCCCCGCCGGTGTCGTGGTGCCCTCGACCTGCGCGCCCGCGCTCCAGTGGCGTGCCCCCGGCCCCGCGGGCTTCGGGGGCCACGGCCTGCTCATGGCCCCCGGCGGCGACCTGCTGCTGCGCGCCGATCAGTTCGGTGTCGGGGTGCTGCGCGTCCGCGACGGCGCGTGGGCCTCCGAGCGCCGCGCCCCGGGATCCCAGGCCCTCGACGCGGCCTGGACGCGGACGGCGCAGGTGGACCCGGAGGGTGCCGTGTCGGTGGTGGCAATCCCCAGCGGCGACGAGGAGTTGCGGGTGCCGCGGACGCTGGGTGACCCGGCGCTGTCGGCGATCCAGACCCAGGCCGTGCTCACCCCCGACGGCGCCCAGGTGCTGGCCCTGGACTGCTGGCTGACGGCCGAGCGCACGGTGATGGGCACGCTGCGCATCCTCGACGTCGAGACCGGGGACGCCCGCCTCGCAGCCTCCTCTGCGGCCTGCACCACGGCCTGGGCCCGCCGCCCCACGGTGGCCTTCGATCCCGCCGGCCGGACGGCCATCATCGCCGCCCTCGGCAGCCGGGCCATCGAGGTCGTCGACCTGGCGACCGGCCGTGTCCGCCGGGTGGAGGACGTCGTGGGCCCGCCCGTCGAGCCCGTCGCCGGCGTCGCCCATGTGGGCCTGCCCGAGGAGTCCGGGGTGCTGGCGATGGCCGTCTCGCCCGACGGGCGGGTGGTGGCCGTGGTCGGCGTCGACGGCCTGCTGCACCGCCTCGACCCGGCGACCCTCGCCCCCGTCGCGGCCCCGCTGCCCGTGGGCCTGGTGGTCGCCAACGGTGGCAGCTACCTGCCCAGCCTGGAGTCGCCGCTGGCCTTCTCGCCCGACGGCGACCAGCTCGCCCACGTCGCGCCCGACGGCCGCGTCGTCATCCGCGACGCCGCCTCCGACGCCGTGGTCGCCACCCTGGAGGGCGGCTTCCCCGAGGAGCCCGAGGCCTGGGGCTCGGCCCCCAACGTGCCGATGGCCATCTCGTGGACGCCCCATGGCCTCGCCGTCTCGTTCGAGGGCGGCGTCGTCCTCTGGGGCTGCCCGGCCGACGCGCCCACCGACGACACCCTGACCGTCTCCGTCGAGGGCCCCGCCCTCATCACCGTGGGCCAGACCGTCACCTACACCGTCCGCGTCGAGGGCGCCGCGGGCCCCGTCTTCCGCCAGGTCGCCGTGGGCCCCGCCGGCGCCGCCGGCCTGGGCGAGCGCCTGGCCCTCCGCCCCTACGAGCCCGGCACCTACACCCTGGTGGCCGAGGCCGACGACGGCCGCGGTACCGGCGCCGCCACCCTGCCCGTCACGGTGCTGCCGGCGCCCTGACCTCGGCCGCGCGCCGTAGCCCGCCCGTGACCCACCGGCCACGACGGCGTCGGCCGGTAGCACCGCGGGCCTCCAGGTCACCTGCCACGGGGCGGCATGGGCGATGCTCCGAGTCGCAGCAGGAGGTGCCGCATGCGTGGCAGATACTCCATCACTCTGTTGCTGGGTGTCGCAGCCCTCGCCTGTGACAGCGGCGGCGGCGGCGGCGATCCCATCACCATCGAGCCCATGCCATCGGACGCAGAGGCACGCCCCTGCACGCCTGGGCAGGAGCAGATCTGCGGACAGCCCGTCGGCGTCTGCCTCGCCCCGGTGCGCCTGTGTGGTGCCCAGGGCGAGTGGGGCCTGCCGACGGCGGGTCCCGCCGGGCGCCGAGATCTGCAATGGTCTCGACGACGACTGCGACGGCGAAGTGGATGAGGGCTGCGGTCTCGACCTCGACCTGGCCGTCCTGGATGAGGGGCGCTCGACGAGGGTCGTGGATCGGGGCATCGCCCCGCGGGACCGCGGCGCCCCGCCCCGGGACCACGGGACGGATCTCGGCGGCGCGTGTCAGCCTGCCTGTGCGGGCAGAACCTGCGGGCCGGATGGTTGTGGCGGCGACTGCGGCGACTGCGCCGGGGCCTGGACGTGCGCGGGACCGACTGCCACCCGCGGCATGGAGGGCGTCTGGTGGTACCCGGCGCTCCCGTGTCGGGGGATCGAGCTGTTGCAGGTCCTCAGCCCCCAGGGCGGCCACCTGCGGTGGGGCGTCGATGGCTGGCGCCCGCCCCCGCGCGCCCTCTGGCCGGCCGGCAGCGTGGCGGTCGAAGACGGCACCGTCGAGACCCCCCTGACTCCCCTCGAGGCCGACCTCTTCCTCGTCGCCTTCGAGGCCCTCGGCGACGTCGCCACCCTCGACTTCGCCATCCGCCACCCCGACGGCACCTGGGACAACAACCGGGGCGCCGACTACCACATCGCCCTGGACGGCGAGGCCTGCCCCCTGTGGTCGGCTCGCTGCGTCGATGAGCCCGCCGGGCACCCACCGGGCTCCGCCTGCACGTGCGACGCCGACTGCCAGGGCGTCGATGGCTTCCCGGGTCTGTGTGCCTACGGCGTGTGCTACCTCCGCAGCGATCCCGAGTGGCACTGCCCGCCCGGCACCATCGGCGCCGTGGAGGTCGAGCGAGGCTTCCCCGTGTGCGCCGCGGACTGTGGCTCGGTCGCCTGTGCTGGCGAGTGCCATGGTCGTCAGTGTCTGCCCCGCGCTGGCCTCGCCTGTGATCCGTTCTGTGCCACCCGCTGTGACTGCGAGCCCCAGTGCGATGGCCGCACCTGTGGCTTCGACCAGTGCGGCGGCCTCTGCGGCGAGTGCGGCGATCACCAGACCTGCGTCGATCAGACCGCCTGCGCCTGCGTCGCCCACTGGCAGGGCCCCGACTGCCAGACCTGCCCTGCGAACTGGGACCCCGACCGGAACTGCAACGCCTGCCTGCCCCACTGGGACGGCGTCCGCTGTGACACCTGCCGGGGCAACTGGGAGGGCGACCGCTGCGACCGCTGCCTGCCCCCGTGGGCCGCGGCCGATGACTGTCTGCGCACCGAAAACCTGTTGCAGAACGCAGGCTTCGAAGCAGGAAGCGTCGGCTGGGAGGGCGTCGGCTGGCAAGGTCGCAGCGCCGTCGTGGCGGCCACGCCGCGCGTCCCCGGCGTCCTCCCGGCCAGCGGGGCCTCGATGCTGCTGATCGAAGCCCAGCCCGGCTCCCAGGTAGCCATCGGCGTCACCGCCACCCTGCCCGTCCCCCCCAGCCGCGCCCAGGGCCTCGGCACCTTCGAGGCCGAGCTGGGCGGAGCCATCCACACCCCCGCTGGGTCCAGCTGCTGGCTGGTGTTCACCTCCCAGCCCTCGGGCCGCCAGTGGGCCCCGGCCGTCCGGGCCGGCCAGCCCTGGGGGGGCGTGACGTCCACCACCGTCGTCCCCGCCGGCCAGGCAACGGTATCGCTGACTCTGGTCGCGCTGAACGGTCCCTGCCTCTTCGACGATCTCTGGGTGCGTCTGCGCGCTGAGTGACCGCCGGCGCCCGCCGGCGCCGCCGCGCCCGGGGCGCGTCGGTCGAACACCCTGGATGCCATGAGAGGCGAGGTCCCTGCCCAGAGTCGAGGACCACGCGTGGCGCAGGGAGGACGCCCTGCATGACGCCCACCGTCGCACCCGACAAGTGGCGCCACAACACCGTCACTCCACGTCCGTCAGCGGCTCCACGCCCAGCGCGGCGGCGTCGGCGCGGGCTTCGGTGCGCCAGGCGTCGAGGCCGCCGGGGAGGGGCCAGGCGCGGGTGCGGGGGAAGTCGTGGCGGGGTTCCGCCCAGGCGCGGACGAGGGCGCGGTTGAGGCCGGGCGGCACGGCGTCGGGGGGGAAGCGGTCGATGGTGGCGGCCAGGGCGGCGCGCTGGTCGTCGTGGGCGCGGGCGTCGCTGCGCTGGGTGGCGAGGGGGGCGTGGTGAGGGGTCGATGGGGGTGCCCTCCAGGTGGGCGGCGAGCAGGCGGTCGTGGCCGTCGAGGACGGCGTAGAGCTCGAGGTGGGTGAGGGCGAGGAGCAGGGGCGGGGGCAGGGTGCCGGCGCGGGCGTGCTTGCGCCAGAAGCCGACGCGGCGGGCGTCGGGGGCGCTCAGGGGGCGCAGCGGCAGCAGGCGGCCCTGGTGGTCGTCGAGGGTGGCGCCGGCGGGGCGGGCGAGGGCTTCGGGGACGTCGAGGCGCAGGCGCAGGAAGGGCCAGACGCTGGCGGGGCCGATCCACCAGGTGCCGCCATGCAGCGGGCTGGCCGGGCTGGCGGCGAGGGCCGCGAGCAGCGGGCGCAGCCAGGCGTCGGGGGCGCGGGCCTCGGCCTCGCGGGCGGTGATGGGGGGCAGGATGCCGAGGGGCGCCGGGCCCTGGAGCAGCTCGACGTGGTCCCACCAGTCGTGGATGACGTACCAGGCGTGCACGCCGGCGGGGGAGCGCAGGCGGCCGCCGAGGAAGAGGCCCCACGGGGCCGGGGCGCGCAGGTGCTCGACGCGCAGGCCGGGGCGGCCGGGCGGCTGCGCCCACGTCCAGCCACGCTCGACCCCGAAGGGGTCGAAGTACGGGCGCAGCGGGATGGTCAAGGTCTTGAAAACACAGGGGAATGTTGCGGATCAGGCGGTCGGCGCCGGGCGGGGGCCGCGGCGGCGACGCCGGCGGCGGCGGGCCTGGCCCTCGCCGTCGGCGGCGGGGCAGGCGCGGGGCGCTCGGCGGCGGGGCGCTCGGCGTTGCGCGGGGCGGCGGGGCGCTCGGCGCGCGGGGCGGCGGGGCGCTCGGCGCGCGGGGCGGCGGGGCGCTCGGCGCGCGGGGCGGCGGGGCGCTCGGCGCGCGGGGCGGCGGGGCGCTCGGCCGCGGGCGCGGGCCCGCGGGGGCCGGTCGTCGCTGCGCTCGCGCGGGGCCGCGGGGAGCGCCCACCACCGCCACCACCGGTGCGCGCGGGGGCCTTGCCCTGGGTGCGGCCCGAGCGCGGCGGCGGGGGCACGGCCGACTCGTCGTGGTACGGCTGGTCCCGGTTCACCGGGATGCTCTCGCCCATGATGCGCTCGATGTCGCGCAGGAAGTCGCCCTCGCTGTGATCGCAGAACGAGATGGCGATGCCGTCGCGCCCGGCGCGGCCGGTGCGGCCGATGCGGTGCACGTAGCTCTCGGGCTCGTTGGGCAGGTCGTAGTTGAAGACGTGGGTCACGCCATCGACGTCGAGCCCGCGGGAGGCCAGGTCGGTGGCGACCAGGACCTTGATGTCGCCGGACTTGAAGTCGTCGAGGGCCCGCAGGCGGGCGTTCTGGCTCTTGTTGCCGTGGATGGCCGCGCCCTCGATGCCCACCATGCCGAGCTGCTTCACCAGGCGGTTGGCGCCGTGCTTGGTGCGGGTGAAGACGATGGAGCGCTCCACCTCGGGGGCGACGAGGAACTGGGCCAGCAGGCGGGCCTTGTCGGCCTTGTCGACGAACAGGACCGTCTGCTCGATGCGCTCGACGGGGGTCGACTGGGGCGTGACGGCCACCTGGATGGGATCGCGCAGGAAGCTGCCGGCCAGGTCGGCGATCTCGGGGGGCATGGTGGCCGAGAAGAGCAGGTTCTGGCGGTTCTTCGGCAGCAGGGCCAGCACGCGCCGGATGTCATGGATGAAGCCCATGTCCAGCATGCGGTCGGCCTCGTCGAGGACGAAGAAGTCCACCTCGTTGAGCTGGATGAAGCCCTGGCCCACCAGGTCGAGCAGGCGGCCGGGGGTGGCGACGAGGACGTCGACGCCGCGGCGCAGGGCGGTGACCTGGGGGTTCTGGTTCACGCCGCCGAAGATGACCTGGTGGCGGACGTGCAGGTAGCGGCCGTAGGTGGCGAAGCTGTCGCCGATCTGGGCGGCCAGCTCGCGGGTGGGGGACAAGACGAGGGCGCGGATGGGGCGGCGGCCGCTGTGCCCGGCCGGCGTCGCGTGGAGGTGCTGCAGGATGGGCAGGGCGAACGCCGCGGTCTTCCCCGTGCCGGTCTGGGCGCAGCCGATGACGTCGCGGCCGGCCAGCAGGGGCGGGATGCCCTTGACCTGGATGGGGGTGGGGCGCTCGTAGCCGGCCGTGTGCACGGCCCGCAGCAGGGGCTCGATGAGAGCCAGCTCCTGGAAGGTACTCAAAAAAGGAACCCTTGGATGAAGGCGCGCCGGGCGGCGCGCGGGTGGCGAAGAGGGGCGCATCCTTGCCAGAAGGCGGGGGCCGTGTCCAATGCCTCGGCGGAGGCGGGGCGATCAGCGCAGGCTCAGGGGGGTGCTCGCGCTGACCTCGCCGGCGACGCGGGGCCAGGACTGGCGCTGGATCAAGGCCATGATGCGGTCGTAGGTGGGCGTGCCGCCCAGGTGGTGCAAGCGGGTCAGGGTGCGGGTCGGCGTCAGGGTGACCGTGAGGACGTCTTCCCAGGGGTCGCCCGTCTCAACGGCCTCGATCTCGGGGCGCAGGGCCGCCAGGCGCGCGGCGATGAAGGCGGCGGCGTCGGCCACGGCCGGGCCGCGCGGGGCGATGAAGTCGGCCAGGGGGGCCCCGGCCAGCACGGCCTCGACGTCGGGCAGCCAGAGGACGGGGACGCCGGCGTCGGCGGCCTCGAGGGCGGCAAAGCCCGGGGGATCGCCGAAGGCGAGGAGGTCGAGGGCGGCGCTGGGGCGCGCCACGACCGTCAGGCCGGCGGCTTCGAGGCGCTGGGCGAGGGGGCGCGTGGGCTTGATGCCGCAGAGGGCGACGCGCAAGCCTTTGAGATCACTTCGCATTCTGTCTGCTAGAAGGCTGTTGAAATGAGCGGACCGAGCACTCGGCGAGTGCGAGTGGGCCAGATGCAAGGAGGAAGACCGCAGGCAATGCAGAGCATTGTCGAGGACTTCTGACGACGCAGCAGATGGCCCGCGCGCACCGGCGATGCGACGGGAGCTTCTTTCAACATCGCTGCTAGAAGAGGGTCTGCTGCTCGATGCGGCCGAGCTTGCGGTTGAGGACGTGGCGCGCCTCGTCGGGCAGGTCGGGGCGGCCGATGAGCCAGTTCAGGTACTCCTCGTCGGCCTCGTCGAGGGGGATGCCGGTGTGCTTGCCCAGCCCCAGGCGCAGGATGCCCGAGTCGCGGTCGGGGAAGAGGTAGCGGCCGAAGCGGCGCGTCTCTTCGCCATACAGGTCCTGGATCTCGCGCTGCCGGGCGAAGGCGGCGTCCACGTCGTCGGGGACGAGGCCGGCCTCGATCATGCCCATGAGCAGCCAGCCGCAGGCCAGGCTGTCGGCGTCGGCGGTGTGGGCCTGGTCGGCGGGCAGGGGCACGCCGTAGAGCTCGCAGATGGCGCTGAGCTTGCGGCTGCGCAGCTCGCGGTGGCCGTACCAGGCGAAGACGAAGGTGTCGAGGGCCGGCGGCAGCTCCCAGCCGAGGCCGTTGCGGCGGTTCTCGGCGTTGATGAGGGGCGCGTCGAAGCCCAGCAGGTTGTAGCCGGTGAGGACGGGCTGGAGCTCGTCGAGGTGCGCCTTGAAGCGCGCGGCCACCTCGGGCCACGGCGGCGCGGCCTCGATGTCCTCGTTGCGGATGCCGTGGACGTTGGTGGCGCCGGCCGGGATGTAGATGCCCGGGTTCACGAGGGCGCGCAGCCCCGGCCCGAGGCGCTCGGTGCCCCGCAGGTAGGCACCGCCCAGCTCGACGACGCGGTCGCTCTGCGGGTCGGGGCCCGTCGTCTCGGTGTCGATGGAGAGGACCAGGGCCTCGCTGAGCTTCATGGCTCCTGATACTTCGCGTGGCCGCCAGCGTCAACGGGGCTGGCGGGGGCGTGCCAGGCCGGCGATGGTCAACCGCCTGAGATCACTGTGTTTCTTCGTCGGTTTCGGCGCGGGTGTAGACGATGCGGAAGGCCTCGACCCAGCGGTGGCGGACGAGGAAGCTCTGGGTGAGGGTGTGCCGGTCGGGGCCCTCGATGACGATCACGGCCCGGAAGAGCCGGGTGATGCCCTGGGCGTCGGGCTCTTCGCCCTGCAGCACCAGGTCTTCGCCCTCCAGCCAGCCATGGAAGTGGATGAGGCCGGTGGCGCCGGTGCTGAGCCAGGCCCCCTGGTAGCGGCCCCGCACGGCGTCGTGGCCCAGGAAGCCCAGGCCGAGGAGGGGCTCGCCGTTGGCGCCGACGCCGGCCAGGTCTTCACGCAGGTACAGGCCGCCCAGCGTCCAGCTCTTCTCCACCGAGCCCTCGGCCTCCAGCAGCCGGTTGGGGCTGCCGCGCAGGCGAGTCGTCTGGGTGTCCCAGAGGCCGATCAGAGGCTCCAGGCGGGCCAGGCCCGCCGACCGCAGCTCGCTCAACGCGCACTCCCGCGCCGTGGTGGCGGCATTGTACCAGGGGGCCGGGGCGGCGAAACCGGGGTTCAGGGGCCGAGGCGGGCCGGGGCGGTGCCGCGGGGGCGCGTGCGGCAGGCCAGGCCCTCGACCTCGGTGCCGGGATCCGCGACGGCGGCCGCGACGAAGCCGTCCGGGGCGCCCGCGATGGCGGCCGTCCGGCGGGGGGCCCCCCCGCCCAGGGGGAGCGGATCGGCGACGTGGCCGGCGGCGTCGAGCACGGTGACCTGGGCGGTGTCGCCGGGGTAGGTCTCCCAGGAGACGCCGAAGAGGTCGCCCGGTCCGGCGGCGATGACGGGCTTGCGCTGGGTGGGGCCGCGGGCGACGAGGAGGGCGCGCGTCTCGGCGCCGGCGGCGTCCAGGAAGGCGACCCGGACCCCCTCGTGGGTGGTGCTGGCGACGACGGAGCCGGCGGCGTCCCGGGCGATGGACCAGGTGGTGCCGGGCGGGGCCGGCGTGGGGGTGGCCGCGCCCGCGGCGTCGATGCGCCAGGCGGCGGCGCCGCGGGGGATGCCGTGGACGAGCAGGACGCCGTCGCCGTGGCAGCCCACGCCGATGCCCTCGCCGAACCCCTGGACGGGGGCGTCCTCGGCGGAGGTGCGGCGCAGGACGCGCCCGTCGGCGGCGTCGAGCAGGGCCCAGTGCAGCCGGGCGTCGCCGTAGGCCTGGCCGATGACCTGGCTGTAGGCCACCAGGACGCGCTCGCCGCAGCGGGCGACGCGCCCATGCCAGCTCAGGTGCTCGGTGGTGAGGGGGGTGGTCCAGCGGCGCTGGCCGTCCACGCCGAGGGCCGCCAGGGCCAGGTGCACCTCGTCGCCGCGCCGCTCGCGGAAGAGGACGAACGGAGAATCGTCAGTGAATACAGCGGCTTCCACGCTCTGGTCGAGGGGTGCGGCGCCGCGGCCCGCCGCGTCGACGCCGACGAGCTGGCCGCGGTCGTTCGCTTCGGTGACGAGCCTCGCGCCCCGGGCCGTGGACCCGAGGCTGAGCCACGCGCCGTAGTCGGTGGGCCCCCACGCGGCGTCGGCGACGGCGGACCAGCGGCGCTCCAGGCCGTGGGGGCAGGCGGGGGGGCCGGTGGGGGCGGCGGCGGGCGCCTCGGCGGCGGCCGGGGCGAACCAAGGATCGAAGGTGGCCGCCGGCAAGGGCGTGCGGGCCGGGGCCTGTCGGCCGAAGAGGCTGGAGGCGGCCTGGGGGCCGTCCGTCCAGCGGCCGGGCTTTGGGCGGGCCGGGCCGGGGCCGAGGGCGATCACCCGGGCGCGCTGGTGGCCCTTGCCCAGGGAGTAGGGATCGGGCTCGCAGAGCAGATCGCTGACGCCCAGGTCGGTGGCGCCCTGCCGGCTGGCCTCCCGGGCGGGCGCGGTCGCGACGACGCCATGGCCGTCGACCTCCAGCTCCAGCACGTCGAAGGGGCCCGCCCCGGCCGCGCTGAACGTCGCGTGCAGGCTGGTGCCCGGGCCGCAGTCGCCGCCGCCGTTGCGGTAGCTGACGTGGACGCGCTCCACCTGCGGCTGGGGCGGCGGGGGCCCCGCGGGCCCGGGGCCGGTGGTGAAGGTGCTGACGGGGTACCAGAGCCGGCGGGCGGCGGGCTCGCCGCGCAGCGACCGGAAACGCTCCACGTCGGAGAGGCGCAACCCGCTGGAATCGTAGGCGAATACCTGTTCCAGGGTGTAGGTGGCGTGGGGCTTGAGGGCGCCGGTGAGATCGAGGCGGGTGGCCACGACGGTGGCCGTCAGCGGCACGAAGCCGTCGGGCCCCCGCAGGCGGTACTCGGCGGCCAGGCGCTCGCGGAGGGCGGGGGGGAAGCCCGTCAGGAAGATCCGCACCCGGCCGTCGACCGGGAAGCCGCGGGATCCATCGGGCGGGGTGACCTCGCGGCGGAGGGTGGCCTCGATGCAGCTACAGGCGAGGGCCGGCTCGGCGATCAGGAGCAGCGGCAGGGCGGCCAGCAGGGCGCGCATGGGCACCTCCTCAGGGCGTGGACAGGCGCTCCAGCTCGGCGAACACCCCGGCGATCATCCCGAACTCCGCCGCGTTGAGGTTGGCGCGATCGAGGATGCGCCGCAGCTTGCGGGCGAAGAGCTCGGGGTTGCGGCCGGGGGGGTAGCCGGTGGCGCGGCTGATCTCCTCGACGCGGCGGTAGAAGGCCTCGCGCACCTCGACGGGGGCGCGCAGGGGAGCGGCCGGGGCCGGCGGGGGGCCGACGGCCTCGTCGGGGCGGGCCAGCTCGTAGGCCAGGATGGCGACGGCGTGGCCCAGGTTGAGGGAGTAGTGGGCCGGGGTGGTGGGCACCGCGACGATGGCCTGGCAGCGGTCCACCTCGTCGCGCTCCAGGCCGGTGCGCTCGGTGCCGAAGAGCAGGGCGACGCGCCCCTTGCGGGCGAGGCGGGCCCGCAGGCCGGCGGCGGGCCAGCACGGCGGGGCCAGCGGATCGCGGGTGCGCCGGGAGGTGCCGAGCACCTGGGCGCAGTCGGCGATGGCGGCGTCCAGCTCGCTGAAGGCCTGCACGGGGACGTTCTCGGAGGCGCCGGCCGAGAAGTGGAAGAGCTCCTCGTCGCCGAAGCCGCCGCGGGTGACGTAGCGCAGGCCGCCGAGGCCGTGGTTGGCCACCGCGCGGATGGCGGCGCCCACGTTGCGCGGGTCCTCCGGGTGGCAGAGGACGGCGAAGACGCGCTTGAGATCCATGGGTCAGGGCTCTCCGAGCTGGCCCCACAGGATGCCGGCCACCACCCCCAGCAGGATGGCGAGGGCGAGGCCGACCCAGAGGAAGCTCTTGGAAAGTGGCGTAGAATCAACAGGTTGCGGCGCAGGCTCCGGTGCCGTCGCCCGGGGCTGCGACAGGCCCGTCAAGATGGCCTCGAGGGCGTCGCCCACGGCGCGGGCCGACGGGGGGCGCCCGGCCGGCTCCTTGGCCAGCAGGCTCAAGATGAGGTCTTCGAGGGGCAGCGGGATCTGCCGGCCCGGGGGCAGCACCAGGTTGGGTGGCTGGACGGCCTCGTGGATGACGGCCGAGAGCGTCTTGCCGGTGGCGCGGCGCCGGGTCAGGGCCTCGTACATGATGACGCCGAGGCTGTAGAGATCGGAGCGCGCGTCGATGGCGTCGCCGCGGCACTGCTCGGGGGACATGTAGCGCAGGGTGCCCAGGAGCTTGCGGGCCTCGTCGTGGGTGTCGGCGTCCAGCATGGCGGCGATGCCGAAGTCGACCAGCTTCACCCGGGTGCTGCCGTCGGGCCGCGCCTGCATGAAGATGTTGTCGGGCTTCAGGTCGCGGTGGATGACATGGGCCTCGTGGGCGGCCTCGAGGCCGCGACACACCTGCACCATGACCGGGATGAGGGCCGCGGGGTGCATGGGGGCCTCGTCCTTGAGCACCTCGCGGAAGGTGCGGCCGACCAGGACCTCCATGGCCAGGTAGGCCACGCCGTCGGCGTCGCGATCGGCGTCGTAGACATGCACCACATGGGGGTGGGTCAGGCGGGCGGAGGCGACGGCCTCGGCGGCGAAGAGGCGGCGCTGGAGGGGGCTCTCCAGAAACCGCGGGAAGAGCACCTTGAGGGCGACGGTGTCGCCCACCATCTTCCGCCGGGCCTGGAAGACCATGCCCATGCCGCCTACGCCCAGGACCCCCTCGATGACATACTTGCCGTCGATGGTGCGGCCGATCCACGCTTCCGGGGGCTCGTCGCGCTCGGTCTGGGGCTGCCCGCACGACGCGCAGTGCGTCCAGTCGGCGGAGACATCCGCCCCACAGCGTGGGCATGGAAAGCGGGATGTCATGGACATGCGGGGATGAGGTTCCGACAGCCTGGGCTTTTTGCCATCATACGGTGCCCCGAGGCAGCTTATAAAGCCTCGTGGACCCTCGGTGGGATGGCCGGGGGTCGATGGACCGCGGCCGCCGGCCGCTGGAGCGCCACGCGTTGAATGACGGACCCCTCGCGACCGGCGAAGTCGTAGACGGCCGCTACCGCATCGATGCCCAGGTGGGCCGCGGCGGCATGGGGGTCGTCTACCGGGGGACGGACCTCACCCTGCGCCGGGCGGTGGCCATCAAGGTGCTCCAGGCCCGCGGTGGCAGCTCCGACACGCTCAAGCGGTTCATGCGGGAGGCCCAGGCCCTGGCCCAGGTGGAGCACCGGGGGCTGGTGCCGGTCTACGCGGTGGGGCGGTCCGGCGACCTCTACTACATGGTCATGAAGTTCATCGAGGGGCGGACGCTCTCCGAGATCATCAAGGCCGAGGCGCCCCTCTCTCCCCAGCGGCTGGTGCCCATCCTGGTGGATGTGTGCGCGGCCCTGCAGGCCCTGCACGCCGCCGGCCTGGTGCACCGCGACATGAAGCCCGCCAACGTGATGGTGGGGGCCGATGGCCGCGTGACGGTGATGGATCTGGGCATCGTCGCCGAGGCGGGCGAGGCGGATCTGTCGCTGAACGCCATCGGGACGCCGCGCTACATGGCGCCCGAGATGCTGTCGGCCGCCGAGGTGGACGGGCGGGCGGATGTCTACTCGCTGGGGGTCATCGCCTACCACGCCCTGACGGGGACGGTGCCCTTCGACGGCCCCACCGCCATGGCCGTCCTGTTCAAGCACGCCCACGAGCCCTTCCAGCCCATCCGCCAGCGGGCGCCCGGGGTGCCGCGGGGGCTGGCGGCGGCGGTGGAGCGGGCGCTGGCCAAGGAGCCCGGCGAGCGCTTCGCCTCGGCGGCCGAGCTGGCCGTCGCGCTGCAGGAGGCCCTGGGCGGCGGGCGCGGCAAGCTGCTCCTGGTGATGGGGGCGCTAACGGCGCTGGTGGCGGGGGGGCTGGTGATCTGGGGGCTCCAGCCCGGGCCCGCGGTGCCCGACGCGGGGCGGCCGGTGGTCATCCCCGACGCGGCCCCGCGCCCGGACGCGGCGCCGGTGGACGCGGCGGCACCCGTGGTGGACGCGGCGGTGCCCGACGCGGCCCCCGAGACAAAGCCCCCGAAGCCGCCGCCCCTGCGCCCGGCCACGGATCGCCCGCCGGAGCCGCCCGACCGCCCGGTGGTCGTGGACGCCGGCACCGTCAGCATCCGGGTGCTGTCGACGCCCCTCGGCGCGACGGTGAAGGAGGGGGGCACGACGCTCGGCAAGACGCCCCTGACCCTGGAGCGCCCGGCCGGCCGGGGGACGCTGGTGCTGTCGTTCAGCAAGCCGGGCTACGACGACGTCACGGCCCGCGTCTCGCTCTCGCGTGACACGACCGTGCGGCCGACGCTGCCTTCGGGGTTCGAGCTGGTGCCCTGACGGCGGCTGGCTACTGCGCCAGGCCCTGCACCACGCGGAAGAGATCGGGGTTGATGCCGCGGGCGACGAGCAGGCTGGGCGTCTGCTCGCGGTTGTCCAACCGCGCGTCACTGCTCACCTTTTGCCGCACGTGGTCGGCCAGCTCGGTCAGCGTCACGTCGTGGTCGCCGTTGGCGTCGGCGGCCCCGGCGAGGCCGGCGAGCAGGTGGCGGGTGAAGAGGCCGTTGGCGGCATCCCGGGCCGCGCCAGTGGTCTCGCGGGCGGCGGCGGCCGTCAGGGCGATGACGCCGCCCTTCGACTCGGGGGCCTTGACCGGCACCAGGGGCCGCGTGCCCTGGGCGATGACGGAGCGATCCCCGCTGCCCGAGAAGCAGGCGTCGAGGAAGACCATCACCTGCTGGCTGGGCAGCGTCTCCAGGCGGGCGTACAGGTCGCGCACGCTGAACCCGCGGGTCTTGATGTAGGCGGGATCGGCGTCGTAGGGCACCAGGTAGGCGTCGCCCGTCTCGGGGTCGGGGGCGCCGTGCCCCGAGAAGAAGACGTAGACCTTGCCGCCCGGCTCCTTGGCGTTGCGGGGCAGCCACTCCTCGATCATCGACGCCATGTCCGCGCGGCCGGCGCGCTCGCCGGTGATCACGCGGATGTGGGCCTCGGGCACGCCCAGCGTCTTCTGGGCGTAGGCCGCGAAGGCCTGGGCGTCCGCCTCGGCGTGGGTCGCGTCGGGCAGCTTCTCGCGGTACTTCTCGATGCCGATGACCACCGCGTAGGCCTTGCTGCCGTCGTTGTGGGCGTCGGGGGGGCTGGGCAGGCCGCCGCCGGCCGGGCCGTGATCGATGGGGCGCGCCGCGATCTGGCTGCCGCCGCTGCCGTACTGATCGATGTCGACCTTCAGCAGCTTCTTGAGCACATCGTCCACGAAGGGCTCGACGTTGCCGGTGAAGAAGGTGTCGGAGTAGACCCCGGCCAGCACGAGGGCGCCGGACTGGGTGTGGATGAGCTGCCACTCCAGCTCGATGCCCGTCGTGCCCTGCCGGAACTGGCCGGTGAGGGCCAGGTCGGCGGGCAGGCTCGGATCCATGATGGGCAGCGCGACGTTGCGCTGCACCAGCTCGGCGCGCATCGCGGCCGTCATCCGATCGCCCACGTCCACCGTGGCGGCGGCGCCGCCCACGGCCTTCATGGCCTCCTGGAGCTGGGCCGACACGCTCTCGGCCAGGGTGCGCTCCACCTGGAAGGCGACGAAGACCCGCGCGCTGGCCGGGGTGCTCTTGGTGGGCAGGCTCGCCCGCTTGTAGCAGCCCGGGAGGATGGCCAGAAAAGCCAGCAAGATCAGGTGCTTCACAGACATGGCGGGACCTCGGCCAGCGCGGCGCGGATGCGGTCGCGGGCGGCGGGATCGAGGGACGGGCAGCCGTCACCCTCGACGATGCGGTAGCCATCGGCGGACGCCCGGCTCTTCGGGGGCAGGCCCTCGAAGCGGTGCAGGCGCCCGGCCACGCCGGCGGGCAGCCGGCAGGTGGAGCGATACGCGGCCAGGTCGCCCAGCTCGGCGGGGGTGGACGCCGCCACCACCAGCACGCGCTCGACGTCGGCGCCGGGGACGGGGAGGGCCTCGAAGCCCTCGTCGCCCCCGATCAGGATGGTCTTGCCGGCGCCGATGGCGTCGTCTCCCCCGGCCACCGGGTGGATGAGCAGGGCCTCGCCGTCGCCGTACAGGCTGAACACGCGCACATGGGCCGCATGCTCGCTGCTCAGGGCGAGGCGGGTCTTCGCGCCGGCGCAGAGCACGCCCCCCTCGCCGGAGTTGAACCGCAGCACCAGCCCCGGATCGCTCGGGAGCGGGGGCAGGGCCGGGCCGCCCGGGGGGGCGACGGCGGCTGCGAACAGGATGGGCGCGGCGGCGCGGCGGCCGGTGGCGGCCCCGGCCCGGTGCAGCAGCTCGACGGAGAGCTCCAGCACCGGCACCCCCCGCTCGACGCGGGCGGTCAGGCTGGCCTCGACCACCCCGTCCACCCCCTTGGGGATGTCCTTGCCCGTCCAGCCCTCCCAGGCCACGGGGACGGCGCCGGCGGCCGAGAACGCGCGGCGCAGGCGGGGCAGCAGCCAGCGGGCCCGGGGGCCGCCGGCCGCGCCGCCGTCCACGATGCGGGCCACGAAGATGTTGGGCTGCTTGCGCTTGACGGCCCCGGTCAGATCCCGGGCGGCCGCCGCGAGCTGGTCATCCAGGGCCGAGGTGTCGTTGCCGGCGCGCCAGGCCTCGACGGCCTGCCGGTTCACGGTGGCCATGGCGCAGGCCTGGGTGGCGCTCTCGCCGGTGCGCCAGACCTTCAGCTCCGCGGCCAGGGCGCCGCAGGACGCCTCGCCGCAGACCTTCCCGCGCAGCGTCTCCAGCGCGGCGCGCTGGGCCGACGCCAGGCCGTCGGGGCCGGCGGGGGCGAGCCCCGTGGCCGTGATGTAGCCCGCCGGGGGCACGATGTTGCCGGTGCAGTCCCAGGTCGCCGCCCCCGGGGCCGCCGCAGGGGCGGCCTGGGACGCGGGCTGGGCGGGGGCGGGGGCCGGATCCGCGGGGGGCGGATCCGCCTTGATCCCACCGCCGCCACCGCAGCCGGCGAGGGCGAGCGTGAGGGCGAAGCGCTTCACTGGCCCAGGCCTTCCTTGACCTTCTTGAGATCCGCCTTGGCCTTGGTGGTCAGCTTGCCGGCCTTCTCCAGCTCGGCCTGCACCGTGTCCACGGCGGAGGCGGCGGCGGCCTTCTCTTCGGCCTTCGGGAAGAAAACCAGGACCTTGGCGGCGTACATCAGGCCGTCGGGGGTCTCCACCGCCTCGGCCTTGCAGAACTTCTCGGCGCGCAGCCGGCGCGTCAGGCCCTGGGCGACGGTCTGGATCTTCTCCTCGTCCTCCAGGTAGCCGGCGAGGGCCGACGACTTCGTCTGGGTGCTGGTCTGGATGAACTGCCCCAGGTAGCGCACCGCCTGGACCTGGGCGTTCTGCTGGGCCTTGTCGCGGGCGGTGGCCTCGGAGGCGACCGGGGGCGACATGCCCACGAAGTAGGTCCCATCCAGGCTGGTGGGCACGTTGTCGGCCCACGAGCAGTCCGTCGGATCGGCCTTGGCCATGCCACCGCCGAGGCGGGCCTGCTGGGTGCGGAAGGCGAAGTAGACGCCGTCGAAGGTGCTGGCGCGCTTCCAGGCCACGCCGTTCTTCACGTCGAAGTCACCGGTGCCGCCGCCCTGCAGCAGGCCGCCCGCCTTCAGGCCGGCCTCGGAGCCCGCGAACTGATACACCTCGCCGGTGCCGCTCAGGAACTCACCGATCATCAGATCGCTGCACTGATCGGGGGCCGCCTTGCAGCACTGATCGAAGCCATCGGCGTCCTTCACCGAGAAGCGCATCTTCTTGTCGAGGCTGTAGCGAACGCGGACGCCGGCGTTCTGGCCCGCCGCGAGGGCGGCCTGGCCCACGGCGACGAAGCCCAGGCTCGCGCTCACCCCGGAGGAGGCGTTGAAGACCTCGTCGAAGGTGCCCGCGGCCTTGATCTCCTCGTAGCCCACGAACTTGGAGCAGCGGGTCTGGGCGGCGCCGTTCTCGTCGATGTCGGCCACCGGGGTGCCATCGGGCAGGAAGCGGCCGATGAAGGGCGAGGGATCGCTGTCGAAGCTGGCGCGGATGTAGACGCTCTTCTTGGGCGGATCCAGGCGAACGGGCGTGTCGGTCGGGGCGTCCGCGCGCTGGACGGACTGGGTGGGGCCACAGGCGGCCAGGAGGAGCGCGAGCAGTGCAGAGGACTTCGCCATGGGGAGCATCTCCAGCGTCTTCGTGGGGGGGTCTCGGGCGCCGCTCGACGGGAGGCTCTCCGGACCATTCACTCCAGTGTGATGGGCAAATCTGCCCCCCCGGCGACCGGATGGCAATGGCGATGGGACGGGCGGCGGTGGCTGGCGCTCGCCGCGGCGGCCGGCCCCCGGGTCAGGGGGCGGGGGGCAGGAGCGCGGGCGCGCCGCCGGGGAAGAGCACGCCCGTCCACGGGCCCTGCACGAAGAGGCCCTGCCCGCCCGAGGGGCCGTTGGCGCGGGCCCGGAAGGCCCGGGGGCTCGCGACCACGTAGAGGCGGCCGTCGGTGGGCAGCACGGTCCCGGCCCGGAACACATGCTCGACGCCCCCGCCGGCGAGGCGCCACCCGCTGAGATCCACCGCCGTGCCGGTGATGTTGTGCAGCAGGACGTAGGCCTCACGCGGGGCGGCCAGATCGGCGGCGACCTCCTCGATGGCCACCAGCACCGGGCCCTGGGCCGGGGGCAAAGGCTCGGCGCCGACGGCGACCCGCTGGCCGTCCAGCAGGCCGACGCCCAGCAGCAGATCCCCGCCGCCGCCGTCCACCACCTGCACGGCCAGCACGTTGTCTCCGGCGACGAGCAGGTTTGCAAGTCCCTGAATTGCTTGATCTTCCCAGGCGATGGCGGCGGCGTCGGGGTGGTCGTCGGCCTCGGCGTCCCAGGCCACCGGCCCGGGGGGCAGGCCGCGCCGGGTGACCTCGACGCCGTTGAGCCACACGATCACGCCGTCGTCGTAGCGCAGGCGCAGGACCAGGTTCTCGATGGCGGCCGGATCGTCGACGGTGAAGTGGATCCGGGCGCGCACGCTGGTGGCCCGGGGGTCGGCGTCCTGGGGCCGGGCGGCGGTGGCGAGGTACGGGACGAACGGCCCCGGCGCGTCCTCGTAGCCCAGGCCCAGGGGGCCCTCGGCCCACCCGTCCTCAGGGGCGTCGGGGAGCGTCCAGGCGTCGCCCTCCAGGTCGTCGAGGGGCACGCTGTAGCGGGCCACGGTGGCGCCGGGGGTGGGATCCACGAGCACCACGGCCTCGCGGGCGGCGGGCTGGACGAGGCCATACAGGAAGGTGCGCCGCGGCCCCAGGAACTCCTCCTTCAGGATGCGGGTGCCCTCGTCGAAGGTCTGGGGGATGCCCCAGGTGGGCCAGCTCGCGTTGTCCAGGTCGCCGTCATCGCCGATGAGGGCGCGCAGGGCGTCGACCCGCGCCTCGAAGCGCAGCGCCTCGGCGGGGGTGCCCGGCGGCTGCACCTGGGCGTCCATCAGCGTCCGCAGGCGGCGCAGGTACATCTCGGTGAAGGGCGGCAGCTCGAAGAGGGCCGAGATCAGGCGGTTGTTGCGCCCGACGAAGAGCGGGTTCTGGGGGTACATCCGGTCGTCGAAGTAGTTGCCCGTCCAGTTGCGGCCCAGGGTCAGGTCCTGGTCCCACGGCATGTACCACCACTCGTCGGTGCGGGGGTCGCGGTAGGCGTAGTAGTTCTTGTGGCAGCAGTCGAGGCCGGCGGTGACGATCATGGCGGCCAGGTAGTTGGCCATGCGCGCCAGATCGATGTTGTCGTAGATGAAGAGCCGTCGGGCCTCGGGCTCCAGGCCGAGGCCGGCGATGAGCGCGGCCAGATCCTGGTTGCCCTCCTCCCGGCGGGTCTTCTTCTCGCCCCGGGCCGGGTTGCTCATGTTGTCATACATCTTGTAGAGCGCGCCGATGGGGTCGGGGTAGCCGAGGCGCTCGATCCACTTGTCGTCGCCGTCCTCCACGAAGTCGGCCACGGAGAAGAAGCGGCCGTTGAGCTGCATGCGCACCGACGAGGCCAGGTGGTAGTCGGCGCCGGCGTCCCGGTAGATCTCGTAGGCGATGGTGTTTCGCACCTTCGACTTGTCGGCGTAGATGCTCAGCAGGTTGATGTCGCGCATGCGCGCCAGGTCGTCCTGCCAGCGGAAGCGGTGGTCGGCGTTGAAGTCGAGGTTGTACGACTTCTTGGGGAAGCCGCGGGATGACTGGCCGTGCAGGTCGGCGCGGATGTTGTCGTAGAGCTCGCCGTCGAACCACAGGCTGGTGCGGGTGCCGGCGTCGGTGGCGGCGCGGTCGGGCGTGGCCGCAAACCAGTGCAAGATCGGCAGGTTGGACGCGAGGGCGTCGTCGCGGATGACGGTGCCGACGTACTCCTCGGAGTCGAGGGGGTCGAGGAACGGCGGCCAGCGGGTGGCCCGGCCGGCGGCGTCGGTGGCGACGACGTACCAGCGCACGAGCTGGCCCGGCGCGGCGAGGCCGGGGGGCAGGACGACGCGCCAGGTGCTGTCGCCCTCGGGCATCATGGGCACCTGGACCTCGGGCTCGAACATGACCCGGTAGACGAGGGTGACGTCGGCCACCGGCGCGCCGATGCCGGCCACCCGCGCGCCGATCGCCAGCTCGTCGGCCGGCCCGACGTCCTGGTGGCGATCGAGGGTGATGACGACGGGGCGGCCGTCGCCCACGCCCAGGTTGTCGGCGCCGGGGGTGGGGACGGGCAGGTAGGTGGGCTGATCGCCGATGGCCAGGGCCACGATGTCCAGCGTCGGCGCGAAGAGGAACCGCCCGTCGGCGGCCGGGGCGTCCACCGCCTCGACGGCCAGCAGGTGCAGGCCCGCGGCGAGGTCTGCCGCCCCCAGCGAGAAGAGCGCAGGGGCCAGGGCGTCGCTGGCGGCCCGATCGGCCACGGCGGGGCCGGCGTTCTCGTCCACCAGCGGCGCGCCGTCGAGCCAGGCGCGGAAGCCATCATCGTAGCGGACGCGCAGCTCCAGGCGGCCCGTCTGCGGGTCGGGCACGGCCACCGGCACCCGCAGGCGCACCCCGCCGCTTGCGGCCACCAGATCCTCCACGTCGGTCTGGATGAGAGGCGCGAAGCTGGCCGCCTGCCAGATCCGGACGCGCTGCCGCGAGCCGTCGGAGCCGTCAGCCCGGTTGCCGTTGGGGCCGGTGGGATCGACCGCGAAGTCCAGGGTGTCGCCGGCGCGGACGTTCGGCACGATCACCAGGCGCGTCACCCCGATGCTGTCGTTGCCCGCGATGGCGGCCTGGTCCAGCTCGGTGGCCCCGTGGAACACATGGCCCGTCACCCCGCCGCCGTTGGGGTTGCTCTTGTCCAGGTGCCACTCGACGACGAGGGTGCCGTCGGACGGCGCCTCGAAGCGGCGCATGGCCCAGTGCTCGCGGCCGTTGTTGGTGCCGTTGGGGTGGATGGCCTCGCGGCCCACCGTGGTCCAGGGCGGGTTGCCCGAGAACCAGTCCCAGGCGTCGCCGGTCCAGAAGTTCGTGGGCGAGTGGGGCCCGGCGTCGCGGGGGAAGGGCCGGAAGGCCTCGGGCCCGTACACCCCGTCGGCGTCGCCCGTGAAGTCGTAGTAGCCCTGCCACCAGCCCCGCTCGCCCTGGATGCCCGCCGCCGACCAGTCGGCCACCGAGTCGGCCAGCACCGGGCCGAGGGCGTCGAGGCCCCGGCCGGGCTCGACGAGGGTGGCGGTGAAGATGGCCCCGTCGCCGAAGTCGTCGCCGTCGGGCCCGGGATCGATGGTGAAGTCGAGCAGGCTGCCGACGGCGACCTGCACCTCCACCGCGTAGTCCTCCGTGGCGCCGTTGAGGTGGCGGGAGAAGGCCTCCTCGCCATCCACGAAGAGGCGCAGCGTGGCCCCGTCGCCGGCGGCGGCCGGGTTGCCCACCTGACCGGAGATGGCCAGCCGCCCCGCGATGGGACTGGTGAAGCGGCGGATGGCCCATTGCACCCCGCCGTTGTTGAAGCCGTTGGGCTGCCCGCCGGTGGGGGTCAGGGACGTCCAGGGCGGATCGCCGGCGAACCAGTCCCAGGCCTGCCCCGTCCAGAACGAGCCGGCGCTCCACGGGCCGCCGGCGGCGGGGAAGGGGATGAAGTTATTGGAATTATAGGGGTTTCCGCCGTCGTTGGCGGCGTCGCGGTACCCGTAGGACCAGCCGCGCAGGCCCTGGCTGCCGCCGAAGTCCACCACCGAGTCGGCCACCGGCCGCGGCGCGCGCGGGGCGGGGGCCTGGTCGTAGCCCACTCCCAGGCTGGCGTTGGACCAGTTGGCGTCCTCGATGAAGCCGGGCTGGCGCCACGCGGCATCGCCCCCCGGGGCCAGGCCGGCGACGCTGGCCGGGCTGCCCTCGCCGACGAGGGCGACGGGATCGGCCTCCATGGGCAGCCCGAACGACAGGCCCGGGGCCTGGGGCGGGTAGTCGACGAAGGCAGACAGCACCTCGCCGTCGGGGCCGGTCAGCGCGATGGTCTCGCCGTCGCCGCTCAGGCTGAAGTCGGTGTGCAGGGTGCCCGCGTCGGGCCGCCGGTTCTTCCCCGAGGCGAAGACCACCAGGTAGCCCCGCGCCGGGATGGCGACCGCCGGGAAGCGCCAGCGGGTCGGATCTTCGAGGCTGTCGGTCAGGTGGTGATCGGCCAGGGCGTACGGGGCGTCGCCCGGGTTGTACAGCTCGATCCAGTCGCTGGGATCGCCGTCTTCATCCAGCAGGACGCCGTCGTTGCGGGCCATCAGCTCGGTGATGAGGGGAGGCGGCGGCGGCGGAGGCGGCTCGGCGTCAGGCACCGCGGCGTCGAGGGGCGCCATGTCGGGCAGGGCGGCGTCCGGGGGGGCGGCGTCCAGGGGGGCGGCGTCCAGGGGGGCGGCGTCCAGGGGGGCGGCGTCCAGGGGGGCCGCGTCCATGGGACCCGCGTCGGGCGGGGAGGCATCCGGCGAGGCCATGTCGGCGGGCGCCGCGTCCGCCGGGGGGCCCTGATCGTGGGGCCCCGCGTCCCGGGGGCCGCCGTCCCGCAGCGCCATGTCGGCCCCGCGGGCGTCCGGTCGCCCGGCGTCCAGCGTGGCCGCGTCCGCGGGGTCGCCCCCGCCGCTCCCCCCCGAGTCGCACGCCCACAGGGCGACGACGCACCCCCAGAGCACCCACATCCGCATCATGGCACCCCCCCGTGTGACGGGACGGTATCACCGGGTGGCGGATCCAGGGGAAGAGAACTGGCCGCCGCCGTCCGGGGTGGGGGCCTCGGGCGTCGTGGACGCCGATCGGACTTGCAACCGGCAAGGCGCCCTGCTAGAACGCCCTCCGCTCGTGCGCGCGCCGTATGGGCAGCCATAGCTCAGTTGGTAGAGCACCGGATTGTGGTTCCGGGGGTCGGTGGTTCGAGCCCACCTGGCTGCACCATTTCCCCATTCACCCCAGCGAGGCCATGAGCATCAAGCGGCAGCGGCCGGTGCCCCGGCTGCCCGCCGGCTTCGAGGACGCCCCCGCGGGGGTGGTTCGGGCCCGGCGGGCCATGATCGCCACCATCGGCGAGGTCTACGAGCGGTTCGGCTTCGAGCCCCTGGAGACCCCGGCCCTCGAGTACGCCGACTGCCTGGGCAAGTTCCTCCCCGAGGCCGACCAGCCGACGGGGGGCGTCTTCGCCTTCCGCGACTCCGACGGCCTCGAGCAGTGGCTCACCTTGCGCTACGACCTGACGGCTCCCCTCGCGCGCTTCTACGCGGAGCACGAGAAGGAAGAGTCGTTCACCCGCCCCTACCGGCGCTGGCAGGTGGGGCCGGTCTGGCGCGATGAGCGGCCGGGGCCGGGGCGCTTCCGCCAGTTCATCCAGTGCGACTTCGACACGGTGGGGGCCGCCAGCCTGGCGGCGGACGCCGAGGTCTGCATCGTGCTGGCCGAGGCCTTCGACGCGCTCGGAATTCCTCGAAAAGACTACGAAATCCGGGTCAACGACCGGAAGATCCTCAACGGGGTCCTGGAGCGCGCGGGGGTCGCCACCGAGGCGGCGCGGCTGACGACGCTGCGGGCCCTCGACAAGCTCGATCGCCTGGGCATGGACGGCGTGCGCCACCTGCTGGGCAAGGGCCGCGAGGACGAGACGGGGCACTTCACCCCCGGCGCCGAGCTCTCGCCCGACCAGCAGGCCATCATCGTGGCCTTCGTGGAGGCCCAGGCCAGCACCCGGGCCGGCGTCGCCGCGGCCTTCCGGGAGCTGGTGGGCACGAGCCGCGAGGGGCTGGAGGGCGTGGCCGAGCTCGAGACCATCGCCGAGCTGCTGGACGTCTCGGGCCTCGACGAGGCGCGGGTGAAGTTCGATCCGTCGCTCGTGCGCGGGCTGGCCTACTACACGGGCCCGGTGTTCGAGGCGGCCCTGACGTTCAACGTCCTCGACGAGACGGGCCACCGCCGCAGCTTCGGCTCGGTGGCGGGCGGGGGCCGCTACGACGACCTGGTGATGCGGTTCACGGGCCAGCGCGTGCCGGCCACGGGCGCCAGCATCGGCGTCGATCGCCTGCTGTCGGCCCTGCGCCTGCTCGATCGCGTGCAGGTGGACGCCCGGCCCGGCCCGGTGGTGGTCACGGTCATGGACAAGGGCCGCCTGCCCGCCTACCAGGCCATGGTCAACGAGCTGCGGGCCGCCGGCATCGTCGCCGAGCTGTACCTGGGCAACCCCAAGAAGTTCGGCAAGCAGCTCGAGTACGCCGACCAGCGCCGCTCGCCGGCGGTGGTCATCGCCGGCGGGGACGAGTTCGATCGGGGCGAGGTGTCCATCAAGGATCTGCGCCTCGGGGCCGAGCTGGCCGAGCGCCTGAAGGACGAGGCGGACGCCGAGGCCTACCAGCAGCAGGTCCAGGGCGAGGCCCAGCGCAGCGTCGCCCGCACCGACATGGTGGCCGAGGTCCGGCGCATCCTGGGGCATTGATCCATGGGGGTCGCGCTCGTCCTGACCGGCGCCGACCTCACGCCTGAAGACCTGATCGCGGCCGCCTCCGACCCGGAGGCCCGGGTCCGGTGTGCGCCCGAGGGCCTGGAGCAGGTGCGGCGCTGCCGCGCCGTGGTCGACGCCAGCGTCGCCGCCTACACCGCCCAGCACGCCGCCTGGCGCGCGGGGACGCGGGCCGCCCCGCCCGGCGCCCGGGAGTACGGCGTCACCACCGGGTTCGGCCGCTTCAAGGACGTGCCCATCCCCCCCACCGAGCTGGCCGTGCTCCAGGCCAACCTGCTGCCGAGCCACGCGGCCGGGGTCGGTACGTCGACGGATCCTGCTGATTCTTCGAACTATTTCGCCCCCGAGATCGTGCGCGCGGTGCTGCTCCTGCGCGTCAACGCCTTCCTCAAGGGCCACTCCGGCGTGCGCGTCGAGCTGGTGGAGACGCTCCTGGCGTGGTTCCACGCCGGGGTCGTGCCGCGGGTGCCCATCCGGGGCTCGCTGGGCGCGAGCGGCGATCTCTGCCCGCTGGCGCACCTGTTCTTGCCCCTGCTCGGCCAGGGCGAGTTTCAGGTCGGGGCGGATCGGACGGTGCACCCGGGCGCCGAGATCGGGCGGTTCGCGCCGCTGCCGAGCCCGGCGATCAGCCACAAGGAGGGCCTGGCCCTCATCAACGGCGCCACCTTCTCGGCGGCGCTGCTGGCCCAGGCGGTCGTCCAGGCCGAGCGCCTGGTGGACGCGGCCGATGTGGGCTGCGCCCTGGCGGTGGAGGCCATCGCGGGCTGCGCCCGGGCGTTCGACGAGCGCATCCACGCCGCCCGCAACCACCCCGGCCAGCAGGCGAGCGCCGCGCGCATCCGCGCGCTGCTGGCGGGCTCGCGGGGGGTCGAGGCGCGCGGGGAGGTGCAGGATCCCTACTGCGTCCGGTGCGCCCCCGCGGTGCATGGGGCCAGCCGCGACGCCCTGGCCTACGCCCGGCGGGTGGTCGAGGCCGAGCTGAACGCGGCGACGGACAACCCCCTGTTCTTCCCCGACGGCGGCCCGCCCTTCGACGCCCACTTCGCCGGCAACTGGCCCGCCGGCCACGATGGCCGGGCGCGGGTGGCCTACTCGGCGGGCAACTTCCATGGCCAGCCCATCGCGATGGCGGCGGATGTGCTCACCCTGGCGGTGGCCGAGCTGGCGAGCATCGGCGAGCGCCGCACCCAGATGCTGCTGGACGCGCACCACAGCCACGGCCTGCCGGCCAGCCTCACCGCCCGGCCGGGCCTGCACTCGGGCTACATGATCGCCCAGTACACGGCGGCGAGCCTGGTCTCCGAGAACAAGGTCCTGGCCCACCCGGCCGTGGTGGACTCCATCCCCAGCTCGGCCAACATCGAGGACCATGTGCCGATGGCGCTGGTGGCGGCCCGCAAGCTCATGACCGTCGTCCACACGACGGCGGCGGTGCAGGCCATCGAGGTGCTGGTGGGGGCCCAGGCGGTGGAGTGGCGGCACGCAGGGGTGGCCCCGCCGGCGCCCGGGACGGATCCGCTCCAGGCCTCCGAGGATCGGGCGACGGCCTTCGCGGCGGCGGTGGACGCCGCCGGGCGGGCCCGCATCGCTTCGCGGCTCGGTCGTGGAACTGCCCGTTTCTACAAGAAGATCCGCGAGGTGGTGCCGCCCCTGCTGGCGGATCGCCTGCTCGCGACCGACATCCGCACGGCCCAGGTGCTGGTGGCGTCGGGGGGGCTGAGCGGGCCCATCCTGCCGGCCGAGTAGCCCGCCGGGCGACCCCGGCTCAGGCGTCGAGCAGGGCGGGATCGACCAGGGCGGCCTCGGTGATGCGGCCGCGGCCGGCGTTGGCCTGGTTCCAGGCCGCGACGGTGGCCTGGGCGCCGGGGTTGCGGGCCCAGGCGCGGCGGGCGACGCCACCCATCACGTCCCACTCGAGCGCCGTCTCCAGCACATGATCCACGGCGGTCGAGCCGTCGAGCAGCAGGCCGAAGCCGCCGTTGACGGCGTTGCCCGTCCCCACGCCCCCGCCGTTGGAGAGGACGGCCAGCGTCATGCCCCGGGCCACGTTGCCGGCCCAGCACTGGTGGGCCATGTCGGCGGTGACCGCGGAGCCGTCGCGGATGTTGGAGGTCTCGCGCAGGGGGGAGTCGGTGCCGCTGACGTCGTGGTGGTCGCGCCCCAGCATGACCGGGCCGATGATCCCGCGGCGCACCAGGGCGTTGAAGCGCCGGGCCAGGCGGCTGCGCCCCTCGGCGTCGGCGTACAGGATGCGCGCCTGGGTGCCCATCACCAGGCCGGCGGCCTCGGCGCCCTGATCCAGGCCAGGTTGTCCAGGTCTTGCTGGCGCTGGCCGCGCTCGGCCAGCAACGCCTCCAGCTCGGCGGCCGCCTCGGCGTCGGTGCGGCGAAGATCGGCCGGATCCCCCGACAGGCAGACCCAGCGAAACGGCCCGTACCCCAGGTCGAAGCACTCGGGGCCCATGATGTCCTCGACGTACGAGGGCCAGATGAAGCCGTCGCCGCGGCGCAGCTCGGGCACCCCGCGTCGGCCACGGCGTCGAGGAACTTGTTGCCGTAGTCGAAGAACGCGCTGCCCGCGGCGGTGAGCGTCTTGAGGGCCGCGTGCTGGCGCCGGAGGCTCTCGTCCACCCGCGCCCGCCAGGCGGCCGGATCGTCCTGGGCCAGGGCCTCGGCCTGGGCCACCGTCAGGCCCGCCGGGATGTAGCCGCCCGTGTAGACCTCATGGCAGGAGGTCTGGTCGGAGATCAGGTCGACGTCGATGCGCTCCCTGGCCAGATACTCCAGCAATTCTACGATGTTGCCCTGCCAGGCCACGGACAGGGGCGCGCCGCGATCGCGGGCGTCGAGCATCCAGCGGACCGCCTCGGCGACGTCGGTGGTGCCCCGGCTGACCCAGCCCATCTGGACGCGCCGCTCCACCTGGGCGCCGCGGACCTCGGCGATGATGCCGGCCCCTCCGGCCAGCTCCAGGGCCTTGGGCTGGGCCCCCGACATGCCCCCGAGGCCCGACGAGACGAACGTCTGGCCGCGCATGTCCGGGGTGCCGGGCCGGCGTCGCCGTGCCGCGTTGAGCAGCGTGATGTAGGTGCCGTGCACGATGCCCTGGCTGCCGATGTACATCCAGCCGCCGGCGGTCATCTGGCCGTAGTTCACGCAGCCCAGGGCCGCCAGGCGGGCGAAGCCCTCGGGGGTGTCCCAGCGACCGATGACCAGCCCGTTGGTGACGACGGCCCGGGAGGCCTCGGGGCGGGAGGGGAAGAGCCCGAGCGGGTGGCCGGAGCTCACGACGAGGGTCTGGTCGTCGGTGAGCTCGGCGAGGGCCTCGATGATCAGCCGGTACTGCATCCAGTTCTGGCAGACCTGGCCCGATTCCCCATAGGTGACGAGCTCATAGGGGTACAGGGCCACCTCGAAGTCGAGGTTGTTGTCGATCATGATCCGCAGCGCGCGGCCGGCGAGGGTGCGGCCCGGCACCTCACCGACGGGGCGGCCATGGAGGCGGCCGGCCGGGCGAAAGCGGTAGCCATAGATGCGGCCCATGGTGCGCAGCTCGGCGCGAAACTCGGGCAGCAGCTCGGCGTGGTGCGCCGGATCCACGTAGCGCAGCGCGTTCTCCAGGGCCAGCCGCTCGTCGGCGCTGCCCGGGGCGAAGAGCGGGGCGCGGGGGCGGGCCCGCAGGACGCGGCGGCCGCTGAAGGTGGCCGGGGTGCGCGGATCGTCCCAGGCGGTGCCGGCCCGGTCGTGCAGGAAGCGCTCGAAGTGAGGCAGTGGCGGGGGCAGCGTGCGGATCACCGGGGCTCCGCGGAGCGGGTGCGGGTGACGACGCCCTCGGCGGCCTGGAGGGCGGCCTCGGCGGCCTGGAGGGCGGCCTGGCTCTCGGTGTGCTTCGCGGAGTTGAAGCCCGACGGGCTGAGCAGGGCGTTGCGCTGGGCGTCCTCGGCCGTCTTGCGGGCGGCGTCGAGGGCCTGGCGGGCGGCGTCGGCCTCCTTGACGGCCCCGTCGAGCTGCGTCTGCCAGAGCTCCCGGGGCGTGGGGCCCTTGTCCTCGGCCTCGGACGCCGGGGCGGCCTCGGCGGGCAGCGTGACGGTGGCCACGGCGGGGGGGGCTACGGGCGGCACCACCCCCGGCACCACGGGCTCGCCCTCGGCGTCGACGGCCTCGGCGGCGGCGGCGGCCTCGGCGGCGGCCTGCTCGGCGGCGGCCTCTCGCTTGCGCTTCAGCGCCTCCAGCACCCGCTTGCGCTGGGCCGAGGGCAGCTCGTGGGGGTTGTTGGTGTAGTGGACCTGGCCCCGGCGATCCACGTAGCGCCACGGCTGGGCGGCGACGGGGACGGCGAGCAGCAGGGCAATGGCGGCGGCGAGCAGGCGCATGTCCAGCCTCCCGGAAGACGTCGCCCTGAGCCTACGCGGCGCGGCGCCGGAGCGCCACTGGCAGCGCAGCGCCCGCGGGCCCGGCGGATCGGGTAGACTCCTCGCGGTGCGCGCTCGCCGGGGAGGTCTCATGCGCTGGAGTGGCTTGATCGGATTGATGTTTCTGCTCTTCGTCGGCTGCGATGACGGGGGCGGCGGCGGGGGCAGCGCCCCCACCCCGGACGGCGGCGACGTCGACGGGGGGCCGGCGGATCAGGGGGAGGTCGAGGACGCCGCGCCTGCCGACATGGGCGCGACGGGCACGGGGGAGCTGACGGTCCTGCCCGTGGTGCTCGATCTGGGCACCGTCGGCGTGGGTCTCACCAACGAGCGCGACCTCGTCCTGGGCAACATCGGGGATGGCGATCTGACGATCACGGCCTTCGAGGGGCTGGCCCAGGGCTTCAGCGTCTCGCGGCAGCCGCCCCTGCGCATCCCGGCCGGCCAGCAGCGCACGCTGGTGGTGCAGTTCTCGCCGGAGGCGGAGGGGCGGGTCGAGGTCATCCTGCAGCTCGTCACCGACATCCCCGGCGCCGAGCCCTTCGAGGTGGTCCTGCGGGGCCTGGGCGGCAACCCGAGCGGCGAGCTGGAGGCCGACGTGCTGGACCTGGGCGAGATCGCGCCGGGGGAGCAGACCGCCGATTTCATCCGGGTGCGCAACACCTCCGACGGCATCCCGCTGACGGTGCTGGGGGTGACGGGCCTGGAGGCGCCGTTCAGCATCCCGGCGGGGCAGCTCCCCGCGTCGGCCGAGGTGGGGCAGAGCGCGACCGTGCTGGTGCAGTTCGCCCCCGAGGCCGAGGGCGAGTTCGAGCAGATGGTGGTGGTCGAGACCGACGGCGGCGACTTCCCGCTGACCGTGCGCGGCCGTGCGCTGGCGGTGGGCGACCTGGTGGTGCGCGGCGTGGAGCCGGCGTGGGGTCCCACGGACGCCGACGTGGAGGTGATCATCCACGGGGGGCCCTTCGCGGCGGTCCCGACCCGGATCCTCATCGGCGACGTGGAGCTGCGGGGCCTCCAGCGCGAGGACGAGAGCCGGCTGCGGGGCACCCTGCCCGCCGGGGGCGAGGCCACCGGCACGGACGCCGACGCGCTGGACGTGCGCGTCGAGGTGGGCGGGTCGTTCGGCGTGGCGACGGGGGCCTTCGTGCGCACGGGGCCCGTCGAAGGCGGCCGCCTGCTCGACGCCGCGGCCATCGCGGGGGGCAGCATCGGCCCGGATGGCAACCCCTGGCGGCTGGCGGCCGACGAGGTCCCCATGGACCATGAGCTCGTCATCTCGCCGGCCACCGTCATCCTGGGCGAGGGGCGGACGCTCTCGGTGGCGGGCGTCCTGCGTGCTGGCGGCGAGGGCGGGCCCGTCGTCTTCTCGGGCCGCGGGCCGGGGGCCGGCCAGTGGGGCGGTCTGCGGTTCCTGGCCAACCCCACGGGCAGCAGCCTCACGGACACCGTGGTGGAGTACGCCGGCCCGGATGGGGCGCCGGCCATCGCGACGGCCCAGGCGACGGCCTTCTCGGGCCTGAAGGTCCGGCAGAGCGAGGGGAACGGCATCGAGGTGGAGGGTGGCGGGACGCTGGTGTTGCTGGGCGGCCAGATCACGGACGTGGCGGGTGACGCCATCCGCATGCTGGACAGCACGGGGGGCTGGTTTCGCTTCTCCGACACCTGGATCCGCCGCGCCCAGTGGCCCGTGGCGGCGGCGCCGAACCACTTCCGCCAGCCGCTCGGCCCCGGCCATGACTGGGCGGACAACGCCTTCGAGGGCATCGGCATCGCCGGCCTCGTCGAGGGCATGGTCACCCTGGGCAACCAGCCCGCGCCGCTGATCTACCGCCTGCGGGGTGAGGGCCTCGAGGTGGCCGCCGGGGCGACGCTGACGCTGGGCTCGGGGGCGCCGCTGCGGCTCGACGGGCGCATCGACGTGGGCGGCCGGCTGGTGCTGCCCGGGGGGCTCCGCCTCCAGGCCGAGGCAGGCGGCCGGCTGGATGTGCGCGGCGCCCTGGCGGCCACCGGGACGCCGGCCGATCCGGTCACCATCGAGGCCCGTGAGCCCGGCGGGGCCGCCCGGCCGGGGGCCTGGGGCGGCATCATCGTGCGGACGGGGGCCGACTTCGAGGTGACCCGGCTCATCCTGCGCGACGCCGGCGAGAGCGGCCCGGCCCTCGACTTCGAGGGGGCCGCCGGCATGATCAACGGCCTCGAGATCCAGGACAGCAGCGACGTCGGGCTGAGGCTGGACGGGGTGGCGCAGATCAGCAACCTGCTGATGGCGGGCAACGTGGGTGGCATCCGCGTGACGGGGGGCGCCGGCCGGCTCGAGGGCGTCAGCGATGACCAGCCCGCCATCCGGTTCGACCCCGTGGGCCTGTGCAGTGGCTGGAACCTGGAGGCCCTGGTGAACAGCGACGGCGCGTCCATCGCGCCGGCCTGCGAGTAGGCCTTTTCTTCTTTCTGATCAAGCACCTGGCGCGTCGGGCAGGCGGTAGAGGGCCTTCATCCACTCGGGCAGCGCCTCCACCCGCGGGTGGACGGCGAAGCGGTCGGCGGTGGCCTGGAAGAGCAGGCCGCCCGCCACGCACAGGGCGATGGCGCCGGTGCTGAGGGGGCCGCCCGCCTGCACGCAGGTCACCGCCAGCTCCGCGGGCAGGCGGCGGTTGTAGGCGTCGATCTGCCCGGCCTCCGCGGGGTCGAAGAACTGCACCAGCCACGTCCGGGCGGGATCCACCTGGAGCAGGTCGCCGTGGGTGGCGTCGCGCCGGTCGGTGGCGACGGCCAGCGCCAGGCCGCTCTCCCGGCAGCGCGACGCGAAGTCGGCGGCGGCGGGGGCCGCGAGGCCGGTGCCCAGGCAGATGACGAGGGCCGGGCGCTCGGCGGGGGGCGGCGGCACCTGCAGGGCCTCGAGCGTGTCCAGATCCACCCCGCCGTGGACGCTGCCGGCCAGCGCCAGCATGGGCACGGCGACGCGGGGATCGGCCAGGGTCGCCGGCTGGGGGGGCCGCGGCAGCACCGTCACGTCCCCGCCGGCCGCCCGCACGATGTCGCAGAGCGGGGCGGAGCGGTCGTGGACGACGGCGTGCAGCGGGGCGTGGCGTCGGGCGGCCTCCCGGGCGGCCGACAGGATGTCGTGGTGGCGGCCCGTGGCGCTCAGGATGAGGGTGCGGGTGCCCGGCGGCGTCGCGCGGGCCACGTAGTCGGCGGGGGTCAGGCTCCAGGCCGGCTGGCCGGCCGCCTCGTGCAGCCGTGCCCAGAGCGTCGCGAGGGCCAGGGTGCCGCCCGTCCCGACGACGGCGAGGGGCCCGTCCAGGGATCGGCGCAGGCGCTGGAGGCGCCAGCCGACGAGGCTGGCGACCGTCCGCTCGGCGAGCTGTACGACCTCTCGGAGCGCCTCCGGCCCGCTGGCGGCAGACCGTCGTACTTCTGTCACCGTGGCATCTCCTTCTTTGCACCACGATCGTGGTAAATCCGATTCATGCTGGCCGCGCCTCGCTCGCTCCCGGGTCGCCTCGCTCGGGGTCAACGTTGAACATCCTGCAACCCGGCACGGTGATCGGCAAATACCCGATCACGCGCCTCCTGAACGCGGGCGGCATGGGCATGCTCTACGAGGCCGTGCACCCGGTCCTCGGCAACCGCGTGGTGATCAAGACGATCCGCCCGGAGCTGGCCCACGACAAGACGGTGGTGGGGCGCTTCCTCAACGAGGCCCTGTCGGCGTGCCGCATCCGCGACGATCGCCTGCCGAGCATCTACGACCACGACACGCTCCCCGACGGCTCGCCCTACATGGTGATGGAGCTGCTGGAGGGGGAGGATCTGAGCCAGCGCCTGGCCGGCGGGGCCCTCGCGCCGCCGATGGCGGCCCGCATCATGGTGGAAGTGCTTGAAGTTCTTGCGAAAGTCCACCAGCTCGGGGTGATCCACCGCGACATCAAGCCGCAGAACATCTTCCTCGCCCGCAGCGACCTGGTGGGCGAGGTGCCCAAGCTGCTCGACTTCGGCGTGGCCCACATCGCCACCGACTCCATGACCCGCCCCGGCGAGGTGATGGGCACGCCCATGTACATGGCCCTGGAGCAGGCGCAGTCCAACGTGCGCGTGGGGCCGTGGACGGACGTCTTCTCGGCCGGCGTCGTGCTGTACGAGTGCCTGGCGGGGCCAGGCCAGCGGCCGTGGGGCATGGGGACGGCGCTCACCTACATCACCCGGCTGTCGACCGGGACGCCGCCGCGGCCCCTGGAGGAGCTGGCCCCCGAGGTGCCGCTGGGGCTGTGCGCCGCGGTCATGCGGGCCATCGCCATCGAGCCGACGGACCGCTACCCCGACGCGGGCAGCTTCCTGCGGGCCATCGAGCCCTTCGCCGAGCCACGCTCCTCCCTCTTCCGGGAGCCGACGCGGCCGGTGCGCACCTCGGCGGCGCCGGTGGCGACCGCCGAGACGGCGTGGGCGCGGCCGGCGGCCCCCTCGATGCCGGCCACGCGCCGCACCCGCCGCAGCGGCCCCGAGCTGGACGCGGTGCATCGGCTCCGCGACCGCCTGGCGAACCTCGGCCGCACCCGGGAGGAGACCGGCGCCGGCCGGCTGAAGCCCGGCGAGCGCCACCACGTGGTCGCGCTGGCCCTGTCCTTCGATCTGGGCACCGGCGTGGACGTGGGCCTGCACCCCGAGGAGGTCGACGACCTGCTCGTGCACATCAACGAGATCTTCGATCACGAGCTGGAGTCCCTGGGGGCCCGGGTCGAGCAGCACCTGGGCCGCGCCCTGCTGGCCACCTTCGGCCACGACACGGTGAGCGAGGACGACGCGGAGCGGGCGGCGCGGGCGGCGCTGCGGCTCATCGAGCGCCGCCGGGATCTGGAGGCCGCCCTCGGGGAGGTCGGCTGCGGCATCAGCCTGCGCATCGGCATCCACGCTGGCTTCGTGGTGCGGGCCACCGACGAGAGCGGGGGCAGCCGGGCGCCGGCGACGGGCGACACCGTCAACGTCGCGCGCTTCCTGGAGGGGACGGCCCCCCTCAACGGCATCCAGGCCAGCCGGAGCGTGCGGGAGGCGGCGGGCGACCGCTTCAGCTGGCGGACGCTGGGGCCCCGGGAGGTCCGCGGGCGGGCCGAGCCCGTCGACGTCTACGAGCTGATGGGGATGGAGACCTCCCCCGGGTGGCAGCGGCAGCGGCGCCACCCCTTCGTGGGCCGCGTCACCCAGGTGGCCGAGCTGCTGACGCTCGTGGAGGGCGCGGACGCGCCGGGCGCGGCGCGGCTGGCGGTGGTCCAGGGGCCCCCGGGCCACGGCAAGACGCGGCTGCTGCAGGAAGCCGCGGGTCGCCTCCAGGCCACCGGCCTGGCCCGGGTGGTCATGGCCGATGGGGTGGCCGATCAGCCCTACGGCCTGTGGGTCTCGCTCCTCGACAGCCTGCTGGATCTGAGCCGGCAGACGCCGTTCGCCGCGCTGGATCGCCTGGATCCGCTGCTGGGCCGCCACGCCGATCTGCTGGAGATCCTCCGCGGCCGCGAGGACCACGAGCCCGACCGGCTGGTGGCCCCCGACCTCCTGCGGGCGCGCCTGCGAGTGATGCTGGCCGAGGTCCTGCTGGCGGCGGCGCAGCGGACGCGGGCGGGCCAGCGCCAGCGCCTGGTGCTCGTCCTCGACGCTCTGCACCGGGCCGATGACGCCTCCCTGGAGCTGCTCGCCAGCCTGCCGGAGGCCCTGGCCGACGCCGACGGACCGGTCCTGTTCCTGGGCGTGCGGGCCGGCCAGGTGCCGGCGCTGCCCCCGGGCCTGCCGGCCCGCGAGGTGGTGCTGGGGCGCATGACCGACGCCGAGGTCGACGCCCTCATCGACCAGCTCGCCCTCGGCCGCGCCGTCTCGCCGGCCGCCCGCGCCCTCGTGAGCGAGCGGGCCGGCGGCAACCCGCTCTTCCTCGAAGAGCTCGTGGCCGCCCTGGTCGAGGACGAGCTGGCCGACGCCGACACCCTGGTGCTCGCGGGCTTCCGCGTGCCCGGCTCCCTCTTCGGCATGCTGCTCGCGCGCCTCAACCGGCTGTCCCCGCGGCTGCGGGAGGTGGTGCGGCACCTGAGCGTCTTCGGCATGGGCATCCTGCCGGATCTGTGGACCCGGGTGAGCGACGCGCTCGCCAGCCAGGACGAGCAGACGCGGCCCGGCAACCAGACCACGGCCCGGGACGAGCTGCGCGCCCTCGTCAGCGCGGGCGTGCTGGAGCCCCAGGCCACGGGCAGCCCCGAGCTGCGCTTCCGCCAGAGCCTGCTGCGCGAGGCCGTCTACGCCACCATCCTCCCCGAGAACCGTCGCCTGCTGCACCGCCTCATCGCCGAGGCGCTGGAGACGCAGCCCGCCGACCAGCACGCCCGCCTGGGGCCGCACCTGCTCAACCACTACCGGCAGGCCGGGGTGGTGGAGCGCACCGTGTTCTACGCCCGCCGTGTCGGACGGCGCGCGCTGCGGCTCGGGGCCTACGCCGAGGCCGTCCAGGCCCTCCAGATCGCCGTGGGCAGCCAGGGCCGCCTGGGCGAGGAGCCCGCCCGACCCGCCCAGACGCTGCTGGATCTGGCGTGGACGCTGCTCTATGTGGGCCGGTTCGACGAGGCCGCCGAGCGGGCCCGCGACGCCGGCGTCCTGGCCGAGCGAGAGCCCGCCCTGGCCGGCCGCGCCCACCTCGTCTGCGCCCAGGTGGCGTACCTGCGAGGGGCCTGGGAGGACGCCCGCGAAGAGCTGGAGATGGCCGAGCACCTGTTCGATCAGGCCGGCGACGCCATCGAGACGGCCCGCTCCCAGAGCGCCCAGGGCTTCGTGCTGCGGTGCATGGGCCAGCCCGAGGAGGGCCTGCCCCTGGCCGAGGCGGGCTGGACGGTCCTGCGCGCGGCGGGGGATCGCTCCGCGCTGCTGCGGGCGGCCCATGATCTGGGCAACGTCCTGCGGGATCTGAAGCGCCTGGAGGAGGCCCTGGCGGTGCTGGAGGAGGCGCTGGGCGCCGCCGCGGGCCTCGCCGAGCTGCCCCGCGCCCAGGTCGGCCCCGGCGAGGTCTGGGTCGAGCCCGCGGTGCGGTCCGCCCGCGCCATCCTCTACGCCGATCTGGGGCGCCACGACGAGGCCATCGCCATCCAGGAGGCCATCTACGCCGAGGGGAGGAGCCAGGGCAACAAGGTCACCCAGACCCTGGCGAGCTTCCACCTCGCCCACCACTTCCTGGCGGCCGGGCGCCTCGGCGAGGCCGATCGCTGGGGCCGGGTGGCGCTCGCCGGCGCCGGTGAGGTGGGCATGCCCGATCGGGCCGTGCGGGCCCGCCTGCTGCTCGCCGACGTGGAGGCTCGCCAGGGGCAGCCCGCAGCGGCCCTCGAGCACCTGGCGGCCAGCGAGTTCCTCGCCCGGACGGCCATCACCCAGCCCGGCAGCGCCGCCGACTCGCTCTGGCTGCGGGCCGCCAGCCCGCTGGCCGAGGCCCTGGTGGCCGCCGGCCGGGCGGCCGAGCTTGCGCCCCTCGCTCGGGAGGCGCGCCGGCGCCTCCAGGGCTGCGTCGATCCTCCCGTGGCGGCGGGCCTCCAGACCTTCATCGATCGGGTCGTGGCCCAGACGGGCTCCTGAAAACGTCGTGATTTCAATGGGATGGCCGGTGGTCTGCGGGCGCGGAGCGCGGCCCCCTGGACGCCCTGGTCGCCCTCGGCCAGACTGAGCCGGTCCACCCCCAGCGGAAGGCCAGATTCATGGACGAGCAGGCCCTGCGCGCCTTTGGCGCCTACATCATCCGGCTGCAGAGCGGCGAGAACCTGTCGCGCGACGAGGCCCACGACGCCTACGGGCAGATCTTCCAGAACCGGCAGCCCGAGCTGCAGCAGGGCGCCCTGGTGGCGGCCCACGCCTGCGTGCCGCCCGACGTCGAGGCGCTGGTGGGGATCACCCAGGCCCACAACGACGAGTGGTCCCGCTGCATCCCCCACACCATCGACCTGGGCCGCCCCCACCTGGGCATCGTCGGCGTGGGCATGGACAGCCTGAAGAGCTTCAACGTGTCCAGCGCCGCGGCCATCGTGGCCTCGGCCTGCGGGGTGCCCGTGCACAAGGTGGGGGCGCCGGGCATGACGGGGCCCAGCGGCAGCGCCGACGCCTTCGCGCTCTGGGGGGTGGACCTCGGCTGCCCCATCGAGGTGGCCTACAAGGGGGTCGCCCAGCTCGGCCTGGGCTTCACCAGCCCGGTCAGCCCGGCGCTGCGCCACATGGGCATCGGCCGGGTGCTCAGCCAGCTCCGCTGCAAGACGATGATCCACCTGGCGGGCCCTCTCGGCTTCCACAGCGGCGAGCGCCACAAGATCATCGGCGTCCCCGCGCCGCCCTTCACGGGCCTGATGGTCGAGGCGATGCGCCGCCTCGGCTACGTGGCCGGCATGGCCCCATGCGGCATGGCGGCCGAGGCGCCCGGCCGGTTCATGGACGAGTTCAGCAACGTGGGGCCGACGCAGGTGGCGTGGCTGCATGACGGCGAGGTGGAGCACCTGACCCTGACGCCCGCCGACTTCGGTGTCGACCAGGCCCGCATCGCCGACATCGCGGCCGGCGAGGACGCCCCGGCCAACGCGCGCATCGGCGCCCGGGCCATCGCCGGCCTGACGCCGGGCCCGCTGGAGGATCTGCTGGTCATCAACGCGGCCGCCTGCTTGCGGGTGATGGGCGCGGCGACGAGCTGGCAGGACGGCGCCCGGCAGGCCCGCCAGGCCATCCACCAGGGCCGGGCCATCAAGCAGCTCGAGGCCCTGGTGGTCCGGCAGGGCGGCAACCCCGAGGCCGCCATGGCGCGCCTGAAGGGACACCTGGGCAAGTGATCCCCGCGCCCGCCCCCCTGGAGTGGGCGGCGGTGGGGGAGGGGGCCGTCGTGGTGGCCACCCCCACCCGGTCCTGGCTGCACCACCCGACCAACCTCTCGGATCCATTCCGGTTTTCCATGACCTGCCCCGGCACGACCGCCACGACGGAGCGCCTGCTGGATGGGGCCATCGCCGCGGGCCTGCGGGCGGGTGCGCGGGGGGGGACGCCCGCGCCGCCCCTCACCCTCACCCGGTGGGTGGGCCGGCTGGTGAGCTACTACCACCTGACGCACTCGACGCCGGGCCTGCTGGTCGAGACGGCGCGCCGGTTCACGGCGGCCGGGCGGCCTGCCCTGGCGGCCTGGGCCACCGAGAAGGCCCACGAGGAGCACGCCCACGACCGCCTCGCCCTGCGCGATCTGGACGAGCTCGGCTACGACGCCGGCATCACCGCGGTGCGCCCGCCCACGGCCGGCGCCATGGTCGACTGGTTTCGCGCGGCCACCGAGGTGGAGCCGTTGCCGCTGGGGGTCGTCGCCTACGCGCACACCGTCGAGCGCCTGGCCCTCACCCAGGACGCGGCGGCCATCGCCGCGGTGCGGGCCGTCCTGCCGCCGGGCAGCCGAGCCATCCGCTGCCTGCGGGTCCACTCCGCCCTGGGCTCTGATGTGAGCCATGTGCGCGACAATGTGCTGCTGGTGTCTTCGCTGCCAGCAACAGAGCGAGCGGCCATTGCGCTTGCCTGCTGGCAGGTCGCCGCGCTATTTTCGGCCACCCCGGATGAGGGACACCAGAACGACGCGGCGCTGGCGGCCCTCTTCCGACCGTGGCGGCGCAGTCATGGAGGGCAAGATGGCTGACGAGACCCAGGGTGGCGTGGACAAGGACGTGATCGAGAAGTGGGGCCAGATCGTCAAGGCGGCCTGGGAGAGCGACAGCTTCAAGCAGATGCTGCTCGAGAACCCCATCGGCGTCCTGAAGAGCGCCGGCATGGATCCGGGCGTCGAGCGCGTCGAGATCCATGAAGACACGGCGACCACGCGCCACTTCGTCCTGCCCGCCCGCCCGGGTGACGTGGGCGTCGACGAGGCCCACCAGAGCCTGATGAGCGACGCCAACCCCGGCTTCTGATCCCGCCTCGGCGCCCGGCGGCCGCGCCGGGCCGGCCTCGGAGCGCAGGGCGTTGCCCGCGGCCCCGCCGCCGTGGTAGCCCGATGGCATGATCGCCTTCACCCCGACCCCCCTCCTCGACGCGCTGCTCGATCTCACCCTGGCTGAAGACATCGGCACGGGCGATGTGACCAGCGCGCTCCTCATCCCGGCCGAGGCCGAGGCCACCTTTGCCCTGCGCGCCCGCGAGGCCCTCGTGGTCTGCGGCGCGCCGGTGGTGGAGCGGCTGTTCGCGCGCTTCGGCGCCGGCGCCCCCCGGGTGGAGTGGCACGTCCCCGAGGGCGCCCGGGTCGAGCCCGGCGACACTCTCGCGACGCTCTCGGGCAACCAGCGCACCCTGCTGGTGCTGGAGCGCCCGGCCCTGAACTTCCTGCAGCGCCTGTCGGGCATCGCCACGCTCACGCGCCGCTACGTCGACGCCGTGGAGGGCACCCGCGCCCGCATCATCGACACCCGCAAGACGCTCCCTGGCTGGCGCGTGCTGGACAAGTATGCCGTGCGGGTCGGCGGCGGCACCAACCACCGCGCCGCGCTCGATGGCGGGATCCTCATCAAAGACAACCACTTGCAGGCGGCGGGCGGGATCGAGGCGGCCGTCCGGCGGGCCCGCGCCGAGGGCCCCCACAGCCTGCGCGTCGAGGTCGAGGTGGAGGATCTTCCGGGCCTGAAGCAGGCCCTGGAGGCGGGGGCCGAGGTCATCATGCTCGACAACTTCAGCCCGAAGCAGGCCCAGGCGGCCGTGCAGGTCGCCCAGGGGCGGGCCATCCTGGAGGCCAGCGGCGGGATCACCCTCGACACCATCCGCGCCTTCGCCGAGGCCGGGGTGGATCTCATCGCCATCGGCGCCTTGACCCACTCGGCGCGTGCCGTGGACATCGGCGCCGACGTCGTCGAGGCCCTGGCGCTGTGAGCGCCCGCGGCGCCGGCCTGGGCGTGGCCCTGCTGCTGGCGCCTGCGGCCCACGCGAGCGTCTTCGACACCTATGGCTTCGGCGCCCGGGCGGCCGCCATGGCCAACGCCCACGCCGCCGCCAGCGACGACTACACGGCCGTCTACTACAACCCCGGCGCCCTCACCGTGCACAAGTCGCCGCAGACCGGCCTGGGCATCCAGGTCATCGCGCCGGCGCTCCACATCGACGGTGACGCCGGCGTCGAGCCCGACGCCAACGTCGGCGTGCACCTGGGCCTGCTGTTTCCCCTGGGCGGCCTCATCCAGAACCGCTTCGCCCTCGGAGCCGGCCTCTACCTGCCCACCATCCAGGTCACGCGGGTGGAGTCGTTCGATCCTTCCACCCCCCACTTCTACCGGTATGGCGCGCTGCCCGACAAAATCAACGTCGCCCTGGCGGCCGCCTTCGAGCTGCACGAGACGGTCTCCATCGGCCTGGGCTACCAGTACCTGGGGCGCCTGGACGGCGACGCCCAGGTCGAGGTGGACCTGCTGACGCGGCGCTTCACGCACAAGGACGTGGCCGTCGACATCCGGGGCGTCGGCGGCCTGACGGCGGGGCTGCACCTCCGACCCGCCGAGGGGCTCTCCATCGGGCTCTCGTACCGCGAGGCGCTCTCCATCGAGTACGCCATCGCCGTCGACCTGCTGCTCAAGGACGTCGGCCGCCTGCGCGCCCTGATCGACGGCATCGCGCTCTACACCCCGGCCCAGTACACCCTGGGGGCGGCCTGGCGGACGGACGACCTGGTGGTCACGGCGGATCTGGTCTGGGCGCGCTGGAGCGAGGCCCCCGATCCGGCGCCCGGCCTCGACGTCACCCTCGACGGCGAGCCCATCCACCTCGATCCCATCGAGGCGGGATCGGCCCCGGTGGACCTGGCGGCCCAGGACACCCTGAGCCCCCGGGCCGGCGTGGAGTGGGCGCCTACCGACGCCACCCGCCTGCGCGGCGGGCTGGGCTACCTGCCCACGCCCCTGCCCGCCCAGACGGGCTACGCCAGCTATGCCGACGGCGACGCCTGGCTGGTGGGCCTCGGGGTCGGCTATCGCTTCGCCGATCCCCTCGAGGTGCACCAGGCGCCCATCACCCTCGACCTGGCCGGTCAGGCCACGCTCATGCCCATGCGCGCCCACCAGAAGCGCCCCCAGGACGCGGGCCCCGACTTCGAGTCCGGCGGCCACGTCTGGCACCTGGCGCTGACGTTCCGCCACGACTTCTGACGGTCTGCCGCCTCAACCTGCGGATCTCAAAGAGAAAATCGTCTACTGCAGCCCCTGCACGAGGGGCTGCCCCACGTCGTAGCCGCCGGGCACCGCCACCGAAGGCGTCTGGTCGCGGTTCTGGCGCCGTGCCTCGGTACGCACCGCGGTGATGAGGTGGTCGCGCAGCTCGGCCAGGGACACGGCATGATCGCCGTCGGCATCGGCGGCACCGCCCAGGCCGGCCAGCAGGTGGTAGGTGAAGAGCCCATGGCCGCTGCCCGCGTGGGTGCCGGTGGTCTCGGTGGCCCCCGACGCCGCCAGGGTGACGAGGCCCGTGGCCGCAGCGAGGGGCTTGACCGGCACGAGGGGCCGGGTGCCCTGGGCCAGCACGCTGCGGTCGCCCTGGCCCGAGAAGCAGGCGTCGAGGAACAGGTACACCCGCTGGCCCTTCAGGGCGCCCAGGGTGCGCTGCACCTCGGCCAGGGGCAGCCCGCCCGTCTTGATGTAGGCCGGGTTGGCGTCGTACGGCACCAGGTAGGCGTCGCCGCTCTCGGTGTCGGGGGCGCCGTGCCCCGAGAAGAAGACGTAGACGGTGCCGCCGGGCTCGACGGCGTTGCGGGGCAGCCACTCCAGCAGCGCCCCCGACAGATCCGCGCGGGTCGCGCGATCGCCGACCAGCAGCTTCGTGTTGGCCTCCGGCACGCCGAGGGTGGTGCGGGCGAAGGCCGCGAAGGCCCGGGCGTCGGCCTCGGCGCCGGTGGCGGGCGTCAGCCCCTCGCGGTAGCCCTCGACCCCGATGACCACGGCCCAGCTCTTCGAGCCATCCGTCGCGGAGCGGGGCGGCGCGTCCACCGTGCCGGCGGCGGCCACCACCACTGGCGCCGCCTTGCCCGGGCCGGCGTACGCCGCCGTGTCGATGCGGGCGACGTCCTGCATCACCCCGGCCGCCAGGTCATCGGCGGCGCGCCCCCAGGCCGCCGTGTCCCGCCGCGAGACCAGCACCGCGTCGGTGTCGACGTCGATGAGCTGGTACTCCCACTGGGTGGCGTGGGTGAAGTTGGCCCCGCTGATGACCACCTTCAGCAGCAAATCCGCCTTGCTGGCGTCCTGCACCGGCACGCCGACGCGGCTCTCCAGCACCTGCTCGCGCAGCTCGGCGGCCACCTCGTCCCCCAGGCCGGGGGCCATGATGGAGGTCTTCTCGACGAAGAGGGCGATGCGGGCGGGCGAGGCCACCGCGCGGGGCGTGACGCGGGGGGCGCCGCCACAGGCGACCAGGCTGGCCAGGGCGACCGCGGCCGCCCCTCGGGTGAGGGCTCTGTACATCAAGGACCTCCGCGGCTCGTGCCGCGGGAGCATTGTGCCGCACGCGCGCGCCCTGTCCACCCCCTGTCGGCACCCCGGTCGGCGCCCTTGACGGCCCCGCCGAACGGCAAGACAGTTCCCCCGCCCAGCACCGACGAGGATCCCCATGAGCCACCCCCTCCAAGAGGTGATGCGATCCGCCGATGGCTTCCTGCTCATCGGCGAGTCCAGCAAGGGCCGCTTCCCGGCCTACTCCTACTTCGCCTACACCGAGGTCAAGAAGCGCTTCTACTGCTTCGATCTCGACGGCCTGCCCACCTCGCGCGGCAAGATCAAGGACGGCAAGGTGTACAGCCGCGTCGAGGATCTGCCCGCCGATCGCAGCGATCTGGCCATCATCTGGGTCCACCCGCACTCGACGGCGCGGGCGGTGGAGGTGGCCCACGAAGCCGGCTGCCGGCGGGTGTGGTTCAGCTTCCAGACGGGGCACGCCACGGGCCTCGCGCGGGCCGCCGAGCTGGGCATGCAGGTGGTCGAGATCGGCCGCTGCCCGGTGCACTACCTCGACGAGATGCCGGCCGGCTGCCGCGCCCACACCGCCCTCGTGAAGGTGACGGGGACGTGGGGCCGCCCGCCGCTGACCACCATCGGCGAGAAGCGCCCGCGCGAGCTCTGGTAGCCCGCGCCGCTGGCCTGGGCGCCCGGAACGTGGCAGAGTCCGCGGTTTGGAGGCCACCACCACCGTGCGAGCTCGCCCCACCACGCCCGTCGCGCTGCTGATCGGCCTGTCCGTCCTCGGGTGCACCTCCGAGCGGGAGTTCTCGGGCATCTGGCAGCAGATCTGCGATGACGCGCACCCGTGCGCCGAGGGCGGGCTGCGCTACGAGCTGCACCTGGGGCGCTATGGGGACGCGCTCACGGGCATCCTGGTGCGCTACCGCGATCCCGGGCCCGACCTGGATCCCTTCCGAAAGTCCAATGATTGCGGGTGCTTCTTCGTGGACTCCGGGCGGGCCGGCGACGAGACGGTGGGCTTTCGGATCGACGCGCTGGGGGTGGCGGGCTACCCGGACTCCGAGGGCACGCGCTCGCTGAGCTGCGAGCCGGCCCCGCCGGAGTGCCCCGGGGGGACGTTCCTCCTCAAGGGGGACGCCGACGTGCTCGAGGGCACCCTGACCTGCGGCGACGTCGACGTGCCGGTCCGCTTCGAGGCCGCGACGGGCCGCACCCGCACCGTGTGCCTGGCGCCGGAGCGCATCGAGTGAGCCGCCTGCTGGCGCTGATCCTGGTCGTCGGCGCGGCCGGCGTGGGCTGGGCAGCGCCCCCCACCAGCGACGCGGCGCGGCTGAACCTCGAGCTGGGCCCCGAGTTCACCCGCACGACGGTCTGGATTCTGCCCCCCCTCGACCACCGCCCGCTGCTCGGCGCCGGCACGGCGCCGGTGCCTGCGCTGGAGGGGCTGATCGCCGGCCTCCAGGCCTACGCGAACCTGGACGTGCGCACGCCCGATCGGACGTCGGCCGCCATCGCGGGGGCCGCGGCCTACCGGCGCGCGCTGCCCCTGGCGCGCTCGGCGGCGGCCCGCGGATCCGAGGACTACCGCCAGGTGCGCCTGTCGGCGGCGGTGGCCGGGCTGGGCGAGGCGGTGGATGCGTTCATCGACATCGGCCACCAGCTCGTCGCCGGCACGGAGGTGGGCCGCACCGAGCTGACCCGTGGCCTGGCCCTGCTGGAGACGGGGGACGAGGTGGGCGCCGCGGCGGCCCTCCGCCGCAGCCTGCTGCTGGCGCCGGGCGTCCGCCTGCGGGCCGGCGTGGATCGGCAGGCCGCCGTCGACGCCCAGGAGCGCGCGCGGGTGGTCCTGGCCGAGAACCTGCCCGCCGCCCAGGCCGTCTTCGCGCAGCGCCCGCCGGTGCCGGGCAAGGCCGCCACCCTGCAGATCCGCATCCTGCCCGATCGCCTGGAGGTGGTGCTGCACGACGGTGGCCGCCTCGTCACCGACCAGCAGGCCCTGGACGCCCCCGACGCGGGCGAGCGCCTGGCCGGCCGGGTCTGGGCCTGCCTGCCCTTCGGGGACGCCCCGCGGCGGCGGATCACGAGCCGCAAGCTGCACCTCGACGCCGGCTTCGCCTGGTTCCTCTTCACCAAGGCGCCGGTGGAGCTCTTCGGCAACGTCGGGGTCAGCGCGACGGCGAGCTGGAACGCGGCGCGCTACCTGGCCCTGGAGGCGTCGGCCAGCCTCACCAACAGCGGGCGGGATCGCGAGGAGGATCTGCGGGCCGACGTGCCCGTGGGGCGCTTCACCGCCGGGCCGGCCTTCGCCACGGACGCCGGGCGCCTGCGGGCGGCGGCGGGGGTCGGGGTCGAGGTCTCGGTCATCGGCCCCGTGCAGACGACCACCAACCCGGCCTGCAAGTACTTCCGCCCGGGGGATGTGCCGGCCCGCCTCTGCGACTTCGAGCAGGACGTCGATCACCGCGCCACCGCGTGGACGGTGGGCCCGACGGTGACGCTGGGGGCCTCCCTCCGCCTCGTGGACGCCATCTACGTCGGCGTGCGCGCCCAGGGCTCGATGTACGTCTTCCGCACCGTGGACAACGGGCTCGACCGGCCGGTGGGTGGCCAGATCGTCCTGGGCTACCAGCTCTTCTGATCGGTTGTGGGGCGGCCGCCCGGGGCGGTATGGTCGCTGCTGGGAGCGCGGCGACCGGACGTCTGGCCAGCGCGCCGGATCTTCCTTCCCCCGGGTCAGTCCCGTGGGCCCTCAAGCGGGCGAGGCGTCCAGGACGCCAGGCTCCTCCGACCGGCCGGGATCGCGCCGCCGTGGATCGCCCGTCGATCCGTCAACGGCTCGGGGCGCTCGCCGGGTGGGAGAGGCTGGGGTCGGCGTGAGCCCGCTTGCCTGTGGCCCCGCCGGACGAGCAGGGGGAGCGGATCCGGCGACCCTGGGCGGGTCCCCGCCGCGCTCCCGCCTTCACGCCGCCGGCCGAGGCTCGGGCGGCGCCGTCACGCCCTGACGGGATTGCTCAAGCTGATCAAGGGGTTGCCGTCGGGTCCCACCAGCCGGACCTCGACCTCGTCGCCGTCGATGATGGGGCCGACGCCGGCCGGCGTCCCGAGGGACACCACGTCCCCCGGCAGCAGCGTCATGACCGCCGAGATGGCCGCGATGGCCTCGCCCGGCGTCCAGAGCAGGTCGCTGAGGGCGCCGTCCTGGCGGACGACCCCGTTGACGCGGCACTGGATGCGGCACGCCTGCCACGGCAGCGTGGGCAGGCGCACATCCGCCAGGGGGCAGAAGGTGTCGAAGCCCTTGGCGCGGGTGAACCGGCCGCCGTCCGCTCGCTGGAGATCCCGGGCCGTCACGTCGTTGAGCACCGTCCAGGCGCCGATGCCGGCCTCCGCCTCCGCGGGGGTGCAGGCGGTCAGGCGCGCGCCGATGATCACGGCCACCTCGGCCTCGTGGTGGACCTCGGCGCTCGCCGCCGGCAGCCGGATGGCCTCGCCCGGGCCGATGACCGCGGTGGGGGCCTTCAAGAAGAAGAGGGGTGCCGTCGGGACGGCGTTGCCGAGCTCGAGGGCGTGATCGCGAAAGCTGCGACCGAGGCAGACGATCTTGCCGGGGAGGGCCATGGGAGGCGGGCCGACGAGGGGGCTCACTGGCCCTTCTTGTCGTCCTTCTTGTCGTCCTTCTTCTCGCCCTTCTTCTCGGGCGGCGTCCAGCCCTCCGGCGGGATCTTGCAGGTGCACTCGGTGACGGACACGCCCTGCTGGGTGGCCTCGTCGAAGTGCGTCGTGCAGTCGTCCTTGCCGGTCTCGCCCGGGAACTGGACCTCCTTGCGCTTCTTGGCGTCGTAGAGGAACCAGTACTCGCAGACGTTGGGCGTCAGCTCGATCATCTTGATGAACTTGTACTCGCCCGAGGCCGCGTCCTTCGTCCACAGGTGCGGGGCGACGGCGAACTCGAAGGGCTCGTGGCCATCGAGCTCGACCTTGATCTGGAACGTCTGCGAGATGTCCAGATCCATCATGTTCATCGGGGTCTTGCCCACCAGCTCCTCGCCGGTGTCGGCCTTCTTGGTGACGATCTTCTCGCCATCCTTGTAGACCACGGCCTGGGCGGGGGACGACTCGATGCGCAGGATGCCGTACTTCTTCTGCTTGGCCATCTGCTCTTCGAGGTGCGCCTTCTCCATGGCCTCGCGAGCCGCCTGCTTGGCGGCGAGGGCCTCGGGGGAGGACACCGAGCGGAACTGCCAGATGCCGACGCCAACGCCACGCCCAGGAAGAGGATGAGCAGGATGAGGTTGAGGGCCGAGCCCCCTTCTCGAAGTCATCCTCGAGGACGACCGTCGACAGGTCCTTGGCCCCACGGCCGAGGAGCACGTCACGGGCGCTGCGGTGATCGGGGTCGCAGGGCCAGGCCTGGAACTCCAGCCCCCAGCCATGCAGCCCCTCACCCTCGGCGGGGGCGACGGGCTCGTCCACGCTGTCCCCAGCGTCGGCAGCCACGTCCTTCTCCAGAGAGTCGAGGATCTCGTCGCTCTTCTGGTCCTTGCCGGGCTTCTCGGTCTTCTTGGCCATGGATCCTCTTCTCGGGCGCGGGTCGGAAACGGTGCGCAGTATCCGCAGAACTGCGACAGCGTGCAATATCCGACACCCGACCGACAGAAAAGTGCGAAAGCTTGCACCCTGGCGATCACCGAACCCTCGGTTGACGGCCCCCGGGTGCCGCCCTAGAATGTCTCGCAAGGGTCCGCAAGAAAAGCAAAAACCACATTCCTGTCATGCACTTGGAGGCCCCCTCCAGCGGCAGGCGGGAGACAGCCCGGGGGTCAGCGCGGCGATGGCGGGAGAGAAGAAGGACGGCGTGCTCTTCACGCTCAAGGAGCTCAAGGACATCACCGCCGACGTGCCCGCGGCCCAGCCGGCCCGGGCCGCGGTGCCGCCCCCGTCGGCCAGCCGCCCGCGGGCGGGGTCGTCCTCGATCCTGGGCGACGCCAGCTCCCTCCTCGCCGACATCCCGGCGTCGGTCGGGGCCGACGCCGCCGCCGAGCAGGCCCGCATCGAGGCCGCCAAGGAGGCCGCGCGCCTGGCGGCGGAGGCCGAGGAGCGCCGCCGCGAGGAGGCCGAGCGGGCCGCCGTCGCCGCGCGCCTCGCCGCCGAAGAGGCCCGCCAGCGGGCCGCCGCCGAGGAGCGCGAGGCGCGGCTGCGGGCGCAGGACATCGCCGAGCGCCGCGCCCGGGGCGAGATCATCGAGGAGGATCGCCCCGCCCCGGTGGTCCAGGTGGCGCGCACCCCCATCCAGGTGGAGGCGCCCGTGCCGGTCGCCCGCCGCGGGACGGGCTTCTACGTGGCGGTGGTGGGCCTGCCGGTCCTCTGCGCCACGGCCGTGGTGCTGGCCCTGATCCTCAAGCCTGGCGAGCCCCCGCGGCCGGTGGTGCCGGTGGCGGCGGTGGAGGGCCCCGCCGTGGTGGCCGTGGTCGCCGCCGACGAGCCCGCCGCCATGCCCGTGGCCGTGGCGACCGAGCCCCCGGCCCCCGAGGCCGCCGAGGCAGACGCCGGGGCGGCGGTCGCCCAGGCCGACGACAAGAAGCCCAAGCGCATCCGCAAGCGTGGGGGCGGCGGCACGGCGGCCAAGAAGGCCGACGACGACAAGCAGGACGACAAGAAGCTGAAGCTCAACCTGGGCGGCGGCGGCGGCGGCATCACCTTCTGACGCCGCCCGCGCGGCGCTACCAGGCTGTTGAAATGAGCGGACCGAGCACTCGGCGAGTGCGAGTGGGCCAGATGCAAGGAGGAAGACCGCAGGCAATGCTGAGCATTGTCGAGGACTTCTGACGACGCAGCAGATGGCCCGCGCGCGCCGGCGATGCGACGGGAGCTTTTTTCAACAGCCTGCTAGATCAGCCAGCGCAGGCCGGCGCGGAAGGGCATGACGATCTGCACGCCGCTGGCGGGGCCGTCGTGGCCCTGGAGGGGGGTGGCCCGCAGGCCGCTGTGCAGGGTGAGCTCGAGGCGGTCCGCGAGGGGGATGGCGGCGCCGAGCAGCAGGCCGGCGGTGGGACCGCCGACACCCTCGTGGTGGTCGTCGGCCCGGGCGATGCCGGCGGCGTAGCCCAGCTCGGCGGTGAAGAGCAGGCTGGCGACGTCGGCGACGGGGGCGACCCAGGTGATCTGGAGCGGGACGCGGGCGAGGTGGGTGGCCCGGCCGCCGGCGTCGACCTCGGCGCTCCACTCGGCGGCGAGGCCCAGCTCGAGGCCGTCATCGAGGCGCCAGGCCAGGCCCAGGCCGCCGCCATGGGCCGAGCCGCCGGGGCGGGCGCGGGCGACGTCGACGGCAGCCAGGGGGCTGGTCTCGGCGGTGGCGGCCACCCGCAGCTCGGCCTGGACGAGGCCGGGGGCGAGGGCGAGGGTGAGGGCGAGGAGAGCGCGCATGGTTGCCTCCGAGGTCGGTCGGCCGCCCGGCAACGCAAGGTGCGGACCAGGGCCCCGCCGGCGGCCTGGCGATGCTGCATGGGCAGGCGGGGCGCGCGGGGTGGAGCAGCCCTGCTCCGCGGCCGCGGGGCGCTTGCTCCCAGCAGGCCTTGCCCCCCGGCCCGATTCGGCGGACGCTCCCTCCATGAAGACGCCCGGAGTCTCCCTCGGCCGCCTCCTGGGCCTGGCCCTGCTTGCGGCACTCATCCTGGCCAGCTACGAGGCGACGCGCCCGCCGGTGGAGTCGCTCTTCCTGGCCGAGCATGGGCGCGACGCCCTGCCGCAGGTCTGGCTGCTCGTCGCGCTGGGCGCCGCCGTGTCGGTGGCGGTCTACAACAGCTTCGCCGCCCGCATCGCGCTGCTGCCGCTGCTGGTGGGCTGCACCGTCGTGTCGTCGGTGCTGCTGGTGGGGCTCTTGTGGGCCTCGGAGACGAAGCTGCCCGGCCACGCCTGGCTCTTCTACGTCTGGAAGGACCTCTACATCGTCATCCTGCTGGAGACGTTCTGGGCCTACGCCAACGCCACCACGCCGCTGAAGCAGGCGCGGTGGCTGTACGGGTGCTGCTGGCGGCGGGCACGCTGGGCTCCCTGGCCGGGGTACCCTGGCGGGCAGGGTGGCGGCGGCCTCGGGGCTGCAAGCGACGCTCTGGCTCGCGCTGCCCCTGCTCGGGGGTGGCCGTCGTGGCCTTCCTGCTGCACCGCCTGTGGCCGGCGGCCGGGGGCCCCCCGCCGCGACGGTGAAGCAGGCGCGCTTCACCGAGGGGCTGCGCGTCCTGCGCCAGAGCGACTACCTGACCCTCATGCTGCTGCTCATCTTGTCGGTGCAGCTCATCACCACGCTGGTGGACTACGCCTACAACGGGGTGGTGGCGCAGGCCTACCCGGACGCCGCGGAGCGCACGGTGGTCATCAGCGATGTGTACCGGGTGGTGAACATGGCGGCCCTCGCGCTGCAGCTCGGGGCGGTGGCGGTGCTGACCCTCGGCCTCGGGCGGGTCTTCGTCGGCATGCCGGTGCTGGTGGGCGCGACGGTGCTGGCGCTGGCCCTCCACCCGGTCTTCCTGGCGGCGGCGGCCGCCAAGGTGGTGGGCAAGTGCGTGGACTACTCGCTCTTCCGCGCCTGCAAGGAAATGCTCTACATTCCGCTGAGTTACGCCGAGAAGACCCAGGGCAAGGCCCTGGTGGACATCCTGACCTACCGCATCTCGAAGGGGGGCGCCGCCCTCGCGCTCCAGGGCCTGCTGCTGGTGGGGCTGGCCCGGTGGAGCATGGCCGTCGCGGTGGTGCTCGCGGTGGGGTGGATCGGGCTGGCGGTGCTGCTCGTGCGGCGATACCGGCAGCGCATGGCGCAGACGCCGGCGGGCTGATCGCCGGCGTCAGCCGCGGGTGCGGGTGCGGCGCTTCTTCTCGCGGCCCTGGGGCACGCCCTTGCGGTAGCGCGAGCGCTGCCCGGGCCCGGAGTCGTCGATCCAGTAGGCCGACTTCTCGCGCACGTCCATGTGGACGAACTTCGAGGTGGGGTACCAGCCCAGGCCCACGTTGTCGAAGCGCTTGAGGGCCTCCCAGATCTGCTTCGGATCCACCCCCGGCACCCGGAAGTCGACGGCGCGGGCGTGGGCGTGGCGGCTGGTGCTGCGCTCCTTGGAGCGGTACCCCGAGAGCACGTGGATCTCGGAGTCGTACTGCTGGCCCACCAGGTACAGGTACCAGATGAGCCGCTCGGGCACCCGCTTGTCGACGCCGCCGTGCTTGTCGTCGGCGAGGAAGTCGGTGATCAGCTTGCGCGCCCGCTTCGAGATCCACATGCGCTGCGGGTCGGTGGGATCGACCTCGATCACGACCACGTTGTCGATGCGCTTGCGGCCGCGCACCAGGCTGATGCGGTACGGCTTGATCTTGCGGTCGCTGGCGCTGGGCCGCGGGGGCTCGGCGGCCGTGGGCGCGTCGCGCGCCTCGTCTCTGGGAGGCGTCACGGCCGCCTCGCGGGCGCTGTCGGCCAGCCGCGTGCGGGTCCCGAGGGTGCTGCCGGCCGATCCCGGATCGGGCAGGGCGAGCTGCCCGGGAGCGGCGCAGGCGGAGAGCAGGAGCGAGGCGAGGAGGAGGCGCATGGCGTTCTTCGGGTCAGGTTACGTGGATCGGGTACGTGGATGTGTGCATACCCCGAGATCGGGAATCCGCCAAATTTTCCTCCGCGATCCGCTATCGTGGGGTGATACCCGGGCAGGGAGCTTGGAAATGCGCACCGTCCTCGTGACTGGCTTCGGCCCCTTCCCGGGCGTGCCCCACAACGTCTCCGGCAGCATCGCGCGCGCCGTGGACGGCGCCTGCCTGGGGGGCCTGCGCTGCCGGGGGGCGGTGCTGGACACGAGCTGGGCGCGGGCCTGGCCGCAGCTGCGCGCCGCGGTCGGCGAGGCGCGGCCCCTGGGGCTCATCCTCCTGGGCGTCGCGCCCCGCGCGCGCGTGGAGGTGGAGCTGATCGCCCGCAACCGCCGGCTGCCTCGACCTGACTGCGATGGCGCCCTGCCCGACGGCCCCCTCGTCGCCCCGGCGGGCCCCGACGAGCTGCCGACGACCCTGCCCCTGGACCCGGCGACGCCACCTCCCAGGACGCTGGCGGCTACCTGTGCAACGAGGTCTTCTACGCGGCCGCCCACGCCCTGCCCGAGGTGCCGTACCGGGCTTCGATGCACCTGCCCGGCGACGCCTTCTGGCCGGGGCTGCGGGTCGTCGGGCGGCTGGTGGGGCGGATGGCGGCGGCGGTGGCTGACCCGGTGGGCTGACGCTACGTCCGGGGCGCGCGGCCCGTGATCGCGTCCAGCTCGGCCAGCATGGGCCGGCCCTTCGCGGGATCGACCATGGCCAGGTAGGCCAGCTTCCCGCGCAGCCACGCCTCGAAATGTGGTTTGTTTTCGCGGTTCTGCGCGGCCAGGCCGTCGCGGGCGGCCTGGTGCAGGATGGCGCGCAGGCGGCGCACCTCGGCCCGCGGCAGGGCCGGGTGCTCGTTGACCACGATGCCCGTCACCGTCTGCCGACCGCCCCGGTGCTGGACGCGGCCCTTGCGCACGTTCAGCCGGAAGCCCTCCTCCTGGAGGATGTGGCGCACCGACGCCATCAAGCGGCCGACGTCGCCCGTGTGGTCGGCCGGGGCCGAGAACGTCAGGTCATCGGCGTAGCGCGTCCACGTCCAGCCGCGGGTCGCCACCATGCCCGACAGCCGGCGGTCCAGCTTGCGGGCCACCTGGTTGGACAGCGCCGGGCTGGTGCAGGCCCCCTGGGGCAGCGCCCGGGGCCCGACGGCCACGAGCAGCCGCTTCCCCTCCACCTCGACCGCCTGCCGGGGTGCCTCGGTGCACAGCAACGCCAGCAGGCTGGCCACCGCCGGGGAGTAGCCCAGCCGCCGGAAGACGCCGCGCACCCGGGGGAAGGTGATGGTGGGGAAGAAGTCCTCGACGTCCAGGTTGACGACGACCCCCTGGCCCACATGGGGCAGCGCGTTCGTCACCGTCGAGCGGCCCCGGATGAAGCCATGGGCGGCTGGCTCGGTGGGCAGGCGATCCAGGATGTGCGCGAGAACCCAGGCCTGGCAGCGCGCCAGCTCGGCCTTGGGGGCCGCGAGCTGGCGCACCCCGCCGCTGCGCTTGGGCACCGTGAACCAGTGGTAGTGGCCCGACTCCGCCGCCTCGGTGTGGAAGCACAGCCAGCGCAGGCGCGGGATGGTCACCCCCAGGGCCGACGCCACATCCTGGGGGGACGCCAGCACCGGCAGACCCGCCGCCTGGAGCGCCTCGACGTGGCTCTGGCGCGCGCCGAGCTGGCCGCTGACGCCGGGACCCAGGTAGACGATGTCGGTGGCGCGGCGGTGGGCGACGTCCCGGGCCCGCTCTGTCGCCCGCTCGGCGGCCGCGCGCTGCTTCTCGAGCTTGCGATCGACGCGCTCCTGACGCAGCGCGGCCAGGGCCGCGTCCACATCCCCCGCCGCTCGCACCCGCGCCAGCGTCCGCGCCTCATGCTGGGCCAGCCACTGATCCCCCACCGCGTGGATGCGCTCGAGCTGCGCCTCGGTCAGCAGGCCGCGCAGCACGAGCCCCCGGTCGATGAGGGCGGTGCGCTCGTCGCTGGCGGGAGGGATCACGTCCACCCGGCCGATCCACGCCGTCTCCCACGGACGGATGCGCAGGGCCCGCCGCCGCAGGGCCTCGGGACTCAACCCCATGATCTCGTTGAGTTGATAGCGCGCTGCGGGATCCTCGACGACCCGTGGGGGGGCCGGCGCGGGCGCCGGGCGACGCGCCACCGGCGGGGCGGCGGGCGGGGCGGCGGGCGGGGCGGCCGGCGGCGGGACCACGGGCCGGCTCGTCGCGGGACCGCTGGTCACCCGCTCGGACTGGTCTTCGAGGCTGGGGGCGGCGCGGCCCCCCGTCAGAAAGCGCCAGAGGCGCCGCCAGAAGCTCATGCCCGCTCACCCCGGCGAGGCGATCCACCCCCCCGACTCCACACCGTGGACCGCGTCCGATCACCCAGGCGCCGACTACCCTGCACCGATGCGGGACTCTCGAGTCGACTCAGCCGCATCGTGCAGGGTAGAAAAGGCGCCCAAAGAGCATCGGGCGTGGGAAAGCATGTCGAGCCAGGATCTGGCGCGGCGGAACACCGCACACGAAAAGGCTCGGGACGATGGATCGCCCCTCCGGGGCGAGCGGGATGAGAAGGAGCCACGTCAGCCTCCCGCGTGCAGGCGCAGCGCCACCAGGTGGCGGCAGGGCCCGCTGCGCAGGCGGTGGGTGTGGAAGAAGCTGCAGGTACAGCGCGCCCGGGTCAAGACCCCGTCGGCGTCCAGCAGGCCCTCGCACCGCGTGCCGGCCACCCGGGCCACCAGCAGGCGGCCGTGGCCGAGGGGCGCGTCTTCGGCCAGGGTGACCTCACCGACCAGCCCCTTGCCGGCCACGGCCTCGCCGGACTCGGGGCCCAGGACGTCGGCGGTGAGGGCCACGGGCATGACGGCCCGGTGGCGATAGCGGGCGGCCCCGAAGTCGTAGATGAGCTGACCCTCGCGGGCCAGCCGGTGGACGGCGGCGGCCACCGGCGCGTCCCCCAGGGCGGCCTCCACCTCGGCGCGGGTGGCCGAGGGGCGCGCGATGAGGGCCTGCTCCAGCCGGCGCACGGCCGCGGCGGACACCTTGCCGTCCCCGGCCAGCAGATCCAGGCGAGCGCCCCCCGTCCAGTCGTTGGCCGTCCAGCCCGACAAGGCGAGCTGGAAGCGCATCTCGCCCATGCGGGCCACCCAGGTGCTGGGGAGGCCGCTGCCGAGCAGGTGGACGTCGACGCGCTCGGTGATGGGCAGCAGGCGCGCCAGCACCTGGAGGCGGCGGCGGCCCCAGATCTTGATCGTCTCGGGGCGCGGGCCGGCGTAGCGGGTGCCGTGGCTGGTCAGCCGCAGCTCCCACGGCTCGATCACCACCCCCGGCGGCTGGCCGGGCACCAGCTCGAAGCGCAGCGCGCGGGGCCCGGTCTTCTCCCGATTTCGCCGAAGAAACGCGAGGATGGCGTGCACGACCTCGACGCTGAGGGGCACCTCCCGCGACGGCAGGCACGACGCGCCCAGGATCTGCCCGAAGCCGCGCAGCCACGAGCCGGGCAGGTCGATCTTCTCTTCGCGGAAGTCCCCTCGCCCCTCGACCTTCACCTCGAAGCCGCTCGGATCCACCTGGAGCCGGGTGGGCCGGTAGGTCCGCAGCGTCTGGAAGTGGTCGTAGAGGCCCAGGGAGTAGTCGACGTTGGTCGTGCCCCGGCCGGCGTCCCCGCCCGTGAAGGCGTCGCGATCCACCGAGAGCATGCCGTAGCTGGACTCATCCTTGGAGAAGCACTCGAAGAAGACGACGTCGTCGGCGACGGTGACCACCGGATCGCAGGGCACGAGGTGGCGAAAGAGCGCCGGGTCGGTGCGCATCAGCTCGCTGGCCCACTGGCGCCGCTTCGACCAGTAGAGGCTGTGCGCCTTGCGGAAGTCGCTCTCCAGCCCGGGCGCCTCAGGCACGGCCCGGAGGGCCTCCATGTGCCGGGCCTGGGCCTGCTGGAGCAACCGCACCCGCAGGGCGGCCTCGTCGGCGGCCTGCTGCCGCTTCCACGCCTCCCACGCGCCGCGGTCGCGCGGGGCGGCGCGCAGATCGCTCACCACCACCGCGTGCAGCGCCGAGATGGCCTCGCGGAACCGGACGGGGTGCCGCAGCCCACCATCGAAAAAGACCTGTGATCGCCGCAGGTTGGGCGCGAAGGCCAGGGCCGTCCCGTCGGCGACCGGGCGCACCTCGCTCTGCCCCAGGTAGGCGAGATCGAACCTCACGCCGCCGCCTCCGGGAAGCGGATCTCGGGGAAGTGGCGGGCGGCGTCGGCCCGCAGGGAGGGCCGGCGCACGACGGCGCGGGCCAGGACGGCCAGCCCCTGGCGGCGGTCGGGGCCGGAGACCCCGCGCAGCGCCACGCCCAGCAGGGGCAGCAGCACATCGGCCTCGCCGGGGTGGGCCACGAGGCGCTCGCCGATCTGCCGCAGCGCCCGGCCCCGCGCCGCGCTGCCGCTGCCCAGGCCCAGCAGCGTGTCGACCCAGAGGCCCCGCGCCACGTCCACCTGGTCGCGCCGGCGCTCGATGTGCGCCAGCAGGAAGCGCCGCACATCGGCGTAGGGCGTCTCGGGCAGCGCCGCCCAGATGAGCTCGGCGTCCTGGTAGCGGGGGTGGCCCAGCAGGGCCAGCCCGTGGGCGCGCGCGTCGGCCGTCGGCGCGTCGATGACCTCGCGCACCAGGGCCGGCGTCGCCGCGGCGTCCGCCCCCAGGCGCTCCGCCAGCCATGGCAGGGCGGCGTCGCGGATCTCGCGCAGTGGCGCACCGGCCAGGGGCAGCAGGGCCGCCAGGGCGTCGTCTCGCCGCGGCGCGCGGGCCCACTCGAGCCCCAGCCGGGCCACGGGCGCCACGGGCTGGCGGGCCAGCCGCACGCACTCGGCCAGGGAAAGCCTTGCAGGATCAACCACTTGCCGGGCGGCAGCGCAGATCGCCTCCACCGCGATGGCCCCCTGCACCGCCAGCAGCCGCAGCCAGGCCGCGAGGGGCAGCGCCCCCAGATCGGCGCGGCCCTGGAGCGCCCCCGCGCCCGCCTGCTGGGCCTCCTCGTGGGGGCTCGAGAGCAGGGCCGTCAGCTCGTCCAGCGTGGGGGCGTCGAGGGCGGCCGGGTGGTGATCGCGCAGGATCTGGAGGGCCCAGGCCCGGACCACCCCGGCCTCGGCGCCGGCGAGCAGCACGATCAGGGCCGGGCGGGCCGCTGGATCCAGCCAGACGTGGACGTGGATGGGGGCTGGCCGCAGGGCGTCCAGCGAGGCCCCGGGGGCCAGGACCGTCCCCGTCCGCAGCCGGTCGAGCACGGGGGAGCGACCGAACAGCAGGTGGTGCAGGCCCCAGGCATCCAGGATGTTCTCGGGCGTCGTCAGGTCGGCCTCGGCGTAGCGCAGCAGCGTCGCCACGGCGGCCTCGCGATAGGCGCCCGCGTCGCGGAAGCCCAGGTGGCGCAGGTGCCGAAACGCCCGCCGGCCCAGGTACAGCCGCGTGCGGCGGGTGAAGCGCCCCTCGCGTCGCGCCCGGCTGGTCGACACCGGAATGGAGGCGTCGCGGCGCAGCTCCACCTCCTGGTAGGAGGTGCGCGTGCGCCAGTCCCAGCGGCCCACCACCGTCAGCTTGCGCGGCGCGAGCCGGTCGAAGGCGACCAGGAACGCCCCCACCACGTCGTGCAGCGCCGCCCCCTCGGCCGCCTTGTAGAGCGCCTTCACCAGCGCCCGGTGGCCGGGGCGATCGCAGCCATCGGCGATGTAGTCGAGCAGCATGCGCCGGGCCCAGGGCCGCGCGTCCGCCACCCAGCGCCGCGCCAGCCCGCGCAGCTTGCCGGTGTCGCCGACGGCGAGCACGGCGTCGAGGAACCCCGGGTGGGCCCCCTCGAACCAGGCCTCGATGCGCAGCACGGACTCCATGGATCGGGGCTACACCCTCCGCCGCCGACGCGCAACCGAGATCGCGCGCCCGGGGACGCCGTCAGCGCGGCTTCTTGACCGCCTTGCGCAGCAGGGGCGGGACGTCGGCCAGAGGGTCGAGGGCCTGGGCGCGGGCGATGCTGGCGCGGGCGTCGGGGACGTCGCCGATGCGCAGGGCGTAGGTAGCGCGCTCGGTCCACTCCCGCGCGGTGGCGTCGGGGCGGGCGGTGATGAGCACGAGCAGGCGCCAGGCGTCGGCCCACCGCCGGGCAAAGCGGTATTCTTCAACCTTTTCAAGAACATCGGCCGTCGACTGGCGGTCGGCGGCGGCGTCCGCCTTCTCCCAGAAGGCGTCGTCGAAGGCGAGCTTGCTGTCGGCGACCTCTTCCTCGATGGGCCAGGTGCGCACGGCGGCCACGCGCCAGCGGCCGCCCTCCTCGCGCAGGGCATAGCGGGCGGCGATGAGATCGCGGCCGCCGAAGAAGCTGCGGGAGATGCGGAACGAGACCGTCGGCGGGTCGGCCTCGAGGTCGAAGACCGGCTCCTCGAAGAAGAGGCGGTCGGTGCGGGCGGGCGGCGCGGCGAGCTCCAGGGCCAGCAGCGCCTCGGCCTGGGCCCGCGTGAGCACCACGTCATGGGGCCCCGGCTGCTCGCGCCGAGCCCGGGTGAAGGTGGCGTCGCGGGTGTAGAGCTCCATGTGGGCCGGGAGGCGGTGGCGCTCGAAGCCGGCGCGCTCCGACTCCTTGATGGCCTTGACGACGCGAGCCTGGACGGCCTCGTCGGCGAGGCCGGCGGGCGCCGCGAGGGCGACCAGGGCGACGAGGCCGAGGACCATCACCGAGCCGCCGCCGCCCGGGCGAGGCTGAGGGCCGCCAGGACGCGCGGGTCGCCCTCGCGGCCGAGCCGCTCGTCGATGAACGAGGCGGTGCGCGGGTCGGCGGCGTTGGCCAGAGCCCGCGCGGCGACGAGGCGCTCGTCGGGCAGGGGGTGCTCCATGCGGCCGATCAGGCGAGCCACGAGGCCCGGGCGGGGGTGGCGGGCGGCCACGATCCAGACCGCCGGCGGGACGGGGCGGCCGGCGGCCTCCCGCTCGTCGGCGAACTCGCACAGGCTCTGGGCCAGCTCGGCGTCGGCGCGCTCCTCCAGGCCGATGAAGCGCGAGACGTCCAGCCCGCAGAAGAGGCCCTTGAGGACCGCCTTGCGGTACTGCTGGTCGTCGAGGTGCGCCGCCGTGAAGGGGTTGCCGCACCAGGCGGCGTCCATGAGCTGCTCCAGGTAGGTGCGGCCCGCGTCGGCGATGATCTCGAGGGCCGCCTCTTCGTCGGAATCCTCAACGAAGTTCAGCACATGCAAAGCCGCCACCCGCGTCTCGGTGTCGCCGAGGTCGTAGGCCTGCCACAGCGCCTTGAAGGGGGCGGGGGCGGCCTGGACGGCCTGGGACAAGAGCAGCACCCGCGCGGCGGTGTCCGTCGTCCAGCGCCCGAGGAAGAGGTCGCCCCAGGCGGTGGGCACCTTGACGGTCTCGCGCTCCTGGAAGCTGGCGACGAGGGGGCGAGCCCCGACGACGCGGCGCAGGTCGCCGAAGGCCGCGCGCAGCGCCTCGACGTCGTCGCCGGCGTGCTCGGCCAGGAAGTCGGCGGCGGGGCCTTCCCCGAGGCGGGCCCGCAGCAGGGCGGCGAGGGCGGCGCGGCTCTCGGCAGGGGTGGCGCTCATGGATCCTCCAGTGGGTTCATCGTCTTGAAGATATCAGTCGAGGCGCTTCCAGCGCGCGCCCGGAAACGCGCGCCCGCCCGGGGGCACGTTGGCCAGCACATAGGTGGCGCGGCGGTTCTTCGCCTCGTCGACGTTGTCGGCCGTGGGCACGGCCAGCGCCGCCTCGCCGAAGCCCTGGTAGAACACCGGCAGCTTCACGCCGTGCTGGCGGAAGTAGGCGGCGATGGCCCGCGCGCGCTTGTCGCTGAGGGCCTGGTTGTCGCCGGGGGCGCCCACCGTGTCCGTGAAGCCAGCCACGTAGATCTTGAGGTCGACGGTGGCGGCCTCGTCGCCGAGCTCGGCCTTGAAGCGGGCGATCTCGCGCTCGAGGGTGGCGAAGACGTTGTCGATCTTGGGGGCCTCCGTGGGCAGGACGTCCCACTTGCCCGACTCGAACACCACGTCTTCATGGGGGATCTCGGCGAACCAGCTCACCACGCGCAGGCCCACCCAGAAGCCGAACTCGTCGTGGATCTTCAGCTCCAGTCGCTTGATGGTGTCGCCCTCGTGGACCGTGAACTCCACCGGCACGCGGCCCGTGGCGCCGGCCAGGTCGACGTCCTCGTCCACCACGACGGCCCCGCCGTCCCCGAAGGCCTTGACCTCGGCCTTGGCGACCGCGTGGCTCGGCTCGATGATGACGCGCCCGGCGGCCAGGTCGACGTCGCCCTTGGCCAGCTTCACGTCCAGCGGGTTGATGGCGGCGATCTTCAGCGTGAGGGGCGCGGTGGTGGTGGCCCCGTCCGCCGAGCCCGTCAGCTCGCCCGTCCACTCCGACACGCCGGCGGGCACTGCGAAGCGAAACGTCTGGGCCTTGCCGGCGGCCAGCTTCTTCGCCTTGAAGGTCTGCGAGCGGCCGCCCGGGCCCGTCAGGACCAGCGTCACGTCGTAGGCGTCGTTGGCCGACGACAGCGTGAACTCGGCCGGCTGGCCCGGCTGGACGCGATCCTTGACGCGGTACTGCCACGCCGGGCCGTCGGCGAGGGCGGCGCCGGCGCCGACGAGGAGCAGGCAGGCGATCACAAGCAGGCGGTGCATGAGGGCTTCACTCCTCCTCGGCGGGCTCGTCCGGGGTGGGCCGCAGGATGAACGGGTAGTTGACCTTCACCTCCCCGTCCATCTCGGCCTCGAAGGAAAGCTCGGCGATGGCCCTCAAGGCGCACATGCCGAGGAAGGGATTCCCGAGGGTATCCTCAATGATTTCGGCATCTTTCATGTGCCCCTTCCCGCCCTCGGCCTGGACGGTGAAGGACACCTTCAAGACGCCCTCCAGGTCGGCGGTCTGGGCCAGGGCCTGGCGGTAGCAGTCGGCGATGGCCGGGCGGGCCGTGCCGATGGCGGCCTGGACGGCCTCCTTGCGCATGGTGCCGGGGGGCCGCTCGCCGGGGGGCTCGTCGGGGTTGGTGGGATCGCCGACGCCGGGGACCTGGGGCGCTTCCTGGGCGATCAGCCGGCGCACGCCCGCCCGATCGGTGGGGATGGGCGGCGCGAGGACGGCCGGCGGCGGCGGCTGGATGGCCGTCGTGACGGTGAACGGGCGCGGCGGTGGGGGCGCGTCGGAGGCCGGTCGGTCGGGGAGCGGGGGCAAGGGCGGCGGCGGGGGTGGCGTCGGCGCCACCGCCGCGCTCACCGGCGCGGCGCGGCCGGGGGCGGGCGCCGGGGACTCCAGCAGGGCCCACCCCACCGCCGCGACGACCACCAGGGCCGCGATGAGAATGGCCAGGCGCCCCATGTCCACCCCCCAGGCTCGAACGCGCGCATCCTGACACGGGCCGCGCGGGGGGAGCAACGCGCGTGATCAGTTGCCGTCGAGGCAGAGCAGGAACAGCACGAGGTCGGCGAGGGCGGCGTCATCCAGGTCGGCGGTGGGGCCGTGGGCGCCTGCCGCGTTGCGATCGCGCAGGACCGCCTCGAGGCGGTCGGCGCTGCCGTCGTGCAGGTAGGGCGGCGAGTCGAACAGGCCCAGCAGCGTGGGGGTGTCGATGCCCGGCAGGGGCCCGCCGAGCCGCTGCCCCGAGGTGGGGCGCAGGGTGCCGACGTCGTGCAGGCGCGGCTCGCCGGGGGCGGTGAAGGCCGAGTCGGTGTAGTCCGGGCCGGCGTGGCAGACGCCGCAGCCGAGGTCGTCGAAGAGCGCGGCGCCCCGCTGGGCCGCCACGCTGAGGCGCCGGTCCGGCAGGCGGAACGGGCTGCTGCGGGGGGTGTCGAGGCTCGCGACGTAGGCGGCCAGGGCGTCCAGATCGGCGCTGAGGCCCGCCTTGGGCGGCCCCAGCGGCGTCGAGGCGGCGGCGAAGTCGGCGTCGCTCAGGAGGCCGGTGCCGCCGAAGGGCCCGCGGATGTCGTGCTCGAAGTCCTGGACCTCGTCGAAGTTGCCCGACCAGTGGATGGGGGCGCGGCCCGCGCGGCCCAGCAGCGAGATGGTGTTGCGCAGCCCCTCCCCGCGGGCCGTGAAGTCCCAGACCAGGCGGTCGTGGTCGCCCTCCAGGTGGCAGTGGGCGCAGGCGATGTAGCCATCGCGGCTCAGGCGGGGATCGGCGCTGTCGTTGAAGAGCTGCTTGCCGCGCAGGACCTCGGGCGCGAGGGGCTCGGCCTCGACGGTGGGCACGCGGAAGGCCGGGCGCGGCACGGCCCGCAGGTCCGAGACGTCCCAGATGCGCACCTCGCGCGAGAGGCTGGCGTCGGCGAAGAGCCAGCGATCGTCGGCGCTCAAGGCCAGGCCGTCGACGGCGTAGCCGGCCTCCACCAGGGTGCCGGCGGCGCTGCCCGTGAGGCGGTCGAGCCGCTCGATGACCTGGGTGCCGCGCATGGCCAGGAAGAGGTAGTCGCCGTGGCTGCTGTAGACGCCCGCCGACGCGAAGCCGCGGCCGTCGAACTGCTTGCGGGCGTCGAAATCCTCTTCGTTTTCAGGGAGCTGGACGAACGAGACCACCGCCCGCAGCACCGTGTCGAACGTCGGCTCCAGGCCGTCGAACGCCGGGCCATGGCGGACGTTGGCCTGGAGGGAAGGCAGGGCCACCTCGCGCCCCGTCGGCGCCACCAGGATGGCGTCCAGGTAGCCGGGCACGCCGCCGATCTCGGTGTCGGAGGGGAGCTGCTGATCGTAGGCCAGCGTCCAGCCCGGCTGCGGCCCGTCGCGGTCGACCCGGGCCACGCGGCCCACGCCGTCGGGGGAGCGCCAGCGCGTCACGGCGACGGTGCCGTCGGGCAGCAGGGCCAGGCCGCGCGCGTCCTCGATGGCCGGCTGGCTGATCTCCTCGAGGAGCTCGCCGTCCACCACGCGCAGCCACGCCACGCTCCCCGGTGCCCTGGAGGCCGACGACCAGAGAGTCGCCGTCGGCCCGACGGCGGAGGGCGGGAGCCGTTGCGAAACTGGAGGCTCACGGGCCGGCCGGCGCCGTGGACCTGGACGACGTCGGCGTCAGGGCAGGCGACCCGCGAGGCCCTCGCCGGCGCGCCAGGCTGCGCGGGGCGTGGCACGTCAGGGAGGACAGGCCCTCGATGAAGCCGTCGCCGTCAGGCACCACCCGGGCGATGAGGTCGGCGTCGGGGACCACCACGGCCACGCCCCCGCCGGCCAGGGCCACGATGGAGGCCGACTGGCGGGGCGTGTGCTCCAGGGGCCGGTGACGCTGATCAGGGCGACGTCGGTGCGGCGGGTGCCGTCGGCGCCGGTGGCGGTGAGGGTGGCGCGGTACCGGCCGGGCCGGGCGTACTGCACCCTGGACCACCGCGCCGTCGGCGCGGCGACCGTCCCCAGATCCCAGGCGAAGGCCACGGCGGCTCCGATGGAGGCCCGCCCGTCCAGCTCGACCCGGTCGCCGACCAGGGCGTAGCGATCGGGGCCGGCGACAGCGGCCACCGCGACGGCGGCGTCGGGGGCGGCGTCGGGGGCGGCGTCGGGGGCGGCGTCCCCGGGGGTCGCGTCGACCGGGGCCGCGTCCACCACTTTCCCGCGCGTCGGACAGGCCCGCGTCGGTCAGGCCCACGTCGGTCGGGCTCGCGTCGGTCGGCCCAGCGTCAAACACCTGCGCGGCGTCGTCGCACCCTCCCAGCAGCGCCGGGATCAGGCCGAGGCGCCTCGCGGCCCACCGTCATCAGACGTGGCGGTGAAGGGCTCATTACCAGTTGCCGTTGAAGTCGGCGATGCCGCCGGCAGGCTATCCAGCCGGTAGGTCGTCCCGCGGGCCAGCGGCCGCTTCCGGGAGGCAGAAGTTCACGATGTTCTCCTGCACGCTGAAGTGTCCTCCACCCGGCCCGGCAGGATCCCGGCCAAGCCGTCGACGTAGAGCCGGATCGAGAGGCCAGCCCAGGCCTTCTTCACGCTCACGAACTCATTGAACACGAGGCCGAAGCGCGAGGTGACGGGCAGGTCGGTGGCGCCGTCGAGGGCCAGACCCAGGTAGACATAGGGCGGGCGGCTGTCGGGCTCTCGGTCTGGTAGGGCGGCACCACCGAAGGCCTGGTCGGGGTCCGCCTTGTCGTCGACGCTGAGGACGACCACGTTGCCGATGGGGGTGGCCGTGTCCAGGTCGCCCTTGAGGTGCAGCTCGGCCACCTCGCGGATGTTCGCCGGATCGGAGACGTCGTAGATGGCCGCCGCGCTCGACTCGCCGGCGAAGGCGAGGTCGTCCTTCACGAAGACGTAGCCCCCGTTGCGGCCGCTGCGTGAAGCGCCGGCGAGAGCGGGCCGGGTGGGGTCGCGGATGTCCCAGACGATGAGGCCGCCGCCGTCCTTGCGCATCAGGTACCGGAGAGAAGCCCGCGGAAGATTGGAGAAATACCGCTTTCCTTCGGGACGCCGCCCACGTCGTGGGCGATGAAGTCGCCGCCGGGGATGGGCTGGGAAGAGCGGATCGCTGACGTCGAGGAGACGGCGCGGGTGCCCTCGGCGGCGGTGGCCACCGGCAGGTTGCCCACCACCTGCACCTGGCCGACGCGCCTGGATGGGCTCGAAGATGTACTGCCCGACCACCTCTCAGGGCCGCCGGGTTGACGCGGCGTCCGATGATGCCGAACGCCGTTGTCGAGCCCCCGCGAAGGTAACAGGCGCCTGCCGAAGGTGCTCAGGATGACCCGCGCGTAGGCGTCCGGGTAGAAGAAGCCCTCGACGGGGATGGCGCTGACCACCCGGGGCGCCGTCACATCCGAGACGTCCCAGAAGAGCGCTCCGCCGGTCGTCAGGTTGAACTGGTGGGCCGTCACGGCGAACCGGCCGCCCTGGTCCGAGAAGCCGATGGTGTGGCTCTCGCGCATCTGGTTGGTGGTGGCGTGGCCCACGATGGCCGGGGCGCAGGGATCGGAGAAGTCGAAGAACGTCAGGCCGCCCGTGAGGCCGAACTCCGGCGACCACGGCATGACGAGGTAGCCGTCGTACATGCTGACCATGTTGTGGTGGTCGGCGATGTCGTCGGGGCCGACGTCCACGTAGGCGCAGTGCTGGTACAGGGCCTCCTCAGGGAAGGCGACGCTGGGGCCGCCGGGGCCGCGCTCGGGCTCCCAGGCGCCGGGATCCGGGTACGGACCGGCGGCGTCGGGGGGCGCGGCGTCCGCGGGGGCGGCGTCCGCGGGGGCAGCATCCGCGGGGGCAGCATCCGCGGGGGCAGCATCCGCAGGGGCAGCATCCGGGGGGGCCGCGTCGGCGACCCGCGCGTCGGGGGTGGCGGCGTCGCCCGTGGCGGCCGGGCCGTCATCGCAGGCGGCCAGGGCGAGGGCGATCAGGGACAGGGAGAGGGCGCGCATGGCGCTCAGTAGAAGGAGCGCCCCGGTCCATTGCAAGGGGGGCGTCAGCCCGGCGCGTCGAGGACCGCCCCCACCTTCGCCTCGGCCTCGTCCACCACCGCCGGCCCCCGCCCCAGCCGGAACGGCCCCAGCCGCGGCAGCGCCGTCTCGATGCCGATGACCTCGACGCCCTGGGTCTCGGCCCAGGCCGCCTGGAGACGCCAGGCGTCGTCGCGCACCAGGTCCAGCGCGGCGTTGACGAAGCGCCACGGGTCCTTCGGGAAGGGGCCCGAGAGGCTGGCGGACGGCAGCAGGTGCACCAGCAGGACGTCCAGCGGGTGCCGCTCCAGGAGGGCCCGGACGGGCACCTTGTCCAGCAGGCCGCCGTCGACGTGAGGCCGCCCGTCGAGCTCAACTGCTCGAAACATCAAGGGAAGTGCGCAGCTCGCCAGGACCGACGGCGCCAGCGGCCCGGTGGTGTCCACGCGCCGGCAGCGGTGCACGAGATCGGTGCTCACGACGACGAGCGGCGTGTCCAGGTCCTCGAAGCGCTCGGCCGGCAGGTGCCGCGCCAGCAAGGCCCCGAACCGCTCGCCCTTCAGGAGGCCGGTGCCGCGGGGCAGGCCCGGATCCCAGAAGTCGCGGCGCCGGAGGCCGGCCAGGGTGCCTTCGAGGCGCTCGAGCCCCCCGTCGCTGGCGGCGAATGCGGCGACGATGGCGCCCGCGGACGTGCCGGCCAGCGCGGTGGGCCGCAGCCCGCGGGCGGCCAGGGCCTTCATGAAGCCGGTGTGGCCATAGAAGCCGAAGAAGGCGCTGGAGAGGGCGACACCCACGCGCTTGCCGCGCAGGCGATCGATGAGGGCGGGCATGGGGCCTCCGCGGATCGGGGGTGCGTGATACCGCGGGGCCTGGGCCGCTGTCGACGGGCTACTCGGCGGCGCAGTGCCCCTCGCCGTCGATGTGCCCGACGGTGGTGGCCTGCTGCTCGATGAAGCGCCACAGGTCCGAGATGGGGCGGCTGCCCACCTGGTAGCGCTCCTGGGTGGAGATGTCGACGGCGGCCAGCTCGGCCTCGGTGACGAGGCCATCGCCGTCCGCGTCGGCTGCGGCGATCAGGTCGAAGGCCACGTCGGGCTCGGCGCTGTCCAGGTCGTCGTAGAACAGGTGGTCGGCGTGAATGGTGAGCTGGCTCTCGATGCGGCCGCCGTCGGCGAGGTGCTGGTCGGTCTCGCAGGCCGTGTAGGTGGTGGCGGTGGTGAAGCGCCAGGCGAACCGGCGCGCCTCGGCGCCCCGCGTCGCCTCCCCTCGATCTGCATGGAGAAGCCGCCGGCGACGAGGGCCTCGGCGACGGCCGCGTCGACGTTGGCCGGGGTGGCGGCGGACACCGGGCGGATGGCGTAGCCCAGGGTCGGGTGGTAGCCCGCCGCGACCATCGCCTCGGTGATGGGGTGGCCGGCGCCCCCCGACGGCTGCGCAAGGTCGAAGACGTAGGCCCCCTCGAAGGTCGCGCCGGGGGCCTTGAGGCCGCTGACGACGACGTAGAAGTGGTCGAAGCGCACGGCCCAGCCGTCGGCGAAAGCCGAGGCCGGGATGCCCTCCTCGATGAAGGCCTCGCCGTAGATGCTCAGGCCCCAGGTCCCCTGCCCGGCCGCCTCGTCCTCGTCACAGCCGGCCAGGGGGGCGCCGAGGAGCGCGCTGAGCAGGCAAAAGTGCTTGATCTTGCTGGTGTTCATTTCAGTTCTCCGGAGGCCGCGTGCGCGCAGCGAAGTGCTCATGGGACTGCAGGCTGCGGCGCAGCACCGCGATGGCCGCGGCGTCGAGGGCCACGTCGTCGGCGTCGCCGGCCAGGGCGAAGAAGTCGACGCCATCGAAGAGCCCCTCGCCGAGGAGCCCGAAGCCGACCCGCGTGCCGGCGGTGTCGATGCGCGTCTGGAAGGGGATGCCGACCACGACCCGGTCCAGGTCCTGATCGATGACGGCGTGGAAGGTGACCGTTCGGCCGTCCCGGCTGGCCGCCCCGGCGAGCTCGAGGGTGTGGCCCACCAGGGGGTCATCGGCGGCCAGGCCGTCGGCCTCGGTGCCCTGGCCGAAGCCGAAGCCGAGGCTGTCGAACTCGCTGAGGACGACGGTGGCCTCGCCCAGCAGGCTGCCGTCGACGGCGAGATCCACGACGAAGCGCCCGGGGAGCTCCCCCAGGACGTCGCCGCCCGCGAGGTGCCCGGGGTGGGCGTACGCGACGCCCAGGCCCATGATCTTCAAGAGGTTTCGGGTGTGGCTCTCGCCGCCGCGGGCGAGCTGGACGTCGTGGAGGACGGCCCGCGCGCGGGTCAGGGTGGTGGTGTAGCCCAGGTCCGTGGGCCCGGCGGTCACGAGGGCGCCGGTGTCGACCACGACCGGGCAGGGGGCGCGGGCCGCCTCGTCGCTCTCGCCGCCACAGGCCGTGAGCACGAGCGCCGCCGCGAAGTACATCCGTGTGTGCATGTCAAAACCAGGTGGTGAAGCCGAGCCGCGCCTGGCGAGGCGGGCCCGGGAAGACGTGGATGACCGGGAGAGCGCTGCGGGGCGCGCGGGGATCCCAGTGGGAGGCGAAGTCGAACTCCCCCTCCCGCCAGCGCGCGTCGAGCAGGTTCTCGACCTCCAGATCGAGGGCACAGAGGGCCCACCGGTAGCCGAGGCGACCGGAGAGCACGGTGGCGGGGCCGGCCCGAGCCCCGTGGGCGAGCGGGCGCTCGCCGATCTGCAGGCCCGTCAGGCTCGCGCCTGGCCCCCGGGCCGGGGCGTAGGCCGCCCGCGCCGTGGCGATCCAGGTGGGGACGCCGGGCACGGGCTGGTCAAGGGTGGTGAAGCGGGCGTCCGTCCAGGTGAAGCTGCCGCCCAGGAGCACGGCCGGGTGGGGCCGGTAGTCGGCGTCCACCTCCAGGCCACGGCGGCGGCTGGCCCCCTGCCCCAGGCTGATCCCTGCGGCGTGGTCGAACAGCCGCTCGTCGTCGAGGGCGATGGCGAAGACCGCCGCCCCGGCGTCGAGGCCCCCGGCTGCGAAGCGGACGCCGAGCTCCCCGTGGTCTACCGCCGTGGGGGGCACGTCGCCCTCGGAGAAGGCCGACGCCTCGGGGGAGCGTATGCCCCGGCCATAGGCCGCCTGGATCTTCATGGACGCCCAGGGGGTCACGGTGAGGCCCGCCCGGGGGGAGAGCTGGCCCGTGGTCCCCGCGAAGACCCGCGGCGCACCCTGATCGGCGCCGGCCTCCCGCACGACGTCCCCGCGAGCGCCGGCGAAGAGCTCGACGGCCTCCCAGGGGGCGTAGACGAGCCCCAGCCCCAGCGCGCTGGCGAGCCGGGTGCTCTGGAGGTCGCGGGCGCGGTTCCAGGGCTGGCCGTCGCGATCGAGCCGGTCGATCTCCTGGTCGACGCGGTGGGCGTGGGCGTCGGCGAAGGCGCGCAGGCTGACCTGGGCGCCGAGCGGTTGTGAGCCATGGACGCGCAAGCCGCCGCTCCAGGCGAAGTGCTCCTGGAGGTGCCGGTCGCCCTGCTCCGGGTAGGCCAGATCGCCGGTGAAGTTCTCGTCGAGGCGCAGCGAGCGCGCCTGGGCGAAGGCCGTGGCCTTCAGGCGCGTGGCGCCGGCCCGGACCCGGGCCGTGAGCGCGGCGAGGGCGCGATGGGAGGCGCCCCCGGTCTCGGTGTTGTAGGAGCCCCCCACCGGGTACCGGTCGAGATCTTCGAGGCGCAGGGCCCCGGGCAGGTCGAACCAGCCCCCGTACAGCGCCGCGAGCCCCTCGAGGCGCGCCCCCGCCACCCGACCCAGGCCCCACTGCCCCAGCACGCTGACGCGCTGGCTCGCGCGGTGCTGGCCGAAGCCCGCGTCCCGCATGAGCTCCACCCCCAGCACGTCGCCCTCGGGGCGATCGGCGGGGGCGTGGACGGCCAGGGCGCGGAGGCGGGCGGTCGTGCCGGCCTCCACCGTGACCCGCGGTCCCCGCTCGTCGGCGGGGACGCCCAGGCGCAGACCCAGGCTGGCCGCCGTCGCGAAGTCGCCCTGGTCGAGGCGGGCGACGCCCTTGGTGGCGTCGATGCCCACCACCAGCTCGGGGATGACGAAGGCCAGATCCAGGTAGCCGTGGGCGTGGACGTTGGAGGGCTCGTTGAGGGGTACGTCCCCCAGCAACACCTCCACGTCCTGGCCGTGCAGGGCGTCGAAGCCCCGCACGAACAGCTCGATGCCCTTGCCCTCGGCGCCGTGCTGGACCACCAGCACGCCGGGGATCTGGCGGAGCAGATCATCGACCGACCGCGCCGGGCTCGCCGCCAGGACGGCGGCGTCGAGGCGGACCTCGGACGCCGCGTCCCGGGGACGCTGGCCCAGCACGGTCACCTGGGCGCCCGGATCCTCGCCCTCCGCGTGCGCGACGCACGCGGAGAAGAGGAGGGCGAGCGCCACGCAGCGAGCGCGCACATTCACCTCCCGGCGGCCAGGGCCGCAGGACGTCCAACCCTATGACTTCACGAGGATTTCCTACGCGAGGGCGGGGGGCGCGCGGGGCTGGGCGGAGCGCCGCCGCGCCGGGAGCGCGGGGGGGTGTGGGCGCTGAAGAGGCGGCCGATGGCGGGCAGGCGCCCGGAGAAGACGGGCGGGAGGTACGGCGCGGGCACGACGGCGGCGTGCAGGTGCCCCGCGCCGTCGGCCTCGTGGTGGGGGTGGGAGTCGGCCGGCGCGCCCGCGTCGTGGTGGTGCGAGGCGGCGGCGAAGAGGCCGCCGCCGCCGTGGTGGTGATCGAGCCGGTGGCCGGCGAGGTGGACGAGGGGCCCGAGGAGGAAGCCCAGGCACCAGGCCCAGAGCCCCGCCCGCGCGGCCCGGTGGCGATAGCGTCGTGTCACGTGCACGGCGGGACCTTCGCACGAGCGTCGTCGGCGGCTCAAGCCTGGACTCGGCCCCCCGCGCTCCGGGAAGATGCCGCCCATGTGGACCCTGCTCATCGTGCTCGCCTGCCCCGTGGGGCTGCTGCCCATCGCCGCCGACGCCGAGGGCATCATGCGCTGCGGCGACTGGAAGGCCCTCCAGACCTACACCCGCGAAGGCGGGCCGGTGCCGACCATCGTGCTGCCCGCCGGGGGCATCCGCGCGCTGGGCGGCGACCGGTACGTGATCACGCGGGAGGCGGTGAACGATGCGCTCGGCCAGGGCCTCGGGGCGCTGGCGCGGCAGGCGCAGCTCTCGTCGGCCGGCAAGGGGTTCCGCCTCAGCGGGCTGTCGAAGACGTCGATCCTGCGCCAGCTCGGGCTGCGCGATGGCGACGTGGTGGTGAGCGTGAACGGGCTGAGCCTGCGAGAGCCCCTGCAGATGCTCGCCCTCTACGCCCAGCTCGCCACGCCGGCGCCCGAGGCCCTGGTGGCGCTGCGGCGGGGCGGCAAGGCGCACACCCTCACCTGGGAGGTGGAGGAGACACCCGCCGCCGCCCCCGGCTCGACGGCGCCCTGATCAGCGGGGCTTCCGCGGACCATTTCTCTTTCGAATCAAGGCGATGGCTTCGTCGACGGCGCCCTGCATGCACAGGCCCGGCTCGCTGCGCTCGGCCTCCAGGGCCGGCAGGGCCGAGGGGTGGCCCACCTTGCCCAGGCGGACCACGGCGTCGCGGCGCTGGTAGCAGACCTCGGCGCGCTTGAGGTCGAGGACCAGCGCGTTGCTGCGGGCCAGCTTCGCGTCGGCATCGCGGGCCTTCTCGATCACCTCGACGGCGCGCCAGCGGGTGGGCCAGCTCTCGGAGCGGGTCATGCCGAAGAGGCGGCCCCGGATCTGGGGGAAGAAGCGCTTGTCGGCCATGACGTGCACCAGCGTGCGCCAGTACTTCTCGCGGGGCAGCGCGCTGAGCAGGCGAGAGACGGTCTGGGCGTCCGGGCGGCCGTCGCCGGTCTCGAGCATGCGGTAGACCACCTTGGCGGCCCGGCCCATGTCGTGGCGGCCCAGGCGGGCGTAGAGCTCGAGCCGCTGGCGCTCGGCCTCGGTACCGGCCCGGGGGTGGCGGCTGAGCCAGCGCAGCGCGTCGAGCTCGTTGCCCCCGGCGATGAGCGCCCAGGCCTCCGACAGGGAGTCCTCGACGGGGAGCGGCGGGGCGGCGTCGGTCTCGGAGACCGGGGCAGCGGCGTCGACCGGGGCCGGGGCGGCGTCGGCCGGGGCGGCGTCGACCGGGGCCGGGGCGGCAGCGTCGCCCGGGGGCCCGGCGTCCGCAGGCCCGGCTTCGAGGCCGGGGGCCTGCGCGTCGGCCGGCGCGTCGGCCGGCGCCAGACCCGCGTCGGTGGGGGCGGCGGTCGCGGCGTCGGCGGGCGCCACCACCGCCAGCACGGCGGCGTCGGCTGCCCCGCGGGCCCGCGCGGCGTCGACGGCGGCGATCGGGGGGCAGCGTCGGGCCGCGCCCGCTCGACGGGGGGCGCGTCGTGGCGGCCGCTGGCCTCGGGCGGCGGCTGCATGGCCCACCAGATGCCCAGGCCGGCCCCGGCCATGGCCAGCACCGCGACCAGCGGCCACAGCGAGGCCCGCGGCGGAGGCGGGAGCGTCCCGGGCCCGGTGGTCGGCTCCGGCGGCTCGGGCGGTGGCTCGGTGACCGGCGGCGGGCTGGCGGCCAGCGGGGGCGCGCTCACCGCCGCGGGGGCGCGGTCACGGCCTCCACCGGTCGCGGCGGCGCCGAGCTGCGCAGCGCCGGGGCCCGCACCTGCTCCAGCGAGGGCGGCGGCGTCCCCTGGCCGGGCATCCAGCCGCCGCTCGGCCGCAGCGGCACCGGCATGCTCGCGGGGCGGCTCGACACCAGCTCGCGGCGGGCCGGCAGCAGCAGGGCCCGATGCGCTCGAGCAGCTCGCCCGCGCTCGCGGGCCGGTCCGCCGGGTTCTTGGCCAGGCAGGCCAGGACCAGCTCCACCACCTCGTGAGGGATCCACGGCGGCATGGGGGCGGCTTCTCGTTGACCACCTGGTAGAGGATGGCCGGCGGGCTGGTGCCGGTGAAGGGCGCCTCGCCGGTCATCAGCTCGTACATCATCGCGCCCAGGGCCCAGACGTCGGTGGCGGGGCTGACGGGGCGGGACATGGCCTGCTCGGGGGCCATGAACTCGGGGTGCCGAAGACCTCGCCGGTGCGGGTGAGGCGGCCGCCCCCCTTCTGCTCCATGGCGGCGATGCCGAAGTCGAGCAGGCGGGTGGTCTCGGGCTGGCCCGGGGCCTTCTGCACCATGAGGTTGGAGGGCTTGAGGTCGCGGTGGACGATGCCGGCGGCGTGGGCCTCGGCGAGGGCGCCGACCACGGGCAGCAGGAGCTGCAGGCAGCGATCGGGGGCCAGCTTCCCCTCGCGCTGGAGCACCTCGTAGAGGTCCTCACCCTCGATGACCTCCAGGGCCAGGTACGGCCGACCATCTGTCAACGCACCGAAATCAAAGACTTTTACGACAGCGGGGTGGTGAAGGCCGCTGGCGGCGCGGGCCTCGCGCTCCGAAGCGCGCGATCATCACCTCGCTGGACCGCCGCAGCACCTTGAGGGCCACCGCCGCTGGAAGTCCTGGTCGAGGGCCTCGGAAGACGACCGCCATGCCACCCTCGCAGCGAGGACAGGAGGAGGTAGCGACCCGCGACGAGATCGCCTGGCTGCAGCGGAGGCGGATTCATCGGCTCAGAGAGTACACCGGCCACGCTGCCATGGCACCGATGTTTCTGAATTCATGGTCATTTCGACGCAAGCGCCGGGAGGAGGCCGGCCAGGGTGGCGAACAGGGCGGCGCGGACGGGGGGCGGCACCGCGTGGCCGACGCCGGGGAAGGCCTGGAGGCGCACGTCTCCGGCGCTCGCGAGGGCCGCGACCGTCGCCTGCCCTGCGGCGAACGGGATGCGGCGGTCGGCCTCGCCGTGCAGGGCGCGGATGGGCGGCACCCGCGCCGGCACGGCGATGGGCGGCGGGAGCGCGCCGGCGATGGGCACGGCCCCCGCCACCGCCTCCGGGTGCCGGGCCGCCACGGCGAACGAGAGCATGCCTCCCTGGGAGAACCCGGTGATCCAGACCCCCGGGCTCTGAGGCCAGCGAGCGCGGGCGTGGGCCGCGAGGGCCGCCAGGCGGTCGGCCGACTCGGCGAGCTCGGCGCGCATGCGGTCGTCCGGCGGATCGGCCAGGGCGAACCACGTCCCGCCGCGGCCGTAGGGCACCGGGGCGCGGGGCGCCAGCACCCGGGCGCGGAAGGGCGCGCCGTCCAGCAGGCCGATGAAGCTCTCGGGCCGATCGCCGAGGCCATGCACCGCGATGACGAGGGGCAGATCCGGGGCGTCCGCCCCGCCGACGATCCGCACGAGGTACTCGAGGGGGGCCGGCGGCGTGTCGGCCCAGGCGGGCCGAAGGAGGAGCAGCGCGGAGAGGGCGAGGGCGATGCGCATGCCGCCAGTCTCGCGGGCGGCGGCGCCGGCCGCAAGCGGCGTTGCCGCGGACCGACGGGCTGCACCATGATGCCCCCAGACACAGCCCGGGGGACGTGGGATGCGGTGCACTTGGATGCGGTGGGTGGCGCTCGCGCTGGGGCTGCTCGCCCTGGCCGCCTGTGACGACGATGACGGGGGCGCTTCGGGCCAGCAGGGGGCGCAGGACGCGGCGCCGGCGGCCGACATGGGCGCGGACGCCCCCGACGCGGAGGCGCCCGACGCGGCGCCCGCCGCCACGGTGCCCGCCAGCGGCCTGTACTTCGTGGGCGTGCGCCTGGTGGAGGTCGGCGGCATCGAGCTGGCCTTCCAGGCCGAGCTCGAGACCACCGCGGCGGCCGGCGGCGGCGGCACCATCGACCGGTTCGTGTTCCGCGCCCTGGGGGCCGCCGGCGCGGTGAGCGATCCCCTGTTCCAGGTCACCGATCTGGCGGTCGGCGCCGACGGCAGCTTCAGCGTGCCCGAGACCCCCTTCGTCCTGCCGGGCCCGTTCTCGCCCAGCGGCAGCGACGTCGAGGTCACCATGCGCCTGGCCGGGCAGGTCACCGGCGCCGACGGCTTCTGCGGCATCGTCTCGGGGGAGGTGGTGACCATCGAGGTGAGCCTCAGCGCCAGCACCTTCGCCGCCGTGCCCTACGGCCAGCAGGCCCCCCACCCCGCCGCCGCCTGTGGCGACGAGGGCCCCCGCGAGCTGCCGCGGGCCGCCGAGTGCCCCGACCTGGTGGCCGGCCGCAACACCCTCCGCACCGGCGAGCAAGACCGCGAATTCTATGTATTTTTGCCGGCCGACCACGACCCGTCCGGCGCCTGGCCGCTGGTCATCCTGCACAACGGCCTGGGCCAGGCCGCCATGGACACGCTGGAGGACACCGAGATGGCCAGCTATGTGAGCGACCTGGGCTTCGTGCTCATCGCCCCCGAGTCGTACGAGGGCGGCGGCGTGGAGTGGGACTCGCTCTCGGGGGCCGACAGCCCCGATCTGGCCCTGTTCGATGACGAGCTGCGGTGTGCCCAGGAGAAGCTGGGGGTCGATCCCCGCCGTATCCATGTGACGGGCATGAGCGCCGGCGGGCTGTACACCGGCTTCCTGGCCATGTACCGCGCCGAGGTCATCGCCTCGGCGGCCGCCGGCTCGGGCGGCCTGCTCGCGCCCGTGCGGCAGGACGCCCCGGTCCCCCCGTTCCTGATGATGTGGGGCGGCGTCGACGACATCGCCGTGGACACCGACTTCAACCGCAAGGCCACGGAGTACATCGCCACCCTGCGCGGCATGGGCCGCGGCGTCATCGCCTGCAACCATGGCCAGGGGCACACCTGGAAGCCGGACTTCACCCCGTGGGTCCTCGAGTTCCTGCTGGCCCACACCCTCGGCGAGCCGCTGGCCTTCGAGAACCCGCTGCCCCAGAGCTTCCCGGACTACTGCGAGGTGGTGCCGTGACGGAGGCGCCCCGCTTCGAGGATCTGCAGTACCGGGTCGAGGGGGCCGTGGCCTTCATCACCCTCGACCGGCCGGACGCCCGCAACGCCTACAGCGAGGTGATGGTCGAGAGCCTGCTGGCCGCCCTGGACGCGGCCGCCCTCGACGAAGCCGTGCGGGCCGTCGTGCTGACGGGGGCGGGCGACGCCTTCAGCGCCGGGGGCGATCTCAAGCGCATGCGGGATCGGGCGGGGATGTTCGACGGCGACGCGGCCACCCTGCGCGATCGCTATATCGCCCTCATCCAGCGCATCCCGCGGCGGATGGCGCTCTTCGACAAGCCCATCGTCGCGGCGGTGCACGGGCCAGCCATCGGGGCCGGGCTGGATCTGGCGTGCATGTGCGATGTGCGGGTGGCCTCGCCCGCCGCGCGCTTCGGGTCGACCTTCGTGCAGGTGGGGCTGGTGCCGGGGGACGGCGGGGCGTACGTGCTGGCGCGGACGGTGGGCTTCCCGCGAGCCCTGGAGATGGTGATGAGCGCGCGGCTGGTGGACGCCGAGGAGGCCGCGACGATGGGGCTGGTGCACGCCGTGGTGCCGGCCGACCAGCTCGCGGCGGAGGCGCTGCGCCGGGCCACCCACTTCACGCGGCTGCCGCCGGTGGCCCTGCGGCTGGCCAAGCGCGCCGCCTACCGCAGCTACGACGTCGACCTCGAGGTGGCGCTGGAGCTGGCCGCCACCTACCAGGGCATCGCCCAGCGCACCGACGACCATGTGGAGGCCGTCTCGGCCCTGCTCGAGCGCCGCCCGGGCCGCTTCACCGGCCGCTGAATGCCACGCGCCCCGGGCCGTCGACGCGCGGCCTGACGGGGGAAATCACCATGCGAATCCTGGGGTTGCTGCTCATCCTCTCTGCCGGGGCCGCGTCCGCGGCCCCCACCGACGGCGCGATGATGTTCCAGGGCCGGTCGCGCACCTGGCACCTGCACCTGCCCGCCGGCGGCGCCGCCGGGCGCCCCCTGGTGGTCGCGCTGCACGGCGGGGGCGGGACGGGCGAGGGCATGGACGCCTCCACCCGGGGCCAGCTCACCCGCGAGGCCGCCCGCCGACGCTGGGCCCTCGTCTTCCCCGAGGGCGTCGAGAAGGGCTGGAACGACGGCCGCCCGCTGGGCAGCCGCCGCGACCGCCGCCGCGCCGGGGTCGACGACGTGGCCTTCCTCGACGCCCTCATCGATCGCCTCGTGGCGGAGCACCAGCTCGACGGCCGGCGGATCTACGTCACGGGCATGTCCAACGGCGGCTTCATGAGCCAGCGCTTCGCCCTGGATCGGGCCGGCAAGGTCGCCGCCATCGGGGTGGTGGTGGCGGGGGTGGCCGAGGCGTGGGCCGACCGGCGGCCGGCGCGCCCCGTCCCGGTGATGTTCATGCTGGGGTCGGAGGACCCTCTCATCCCCTATGGCGGCGGCGAGGTGCGGGTGCTGGGCACCGACCGTGGGCGGGTGCTGTCGGGGCCGGCCAGCGCCGCCCACTGGGCCCGGCTCGATGCCTGCGCCGCCGAGCCCGTCCGCGAGACGCCCCCCGATCGCGATCCGCGCGACGACACCCACCTGGTGGTGGATCGCTACGCCGGCTGCGCCGAGGGAGCCGCCGTCGAGCTCTTCTCGCTGATGGGAGGCGGCCACACCTGGCCGCTCGGCCAGCAGTACCTGGGCCGCCGGATGATCGGGGTGGTCTCGCGGGAGGTGGACGGCGCCGCCGTCCTGTTCGACTTCTTCGCCCGCTTCAGCCGGTAGGCTCCAGCACCACCAGCAGGTCGCCGCCGGCCACGACGTCGCCGGTGGCCACGTGGATCTCGGCGACGCGGCCGGGCCGGGGGGCCGTGACGGCCGTCTCCATCTTCATGGCTTCGGTGACCAGGAGCGTCGCCCCGGCCGCCACCACGTCGCCCACCGCGACCTTCACGTCCACGACCGTGCCCGGCATGGCGGCGCCCAGGTGGCCGGGGTTGCTGCGCTCGGCGCGGGGCCGCCGCACGATGGTGGCCGAGGCCGCGCGGTCGACAATCACCACCTCGCGGGGCTGGCCGTTGAGCTCGAAGTACACCATGCGGTGCCCGTCCGCCAGTCCAGTCGCCGACGGCTATCCGCTACCGCCAGCGTCTGCCGGTGATCTCCACGAGGATGGTCTCGCCCACGTCAGGGCCGTAGAGCAGCGCGGCCGTGGGCAGGGCTGGTGTTGCCCACCTCGTCCGTATGCTCGAGGTACTCGGCGAACACCTTAAGGGTAGAGGGCATCCGAGGTGCGGCGTCGTGCTCGGCGGCCGGGCGGCCCGGCCAGGTGGTCGGCCGCGCCTGCGCCGCGTCGAAGTCGTGGTCGGCCAGGTGCAGGCCTGCGCGATCGGTCAGGACCGGGCGACCCTTGAGGATGGCGGCCTGGAGGCGCGGCGGGAAGCCGCGGTGCGGCTGGCCCAGGTGGCCGGAAAGTCCACCACCGACTGGAAGTCCAGCCGGTCGGCGGCGGCGATGGCGCCCTCCACATCCAGATCGTTCTGCACCAGGAACATGGCGAAGTCGGCCGGCCTTCGAGGTCGAGGTGACCTTGATGACGTCGCCGAAGAGAATGAACCTCACCTCGCGGTAGCGGGCGCCGATCTCGTTCCAGCGGGCGCCGGAGGTCAGGCTGGATGGCCCGCCCGGCCGCAGGTTGATCACACCCCGCCGGGGATCTCGTGGCAGTAGACGTCCGCGCTGGACGCAGGCCCGACTCGAAGGGGGCGTAGAGGTCGCGGACGGCCTCCAGCCAGATCGGCGAGCGTCTGCAGCGGCGACGCCTCCAGGGCGGGCGCGCGCGGGTCGCCCTCCAGGCAGGCGACGAGGCGTTGAGGGAGGGCTGGCTGGTCGGGCCGGACATGCTCGAGCGCCCAGATCCACCGCGTCGGCCCCCGCCTCGATGGCCGCGAGGCATGGCGATGCCGTTGCCCGCTGGTGTCGTGGGTGTGGACAGCGTGCACGGGCAGGCCCGTCGCGTCGCTGCAGCGCGAGGGCACCAGCAGGCGGGCCGCCTGGGGCTTCAGCAGGCCGGCCGTGTCCTTGATGGCCAGGATGTGCGCGCCGTGGTGAAGCCGGGCGTCGGCCCAGATCCACATTAATCAAGGGTATACGGCTCGCGGTTCCGGATCGCCCACGTCGCCGGAGTAGCACGGGCGCCTCGACGATCTTGCCGGCTTTGCCCTCCTCCATGGCGGGGGCCATGTTGGGGACCCAGTTCAGGGCGTCGAAGATGCGGAAGACGTCGATGCCCCCGGCGGCGGCCCGCTGGACGAAACGGCGGATCACGTTGTCGGGGTAGTTGGTGTAGCCGACGGCGTTGGCCCCGCGGAGCAGCATCTGCAGGAGGTGTGCGGGAGGGCCTCGCGCAGGCGGTCGAGCGATCCCAGGGGGTCCTCAGCTTCAAGAATCGGTAGGCGACGTGAAAGGTGGCGCCCCCGCATCCTCGACGCTGAAGAGGCCGGGCGCCGAACTAGGCGGTGGCCGGCGCGATGGCCAGCTGAATCGGCGGTGCGGACGCGGGTCGCCAGCAGCGCGACTGGTGCGCGTCGCGGAAGGTGGTGTCGATCTGCACCCGCTGCTCGGCGCGCAGCCAGCGCGACAGGCCCGCAGCCCCCTCGGCGCGGAAGACCGCCATGGCGGGGCTGACGGGGAGCGGGCGCCCGCAGGTCGCAGGCGGGCACCACAGGCGTGAAGGGGCTCGGGCCGCGTCAGCCGCTGCTCCGGACCCGGGCGGGCCGTTGACGACGCTGCCCGCGAGGGCGCGCAGCAGGCGCGTGGCCCGGTCCCGCCGCCGCAGGAACCCTGCTCCGGGGTCTCCTCCACGAAGCGCGTCGTGGCCTGGCGGCCCGGAAGACCGGGTGGGCCAGGGTGTTCTCCAGGAACGGGATGTTGGTCTTCACGCCCCGAATGCGGAACTCCCGCAGGGATCGATCCACCTTGGCCACGGCCTCCGGAAAGGACAGCGCCCGGGCCGTCAGCTTGACGATCATCGAGTCGTAGTCGCCGGTGATGACGGTGCCCGCGCCGCCCGTGCCCGCGTCGAGGCGGATGCCGAAGCCCGCAGCCGACCGGTAGGCGGATCTTGCCGGTGTCGGGCATGAAGCCGCGCTCGGGATCCTCGGTGGTGATGCGGCACTGCACCGCGAGCCGGTCCGCGTGAGGGCGGACTGGTTGGGGATGCCGATGGGGATCGCTGAGCGGGCGGCCCTCGGCGATGCGGATCTGGGCCTGCACGCAGGATCCCGGCCGGTGATCTCCTCGGTGACGGTGTGTGCCAACAACTCCACCTGGAGGCGCGGGTTGACCTCGATGAAGTACCAGCCCCATCGGTGACCAGGAACTCCGGGTCCCGCGTTCTGGTAGCCGCAGGTGCTCGCGATGCGCAGGACGCCTGGTAGAGCTCGTGGCGCCTGCTCCGCGGATCACCGCCGGGGGTCCTCGATGACCTTCTGGTGGCGACACTGCACCGAGCAGTCGCGCTCGAACAGGTGCACGCAGCCACCGTGGTGGTCGGCGAGGATCTGCACCTCGATAGCCGCTTCGCCCGCTCGATGAGCTTCTCGCAGAAGACCGCGCCCGGCCGAAGGCGCTCTCCCGCCTCGCTGCGGGCCCGTCGAAGGCCTCGGCCGGCTCTTGGCGGACGATGCGCATGCCGCGCCGCCGCCGCCGAAGGCCGCCTTCCAGCAAGGTGGATAGCCGTGCTCGGCCACTGAACGCGCCGCGTCCTCCGAACGCCGCTCGATGGCCTGGGGGTCCCCAGCACCACCGGCACGCCCGCCCAGGTGCGAGCTGGCGGGCGGTCTTGTCGCCCGGAGACGCCCAGGACGTCGGGCGGCGGTCGATGAAGGCGATCCCCCGCTCCGCGCAGCGACGCGCAGGAAAACTCCTCGTTCTCACTCGGGAATCCGTAGCCTGGGTGGATGGCATCCACCCCCGCACCGCCAGATCGAGATGGCGTCTGATCCAGGTAGGCGTCGATGGGCCGCCCGGGGGTGCCGATGAGGTGCGCCTCGTCGGCCTTGCCGCCGGTGGATCAAGGCAGATCCTCGTGGCTGTAGATGTGCCCGTCCGCATGCTCAGCTCGGTGCAGGCGCGGAAGATGCGGATGGCGATCTCGCCGCGGTTGGCGGCGAGGACGGTGCAAAGCGACGCGGCGCGTCCACGGGACCTCCTGGTCAGGCTCGGATCAGTGTTCAGGACCCCCAGGCCGGTGTCCAGCGCGGGCGTCGGTAGGGGCTGGTCCGCTGGTCGGCCCACGGCTACAGTCGTGGAGTGCAGGAGGACCGCATCATTCGAATGGGGCTGGCCGGCCTCGGCCTCGCCCACGAGCTCAACGGGCCGCTGACCGCAACGGGGCTGGCCCTGGAGCTGCTGGCGGAGCGCCTGGCTGGCGACGCGCCGCCCTCCGTGGCCGAGATCGCCGCCGAGGTGGGCCGCATCCAGGCCAACGTCCAGCGCATGACGGCCCTGGTCCGGCACCTGCGGGCGTTCGCCCGGGGCGACCGCAGCGGCTGGGGGCGGTGGCCCTCGACGCCGTGGTGGACACCGCCCCTGCGGCTCGCCGGCCCGGCCGCCGAGGCCCTGGGCAACGCGACGCTCAGCCGGGGCGCGGCCGCACCACCGCCATCGTCCAGGGCGACGCTCCTGCTGGAGCAGGCCGTCCTCTGCGTCCTGCTCAACGCGGTGGAGGCGGGCGCCCGCCGGGCGCGTCACCGTCGATCCGGCAGGCATCTCGGTGCTCGACGACGGCCCCGGCTTTCAGGCCCACGCCCCGACCGCGGGGCGATCCACCAAGGCGACGGGCATGGGCATCGGCCTCTCCCTCGTGCGGGCCATCACCGAGGACGCGGGGGGGCGGCTGGAGCTGGCTGATCAGCCCACCGGCGGCGGTGCCGCGCGGCTGGTCTTCGGCGGGTAGCGGGTCGGCCGGGGGCTGTACGCCCCCGCCCGACCAGCGAGATTCAGGCCAGCGAGATTCAGGCCAGCGAGACTCAGGTCAGCACGACCCGGGCCGGCGAGACCCGGCCCGGCGAGCCTCAGCTCGGCTTTGAGTCCCCGATGTCGCCGTCGAAGTCATCGTCGTCGTCGTCATCATCATCGTCGTCGTCCTCGTCATCCCCATCGAAGGAGTCGTCGAGGTCGTCATCCGCCGGCGCCGGGCCGGCCGGCTGGCCACCCGCCGCCGCGACAGCGTGGCGCTCGCGGGGCGCGTCCTCCTTGGGAAGCCGCTTCGGCTCGACGGTGAGGGTCACACCGCCGCCTTCGAGCATGGGGGCACCCGCGGTGGTCCCCACATCCGAGAGCTGGGCGGTCTCCTCCTCGAGGCGCTTGATCCAGCGATCCGTCACCGCGCGCTCGCGGCCACGCATCCGCACCACGAAACGCACCCGATCCCCCGCCTCCAGGAACCGCCGCGCGTGGCGCAGCTTGGTCTCCATGTCGTGGGGGTCCGTCTTCGGGCGCAGCTTGATGATCTTGGTCTGGACCTGGTGCTGCTTCTTCTGGCGCTTGCGCTGCTCATACTTGAAGCGACCGTAGTCCATGATGCGGCACACCGGCGGGCGGGCGTTGGGCGCCACCTCCACCAGGTCGAGTCCCTTCTCGAAGGCGATCCGACGGCCTTCCTCCGGGGGCATCTCACCGAGACGGTTGCCCTCTTCGTCGACCACGACGACCAGGGGAATGCGAATCTGGTGGTTGATCCTTCTGCGTTCTTCCAAGTTGACCGAGGCTCCTCCAGGATGAGTGTCTTTGTCGAATAGCCCGATGACCCACGCATGTCAACCGGACCAGCATTCTGGGCCATTCTGGGCTGGCCCTGGCGTGTGATGACGCCCGGCGCGCCGCGTTGCCCGGCCCTGCCCGGCTCTGCTAAGTGGTGGGCATCCTGACCAGAGGGGGGAACCATGAAGCGCATCGCGGTGGCGTGCGTGATCGCTGCCCTGGGCGGCTGTGACGATGGCGGAGGCGGTGAGCCGGCGGATGCCCGGGTCATCGATGTGGACGCGAGCCTGTCCGATATGCGGCGGCCGATGGACTGGGACGGCGGGGATGGCGGCGGCGGCGCGCCGGGGGACGCGGGCGTGGGCCCGGATCGCGGGCGCCCGCCCGTCGAGACGTGCTGGGCGCGGGGCGTCGAGCCCGAGGTGACGTTCGAGAGCGACCCGATCCCCGGCGCCCGGCAGCTGCGGGCCGACGTGGACGCCGACGGAGACGGGGCGCCCGAGATCCTGGTGACGGCACGGACGGCCGAGGGGCTGCGCCTGCTCGCGCTGGACGGGCGCACGGCCGAGGCCGAGGCGGAGGCCACGCTGGCCGGCGCCGAGGATGCGTGGTTCATGCCCGAGGCGTGGCCCGGCGCGGCGCTCATCACGCCGACGAGCGAGCGGTTCGTGGTGTGGACGCGCGGGGACGGCGGGGATCAGCTCCGCTTCCTGCGGGCTGATCTCACGGCGGCGAACAGCGTCGATCTGCCGGGACCGGCGGCGCGGGTGCAGGTGATGACCCGCGACGGCGGCGGGCTGGTCCTGGTGGAGGGCGCCGACGCGGGCTGCGCCATCTTCGACATGGGCGGCATGGAGCGCATGCGCCAGGGCCGCTGCACCCTGCAGCCCGGCTGGGATGGCAACGGCGACGGGGTGCCGGAGGTGGTCCGCAAGGGCGGCGACGGCACCCACATCCTCGATGGCGTCACGCTGGAGTCCATCGCGAGCCACCCGACGCCGCTGGTGCTCAGCCCCGGCCCGTCGGATCTGCGGGGCATGGGCCCCGAGGTGGTCGGCGTGGGCGAGGAGATGGGCCGGCTGGTCCTGCACCACCTCGAGCCCGAGGGGCTGCGCCAGCTCATCACCCCGCCCCTGCCCATCGCCCTGCGCGGGGTGGCCGCCGACGCCCACGCCGTCGTCCGGATGGTCGCGGGCGGGCAGCGGGTGGTGGTGGACGACGCCAACCTCAACCTGCGCTACCTGAAGATCCTGGAGCCCGGGCCCATGCTGCGCCCCCGCGCTGAGCTGGGCTCCTACCGCTTCCTGCAGTGGGATGTGTCCACCGACATCGACGGCGACGGCGCCCCCGAGCTGGCGGTCATCGGTGGCTCCTCCGAGGATGGCGCCAACACCGAGATCGTGTACCACCGCCTCAGCGACGCCCAGGACATCTACCGCTTCCCGGCCGAGCGGTCGGCGCGCTTCGTGCCGGCGTTCATGCGCGGCCCCGACGGCCTGGGGGTCGCCGCCGACCTGGATGGCTGCGAGGGCGCCGAGTTCGTGGCCGTGCGCCTGGGCAACGCGGGCGCCAACGGGCGGGTGCCCAGCCGCCTGCAGATCTGGGGGCCCGGCGGCGAGCAGGTCTTCCGGTCGGAGGGCTACGACGGGGTGGTGCACACCATCGCCATCTCCGATCTGGACGGCCAGGGGCCGGCTGAGCTGCTGGAGCTGCGCAGCGACGAGGCCGATCCGGCCGCCGCCCGCGTCCGGGTCTTCTCCGCCCGCGAGTAGCGCGCCGGCAAGACCCCGAATCGACTGAGGTTTTCGCTAGCGGAACTGGCGGACCTGGAAGAGCGTCTCGCGGAAGACGTCCAGGCCGGCGGCCTCGACGACCGTCTCGAAGGCGGTGTCGACCACGTAGGCGTGGTCGTCGTTGGGCAGCCACTTCAGCGTGCCGGGGATGATGGCGAACTCGCTCAGGCGCTGGTTGGCCAGGCCCACGGCCACATCGAACTCGTAGCGCGCGTCGGCCATGTGGGGCCGGCGCCCCGGGGGGATGCCCGCCGTCTGCGGCGCCGTGCGCGCCGGCTGGACGCAGCGGCCCGCCGCCACATCGCAGCTGCTGCCCTCGGCGCAGTCCGACGCCTGGGCGCAGGGGGCCGCCACGCAGCGAAAGTCGATGCAGCTCCCGCCGTCGCCGCACTGCGCGGCCTCGGTGCACTGGATGGGCTGGAAGGCCCCGAGGCGGAAGCGGAACCACTCGTTCTCGAACGGCTCGCCGAGGCGCGCGCGGCTCACCCGGCCAGCCTGGACCCGGCTGGCGCTCTGCACGCACTGGCCGTCCTGGTTGACCCAGGGGTGGCGATAGCCCGAGGCGCTGCCCGTGAGGACCCACTGGTCCTGCCCGGCCCGGATGCGATAGCCGATGAACCGCGCCGCGCAGCGCGCCTCGGGGGCGGGCGGGGCGTCGGCGTAGCCCGGCGGCGCCTGCCGATCGTCGCGGGGGAGCTGCCCCTCGAAGGTGGACTCCCGGTCTCGCTCCAGCACCAGGCGGTGGCCGGTCACGTCAGCGATGCGGTAGCGCAGCGGCTCGCGCTGGGTGCCCCCTCGGAGCTGCGCCGCTGGAGGGCCCGGCAGGCGGGCTCGTCGGCCGTCGCGGCGTCGAGGGGGACGAACACGTCCACCAGCACCACATCGCCCACCTCGACCCCGCGGCCACAGAAGTCGGCCTGGTAGTCGACCATGGTCCACCGCTCGTCGCTCTCGCGCCCAATGAACTGGCCGGTGCGGCTCTCGGTCCCCGGCAGCTCGCCCTGCCAGGCCAGGGCGTAGGTGCCGCCCACCACCTGGGCGGCGTCGTCCTCGACCACCTGGATTCCCTCTTAGAGGTCCGTCCGGAAGCGCGTGCGCTGGGCCGCCTCGGCGCGCCCCTCGAGCTGCCCCGCCTCCGTGTACCCCACGGCCACGCAGTCCTCGGCCGCCTGCACGCCGCCGGGGGCGTCGGGGTCGGGCTGGGCCAGCCGGCAGAAGGTCGGGTGGCGGGACGGGTTCACGCTCGTCTGGTTGCCGGCGAGGCTGAACCGCGGCGGGCTGAGGACCCGGCTGGTGCGCGCCTGCGCCGTCTGCAGCACGTTGGCCTCGGCCTGCATCAGGCTGCGAACCTCGCGGGCCGCGTACACCTGGGGATCGAGCCGCCCCCGGTCGAAGGCGGGGTACTGGTCGTCCAGCAGGTCCACGGGCGTGCGATCCGCGAGGTCGTCGGCGAGCCGCACGGGCACCACGGGATCGAGCCGCGTCGTGTACAGCAGATCGTCGCTCGGGTACTCGCCCGCGAGGTCGTCGAGGCCGTCCAGGCGCCACGCCACACCGGCTTCAACCGTGTAAAACACCGAAACAACACGCTTTTTGTCGCGAGACAGGACCGGATCGAGGCGGGCATGGACCGGCCGGCCGTCCTCGGTGCGCAGGGGCGTCGGCGCGCTGACCTCGATGGAGCGCAGGGCGGTGTCGCTGCCCACCATCAGCAGAGACGCCGCCGTCCCGACCACGCGGGCGGCCAGGGCCAGCGGCGTCACGCGGCCCAGGCCGATGCGTCGGATGGGCAGGGCGGGGTCGTCGAGGTCGATCCACAGCAGGTTGCCGGAGGGATCCACCACGTACGCGAAGCGCCGCAGCCCGTCAGGGCCTGGCACCGTCAGCGTCTCGATGGCCGTGGGGCCCACGACCTGGGCGCTCTTGCCCTCCAGATCGTCGCTGGCCGCGAAGCAGTCCGGATCGTCGCCGAAGTCGGTGTGGCCGTCGGCGTCGTTGTCCTCGCCGTCCGCGCAGGCCGGCACCGCCTCGAACCGGTAGCGCAGGGCGGCGTCGGGATCGGTGCAGCCCGGATCCTCGGCGTCGATCAGGCCGTCGCCGTCGTTGTCCAGGCCGTCGTCGCAGACCCCGTCGCGATCCGCCCGCTCGATGGCGTCGGCCTCGTCGCCGTCCGCCTCGTCGCTGCAGCCCGGATCCGCCCGATCGACCCGGCCGTCGCCGTCGTTGTCGACGCCGTCGGCGCAGGCCGGGATGGGCCCCTCCACGTCCAGCCACGTCGCCAGGGACGGGCACCCATCGGCGCAGCCGGCGGGATCGCAGTCGGGATCGTCGGCGTCCACCAGCCCGTCGCCGTCGTTGTCGGCGCCATCGGCGCACTCGCTCTGCTTGGGGCAGCTCGGATCGACGGCCTCGGAGCGGACGCTGCCGGTGCAGGCCGGATCGTCGGCGTCGACGCGGCCATCGCCGTTGTTGTCGATGCCGTCGGCGCAGGTGGTGTCGTCCTCGGGCTCCACGACGCGCACGGCGTAGCCATCGCCGCAGGGCCGGCGGGGCGCCAGATCCAGCGTGCGGGCGGGGCCACCGGTGCGGTCGAAGACCGTCACGCGAGGCTCGGTGGCGTGGCCGACCAGGAGCAGCGCCCCGTCATCGGTGACGGCCACGCGACCGGGGGGCGTCAGGCGCTCCCCCTCGGTGGGGAGCAGGTGGCGATCCCGGATGACGTCGGCGGCGCCGGCCGCTACGGCGTCCAGATCCAGCTCCAGCACCGCGCCCCCCTGGGGCTGGGTGACGAACGCCACCGCCGGGCCGCCGAGGGTCGGGCGGGCGCGCCCGACGGCGGGCCAGACCGCCGCCTCCAGCAGGGGCCCGCTGGCGAGGTCGAGCTTGAAGTCCTCACGGACGCTGGTCTCGCTGCGGATGACCGAGAGCGTCCCCGAGCTGGAGTTCACGGTGAAGATGAGGCGGCCGTCCGGATCGGCCTCGATGTCGGAGACCAGATCGTCGACGTACACCGCCGTGACCCCCGGGATCGCCCGGGAGACGTCGAGGATGCGGCCCGACTCGTCCGCGTCGCCGGGCGGCGCGACGTCGATGACCGCCACCTCGCCCTTCTCGGGGCTGCCGACATAGCCGTGGATGCGGCCGTTGCGCCGGGGACGGCAGACCTGCCCGCCCGCCTCGACGGGGATCCAGTCGCCCGTCTCGGCGCTGATCGCGGGCGCGCATGTGCCGCCCGCGCAGGTCTCTTCGACCCGGCGGACGCCGAAGCCGTCGAGGGTCACGCAGTCGCACTCGATGGAGCCCATGGCGCGCAGACGCTCGGTGCCATCGGCCTCCACCACCTTCTCGGAGCAGCCGCAGCCGTCGAGGGGGAGGCCCGTCAGGCCGTCATCCGCGTCGGCCACGCAGCGAAACGCCAGGAACCGGGCCCCCGGGATGTCGGCCCGGGTGGTGGCGGTGGGGGCATCGCAGCCGGCGAGCACGAGGAGGCCCGCCCAGAGCAGGCGGGTCGGGGTCGTTGCGATCATCATGGCACCGTCGCGAGCAGGGAGAACTGCCGATCGGAGCCCGGCTGGACGTCGAGGACGGCCAGGCCATGGGCCTCGAAGAGGGTGACGTACGCCCGCAGCGCCCCGGACGGATCGGGCAGGAAGGCGAGATCATGAGGCCCGCCGGGTACTTCGATGCGGGCGCGGATCGACAGCGTGGCCGGGTCGATGACCACGACGGCGTCGTCCTCGAAGAGGGTCACGTACACCAGGCCGCCGCCCAGGTCGTCCACGGCCGCGCCGGTGACGCCGTGATCGAGGCCGTCGGGCACGCGCTGCTCGCCGGGCCGCACGCCCGCGACGCGGACGAGGTTGGGGGTGCCGCCCGTCGGGATGGCCGCCAGCAGGCGGTTGCGGGGGCCGTCGGGGCCCACCGAGGTGTCGAAGACGCGGAGGGTGCTGTCGGTGCTGGAGGCCACGTACAGCAGGGTGCCGTCGGCGCTGAACGCCAGGCCCCGGGTGCGGCCCCGCTCCGTCGACGGATCCACCGTGATGGCGGCCGAGGCGCGCAGCTCGCAGGGATCGCCGGCCACCCCGGTGACGGCCTCGCCGAACGGCGCCACCTTCTGCACCACGAAGATGCGCTGGCCGAAGCGATCGGTGACGTAGCCCTCGCCGGTGGCCGGGTGGCGGGCGACCGCGGTCGCCCCCTCCGTCAGGTTGAGCGCGCACCGGTAGGACATGCCGCCGGCCGCCCCCTCGTCCCAGCGCGAGACGACGCCGCGCCCGACGTGGGTCATGAGCAGGCCGTCACCATCGACGGCCAGGCCGAAGGGATCGGGCGAGAAGGCGCCATCGACGCCGAAGTCGGCGAACTCGGCCGCCGGCCCGCAGGTGCGCCCGCGCTGGTCGCACTTCAGGTGTCCCTGGCCGTCGCCCGCCGAGGCGTCCACCTCCAAGCGGATGAGATCATTGTCATTTCGGCTGACGGTGTAGGCCCGCAGGGGCTGCTGGCAGGCGTCGCCGGTACAGTCGACGGCGGGGGCCTTGCGGGCCAGGGCCAGTTCGCCGGCGAAGAGCCCGATGCGGACGGTGGCGTCGGGCAGCAGGCGCCGCGCGACCGTGTCGTACACCACCACCGTGCCGGCGTTGTAGCGTCGGTCGAAGACCGCGTTGCTCACGTAGACGTAGCGGCCGTCGGGATGGGCGGCCACGCCCAGCGGAAACCACAGCGCGTCGTCGGGCGGGTTGACCCCGGTCTCGTCGACACCGCAGGCGCTCAGGCCGAGCACCAGAAGACCCAGGATAGCGTGCCTCACGCTGCCCCCTTCAGGTCGCCGTGCACCGCCGCCTGGGCCGCCGCGAGGCGAGCCACCGGCACCCGGTGCATCGGGCAGGTCAGGTAGTCCATGCCGACCCGGTGGCAGAAGGCCACCGTGGCCGGCGCCCCCGTCTGGGCGCCGCTGAGGCCGCACCGCAGATCGGGGCGCACCGCTCGCCCGCGGGCGATGGCGAGCCGGATGAGCTCCCCCACCCCGGCCTCATCCAGCGCGACGAACGGATCGGCGGGCAGGACATCGTGCTCGAGGTAGAACGGCAGGAAGCGGCTCGCATCGTCCCGGGCCAGGAGAAACGTCGCTCGGGTCAGATCGTTGGCGCCGAACAGGAAGAAGTCGGAGGCCTCGGCCAGCTCGCCGGCCATCAGGCAGGCCCGCGGCGTCTCCACCATGGCGCCCAGGGTGTAGGCGGGCACGGGCGCGCCCCGCTCGGCGGCCACCGTCCGCACCATGTGATCGATGCGCCGCCGCAGCCGGCGCAGCTCCTCGCCGCAGCTCAGCAGCGGGATGACCACCTTCACCGCCGGCGTCGCCTCGGCGGCCAGCACGGCCTCGAAGAGCGCGCGGATCTGGACGGCGTACACCTCGGGGAACGTGAGGCCCAGCCGGCAGCCGCGGTGGCCCAGCAGCGGGTTGTGGGCCCGCAGCCGCGTCATGCGCTGCTGGATCGTCCCAATGGGCACGTTGAGGCGGCCGGCCAGGCGCTCCACGTCCTCGTCCTCGTCGGGCACGATCTCGTGGAGCGGGATGTCGAGCAGCCGGATGGCCACCGGCCGCTCCCCCGTCACCGCCAGGAGGGACGCGAAGTCCTCCCGCTGGACAGGCAGGATGCGATCGAGCACCCGCCGACGCGCGCCCTCGCCGAACGCGAAGACGAGCTCGCGCACGAGGGCGAGCCGATCCTGGCCCAGGAACATGTGCTCGGTGCGACACAGGCCCACGCCGTCCGCGCCCTGGGCGAAGGCCTCGCGGGCCTCGGCGCCGTTGTCGGCGCTGGCCATGATGGCGAGGCGGCGGCGCCCGTCGGCCCAGTCCATCAGCGTGCGGTAGGTGGCGGGCGGGGCCGCGGGCGTGGTGGCGGCCCGCCCCAGGATGACCTCGCCGGTGCCGCCGTCGAGGGTGATCCACGACCCGGCCTCGATGGTGAGGCGTCCGCCCTGGGCCTTGATGACCCCCGCGCGCTCGTCGACGACCACGTCGGCGCAGCCGGTCACGCAGGTGCGCCCGAGGCCGCGGGCCACCAGCGCGGCGTGGCTGGTCATGCCGCCCCGGGACGTCAGCACGCCGGTGGCCACCCGGATGGCGTCCATGTCGTCGGTGGACGTCTCGACCCGGACCAGGATGACCGCCTCACCCGCCCCCGCCCGCGCCACCACCTCGTCGGGATCGAAGACCACCCGCCCGGTCACGGCGCCCGGGCTGGCCGGCAGGCCCCGCGCCACGACGCGCCGACGATCGGCCACGTCGACGCTGGGGTGCAGCAGGCGGGTGAGCCGCTCCGGGTTCACCCGCGCCAGGGCCTGGTCCTGGGTGATGAGCCCGTCCTCGGCCATCTCGACGGCCGTGCGGACCTCGGCCCGCGCCGACTGCTGGGCCGCGCGGGTCTGGAGCATCCACACCCGCCCCCGCTCCACGGTGAACTCGAGATCCTGCACCGCCCCCAGCGCCTCCTCCAGGGTGCGGGCGATCTGCTCGATCTCGGCGTAGGCGCCGGGCTGGCGGGCCGCGAGCGCGGAGAGAGGCTCGGGGGTGTACGCCCCGCTCACCACGTCCTCGCCCTGGGCATCGGGCAGGAACTCCCCGAAAAGACTGGGTTCTCCGGTGTTGGGATCCCGCGTGAAGGCGACCCCCGTGGCCGAGTCCTGGCCCAGGTTGCCGAACACCATGCACTGCACGGTGACCGCCGTGCCCGGCTCGTCGGGGATGCCATGCTCGCGCCGGAACCGCACCGCCCGGCGGCTGTTCCACGAGCGCAGCACGCCCTCGATGGCCCCGCGGAGCTGGTCGAGGGGGGCCTCGGGCAGCACCGCCCCCTCCTCGGCCAGCCGCCGCTCCCACGCCTGTACCAGGCCCAGGAGCCCCGCCTCGTCGAGCTGGGCCACATCGCGCAGGCCCAGGGCCTCCAGGTGATCGTCGCGCACCTCGGCCAGCAGCTCGGGATCCACGTCGAGCGCCACCTCGGCGTACATCTCGATGAAGCGCCGGTGGCTGTCGAGGGCGCTGCGCGGCCGTGACATGCGGCGGGCGAGGGCGGCACGGGTCGCGGGGTTGAGGCCGACGTCCAGCACCGTGTCCATCATGCCCGGCATGGAGACGGCGGCACCCGACCGCACCGACACCAGCAGCGGCCGCTCGCCGTCGCCGAACAGCTCGCCGCGCAGCTCTTCGATATGCTTGATTCCCCTCAGGATCTCGGCCCAGAGCCCCGGCGGCAGCGTCCCCGTGGCGTGGAAGGCGGCGCAGATCTCGACGGGGATGGTGAAGCCGGGCGGGACGGGGACGCCGAGGGCTGCCATGCCGGCCAGCCCGGCCCCCTTGCCCCCCAGGACGTCCACCATGCGGGCATGGCCTTCGGCGGCACCGTTCCCGAAGGTATAGACCCGCATCAGCTCCTCAGAGACCGGGAGAGGGTGGCCCGGCCAGGGCCGGGTCGGCGCGACCTGCGCCCGTCAGCCCCGACGCGCCCGCGCGCTCGCGGCCGCCCTGGGCCCGACCCGAGCGAACGGACTTCTACCCGATCGAGATCCCGGTGGTCAATGCGGGCAGACCCCGCGCCGGGCGCTTGCGGCCCCGGCCGGCCCGGCGGGTCGCCGCGGCTACTCGCCTTCCAGGACGCAGACTTCGCCCACCGGCGTCTGGGCACAGCCCGCCCCGGCGGGGCAGCCGTCGCCGCAGGGTCCGGTGCAGTAGCGATCCTCCGGCTGCCCCGGGAGGCAGAGGGCGGGACAGTCCGCGTCATCGGCGCAGGGGAGACCCAGGGCGTCGCGGGGGCGGCAGTGGGAGGTCGGCTGCGCCCCGTCACAGACGAACGGCGCCTCGCAGCCGGCCCGGCAAGGCGAGGCGCAGAGCCGCCGGCCCGACGGCCCCGCCACGCAGTCCAGCGCCTGCTCGCAGTCCGTCGGCCCGGGGGCGGTGCAGTCCGCCCCCGCGGCGCCGCGCCCCTCCTCCCCAAAGGGCGTGGCGAGGCAGTAGCGATCCTCGAAGCCCTCGGGTCGCCGGCAGGCGAAGTCCGCGGCGCAGGCCTCCGCCCCGCAGGCGCGGGCGCAGACGGCCGCCGGATCGCCGGGGACGCGCTCCAGGCACACCAGGCCGGGCCGGCAGCTCGCCGCGCCCCCGCTGGCGCACGGCGCCCCCTCGCCCCCGCCGCCGTCGGGCTGGCACACGCGGGCGCCATCCCCGGGCCGCGCCTGGCAGCGCCCCCCCTCCGGGCACGGGGCGTCCAGATCGGCGCAGAGCGCCAGGCAGAGCCCCTGCTCGCAGACCAGATCCGGGCGGGCGCACGCCACCTCCGGGCACCTCGGCCCGACGCCCTCGGCCAGGCAGGCCCCCGCCTGGCAGCGCCGATCGGCCGGGCAGTCCGCGTCGCCCTCGCAGGGGGGCGCGCAGCGGTTGACCGCCGGCTCCGCCGAGGCCAGGCAGGCCAGCCCCGCCCCGCAGGGGCGATCGATCCCGCAGGCGTCACCATCGGCCCCGCGCTCGGGCTGCGGGACACAGCCCGCCTGGCCGGCGTCGTCGATCGGGCAGGCCGAGCCGGGTGGGCAGGCGGGATCGGCGCACGCGAGGTGGCAGCGCAGCGCCCCCGACACCGCGTCGGGCAGGCAGGCCCCGGCGCAGTCGTTCCCACGCTCGCAGGCCGCCCCGGCCGGGCGCCCCTCGCCGGCGACCAGCGCGTCATCCTGGGTGGCATCGGGAGGGAGGGCGTCGGGGGCCGCGCGGGAGGTCTCCTGCTCGCACCCCACGAGCAGCGCGAGGACGATCCAGCGGTGCACCGCTACTCGTCGCCTTCCTCGGTGCGGCCGCGGCGCGTCTTCTTCACGCGGGCCCGCGTCTGCACGTCGGGCTTGATGCCCCGCTCGTTGGGCACGAAGCGGATCTCGGTGGAGACCTCGAGGGAGAGCGTGGTCAGCATCTTCTGCAGCTCGTAGCCCAGGTCGATGCGGTCGAGGAACTCCCGGATCTCGTCCTTCACGAGGCCGAGGATGTCGGCCTTGTAGTCGTCGAGCCGCGCCGTGATCCGCTCGATCAGCTCCTTGGGCAGGGGCAGCTCGGAGATGATCCGGCGCAGAGAATCCTCTGTGTTGTCGACGAGATCGCCGCCCTTGGTGAGGGCCTTGCGGAAGAGCTCGGCGACCGGCGTCTCCTTGATCTTCTCGTCGCTCAGGGCCTCGGCGCCCTGGGCGAGGACCTTCTTGACCAGGTCCGGCATGATGGAGTCGAGCAGCCCGCGCCCGCGACGCTCCTCGGCCTCACCGCGCCCACGCCGCTCCTCCGGCTCGCCGCGGCCGCGCCGCTGCTCGCCGTCCCCCGCCGGGGGTCGACCCTTCTCGCTCATCGCTTCCTCGCTCGGCCGAGGCCCTCCGCCTCTTGCCGCGCCAGGGTCCCCAGCGGGTGTCCCTCCGGCACGGCGTCGGCGGCGAGCAGAAAGCAGTGGCGCGCGTCCTCGGGGCGCGCGCCGCGCGGGCCGCCTCGGCCAGCGCGAGCCAGAGCCCGGGATCGTGCTGGCCGCCCGCCGCCGCGGCCTTCAAGGCCACCAGCGCTGCGGACGCCTGGCCCAGCCCCAGCAGCGCCTGCCCGCGGATGCGGTGCAGCGCCGGCCGATCGGCCGCCGAGGCCTCCCCCAGGGCACGGCCTGCCAGGCGCTCGGCAGTCCGCAGACGACCATCCCCCAGCGCACGGCGCGCCGCGGCGCGGGCGCCCTCGACGTCGGGTTTCTCCTTGCCGATCCGCTGCTTGCGCGCGGCGACGGCCAGCTCGACGGCGGCCGGATTACCCGGATCCAGGCGCTCTGCGTGGGCCGCCTGGCCCTCGGCCAGGGCGGCGTCGCCGGCGAGGGCCGCGCTCACGGCCAGCCGGTAGCGCAGGAGGGCCTCGGCGGGCGTGGCCTTGACCCGGGCCTTGAAGCCATCCCGGGCGGCCGCGAAGTCGCGGCGCGCGAAGGCCGCCATGGGATCCCCGGTGACCGGGGGGGCGTCGGCGGCTGCGTCGGCGTCGGCGTCGGCGTCGGCGTCCGCGTCGGCGTCTCCGTCGGCATCGGCGTCGCCCTCGGCGGCTGCCTCCCCCGCCCCCTCCCCGTCGGCCTCTGCCTCGCCGTCGGCCTCTGCCTCGCCGTCGGCCTCTGCCTCGCCGTCGCTCTCCGCGTCCCCGGCCGCCGGCCCCTCGGCCGCCGGGCCGTCCTCGACCGCCTCCTCCACCACGTCGTCGCCGGGCACGTCGGGATCAGCCGCGAGCGCGGGGGGAGCCATCGCCATCAGGAGCACGAGGAGCGTCCGCATGACCCCATGGTAGGAGGCGCCTCGATGCGGTGCAACGCGGCGCGTCACGGCTCGATGGCCTCCACCCAGAGGGGGGCCCGCGCGTAGGGCAGGATGCCCGTCCCCGTGTCGAGGGCGTCGCGGCTGGGCACGATCTCGTTGAGCAGGCCGTCATGGGAGGCCAGGGAGAGCAGGTGGCCCGTGAGGCGCCACCGCCCCGCCGCCAGCACCCGCGGCGCGACCCCCGCTTCGAGCAGCGTGCCCCAGCGGATGGTGACCGAGAACGCGGTCGTAACCGGATCGACGGCCAGATCGCCGCCCAGGGCGTGGACCACGATGAGCTGGGAGGAGTCCTCGACCAGATCGTGGAACTGCGGCTGGCCCCGCTCCATCAGCAGGCACGAGAAGGCCGGCGTCGGCGCGGCCTGGTAGGGCGCCAGCCCGGCCCGGCCGCGGCGCGCCATCGCCCCCGTCGCGGGGCGGCCCGTGCGCTCCGCCGCCACCCGCCCCCGCAGGTGCTGGGTCATGCGGCCGCGGATGAGCAGGGCCGTGCGGCGAGTGGCGGTGCCCTCGTCATCGAAGGCGCGGCTGCGGGCCAGGCCGTCGAGGCCCGGGTCATCCACCAGCGTCACCGCCGGATCGGCGATCAGCTCCCCCTCGGGGAAGCGCGGCCCGCCCACGGCCTCGCCCTCGGTGAGCAGGTCCGCGAGGCCACGCCGCAGCAGCGCCTCCAGCACGCGCGGGTGCAGCATCACGTCCATCCGCTCGCGCAGCCCCGGCAGCGGATCGGCGGCGACCCGCGGCATCGTCCGCCAGGACCGCGCGCCCATCAGCGCGAAGTGCAGGAAGGAGTCGGGCACATGGATGACCCGGACGCACTCCCCGAAGCGGCCGTCGAGCTCCACCACGCAGCGCAGCTCGCCCAGGGTCTCGGTCAGCACGCCGCCCGTGTTCCCCACCACCCGGTGCCGGGCCAGGTACTCCACCCGTCCGTCCACATGGCCCAGCCCCGGGATGCGCTCGGCCTCGTGGCGGACGTTGTCCACCAGCGCCTGCGGCAGGCGAACGAGCAGGTCCTGCTGATCGAGCACCTCCGGCAGCGCCGGATCCATGACCGACGGGGCCGGGCGCCGAGCGGTCGGGGGCGGCGGGGGCGGGATGTCGGTCGGGGCCAGGGAGGCCAGCGCGGCGGCGATGCCCCGGTGCCAGTCCGCCGGATCGAGGCTGTCGACCGCGGCCTCGCCCAGCAGGCCGTCGCGCCAGACCCGGATGCCGACCCCCTGTCGATCGGGCTCCAGCGGGCCGTCGTCGCCGAGGCGCACCCCGCGGCGACGCTCCTGGCAGGCCCAGAGCTCCACCTGATCGGCGTCGTCGGCGACCTGATCGATGAACGACGCCACCCGGCCGGCGAGGGCGTCGGCACCATCCAGCATCCGGCTGACCTGGAGATCTTCGGCGTCGGCCACGCTCGGTCGTACTCCTCGAAGGTTCGACAACCTAGCCCGAAGCGGCCGGGAAGTCACGTCCGGTGCGCGGCCGATGCGGGCTTGACACCGCCGCCCCGGTGCTTAGCCTGCCGCCTCTCTTCGCACCTGGGGGCAGCATGCCGGCCGACTACTATGAGCTCCTGGGCGTCGCCCGCGACGCCGACAGTGGCGCCATCAAGAAGGCCTATCGCCAGCTCGCCCTGAAGTACCACCCCGATCGCAACCCCGGCGACGCCGAGGCCGAGACCCGGTTCAAGGAGGTCTCGGAGGCGTACGAGGTGCTCTCCGACGACCAGCGGCGGCAGATCTACGATCGCTTCGGCCACGAGGGGCTCAAGGGGCGCGGCTTCGAGGGCTTCTCCAACGTCCAGGACATCTTCAGCCAGTTCGGCGACTTCTTCAGCGACTTCTTCGGCGGCGGCCGCGCCGGGCGCGGACGCCCACGGGGCGAGCACCTGCGAGCCGACATCGAGCTGACCCTGGAGGAGTGCTTCTCGGGGACCTCCCGACGGCTCGAGGTGCCCCGCGACGCGACCTGCGAGCGCTGTGACGGCAAGGGCGCCGAGCCCGGCACCAGCGCCGCCACCTGCCCGACGTGCAACGGCCAGGGCCAGGTGGTGATGGGCCGCGGCTACATCACCATGACGACCACCTGCCCACGGTGCCGCGGCCGGCGCAAGATCATCGCCACGCCGTGCACCGGGTGCAGCGGCAGCGGGCAGACGCGCCGCCACGAGGCCGTGCATGTGAAGGTCCCCGCCGGCATCGACGAGGGCAACAAGCTGCGCCTCGAGGGGAAGGGCCAGCCCGCCCCCGAGGGCGGGGACGCCGGCGACCTGTTCGTCGTGGTCCACGTCAAGGAGCACGATCGACTGGAGCGCCACCAGGCCGACCTGCTGGGCGAGCTGGAGCTGGACTATGTCCAGGCCTGTCTCGGCGCCGAGCTGGACTTCGAGGGCATCGACGGCCCCGTGCGGTTCAACGTCCCCGCCGGCACCCAGCCCGGCGAGCTGTTGCGGGCGGCCGGCCACGGCATGCCGCACCTGGACACGCGCCGGGGCCGCGGGGACCTGCACCTGCGGGTGAGCCTGCGCGTCCCCACGGTGCTGACCGAGCGGCAGCGCGAGCTGCTCGAGGCGCTGCGCGAGGCCACCGCCGAGGCCGCCGCGGACTGATCCGCTCGGCCACCCGCCGCCGGCCGCCCGGCCAGCAGCGCTGGAAAAGTCCAGAAATCAGGCGGTTCTGCCCCGACTTGCACCGACCCCCGCCACTCTGGTCGAGTCGGAACGATTGGCGGTCCCTTGGGGAGGGGATCGCCATGGCGGGAGCCCATCTCGGGCGGCGGCGGCGCATCGGGCGCCGCCGCCGACCGGGGCCCCAGACCTTGCGCGACCCTGCCCTCCAAGGCGACCCTCGTAGACGATCGTCCGCCCCTCGGCGCGGACCCGACCCGGGGGGGAGCCCAGGCCATGCGTACCCACCACCTCGCCCTGCTGACGGCGCTGCTGCTCGCCGGCTGCCCGGACGCCACCACCGTCACCCCCATCGAGGACGGGCACCGCGACGCCGGCCTGCCCCCGCTCGATCTGTCGGTGCGGGACGCCGAGGTGGAGACCGGCCTCGCGGGCTTCCGAGAGCCCTGCCTGGAGAACGCCGAGTGCCTGTCGGGGGTGTGCATCGAGGTGCCGGGAGGCCGCCTCTGCACCCAGCGGTGCGCCGACACGCCCGAGTGCCAGCCCGATCTGATCTGCGCCGCGGTGCGCAACGCCGGCGCCGACATCACGTTCCTCTGCGTCCCCGACACCAACGCCCTGTGCATGCCGTGCGAGCAGGACGACGACTGCGACGATCCCGAGGATCGGTGCCTGGACATCGGCCGTGGGCGGTACTGCGGCGAGGACTGCACCGCCAAGGCCTGCCCGGACGGCTACACCTGCACGGACACGCCGGTGGGTCGGCAGTGCACGCCCGACAGCGGGTTCTGCGCCGGCTGCGTCGACCCGGACGGGGATGGCTACGGCAGCGGGGCCGACTGCATGGGCATCGACTGCGACGAGACAAGCACGGCGGTCAACGCTGGCGGCGTCGAGGCATGCAACGGCGCCGACGACGACTGCGACTTCCGGGTCGACGAGGAGCTCGAGGCGCCCGCGGGCATCTGCATCACGCTGGGAGAGTGTGCCCGCGCCGCCCCCATCTGCCAGCAAGGAGCGTGGGACTGCCGCTACCCCGGCAGCGTCGAGCCCGACCTCGAGCTGAGCTGCGACGGCCTCGACAACGACTGTGATGGGGAGGTGGACGAGGGCTTCAGCTTCCCCACCAACCCCGACCACTGCGGCCGGTGCAACAACGTCTGCGTCTTCGACAACGCGATCCCGGCCTGCGAGGAGGGACGCTGCCGCATGGGCCCGTGCCGGGCCGGCTGGATCGATCTCAACGGCAGCCCGGCGGATGGCTGCGAGGAGGAGTGCGTCTTCCAGAGCGATGACGACCCGCCCGACCTCAACAACGTGGACGCCGACTGCGACGGCCTGGATGGCTACGCCGACCGCGCGGTCTTCGTGGACGCCCTCGCCGGCGACGACGACTTCCCCGGGACCCAGGATCAGCCCCTGCGCAGCATCGCGGCTGGCCAGGCGCGGGCCCAGCAGCTCGGCTTCGACGTCTACGTCTCCCACGGCGTCTACCCCGAGACGCTCACCCTGGTGGAGGGCGTGAGCATCTACGGAGGCTACGACGCCTCCGAGGGCTGGCGGCGCGACGCGGCGACGGAGACCATCGTGCGGGGGGGCACGCGGGCCCTCGTCGGCGTGGATGTGAACGCCCCGACCACGATCCAGCGGCTGCACATCATCGCCGCCGACAACGACGCCCCCGGCGGCGGATCCTACGCCGTCCACCTGACGCGCTCGTCCGGGGTCACGCTGGACGACTGCATCGTGGAGGCTGGCCGCGGTGGCGACGGCCAGGCCGGCAGCGCCGGCGCCTCCGGCCAGTCCGGCCCTCCCGGCGATGGCGGGCAGGACGCCCAGGACAGCGCCAACATCTTCCAGGCCTGCGACCGCCGCTCGGGCGGCGCTGGCGGCCAGCTCATGTGCCCCGACGGGGTCACCCATGGCGGCCACGGTGGTACGGGTGGCCGCGACGACGAGCGCGGCCGCGACGGCGATCCCGGCCAGCCCTCCCCCGGCGCCGGCGGCCCGCCGGGACCGGGCGGCGCCCAGGACAACCGCTGCAGCGACACCGATCCGGGCGGTCCGGGCAACCCCGGCAACCCCGGGCAGCCGGGGCTCGACGGGTCGCCTGGTCGGGCAGCCGGCCAGATCGTCGACGGCGAGTGGCGGGGCCAGGGGGGTGGCGACGGCCTGGTCGGGGCCCGCGGCGGCGGCGGCGGCGGCGGCGGCGGCGGCGGCGGCCAGGAAGAGCGCATCTTCGCCATCCCCGCCTGCGATCGCGGGTGCGGTGGTGGCGGCGGGGGCGGCGGTGCAGGCGGCTGCGGCGGCACCGCGGGTCGCGGGGGCCGGGCGGCGCGAGCATCGCCGTCCTCCTCATCGACGCGAGCCCCACCCTGCGCGGCAACCACTTCAACGCCGATCGGGCGGCAACGGCGGCGCAGGTGGCCGCGGCGGTGACGGCGGCGCCGGCGGCATGCCGGGCCCGGGCGGCCCCACCAGCGGCGAGATCGGCGGAGGCGGCCGCGGTGGCCGCGGGGGGGACGGCGGCCGCGGCGGCCACGGCGGTGGTGGTGCCGGCGGCCCCAGCCTCGGCGTGCTCCAGGCCGGCAACAGCCGCCCCGCCCTGGAGGGCAACTTCTTTGTTCAGGCGGGCGGCGGCGACCGTGGCGACAGCCTGGGCAACCCCGGCGAGGCTGGCCTCACGGCCGAGCTGCAGTAGCTGGTGGGACGCGGCCCCTCGGACGCTCCCGGCGGATGGGCGGTGGCCGGGCCGGCCGCAGCGACAGGGGGACCAGGCCCCCCTCGACGGTCTCGGGGCGATGGGCGGCGGCCGGGACAGCGCCATCGACAGGGAGCCCAAGCCTCCCGGACGCCCCCAGTGGGGCGGTGGCTGTGCTCCAGGCCACCCTGCGTTCGAAGGCGGCGACGCTCGCTGCAGGCCGGCGGCGGCGACCGCGGCGGTCACCTGCGCAACCCCGCCGACGCCGGCCACGCCGCCGGGCTCTACGCCGGCTACGAGGCCGGACTGTGACTTCGGTCGAGGACCCCCACGGTTGTCGCAATGATGGGTGTCGACCGCGCCGACGACCGTCGGCCCGTACCATCGCGGACGCACAGGCCCTCGTCCGACCTCCGCCGGGTGCTGCCGCCTGCTTCCTCCGACCGGGCAGCGCACGTCAGCAGGGGCGGGCATCCGCATGGATCGCCCCGGACACCCCACTGAAACTGAAAAATGACAAATATCAAAACCTTGCGCCGGGCGACTCCGGTTGTCCCTCCGGCTGGAACGCCTGTGGCCACGTGGACCGAGCTGGTCGCCGGGTAGCCGTCCGGATCGCCCGAGGGGCCATGGACGCCCGACCCAGCTCAGGCCTGGCGGCGGCGAACCGGGCAGGATGGTCCGGCTCGACACGCGGGTCCACCTTCGGGCGGCGGCCGCCAGGTGGTCCAGCGGCGCGCCATGCGACGACCAACCCACTCGACCCGGCTGCCCGACCCCACGACGGCGTGTCCCGAGCGCCGAGATTCAGGTCAAGACCAGCCGCCGTCAGGCGACCACGCCGGATCGCGGCTGGCCAAACGTCCCGGACTTCTCCAGCAGGTCGACCAGCGCGTCGACCGCCACCTCAAGGTCGACGCTGCCCGTGTCGATGCGGAGGGCCGGCGACTCGGGGGCCTCGTAGGGCGAGCTGATACCGGTGAAGGCAGGGATCAGCCCGTCCCGAGCCCGTTGATAGAGCCCCTTCGGATCCCGCGCCTCGCAGACATCCAGCGAGGTCGCGACGTGGATCTCATGGAACCCGTCCCCTACCCGGGCCGCGACCCGCGCCCGATCCTCTCGGAAGGGCGAGATGAAGGCAGCAAGCACGATGAGGCCGGCGTCGGCGAGCAGACGCGCGACCTCGCCCACCCGACGGATGTTCTCCCGCCGATCGGCGTCGGCGAAGCCGAGATCGGCGTTGAGGCCATGGCGCACATTGTCCCCGTCGAGGACGTACGCGAGGCGGCCCGCGCTCAGCAGGCGCGCCTCGGCCGCCATGGCGAGCGTCGACTTGCCAGATCCAGACAGGCCCGTGAGCCAGAGCACGGCGCCACGCTGGCCGAGCAGCGCGGCGCGTCCCTCGGCGGTCACCTGGTGGCCATGCCAGGTCAGGTTGCGGTCATCCATGGCTCCCCCTCAGAGCGGCGCGCAGACGTCAGCGAGGCAGAGCTGGCCGTCGGGACAGACGAGGAAGGGCAGCGGGAAGAAGGCCCCGCAGCCCGTGCAGAGCCGCAAGACCCGGTTGCAGGTGTGGTCGGGCCGGCAGTCGGCATCCGAAGCGCACGAACCGTCCGCGTTGTGGCACCGGGCCAGGAGGTCGTCACAGGCACGGCCCGCCCCGCAGTCGGCGTCGCGCTGGCAGATGTCCTCCGGGCGAACGCACTGCCCAATGGACGGGTTGCAGACGAGGCCGCCGCCACAGTCCGGATCGGCTCGGCACTGCACACACCGCTGCAAGAAGATCTGGCAGAAGGGCCGACCGGCCTGGCGACAGTCGCCGTCTGCCTCGCAGCCGGCGCAGCGGCGATCGGCGGTGCAGATCCCCTCGGGGCAGTCGGCGTCGGCGACGCAGATCTCGCAGGTGCCGGCCGCTCGATCACAGGTGGGACGGTCCGCCGGGCACTGCCCGTTGAGGACGCACGCCACGCACCGATCGCCCTGGACGTCACAGTGCTGGCCGCCGCCGCAGTCTGCATCGCGCAGGCACCGCCGACAGGTTCCTGACGGGACGTCGCAGACCCCCGGCTGGCAGTGGTTGTTGGCCGTGCACTCGACGCAGCGATCCCCGGCGCGGTCGCAGCGCTGGCCGGCCGGGCAATCCTCCGGTCCCTGGCAGCGAACGCACCGGCCCTCCGCGCAGCGCCCACCACCGGCGCAGTCGGCGTCCATCAGGCAGCCGACGCACTCGCCCCGGCCGGGGTCGCAGCGGCCCCCGGGGCAGTCGGCATCCGCCAGGCAGGCGACGCAGGTCCCCGCC
>JAWKQS010000016.1:0-150251 GCA_041389985.1 bacterium
CGAGCCGCAGCCGCATCCTGCTGCTGGTGACCGACGGCGAGGACGTGGCCGACGCCCAGGGCGAGGCCGCCCGGACGGCCGCCCGCAAGGCCGCCGAGGCCGGGGTGCGCATCTACGCGGTGGCCGTGGGCACCCGCCTGGGCGAGCCCATCCCCATCCTCAACGACGACGGCACCCACGCGGGCTACCAGCGCGACTCCGGGGGCAAGCCCATCTACAGCAAGCTCAACCTGACGCTGCTGGAGGAGCTGGCGAAGCTCGCCTCGCCCGACGACCCCGATGGCCGCCATGTGTTCCTGCTCGATGGCAGCAGCGCCACGGCGGTGGACCTGGCCAACGAGCTGGATCGCCTGCAGAAGAGCACGATGGAGAGCAGCGTGCGGCACAAGCACGGCGAGAAGTTCCAGTACGTGCTGGTCTTCGCGGTCTTCCTGCTGCTCTTCGATCTCTTCGTGGGCGAGCGCCGCAAGCGCCGGCGGGAGGACGAGGCATGAGGCACGCCCGGCTCATCGTCACCTGTGGCTTCCTGGCGGGCTTCGGCCCCTTCGTCTGCGACGACGCCGACGTGGCCGAGGCGCGCAAGCAGACCCTCGCCGGCAACGGCGCCGCGGCGGTGGAGGCCCTGGCCGAGGTGACCACCGACGCCGCCGAGGTTCACCTGGCCCGCGCCGTCGCCCACCTGCGCCAGCAGCAGCCCGACGAGGCCCTGGAGGCCCTCAGCAACGCGTACCGCCTGGTCGCGGGCGCCGAGGCCCGGGGCGAGCCGCTGGAGAACGGCACCGATCTGCGCCGCCGCATCGCGTTCAACCGCGGCCTGGCCCAGGCCCAGAAGGAGGCCTGGGAGACCGCCCAGGCCGAGTTCGGGAAGGTGCTGCTGATCGATCCGGCGGACGACGACGCGCGCCACAACCTCGAGCTCGCCTGGCTCAAGGCCCACCCGCCCTGCCCCCTCCGCGAGGACGACCACGAGGCGGACGACACGCGCAAGGACGCGAAACCATGGGACAAAGAGCACTCCGCCGATCGGCTGCTCTGCCCCACCAACGAGGACTGGTACAGCATCGAGGCGCCCGCGCGCTCGCTCCTCTACGTCACCATCAAGGCCGAGGTGAAGAAGGAGGACGGGGAGGATCGCGCGGTGAAGCTCGAGCTCTACGCCCCCGAGGATGCGCCGGACCAGCCGTCCCGGCAGGCGGACGTGGCCGGCGGCCAGGCCCGGGTGAGCTACACCGGCCTGCCCGAAGGCGGGGCGTGGGCCGTGCGGGTCCATGGCGATGGCAAGGCCGAGGTGAAGTACAGCCTGGAGGTGGAGCTGGTGCCCCCGTGCCCGGCCGACGACACCTTCGAGGGCAAGGACACGGCCGAGTCGCCCTACCCGCTCAAGGAGGGTGAAGAGCCGACGCTCAAGGCCTGCCCGGACAACCCGGACTGGTTCCTGGTGACGACGCCCCCCAAGGAGGGCCGCAAGGTCACCGTGGCGTTCGACGCCACCCGCGCGCCGCTGGACGTGCACCTGTACGGGCCGACGTTCGCCGAGGGCGAGCTGCCCATCGCGGTGGCCCCCGGTGGCCCCAACGGCGCCGTGCTGCGGCTGCCGGCCGGCGAGGAGGAGCGCAGCTTCCGGGTCCGCGTGGCGGCCTCGACGCCCGAGGAGAACATCTACTCCCTGAAGGTCGAGAAGGACGAGGGCGGCGACGGCCAGGACGACCAGCAGCAGGACGACCAGCAGCAGGACGACCAGAAGGACGACCAGAAGGACGACCAGAAGGACGACCAGCAGAAGGACGACCAGCAGAAGGACGACCAGCAGAAGGACGACCAGCAGAAGCAGGATCCCCAGGACGCCCAGAAGCCCCCCGAGCCGCCCCCGGACCAGGTGGACATCGACCAGCTGATCGACTCCCTCGACCAGCACGACAAGAACCCGCAGCTCGAGAAGGCCCTGCGGATGCTCCGTACCCCGCCCCCCCGCATGGAAGATTATTGAAGCCATGCAGGGAGGGGTATGGTACAGCGCCCGAATGGCGTGTCTTCGTTCTTATCGTGCCTGGTCGGCCGCCGCGCTCTGGGGCCTGCTGAGCCTCGCGCTGTGGCCGGGCGTCGGTCGCGCGCAGATCGAGAGCCCCCTCGACGTGTCGGTGGATCGCGACCGCCTGGAGCTCTCCGACGCGGTCCAGCTCTCCATCCGCACCACCACCGAGGGCCTCGGCGGCACCGGCAACCTGGAGAGCCCGTCCCTGGCCGACTGGCAGATCGTGGGCCAGCTCGAGCGCACCAGCTTCGACGGCGCCCGGGGGGTGCAGCAGCGCCTCATCCAGCTCACGCTGCAGCCCCGCAAGGCGGGCGCCATCACCATCGGCCCCTTCGTGCTGAAGACGGCCGACGGCGAGGTGCGCTCGGCACCCATCACCGTCCAGGTCGGTGGCGGCGGCGGGAGCGCGGATGGCTCCAGCGGGGGCCTCGCCACGCCCAACGCCCCGGATCGCATCGCTTTTCTGCGGTGGGAGGTGCCCCAGACCGAGCTGTGGCTGGGCGAGCAGACGGAAGCCGAGCTGGTGCTCTACTACAACCGCCAGGTGCGCCTGACGGACGCCACCCCGCCGGACGTGAACCTGGAGGGCTTCTGGACGCTGGACCGCCAGGGGCGTGAGGACCGGCGCCTGGTGCAGATGGGCGAAGAGATGTTCGTGCGCCAGCCGCTGGGCCTGTGGCAGCTCGTGCCCATCAAGGCCGGCGACCTGACCCTGCCTGCCGCCCCGATGCAGCTCACCGTCACCCAGGCCATCGGCCTGCGGCGGTCGAACCAGCGCCTGGAGCGAGCGGCCGAGGGCCAGACCATCCACGTCAAGGCGCTGCCCGAGGCTGGCCGCCCCAAGAGCTTCAAGGGGCCGGCCGTCGGCGCCCTGACGCTGGAGGCCGGCGCCGATCGCACCCAGGTCAAGGCCTCCGAGGGCATCCAGCTCACGGTGACGACCCAGGTGGAGGGCATGCTGCAGAACGTCCCCGCCGTCGAGCTGCCCGAGCTGCCCGACTTTCGGGTCTACCCGCCGTCGGATGTGGAGCAGAGCGCGGTGCGCAACGGGCGGCTGCGGGGTACCCGGCGACAGACCTGGCTCCTGCGGCCCACCCGGGACGGCGATCTCATCATCCCCTCCCTGCAGCTCCCCTACTTCAACCCGACCACCGGCCAGTACAGCATCGCCCGCACGTCGCCGCTGACCATCCGCGCCTCCGGCGCCACGGATCCCGGCGGCCAGGGGGCCCTGACCGCCGAGGCGCGCCCCGCCGGCAATGATCCGACCACGCTGCCCCTGCGCGACATCCGCACCCAGGTGGACGCGACCGCCGAGGTGCGCGCGCCCTACCAGGCCCCGTGGTTCCTGGCGGTGGCCCTGGGGGCGCCCCTGCTCTTCCTGGGCTTCGTGGCGCGGGATCGGCTCCGGTCGCGGCGGCACCAGACGGCGGGCAGCCGGGCCGCCCGCCGCGCGGCGGGTACCGCCCGCGGCCAGCTCGATCGCGTCCTGCGCGCGGGCGGCGATCAGGCCTACGGCGAGATCGCCCGCATCCTGCTGACCTACCTCGAGACCCGCCTGGGCCGGGCCCTCCGCGGCCTGACCCACCGCGACCTGGGCGCCGCGCTCAGCCAGCAGGGCGTGGACGAGGCCACCGTCGCCAACCTGATCGCCGAGCTGGAGCACTGCGACTTCGCCCGCTTCGCGCCCGTGGCCGGGGCCGGCGAGGTGGAGCAGAGCGTCGCCCGGGCGCGGCAGATCCTCGACAAGATCGAGGGAGGGCTGCGGTGAAGCCCACCATCCCGCTCCGGGTCCCGCTCCAGGTCCTGCTCTGCGCCCTGCTCTGGCTGCTGGTGTGGCCCGCCGCGGCGTCCGCGGTGGAGGTGGGCGCGGCCAACGACCTGTTCTGGAAGGGCCAGCATGCCGAGGCCGCCTCGGCCTACCGCGCCCTGACCCAGGCGCACCGACCAGCGCCGACCTCTGGTACAACCTGGGCTGCGCCGAGGCCCGCGCCGGGCGCCTCGGCCACGCCATCCAGGCGTTCGAGCAGGCCCTCGTGCTGCGGCCGGGCGATGACGACGCCGGCGAGAACCTCGACAAGGTGCGGGCCCTCGCGCTCGAGCGGGGCGTGGCCGGCGCGGGCGATGCCCGCGTCATCCCCGGGCGAGGATGACACCGGCACCGGGCTCCTCACGGCGATGAGCGCCCGGCTCTGACGTTCATCTTCGCTGGCACCTGGGTGGCGCTGTTCGCGCTCCTCATCGTGTGGCGGCGGGCGACGCCCGCCCTCCCTGCGCACGACGTCGTCCTTCGTGGCGCTGATCGGGCCTGCTGGCCACCGCCAGCGGCGGGGTGCTGCTCGGGCGCGCGTACGTGGTCGAGAACGTCCAGCAGGGCGTGGTGCTCGCGCGCACCAGCGTCCGCGCCGGCCCGGGCAGCGAGTACGCCCGCGGCGTGGTGCTGGCCGAGGGGGTCATGGTGCGGCTGCGCGGCAGCGACGGCGACTGGCGCCAGGTCACCCTGCCCGATGGTGCCGATGGCTGGCTGCCCAGCCGGGACGTCGGCCCCATCGTCCGCCCCTGATCCTCTCGTCATTTCTCTCTTTGATTTCAGTGCTCTTGCCCTCGCGATCCACCTCGACGATCTGCCGCTCGAGGACGCCGCCTACGACGCCGTGGTGGCGCTCAACCGCCTCGCGGGCGCGAACGCCCACATCCGCGGGGTCGTGCAGCGCGCGAGGGACGACGCCCGTCGGCCCTACGGCGAGGTGGTCCGGCTGGTGGCGCGCCAGGATGGGCAGCTCGTCGGGCACGCCGGGGCCTTCCCGCTCATCGCCTACGCGGGCCCCGGCCGACGCTACGTGCAGCTCGCCGTCCACCCCGCCTGGCGCGGGCGCGGCGTCGGCCGCCGGCTGCTCGACGCCCTGCTCGCCCGCCTGCCCGGGGCGCGGGAGCTCATCGGCCAGCTCGATGCCCAGGACGCCCGCACGCGCCGCTTCCTGGAGGCCGCCGTCCCGGGCGAGATCGCCTCGGAGGATCTGGAGCTCGCGCTGGAGGTGCCGGCCCTGGACGCCGCGCACCTCGCGCGCCTGCGCGGGTACGCCGATCGGCTGCCGGCGCTCGGGCTGCGGGTGGCGCCGCTGGCCGCCCTCAAGGCCGTCGTGCCCGACTGGCTGCCGCGGCTCCACCACCTGGCCACGGGCCTGGACGAGGACGTCCCCTCCCCCGTCGCCCATGACGCCCCCGGCCTCGAGCCCTGGGCGGCCGCCGAGATCCGGGTGCCCGACGTCCACCACGAGGCGCTCTTCCTCGCTCTCGACGGGGATCGCTGGGTGGGGCTGTGCGAGCTGCGCGCGCCGGGGGCGCCCGGCTGCCTGGTGCACGATCTGACCGGCGTGGTGCGGCCGTGGCGGCGGCGCGGGGTGGCGCTGGGCCTGAAGGCGGCGGCCGCGCTCTGGGCCCGGTCGGCGGGCGTCGAGCGCATCACGACCTGGACCCATGTGGAGAACGCGGCGATGCGGGCCACCAACGCCCACATCGGCTTCGAGGAGCGGCGCCGCTGGCACCTCTGGGTCAGCGAGCGCGCCGACGACGCCCCAGGGCGATGAGGCCAAGCAGCAGCAGGCCCTCCCCGCCCCCGGGGACCTGCTCGCAGCCCCCGCTCTCGCTCGTGGCGGACTCCCCCGGCAGGCCCGCCTCACCGCGAGCGCCGGTGGCCCCCGTGGCGCCGGGCGGGCCCGTCCGCCCCATGGGCCCTTCGGGGCCGACCAGGCCGTCCTCGCCATCCCGGCCGTGGCAGAGCAGGACCTCGTTGTCGATCTCGTTGGCGTCCAGGCGCCCGTCACGGTCCAGATCGAGCCCCGAGAGCACGCGCCAGCCGCCCTCGGGGCAGGTGGCGGTGGCGGGCTCGTCCTCCACCTCCTGGATGACGCTGTAGCCGTCCTCGCCCGCGGCACCGGGATCGCCGTTGCACACCCACTGGGTGCGCTCGATCTCGTCCTCGTCGAGCTGGCCGTCGTAGTCCCAGTCGCGCCCCTCGTCGATGCGCACGCCCCCGGCGGCGCAGTCGGGCCCCGGCGGCACGGGCACGACATCCACGATCTGCTTGCGGTCGATGGGCTCCCAGCGGGTCAGGTCCACGGGGCCGAGCAGGCGCCGCTCGTTGCCCGCCGCCCGCCCGACGAACCGGGCCTCCAGCGTCAGCGTCCGCTCGCCGATGTCCGTCTGGCCGTCCACCAGGATGCGGACGGGGCCGTCGTAGTCGATGGCGCCCCCCACCAGGTCGAGCTGGTAGGCCGCGCCATCCCACCCGAAGGCCCCCAGCCCCGGCAGCTCGATGCTCTGGATGGCCGCGCGCTCGCCGCGGATGGTCAGCAGCAGGCGGCCCAGATCGTCGATGCCCCGCACCGCCCGCCCATCCAGGCGCAGGCACTCGCCCAGGTCGAGCGCGATGTGGGCGCTGGCGTCCAGGCTGCGCGGCAGGCCCACGAAGGTCGCCTGCGGGGTCGCCGCCAGGGCCCGCGAGCCGGGGGTGAGCGCCGCCGAGATGCAGGGCATCAGACCCAGCACCCAGGCGCTGCGCCGGCCGCCCACGTCGAGCTCGTTGATGGCGTTGGAGAGGCTGCCGGTGACGCTGAGGAACGTCCCCTGGGCCAGCGGCAGATCCGCCGCCGCCACCCGCACCACGACGCCGTCCAGATCCAGCGCCAGCCGGTCATCGAGGGCCATCGGGCCGTCGGTCGTGACCGAGAAGGCCACGAAGTCATCGCCCAGGGCGCCCCCCGCCGAGGGCTCCACCCGCACCGTCGTCGCGGCCGTCTCGGGGCTCCCGCTGCGGAACGTCAAGCGCTCCGGGCCGAGGGGCGTGCGCAGCCGCATGCGCCCCAGCTCGAAGCGCAGCGTGAGCCGCTGGGGCGCCACCGGCGACCCGACCCGGTAGTCCAACGTACCGAAAGGCAAAGTAAAATCCGTATCACCTCTGGGGTTGACCACCTCGTTGGCGAAGACGGCGGGCGCATACACGAGCTCACCGGCGAGCCCGGGCGAGGCGGCGAGCCCCGCCGCCACCAGCCAGAGCAGGCGGTGGGTTCTGCCTGTTGCCAGGCCGGCGCGGACAAGGAGCAGGGGCGACATGCGCGACTCCATCACGGCGGGACCGGCTCATGAATCCGGTCGGGTGGGTGGATGAGGCAGGCCTCTGTGCCCGCCCACGGCTGATTTCCCTCTCGGGCCCTCCCATTGTCTTCCGGCGCGTGGCCGCGGGCAAGCAACCCGCTGAATTCAGTGGGAGATCGACACACCGGGTCGGAGGATGTCCGCCCGTGGCATACACCGGTTGCGGGTTGCCCCGGCGCGCGGGCGCGCTCAGACTGGTGGCATGCTGCGCGCTGCCCAGCGGGTCGCCCCCGCCGTCGACGTCCCCGCCCTGGAGGCCCAGCTCGCCGGGCTGGTGGGGCAGCAGAGCCTCTTCCCCCTCGACTCCGCCCTCGCCCGGGTCGGCCGCGAGGGGGCGCTCCTGCTCTTCGGGCCCCGCGCGGCGCTGCTGCAGCTTGCCCACCCCTTCGTCGCCCAGGCCATCGCCGATCACTCCCGCGTCCTCGCCGACCTGCAGGCGCGCTTTCGCCGCACCATGGCGCTGATGTACCGCCTGACGTTTGCGCCGCCGGACGAGGCGCTGGCCATCGCCCGCGCCCTGCACGCCCGGCATGCCGGGGTCGAGGGCACGCTCAGGGAGGGCAGCGCGCGGCTGCCGGCGGGGATGCCCTACCGGGCCAACGAGGTGGAGGCGCTGTTCTGGGTCGCCGCGACGCTCTGGGACACGAGCGTGCTCTTCCACGACCGCGTCCTCGGCCCCCTCGACGCCGCCACGCGCGAGGCCTACCTGGCGGACGCCCGCCGCTTCGGCCGCCTGTTCGGCATCCCCGAGGCGATTCAGCCGCCGAGCTGGCCGGCGTTTCAGGACTACATGGATCGCATGCTGCGGGGCGAGACGCTGGCGGTGACGGGGCTGGCCCGCCAGCTCGGGCGGGATCTGCTGACGCCCCGCGGCGGGCCGCAGCGCCGTTCTTCCGGTGGGCCCGGGCGTTCGGCGCCGGGCTGCTGCCCCGGCCTGCGGGTGGCGTTCGGGCTGCCCTACGGGCTCACGGAGCGCGCGCTCTTCGCCACCTCCATCGCCGCGCTGCGTCGCATCGTGCCGCGGCTGCCGCCCGCCGTCCGCTTCGCCCCGGCGTACCAGCTGGCCCGCGCGCGCGCTGGGCTCGGGCGGCCCCCCGGGCCGATCTCGCGCGTGGCCCCGCGGGTGGCCCTCTGGCTCACCGCCGGGGCCGGGCCGCTCAGGGCGCCCCCACCTCCACCCGGCTGACCGTCAGGCAGGGCTGGCAAGTGCCGTCGCACCACAGGCCGCCCGCGCAGGGCTCGTCCGCGCCGCAGACCGCCCCCGGCGTCAGGCCCGTCGTCCCGGGAGCGCTGCACCCGGCCCCCACCTCGACCAGCAGCCAGTGGTGCTCCGTCTGGCTGCCCGACTCGATGGGGCGCCCGCGCCGCCCGCGTGGATGACCTCGACCCCCGCCACCTTCTGCCGCTGGAAGGTGGCGGGTGGGCCGTGAGCACCGTGTCGACCCCGGCGCGGCGCAGCGTCGCCACGAGCCGCGCCGCGTCCTGCCGCGACTTGAACCCGCCGCCCCGCGTCCCGAACGGGTCGAAGGGCGGCGTGTGGGTGATGAGCAGGCGCGCCGGGGGAGGCTCGGCGCTGGGCCACCACAGGGGCGTCGCCTTCAGCCACGTCTCCATCAGGCTGAACGTCCGCTGGGTGAAGGCGGCGTCGCCCGAGTCCATGACCAGCAGGCGGACGGCCCCCGCGTCGAGGGCGAAGGTGGTCTGGCCGAGGGCATCCACCACCGCCTCCGTCTCCTCGCTGAACACGTCGCGCTCGCCCACGGTGGCGTACCACGGGATGTCGAGCTGGGTGTCCAGGGTGGCCGCGGCGCTGCGGAGCTGGGTCGGGGTGCCCTCCTCGGTGAGATCGCCGTTGACCACGGCGAACAGCACCCGCTCCGCTCCGGGCCGATCGGCGCCGGCCTGGGCCATCACCGCCGACGTGATCTGCGCCCGGACCTGGGCGTCGCCGGCGTTGTTGCCCCAGACGGCGAACCGGAACGGCCCCGAGATGGGGCGCTGGAGGCGATGGCGCACCACCAGGCTCGCCGCCCCGAGGCCGATGGCGCCGGCCGCGTCGAGGGTGGCGCAGGCGCCGGGCCCCGTGGCCGCGGGGGCCTCGACGACCCCGGCGCCAGGGAGACCCGCGAGGCGCCGCGATCGGTCTGCACCGTCCACACCTGCCAGCGGGCGCGATCCCCCGCCGGGCAGCGCCCGTGTCATCGGGGCAGGCCAGCACCTCGGGCTCGAACGCCCGCTCGGAGGCCAGCGGCGTGCGCTTGCGGTCGTCGCGATCGCCCACGAAGTCCACCGCCCCGCCGGCCGCCTCCCGCGCGGCGATGACCTCCGGGGGCAGGCCGTCGAGGAGGGGTCGCCAGCTCGCCGCGAGGCCCTCGGGCAGGTGGCTGACCTCGAGGGTCACCGCCGTCGGCCCGCAGCCGCGATCCACCACCTCGACCCGGACGTCGAGGGACTGGGCCCGGATGCGGACCCGGGGCGGCGACGTCCCCGTGGCGGGGATGAGCGCGACCACCGCGCCCCCCTGCACCGACACCGTCACGGCGGGGTGGGGCCGGGTGGACGCGGCCGCCGCGTTGGCGTCGTCGCGCCCCGAGCCCACCTGGGTGCACCCCACCAGAAAAACCAGCAAAAACAGGCCGATACAGCGCATCACAGGCCGTACCCCAGGCCCAGCCGGATGCCCCACCCCTCGCCGGCCGTCAGGCTCAGCTCGATGTCCAGCTCGGCGCTCTGCCGGTGCAGCAGCGCCACCTCGATGAGGCCGTTCTGCGCGTCCGCCGGCCCGACGTCCTGGGTCGGATCCTCGATGAACGTGAGGGAGGCCGTCGTCCGCGGGCCCGTGTTCACGGCCACCCCGGTCTCGATGAGCAGCCAGGAGTCCACGAACCACGGCTGCTCGGTGAAGCCGGGCGCCGCCCCGGGCCGATCGCCGAACTGGTACCCCACGACGCCGTACCCGGTGCGGGAGAAGACATAGCAGGCCCGCATCCCCCGCACGAGCTGGCCCAGATCGGCCTGCCAGCCCACGTAGGCGGCGGTGGCGAGGGCGCTGTAGCCGTACAGCCGCACGGCGTGGCGCCGGGCCCGGGCGCCGATGGAGACGTGGTTGTGGGGATCCGCGCCGCGGAAGACGCGGACGCCGGTGTCGAGGGCCCCCTGCCAGAGATCGAGGCGGGCCTCCAGATCCAGCTCCGGGCGGATGTAGAGCAGCCCCGAGTCGAAGGTGCCCTTGACGGCGATGTGGTGCTTGAAGGGCGTCAGCGGGTTGTCGGTGAAGCGGTAGGCGAGGCCGACCTGGCGCGCCTCCGTGCGCACGGTGAGGGGGTCGAAGGCCCCGGCGCCCTTGAAGGTGCCGAAGATGTCCGCCCCCCACGAGCCGAAGAAGAGCACGGCCCCGGCGTGGGCCAGGCCCAGGCGCAGGCCGCCGGTCGGGCCGCTGCCGTGGGTGCTCTCGTCCAGCGCGAGGCCCGCCGCGATGAGGCCCAGGCCCGCCAGCTCCGCGAGCAGCAGGCTGAGGGCGGTGTCCTCGGCGCCGGCGTAGTAGTGCCCGAAGCCGTGGATGAGGAAGCCCGGCCCCACCGCCAGCACCCCCCCGAAGAGGCTGCCCGCGGGCTCGTCGGCCGGCCGCGGCGCGAAGCCGGCCGCCTGGGCGCCATCCACCGTCTCGGGTGTCTCGGCCCGCGCCGCGGGGGCGAGGGCCAGCAGGAGCACCAGGGCGAACTTCAAGACTGCCACCTCCCCGGGGGCGGGAGCTCTCGCAGCCCCCCCAGCCGCGCCGCCAGGCCCGTGTACCGGCGCATGGCGCTGACGCTGCGCACGGCATACCCCAGCGCGGCCGGCTCCGCCACGAGGACGACGAGCTGCCGGCCCCGGGTGAGCCCGGTGTACAGCAACCCCCGCTGGAGCATGACCCGGTGCTCGCGCACGACCGGCAGCACCACCGCCGGGTACTCGCTGCCCTGGCTCTTGTGGACCGAGCAGGCCCAGGCGAGCGTCAGCGCGTCGAGGCCCGCCCGCTCGAACACCAGATCCCGCTCATCGAACCGCACCCGCAGGCGCGGACCCTCCAGCCCCAGCACCCGGCCCACCTCGCCGTTGAACACTTCCTTCTCGTAGTCATTGCGGATCTGCATGACCTTGTCACCGGCCCGAAACCCGCGGTCGCCCTGCTCGATGATGGCCTCGCCGGGGTTGAGCCGCCCCTGCAGCCGGGCGTTGAGGGCCGTCGCGCCGCAGTGGCCCCGGTGCATCGGCGTGAGCACCTGGATGTCCCGCGCCGGATCCAGCCCGAACGCGGCGGGGATGCGCTCCGCCACGGTGCGCTCCACCAGGCCGCGCGGCCCTCCTCGGCCGACCGCGCGGGGACGATGAAGAAATCTCCAAGGGTTTCGGGCTCTTCCACGTCAGGAACGCGCCCGGCCAGCACCGCGTGCGCCGCCAGGACGATGCGGCTCTGGTGCGCCTGCCGGAAGATCTCGGTCAGCCGCACGGCCGGGACGGTCTCGACGGCCAGCAGATCGGCGAGCACCTGGCCGGGCCCGACCGACGGGAGCTGATCGGCGTCCCCCACGAGGATGAGGCGGGTGCCCGGGGCCACCGCCCGCAGCAGGGCCAGGAAGAGCGGCTGATCGATCATCGAGGCCTCGTCCACGATGATCGCGGAGGCCTCCAGGGGCCGCTCCTCGTCGCGCCGAAAGCCGCCCTCCCCCGGCGAGTACTCCAGCAGCCGGTGCAGCGTGCGGGCCTCCTGGCCCGTCGCCTCGGCCATCCGGCGCGCGGCGCGGCCCGTGGGCGCCGCCAGCACGACCCGGCCCTCCGCGGCCGCCAGCAGCGCCAGCAGGACGCGGATGATGGTCGTCTTGCCGGTGCCCGGTCCCCCCGTCAGCACCATGAACGGCACCTCGGTGGCCAGGCGCAGGGCGTCGAGCTGGGCCGGGGCGAGGGTCAGCCCGAGGGCCCGGGCCGCGTCCGCCGGCTCGCCGGGCAGCGGGGGGATCACCGCCGCCAGCAGCGCCTCCGTCCGGGCGGCCGCCTCCTCCTCCCCGGCATGGGCCGCGCGCAGGTAGATGCGCTGCTGCCCGCCGTCGATCAGCCGGCCGTCGTCGAGGAGCTGGTCCAGCACCGCCTCGGCCACCGCGTCCGTCCCCAGCAGGCGCGCCGCCTGGCCCAGCAGCACGTCCCGCGGCAGGTAGACGTGCCCGTCGTCGGCGGCCGAGGCCAGCAGGAAGGCGAGCCCGGCGGCCGCGCGCGCGGGGGAGTCGGGGGCGAAGCCCAGCCCCGCCGCCATGGCGTCGGCCGTCCGGAAGCCCACCCCGCGGATCTCTTCGACCAGCCGGTAGGGGTTGGCCCGCACCACCGCGATGGTCTGCTCGCCGTGGCGCTCCCAGACGCGCCGCGCCAGCGCCGCCGGGAGGCCCGCCCCCTGGAGGAAGACGAGGGCCTCCCGCTGATCGCGCTGGGCGCGGAAGGCCCCGACGAGCTCCACGCTGCGCTTGGGGCCGATGCCGGGCACCGAGGCGAGCAGCACCGGATCCTCGGCCACGACCCGCAGCGTCTCGGCCCCGAAGGTCGCCACCAGGCGGTCGGCGAGGCCCTTGCCGATGCCCTTGACCCGCCCGCTCGCCAGGTACCGCCGGATGCCGTCGGGATCCTGGGGCAGGATGGGATAGCCCGCCTGCACCTGGAACTGGTGGCCGAACTTCTCGGTGTGCCGCCAGTGCCCGCGCAGCCGCACCTGCTCGCCCTCGTGCAGGCCGCCGAGGGCGCCCACCACCCGCACCTCGGCCCCCTTCGCCGGCCGCAGGCTGGCCACGGCGAACGCCTCGTCCTCCGAGCGGAAGAGCACGCGGTGCAAGACGCCCTCGAGGACCTCCTCGGGGCGGGTGTCGGGCCGATCTGCCATCGCTTGAAGCTCTTAGCAGATAACGACGCCCCGGGGGATCGTCGTGGCCACGGGGGCGCCGGATCGCCGCCGCCGCCCGGCGGCTCGGCGCGCATCTCCGGTCATCCCGAAATGGCATGCCGGCCGCGGTTGAGCTAACCTCCCTGTTCGTCTCGCCGCCAACGGGGAGCCTTGAGCGAACGACGCGACAGCGGGGGGCTTGCCCCCGACGACGAGCAGGTGGCGGGCTGGGCGCGCGCGCTGAGCGATGACCCGACCTCCCCCGTCTTCTACGACCTCGCGCGAGCGTTGCTGGCCCGCCGTGCGCCCAAGCGCGCGGCCCTCGTCCTCAAGGGCGCCCTGACCCACCACCCCGATCGCGACGACGCCCGCCTGCTGCTGGGCGAGGCGCTCCTGGCCAGCGGTCGCGGCCGCGCCTGCACCCGCGAGATGGCCCGCGTCCTCAGCCGTCAGCCCGATCACCTCGGCGCGCTGAAGCTGCTCGCCCGCGCCCTGCGGTTCGAGGGCCAGCGCGAGGAGGCCCGGGTCATCCTGGAGCGCGCGCGCGAGCTGGCCCCCGCCGACACCGAGATCGCCGGCATGCTGGCCGATCCGGGTCCGCCCGCCATCGCCGTGCGCGAGCGCGACGGCCGGGTGACGGCGCTGGTCGGAGACGACGAGAGCGAAGTCCTTGAACCGACTGGATCTTTCGGATCGTCGGTGCGCTTCCTCACCGATCCCCTGGCCGAGCCGACGGTGCGGGACGTGCCCCTCTCCTTCGAGGAGGCCCGCCGCCCCGTGGATCCCCCCGAGGTCTTCACCTCGTCGCACCGCGTGCCCGACGCCGGGGCGAGCAGCGCCGACGCCTCCGACGACGAGGACGCCGAGGACGCCACCCGGCCCATGAGCATGCCGCCCTTCGAGGAGATGATGGCGGCCGAGCTGTCGGCCATGCTCTTCGAAGCCGACGACGGCATCCCTTCGGTGCAGGTGTCGCCGTCCCTGGCCCTCGAGGCCGCCCGCCTGGCGGAGGCCGGCCTGATCGAGGCGCCCCGCGCGGCGCGCCTGCCGGCCACGCCCCTCGGGGTCCGCCGCGAGGATCCGCCCGCGACGCACCCGAAGACCAGCGGTCCCCCGCTCCCGCGGCGGCCGGGGGCGGCCCTGGATCTGGAGCCGACGGCCCCCCTCGACACCTCGGCCCTCGGCACGCCGTTCGGCGTCAACCCGGCCACACGCGCCGAGGCGCCGCCCAGCATCCGGTCCCTGCGCCCGGCCCCGATGATCACCGAGGAGCTGTCCATCGGCTCCGCCAGCTTCGACGAGCTGGAGCCGACCGAGGCCGCCGAGCGGCTCACGGGCGACCGGCCCACGGCCGAGCTGCCCGCCCGGGTGGTGCAGCTCGGCGAGCTCGGGGGGGCGCCGCCGGTGCGCGTCCACCGCGCCTCGCGCCCCCTGGCGGACGCCCCGCCGGTGCTGGATCCGACGCGGGAGCTGTCGGCCACGCACCTGGCCCGGCCCAGCGTGCTCCCGGCGGCCGCGCCGGCCTCCGATCCCCCCCTGCGGACGGAGGCGTCGCTGGATCTGCCGCGCTTCGAGTGGGAGGAGGAAGAGGGCCGCCCCAGCACGGTGCAGCTCCCGCGGCGACTGCCCGGCGTGTCGGCCGAGGCCTCGGTGCCGGCCCAGCCGCGGGCCCCGTCGCCCCCGCCGCCGGCAGCCCCGCCCGTGGCCCCGCCGCCGATGCCCCCGGCCCGCGGCGGGCCACCGCCCGTGCCCGGCCGCCGCGACCTGCTCGACGTCCCGCTGGATCCCTCGAGTTCAGCGACATGCCGCCGGTCGGGGCGCTCCCGCCCACGCGATGCCGGACGATCTGGACTCGCGCCCCGTGCGGGTGGATCGGCGCCTGCCACCCCCCCGGCCGCCGGAGCGGCCGGCCGCGCCCCCCGAGCGCAAGGCCGAGCGACCGCCGGAGCGCAAGCCCGAGCGCCCCCCCGAGCGACCCGCGGAGCGACCGCCGGAGCGCAAGCCCGAGCGCCCCCCGGAGCGCGCCGCCGAGCGGCCGGCGCCCCCGGCCCGGCCCCCGGAGCGACCGGTCGAGCCGCCGCCCCGGCCCCGGCCCGGCCCCCGCGGATCGCCCGGCGCGCCCGCCGGCGGCCGGCCCCGCGCGGCCCGCCAGCCCGCCCGCCAGCCCGCCCGCGGCGCCCCGGCCCGGCCAGCGGCGGCGGGGCGGGCCCACGCGCCCGTCCGCCCGGCCCAGGCCGCGGCCGCCGCCCGGGCCACGTTCGGCGCGAACGCCCCGCCGCCCCCGCGCAACCTGTCGGTCGCCCAGGCCCCCCACCGCCGAGGGCCGCACTGCGGCCCTGGCCCCCGCCGCGCAGCAGGCCGGCGTCGTGGCCCATCGTGGTGATCTTCGCGGGCATCATCGCCCTGGCGGCCACCTTCGCGCTGCTGGCGAGCTACCGCACGGCCTGGCGCAGCGCCGACGACCTGGTGGCCCGCGCGCGCCGATCTCTCAATGATGACACGTACCTGGGCCGCGTGAACGCCACCGAGATGCTGGTGGCGGGCATCGAGGCCCAGAGCGCCCTCGCCCGGGCCGCCGACGCGGTGGTCCGCCTGATCGGCCGCCCCGGCCTGGCCGCCCCGGAGGCCGACCGGCGCGCCCTCCTGGCCCGCATCGAGGCCGAGCGCGTCTGCCGGGACGCGGAGCGCGACCGCCTCGGCCGCGCCACGGACGCCCTCGCCGAAGCGCGCGCGCTGGCCCCCGAGCGCCTCGACACCCGGCTGGCCGACATCATGCTGCGGGTCCACCGCCAGGAGCTCGAGGCGGCGCAGACCGCCCTCGACGCCCTGCCGGCCGACCAGCGCGACACGGCCGAAGCCCAGCAGCTCTACGCCGAGGTCGCCCTCGCCCGTGGCGATCGCGCCCGCGCCACGGACCGCGCCGCGACGGCCCGCGGCAAGGACGCCGGCTACGTCCCCGCCCAGCTCCTCGTCCTCCAGCTCCAGGCCGAGCGTGGCGACGCCCAGGGCGCCCTGGAGGGCCTCAAGGTCCTCGGCGACCGCCACCGCAGCCACGTCGGCGTCTACATCGCCTACCAGCGCCTGCGGGTGCAGGAAGGCGAGCAGGCGGCCGAGGCCGTCACCGCCCTGCAGAGCGTGCTGGAGAAGAACGGCGAGGTCCTCTCCCCCGACCAGCGCGCCCTCATCCAGGACACCATGGGCCTGTTCTACGTCCGCAGCGGCGACATCGAGTCGGCCCGGACGGCCTACACGATCGCCAACAAGACCGTGCCCGACGATCCGCGGTTCAGTGTCGGCCTCGCCCGGCTGGACCTGCTGGAGTACAAGCTCGACGCCGCCGAGAAGGTGCTGCGGGAGGCCACGCGCCAGCACCCGGGCGAGCCCGCCTTCACCACCGAGCTGGCCCGGGCCCACCTGCTGCGCGGCGATCCGTCCGGGGCCCTGGCCGAGCTCAAGCGCCTCGCCTCCCCCGACATCGACGCGCTGCTCCTCATCGCCCGCGCCCAGCTCGACCTGTCCGATCCCAACGGCGCGCTGGAGACGCTCGCCGCCGCCGAGCGGCAGGCGCCCGCGCTGGTGGATGTCGACGCCTACCGGCTGCTGGCCAAGGTGCGGGCCGGCGTGACGGCCGACGCCGCCCTCAAGCAGCTCGCCGACGGCCGCTCGCCCCCCGCGGGCGAGCACCTCTGGGAGCCGTCGCTGCCCGGCCGCGCCTACGGGATGGCCCTGGCCCACCGCGGCGATCTCGACGCCGCCGCCACGGCCCTGACGGAGACGCTGGCCGCCTTCCCCCAGGATCCCCTGACGGCCTTCGAGCTCTGCCTGGTGGAGGCTCGCCGCCTGCGGGGGCGCGAGGCCCTCAAGGCCTGCCGGGCCGCGCTGACCATCAACCCCCACAACCTCAAGGCCGCCGACCTGTCGGCCGAGATCGCCGAGGCCACGCTGGACGCGGGGGCGGTCATCGCGGCCCTCGATCCCCTGACCGGGCGCACCCCGGAGATGACCCGCCGGCTCGCCCGGGCCTACGTCACGCTGGAGCGGGTCGGCGACGCGGCGGCCCTCGTGCCCGAGCGCCGGGAGGGCACCCCCGAGGACGCCACCGACCGCTACGTCCGCGGCCTCGTCCTGCTGGCCACGAACCGCGGCGAGGAGGCCCTGCCCCTCCTGCAAGCGGCCGCCGACGAGCTGGACAAGGACGCCTGGGCCCAGATCGCCCTGGCAGATCTGCTGATGGATCAAGGGGATGCGCGCAAGGCGGCCGCCGCCTACCGCAAGGCCGCCAAGCTGTCCCGCCTGCCCTTCGCTTCCCTGGGGGCCGCGCGCGCCGCCATGCGCAACAACGACTGGCAGCAGGCCCTGGTGGATGCCCGGGTGGCAGAGCGGCAGGCCCGCCGCAGCCTCAGCCACGCCCGCCTGCGGGCGAGGCGCTCGCCATCCAGGGCCGCGTGACGCTCCAGACGGGCGGCCGCCGCGGCCTGCGGGCGGCCACGCGCTTCTTCGCCGAGGCGCTCCAGGCCGAGAAGGAGCTGCCCGCCGCGCTGGTGGGCAACGGCCTGCTGGCCGAGCAGCAGCAGCGCTTCGACGAGGCCGTGCGCCTCTACGGCCGCGCCATCCAGGTCTCGCCGAAGGATCCCGAGGCCCACTACCTGCTCGGCCGGCTGCTCCTGCAGACGCCCGGCACCACCGACCAGGGCCGTGAGATGCTCACCCAGGCCCGCACCCTCGATCCGCGCGGCCGGTTCGGCAGCCTCGCCAAGGGTCTCCTGCAGCCCAGCCCATGAAGCTCGCTGGCGCGCCGCTCCTCCTCGCCGCCCTCGCCGCCTGCGAGCCGACCGGCACCCCGCTGCGCTACGACCTCGGCCTGGGCACCCAGCGCTACCGCGAGATCACCGAGGAGGTCGTGCGCGCCTCCGACGGCAGCCTGGTGCGCCTGACCCAGATCGAGGCCGACGTGCGGGTGCAGCTCGCCCGCGAGGGCGACGCCGCCACCGTCGCCGTCCACCACGAGGCCGCCCGGGGCCGTCGGCTCGAGGCCGCGACGGGCGGCGTGGCAGTCTACGACGTCCAGTTTCCCGACCGGCCGGGTGGCGATCCGGCCGCGCGGGCCGCGCTCGCCCGGGCCCTCGACCAGCGCTTCGACCGACCCGCCACCTGGAAGCTGGCTCCCCAGGGGCCCACCGAGGCGCAGGCGTGGCCCTGGCACCTCCCCCTGCCCGATCGGCTCCGCCCCGACGCGTCCTGGCAGGCGACGCTGCCCCTCCCCGGCGAGCCGCCCGCCCCCGTGACGGCGCGCTTCGTGGCGGCCACCGATCTCGAGGGGGTGCCGTGCAGCGAGCTCGCCGCGGAGGTCGCGCTGCCGCCGGCCCCCCCGGCCGAGCTGCGGGTCTGCGTCTCGCCCACGGGGGCCGTGGTCTGGCAGTCCCTCCACCGCCGCCTCGTGGCCGAGGGCCGCACCACCGAGATCACCATCCGCCGCGTCGCCCTCACCGGTGGCCTGCAGCCCGCCTTCTCGCTGCCGCTGGACCCCCCCGCCCTGGCGCGCCCCCAGGGCCCCGCCGGGCGCGACCGCCTGGGCGACGCCCTGCCACCGGGAGCGCTGGCCCGCCTGGGGACGACCCGGGGCCTCGCCCCCGCCGACGTCCGCGCCATCGTCCCCGGCCCGGTCGGCGCCCAGGTCGCCCTGCTCCACGCGGACGGCGTGACGGTGCTGGACGCGCGCACGGGCGTCGTCGGCTGGCACGAGCGGACGCCGGCGCCGGCCGCGCTGGCCTGGAGCCCCGACGGCAGCCGGCTGCTCTCGGCCGGCGCGGACGGCCAGCTCACCTGGTGGCGCGCGGCCGACGGCGGCACCCTGCGCACCGCGTCCGTGGCGGCCGAGCCGCGGGCCGTCGCCCTGGCCGCATCGGGTGAGGCCCTCGTGGGCGCGGCGGATGGCCGCCTGTGGCGCGTGGCCGAGGCCGCGCGGGCCGTGGATCTCGGGGTGGGTCCCGTCGCCGCGCTCGCCCTCCTGCGCGACCAGCTCGCCGCCGCCGGCCCCGGCGGCGTCGCCGTGCTGACGCTCGGGACGGACGCGCGGCGCCTCGTCTCCGAGGCCCCGACCCTCGCCGTGGGCTGGCTGCCCGGTGGCCTCCTCACCCTCGGATCCCGCGGCCTGACGTGGTGGGACGTCGCCACCGGGCAGGTCGCCGGAGCCCTGCCCCTCAGCGGAAAAGCCTTGGGTTCCGCATGGTTGACGACGTCACCCGCGGGCCGCTTCGCGCTCTGGGGCGAGGGCCTCGGAGGGGCGGCGGGGAGCGTCCACGACGGGCAGCTCACCGCCACCGCCCAGCCGGGTCGGCACCTGTGCACCGCGACGGATGGCGGCCTGCTCATCGCCACCGGGGCCGACGACCGCGTCGTCAGCGCGTCGCTGCCTGGCGAGCCGGCCGTGCCCGGCGCCCTGTGGCGCGCCGTCGCCCTCGACGGCGAGGGCCTCGTGAGCCTCGACGCCCGCGGCGAGGTGCGCTCCTGGGCCCTGACGGGCGGGGCCCGCCCCCTGCGGTGGTCGGTCCCGGACGCGACCACCCTGGCCGACCGCGCGGACGGCGGGCTCGTGGCCGCGGGCCCGGGCGGCCGCTGGTCCCTGGGGCCGGACGGCACCGCCGTCCCCGCCGCCGGGCCGGGCGCGACCGGGCTCCTGAGCGCGGGCGCCGCGCTCCTGGCCCTCGGCGCCGACGGGGCCCGCCTGGAGGAGGGCGGCGCCCAGCGCTGGCACCTCACCCAGGGCGAGCCCTGCGCCGCCACCCTCAGCGCCGACGGCCAGCGCGCCGCCGTGGCCCTGCGCACCGGCGACGCCGTCCAGATCCGCACCACGCCCCACGGCGAGGTCGCCCTGCGCACCACCACCCTCGGCTGCCGCCTCGCGCTCTCCGCCGACGGCACCCGGCTGGCCGTCCTCGGCCCCGCCCCCACCCGAGTGCGCGTCCTGGCCGTGCCCGAGGGGGGCGAGGTCGCCCGGGTCGCCGTGCCCGCCCCCGGCGGCGTGGTGGGCGCCCTGGCCCTCGACGTGACGGGCCGGCGCCTGGCCGTCGGCGGCGCCGGCCAGGTGGCCCTGTACGACCTGGCCCACCTCCAGGCCCCCGAGCTGCCCGACGCCCCGCACCCGCCCACGCTCCTCTTCACCGACCTCGATCCCGGCCTCTACGTCGACCTGCGCTTCACCGACGAGCACCTGCTCGGCCGCCCGGAGCCCGGCACCTCCGCCCTCGTCCTCGACGCCACCGACCAGGGCCGCCTCCCGCCCCCGTGACAGGGCTTGTGCGCGGCCGCGGGCCCGCATAGGCTCTGCGCCATGTACCTGGGCCGCGTCATCGGGACCTGCGTCGCCACCGTCAAGTACGAGGGCATGCAGGGCTATCGCCTGCTCATCGTGGAGGCCATCGACGATGATGGCCGGCCCGTGGGCGACCCCCACGTCGCCGTGGACGCCACCCAGGCCGGCCCGGGCGAGACGGTGATGCTGGTGGCCAGCCGCGAGGCCGCCCTCGCCTGCGACCCCGCCTTCGTGCCGGTGGACGCCGCCATCGTCGGCATCGTCGACGCGCTGGATCTGCCATGAAGCTGGCCCGCGTCCTCGGCACGGTGGTCTCGACCATCAAGCACCCCACCTTCGCCGGGCGCACGCTGCTGTACTGCGGCGTGCTCACCCCCGAAGGCGCCGACGACGGCCAGCGCATCATCGCGGTGGATCAGGTCCAGGCGGGCGTCGGCGACACGGTGCTCATCCTCGACGAGGGCAACGGCGCGCGGCAGGTGCTCGGCAAGGGCGCCGGGCCGGTGCGGGCCGTCGTCGTCGGCATCGTCGACGAGGTGGAGCTGGCCCGGTGAGCGCCACCTCCGAGACGCGCCTGCGTCAGGAGCTCGTCCGCTACAGCCTGGCCATGCACGCCGCCGGCTTCGTGGCCAACCACGACGGCAACCTGTCGGTGCGGGTGGCCGAGGATCGCCTCGTCTGCACGCCGACCGCCTTCTCCAAGGCCGCGGTTTCACTGGAAGATCTGGTCGTGGTCGACGCCGCGGGCGTCCGGCTCTCGGGGCGGCAGCGCCCGTTCAGCGAGCTGGTCCTGCACCGCGCCGTCTACGCCGCGCGCCCCGAAGTGCAGGCCGTGGTCCACGCGCACCCGCCCTTCGCCACCGCCTTCGGAGCCGCGGGCCGCCCCCTGCCCCACCCGTTCCTGCCCGAGGCCGTGGTCTCGCTGGGGGCCGCCGTCCCCACCGTGCCGCTGACGGCGCCCGGCAAGCCCGCCGCCGACGCCCTGGCGCCCTTCGTCCGCCGGTGCGATGCCGTCATCATCGCCGGCAACGGCGTGCTGGCCTGGGGTCCCACGCTGGAGCTGGCCTGGCTGCGGCTGGAGCTGGTGGAGCACCTGGCCCGCATCGCCCACGCCGCCGTGCCCCTGGGCGGCGTGCAGCCCCTGCCGGCCGCCATGGTGCAGGCCCTGCTGGCGGCCCGGGCCAAGGCGGGCCTCCAGGCCCCCGACGAGGCCGGCCCCCCGGCGCCGGGCCCCGATCCCGTCGTCCAGCGAGCCGCCGCCCAGGCCGTCTCGGTGCTGCCCAACGTCGATCGGCAGGTGGCCGAGCGCATCGCAGCCGAGGTGGCCCGCTCCCTGGGCCGCTGAGCTACCAGCCGGCGCCGAACGTCTCGGCCACGACCCGCAGATCCCCGTCATCGATGCGCTGATCCCGGTTGGCGTCCAGGGCGTCATCCCAGGCCGGATCCGGCGTGCTGCGGCCCTGGGCCGCCCACAGATCCAGCAGATCGATGCCGTCCACCACCCCGGTCAGGTTCACGTCCGCGGCCGGCTCGGGCAGCACCAGGCGAAACACCGTCAGGTCGGGATCCAGGTGGATGCGCTGCGCGTCGGGCGCCTCGACGGCCTGCGTGGGCGAGCCCAGCTCGATCTGGGCGCGCTGCGCCCCGCCCGCCGCGTCGGTGACGACCACCGGCAAGGCCCCGGTGAAGCGCCCGTGGCGGTTCGGCAGCTGCTCGATCTCCAGCGTCACCGCCGCGGCGTCGTCCCGCGGGCGGACCGCCCGCACCCGCAGCCGCGGGAACCCGGCCCGCCGGACCCACTGGCTGAAGTACCCCTCGAGCGAGCGCCCGGTCGCCTCCTCCAGGAACCGCTGGAGGTCCTGGGTGGTGACGATCTCGCCGCGGAAGCGCTCGATGTAACGCCTGAAGATCAAATCGAAATCGTCGATCCGGGCCCGGAGCTGGTGCAGCACGACGCTGCCCTTGTCGTACATGACCAGCACCCGCGTGAACGAGTCGTCCACCCCGAGCGCCTCCGAGTTCAGGGGCAGATCCGCCGCCTCGTCGACGCCCAGCACGTACTCCCAGTAGTTCAGCCGCGCGTGGTCGGTGCGCCCGGTGACCGCCTCCGACAGCCGCGTGGCGGCGTACTCGGCGAACCCCTCCGACATCCACCCCTCCGCCAGATCCACCACGCCCAGCAGGTTGAAGAAGTACTGGTGGCCGATCTCATGGCTGAGCACCTGGCGCACCAGGGCCGCCTCGATCTGGTCGGGGGCGATGAGCCAGAAGGTGACCGGCAGCAGGATGTTCGCCTGGGGACCCAGGCCCACCCCCGCCTCGTCCGCGATGGGCGCCACGCCCAGCCGCGAGAAGGGGAACGGGCCCAGCAGGCGCTCGTAGAACGCCACCGTCTCCTGGGCCTGCGTCCCGATCATGCGCGCGTCATCGACCGTGGCCGGTGGGACGAAGACCTCGACGCGCCCGTCCACCGAGACCGGCCGCGTGGGCCCCACGGCCAGGGCGCCCAGGACCGTGGGCTCCTCCGTCGTCCACCGCCAGCGCAGCAGGCCGCGCTCCTCCACCGGCTCCTCGCGCCCCCCGACCCCCACCGCCGACCAGCCCCGCGGCATGGCCGGCGCCAGCTCCAGCGTGAAGCGGTCCTCCACCGGGAACTCGGCGCTCAGCGGGTACCAGCCGTACTCGACCAGGTGGCGAAACGGCCCGTTCTCGAAGCAGCTCGACGGCTCCAGGCAGTAGTCGGCGAAGGCCACCTCCATCACCAGGTCGACCGCCGCGCCGGGGGCCACGGGGGCCCCCAGATCGATGAAGAGCTCGCCCGTCTCCGGGTCGCGCCGGAAGTCGAGGGCCCGCCCCGCCGCGGTGGCCACCGTCAGCGGCTCGAAGAAGAACGCCAGCAGCGGCACGACGGCGACCGGCTCGGGGCCCGCCAGCGCCCGCACCTCGATCCGGCCCGTCGGCGGCAGGATGGACCCCTCGGTGGGGACGTCGAAGGTCACCTGCACGCGCTCGAGATCGATGGTCCCGGTCGAGTCGGGTCGGCGCCGGCCGCCCTCGCTGGCCGGCAGGTGGTGATCGAGCAGCCGCGCCCGCTGCCACCGCAGCGCGGCGGTGCCCTCATCGGCGCGGGCGAGCGACGACAACCCCATGAAACTCAAAGACAATGCCAGGAGCGCAGGCTTCACGGCGCCACCTCCCGCACCCGGATGGAGCCCTCGGTGAACGCCACCGGCAGCGCCCGGTTCTGGGCGTCGCGCAGCGCCCGGTAGCGCGCGGGGAAGCCGATGCGGGCCTCCCCGCGGCCGCGCAGGCGAAACCGCAGCCGGAACGCCGTGGGCCGCCCGTCCAGCAGCCGGCCAGCGGCGACGCGACCCGGGCCGATCTCGCGCGCCTGAGCCTCCAGGCTGCCAGCGGGCGTCGCCTCCACCAGCGTCATCAGGTCGCGCTCGAAGGCCAGGTGGAAGGCCAGCCCCCACGCCGACGCGGGCTCGCGGGGCAGCACCACCTCCAGGATGAGCTCCCCGGGCGGCGAAGGCCGCGCCTCCAGGCGGATGGCCCCCTGGGCCGCCGGATCCGACGTGAACTCGGCGACCAGGCCGGGATCGAGGCCCACGTCGGGGACGTCGGCGTCGGCCACCCCACCGTCGCGCGGGGGCCGGGCGGCGTCGGGGCCCGCGTCCCCGCGGGGCGGGAAGTCCCGGCCCGCGTCCGCCTCGCGGCGGGGCCGCCCGCTGATCTCGACGTCCGCCGGCGGGCTGGGCCGGCCCGCCGCCACCACCACCGCGACGGTCCGCCCCGGGCGCTGATCCCGCGGCACCTCGACCACCACGCGGCCCGCCGTCCACGACGTCGCCTCCAGCGGCCGCCCGCCCAGAGCGACATGGCCGGTCTCGCCGAACCCCTCCCCCTCCAGCACGAGCGTCTCGCCCGGCGCGACGGGATCCGGGCGGACCTCCTGGATGCGAGGGCCGCCGGGCGTCACCGCATCGGTGCAGCCGGCGAGGGCGGTCAGGGCGACGAGGAGGAGGGTGCGCATGGAACCCACACTTCTACCCTCTTGGCCGGGGCCGGGTACACTGCCCCGATGCATCCCTCCCGAAGCCCTCGATGGCCCGTTCCTGGATGGCCCGTTCCTGGATGGACACTGCCACCTGGACCTGGACCCCCGCCCGGCCGCCAAGGTGATGGCGCGGGCGCGGGCCGCCGGGGTGGCCGGGGTCATCGTGGCCGGGGTCGATCCGCCCGGCTGGGAGGCCCAGCGCGCCCTCGCGGCGGCGCTGCCGGGGGTGTACCGGACGGCGGGCCTGCACCCCTGGGCCGCCGCCGAGCGCGGCGACCGGCTGGCCGCCGACCTCCAGGCCCTCGCCGAGACCCGGGACGCCCCGCCGCGCCCCGTCGCCCTCGGCGAGCTCGGCCTGGACCACCTGGCCTGCCCCCGGGAGACGCGCGGGGTCCAGGAGGCCGCCTTCCGGGCCCAGCTCGCCCTCGCCCGGGAGCGCGATCTGCCCGTGGTCCTGCACATCGTGCGGGCCCATGGCCGCGCCCTCGAGATCCTGCGGGCCGACGGGCTACCCGCGGCCGGGGGCGTGGTGCACGGCTTCTCCGGCAGCGCCGACGTGGCCCGCGACTACGCCCGGCTCGGGCTGTACCTGGGCATCGGCTTCGTGGCCCTGCGCCCCGGCGCCCGCAAGCTGCACGGGGCCATCGCCGCGCTGCCCGCCGACCGCCTGCTGCTCGAGACCGACGCCCCCGCCGAGCCCCCGCCCGGGGTCGAGGGCGCCAGCGAGCCGGCCCACCTGCTCGCCATCGCCGAGGCCGTCGCCGCCCTCAAGGGCCTGGAGGCCCGCGCCCTGCTGGCGACCTCCACCGCGGGCATCCGCCGCCTCTACCGGCTGCCCGCACCGCGGCTTGACTTTTCTGCACAATGCGTCTAAGTCTCGACCCGAGAACCTCGGGAGGTGAGCATGCTCTTCCAGATCACCGACGGCGCCCCGATCGACCACGTCGAGGCCATCGCCCGCCTGAAGCGCGAGCGCAACGCCATCATCCTCGCCCACTACTACCAGGAGGCCGACATCCAGGACGTCGCCGACTACGTGGGTGACTCCCTCGGCCTGTCCCAGCAGGCCGCCGCCACCGACGCCGAGGTCATCGTCTTCGCGGGGGTCCACTTCATGGCCGAGACGGCCAAGATCGTGAACCCCGACAAGATCGTCGTCCTCCCGGATCTGGAGGCCGGCTGCTCCCTCGCCGACGCCTGCCCCGCCGACCGCTTCGCCGACTTCATCGCCGCCCACCCGGGCCACAAGGTGGTCAGCTACATCAACTGCTCGGCGGCGGTGAAGGCCATCAGCGACGTCATCTGCACGTCCAGCAACGCGGCGGACATGGTGCGGCTCTTCCCCGCCGACCAGCCCGTCATCTTCGCCCCCGACCGCAACCTGGGCGCCTACGTCCAGCAGGAGACGGGCCGCGACCTGGTGCTCTGGCAGGGCACCTGCCAGGTCCACGAGATCTTCAGCGAGAAGAAGCTGGTGGAGCTGAAGGTGCGCCACCCCGACGCCGCCGTGGTCGCCCACCCCGAGTGCGAGCCCCAGGTGCTGCGCCACGCCGACCACATCGGCTCCACGGCCGCGCTGCTGCGCTACGTGCGCGAGAGCGACCGCCAGACGTTCATCGTGGTCACCGAGTCCGGCATCCTGCACCAGATGGCCAGGGAGGCCCCCCACAAGACGCTCATCCCGGCGCCCCCCGAGGGGAACTGCGCCTGCAACGAGTGCCCCCACATGCGCCGCAACACGCTGGAGAAGCTGCACCACGCGCTGCGGGATCTCACGCCCCGCATCGAGGTGCCCGAGGCCATCCGCCTGGCGGCCCTCAAGCCCCTCCAGCGCATGCTCGCCCGCGACCTCGGCGCCGCCTGACGCCCCCTGGGGTCGACGCCCCCGAGTCTGGTAGCGTGGAGCGCTCACGACCCTCGGGGAGGACTCAAGATGGCGACTCACACGCGCAGCGCGTGGCTCCTGGCCCTCGGCCTGGCGGCCCTGCTCGGCTGTACTGAAGACAACGACGCCGCGGGCGATCCGGACGCCGCGGGCGCAGGCGGCGCCGGCGGTGGCGCGGACGCGGGCGGCCCCGGCGGGGCGGGCGGTGCCGGGGGCGAGGCCGGCAGGGGCGGCGCTGGCGGCGGTGGCGGCGCTGGCGGCGCTGGCGGCGTCGGCGGCGCTGGCGGCGTCGGTGGCGTCGGTGGCGGCATGGGCGGGGCCGGCGGCGGCGAGCCCACGGCCTGTGACGTCGCCTGCGCCCACCTCCTCGACTGCGCCCTCGAGGCCTGCAACGACGCCGATCCGGCGGACGCCGACGCCATCGACGCCGTCTGCCAGGCCGGCTGCGCCTCGAACCCGTCCTTCGCCCCGGTCGCCAACGGCACCGAGACCTGCCGTGATCTCGTGGCCTTCGGCCTCCAGACCCTCGGCGACGAGTTCGAGGGGCTCTGCCAGGTCGACCCCTCGGTGCTGCCCGAGGTGCCCGAGTGCGAGGCCTTCGGCGCCCGGTTCTCGGAGTGCCTCACGGCCGCCTGCCCCGCCATCGCGGGCACCGAGGAGGTGCTGACCCGGGGCTACACCCACGTCTGCAACGAGCTGGCGGCCACCGGCCAGCTCAGCCCGGCCGACGCCGGCACGCTGGGGGCCAGCGAGTGCGACAGCCCGGCCCTGGCCGCGATCATCGACGGGCAGGTCAACGGCGACCTGGCCGTCTTCTGCGCCGAGGGCCCCGCCAACGATCTGGCCGTCTGCCAGGCCGGCTGCGCCCAGGTCTCGCCCTGCATCCCCCCCGACGCCGAGGGCGCCGCCCTCCGCGACCTCGATCGCTGCGCGCTCTTCTGCCTCCAGACGCCCATGTTCGACGAGGCAGCCTGGCGGTGCGCCGCCGAGGCCGCCGAGTGCGGGGCGGTCTTCCAGTGCCTCCAGGGGCAGGATCCCGGGCCCGCGCCCGACGCCCCCGCCTGCGGCCCCTTCGGCGAGCGGGTGAGCGCCTGCGTGGTGGAGACCTGTGAAAACGCTGGAGAAATCGCCGACGGCGTGGCCGCCTTCGCGCACCTGCTCTGCAACGGCCAGGTGGCCGGCGGCACCCCGGCCGAGCGCTTCACGGCGGCCGCCGAGGCGGGCTGCGGCGATGAGCTGACGGCGGGCTATGTGGCCTACCTCACCATCGACACCCCCGCCTCGGCGGACGATGGCCCCCTGGCCCCCTCTGCGCCGACGGCCCCCTCAACGATCCCGCCCTCTGCGCCCAGGCCTGCCCCCAGCTCGGCCCCTGCATCGGCCCCGACGACGATGGCGCCGCCCTGCGCGACGCCGACATCTGCCTGTACTACTGCGCCATCAGCCCCGACGTCCCCACGCCGGTCTGGCAGTGCATCGCCGAGCAGCAGGCGTGTGAGGGCGTCTACGGCTGCTTCGGCGGCTGAACAGCCCCGCCCCGGACGGCCTCGAGCCGCAGGGCGTGGTCGGCCAGGGTCAGCAGGACCGCGGCCTCCACCAGGGGCACCGCCCGCGGCAGCACGCAGGGATCGTGGCGCCCCTGGTTCTGGAAGGTCACCGCCTCCCCGGCCCGGGTCACCGTCTGCTGGGGCTGGAAGTGCGTCGATACCGGCTTGAACGCGGCCCGGATGGTCACATCGGCCCCGGAGCTGATGCCCCCCAGGATGCCGCCAGCGCGGTTGGTCGCCTGGACCACCCGGTCGCCCGCCCGCACGAACGCGTCGTTGTGGGCGCTGCCGCGCAGCCGGGTGCCGGCGAAGCCGCTGCCACTCTCGAAGCCCTTGCAGGCCGGCAGCGACAGGCACGCCTTCGCCAGATCCGCCTCCAGCTTGTCGAAGACCGGATCCCCCAGGCCGGCCGGGACGCCCCGGGCGACGCAGCCCACCACGCCCCCCACCGTGTCGCCGGCCCGGCGTGCGTCCTCGATGAGGGCGATCATCGCCGCCGCCCCCGCCGGATCCGGGCAGCGCACCGGCGTCGCCTCGACGGCGTCCCGGGTCACGGTGGCCGGATCGACGCTGGCCTCCACGTCGCCGACGCTGGCCACGAAGCCCACCACCTCGACGCCGTAGCGCGCCGACAGCCACTGCCGGGCCACCCCCGCCGCGGCCACCCGCGCCGCCGTCTCCCGGGCGCTGGCCCGCCCCCCGCCGCGGTGGTCGCGCACGCCGTAGCGCGCCTCGTAGGTGAAGTCGGCGTGCCCGGGCCGGTACAGGTCCTTCACCCCGTCGTAGGCGCGTGACCTCGCGTCTTCATTGAAGAAAACCAGCGCGATGGGGGTGCCGGTCGTGCGCCCCTCGAAGACCCCCGAGAGCACCTGCACCCGGTCGGCCTCCTGCCGGGGAGTGGTCAGCCGGCTCTGCCCCGGGCGTCGGCGATCCAGATCCGCCTGGAGGGCGTCGAGATCCAGCGCCAGCCCCGGCGGGCAGCCCTCGATGACGCACCCGAGGGCCACCCCGTGGGACTCACCGAAGGTGGTCACCGAGAAGAGCCGGCCGGTCTGGCTGCCCATCAGCCGTAGACGCCGTCGGCGACCCGCGCGGGATCGGGGGCGGCCACCTCGCGCCGGCTCAGGGCCAGCGCCGCCGCGGCCTCGATCCGCGCCTCTTCCTCGGCCTCGAGGGCGGCCAGGGCCTCCGGGGCGATGCCCCGCTTCGCCACCAGCCAGGCCTCGTAGGTGCCGATGGGATCGCGCTTGCCCCAGGCGGCGTAGGTCTCGGCGTCGAAGAGCTGCCGGGCCTCGCGCTCGTCATGGGTCGCGTGGCCCCCCATGCGGAAGGTGCGCGCCACCAGGATCACCGGCCCCTCGCCGCGCCGGCAGGCCTCCACCGCCAGCCGGCTGGCCGCGTGGCAGTCGAGCACGTGGTTGCCGTCGGCCTCCAGCACGGTGCAGCCGTAGGCCTGCCCGAACGCCATGAACTCGCCCGCGAAGTGGGCCTCGCCCCGCGTCCCCAGGGCCACCTGGTTGTCCTGCACCACGCAGACGAGCGGCACCTTCGCCGCGGCCGCCACCCGCAGGCCCTCGTGCACGGCGCCCGTGGCCGTCGAGCCGTCCCCCGTCCAGACCAGCGCCACCCGCGGCTCGCGGCGCAGCTTGAAGGCCAGCGCGCAGCCGGCCATGACCGGGACCACGTCCCCCACATGGCTGATGGGCGGGATGACGCCACGGGCCGCATCCCCGATGTGCATGTCCCGCCCGCCGGTGAGGGTGTCGGTGGTGCCCAGGTAGGCCGCGAAGCACGCCACCGGATCCACCCCGCGCACCAGCAGCGCCCCCGCGTTGCGGATCATCGGGGACACCACGTCGTCGTCCCCCAGCGCCGAGCAGGTGCCGATGGTCACCGCCTCCTCGCCCGATCCCAGCCACGCCTTGCTGATGACCCCCTGCTTCACCCACCGCTTGAGCTGGATGTCATGCAGCCGCGCCGCGACGAGCCCCCGGTAGAGGCCGAGCAGGGCCCCCTCGTCGAGGGCCGCGATGCACGCCGCCCGGGCGGGATCCGCCGTGGTCTTCGCATCAAACGCCTGCTGCACCGCCGGGTCGGGCTGCCAGTCGACGTACTCGGGGAACTCGTAGGCGGGGTAGCGCTTCATGCCGTCTCGTCTACCCCAGCGGCCGCCCCAGGTAAAGGCACGCGGGTTGTGGCCCGGCGCCCCCGTGCTTAACGTGACGCGCGACGTGCGCACCCCGGAGGCACCCCATGGCTGGCAAGGATCTCTACAGCATCCTCGGCGTCCCCAAGACCGCGACCGCCGCCGAGATCAAGAAGGCCTACCGCGGTCTGGCCCAGCAGTTTCACCCCGATCGCAACCCCGACAACCCCGCCGCCGAGGAGCGGTTCAAGGAGGTCTCTGCGGCCTTCGCCGTGCTGGGCGACGAGGAAAAACGCAAGCGTTACGATGAGTTCGGGCCCGACGGCCTGCGCGAGGGCTTCGACGCCGAGGCCGCCCGCAACTACCAGCGCTGGGCCGGCGCCGGCCGGGGCGCCCAGGGGTTCGACTTCTCGAACCTGGGCGGCCTGGGCGGGTTCGGCGATCTGGAGGAGCTGCTGGGCGGGCTCTTCGGCGGCGGCTTCGGCGGCCGCGGTCGCGGGCCGATGCACGCCCGCGGCCAGAACCTCGAGGGCGAGATCACCCTGAGCCTGCGCCAGGCGGTCGAGGGCGACGAGGTGAGCGTGCAGGGCAAGCGCGTCCGCATCCCCGCCGGCGTCACCGACGGCCAGCGCATTCGCCTGCGGGGCCAGGGGGCCGCGGGCCCCGCGGGCGCCGGAGACCTCGTCCTCACGGTCCGGCTGGCCGATCCCCCCGGCTTCCAGCGCGAAGGCGACGACCTCGTGCTCGACCTGCCGCTGAAGGTCTCCGAGGCGATCCTGGGGACGAAGGCCGAGGTGCCCACGCCCGAGGGGGGCAGCCTCACCCTGACCATCCCGGCCGGCAGCCAGAGCGGCCGCAAGCTGCGCGTCCGCGGGCGCGGCCTCCCGACGCGCGGCGGCCGCGGCAACCTGTACATCCGCCTGCAGATCCAGGTGCCGACGGGCGACTCGGACGCGCTGCGGGCCGCGGCCCAGGCCCTCGACGCCTTCTACGACGCCGGCTGACCCCTGCCGGGCACGGGGCCGTCAACAAGTCGACACCGCGCCGCGATTGCTCCCCGGGCGGGGAGGCGGTACAACCGGCCCCGACATGATCGCCCTCCTGCCTGTGCTGCTGGCCCTGCTCCCCACCCCTGCGCTCGAGGGAGGGACGTGGCTGACGACGCCCGGCCCTGCTGGCGAGCGGGCCGTCCAGGCCCTGGCCGCGGGGGGCGACGGCGCCCTCTACGCGGCCGGTCGCGGGTTCGTCTATCGCATGGCCCCGGGCCAGGCCTGGGAGCCCGTGGGCTGGTACGTGCCCCAGCTTGGCTGGGACGCCGAGCGCGGCTTCGACGCCACCGGCCCCTTCCCCGCGCCGTTCTTGCAGCGGTTCGAGGACGACCTGGACGCCGCCCTGGAGGCTCGCATGAGCGTCGAGGCCGACCAGGAGGGCCTCTCCGAGGACGTCGTCCTCGACCTGATCGAGGAGTTCGCCTCCGAGCCCGACCCCCGCCCCGAGAGCCCGTACGCGGTGGCCCGCATGGTCAGCGCCCCTGATGGCGTCTGGCTCGGCACCGGCGGCGGCCTCTTCCGCGCGTCGGCCAGCGGCGTCCGCGGTCCCATCGGCCAGCTCGCCCCCATCCTCGATCTGACGGCCACCGACCGCGAGGTCGTCCTGGCCACGCCCGACGGCCTGCACCGCATCGCTGACGGAAAAATCGAGATGTGGCGGCAGTTTACGGCCAGCAGCCTGGCCCGGGTCGACGGCCGGGCCGCCTTCGTGGCCGAGGGCGTGGCCTGGTGGGACGACGGCCAGGTGGGCCCGCGGAAGCTGCCCACGCCGACGGGCGTGCCCCAGGCGGTCGCCAGCGGCGGCGACGTGCTCTGGGTCGCCACCGACCTGGCCATCTACCGCCGGGAGGGCGAGGCGTTCTCGCTCTGCCCCCGCCTCCCCGAGACGCCCCACCGGCTCCTGAGCACGGGCGACGTCCTCGTCGCGGTGGGCGACCAGGCCATCTACGCCACCGATCGCACCTGCACGCGCTGGCGGGCCCACGAGGCGCCCTGGCTGGGCGGCCTGCGGTTCACCGACGTCGCCTGGTCGCCGGCCGGCCTCTGGGCCGCCACCACCGAGGGCGTCTTCCTGCTGGCTCCCCGCGATCGCGACCTCACCGCCGCCACGGAGGTCGAGGGCCTCAAGCGCCGGCTGGCGGCGATGCCCACGCTGGACACGCTGTACAAGGCCGCCCTCGAGCACCAGGCCCTCGATCCCGCCACCACGGGCTATGGCAGCCGCCCCGCGTGGCGCAACCTGCTGCCCGATCTGCGCGTGGTCGCCGTGACCAACCCGTTCCGGGGCGAGATCAAGCCCACGCTCGTGGGCGGCACGCCGCGCATCGAGACGGAGCCCCCCGGGGACTACATCCAGGTCATGGCGCTCTGGAAGGTGAACTTCGACTTCCTGACGCTCCTCATCGACAGCGAGGCCTCCGCCGAGGCCCTCGGCGTCGAGGCCGGCGATCCCCTGGACCCGTTCTCCGCCGAGGCCATCGCCGACGAGCGCATCGTCCAGCTCTCCACGGAAGACGCCGCCCAGGACGTCGGCCAGGAGGCCCTGGTCTCGGTGGACATCACCGCCGATGAAGAGGCCGATCCCCTGGCCGTGGACGAGGCCGCCCTGAGCCTGCTGGTGGCCGAGCGCAGCCAGCTTCGCCGCGATCGCTTCACCTTGTTCCAGGACCTGCGGCGGCTCTACAAGGAGCGGCTGCGGCTCATGTATCGCATCCACACCACCCGCGCCGCCGAGGTGGATCCCGTGGATCTGCTCCGGCTCGCCGAGCTGGATGCCCGCCTCGACACCTACACCGGGGGTGCCTGGACCCAGGCCCTCGGCCCCCAACCGACAGGAGCCCGCTGATGCGCCGTCTGCTCGCCCGTGCCCGCCCGCTCGTGGGCGGCCTCGTCCTGCCCGCCTGCCTCCTCGCCGCGCCCGCCGCGCTGGCCCAGGCCCCCGATGGCAAGGCCCGCGAGCTGCTGGCCCGCTTCGACGGCGAGCCCACGGTCAACGAGGTGCAGCGCGCCGCCCTCGACTACAGCGCCATGCACCCCGAGATCTTCGAGAACATGCGGACGCGCACCCGGACGCGCGCCCTGCTCCCCGATCTGTCGGTGCAGGTCACCAAGGACCTCGACGACGAGTCGCGCAGCGTCACGAGCTTCACCCTCGACTCCAACAACACCACCCGCGCCGAGAAGGTCTCCGCCACCGAGACGAAGGACGACGGGCTCCAGGTCCGCGGCGAGGTCAAGTGGAAGCTGGGCGACCTGGTGTTCAACAGCCAGGAGACCGCCGTCGCGCGCGAAAACCGCTACTCCGCCAAGGAGCGCCAGAAGCTCCTCCAGACGGTGACGCAGGTGTACTTCGAGCGGCGCCGCGCCCAGCTCGACCTGCTGCTCTCGCCGCCCGCCGAGGCCGGCGCCCGGGCGCTCGCCGAGCTCAAGATCGCCCAGCTCACCGGGGAGCTGGACGCCCTGACGGGGGGCCGCTTCTCGCGGCTGGTGGCGGGCGAGAAGTAGACCAGCCCGCCACGGTAGGCTGCGACAGCGGACGGGGAGGGACGGGACGTGCGGCGGATTGGCTGGTGGATGGTGGTGGTGGCGGGGCTCATCGGCTGCGACGAGCAGCAGTGCCCCACGGGTGACTCCTGCGACAAGGAGTGCCAGGAAGGCGAGGGCGCGCTCTGCGTCGCCGAAGGCATCTGCTCCTGCGTCCCCGGCGGCATGCTGCCGGACGGCGGCGCGGGCGGTGGTGCCGGCGGCGCCGGCGGGGGCAGCGGCTGCGCCGCAGCGGCCCCCGGCGACCTCGTGATCAACGAGGTGATGATCGACGGCGAAGGCGCCGACGACCCCACCGAGTTCATCGAGATGGTCAACACCCGCGACACCGCCGTCTCGCTCCGCGGCATCAAGATCAGCTCGACCAAGGGCGACGCCCTCGCCGAAAGAGTCATCTTTTCGGGGGGTTGCATGCCCCCCCACGGCGCCGTCGCCATGTTCCACGACGCGGCCGCCTGGATCTGGGAGCCCGCCGCCGCGCCGGCGCCCGGCTTCGAGATCAAGGCCTTCGCGTTCAACAACTCGGCCGACTTCGCCTTCGAGATCCGCGACGCCGCCAACGTCGAGATCGACCGGGCCTTCGGCGCGGCCGCCCTGATCGAGGAGGGCGTCAGCGCCACGCGCTCCCCGCAGCTCACGGGCCCGCTGCTCCCCCACGACGAGGTCTCTCCCACGGCCACGAAGCTCTCGCCGGGGCGGTGCGCCAACGGCGGCACCTTCGCGGCGGCCTGCGGCGACGGCGGCATGGGCGGCATGGGCGGCATGGGCGGGGGCATGGGCGGCATGGGCGGCGGCATGGGCGGCGCCGGCGGCATGCCCCCGGACTGCGATCCCCCGCTCGTCGACGAGCTGGTCATCAACGAGGTCCTCATCGACGGCCTCGCCCCGGAAGAGACCACCGAGTTCGTGGAGCTGGTGAACACCGCCGAGCGGCCCGTCGCGGTCGCCGGCCTGACCATCCACTCCACCAGCGGCGCCTCGCTGCGCGAGCGGCTCCGCCTCACCGGCGGCTGCCTGCCCGCCCGCAGCGCCGTCGCCATCTTCCGTGACGGCCACACCATCGGCGAGCCCGCCGAAGCCGGCCTCATCACCTTCAACGGCGTCAGCTTCGGCTTCTCCAACAGCGGCCCGTTCACGTTCGAGCTGCGCGGCCCGGCCATGGAGGTGCTCAACACCTTCTCCGGCACGGGCAACGAAGACAGCGACGGCGAGAGCGTGAACCGCAACCCCGAGCTCGTCGGCGCGGCCGTCGGCCACCTGGACCTCTCGCCCAACCGCACCTCCCCCGCGCGCTGCGCCAACGGCGGCACCTTCGCCGCCCGCTGCGAGGACAACATGGGCGCGGGTGGCATGGGCGGCGCCGGTGGCATGGGCGGCGCCGGCGGCATGGGTGGCATGGGTGGCATGGGTGGCGTCGGCGGCATGGGCGGCGCTGGCGGCATGGGCGGCGCCGGCGGCATGGGCGGCGCTGGCGGCGTGATGCCCGATCCCTGCCGGGCCCCGGGCCTGGGCGATCTGCGCATCAACGAGGCCTTCATCGATCCCGTCGGCAGCGACACCGGCGTCGAGTTCCTCGAGATCGTCAACACCGCCGGCGAGCCCATCGACCTGGCGGGCGTCATCGTGCAGACGAACAACAGCGGCGGCGCCCCGACGGATCGGGTGACGTTCCGCGGCGGCTGCCTGGCGACGGACGGCAGCCTGCTCATGCGCGGCGCCGCGGCCGCCTGGGTGCTCGATCCCCCCGCCGTGCGACCCCTCGACTCCACGGGCAGCCTCAGCCTCGTCAACTCCGCCGACTTCCTGCTGCGCCTGGTGCGCAACGGCCAGGAGATCGACACCATGGCGGGCGGTCGGGCCCTGATCATCGAGGGCGAGAGCGTCAACCGCAGCCCCGACCTGGCCGCGCCGGTGGATCGCCACACGGTGGTCGCCCCGGGCGTCCTCAACTCCCCCGGCACCTGCGCCAACGGGCGGCGGTTCGCCGACGGGTGCCAGGCCCAGTGACGCCGCTCCGCCTCACCCTGGCCATCGGCCTGGCGGCCGTCCTCCCCGGCTGCCCGGACACCGAGCGTCCCGCGCTCTCGCCGCGATCGGCGACGCGGGTCTGCACGGCGGAGGAGCTCTCGGAGTTCCGGCACGCCTCCACCGCGGACGTCCGCGAGGACCTCTGGGTCGCGTTCGTGGACGTCGGCCAGGGCGACGCCACCTGGATCCGCACCCCGGGCACCCTGGGGGTCGACGCCAAGGAGATCCTCGTCGACGCGGGCGACTGCCAGCTCGACAAGCTCTACCCCCTGGCGGGCGAGGGCATCGGCGACTGCGGCATCCGCTACACCGGCCCCAGCGACGGCCAGGTGGACGGCGTGGGTGCCCTCATCGACTTCATGTCGTCCGCCGGGTGGACGCCCGGCAGCCGCATCGACTACCTGGTGGTCACCCACCCCGACAAAGACCACTACGGCGGCTCCTGGCGCATCCTCCAGCAGTACATCGTCGACGCGGTGGTGGATCCCGGCGTGCCGTCGGAGCAGACGACCTACCTGGCCCTGCGCCGGGCGGTCGACGCCGAGGGCGCCCGCGACCTGCGCCCCGCCCTCGAGACGGGCCTGGATGGCAGCGGCGAGCGCCGCACGCGCTTCTGGGGAGCCGACGTCGAGGCGACGCTCCTCGCCGCCGACGCCGCCGCCTCCCAGGAGAACAACGCCTCCGTGGTGCTGATGCTCCAGTTCCGCGGCATCCGCCTGCTGCTCACGGGCGACGCCGAGAAGGAACTGGACGCGGCGCTCGTGGCCGAGTGGGGCCCCGATCTGCGCGCCCAGGTGCTCAAGGCGGGCCACCACGGCGGGCAGGACACCAACACGAATACCCTGCTGGATCAGGTATTTCCGCCCTCCATCCAGACCGCTGACCGCTACGCCATCATCTCGTCGGGCCGCCGCGAGAAGCTGCCCGCCGACGAGACGGTGGAGCGCCTGCTGGCCCATGTGGGCACCTACGGCCTGTACCGCACCGACCGCGGCGACACCGGCAAGGATCGCACCGAGGCCCCGGGCGACGACCACATCCTCATGCGGGTGAGCAAGGACGGCGAGCTGTCCATCTGCTACGCCTTCCCGGACTGAGCTACGGCCCTCCCCCGGCGACGATGACGCCGATGCGGCGGGCGACCGCGGTGAGCGCATCGCGCTTGCCCCGAGCCGCCAGCGCCACGATGAACCGGCGCCCCCCGGCCGCTCCTCGAAGACCACGTCGCTGCGCCACCAGGGGTAGAAGCCGGGCTTGTGCCAGAGGCGCACCCCGGGCATCGCCGCCGCCAGCGCGTCCACCACCTCCGTCCTCGAGGCTTTCACAGCGCCCAGCGCGTCGCGCAGCAGGGCCACGGAGGCCGGCCGCAGCCGCAGCCGCTCAGCTCGGGCAGCGCCTCGTGCAGCATGATCCGCCGCATCACCTCGGCCAGGGCCGCGACGGAGGTGCAGTTCTCGGCCAGGGCGCAGCGTGAGACGCCTTCGCTCTCGTGGGCGGCCCGCCGCACGCCCCCCGCCTCGATGGCCGGCGAGTGCAGGAGCGTGGCCACCGAGTCCGAGTAGGTGAGCTGCACCGCGGTCTGGCCGAACCCCCGCTCGGGCCCGAGGAGCCCGGCGTGGAGGGCGTCGACCCCGACGAGCTGGACCAGGCGGTCGTAGGCCAGGTTGCTGCTCTGCGTCAGGGCCTGCCGCACCAGCCAGTCCAGCCGTCGCCGGTAGGGCGCCCGCCCGGGCCGCTCGAACGCCACCTCGACCGACGGCGACGCCGCCCCCAGGCTCCCGGCGTCGAGCAGCTCCAGGGCAGCGACGGCGGGGAAGATCTTCAAGGAAGACGCGGGGTACCAGTGGGTGTCATCCGCGGTGTCGCGGTAGCCGAACCAGCGCCCGGCCGCATCGCCTGGGGCAGGACCACGACGACCGCCTTGAAGTCGGGCGGGACGTCCCCGAGCGCCGCCTCCAGGCGTGTGGTGTCGATGGGCGCCGCGAGCGCCACCAGCAGGGCCAGCCACATGCCGCCAGGGTAGCAGGTCGCCGCGCGGCGCTCCCGCCCACCACCGCCGCGCGGCCCCGCGCTGGACTTTTTCAGAAATCTTCGCCGATCCCTGCGACACGCGCCGCGCTTGACCGATGTGTAGAGACCTCGCCCGCCCGGAGTGTCCCGATGCCCGACGTCTTGCGCACCCAGCTCCCCCGCCACGCCGTCCAGAGCCCCCGCCACGGGCGGGCGGTGGTGGTGTTCGACATTACCTCGCCGACCGTCGATCGCCTCGCCCTGCTGGCCCCCGACCCGGAGACGGTGGACCTGATCCACGGCCTCCTGGGCCGCGCCCAGCAGAAGTTCCCCCAGCTCGAGATCTACACCTTCTTCGTGCTGCCCGATGAGATCCGCTGGCTCATGGGCGTGCCCCGCCTGCGGGACAAGAGCCTCGTGCTGGAGTGGCTCAATCGGGAGATCGCGAAGCGAATCAACAAGTTGAGGAGAGATCCGGGCCCATGCTGACGCGCAACGAGGCCGTGCAGGTGACCACCCAGGCGTTCGCGATCGAGCGCATGCAGGCCATCATGGGGCTGGGCACCGCCCGGCTGCTGGCGCGGCATCCGGCCGACGACGTGTCGGCGTGCGCCACCCCGGCCCTGCTCGGCGGGGAGCCCATCGAGGGCACCTTCACCCATGCCGATGGCCGGCAGGAGCGCGTGCGCGTGCGGATCGACCGCCTGCCGTGGCTGGCCGACCTGAGCCCCCACGCTCACCGCGCCCTCATGCGCTCGCTGGCCGATGACGTGGCTGCCGAGCACCGCCCCCGCCGGAAGAAGGCGGGCCTCCCTGTCCCGGACCCCGAAGCCGCGCGCCGCATCGACCCGTTCTCACGCCTGGGCGAGCGCCGCCGCAGCCCCGCCCCCCTCGTGTATGGCCCACCCGAGCACGTCGAGGAGTGGCGGGCCCACCACGCGGCGGTGCGCGCCGCCTACACCACGGCGTCCGTGGCCTTCTGGGCGTGGCAGGCCGACCCGACGCAGCCCATGGTGCCGTGGCCGGCGAACACGCTGCCGCCCAGCTTCGCTCGGCGGCCGCCGAGGCGCTCGGCTCGACTCCGGCTGACCGGGGCCGCAGCAAGCCGGACAGCAGGACGGCAGGACGGCAGGACGGGTGTGGGCGCCTTCTCACGGCGTGATGGGCGAGGTGCGCCCGGGGCGGGACCGGGAGGCTCACCGCGACCAGGCGGGCGGGACCGCTGGGGTCGGTGGGCGGGGCGTTTGGGGGTGTTTGAGTGGGGGAAGGCCGCGGGCGCAGCCTGGCGGGGCTGCGAGCGTTCCAGCGCTGCCGCAACCTTGCACCGTCCCGCCTTCATACCCGGTAGGCCGGCCGGGGCGTCAGCCCGGCGGCACGCAGGTCAGCTCGGCCCCGCAGACGAACCCGTCCGGGTAGGCGGGCGACACCTCATTGGTGTGGCAGTCCGAGTCGCTCAAGCACTCATCGACGCACGCATCCCCGTTGAAGCACGCCTTCCCCTGCCAGCCGCAGCGGATGCCCGAGTCGGGGCACAGCCAGTCCACGCAGATGGGCTGCGCGTAGGGCGGGCTCTCCAGATCATCGGCCACCCCACCCACGACCGCCGTGGTCGTGCGCATGAAGTCCAGCCACGGGCCGCCGTGCTGGCAGTACCCGGTGTCGCCATAGAGGCTGGCGCAGTCCGCCGCGCACTCCCACTCCGGGCGCCCCTGGTTGGCGTCCCAGCACTTGCCGTCGCTCCCCAGCGCCAGCCCCGCCGGGCACTCGGGGCCGATGGGCGGGCAGCCCTCCATCGTGTAGAGGCTCTCGTCCTCGCCGTCCGGCGCGACCCCGCAGATCTTGCAGGTGGGCCAGATGTTGGGGCCAGCCCCCGGGTACAGGTCGTTGACGCAGACCATGGGCCGGCCGTCCTCCTCGCTGGGGAAGCAGACCCGGTTCCACCCAGCCGACCCGTTCGGGTGCTTGTTCACATGGCGCGGGTCATTGCCGATCCCACCGAACCCCGCGAAGTCATTGTAGTAATAGTCCGCGGTGATGTCGGCGCAGGGGCCGCCGGGCATGGTGCCGCAGACCTGACCGATGGCCTCATCCGGCCCGTCGCTGATCAAGCCATCCGCCCCGCACTTCGGTGCGTCGGCGGGCGGCAGCCCCAGGCCCTTGCGGAAGCCGCAGCTCGCCACCGCGCGCTCCTCGGCGGTCACGGCGTGGTTGTCCTTGAAGTTCACGAAGGCGAACCGATCGCGCACCACGCCCCCCGCCGTCTTCACCCGCACCGTCAGCCCGAGCGCCGGCAGCATCTCCTCGATGTCCAGCTCCTCGGCCTCGCACTCGGTCGTCCGGACCTCCAGGTGCCCGGCGACCCACTGCTGCAGGGCCTGCAGAAACAGCAGCCGCTCCAGCTCGGTCGTGGGCGCCGCCCCGCCGTAGCCCGGCACGCCCCAGGCCAGGCACTCGTGGCGGAAGGCCGCGCTGTCCGCCAGGAAGCTCACCTCATCCCAGACCGCCGCCACATCCCCTGAGGCCGCCGCAGCCTGCAGCACCGCCACCGAGATCGAGGCCATCTCCCGCAGGGGGAGGGCCTGCAGGTTCAGCTCGGGGTCGCACGACGCCGCCAGGCCGCACACCAGCGTCAGGGCCTCGTTGATCTCGGCCATCGTGTGCTTGGGCGGCGCGGCGACGAGTCCGCCGATCCCCGCTCCCTTCGCCACGGGCGCCTCGCCCACCGTCCACGACGACGGCAGCGCGTCGACCGGATGGGCCTCCACGGGCGCCCCGACCAGGTCATCGGGGGCCTCCTCCCGCCCCAGGTCGCCGCGGCCGGCGATGCCCACCGTCAGCCCCTGGCAGTCCGGCACCGGGCTGCCCGGGTAGCAGGCATCCAGGTCCGCCAGGTTCAGGGTCAGGGTCCCGTTCTGTGCCACCGCCACCCCCGGACACCCCGCCAGCTCCGTGAACAGCGGCACCCCGCTCACTGCGTCGAGATCCGGCAGCATCCCGCCCAGCAGGCTGGTCGCCAGCGCGTCGAAGTCGCAGCCGAACGCGCCGCACAGCAGCTCGCCGGCCCAGTTCAGCACACCCCCTTCGATGTCGAGCCGCTGATCCACCACCTCCATGGCCTGATCGAACGTCGCCCGCTCCAGGCTGGCGGCCGCGCCGCACTCGGGATCGGGGCCCTCGTTGCCCACGAGGCCGCCCACCGGGAGGGCCGGGCAGGTCACGGTGCCGTTGTGCTTGTTCACCCCCGGCTGGAAGCACTTGTCCTGGCCGCCATCACAGTAGGGCAGCCGCTTGCTGATCTCATGGCCGTCCACCTCGAACGTCACATGGGCGAACGGCAGGCACCGCACGGCCACATCCAGCTCCAGGCTGCCATGGGCCATCATCTCCTTCTCCACCGCACAGATGGAGGTCACCGCGCCGGGCTCCAGGCTTGAGCAGTCCGTCGACAGCAGCCGGTCACGCTCGGCCGCGAAGTCGACGTCGAAGTGCAGCGTGGGCGTGCCCACGACCTCCCCGGCCACCTCGACCCACGGCGAGCTCTTCCGGGCGCTGGTGGCGGCGCAGCTCCCAGGTCGCAGTCGACCTCGGCGCTGTTCGCCAGCCGGATGGTGGGCGCCCCGAACGCCCCCGGGTCGCTTCGGCCGGTGACCGCAGTACAGCTCGTTGTTGCAGCCGATGGCGTCCTTCGTCAGCACCTGGCCCACCACGCCCTCCAGCGTCCGCCCCAGGTACTCCCCCGGCAGCACGAGCTGGCGCGGCAGGAACGTCGGCTGACCATCCGCCCCCCGTCCCAGCGAGCCGAGCAGCCGCTCCAGATCCGCGTCCGACAGCCCCCACGTGGGCAGGCTGCGCAGCGCCAGGTGCGACAGGCCGACGATGCCCGCCTCCTGCGTCCCGCCATGGGCCGTCAGCAGGCAGGTGTTGGTCGGCGCGCTCAGGTCCACGAGCTTCATGCCCAGCAGCTCCAGCTCCACCCGCTCGATGCACCAGCTCTTCGGATCGGTGTCCGCCGAGCAGGGGATCGACCGCGGGTTGTCCGAACAGTGGGTGGCCGGCAGATCCAGACCGAACGCGATGCGGTCGATGTCGGCCAGGGTCTCGATGCCCGGCGGCTGGAGCACGTAGCCATCCCGGAAGCCCGGCTGCTGGTCGTCCAGGCCGCGCTCCAGGTAGTTGCAGATGGGGGTGAGGTCGTAGTACGGCGACACCGGGCCCTCACCGAACCGGCTGGTGTCGCCCCCCTTCCCGCTCAGATCCAGGGCCTGCACGCCGCCGCTGCCGCCCGCGCCCTCGGCCACCAACCCGCCGCCGGCGCCGCCCGCGCCATCGGCCACCCGCACCTCGCCTCGCCCGTGGGCCGCCTGGGCAGCCAGCAGGCACAGCCCGGCCACCACCTTCCGAGAGGTCCGCTTCATGAGATTCTCCTGTGTTTTCCTCGACATCCGCGCTGTCGCGGGGTCACGGGGGCAAGAGCAACCGATGTGCCACGCGCCTTCGGGCGCCCCCGGCACCGTCTCAGGCGGTCCCGCGCCCCGCGCACGCGCCGGTGTCACCCATGACAGGGTGACACCTGGCCCATGGCACCTCGGCGCCCGACCGCCCGATCGTCACCTGCCTGTGGTTCAACAGACCGGCCCGGGGTGGTAGGCTCCGCCCCGATCCGGCCCACCGGCCCCACTGTCCGCGAGCGCACCGATGCAGAGCCCCCGGCACGACCTCTCCTCCCCCCACGGCGCCTTCCGCGCCGTCCCCCGCACCGGCGTCATCTTCGTGATGACCGAGGCCCAGAAGCACGGTTACCGCGCCGGAGATCCGGCCTGGACCAACCTGGGCCAGGGCCAGCCCGAGGCGGGCGACCTGCCCGGCGCGCCGGCCCGCATCCAGGCCATCGACATCGAGGAGGGCGACCTGGAGTACGCCCCGGTCCAGGGCATCTGGGAGCTGCGCGAGGCCGTCGCCAGCCACTACAACCGCCTCTACCGCCGCGGCATGAAGTCGCAGTACTCGGCCGAGAACGTCTGCATCTCGTCCGGCGGCCGCGCCGCCCTCACCCGCGCCGCTGCGGCCCTGGGCGAGATCAACCTGGGCCACTTCCTGCCCGACTACACAGCCTACGAGGAGCTCCTGGGGGTCTTTCGGCTCTTCTCCCCCATCCCCATCCTCCTCGACCCCTTCCGCGGGTACGACTTCTCCATCCGCGAGCTGGAGCGCGAGGTGACGGGCCGCGGGCTGTCCGCGGTGCTGCTCTCGAACCCCTGCAACCCCACCGGCAAGGTCATCGCCGGCGACGAGATGGCGGCCTGGGTCTCCATGGCGCGCCGGCTCGACTGCACCCTCTTGCTGGACGAGTTCTACAGCCACTACGTGTGGAACGAGTCCATCCTCGGCGGCGCCCCCATGGCCAGCGCCGCCGCCCACGTCGAGGACGTGGATCGCGATCCCGTGGTGATGTTCGACGGCCTGACCAAGAACTGGCGCTACCCGGGCTGGCGCGTCGCCTGGACGCTCGGCCCCAGGGACGTCATCGACGCCGTCGGCTCGGCGGGCAGCTTCCTCGATGGCGGCGGCAGCCGGCCCCTCCAGCGCGCCGCCGTCGGCCTGCTCTCCGAGGCCCACGTCACCGCCGAGACCCGCGCCATTCGCCGCGCCTTCCGCCAGAAGCGCGACCTGATGCTGCGCCGCCTCATGGCCCTGGGGGTGCACGTCGACCGCGAGCCCGAGAGCACGTTCTACATCTGGGGCGACGTGCGCAACCTGCCCACCGGCCTCAACACCGGCATGGACTTCTTCCGCGCGGCCCTCGAGGCCAAGGTCATCTGCGTGCCCGGCGAGTTCTTCGACGTGAACCCCGGCCGCCGCCGCGCCGATCACCACGGCCGCTTCTCCACCTACGTCCGCTTCAGCTTCGGCCCGGCCCAGGAGACCCTCGAGCGCGGGCTCGACCGCCTGGAGGCGCTGGTCCACGCGGCCGGGAAGTAGCCGCGATGCGCCGCCTCTCGTCGCTTCTTTTCCTTTTCTTTCTGGCAGGTTGCGACGACGAGGCTGCGCCGGCCCGCCCGGACGCGGCGGTGGGTGACGCCGCCGCCGACGCCGCCGCCCCCGACGCGGGGCCCCCGGACGCCGGCCCCGACGCCGCCGCCCCCGACGCCGCGCTGGCCGAGGACGCCGCCCCGGCCCTCCGCGACGCCGGCCCACCCGACGCCGATCTGCCGCCCTGCACACCCGAGCCCACCGCCGAGGCTCTGGAGCCCGCCTCCGAGAACCCGGGCGGCCCCTGGCTCGCCCCCGGCGGCCGCCGCCTGAGCCCGGCCGGCCTCAACGTCGTCGTCCCCGGCTTCTCCACCGGCGTGCTCTTCCACCCCGCGCGGGAGGTCGTCTACGTCACGAGCGCCAGCGACGACGACCGCCGCCTGCTCGTCCTCGACGCCGCCACCGGCGAGATCCGCCAGGATGTCGAGCGCGACGAGGCCTTCTATGGCCTTGCCCTCGACGCCGACGCCGATCGCCTCTACGCCTCGGCGGGCTTCGCGGGGCGGGTCGACGCCTTCGCCGTCCAGCCCGATGGCACGCTCGTGGCCGACGGCAGCATCGAGACGGGCGGCTACCCGGCCGGCCTCGCCCTCGACGGCGGCCGCCTCTACGTCGGCCTCTTCAACACCCCGCGCGTCATCGAGATCGACGTCGCCACCGGCGAGGAGCGCGCGCGCTACCCCACCGCCTCGCCGGTCTGGGACCTGCTCGTGCTCCCCGCCCGGCGCGAGCTCTACGCCTCCTCGCTGCAGGGCGACGACGTCTCGGTCATCGACCTGGCAGCCGGGGCCCTGGCCCGCACCCTCCCGCTGCCCACCTCGCCCGCCGGCATGGCCGCCGATCCCGCGGGGACGCGCCTCTGGGTCGCCGTCTCGGGGGCGGACGTCGTGGTCGCGGTCGATCCGGCCACCGGCGAGGTCACCGCCACCGGCCACGTCGCCGAGGACGACCTGGTGGACGCCGACGGCGCCCCGCTGCCCAGCACCAACGTCAACGCCCTGGCCTACGACGCCGTCCGCGGCCGCCTCTACGCCTCCCGCGGCGCCGACAACGCCGTCTCGGTGCTCGACGCCGACGACCTGACGCTGCTGGGCTCGATCCCCACCTCGTGGTACCCCACCGACGTCGCGCTCGCCGGCCCCGACCGCCTCGTCGTCGCCGAGGGCAAGGGCGGTGGCGCCGGCCCGAACCGGGGTGAGGGCGTCAAGCAGGTCATGAAGGGCAGCGTCACCTTCGTCGAGCTGCCCGGCCTCGACCTGGCGGCCTCCACCGAGCAGGTCAAGGCCGGCTTTCGGCGCGCCCAGGCCACCTTCCCGTTTCAGTGCGACGGCCGCTTCCCCATCCCGACCCGCCCGGGCCAGCGCTCACCCATCGAGCACATCGTCCTGATCGTGAAGGAAAACAAGACGTTCGACTGCGTGTTCGGCGATCTGGGTGACCCCCGCGCGGACGTGGATCCGAGCCTCCTGCGCTACGGCGAGGACATCACGCCCAACCTGCACGCCCTGGCCCGGGCCTTCGCGCTCTCCGACAACTTCTACACCGAGGTCGAGAACAGCGACACCGGCCACCTCTTCCTCACCGGCGGCCACCTGACCGAGTTCGTCGAGCGCGTCTGGATCGAGCGCGCCCGCACCGACCAGTTCCAGGGCTACCAGCTCACCCGCCAGGCCGCCCCGAAGGCGGGCAACTTCTTCACCCACCTCATGAACCACGACATCAGCCAGACCATCTATGGCGAGATCGTCGGCATGTTCATCGACGCCGCCGACGGGCGGGGCCGCCCCGCGCGGTTCAGCGACCCCGGCTACCCGGGCGGCGCGTTCTACAACACCAGCGAGCCCGACGAGAACAAGGCGCGCTACGTGGTCTCCCAGATCGAGGCGGGCAAGCTGGCCGCCTTCACCTACCTGCTGCTCCCCAACGACCACACCGAGGGCACCCGGGCCGGCTCCCCCACCCCGGAGAGCATGGTGGCCGACAACGACTACGCCGTCGGGCTGGTGGTCGAGGCGCTGTCCCACTCCCCGTTCTGGTCCAGCACCGCCATCGTCATTCTCCAGGACGACCCCCAGGGCTGCACCGACCATGTGGACGCCCACCGCTCGCCCCTCCTCGTGGTCAGTCCCTACGCGCGCCGCGGCCACCTCTCGAAGGTCAACGCCTCGTTCGGCTCGGTCTTCGCCACCTTCACGGCCATCCTCGGCATCCCGCCCATGGGCCGCCCCGACGCCAGCGCGTCGCCGCTCTACGACATGTTCGACGCCCGCCGGGACCTGACGCCCTACACCGCCCTGCCCCGCCGCGTCCCCGTCACCCTGAACCCCGACGGCCAGATGGGCGGCGACAAGTCTGCCCGCATGGACTTCCACGGCCCCGACCGCAACCCCGCCCTCTACCCCATCCTCGACGCCTACCGCCTGTGGCGGATGGGCCGCATCTCGCGCGCAGAGGCCGAGCGCCGCATCGCCACCCTCCAGGTGGACGCCGACCACTGGGAGCTGCTGGAAGAGGAAGCCGAAGAGGAGATCCATGCCTTCGACGGCGCCTTCGCCGCCTACCAGGCCTGGCGCCGCGAGCGGGGCCTGCCGCCGGCGGCCATCCCGCCGCGGGCCCGCCCCCTCAGCCCGGCGCCAGCACCGCCGTGAACGCCACGCCATCGGCCTCGGCGAAGATGGTCTTGGTCACCGTGACCTCGACCTCCTCGATGCGGGCCGACACCGGCAGGATCTCGCGCCCCAGATCGACCGCCATCGTCTCCAGCAGCCGCCACTGGCGCTCGGCGCAGAGGGCGTGCATCCGCTCGGCGATGCGGGCGTAGTCGACGGCGTCCGCCACATCGTCCGACCGCACGGCGTCCTCCACCTGGCTCTTCACCCGGATGTCCAGGCGCACCACCTGCGGGAAGGCGCGCTCCTCCTCCGTGCACCCGAGCCGCACCCGCGTGCGCAGGCCCATCACCCGCAAGTCTGCGGAACGAATCATCATTCTCCGAGCTCCTTCACCGACCGAGGCCATGACGCAGCGCGTCTTCGAGGCGAGGATGGCGGAAGCCGTGGCCCATGGCCAGGGCTCGTGCCGGCACCACCCGCGCGCCGGCCAGCAACAGGGCGTCGGCCATCTCCCCGAACGCCAGCCGCAGCGCGAACGCCGGCGCCGGCAGCACCGCCGGCCGCCGCAGCACCCGGCCCAGCGTGCGGGCAAACGCTCGCGACGTCACTGCCTCCGGCGCCACCGCGTTCACCGGCCCCTGCCAGCCAGGCTCCTGGAGGATGCGCACCACCAGCGCCACCACGTCGTCCAGGCCGATCCACGGCACGTACTGCCGCCCCGACCCCACTGGCCCCCCCAGCCCCAGCCGGAACACCGGCAACACCCGCTGCAGCATGCCCCCGCGCGGGCTCACCACGACGCCGAGCCGCAGGTGCACCACCCGATCCGCATCGGCCTGGGCCGCCTCGGCCTCCCAGTCCGCCACCAGGTCGGCGCGGAAGCCCGCCGGCGCCCGCGGGGCGTCCTCGTCCTGGGGGACGTCCCCGAGATCGTCGTACCAGCCCACCGCCGACGCCGACAGGAACACCGCAGGCCGCCGCCCGAACGCCCGCAGCGACGCCACCAGCGCCCGCGTCCCATCCACCCGGCTGCGCCGCATCTCGGCCTTGCGGGCCGGCGTCCAGCGCTGCGCCAGCGACTCCCCCGCCAGGTGCACCACCGCATCGACGGGCCCGGGATCGTCCAGCAGCCCGGCCTCCACCGACCACCGCACCGGCCCCTCGCCCCGGACGACCGCCACCACCGTGTGCCCGCCCGTCGTCAACGCCCCCACCACGGCCCGACCCACCAGCCCGCTCGCCCCCGTCACCAGCACCCGCAGCCGCGGCGCCGCCGCGTAGGCCGCGTGCAGGGCCAGATCGGCCACCGTCGTCGCCTGCCGGTAGCGGAACATCGCGTCCAGCCGCCGCCGCACCACATGCCCCCCGCCACCCAGGCCCCCAGGCGCCCGCCCGGCACCTACTCCACCTCGTCATGCAGCCGCGACGTCGCCCCGACCGCCTCGAAGCGATGGGTGTGCGTCCAGGCCGCGAACGGCCCGCGCTTCTGGATATCTGAAAGAAATCAGGCAGTTGCAACGCCGTGTGCTCCGCGCGCCAGCGCAGCGTCAGCGGCTCCTGCTTCAGCGCCAGTACCTCGGCCCCGGCTCGATGCCCCCGGTGGCCGACACCACCCGGGCCTTCTCCCACGGCGGCATCAGGCGCTCCAGCGCCCCGGGCCGGGCATGCCGTGGCGAAGGCCTCGGCCTGGGAGACGGGCAGGTCGATGGAGCGGCGGTAGGCGGTCAGGCGTCGGCTCATGGCGCATAGAGCCCCGAGCCTGCGGCGCGGTCGCGCGGCCGCTACTGCGCCGTGTCGCCCGCCCTCGAAGATCAGCTTCTGGGTGCCTGCCGTCATCCGCCGGCGCCAGACTCGCAGCACGATGCGCCCCGGCTCGAACGCTGTCCACTTCTCCGTCCCACTTGTCATCGCGATCGAGATCCACCTTCGCCCGGTTCACCTGGCTCTCGCCCGCGTCCTGGTACAGGTTCACCTTGTAGGCCTGACCCTTCGTGACGTCCTTCTCCTTCTCGCTGCTCAGCCGACGACCGGCCATCGCCCGCAAGGCCGCCGTCACCGCGTCCTCGCCGGGCACATCGGCCGGCACCACCCGCGCCGGCACCGGCTCCACCGGCACCGGCTCCACCTCGGCCGGCGCAGCGACCCCGCCCGACGTCCCGCCGCCCGCCCCCCCGCCGGCAGGGGCCGGCCCACCGGGCCCGGGTCCCTCCTCCATGGCCTCCTCCCGCCGCTCGCGCCACGAGCTGCCGGACCACCAGAGCGTCTGCGTGTACCGCTCGTCATCCGCGGGCGCGATGTCGCGCTGGATGGCGCCATCCTTGACCGTCCACTTCTCGTCCCACTTCTCGTCGCGATCGAGATCGATCTTCAGCCGGTTCGGCATCGCCTCCCCGCTGTCGCGGTACACGTTGATCTTGTAGTGCTTCCCGCCGTCGCGTCTTCACCTTGTCGCCGCGATCGGGCTCTTCCTGCGCAGCGCTAGCTCCCTCCTGGGCGGCCCGCCTTGGCCGGCGCCGCCTCCCCTTCACCCCCTGCACCGGATCGGGAGACGGCTCATGCAGCCCCACGTACGCCGCCGACGCTTTCCCCGCCCGCGGCCAGGCCGCTCAGCAGCAAGAAGTTCAGCTTCATTCGCCCCGCGAGCACGCAAACCTCCACAGCCGACCTCGCTCGGCGACGGGAACGGGCCAGGCAGGTCGGCAACCCTCCGCGCCCGGACACCTCCATCGAGCCCAGGCGCCCGTCAGCCGACAGCGCGGGTCCCGCCTGGACGATCCGCGGCGGCGTCCGGCGTCCTCACCGGACACGGCCCCGGACGGACAACGTCCGACGCCATCGACGACACGTGGAGGAGCTCAAGCCCCGCCAGGCGCCACGAGGAGCTCGCCGCAGCACCGTGTCCTCAGCCCGAGCCACAACAAGGGTGAACACCCAGCCCGCGCGGGGAGACAACAGCGAGGCGACCTGGCCGTCGTCGAAGCGCCTGTTCCACGCATGGACGCCCGGCCCCGGCGTCCAGGTCGGCATCCGTCGCGCAGCCATCCACCGCCAGCGCCACGCCACGCAGCACACCTTTGATGTGCGTGGCGTCCACGACCGGCCGATCGAAGTCAAGGTCAGACAGGTAGAAGGCGAGCGCGAGGCGTACCAGCGATGGCCCCGACCACTACGGCCGGGAGCGCCAGGGCGACCGCCCTGCTCAGCCAGCGATCCGGATGGTCATCAATAGCGGACCGGGCCTCAGACAACCCGTCCGGCGAAGCGAAGCCAGCGGCCCGCTCGACCGAAAGACAGGAGAAGATCCCCAGCAGTAGATAGAAGTTTCCGCGTGGAACGAAGCACACAGACGAGAGAACCGCAAAGTCGGTACCTGAACAGGAAGAAGGAAGACCAACGAGACAAACGCGACGCAGATCGCACCAAGACGTAGAAACATGAGTAGCAACCAGGAGCGTTTGCGACCCAGAAGAAGGGCGGCCAGATCCCAAACCAGATTCCCAGGGTCGCTGGGACAAGTTGCACCGGAAAGCCCGCCATCAGAGCGCATGCATTGAACAAGGCTCCAAACAACGCCAGCGCTTCAATCACAACAAGTGGCCACGGCATCGAAAACACTACCATTCGAAAGCTACCCGCTGGTCCCGTGGCGAAGCACTGACAGGGTTTTCCAGTCGAGTGGATCGAAGTGCTTGAGTTCACGGGTACTCACGTGATCCCATCGTTTCAGCACAAATCGAGGTTGATACTGTGCCCAGACCACTCTCTACGGACTTGCGTGCGCGCTGTACCTTCGCCATTCACGGCGGTATGGCGTGGCGCGAGGCATCGAGGATCTTCGAAGTCTCGGAGGCAAGCATCGGTCGCTGGTTGCGGGGCGCGCGTGACCGGGGAACGGTCGAGGCGAAGCCGATGGGTGGCCCTAACAACGTGGTGATGACGGACGAGCTCTCGAAGGTCCTTTCGAACGTCTCGTCGAGGAGCGCCCCGACCGCACCCTGGCCGAGCTCGTCGATGCTCGCCGTGGAGACGGGGTCAGGGTCGGCATCGCGACGGTTGTGCAACCGCCGTGCTTCCGGCGCATCACGCAAGAAGAAGTCCCTCGCAAGGAGCGAGCGTGACTCTGAGCGGGTGCACCTGCTTCGAAGCGCTTCATCGAGAAGATGGCGCGTCGTTCCCCATGGAACGTCTCGTCTTCATTGATGAAACGGGGACTCGCCTGACAGACACGGACCTACGGCGACGCCAGGTATATGGGCAGTCTGTCCTGGACCAGGTCCTGCGAAGTGACAACGTCACCGTCATCGCCGGACTGTCCATTGGCGGCGTGCCGATGGTGATGAGCGTCAACGGCGGCACTCGGCCCTGGTCTTCTCACCGCCTCATCACCGGTGTGCCACCCCGCGATCCTGCGCCCGGGCGACATCGTCGTGCTGGACAACCTGGGCGCCCACCGCTCCTGCGCCGTACGCCAGGCCTTTCAACGGCTCGGCAGTCAAGGTGCGCCACTTTCTCGTACTCGCCTCGACCTCAACCCCATCGAGATGTGCTTCGAAGGTAAAGGCCTGCCGGGCCGCCGGGTATAGAGCTGGCCGCGCGACTTCACCAGGCCATCGTCGAAGCCATCAATGCCGTAACGCCAATGGATTGCGCCGGGTGGTTCAGCGCCTCTGGCTACTCGATCTCAATTTGACTGAAAACCCCGTGAACCCGCCCCGGGATCTCCCGGAGACCGGTTGCTGCTTGAGCCCACCGGCTGGACGATTCATTCTCCAGGAATGCCGCCTCGAACTCTTCGAGGAGGCACGGCCCCAGCTGCCCGCAGCCGTTCCAGGTTGTACCAGTGCACCCAGTCCAACGTCGCGCTCGACGGCTTGCGGCTGCGCCAGCGGGCCTCGAAGCCCAATCAATTCAGCCTTGTAGAGGCCCATCGCATTCCGCCAGGGCGTTGTCGTAGCTATCCCCGACCCACCCCACCGAACCGGCCCGCGGGAGCGTCGGCGGTCGCGTCGATGGAGGCGGCCGGGCGGCGTCGACCACGGTGGCATCCCGGCCAGGCGAGGAGTTGCCGCCGAGTCGGTGCTGGGCCGGAAAAAGCTGAGCGTCCGGTGCCCAAAGCCGGGCGCGGTCGGCATCGGGCGCCGCGTCGACTGGGGTGGCATCGGCGCCGCTTCGACGTGCTCATGGTTCTCCTTCGTCTCCACAGTGTGGAGGCGGGTGGAGTCACGATTCAACTGGAGCAGTACACCACCATCCAGGCCGATGTCTGGCAGCGCGGCGTCGGCTCGCGGGGCTCACGCCGATCCCGGCGTCCAGCCCCGCGGGCCGTCCCGGGCCCACCAGGATGGGCGACGCCGGTGCTCGCAGGCCGCCAGGCAGAGCACGACCAGCAGGTGCGCCCAGCCCACCACGCCACCCTCCGACCGCGGGGCGGTGTGGTGATGCTCGATCCTCATGCGCCCCCCCGTGCCTTCCGGCTCGACGAGGATGGTAGAGCCCCGGGCGAGGCTGGATGTCACGTCAACGAACTATGGGTGGAGCGTGTACGGGTTGGCGGGAAATCCGCCCCAGCACCACACGAAGCCGTCGAAGTCGAGGCCGCAGTGGCCATCGTTGGCCGTGACGAGCTGCCTGAGCGGCACGGCCGGCAGGCGGTCGTAGTCCGAGTGCTCGGCCACGAGGAAGGGTTCGCCACCCCAGCAGCTCACCAGGCCAGTGTCGGCCCGGAGCGCGCAGATGAACCCGCCGTCCCCGAGCGAGATGGACGAGAACGGTCCTGGAGGCGCCGGCTCGTGCACATCGCACTCGGCCTCGCCCGCGAGCGTGAGGCGGCACCTCAGGCCAGACGGCGCGATCCGCGAGTACGGACCCTCGAGCACGTGCCGCTCGGGTCCGCAGAAGCTCTCGATGGCCCCCGAGTCTCGCAGCGCGAAGCAGGCCACCACCTGGACGAAGCGGCCAGCGGGCCGGGGCAGGTACTCCGGCGCGCCCGGCTCATGGCTCCAGCACTCAAGGCTGTCATCCAGGCGAATGGCACAGGTCACCAAACCCGCCGCCGACACTTGCTTGAAGGGCCCTGGTGGCGCGGGCGCCGCGCCAATCGGGTCCGCGCTCCAGCAATGCGCTTCCCCGGCGAGGTCGAGGGCGCAACCAATGAGCGGGTTGCCGTCGACAAACGAGAACGGGCCGCGGGGGAGCCACCCGAAGCCATCGTCAAAGATGCGCTCGCCCCCGTGGATGACCCGTGACAGGTCGCGTGCTCGACGGCTTCGAGGCTGCGCCATGGGCCTCGAAGTCTAATCAATTCAGCCTTGTAGAGGCCCATCACGGTCTCCGCCAGGGCGTTGTCGTAGCTATCCCCGACCCACCCCACCGAACCGGCTCCCGCGGGATGTCGACGGTCGCGTCGATGGGAGGCGGCCGGGCGGCGTCGACCACGGTGGCATCCGGCCAGCGAGGAGCTGCCGCCGCATCGCGCTGGCCTAGGGTATGAGCGTCCGGCGCCCCCAGCGGGGCGCGGTCGGCATCGGTGGCGGCTGGCATGGCGGCGTCTCCGGGCTGCGCCGCCGCGTCCGGGCCCGCGTCGGGCAGGCTGCCACCTGGTTCAGCATCCAGGCCCACGTCGGGCTGTGGGCCCGGTGTGATTGCGATGGGTGGGGCCGTCGGCGGCTCGCAGCCTCCAAGAAAGAGAACCAGGAGGACGGCGAGGCGTGTCATCGCTGCTCCCGCGCGATGCTGTCGATGACCTGGCGACCGTCGCCTGCGGCCTTCTGGTGGATGCGCGCAGCGACGTCCTCGATCTGCATGCGAATGCCCAGGCCATCCTGCTCCCGATGCGACCAGCAGCCGATGAAGATGCCCGCGCCCGCCGATGGGACGGGCACATGGCCATACTTCAGGGGCTGGACGAGTCCGGCATCCCACGGCACGAGGGCGGTGCCCAGCAGCTCCGGCTGCCCTGCGTAGACATCCCGGAGCGAGAAGTCCTGAGACACCAGGCGTCGGCGCTGGAAGGGCAGGCCGAAGCCAGCGATGTACTGCCCGTTCATGCGAACCGAGTACCCCTCGACGAAGGCTCGTCGCTGAATGGCAGGCATCGTCACGACACCCTGAGAGAGCGTCGCGATGGAGAGGGTGAGGCGGAACCGAGAGCAGATTGGCCGGTCGCCCAGGCCCTGGTGGGCCTCACTGAAGGTGCGGTTCTGATCCACCGCGACCCGCTGGGGAGAGAGGCCTCGGGCGTCCACCCCGTCGAGCACGGCGGGTAACGGCTCTGGCGGGGCTGGATCGAAGCCGACCCGGTGGCCAGGGCCGGCGGCGAAGACCGGCAGGTCTCCCCGTGGCCGGCCGGCCAGGTAGACGTTGCCTCGGCCGCCCAGGGCCAGCGGCGCGATCGGCGGCTGCACGACCGGCACCGCGTCCGAGATGATCCGGCGCGGATCACCCGCGCCGACCATCGCGGCGACGCCATCGACCAGCGGCTGCTGGACGGGAACTCGCGAATCGAGGCTTCCAAATGCCAGGAAGACCCCATCAGCGTTGAGCGCATCGGGTGGCAGCGGCGCTGCGCCGGGGACGTTGGCCCGCTCGACGGACACCAGGAACGTCACATCGACCTGGGTTCCGCTCAGCAGGCCCCGCTGCGTACCATCGGCCGGCCGTGGCTGGTGCTGCACCGCGTAGCCGAAGCGGCGGCCACCGGGCTGGCCATCAAACTCGCCCTCGACCAGATTGAAGACTCTCTCTCGCGCCCCAGGAAGGGCAGCCTGAAGAGGCCCGGCGGCAGCCCACGCTCCACGCAACCCGACGTGGCGATCAGCTTCCGGAGCAGATCGCCCAGACCGAATGCGAGATACTCGACCACCGGCGTCCCCGACGCTCGGGCACCCTGACGGGCACCGGCGTCTCCCGGACCGTGGCCTGCCCCCACCGCCGACCACGGCGACCAGCCGACCTCCGCTCGCCTGGATGGCCTGCGCGGCTCCCGGGGAGGCGAACAACGGGATGGGTCGGAAGAGATCCTCCAGCCCATCGACCTGGCCGCCCGGCAACTCCCGATACGCAGCGACGGGATCACCGGCCTCGGCCGAGCTTGCGTTGACGTGAGGCACGTCGAAGTCGGTGCTCTGCAGGGTCGTCCAGGGCGCGGGAATCCTTGCCTCGCCGGGACGCTGGATGAATGGCTCGGGCAGCGGGGGCCCAGGCACGCAGTGGAACGCCTGGGCGGGCAGGTGAATGGGCACCTGCGCCACCGGCGGCAGCCTCGGCCACCCCTCGAACCGCGGCTGCGGCGAGGGAGGGAAAGGGATCGCCACGTCAGTTCTTCGCCGTCCGAATGGAGGCAGCGAGCAGCGCCGTGGAGCTGCTGCCGATGGCATAGAGCAAGCGGCAGTAGCGCGTGTTGATCGTCGCAGACACCTCCGTCCGCCCAAGAGCCACGACGGCCGACGACGAGAAGGTGATCTCGTCCAGGGTGGTGGTGACAGTCTTCCAGTTCTCCAGGTCGTCACTGACCTGAAGGTTGAGGGTGACATCGCTGCTCCCGGTGCGATTGAACAGCTGGGCCTCCAGCACCGCGGTGCTGCCCTCTTCGACCATGACCGCCTGCGAGTGCTCGATGGGGTTGATACTGTCATCGAGGAAGAGCTTCGTCGCGACCTGCTGAAACATGCAAGGACCCTCCTGCCTGGGTGGTCCCGTGACAGTACAAGCCGGGGGTCAAGGAGAATCGACCACCCTCGGATTTCCCGGCCGACACCCGCACTCGTCACTGGTACCCGCGGGCCTGGAGGCTGAACATCGCGCCGCCCCCTGCCACCCGCCTGTCGGGCAGCATGACAGGGCAGCGGTCGGTGCTCAAGCCGCATGCCGTCAGCGGGTGTCGACCATGCCGCGCTGCTGGGGGACGGTGCAGTTGCAGTAGCTGTAGTGGCAAGGCTGGGCGTCGGTGCGCAGGCGGAAGCCGGGGGTGAGCAGGTTGCCCAGGTGTTCCTGCCGGTAGCGGCGAGCGGGGTAGCAGCGGAAGGCTTCGCCGGTGTGGTCGACGATGAAGTAGCGGGCGCCGGCCCAGCAGGGGCGGCCGGAGAGGTCGGGGTCGATGTGGCCGGTGCCGCCGTGGCCACCGAGGGCGAGGAGGGCGTCGCGCTCGGCGGGGGTGTAGGCGATGACGTCGCGGTCTTGCTTCTCGGGCTGGATCTTGAGGGTGACGCCGGCCTCGGCGAAGTGGGCAGAGAGGGCGGGCAGGCGCGGGAGGAGGGCCCGGGTGGCGACGCAGGTGGCGACGACGCTGCCGGCGTGGCGGGCGCCGAGGCGGGCGAGCTTGTCGCGAAACTCGGTGGCGTCGGCGTACTCGAGGTGCAGGGAGGCCGAGATGACGCCGGGCTTGCGGCGGGTGGCGTCGGCGAAGCGGGCGAGGTCGGCGTCGCTGCTGCTGAGGTTGGTGACGACGCTGACGCGCAGGCCGGCGGCGGCGAGGCTCTCCACGGCGTCGAGGAAGTGGGGGTGCCGGAAGGGCTCGCCGCCGGAGAGCTTGATCTCCCAGTCGCCGGGCAAGGCCGCGAAAGCACTGAGGAATCGGGGCAGATCGCGGGCCCACTGGGCGCGGGACTCGACGAAGCGCTGGGTGCAGTAGGAGCACCGGTAGTTGCAGGTGGTGTTCATGTTCCACGACACCACGCCCTCGAGCGGGTAGTGGGGCGTCACGCGGCGGGGCCGATGCCGGCGATCATGCCGCGGTTGGCGGGCACGGTGCACGGGCAGATGGTGTAGGGGCACGGGGCGGCGGCGGCGAAGAAGGCCAGGTGGCCGTCAAAGACGTTGCCCAGGCGGCCCTCGCCATGGCGCTTCGCGGTGCGGCAGGCCCAGGCCTCGCCGTCCTTGTCGACAGTGAAGTACTCGACGCCGGCGTGGCAGGCGCGGCCCTGGTAGGAGGGCGCCAGGTTGGCCTCGCGGGGGCCGGGGGCGTCGCCGATGACGGCGCGCAGGGCGGCCTCGTCGGGGTAGTCGGCCACGCCGCCGCCCGTCTTGAAGAGCTGAGGAAACCAGCGCACACCGCGGGCTTCGAGGGCGTCGCGGCAGCGCAGGGCCTCCGCTTCGCGGCCCGGGAGGACCACCTGGTTGACGACGAAGGCCACCCCCGGGTCGAGCAGGCTGACGAACCAGGCGGCCTTCTCGGCGAAGTCGTCGGCGGTGACGAACTCAAGGTGCAGCGAGGCGCTGAAGACAGCCAGGCGGCCGCGAGTGAGGGCGGCGAAGCGCATCAGGTCGCGGTGGGACGACGAGAAGTTGGTCAGCACGCTGAGGCGGTGGGGGGTGCGGGCCACCAGCTCGGGCACGATGAGGTCGAGGAAGAGCGGGTGGGCGAAGGCCTCGCCGCCGCTGCACTTGATCTCCCAGGTGCCGGGCAGGCCAGCGAACGTCTGGATGGCCCCGCGGACCTGGTCGGCGGCGGGGCGGCCGCGCCGGTAGCGCGCGCTCTGAATGCAGTAGGTGCAGTCGTAGTTGCAGGCGCCAGCCACCTGCCACTCGACGGTGGGCGTCCTCATGGGAGGGCACGCTCGGCCGCCAGGCGCTCGGCCGCCAGGCGCTCGGCCTCCAACCGCTGGGCCCCCAACCGCTCGGCCCACTTGACGTTCTGCTCGAACTTGCCGCAGCGGGCGCAGCCCTCGAAGTAGTCCCCGGCCGCCAGGCGATCGCGCAGGGCCTGCCAGGCCGGGCCGTACCAGAGGTCGGCGAAGCGCGCGCCGTCGGCCAGGGTGCCGACGTGGACCTCGGTGTTGCAGCAGAACAAGACGTCCTGGTCGACGGTGATGCGGCTGTAGACGTAGCCCATGGCGCAGCCGACCTCCTCGATGGGGGTCGTGGCCTGGGGGCGGCCGAGGGCGGCGTCGACCTGGCGGGCGAAGAGGTCGAGGTTGGTGGGCACCCCGAGCTCGGCGGCGAGGGCGCGGGCCTGGGGGATGCCCTCGGCGGCCAGCCAGGCGAGCTGGAGGGGGGTGGCGATGCAGGCCTCGGTGCCTTCGGCGAGGCTCGCGAGCTTGTAGTTCACCCGGTCTGCGCGGAAGAGCTGGCCGAAGCGGACCATCTCGACGACCTCCCAGGCGAGGTCGCGGTTGATGACCTGGACGTGGCGGCAGCGGACGCCCTCTTCGCCAAGTACCCGAAGATACTGGCAAAGGCGGAAGAAGTCGGCCTCCGTCCAGCCGGGGTGGAAGGCCGTGTAGCTGGCCGGGGTGACGCCCTGGACGCCCACGAGGAGCTGGTCGACGCCGCTCTGGGCGAGGCGGTCGACGTCCGCCGCGATGAGGTTGGTGATGATGGTCAGGTGCCAGCCCTGGGCCTTCACCGCGGCGATGAAGTCGTAGACGTCGGGGTGGACGAGGGGCTCGCCCATGCCCGAGATGACGACGGCCCGCAACGAGCCGAGGGCCGCCAGCTCGTCCACCAGGGTGAAGAAGCGGTCGGCCTCCAGGCGGCGGCGCTTCCAGGTGATGGGACGCGGCGTGTCGAGCAGCGGCGAGTGATCCCAGCACGTCACGCAGGCGGCGTTGCAGGCGTTCGTGATGTCGATGTGCACGGTGCGGGGGCCCGTGAGCGGGCGGCCCGTGCGCAGGCCGGCGAGGACGGGATCTTCGCGGGTCATCGGTCCGCCTCATGGGCGAGGACCCGCAGCACCTCGCCCACGGGCCGCGTGCCCGAGCCCTCCAGGCGCGAGAAGCGGCGCAGGGCGTCGAACAGGTCGTCCTCGGTGGCCAGCCAGGCGTCCAGGGCGACGGCGAAGTCGACCAGGGGCAGGCCCCGCTGGGTGGGGACGGCCCGGAGCAAGGACAGCACCCCCATCCAGTCATCGAAGCCCGCCCAGCGCGGGAACAGGCGCGCGGCGGCCTCCAGCAGGTCGTTTGCCTGTGATCCCGGGAACTTGCGGCGAAGCCCGAGGAGAATCTGGGTGGCCAGATCGAAGGGGACGGCCGAGGCCTCGACCAGCGCCAGGAAGCGGCGGAGGGCGCGGACGGGATCGGTGGGCTCGGGGGCCTCGACGGCGTGGCCGGCGTCGGCGAGCTCCAGCAGCACCGCGCGGCGGCGGGCCTGCTCGCCGGGGAGCCCCCCCGACAGGACGCGCATGAGCTCCAGCAGGCGCGCCGGGGCGTCCGTCAGGCGGCTGCGGGCCAGGATGCCCACCACCTCGGGCCGCAGGACGCGGGCGGCGGTGCGCAGATCGTCCGCGGGGAGCACGGCGCCCAGGGCCGCGATGGCCCCGGCCAGGGCGCCGCCCCCGGGGACGAGCGAGCGGGCCACCTCGGCGTCACCCGGCGACTCCAGCAGATCCGGGACCTCCTCCAGGCTGCGGGCGAGGCGCCCCGCCCCGGCCTCCACCGCCCGCAGGGCCCGCTCGCGCTGGTCGTCCGCGATGCGGTCGAGGGGCAGAAACACCGTGGGGACGCCCACATGCATGAGCTCGTGGAAGCTGTTGTAGCCCCCGGCCGAGACGGCGGCGTCGACGCCGGGGAGGAGCTCGACCGCCAGGTAGCGGTCCAGCCAGGTGATGCCGGCACCGCGGCGCTCGGGGCCCTGGTAGAGGGGGCCGGCCCCGACGACGACGTGCCAGCCGCGGGCGAGGAGCGCGTCGACCAGGCGCGGCAGGACGTCGGGGGCCGAGACCTCACCGCCCCCGCCCAGGGTCAGGTAGACGGCGCGCTGCCCGTCGGGGACGCCGAGGGCGCGCCGGGCCTCGTCGCGGCTCGGCAGCTCCTCGCGCTCTCGAATGAGGATGGGACCCACATCGCGGGAATCTGGAATGATCACGCGATCATACAGCGGCAGGAGGGCCTGGTAGGCGGCGTCGGCTTCGAAGCCGTCGCGGACCTTGCGGGCCACGAGCACCCGGGTGCGGGCGAGCTCGAGGGCCGCCAGCAGCTCGCCGAAGCTGCCCCCGGGGAAGGTGTCGACCAGCAGCAGGTCGGGCTGGAGGCCGGCGAGGGCGTTGAGCACCCAGCCACGCAGGATGGCGAGGCTGCGGGCGGGATCCACCCCGGCGTCGCGCAGCATGGCCTTGGACGGCATCTTCAGGGCCGGGATGCCCTCGCGGCGGGCCAGGGTGTCGGCCTCGGACGACGTGAGGATCCAGCACTCGCACTGCACGTCGAGCAGGCTGCCCACGCGGCGGATCTGGCGCAGCAGGGCGAGCTGCCGCACCAGGTGGCCCATGCCGCGGCCGTTGATGGCGTAGGAGACGACCTTCAGCCGCGCCATCGCACCCTCACGAGAGGTAGCCGGCGTCCACGTCGGCGCTGCCCCGCGCCACGATGGCCACGGCCGGGCCCAGGTCGACGTCCCGGCCGCGGGCGGCCAGGGTGGGCGTCGCGTCGGGGTGGCGGTCGTACCACTGGCGAGTGGTGGGCATGAGGCGTGAGGGGCGGCTGCCCGTGAACGTCACCCACCACAGCGTCGGCGAGTTGGAGAGCTCGAAGCGGTCGTACTTGTCGTAGGCCACCAGCTTGTCCACCTGGCGGCTGAGGCCGCCGGCCGCCTGGAGCAGCTTGGCGCGCTTCGCCTCGAACTTGCGGTCCAGCCACGACGGCGAGATGGCGCGGGTGCGCATCTTGGGGCTGGTGCGCAGCTTGCGCAGGCGGGCCTCGTACTTGCGCCGGCGGTTCTCCAGGTCCACGAGGAGCGGCTGGAGGCCGCGATCCCGCAGCTCCACCAGGAACTTCTCCTTGGCGGCGAGGCCGGCCGCCCGCCGCAGCGCCATGCGCACCGGCCGATCGTCGTGCTCTTCCTTGTCGAGCCAGCCCTCCAGCAGGGGCAGATCGGCGTGCTCGAAGAACTCGGCCAGCATGTCCCAGCTCTCTTCGAGGATGATCTGGGGCAGGTTGGCCAGCATGGCCTGGGCCTGGTCGTGCTCGCGCACGAGGGTGTGCACCTCGGCGATCAGGCCCTCGACCCGCTCCACCTCGCCGCGCCAGAAGTCGCGCTCGCGCACCGCGGTCTGGTAGGCGGGCAGCACATCATCGCCGAAGTCGCGCAGCTTGAGCAGCTCGCAGATCTTGTCGCCGGCGGCCCAGAGCTTCCAGTACTCCGCCTGCCACCACGAGCGGTTGAAGCGGGGGGTGTCGTAGCCGGACTCGATCAGATCCATGAAGCGCGGAAGCGCCTCGAACCGGGCGCACTCCGCCTCGAAGGGCGCCGCTGTGTCCTTGATCTCCTTGAGCTTTTCGGTCAGCTCGCCCCCTGGCCCCACCAGGCCGACGCGGCGCTGGTACCGGGCGTCCGCTTCGGCCCGGGCCACCGCCTTCTCGAGCATGTCCTTGCGGCGCGCCATGGCCTGGAAGGGATCGCGCCGCGAGAAGCCGCGAAAGCCCGTCAGGCGCTCGGCGCGGGCGATGAGCGGGGCGTCGAGCGCGGGCAGGAAGGCCGCGCCCAGGGCGACACGGGCCGCGCAGGCCTCGGTCTGGACGGCCTGGAGCTGGCTGACCACATGGCGGCGCAAGGTCTCGTACTCGCCGATGACCTGCTGGGCCTGGGAGTGGCGCTGCTCGTAGTGCTGGACGGCCTCATGCCACGTGACGGCCATGGCGCCCTCTGGGCTGGTGGAGGTGGTGCATTGTCGGACCGCGAGCGCCAGACCGCAACGGTCTGGCGGTTGCGCGGGGCCGCGAGGGCGGAAACAATCCCCGGGCACCCGCGGTTCCTGCCCGGGGCCGGCGCCCGGAGGAGACCATGGCCCGCATCGATCCGTTGCTCCGCATGATGGCCGCCCAGGGAGGCGACGAGCTCGTCCTCGTCGCGGGCGAGGCGCCCCGCCTGAGCCAGGCCGGCGCGGCGCTGCGCTTCTTCCTGCCACCCATGACCGACGCCATGCTCCGCGGCCTGGTGGAGTCGGTGGTCGACGAGCGGACCTGGGGCGCCTTCCAGCGCGGCGAGGCCATCACCGCAGCGTGCAAGCGCCCGGATCTCGGGCTGTTTGCGGTGCAGGCCCGCGCGGACGGCGGCCGCACGGAGCTGGTGCTGCGGCGCGTCCCCGAGACGCCGCCCGAGCCCCAGGTCCCGCCGCCGCTGGGGGATCCCCCGGCCATCGTGCAGGCCCCCACGCCGGTGGCGCTGGCGGATCTGGAGGGGCTGCTCATGCAGGCCCTCGAGCGCGGCGCCAGCGATGTGCACCTGGCCACGGGCGAGGAACCCACCCTGCGGGTCGACGGCCGGCTGGTCACGGTGCCGGGCAACGGGGACGCGCTGCTGGCCGCGCTCCTCGTCCCCGCCCGGCGGGCGGCGCTCGAGGCGGACGGCGCCCATGACTTCGCCCTGGAGTTGCCGGGGCGGGCGCGCTTCCGGGCCAACGTGTACCGGCACGCCGGGGGCGAGGCCGCCGCGCTGCGCGTCCTCACCCGGGCCGCGCCGACCCTGAAGCAACTCGAATTCCCGTTTGATCTTGAGCCCTTGACGCGCTTCCCCCATGGGCTGGTGCTGGTCTGTGGCCCGACGGGATCGGGCAAGACCACGACGCTGGCGGCCCTCATCCGGCAGGTGCTCGAGACCCGCGGCGGCGCCCTCATCACCCTGGAAGATCCCATCGAGTACACCTACCAGGCCCCCCGCGGGGCCCTGGTGCGGCAGCGCCAGCTCGGCGATCACGCCCGCGACTTCGTGGCCGGCCTGCGCGACGCCCTGCGGGAGGATCCCGACATCCTGCTCATCGGCGAGATGCGGGACCGTGCCAGCATCGAGCTGGCGCTGACGGCGGCCGAGACGGGGCACCTGGTGTTCACGACGCTGCACACCCGCTCCGCCGCGGCGGCCATCGATCGCATCCTGGACAGCTTCCCGGCCGAGCGGCACGCCCAGCTCCGCCAGCAGCTCGCCGACGCCACCCGGGCCATCGTCTCCCAGCGCCTGCTGCCCCGCAGCCGGGGCGATGGGCGGGTGCCGGCCGTGGAGGTGCTGCGCGCAACGACGGGGGTGCAGGCGCTCATCCGGGAGGGGCGGACCAGCGGCCTGGCCAGCGCGCTGCAAGGCGGTGGGGCCGACGGCATGATCCCGCTGGAGCGGTGCCTGGGCGAGCTGGTGCGCCGGGGTCAGATCACGCGAGCCGCGGCGGAGGCGGCAGCGAACGACCAGAACGCGCTCACGGAGTACCTGCGGTAGGCAGACCGCTCTTCACCACGTCCTCGAGCTTCAGGGCGCCGCGCTTCGCCAGGGCGAGGTCTCGGCCGGCGCTCGCGCGGGGCGAGCCGCCGCCCGGGGGGCCGCCCCAGATGCCGCGCACGGGGTCCTTGCAGGCGATCTTGCCCTCCCAGGGGTGCCGGATGATGTAGCGGCCCTGGAACGTGCTGGCCGAGGCCGGCGCGGCCCCGAAGCTGTTGGCGGCGCCGTAGGTCTCGCGGCCGCCGATGATGCCCTCGGCGGGGGCGAAGACGAGATCCTCGCCCAGATCCCCCGGGGTGTAGCGGTAGTGCAGGCGCGTCAGCACGAAGGCCGTGAAGGGGCTGGCCGGCTGGCGCCCCCCGAAACCGCTGCGCCGGCCGTCCGGCAGGAACATCAGCGGCACGCTCACCTGGACGACGCCGTCCTTCGGGGCCGGGAAGGCCCAGCGCTTCATGCGCTGGGTGATGCAGGCCGACGCCTCCGCCAGCGCGGGCGACTCGGCCTTGGCGGCGGGGACCTTGCCGACGCCATCGATGAGGAGGCGCACGTCCAGCCGGCCCTGGTTGCCGGCGCCGCGCTGGGCAGCCCGCTCGGCGCAGTAGCGCAGCTCGGCCGCGTGGCGGTGGATGACCCGGCGGACGATCTGGGCGTCGAGGGAGCCCACCACGTTCGGACGGCCGATCTGCACCCGGACGCCGGCCGAGGACGCGACGGCGCGTGCCTGGGGCACGAGGACGTCGCCGCCGAGGGTGGCCAGGTCTTCGGGGGAGAGGACGGGCCCCGGGCAGGGATCGCAGGACGTGGGCTGCCAGGCATACTCCGTCACCACGGCGCCCGGCGGCACTGGCGAGCGATGCGGTCGACGCGGCGCCGGGCGCACCTCGCCGAAGCGGGACCGGACGCCGGCCCCCGCCAGGTTGGTGGGGATGGTGACGTTGGGGAAGTTGGCGGCCTCGTAGCGCGACCGGGCCAGGATGTGCACCACCAGGTCCTGGGTCCCCGCCGAGTTCAGCAGGCCAGAACGGATGACCGGCAGGCGGAAGTCCCTTCTTCTGGTAGGCCACCCGCAGGCGAGAGCGGCGCGGCCCTTGACGAACTTCACGCGCTTCGCAGCCACCCGGGCCACGAAAGAACCTTCCATGCCCTGGGCCACACGTACGGCCGCAGCAGCTTGCGGCGCCGTCGAGGATGCGGTAGTCATGCGCGCGGAGCCAGGTGTCGAGCGCGGCGCTGTCCTGGGCGCCGAGGATGACGATCTCGTACTCCCCACGAACTGCGCCTCGATGGTGACCATGGCCGGCGCCCCCGCCGCCGGCGCCCAGGCCGTAGCCTCACGCCGCTGCCGGTGCCGCGCATGCCGAGGGCCCCGATGCCCATCCGCTGGGGGGACACGGATCCTGCTCCCAGTACTCGACCAGTCGCGGCGGCAGGGTGTCCGCGATCAAAGACCTCGCGTGGCAGCGTCTTGACGTTCTCCTTCTGCAGGACGACGGGCACCGGCACGACCAGGGCGAAGTCGCCGGAGACTGTTAGTCGTTCATCGGTTCGTCTCGTCCCCGTCCCGCATCAGCACCACGTTCGTGGACTTATTGCCAGTTATCGGCGCGCAGCGCGTAAAGCCGCGGAGAATGCCTGGGCGGCGGCGGGAGAGAGGAGCCAGCGTAGCCACCAGCATCCATCGAGTCATCGGGTACCTCCGGCGCATGGACCGCCGCAGCGGCAAGGTTCCCCCGCCGTCGGAGAAGTTGACGACGGGAGGCAGCGCCCGGACCATCCGGGAAGAACGCGTCCACCCCAGAGGCCTGCCCCCAAGGAGCCAGCCATGTGGATTCTCTACGGCGTGATCGGCGTGATCACCTGCATCCTGGTCGTCGCCTCCACCCGCCCGTCGACGTTCCGCTACGTCCGCGCGACCACCGTGAAGTCGCCGGCGAAGGCGATCTTCGATCGATCAGCTGACTTCCGCCGCTGGCGGGGTGGTCGCCGTGGGCCAACCTCGATCCGGCGATGAAGGTCACCTACGGCGGCCCGGCCCGGATGCCGGCGTCGGCGCGACCTACGCCTGGGAGAGCAAGTCGGGGAAGGTGGGCTCGGGCCGCATGGAGATCCTGACCAGCAGCCCCACCCGCATCGACGTCGATCTGCAGTTCCTCAAGCCCTTCAAGGCCCACAACAAGGCGATCTTCACGTTCGCCGAGGCGGGCGGCGAGACCACCGTCGAGTGGAGCATGGAGGGCCAGAACATCTTCATGGCGAAGGTGTTCGGCCTCTTCATGGACATGGAGAAGATGATCATGAAGGACTTCGAGAAGGGCCTCGCCGCGCTGAAGAAGAACGCGGAGGCCTGATCGCCGGCGCCCGCGCGGCGGTCAGTCCTCGGCCATCCGCGCGACGACCTGTCCCTCCTGCACCGGCTCCCCCTCGATCACGAGGATCTCGGTGATGGTGCCATCGGCCGGCACCTCGATGGGCATCTCCATCTTCATGGACTCGAGGATCATGACCACGTCGTCTTCCTCGACCTCATCGCCGACCTGCAGCTCGATCTTCCAGACCGTGCCCGTGATGTGCGCCTTGATATCCATCTGCGTCTCCCCCCCAACCGGTCAGACCCGGCCCTTGGCCAGCCGCTCCAGCCAGCCGGTGTCATAGCGGCCCGCCTGGAAGTCATCATGTTCCAGGACGGTCGCGAGACATGCGAGGTTTGTGGTGAGCGGCTCCACAACGAACATGGAGACCGCCGACTTTGCTCGGGAAATCGCCTCACCGCGGTCGCGACCGGCGGTGATGAGCTTCGCCAGCATCGGATCATAGTAGGGGGTGACCTCCTGGGGCGCCGCGACGCCGGCGTCCACCCGGATGCCCTCCCCCCGGGGCGGCTCGAAGCGCTCGATGGTGCCCGGCCGGGGCAGGAAGCCCTTGCTGGGATCCTCGGCGTAGATGCGGCACTCGATGGCCGCGCCCTCGATGGCCAGCTCGGCCTGGCTCAGCGTGAGGGGCCGGCCCGCCGCGATGTCGAGCTGCCACCCGATGAGATCCACCCCGGTGATGGCCTCGGTGACGGGGTGCTCGACCTGGAGGCGGGTGTTCACCTCGATGAAGTAGTGGTGCCCGTCGGGATCGACGATGAACTCGACGGTGCCGGCCCCGCGGTAGCCGATGGCGTGCCCGAGGGCGAGGGCGCTGGCATACAGGCCGTCTCGCAGGGCGGGCCGGGCCTGGACGAAGGCGCTGGGGGCCTCCTCCACCACCTTCTGGTGGCGCCGCTGCAGGGTGCACTCCCGCTCGAAGAGGTGGACGCCGTTGCCGTGGTGATCGAAGAGGATCTGCACCTCGATGTGGCGCGGCGACTCGATGTAGCGCTCGAGGTACACCGCGTCGCTGCCGAAGCTGGCGGCGCCCCGATCGCGGCACGTCTGCAGGGAGCGCGCGAGCCGGTCAGGCTTCGAGACCACCTGCATGCCGATGCCACCGCCCCCGGCGGCGGCCTTGACCAGCACGGGGTAGCCGATGCCATCGGCGATGGCCGCCGCCTCGTCGTCCGTGATGGCGCCCCCGGAGCCCGGCACCACCGGCACCCCGGCGGCCGCAGCCGTGGCGCGCGCCACCGCCTTGTCGCCCATGGCCTCGATGGCCTCCGGCGTGGGGCCGATGAACACCAGGCCCTCGGCGGCGCAGCGGCGGGCGAACGCGGCGTTCTCGGAGAGCAGGCCGTAGCCCGGGTGGATGGCCTGGGCCCCCGTCGAGCGGGCGGCCGCGAAGATGGCGTCCTGGTTCAGGTAGCTCTGGGCGACCGGCGCCGGCCCCACGCAGATCGCCTCATCGGCCAGGCGCACATGGGGCGCGGCGGCGTCGGCCTCGGAGTAGACCGCCACGCTGCGCATCCCGCGCGAGCGCAGCACCGTCGCGATGCGGCAGGCGATCTCTCCGCGGTTGGCGATCAGGACCTTGTCGAACATGGCACCTCCCGGATCGGTCCGCCCGATTCGCACAGGCGCGTGGCCGGGTCAAGGGCTCCGGCGTCGGGGGAGGTGGCGGGGGGCTCGGGCGGCTACCGGCGGAGCGACGCTCTCAACGGCGGGTGATCGAGCGTCAGGGCACCCAGGCCGGCAGCGCGCCCCGGGGGGAGGTCAGCGGGTCCGCTGGACGGAGACGGAGGGCTTCTCGGTCGGCACCTCCGGTGCGACCGCCGCCGGGCGGCCCGTGATGTGGCGCAGCCCGCGATCGTAGAGCTGCTGGGTCGACAGCAGCCCCAGGCGGAAGAGCACATGCGCCACGTCATCCAGCCGGGCCGGCGCGGGCAGGATGGCCTCGACCTCCATGGGCAGGGCCTCCCGGACGGGCGGCTCCTCGCACATGAGCACCCGCTTGCCGCCCGAGCGCCAGCGCGCCATCAGGACCAGCAGCTCGACGCCATCCCCGTCGGCCAGATCCTTGCTCATCAAGGTGCAGTCGAACTTCGGCACGTCGCCGGTGAGGCGGGACCTCGCCTGGCGGCTGCTGCCGCAGAGCACCACCGCCGCCCCCAGGAACTTGAGGATGGAGCCGAGGGCGAGGCGCGTGTTCGCGTCGCCGTCCACCACCAGCACCCGCATCCCTTGCGTCATGGCTGTGCTCCCTTCATACATCACTGCATGAGTCAGTTCCCGAGCCTCCCGGAGCGGGACGGCAGAGGGTCAACCGGTTCGAGATGAGTCCAGCAGACCATTTTGGAGAGAAGTGGTCAAGGCGAAATGCAATATTCCCCACATTTCACCCATTCATACACCGCCCCACATGGGGTGCAAGGTGGGACCCCTTGTCACATCAGATCCCAGGAGATGACAGGTAGACCGAGGTACGGATGACTGGGATCGTGGGGGCGGTGTCGCCGTCAGATGCCGGCCAGGATGCCGAAGAAGAAGGCGCGCGGATCCTCCGACACCGCCGCGCCGCGGTAGCCGTACTCGCAGCGCACGCGCCCCAGCAGCGGCTCGCCCACGGGCTGGCAGCCTCGGTCCTCCAGGCGCCACCAGCCGGCTCGACGGCCAGCGTGGTGTCGGGCTCGCCCGCCCGGGCGGTGACCTCGACCTGGACCAGCAGCGGGCAGCGCCCGCGAGCGTCGGCCTGCTCGTCCAGGCCCCTCGACCGTGAAGGGTACGGGGGCGTTGCCGGGGCGCTGGAGCGTCACCTCCCACGCCTGATCGGGGAGGTGGCAGAACCACGTCGTGCGGAGGCGGTCGGGGCGCGTGCCCTCGGCGTCGAGCTGGATGCCGCGCTCCTTGAGCCGGGCGGCGGCCTCGGCCAGCGCAGGCGCCGGGGCCGTGCGCGTCCGGACGGTGGAGGTGCCGCACCCGAGCAGCAGGCCAGCCAGAACCCAGCTACCCGATCTCAAAGCAGATCTCCCTGGATCGCGCCCCAGGGCCGGCCGAAGTGCAGGTAGGCACGGCGCGTGGCGACCCGCCCGCGCGGCGTGCGCTTCAGGTAGCCCTCCTTGAGCAGGTAGGGCTCGTAGACGTCCTCGATGGTCTGCTTCTCCTCGCCGATGGCGGCCGCCAGGGTGTCGAGCCCCGCGGGCCCGCCGTCGAACTTGTCGATGAGCGTCAGCAGCAGGCGGCGATCCATGCGGTCGAAGCCGGCGCGATCCACGTCGAGCTGATCCAGGGCCTCGTCGGCGACCGCGGCGGTGATGATGCCGTCGGCCCGGACCTCGGCGATGTCGCGCACGCGCCGCAGCAGGCGGTTGCAGATGCGCGGGGTGCCGCGCGATCGGCGCGCGAGGGCGGTGGCGGCCTGGTCGTGCAGCGTGATGCCCATCAGCCGCGCCGACCGCTCGGCGATGGCCGTCAGCTCCTCCACCGAGTAGAACTCGAGGTGCTCCACGATGCCGAAGCGGTCGCGCATGGGCGAGGTGAGCAGGCCGGCCCGGGTGGTCGCGCCCACCAGCGTGAAGGGCTTGAGCTCGATGGGGTAGCTGCGGGCGTAGACCCCCTCCCCGATGACCACGTCGAAGCGGCGATCCTCCATGGCGGGGTAGAGGTTCTCTTCGACGACGGCGCTGAGCCGGTGGATCTCGTCGATGAAGAGGACGTCGCCGGCCTCGAGGTTGGTGGGATGCCCGCGAGATCGCCCTTCTTCTCGAGGGCGGGGCCGCTGGTCAGGTGCAGCTTGACGCCGAGGGCCTGGGCCACGATGTGGGCCAGCGTCGTCTTGCCCAGGCCCGGCGGGCCGCTCAGCAGCACATGATCGAGGGCCTCGCCACGGCGGCGGGCCGCCTCGACGAAGATGCGCAGGTTCTCTTTGACCCGGGTCTGGCCCAGGTAGTCGGTGAAGCGGGCCGGGCGCAGGCTGTCGGCCGGGTCGGTGGGTTGCTCCGCGGAGTCGACGAGCCGTTCGGTCATGGCGTCCTCACCACCTGCACAGGCGTGCAGTACATCAACCCGAGAGCCGGCGCAAGGCTTCCCGCAACAGCGCCTCGAAGGAGAGCTCGGTCTGGTCCGCCAGGCCCGCCACCAGCTTCTCCACCTCCCGAGGAGGGTAGCCCAGGTTGCGCAGCGCGGACGCCAGGTCGTCGAGGTGGCTCGCGGCCGTGGGCACGCTCACCGGACGCCCAGGGGCCAGCGTCCGGACTTTCTCCTTGAGTTCCAGGATGATGCGCTCGGCGGTGCGCTTGCCGATGCCGGGGATGGAGGCCAGCGCCTTGACGTCGGCGTCCATGATGGCCCGGGCCACGCGCTCGGCGCTGAGGCCCCCGAGGGCCGCCATGGCCAGCTTGGGCCCGATGCCGGTGGTGCCGATGAGCAGCCGGAAGAGGGCGCGCTCGTCCTGGTCGCAAAAGCCGTAGAGGACCAGCTGATCCTCGCGCACATGGGTGTGGATGACGAGCTCGGCGGGCTCCCCCTCCCGGGGCAGGGCCTCGAGCACGCTGAGGGGGCAGTGGACCGCGTAGCCCACGCCGCCGACGTCCACGATGACCTCCTCGACGAGCTTCTGGCGCAGGGTGCCGCGCAGGCGACCGATCATGAGGGATCCTTCTTCTGGGCCTCTACCCAGGCCGTCAGGGCGCTGCGACCCCGGAGCCGCGCGGGGGGCGGTCGCGGCGTGGCGGGGGCCGGGGCGGCGAGGTGCTGGGCGTGGCAGACCGCCACGGCCACGGCGTCGGCGGCGTCCTCCTGGGGCACCTCCGGCAGGCCGAACCGCAGGGCCACCATCTGCTGGACCTGGTGCTTCCCGGCCCGGCCGCTCCCGGTCACCGCCTTCTTGACCTCCTGGGCCGTGTAGGCGTGGACCACCAGGCCGGCGCGGGCCGCCGCCAGCAGGGCGACGCCCCGGGCGTGGCCGAGGGCCAGGGCCGACTGGGGGTTGCCGTGGCCCATGAAGACCTTCTCCACCGCCACGACCCCGGGGCGGTGGGCGCGGAGCACCTCCTCAAGGGCGGTGAAGAGGCGGTCGAGGCGCGTGGCGAGGGGCACCTTCTCGTCGCCGAGGACGAAGACCCCGTTGTCCACATGGGTGAGGTGCGGGCCGACGCCCTCCACGACGCCCCAGCCGCACAGGCGGCTGCCCGGATCGATGCCGAGGACCCGCAAGGGGGGCTCAGTCCCCCGCCAGACGCTCCATCTCCTCATCGGAGATGTTGGCGTTGGTGTAGACGTTCTGGACGTCGTCGAGGTCGTCGAGGGCCGTCATCAGCTTGAAGGTGGAGAGCGCCAGGTCACCTGAGACGTCGAGGGGGGTCGTGGGGACCATGGTGGGCTTGGCGGAGAGCACGCTGAAGCCGGCCTGCTCGAGGGCGATGGAAACCGCGTTGGTCAGCGAGAAGTCGCAGTAGACCGCGTGCGGCTCGCCGCGCTCGACGTCCTCGGCGCCGGCCTCGGCCGCGGCCATGAAGAGCTCGTCGAAGTCGACGCCCTCGGCGTCGATCTCCACGAGGCCCTTGCGCTCGAACATCCAGGCCACCGAGCCATCGGTGCCCAGGTTGCCCCCCGCCTTGGTGAACTTGTGGCGGACCTCGGCCACCGCGCGGTTGCGGTTGGTGGTGAGGACCTCCACGAAGAAGGCCACGCCGCCGGTGCCGTAGCCCTCGTAGGTGATCTCCTCGAACTCCTCGCCCTCCAGCTCACCCGCGCCGCGCAGGATCGCGCGCTCGATGGTGTCCTTGGGCATGTTGGACCCGCGGGCAGCGAGGATGGCGGCGCGCAGGCGGGCGTTGCCGTCGGCGTCCTTGCCTCCCTCACGGGCCGCGATCTGGATCTCGCGAATCAGCTTGGTGAAGAGCTTGCCTCGGGCCGCATCGGCCTTGCCCTTCTTGTGCTTGATGGTGCTCCACTTATTGTGGCCGGACATGTCGAGCTCCCGCGCGGGCGGTTTTCTGGTGGATGCTGGTCGCGAGTGGCTAGCACACCCCGGCTCTGGTGACAACCGGCCCGTGTCGGGCCGGCGTCGGATGGCGTCGAGCGATCGACCTGCGCGCGGATGGGGGGAGCATGGCGGCCGGTCCGGGGGTCGCCGGGGTGGAGATCGGCGGGCACCCCGCCTGCCCACGTAGCCCCGTGTAATCCATACACTTTTCACCCTTCGTCTTGCCCCGTCTGGCCCGCCGTGCAAAAAGCAGGGCAGGTCAAAAAGTCTGCGACACGCGGCGACTCTGACCGATAGATCCTCGTTCTGGGCGCCCGCGGTGCCCGGGACGTGACGACGCAGGCCGGAGATGGGCTCTCCGGCGCCGACTCGAAGGAGCCTCTCATGCATCGCCCGTCGCCGTTCTTCGCTCTCTCCGCTCTCTCCGCTCGCTTCCTCCTGGTTCTGGGTCTCCTTGGCCTGGTCGCCTGCAACGCCGACGACGCGCGCGGCCGCCGCGCAGCCGCATCGACGGGCAGGTGTGGTTCATGGGGCCGGTGGCCAACGCCACGGTTTCATTGCATTTCTCTGACGCGGCCGGCACGCTGCTGGCCCGTGTGTCGACGGCCACGACCGACGAGGCCGGCGAATCTTGTCGCGGCGGTCGGCCAGCTTGACACGCACCTCGCTGGTCGGTGGGGCCGATCCCGGCGTTGCCAGTACTCGGCGTACCTTCGGGTACGCCTGCGCCTGGCGCCTTGGCCTCGGCCCCACCGCCGTCGCGATCTGCGGTCCACCTGGCCGGCCTCCGCTTCACTTCTTCGGCCTGGACGAGGAGTCGCACTACCTGCTGCGGGCCGAGGTGGGCGGGCTGTCGTGGAGCCGGGGCGAGGCGGCGGGGACGTTCCCCGACGGGCTGGTGCTCCAGGCCCCGACGGGGCTCCTGGAGCCGTTCTCGCGGGAGGTGGCGCAGCGGGACGGCGAGGTGGTCATCACGCCGCTGACGACGCTCATCGTGGCGGCGGGCGAGGCGCGGCGCAGCGTGAACCGCGAGACGCCGCTGCTGGAGGCCTTCGACGGCCTGGCCGACCGGGTGGCGCTCGTCATCCCCGGCGTCGCCTCCGGGTCCGCCAGCAACATCGAGGTCACCGTCGAGGGCCTCGTCGAGGGCCTCTGGCACCCCCTCACCACCACGAACACCAGTGAAAACGGCCGCTTCCAGGCCAGCCTCACCGAGTACCAGGGCCCCCTGCGCCTCACCGCTCGCGGCCTCGAGACCGGCGACGGCAGCTTCTACTTCGACGAAGCCCGCGGCGAGCCCGTCCGCTGGGCCGGCGCCCAGACCCTCACCACCGTCATCCTTCTACGACCCCGAGCTCGGCCTCCCGCCACCATCAGCCCCCTCGGCGACCTCGCCGTCGCCCTCGCCGACGCCTGGAGCCGCACCACCGACGACGACTTCTTCACCGCCTACGACGACGCTCTGCGCCGCCTCGCCTCCACTTCGGCTTCGACGACCCCGGCGCCACCATCCTGCGCGCCTCCCCGCCGACCCCTACGAAGACGCCGGCGGCATCAGCGACGCCGTCCGCTTCACCCTCGCCCTCGCCTGCCTCGCCGAGCGGGCCCGCGGCCTCGGCTGCGCCGGCGACCGCTGCCTCGAAGCCGACCTCTCGACACCTTCACCGCCCTGCACCTCGTTGAAATGTATCGGGAAGACGCCCGCGACGGCCGCATCGACGGCCGCCTCGGCGGCGAAGCCGTCGCCCGCGACGTCGCCGACCTCGGCCCCGTCAGCCTCCCCGCCGACCCCTGCGCCACCCCTCGCCATGCGCCTCGCGCCCGCTGGCTCGGCGACCTCACCCGCAACGGCACCGGCCAGACCCTCGCCCACCGAGGCCGGCCGCCTCCAGACCATGGCCGTCAACGACGACGAGCGCCTGTTCGGGCCCCTGGGCGAGCAGATCGAGCCCCGGCCCTTCGACCAGGAGGGGCCCACGGTGCGGCTGTTCGTGGAGCGCCTGGCCGATGCCGCCGGCAGCCGGGTGCACGGCCGGGAAGCGCCGACCGAAGGCGCGGGCGCGGCGCCGCTCGTGGCGAGCGGCGCCGTCCGCGTCATCCTCGAAGCCACGGACGAGGCCGGCGTCGCCCTCGCCGACGACGGCGGCCCCGCGGTCTCGATGGTCGTCCTCGGCGGCCTGCCCCCCGACGCGCTCACGCTCCAGGCCCCGACCGCCTCCCCCGGCGTGCAGCGGACCCGCCGCATCGAGGGCGTGCTCGACCTGGGCCGCGTGCTCCCCGCCAACGACGGCCGCCCCATCACCATCGCCCTCACCGCCCGGGATCTCCTCGACCAGGAGACCCGCCGCCTGGTCCAGATCACGCCCGACAACCTCGCGCCCCTGATCACCCTCCGCCCGCCCGAGGGGGTCGGCATCGAGGGCGAGGGGGACTGGCACACGCGCAGCGTGGACGACCTCGTCTTCGGGCTGCAGGTCGAGGACGCCTCCCCCATGCAGGTCGCCGTCCTCTTCGCCGAGGACGCGGGTCTGCACCGCGTGGGCGGCGAGCGCCTCGTCCAGGTCGACCTGCCCCTGCGGGTGGGCCAGCGACCGGAGGGCGTGGCGATGTTGCGGGTGACGGCGACGGACGTCCTCAACCGCACCGCCGAGCGCACCGTGCGCGTCCACATCGACCGCACCGCCCCCACCCTGGAGCGACTGCCCAGCGACTTCATCGACGAGCGGGCCGCCGAGGTCGGCTGCATCCGGGGCGAGGGCCTGCCGTTCTGCGCCCTCCGGCTCGGTGACGCCCGCATCGACCTGGGGCCTGAAGCCCCTGAACCCATGGATGTTTTCAAGATCCAGACCCGCCTGGGCGCCGAAGACGACAACCTGCCGGCGCTGCGCTTCCGGGTGGCCGACGCCGCCGGCGGGACGCCGCCGAGCCACATCCAGGTGGCCTTCGGCGACACCCCTGACCACGTCTGGGGCGTCCCCGCTGACGCCCTCGACGAGCGACGCCTGATCCTCTCGGGCGAGGTCCTCGGCATCCCCAACCCGCTCATCGCGATCCCGGACGACGGCACCCTCTGGCCCCCCGCCGGCCGGGGCACCCTCGTCATCCGCGACCTCGCCGGCAACGAGGCGCAGGTGGACCTGCCGACGCTGCGCCTGCACATCCTCGCCCCGCCGCTCTTCGTGGTGGAGGAGCCCCTCGAGCCCACCCCGGGCGTCGCCGACGCGACCGCACTCGACGCCGAGGGCCTCTCTGCAGCGGCCCGCGCAGGCGACGCCCTCGCCTTCGGCCGCTGGGCCATCTACAACCCGTGGCCGATGGCCGTCAGCTATCAGATCGACCGCCCCGCGCTGGGCACCCTCACCCTCACCGCTGAGATCCTGCCCGAGGTCACCAACGACGTCTTCGGCCCCCTCGGCGAAGATCCAGGCAGGTTTGCCGCGAACGACTTCTGGTCGTCGACGCAGCTGCACGCTGGCTGCCTGGCGGGCCACGACCCCGCCAAGGAGGCCGACGCCGTGTCCAGCGTGCGCAACCTGGACGGCCGGCTGGTGCGGTGATCGAAGCCCTCGGCGAGTGCCGGGCCCGCCAGCACCGGGCGTGGATCGGCGCGACGTTGAGGGCCTGCCGCTGGTCGTGGGCACGCGTCAGCTTGAGGTGGTGACCGACACGAGCGGCACCTGGATCCAGCTTCCGCCGGGGAGCGCCACCTACGTCGATGCCCAGGCCCAGTTGCCGGCGGGAACACCGGCAGTGCTCGGCGGCCAGTCCAACGGTCTGCCCATGCGCCCGCTCCTGGACGCGACACCGGTGCTGTTCTGGAACGAGCCCCCTCGGGGCTGCGGGGCCCTCGGTCCGCCTCGGTGCCAGCGAGGGTGGTGGCTGACCCGGCGGGTGTTCGAGGTGGCCGAGGTGGAGATTCGACGGCCGGGCCTGACGCTGCGGACCGCAGCCAGCTGCGTGGACCGGCTCACTTGTGAAGGCCTGCGGATTGCGGAGGACCGGAGCATCACGGGGCCAACGAGCTTCGTGGTTGGACGCCAGGAGTGACGAATGAGGCAGATTTTCCTGACTTTGCTTGCGGTTGCGTTTGCTGGCCCCGCCTGTTCCGGCTCGTCCGGAGCGGACGGCGAGCCCGGGACGCCGGGTCCGGCGGGTGCGGCCGGTCCGGCCGGACCGGCCGGACCGCAGGGCGCGGAGGGGCCGGCCGGGCCCGCCGGGCCACAGGGTGAGCCCGGGCAGCCCGGCCCAGCCGGCCCGCAGGGAGAGCAGGGACCGCCCGGCGAGCCGCCTGCGGTGACGTGCCCGGACGGGACGTGGCCCCTCTCACCCCGGACGTGCGTGGAGGTCGAGTACACTCTGCGGATGGACGAGGGGCTCCCCGAGGAGGTCCGGGCTCTCGCCTTCGCGGACAGCAGGGACTTCGACCATGACGGCCTGGCCGCCGAGGCCCACTGCCGCTACCGGGGTCGACGGCTGTGCACCACCTCCGAGCTCCAGCACTGGAACCAGTGCGTGATGATGCAGTCGGGACAGCCATCCCTGCGCCTGGCGCTCGGCTGCCACGCGCCCTTCACACGCGCGGACATTCCTCGACTCCTCCCAGTGGTCTGCGAGTTCGTGGACGAGATGACGGAGGTGGTGGCCGACCGCATCCGCCTGGTGCACGCCATCGTCGGGCTGCGGGTTGACGGCAGCGGCTGGCTCGAGGTCGACGAGCGCGGCTACCCTCAGCTCTACCGGGCACCCAACGACGCCATCTGGTGCAACGGCGGGAACCCGGGCACCCGCTGCTGCCTGGACCTGTAGCGTGCGCCCACGGCTCCGGCCGGGCGCCTGCCAGCCGGGGGGCGTTGACCCGGGAGGCGGGCAGCGTAGGATGCCGCCATGCGCACCGCCTTCTTCGCTCTGCTGCTGACGGCCTGCGCCGGTGGACCGCCGCCGGCCCCTCCCCTGCCCGCCGAGGAGGTGCCGGCCGCCCCCGCGTCGGCCCCGGCCACCGCCCCGCCAGAGGCGCCCCGCGGCGATCGCGCCGAGGCCCGCCTGCTGGCCCCGGGTGATCCCGTGCTGACGGCCGGCCTGGGGGCCCGGGTGGGCGACATCTGGCTGGAGAATCCCCGGGTCGTCGCCCTGCTCGCGGGCCTGGACCGGCGCCTTGGGCCCTCGGCCAGCGGGGGCGCGCTGCTGCATGTGGGCGTGCGGGGCGCGACGCCGCGCGCGCGCCTGGGGGCGCTGGTGCCGGTGTTCGACGAGGCCGGCCAGCGCGCCCCGGTCTTCGATCGGGTGGACATCCTGCAGGACGGCCGGCTGGGCGGACCGGCCATCGTGCGCCTGACGGGGCGGGATCCCATCGATGACGAGCTGGTCGTGACCGAGGAGCTGGTGCTCCTGCCCGAAGCCGAGGGCGTGCGCCTCATCACGGAAGCAGAGAACAGAAGCGCCGGATATTACAAGGATTTTCGCTTTGGACAGCTTGTCGAGTGGGGCGGCCTCGACCGCTTCGTGCCGGGCGAGCTGGACCCCCGGGGCGGACGGACGACCTCCGACTGGGTCGGGGTGGCGGGGCCCGATACCAGCCTGGTGATCGCTCCGCCGGTGGGCCGCCTGGTCGGCGTGCACGGCCAGGGCTGGTCCATCCTCGGCCCCAAGCCCATCGACCTGACGCCCCGCAGCCGCGAGCGCGCCGAGCTGCTGCTGCAGCCCGGGCGGGGGGGCGAGGCGGATGCCATCCGGCAGCTCTACGCGGCGCGGCAGACCGTGGTGGGCGAGGTGAGCGGGCGGGTCAACGTGCCCGGGGCGCGAGTCGAGCTGCTCGATGGGATGGGCGAGCCGGTGATGCGCGGGGTTGCGGACGCGGAGGGGCTCTTCCGGCTGCCCGCGCGCCCCGGCCGGCTGCGGCTGCGGGCCAGCGCACCGGGGCGCGCGCCGGTGGTGGAGGGCCCGTTCAGCCTGGGCGGGGGCGACACCGTGAGCGTGCCGGCCACCCTCGGCCCCCCGAGCGGCCTGCGCTTCGCCTTCGATGACGCCGGCCAGCCCCTCGCGGTGCGCCTGGTGATCCAGGATCGGGCCGGGCAGCAGCCGGAGCTCGGGGTGGCGGGGGGGGCCGTGCGGGCCGGGGACGCGGTGGTGAGCGCCACCGGCCGCGGGACGCTGGCCCTGCCCCCCGGCACCTACCGGCTCGCCGTCGACGCCGGGCCGGCCCACGCGAGCGCCGATCTCACCGTCACCGTCGAGGCCGGCCAGGAGGCGGTCCTGGAGACGACGCTGGCCCGCGAGATGGACACCACGGGCTGGTTCGCGGTGGATCCCCATGTGGAGCCGGCGGCGGGGACGGACGGCATCGTGGTGCGCGCCGTGGACTGCGCGGCGGCGGGCATCGACGCGGTGGTGCTGCTGGGGGACGGCGATCTGCCGGCCGATCTGGGGCGGCCGCGCCTCTTCGCGGGGCTGGCGACGGCGGATCCGGGGGTGGGCCGCTTCGCCGGGCTGCCCCTGCTGGAGGCGGTGCCCGCCCTGCCCGTCCGGGATCGGGCCGCGGGCCGGCTGGCCAGCCTGGCCGCCCTGCCCGGCCAGCCGCTGGTGGCGGTGCTGCGGCCCCGGTCGCCGGGGTGGGCGTACTTCCAGCACTTCTCCTTCGATGCCACGGCGGAGGCCCTGCCCCGGGGCTTCTCCCTCGACTTCCAGCTGCTCGAGGTGGCCGTGCCGGGCGGGCGGGCGGCGGTGGAGGAGGCCCTCGCCGACTACCTGGCCCTGCTGAAGCGCGGCCACCGGGTGGCGCCGCTGGGCGGGAGCGGGGTGCGGGATCGCGGGGGCCGCTGCGGGGTGGCGCGCACCTGGCTGCCGGGCCAGCCGGGCACCGCGGCCGAGCTGAGGTCGGCGCTGGAGCGCGGCCCCATGGTGGCCGGCTTCGGGCCGGTGCTCGATGTGACGCTGAGCGACGGGGGCCGGGCGCGGGTGCGCATCCGGGCGGCGGCCGCTCACCGCCCCGACGTGGTGCGCTTGTTCGCCGATGGGCGCCTGGCCGAGCTGAAGGTCATCCCCGGGAAGGGACCCCTCGACACCGAGGTGGAGCTGCGGGCGCCCGCGGACGCCTGCGCCGTCGTGGCCACCGTGGATCGCCGCGCGGCCCACGCGGATCTGGCGGCGTTCGCGGTCACCGGGCCCCAGCCGGTGCCGGGCGCCGACTGCCCGCCCTGACGTCCGCTTCACACTTCTTCACGTCCCCTCAAGGCGATCGTCACCGACGCCGGTGACACTCGGGCCGTCGGCCGGTGTTCAAGGCGCGATGGGTCGATCCGGTGCGACGTTCACGGCGCAGGGGCATCTTCCCCAGGCCGGCTGCCCTGGACTTGATCCACCGGGCGCTGTAAACAACCACACCCCCTGGGGAACCGCCGGATTCAGGACGAGGGATGAACCAGAACGAAGAGGGCTTCTCGATCATCTCGGCGTTTCTGCGCTTCGCAGAGATGGGCGCCGAGTGGGTCATGTGGCTCATGATTGTGCTTGGCTTCGTGCTCGTGGTGCTCTTCGTCGAGCGCCTGCGCCTCTACCTCAAGACCCGCGTCGATGCCCCCGGCCTCGGGCGTGATCTCGTCCGCCTGCTGGACGAGGGCAAGGTCAAGGAGGCCCGCGAGAAGTTCAGCCGCGGCGAGGCCATGGAGGAGCGCGTCCTGGCCGACGCCCTCGAGGTCTACGACCGCGGCCCGACCGTCGTCGAGCAGACCATGCTCAGCTCCCTGGCCCGCGAGCGGCAGCGGTACGACCGATTCCTCAGTTATTTCGGCACCGTAGGCAACAACGCCCCGTTCATCGGCCTCTTCGGCACCGTCATCGGCGTCATCCTGGCCTTCAAGGAGCTGGGTCGAAACCCGAAGGGCGGCCTGGAGGTCGTGGGCCCGGCCATCGCCGAGGCGCTGGTGGCCACGGCGGTCGGGCTGCTCGTCGCCATCCCCGCGGTGGTGATGTTCAACTGGTGCAAGAACACGGTGAAGAGCCGCATCGGCAACGTCGACTTCCTCAGCCGGATCGTCCTGGCGCGCCTGGGCGACGGGAAGAAGGACTGAGCCATGGCGGGCGGCCTCAAGCTCGATGACGACGAGGGGATCTCCGAGATCAACGTGACGCCCCTCGTGGACATCATGCTGGTCCTGTTGATCATCTTCATGGTGGCGTCGAGCTACATCGTGAAGGAGACCATCGAGATCAAGCTGCCGAAGGCGGCGACGGGCGGCGAGACCGTCGGCGAGTCGCTCGCGTTCAAGATCGCCGCCGACGGCAAGCTGTACATCGGCGACGAAGAGACCACCAAGGAGGCCATCGCGGCCGCCTGCCAGCGCGTCAAGGGCAACCCCGACGCCATGGCGCTCATCTCGGCGGACGCCGACGTGCCCCACGGCCGCGTCACGGCGCTCATTGACTTCGTCCGCCTCAACGGGGTGGCGAACTTCGCCATCAACATCGAGCCCTCGGAGGAGTCGGCGCTGTGATCTTCGCGCTCCAGGACGAGCCCGAGAGCGGCCGGCGCTGGGCCATCCTGGGCCTGGGCGCCGTGGTCGCCGTGGCGGTCTGGGGGGGCGGCATCTTCGCGGCCAGCCGCTACCAGCCCGACGAGAAGCCCAAGCAGGTGGCCATCGTCGTCAAGCTCGTCAAGCCGAAGCCCAAGCCCCCCGAGCCTCCGCCGGAGGCCCCGAAGACGGAGGCGCCGCCGACGGCCCCGCCGCCGCCGCCGCCTCCGACGGCGCCCCCGACGGCGCCACCGACGAAGCCGCCGCCCAAGAAGCCGCCGCCGAAGAAGAAGCCGGAGCCGCCGCCGCCGCCCGAGCCGCCGCCGGCGACGCCCACGACGGCGCCGCCGAAGCCCGCGCCGGTGCAGCTGGGCATGACGCTCAACAGCGCCGACGACCGGGGGGCCGGGCCGCCGGTGCAGATCGGCAACCGGTTCGGCGGGGGCGCGGGTGGCCCCGCCAAGGCGCCCGAGACGACGCCGCCCCCCGGTGGAGGCCCGACCCAGGAGGGGCCGGCCCGCGAGCCCGTGCGCACGCAGGCCACCGTGAAGAAGAAGGTGCGCCCGGAGTACACCCGGGCCGCCCTGCGGGCCGGCATCGAGGGCAAGGTCGTGGTGGTGGCCCGCATCGATGTCGAGGGCAAGGTCGTCGACGTGAAGCTCATCAAGGGGCTAGGCTATGGCCTCGACGAGGTGGCCGTGGAAGCCGTCAAGAAGTGGCTGTTCTCCCCCGCCACCCTCGATGGCAAGGCCATCGCGAGCAGCAAGAGGATCGACGTTGACTTCGTCATCGAGGACTAGCGCGGCCATCCTTTCGTTTTTTCTGGCTTTTTTCGTCAGCGCCGCGGCGGGATGGGCCCAGGACGCCGACGACGTCGGCGGCGATGAGCTGCCCGAGGCGAAGCCCCCCGCCCCCCCGGCGGCGGGCCCGGAGAGCGCCGCCGAGCCCGTCGTCGTGCCCCCGGAGCTGGTGACGTTCGTCGAGGCCACCTACCCGCCCGAGGCCTTCGCCCGCGGTGAGGGGGCCGACGTGCTGCTCCGGCTGACCATCTCCGAAGCGGGGGTGGTGGACGAGGCCGTGGTCGTGCAGTCGGGGGGCGCCGCCTTCGACGAGGCCGCGACCACCGCCGCCATGCAGTTCGCCTTCAAGCCGGCCACCATCGACGGCCAGCCCGCCCCGGTGCAGATCCAGTACCGCTACCGCTTCGAGGTCAAGCAGGAGTCCACCCGCGTCGACGTGCCGGTGGACGAGGCGAAGCCGACGGGCGATCTGGGCGGGACGGCCCTGGAGAAGGGCACGCGCACGCCCCTGGTGGGGGTGGTGGTCCGCCTCGCCGACGGCACCGAGGCCATCACCGACGCCCAGGGCGTCTTCCGGTTCGAGGGCCTGCCCGCCGGCAACGTGGTGCTGACCATCGACGACCCCACCTGGTACGCCCTGGAGGACGAAGAGGAGGTCGTCGCCGGCAAGCTCACCGAGGTGAAGTACTACCTCGAGCGGAAGAGCGGCGACGGGGCCTCCATCACCGTGGTCGGCCGCCGGGTCCAGAAGGAGGTGGCGCGCCGCACCCTGACCATGGAGGAGATCCGGAAGATCCCGGGCACCCAGGGGGACGCCCTGAAGGTGATCCAGAACCTGCCCGGCGTCGCCCGCATCCCGTTCGGCGGGGGTGCCCTGATCGTGCGCGGCAGCAACCCCGGCGACTCGGCTGCGGTCATCAACCGCCACTTCGTGCCCCTGGTCTTCCACTTTGGCGGGCTGCGCAGCGTCTTCCCCAGCGAGCTGCTGGAGGACATCGACTTCTACCCCGGCAACTTCGGCGCCGAGTTCGGCCGGTACAGCGGCGGCATCGTCGACGCGCGCATCCGGCGCCCCCGGGAGGACCGCCTGCACGGTCGCTTCGAGGCCGATGTCTTCGACGCCGGCTTCCTGCTGGAGGGGCCGCTGCACGAGGGCGCGACCTTCGCCCTCGCCGGGCGCCGCAGCTACATCGACGCCATCCTCCCGTTCGTGCTGCCCGATGACGCCCCCATCGACTTCACGGTGGCCCCCCGCTACTACGACTACCAGGCCCTCTACGACTACAAGAAGGGCGACCACCGCCTGCGCCTGTACTTCCTGGGCAGCGACGACAAGCTCGAGTTCCTGCTGGAGCAGCCCGCCAACGGCGACCCATCCATCCGCGGAACCCTGGAGAATGAAACGTATTTCAACCGCCTGTACCTGGCGTGGAACGCGGCCTTCTCCGACAGCGTCGACCATGAGTTCAGCCTGGCGGCGGGGCAGAACCAGCTCTACTTCGCGGCCGGCGATCAGATCTTCTTCCTGGTGGATGGCTGGCTCATCACCCTGCGCGACGACCTTGAGGTCCGCCTGTCGGAGCGGCTCAAGCTGCGCGCGGGCCTGGACGTCGAGACCTTCTTCGGCAGCCTGAACATCAAGGCGCCCAGTCCCCCGAAGGAGGGCCAGCAGTCGCCGCCGCTCGCCGAGCGCGAGATCCTGCAGATCAGCGAGGACTTCTTCTTCTTCAACCCGTCGCCCTGGGTCGAGGCCGAGGTGAAGCTGGGCGACCTGTTCGTGGTGCCCGGGCTGCGGGTCGACTACGACAAGGTGCTCGACGCCTGGGCCTTTGATCCTCGCCTCAGCTCCCGCTACGACCTGATCAAGGACGCCGAGGGCCAGGCGGAGACGGTGCTCAAGGCGGGCGTCGGCCTGTACTCCCAGCGCCCCACCCCCGACGAGAGCGATGAGGTCTTCGGCAACCCCGACATCGGGCTGGAGCACAGCCTGCACGTCTCGGCTGGCTTCGAGCAGCGCCTGACGTCGGCCATCGACCTCGATGTGGTGGGCTTCTACAAGTACATGTACGACACCGTCGGCCCCTCCGCCGACCCCCAGGAGCGCGTCAACAACGGCACGGTCGGCCGCATCTACGGCATGGAGCTGCTGCTGCGCCACAACCTGCGGGAGCGCCTGTTCGGCTGGATCAGCTACACGCTGATGCGGTCGGAGCGGAAGGACGACGGCGAGGACGACTACCGCCTGTTCACCCTCGATCAGACCCATATCCTCACGGTGCTGGGCCAGTACAAGCTGACCAGCCAGTGGGAGGTGGGCCTGCGCTGGCGGTACGTGACGGGCAACCCGCAGACGCCCCGGCAGGGCAGCGTCTACGCCGTCGACTCCGACGTCTACGTCCCCTACTTCGGCAGCAGCAACAGCGAGCGCGTGGACGCCTTCCACCAGCTCGACCTGCGGGTGGACCGCCGGTGGGTGTACGAGGCCTGGATCCTCACGGCCTACCTGGAGATCCAGAACGTCTACAACCGCGCCAACCCCGAGGGGATCACCTACAACTTCGACTCCACCGAGTCGGCGCCGCTGACGGGCCTGCCCATCATCCCGTCGTTCGGGCTGCGAGGAGAGTTCTGATGAAGGCCACCTGCGCCGTCGCTCTCGCCGCGCTGGCCCTCGCCGCGTGCGACAACCGCGACCTCCAGTCGCGGACCGAGCTGCTCGAGTACCGCGTCCTGGCGGTGCGCGCCGACATTCCCCAGCCCTCGCCCGACGAGACCGTCACCCTGACCGTGATCGAGCATGATCCCGCCGACGTGGATCCCATGGCGGAGACGGGTTCGCCGTTCTATGTATGGGAAATCTGTCCGTTTTCTCTGGGATCGCTGGCCCAGTACGACTGCCTGGATCCGGTGCAGGCGTCCGGGGCCGGGGCGCCGGGCGATGCCCCGCCGACGGCTGAGCAGCAGCAGGCCGCCGCCCGGGTGATCGCGACGCTCGCGGAGCTGGGGGTCTCGCCCCAGGAGGCCGCCGATCTCTTCGCCCCCGACATCCGGCAGACCGCGGAGCCCAGCCTGACCCTCGACATGACGACCATCGGGGGCGTCGGCATCCGCGGCCTCTTTGCCCTGTGCCAGGCCCTCAACAGCGACGGCGTCTGCCGCAGCTTCGAGGGCAGCGTGGTGCTGCTCGAGGAGGGCTGGAGCCTCTACGTCAAGCTGTACAGCGGGCGAGAGGGGGTGGTCCGCAACGACACCGTCAAGGTGCTGAAGGTCCGCGACTTCGACGGGCGCAACACCGCGAACCCCGCCTTCGCCACGCTGGAGGCGCGGGATCGCGACGATCAGCTCGTCACGGCGGGCAAGCCCGAGCAGAAGCTGACCTTGTCCCTCACCATGGTGGGCGGCTCGGCCGACACCTATCCGGCCATCGTCTACGACGATGACGGCCAGGCGGTGCGCGACGCCGACGGCGCCCTGCAGACCAAGGAGAAGACCGAGGAGCTGCTGTACTCCTGGTTCGCGACCGGGGGGGACATCGATCGGTCGCGCACCGTGACCGACACGCTCTTCGACCAGCGCGAGAACGAGCTGACGCTGCCCAAGGAGCCGGGGCCCGTGCGGGTGTACGTGGTCGCTCGGGATGGTCGCGGCGGCTTCGCGGTGCGGGATCTGGACCTCACGGTCACCGAGGACTGAGGAGCGGCCGTGCACGAGGGCCTGTTCGCGTTCGAGGGCGATGCCCTGCGCCACCACTTCCAGACCGGCCCCGACCTGGATCATGTGGGCTGGTTCGCCCGCATCGGCCTGCCCAGCCACGGGCCCGACTACGATGCCATCCTGCGCGGGCGGGTCACCCACGACGTGGACACCGGCCGGGTGATCATCGGCATCTACGGCGCGGCCTACCTCTCCAACCGGCGCTACAAGCTGGTGGTGGAGGCCTTCGGCCTGGACGAAGGCCAGGTGGTGGAGAAGCGGCTGACCGAGCCGTACTGATGGCCGGCCTGCCCGAGGGGACGCCCTCGCCGCCGCGCTCCAGGCCGACGCCGCGACCCGCGCCCAGCTCATCCGCGCGGCCGTCGTCGACGCCGCCTTCGCCGCCGACGTCATCGCGATGTGCCTGAATCTTGCTGGAGAAACATGAGCCCCGCGCCCGCGGGGCGGCGCTGCATGCCGCCCACGCGCTGCTGGCGCGGGCCTCGTTGGGCCGGTGGCCGCGGCCGCGGAGCGAGGCGAGCTGCTCGGGGTGCCGGATCCCTTCCAGCCCGGCCGTACGCTCGCCTACAGCGCGCTGCTCTACCTGGCCGAGGTGGCGCCTCCCTGGGACGCCCGGGCCCGCGCCGCCGTGGCGGGAGGGGCTGGCCCACGCCGAGGTGCGCGCCCTGGCCTGGAAGGTGGCCGACGCCCCCGCCGCCATCCTCCCGCATCTGGCGGCCCTGCTCACCGAGCATCCGGCCCTCGCGGGTGAGGCCGGCACCCGCTTCGCCCTGCTCTTCGGCGAGCACTGCGAGGCCGCCGCGGCCGCGGTGGCTCCCCTGCCCGCGCCCACCCGGGAGGCCTTCGCGGCGGCGCTGGAGAAGCACCTGCTGCGCGTCCACGCCGTGAAGCGGTGGGTCGCGTGTCGTCGGCTGCTGCTGGGGCGCTGACCGACATCGGGTGTGCCTGGGGGGTACGCGGGGTGTACGCGTGCTGCACGCGAGCGGCACGGTGTGGTGGCAGAGATACAGGGCGACGCCGGCCGGGCGCCATCTCCCGCCGCGAACAGGCTGGTACGGCGGTTGCTCTCCTTCCATTCATCGATCCCGGAAGGAGGCCCCGATGCCCCGCTTCACCGTCCCCCTCGCCGCCGCGCTGCTCACCGCCAGCCCGGCCTTCGCCGCCACCGTCACCGTCTGCGTCGACGTCCAGATCAAGTCCTGGTCGGCCCCGGATGCGCCCCCGGCCGCCGAGGGCACGGCCCCCGTCGAGGAGGGCGCCCCCATCCCCTCGTGCGTCCCGAGGCCGCCAACACGCAGATCGAGGTGGAGGATCCCTTCGCCATCGATCCGGCCCGGTACCTGGAGCGCATGGTGCGCTACGAGGTCACCCACGAGGTCGGCTTCGAGGCCGTGCAGGAGGGCTGTGGCGAGCGGATGACCGTCGAGCTCTACCCGCTGCGCGATGGGTGGACCGTCTTCGCCCGCTACTCCGGCCATGCCCGCGAAGAGAAGGTCGACCAGGTCCAGCTCGACGAGTTCGTGCCGCTCTCCCAGCGCCTCGCCCGGGCGCTGCTGCGCGACCAGCCCATCACCGACACCATCACCCGCGAGACGGTGCTGCGGGCCGACTCGGAGGCGGATCTGCGCACCATCGACGGCAGCGGCCACTTCGTCCTCGCGCTGGGCACCACCCTGCGGGTCGGGACGATGCCCACGGCCAGCGGCGGCACCCTCGGCGAGGAGACGCGCTACCTCACCCCCATCAGCGTGCAGCTCGGCTACCGGGGCAAGTACAAGGCGTGGGGCGTCGACTTCTTCACGCGGGGCAGCCTGGGATCGAGCCAGGCGGCGCCCCGCCAGAACCCGACCGGCGGGCATGTGGACTTCGATGGCAGCGGGGCCCTGGGCCTGCACTTCCTGCGCTACTTCGATGCGGAGGGGGTGACGTCGTTCTACCTGGGCGGCGGCGCCCAGTTCGAGCTGGCGCTGTACTCCATCATCCGTGCCGAGGAAGATCGCAAGGATGGCGACCGCGAGCGCTTCTTCGCGGGGGGCATCAACGCCGATCTCATCCTGGGCTATGAGTTCATGCGGGCCAGCTCGGTGCACTTCTATCTCCAGGGCGAGGCCCACCTGCCCACCTACCTGCTCGACGTGGAGGTGGACGCCGGCGGCCTGGAAGCCTGGCTGCCCGGCGGCATGCTCCAGGTCGGCATGGTGTTCTGATGCGCCCCGCCCTCCTGCTGGCGATCCTGCTGGTCGGGGGCGCCGCCCGGGCCCAGGGGCCCACGAGCACCTGCGTCGAGGTCCTGGGCGCGCCGGCGGAGCTGGGCGACCTGCGCCGCCTCGTGATGACCGAGCTGGATCGCCACCCGACCCACCGGGCCGCGGAGGCGGACTGCACCGGGCACCTGCGCGTCGAGGTGCTCACCGTGGCGGGCTCGACGTACCTGACCGGCCGCATCAACACCCAGGTCCCCCACCGTGAGGTGGTCGAGGACGGCGACGTGGCCCGCGCGGTGGAGCGCATGCTCCGGGTGGTGCTGCACAACGATCCGGTGCGGCTGCGCGGGCCCCGGGACGAGGGCTGGCTGCGCGCCGGCATCTCGGCGCTGCGGGGCGGCCGGATGGTCTATGGGGTCGAGGCCTTCCAGCTCATGGCCCCCCTCGACGGGGCCCTCGAGACCATGCCCGGGCTGGCCGTGATGGTGCGGCGGGAGGTGGCGAGCTGGCACCTGGCCGCGCGGCTGGCCTACGCCGGGCGCTTCGCCAGCGCGGGCCCCGATCTGCACCTCGTGGGGCACCTGGGCTTGCAGCTGCACCTGGCCTGGTTCACGAGCCCGGAGGCCGACACCTCGCTCTACCTCGGCGGGGTGGCGGGCCTGGATCACCAGCGCTTCGAGGGGCCGTCGGCCATCGCGCCCGCCGAGAAGCACAGCGCCTCGGCCACCGCCTTCGGCCTGGGCCTGCGCCTGGGGGTCGAGCTCTTCCGCACCACGACGGGGCGCCTGGACCTCTTCGCCCAGGCGATGGCGCCGACGGCCGCCAGCACCGACGAGGAGGAGGGCGTCGTCGACGCGTGGGTGCCCTCCGTCAGCCTCGGCGCCGGAATCGCCTTTTGATGCGAGGACTTGTCGCGCTGGCCCTCGCCTGCGGCCTGGCGGGCTGCCTGCCCCTGGCCTGGGTCAACCCGCCCCTGGAGGCCTCGGCGGCCGTGGCCGCGCGGGATGGCCAGGGCCGCACCACCGTCGTCGGCGACTTCGAGGTGGTGGCGCTGCCTCTCAACGCCTGGAAGTCCACGGCCGACCTGCCGGTGGACGTGGGCATCGGCGGTCGGTTCCACGCGGCGCGCCTGGACTCCCAGCGCTTCGCGCGGCTGGAGGGGCGCCTGACGCTGCCGCTCACGCTGTACGAGAGCGGCGGGGCGCGGGTGGCGGGCGAGATCTCGGCCGGCGCCACCTTCGATCCCGTGGCGAGCCACCTCGATCCCTTCACGAGCGCCCGCCTCCTGTGGGGGGTGGAGACCTTCATCGAAGGAGGATCGGGGGGCGGGTGCGAGTCGGGATCCCGCAGCTTCGTGTGCATGGGCGGGGTCTTCAACGGCACCTTCGGCGCCAGCCTCTTCGCCGAAGCGGCCGTGATGACCATCGGCGAGGAGACGGTCTGGCTCGCCACCGCCGGGCTCCTGCTGCGGATCCCGGCCGGGGCGGGCGCCGGGTTTCTCTTCTTCATCCCCTGATCGGTGAGGGCAGGACGCGGTCGTTTCCGTAGCCGGAGCAGACAGGCTCTTCTGCCTGCATCGACGGGAGACGACCCATGACGAAGACACTCCTCCACGGCGCCCTCGCCGCGCTGCTGCTGGCCCCTGGCCTCAGCGGCTGCGATGGCGACGATCCCATCGATCCGGTGCCCGATCGCATGGACGCGACGCCGGGCACTCTGGACGCGACGCCCACCCCGACGCCCGACGCCGGGCCCGATCCCGACGCCGCCCCTCCCGTGCCCGATCCCGACGCCGCGCCCCCCATGCCCGATCCCGACGCCGCGCCCCCCATGCCCGATCCCGACGCCGCGCCGCCGCCCCCGCCCGAGCCCCGGCTGCAGACCCGGCTGGAGGGCTTCTCCATCGCCGGCGGCGCCGACGAGGGCCGCGCCACGGCCGGCGGCGAGGTGCCGATGCGCCTGCGGTTCAGCGCGCTGATCGAGAACTGCCCCGGCTGCGCCGTGCAGGTGGCCGTCGGCGCGGGGCCCGAGAGCACGTGCGCGTACGACGCGGTGCCCGGGCCGGCCGTCCAGACCGCCGACTTCAGCCTGCGGGCTCCCGCCGACCCGGGGGCGTTCCCCGTGCGCTGGGCGGCCGTCCTCGACGGCGACTGCGACGCCGCCCGGGCCGCGCTCGCCGCCGGTGAGAACATCGGCCGCCTGGTGGTGGAGGCGGCGCCCCCACCGCTGGATCCGACGCTGGATCTGCTGTTCGAGAGCCTGGTCATCGCCGGCGGCGACGATCTGGCGACCGTCCGCCCTGGCGCCGATGTGCCCATGGCGCTGCGCTTCCGCGCGGTCGTCGAAGACTGTCCCGGCTGCGCCGTGCAGGTGGCCGTCGGCCTCGGAGCCGAGAGCGTCTGCGCCTACGACGCCGCCCCCGGCGCCGGGGTGCTCAACGCCGACTTCCGCCTGCCTGCGCCCGCCGCCCCCGGCGCCTACCCCGTGCGCTGGGCGGCCGTCCTCAACGGCGACTGCGCCGCAGCCCTGGCCGAGCTGGCCGCTGGCGAGGCCATCGGTCGGGTCATCGTCGAGGCCGAGCCTCCCCCGCCGGCGCCGAGCCTGGTCAAGCGCCTGGAGGCCTTGTCCATCGCCGGCGGCGCCGACGAGGCCCGGGCCCAGGTCGGCACCAACGTCCCGATCTCCATGGACTTTCGGCTGACCGTCGAGAACTGCCCGGGCTGCGCGGCCCAGGTGGCGGTCGGCGTCGGGGGCAACAGCGTCTGCGCCTATGAGGGCGTCCCCGGCGCCGGAGTCCTGAACGCCCGCTTCGCGCTGCCGGTCCCGGCCGCCCCGGGTGCCTACCCCGTGCGCTGGGCGGCCGTCCTCGACGGCGACTGCGCCGCGGCCCAGGCGGCCCTCGCGAACGGCGACGACATCGGCCGGATCATCGCCGAGGCCGGGCCGCCCCCGCCCATGAACCAGATCCCCGTCATCGACGACATCGCCCTGACGCGGCCGACCTTCGCGACGCGCTGCCGGTCGGTGGTCGAGGCCTTCGCGCGGGATCCCGATGGCGATCCGCTCACCTACACCTGGAGCGGCGACGCCATGGGCCAGGGCGCCCGCCTGGAGCTGCCCGGTGGCCCGGCCCGCACCGTCCGCGTGAGCCTGGTGGTTGAGGATGGCCGCGGCGGCCTGGTCCGCCGGGGGGCGGATCTGGCCCTGCCCGCGTGCGAGATGCCGGCCGGCGCCGTCTCCAACGCGGCGGGTGATCACGCCTACCTGTACGTCGCCAACGCCGACACCTACGACGCTCACCGCTACGCCGCCGCCGACCGCTTCGGCTACCTGGTCACCATCACGTCGCAGGCCGAGCTGGACCTGGTGATGGGGCTGTGGGGCGGCGTGAATCCGTGGATCGGCCTGTGGTCACTCAACCGCGACGGGGTGTTCGCCCCCATCACGGGCGAGGCGACGGACTTCATGGCCTTCTGCCCGGACGAGCCCAACAACCTCGGCGGCGAGGAGTACGCCGTCGAGCTCTACCCCGATGCCTGCTTCAACGACGCCGCCGGCGCGACGCTGCGGGCGGCCGTCCTGGAGTTCGAGCTGCCCGGGAGCGCCAACGACGTGTCGGCCGGTGGCTCTTTCGACCGCCCCGGCTTCGCCCAGCGAGGGACCGACCGGACCTTCCTGCGCATCACCGAGCCCCGCAACGTCCGCATCCGCGTCGCGGACCGCGCCGGTGGCTGCGACCGCGTCCTCGGGGACTCCATGCTGCGCATCCTGCAGGCGGGCGACGTGATCTTCGAGAACGACGACGCCAACGGCAACCTGTGTTCGATGCTGCACCTGGCTCTCGAGCCGGGCCTGTACGACCTGAACGTCCGCGGCTACAACGGCGGCCCGCTGCGCGACTACCGCCTGGAGGTCGACCTGGACGCCCCGGTCAACGAGCCCCCCGTCATCGATGACGTGCAGCTCCAGCCCGGCGACTACAGCCCCGCCAGCCTCTGCCGGGGCATCGTGCGGGTCATGGCCCACGATCCCGAGGGTGGCCGCATCAGCACCACCATCAGTGGCGACGCGAACACCGTCATCATCCCCGCCGGCCCGGCCCGCGACCTTCACCTCACCATCCGGGTCGACGACCTCATCGGCGGCGTCGCCGAGCGGGCCGTCACGTTCACCCTGCCCGGCTGCGAGCTGATCCCGGGGGCGGTCCCCAACGAGGCGGGCGACCGCGCCTACCTGTACGTCGCGGATCTCGGCACCTACGACACGCAGCGGGTCGAGGCCGCCCGCCGGGGCGGGCACCTGGCGACCCTCGACGCCGCTGAGCGCGCCTTCATCGTCCCGCCCATCGACGGCATGCTGGCGCCCTGGGTCGGGGTCTGGTCCCCGCGGCGCGACCATGTGTTCGAGACCATCACCGGCGAGCCGCTGGGCGAGAACCCCTTCTGCCCGGGCGAGCCGAACAACGCCGGGGGCGACGAGTACGCGGCCGAGCTGTGGAACATCGCGTGCCTCAACGACGATGGCATCAACGACCGGAAGCCCATGCTGATCGAGTACGAGCTGCCCGGCAGCGCCGACGACGTCAGCCTTCCCGGCGACCACGACCGCCCGGCGGTGCTCCCGGACGGGGTGGATCGGACCTTCATCCGGCTGACCGAGCCGCACACCGTGCGCATCAGCCTCCACAGCCGGGATGGGGGCTGCGAGGCCATGGATCCGGTGCTGCTGGCGCGCTTCGGTGGGGACGTCATCGCCGAGAACGATGACTTCAACCGCCGGTGCTCCCAGCTCACCCTCGACCTGGAGCCGGGCCTCTACGACCTCAACGTCGTCGCCTTCCGGCTTCGCCGGCGCCGCCCCTGCCCGAGTACCGCATCACCGTGACCTACGACCCGTAGCCGTCACCCGGGCAACCCCGCCACGATCTCCACCCCCCGCCGCTCCCGCGCCATCCGCTCCAGCAGCGCCGCGTCCTTCGCGAACAGCAGGACGTGGCGGCACCCCCGGCAGACATACGCCGTCAGCTCGACGACGAACCGGCGGTCCTTGCTGCCCCCGAAGAGCCCCGTCTCCCCGGACGGGCCGTAGTAGCCGGTCAGCCCCAAGGGCTTGATACTGTTGGCGAATTCGTAGTGGGGGCTCTCCACCGTCTCGATGGCGAAGAACTCGCCGTGGCCACACTGCGGGCAGCCGCGCTCCCGGGACATGGGCACCTCCTCCGGGCGCCACGGCCCGCGACGTGTGGGGCCAGGATGGCGTACCCTCCGGGGCCTGACCACCCCAGGAGGCCCCCCGATGCTCACCTTGCTCCTCGCCGCCGGTCTGCTGCTCGCCGCCCCGCCCACCGGGACGCCCGGCCCCGAGGCCGACGCCCTCGCCCGCCGCATGGAGGCCGCCGTGGACGTCACGGCCTGGCAGGCGACCGGCGCCGTCCAGTGGACCTTCGCCGGCAAGCGCCACCACCTCTGGGATCGGCAGCGCAGCTTCGTCGAGGTGCGCGTCGACGCCCAGCGCGTCTTGCTGGATCTGACGGCCGATCGGGGGCTGGCCTGGGAGGGCGAGGCCGCCCTGACGGGAGAGGCCGCCGCGAAGGCCCTCGACGACGCCCACGCCGCCTGGACGAACGACGCCTTCTGGCTCAACCCCCTGGCCAAGCTCTTCGACGCTGGCGTGGCCCGCAGCCAGGTCGTCGAGGGCGACAAGGTGGGGCTGCTCGTGCAGTACACCGCCGGCGGGCGCACCCCCGGCGACGCCTACCTCTGGTGGCCCGGCCCCGACGGCACCCCTACGCGCTGGCAGCTCTGGACGTCGAACATCCCCATCGGCGGGCTGGAGGCCACCTGGGAGGGCTGGATCACCCTCGCCACCGGCGCCCGCATCTCGACCCGGCACGTCTTCCCCATGCGCGAGCTGGCGCTGACCGACGTCCAGGGCGCCGCCAGCCTGGCGGCTCTGCGGCCCGGCCCCGATCCCTTCGCCGCCCTCGTCGACTGCGCCGGCTGCACCGCCCGCCCCCGCTGATCGCCGGCCTGTGCTACAACGCCCGCCATGAGAGGCCCCGACCACCGCGTCTTCTTCGCCGCCGAGCGCACCCTGCTGGCCTGGGTCCGGACGGGCATCGCCCTCATCGGCCTGGGCTTCGTGGTGGCGCGCTTCGGGCTCTTCCTGCGCCTCGCCTCGGCCACGCACGTCGATCAGCGCACCGACGCCCTGCTGCTGACGGGGATCGGCGTGACCGGCCTGGGCGCCGTCGCCTGTGCCGGAGCCGCGCTGCGCTTTCGCCGGCTGCTGCGTGGCCTGGGTGAGCGGCCGGCCCACTGGTCACCGGCGATGCCCATCGTCATGGCCTGGACGCTGGCCATCGGCGGCCTGCTGCTGGGGGTGGCCTCCATCCGGTAGCGGCCGGCCGGGGCCGTCAGGGGCAGACGCTCCCCGCGTCCAGGCCCCCGCCGTCGGCGGGCATGCCGCCGATGAGGCGGCCGAGCAGGGCGGCGTTCACGAAGCCGATGCGCTGGTTCTGGGCGCGGCCCTCCGGGGTGGCGTTCTCGGCCACGGGCTTGTCCTGGCCGAAGCCCACCGCCACCAGGCGCTTGCAGTCGATGCCCCGGGCCACCAGGGCGCGGGCCACCGCGAGTGCCCGCGCCTGGCTGAGCTTCATGTTCTCGGCGGCGTCGCCCACGGCCGCGGTGTGGCCCTCGATGCGCAGCGTCGTGATGGCCTTCTTCGCCTCCAGGAACGCCTGGACATGGGCCAGCGTCGCCTCGCTCTCCGTGGAGATCTCGGCGCTCCCGGTGGCGAAGACGACGGGCCCCGGCACCTTGAGCGTGTTGCCGTCGAGCTCGAAGGCGGGCTCCGCCAGGGCGGGGGCCGCCGCGATCAGGAGGGTAACGACGAGAGCCTTCAACTGCTTGATTCCCATGGACATTCTCAGCGCTGATCCGGCAGCGCAGCGAGCGTGTTCGGTGCCTCGGCGAGCCGAGCGGAGCGGAGTCTACGCGCGCGGCCGGGAGCGCCGCCAGCGGCCGTCAGGGCCCGCGGTGGCGCAGCTCGAACGTCCAGCGGACGCCGCCCTCGGTGGTGGCCGGGGGCGGTGCCGGCGGGCAGGCGCGCCTCGATCTCCGGCCGCCGGGCGAGGAGCGGACCCTCGACGCCCGCCGGCAGGCGCGGGCGCGGCACGTCGAGAGGAGGAGCTGGTCGAGCAGAGCGGGGCCGGTGAAGAGGGCGCGCGCGGTGGTGGGGCCGGCCTCCACGCTGATGCGCCGCCGGCCCCGATCCCGCAGGTGGGCGAGCGTCGCCGCCAGGGTCAGATCGGCCAGGGCGCGGTGCTCGATGCCCCGGCGGCGGGCCTCGGCCTCGGCCTCGGCGGGCCAGGCCGCCGGCGTCAGCACCAGCACCTCGGGTGCTTCGACCAGCCCTGGGTGATCGAAGTCGGGCACCTGGGCGGTGAGCACGACCAGCAGCGGCGCGGCGTCCAGCCCGACGGCCTCGCGCCGCCAGCGGTCGAGGCCGGTGGGGCCCGCGGGCGAGTAGCGCACGTCCGGCTCGGCCCGCAGGATGCGACCCGTGGTGATGATGGCGTCGGCGCGCGCCCGGGAGAGAGCCAGGACGAAGGCGTCCGTGGGGCTGGGGGCGTGCTGGCGTTGATGTGCAGGACGCGCAGGGCGTCGTCCCCGGGCGCTGCCAGGCCGCCACCACCTGGGAGATGCCGGGCCGGGCCAGCAGCGCGGGATCGCCGAAGAGCGCCGCCAGCCGGTCGGTCAGGTCGGCCACGGCGTCGTCAGAACAGGGTGTAGCTGAACCGGAGCTGGACGTCGTGCTCGGTGCGGATGGTGTCTTCGACGTCCAGGTTGGGGTCACGGGTCGCGTTGAACCGGTAGTTGATGGACACGTAGCGGATGAGCCGCAGGCCGGCCTGGTTGCGCCATGTGAACACGGCGGCGTCGTCGCTCACGGGGAGCAGGCCGTCGAACTCGCTCGTGATGGTCACCCAGCGCGACAGGCGGCCGATGCCCACCACGGTGCCCTCCGGGCCCAGGACCGACGCGTCCTCGGCCGGCACCAGGCGGTCGGCGGCGCCGGCGACGCTCTCGTAGACCAGCAGGTCGTTGGCCAGCGTCTGGCGCGCGCCGAAGCCCAGGCGCAGATCCAGCTCCACATTGCGCCGCCGCAGCAGCCGGAAGTTGCCGCCCGCGCCCTGCTGGAGGATGAGGGGCGCGAACGGCCCGCCGAGCTTGACCCGATCCACGTCGACGTGGGTCTTGACCACGTTGCCGCCCCGGTCCAGCTCGTCGACCGTCTGCGCCTGCTCGAAGACCTGGTGGCGGTCGAGCAGCTTCGTCTCGAGGCCCACGCGCAGGTAGGGCCCGAACCAGGGCACCAGGTGGTAGGTGTAGATGGTGTGGAGGAAGAGGCGATCGCCCTCGTTGGTGAACTCGCCGTCCTCCGGCCGCGACTGCTCCTCCTCCAGCTCCAGCCGCGTGATCCACTGGTGGGCGTCGCGCTGGAAGCTGGCGGTGGTGTCGAAGAAGAGGGACAGCCCCAGGTCCCAGCCGGCCTGCTCGCCCACCTGATCGGTGCGGTTGAACGTGGCCGCGCCGACGACGAGGCCCGACCAGGTGGGGGGCAGCACCGTCGTGCGGCCCTCCTGGATCGCCACCGGGACGCGGACCTGCTGGGAGAAGGTGCCGGAGCCGAAGCGCACGTCGTAGTCGCCCGGCGGCAGCACCACCCGCGCCCCGGCCTGGCCCTCGGCCACCACGCCGCCGTCCTGGAGCACCGTCACCGGCGGCTCCCGGTCGCCCGTGGTGTACGCCGGCAGGAACACGGCCCCCTGGCCGATGGGGATGGCGGTCGGATCGTTGGCCACCTGGGGCAGCGCGTTGAGGGGCGAGGCCGGGTCGGGCAGCACCCGCTCGGTCTGCGCGTCGTCGGGGGCTGCGACCTCCGCGGGCGCCTCCGGCGGCGGCGTCGAGGTGGATGCGGGCGGTCGTGGCCATCGCCCGCAGTATGGGTCAGGTGCTCGGGGCCTCCAAATTCGTCGGGGACGGCCGCAGTTGCGTCGGCTCCTCCAGCCGGATGATGCCGTCGCGATCCAGCACCACCCGCACCCGGTCGGTGGTCGGGGCCTCTGCGCCGTCGGGGCTGCCCATCTGCAGCACGACGTTGAGGTGGTAGACCTTGGGCAGATCCACGGGGGCGGCGCGGTCCAGCTCGGCGTCGTAGACCAGCGTCCGGCGCGTGGTGTCGTCGGCCCGGGCCAGGAAGGAGCCGATGTTCACCCGGATGATGTCGTTGAGATCGCGCAGGGGGCCGTGGGTGCGGCGGTGCGTCTGCGCGTCGATCTGCACCACCTTGCGGTAGTGCAGGACGATCTCGGGCTTGCCCGCCAGCAGGGCGTCCGGGGTGCGGCGGTAGCGCAGCGCCCGCACGGCGGCGGGCAGATCGGCCACCTTCACGAAGCGCATCGTCTCGCGGCACCGACCCAGCGTCTCGCCCGAGAGGGGCTCGCGGATGCGCACCACATGGTCGGGCAGCCAGTGGGCCATCTTGGCCGCGAAGAACTGCCGGGCCCAGTCCTTGATGCGATCCTTCACCACGTAGCTGGCCACGATGATCAGCACGAAGGGCGTCGTGTTCAGGCCGTAGCTCGACTGCGCCCAGGCTGCGGCGATGACGGCGAAGAACATGGCCAGGGCGGCGGCGCCAGCGGCCGCCACGTCGGCGGCGCGGCGCCCGGGATCCCGGGCCAGATCGAGGAAGAGCACGGACATCACGAACTTTTTCAGCACGCCGAGGCGGTAGACCATGCGCTCGTCCGGGGTGCCGACGCTGGTCTCGCTCTCGCCGAAGCCATGGGTGGCCCGGCGCTCGCGCTCGGCCAGGATGCGTGCGACCGCCCGGCCGCGGACGTCGGCCAGCACGCCCGCCAGGGGGCTCTGGTCCACCGCCGCCACCAGCCGGGTGAGCTGGCGCTCGGCCGACAGGCCCACGAACTCATCCACCAGGCGCGCGGTCTCGCGGACGGCGGCCGACCCGACGGGCTCGATCAGGGCGCGGAACCGATCCAGGAAGAGGCCGAGGGTGTGGACGAGGGCGTCGGCCTGCGGGGGGCAGGCGGCGGGATCGGGCCCGGCCAGGCGGTCCAGCAGCGCCCCCATCTCTCGGCGCAGGGCCCACCGCAGCTGGCAGCCGAGCAGCCGCAGGGCCTGCCGCACCGCCCGGCGGGCCCCCGCGGCGTCCCCGCCGCGCAGCTCGGCCAGCAGCCACCGCAGGTGCACCAGCGGTGCCTCGGCCGCCCCCAGATCGGCCAGCGTCGCGAGGGTGCTGGGCGGCGTCTTGAAGCGGATGTAGGCCTGGACATCGGCGTAGAAGCGGTGCCGGTCGTAGGTGTCCTTGTGGATGCCCAGGCTGCGCGGCACGAAGATGAAGGCGTCGACGGCGTAGCGGTTCAGCGGCCGCTCGGCGTCGATGGTGTAGTCGAGCTTCAGCTCGAAGGAGCGGCGGTCGTGCACCCCGATGCGCCCCTCGATGCGCTCCTCGGGATCCAGCAGGCTGATCATGGGGGGCGCGTCACGGGGCGGCGATGGCGCCGGGGGCCTGCGTCGCCCGGCCCGCCTCGGCGAAGAAGCGGATCAGATCGTCGCGGCGGCTCTGGGCGTCGTGGATGCCCAGCTCGATGAGCTTGGAGCAGTAGGCGCCGTCGAAGAGCACGTAGCTGGTCAGATCGGCCTCGTCCTTGCTCTCGAGCCGCGCGATGGTGCGGATGACCCGCGACGTCATGCGGCGATCGCTCTGCAGGCCCCCCGAGCGGACGTGATCGGCCGCCAGCTTGCCCAGATCCTTGCTCGGGCGCAGGACCACCGTGGGGACGATGCGGTAGGCCGCCCCGCGGCTGTTGGCGAACATGGTGTTCATGCGGGCGGGGAACTCGGCGCCGAAGACGGTCTCGCCATCGCGCAGCACCTGGTTGATGTGCTCCAGGCGGATGAGATCGTAGTCCACATGGTCCAGCATCAGGGCGTTGAGCACCTTGGCCAGCAGGAAGATGGGGCTCGCCAGCCGGCGCTTCCAGTCGCCCAGCACGGCGTCATCGTCCATCGCCTTCTCGTGGCCCAGGCCCACCACCATCAGGCGGTTGGCCCCCAGCCGCAGCGCCGGCGACAGGGGCGTGTTCTGCCGCAGGCCGCCGTCGACGTAGGGGATGCTGTCGATGGGAACTGCCGGAAACACAAAGGGAATCGCCGCAGACGCCCGGCAGTGGGCCGGCGTCAGGCGCGTCAGCACGGGGCGCACATGGGGATCGCGGGAGAACTTGCGGGGCCGGCCATCGCTGGTCTCGTAGAAGACCACCGTCTTGCCCGTGGGCACCTGGGTGCACGACAGGCTCACCGCGTCCAGCATCCCCGACGCCAGGTTCACGTGGATGCGGCCCCAGTCGATGTCCTCCTCGATGATCGAGCGCACGGGCTCGCCGGGGAAGACGCTCTCGCGGCTGTTGCGGCCCACCAGCCACGCCGGCAGCGACATGATGTCCGTCAGGCCGATCTGCAGGACGCGATCGATGGACAGCGTGCGCCAGAGATCCGCCAGCCGCCGGATGCCCACGCTGGGCTGGTGGATGGAGGCCGCCGTCGCCGCGATGTTGAGGGCGCCGATGGAGGTGCCGCACAGGACGTTGAAGCGGGCGAGCTCGCGCAGCTCGGCGGGCCCGTCCACGAACAGGTAGTAGAGGACGCCCACCTCGTAGGCGCCGCGGGCGCCGCCCCCCGCCAGGACCAGGCCGGTCTTCGGCATCTCACCTCCAGGACGGGCCGATTATGGGAGGAGCCTCCCCGGTGGGCAACCTTGGCGCCACCGGCGGGTCACCGGGCTGCCACCGTGGGGTCCAGGACGCCGAAACGGACCCGCAGGGCCTCGTCCTCGAGGCGGGTGGCGATGGCCCCCGCCCGCCCGGCCGCCGCGCGGGCCTCCTCCCCCTCGGCGGCGTGGGCCAGCAGGTTCAGCGCCATCGCACGCAGCCGCAGCGATCCGCCGTCCCCGGCCGCCTCGACACTGGCCAGAGCGTGGGCCCGGGCCGCCGCCCGATCACCCAGCCGCAGCCAAGACCACCCCAGGCCGTTCTCGCGCCGGCACCGCGCGAACGGGGGGCCGTCGGCAGGGATGGTCGCGTAGAGGGCGGCCGCGGCGCCGTGATCCAGGGGCGGCCGCCGGTTGAAGACCCACGCCCGCTGGTCGACCAGGCGGGCGAAGAGGCAGGCCTGATCGTCCGGTGCCAGGCCGCCGGCCGCCAGCAACGCGCTGGCCTCGTCGAGCAGCTTCGCGGCCCCGGCCTCGTCGTCCCGGCTGATCACGAACGCCTCTACCAGCGCCCGCTCGACCTGGGCCGCCGGCTCGGCCCGGGCCGCCAGCAGGGCCGCCTGCGCCAGCATCGGCCGGGCGCTCTGCCGCTGGCGCAGGGCCAGGCTGGCGCGCCCCAGCAGGACCCAGACGCGGGCCGGGCTCTCGCTGACCGGCGGGCGGTCCCATGGCCCCAGCAGCTCCCGGCACAGCGAGACCGGCAGATCGGTGAAGCGGGTGTGGTACTGCCCCATCCAGCGCACCCGGTCGACGACCGCGGTGGGCAGCCCGTAGACGCGCAGCAGCCGGTCGCCCCAGACCCCGCCGGCCCCGCTGCCCCGCCCGCGGAGGCGCCGCAGGCCCCGCTCGACGCTCTCGGCGTCCTCCGCGAAGGCGCGGCGCTCGGCCAGGTGCAGGGCGAGGGCGGCCAGGGAGCCGTGCTCGGCGGCGAGGCCGTCGACCAGGGCGCCCCAGGCGAACGGGGCGTCGGTGGGCATGGCGCCACGATGCCATGGCGCCGAGTGGACGAGAAGCGCCCGCGCCGCCATGCTGCGCCGTGCACGGTGGCGGAGGACCCCATGGCCGGGTCGAGCAGAGACGCAGACACCCGGGCGGGGCTGGGCATCCGGTGCCGCTCGACGCGGGGGCGCTGGTTCGTGGGTCTGGGCCTGGTGGCCCTGGCCGGCGCGGGCCTCTGGGTCGCCCTCAGCCACGAGTCCCGGGCGCCGGCCGGGCCCACCTGGCGGACGGCCACGGTGGATCGGGGCAGCATCCGCACCGTGGTGACGGCCACGGGCAGCGTGCAGCCGGTGCGGGTCGTCGAGGTGGGCGCCGAGATCTCGGGCCGCGTCATCGAGGTCAACGTCGACGCCGACGATCCGGTCGAGGCCGGCGCGGTGCTCGCCCGGCTGGATCCCGAGCCGCTCCAGGCCCGGCTCGAGCAGGCCCAGGCCCAGCTCGCCGTGGCGGAGGCGGCGGTGAAGGTGGCGGCGGCGACGGTGACGGAGACCCGCGGGACGTCTCGGCGGGCCGAGCAGCTCAACCGCAAGGGGCTCGTCCCCACCGAGGAGGCCGAGCGCGCCAGCGCCGCGCGGGCCCGGGCCGTGGCGTCCCTGGCCCAGGCCGAGGCCCAGCGGCGCCTGGCCCAGGCCCAGGTGCGGCAGGTGGAGGCCGATCTGGCCAAGGCCGTCGTCCTGGCCCCCATCGGCGGCATCGTGCTGACGCGCGCAGTGGAGCCTGGCTCCGCCGTGGCCGCCTCGCTGCAGACGCCGGTGCTCTTCACCATCGCCGAGGATCTGCGCCAGATGCACCTGCTGCTGGCCATCGACGAGGCGGACGTGGGCGGGGTCGCGAAGGGGATGGAGGCGACGTTCACGGTCGACGCCTTCCCCCGCCAGACCTTCCAGGCGGTGGTCGTCGCCGTGCGCCATGCCCCCACCCAGGAGCAGAACGTGGTGACGTACCAGGCGGTGCTGGAGGTGGAGAACCCCGACCGCCTGCTGCGGCCCGGCATGACCGCCACCGCCACCATCGTCGCCAGCGAGGTCAAGGACGTGCTGCGGGTGCCCAACGCCGCGCTGCGCTTCCAGCCGCCGCGCCCCGAGGGCCCGGTGGGATCGGCCGGCGCCGTGCTCACCGGCATGCCTCGTCCCGGCGGTCGCCGCGGCGGGCCGGGCGGGCGGGGAGGTCGGGGCGGCCCGCGCCTCTGGACCCTGGTGGATGGCAAGCCGACGCCCCAGACCGTCGAGACCGGGGCCACGGACGGCCGGTACACCGAGATCCGGGGGGGCGCGGTCACCGAGGGCCTCGCCGTCCTGACGGGCCAGGAGACGCCCGCGAAATGACGGCCGACGTCCCGGTCATGGAGCTGGTCGACGCCTGGAAGACCTACGGGACGGGCGAGGCCACCGTCAACGCCCTGGCCGGCGTGGATCTTCGCATTTTCGCTGGGGAATTCGTCGCGATCATGGGATCGAGCGGCTCCGGCAAGTCGACGTGCATGAACCTCCTCGGGGCCCTGGACCGGCCCAGCCGGGGGCGCTACCGCTTCCGTGGCGTCGACGTGGGCGACTTCGACCGGGAGGAGCGGGCGCTGCTGCGGCGCCACCACCTCGGCTTCGTCTTCCAGAGCTTCAACCTGCTGGCCCGGACCAGCGCGGTGGACAACGTCGAGCTCCCCCTCATCTACCAGCGCGTGCCGCGCCGCGAGCGCCGCGACCGGGCCCTCGAGGTGCTGGACCTGGTGGGCCTGGCGGACCGGGCCGATCACACCCCCGCCCAGCTCTCGGGCGGCCAGCAGCAGCGCGTCGCCATCGCCCGCGCCCTCGTCACCCGGCCCGCGGTGCTGCTGGCCGACGAGCCCACCGGCAACCTGGACAGCGCCCGCACCCACGAGGTGATGACGTTGCTGGCCGACCTCAACGTCCGCCAGGCCATCACCATCGCCCTCGTCACGCACGAGCCCGAGGTGGCCGCCTTCGCCCGGCGCGCCCTCTGGTTCACCGATGGCCGCATCCAGCGCGACGGCACCCCGGCCGAGGTGCTGCGATGATGCTCTGGCTCACCGTGGGCATGGCCGTGCGGGCCATGGTGCAGAACAAGCTGCGCTCGTTCCTGACCGTGCTGGGGGTGGTCATCGGCGTCGGGGCCGTCATCTGCATGGTGCACCTGGGCGAGGGCGCCAAGAAGTCGGTGACCGACCAGATCGCCAGCCTGGGCCAGAACCTGCTGATGGTGCGATCCGGCGCGTGGCGCGGCCCCGGCGGCGCCCGCGTCGCGTCGCGGGGCTTCACGCTCGACGACGCCGAGGCCATCGCCTCCCAGGTGGACGGCGTGCTCGTCGCCCCGACCGCCAGCGCCAGCACCCTGGCCGTCAACGGCAACGCCAACTGGCCCACCAGCGCCCAGGGCGTGACTTCGGCGTTCTTCAAGGTCCGCGACTGGTCCGTCGCCAGCGGGCGCGCCTTCGACGAGGCCGAGATCCGCGCCGGCGCCCCCGTCTGCCTCCTCGGCGCCACGGTCCACAAGGAGCTCTTCGGGGGCGACGAGGCCATCGGCGCGCGCATCCGCCTCGGGCGCCTCTCCTGTGATGTCATCGGTGTCATGTCGAGCAAGCAGTCCATGATGGGATCCGATCCGGATGACACCATCCTGCTGCCGCTGCGCACCGTCCAGCGACGCCTGGCGAGCAAGGACGACCTGCAGATGATCTATGTGTCGGCCGAAGATGGCGGCACCGAGCGGGTCCAGGCCGACATCGAGCGGCTGCTGCGGGAGCGTCGCCGCCTGAAGGAGGGCAGCGACGATGACTTCTCGGTCCGCGACATGCGCGAGATCGCCGAGCGCGTCACCGGCACCACCAACGTCATGACCACCCTGCTGGGCTCCATCGCGGCCGTCAGCCTGCTCGTGGGCGGCATCGGCATCATGAACATCATGCTGGTGTCGGTGACGGAGCGGACGCGGGAGATCGGCATCCGCATGGCCATCGGCGCGCGCGGGCGGGAGGTGCTGCTGCAGTTCCTGCTGGAGAGCGCGCTCTTGTCGACGCTGGGCGGCCTGCTGGGCATCGGGGTCGGCCTCGGGGGCTCGTACCTCGCCTGCGAGAAGCTGGAGCTGCCCTTCGTGGTGGTGCCCGGGATCGTCGGCATCGCCTTCCTGTTCTCGGCCGCCGTCGGCATCCTCTTCGGCTTCATGCCCGCCCTGAAGGCCGCGCGCCTCGATCCCATCGACGCCCTGCGCCACGAGTAGCTGTCCGGATTCCTGTCCGGGCGCGCGGGCCCCCGGCGCGCTACGGTGCGGCCTCCACCTCCACGGAGAGCGCTCATGTCCGACCGCGACTACCTCGTCATCGACCTCGAAGCCACCTGCGACGACGGGGGCCTGGTGCCCCGGGATCAGATGGAGATCATCGAGATCGGCGCCGTGCTCGTCGACGCCGCCACCCTCACCCCGCAGGCCAGCTTCCAGACGTTCGTGCGCCCGGTGCGCCACCCCGTCCTCACCCCGTTCTGCCGTGCCCTGACCTCCATCGAGCAGGCGCAGGTGGACGACGCGCCGGGATTCCCGGAGGCGCTGGCCGCCCTCGCCGCCTTCATGGGGGCCGGACCACCACCGCTGTTCTGCTCGTGGGGCCGCTACGACCGGGGCCAGTTCGAGCTGGACGCCCGCTTCCACGGCGTCGCGCTGCCCTTCGGCGGCGACCACCTCAACTTGAAGCAGGCGTTCTCCGATCGCCTCGGGAGCCGCAAGCTCTTCGGCATGCACCGCGCCCTGGCGCGGGTGGGGCTGCCCCTCATCGGCACCCACCACCGCGGCATCGACGACGCGCGTAACATCGCGACTCTCCTGCCCTTCTGCGTGGGCGCCTGCCCCCTCCCCCCGCCTCCTGCCGGCTGGCGCAAGGCGGATCCAGCCGCCTGACCCGGCCTCGCCCGCCCCCGGCCGGAATCGTTTGCCGTGGGCGCGCCATCCGGTACAGTCGCCCCCTTTCGCGGCACCCCGGAGGCCCCCATGGACGATCTGCAGAGCCCCCCCACCCCGCGCCTCCCCTCGGACCAGCTCGTCCGCGCGGTGGCCCTGGACGGCAAGGTCCGCGTCATCGCCGTGCGCTGCGATGGCGTCTCCCAGGCCCTCGTCGAGGCCCAGGACGCCGGCCCCACGGGTGCCCTCGCCCTGAGCCGGACGGCCACGGCCGCGCTCCTCCTCGGCGCCACCCTCAAGGACCGCCAGCAGCTCGGCATCCAGATCAACGGCGATGGCCCGCTGGGCGAGATCTACGCCGTCGCCGACGCGCACGGCCGCGTCCGCGCGACCCTGCACGAGCCGCGCGCCGACGTGCCCCTCAAGGACGGCGCCATCGACCTGCCCGCGGGCATCGGGGCGGGGCGGCTGACGATCATCAAGCGCCTGGCCGAGCACGAGCCCGCCTTCAACGGCGTGACCGCCCTGACGGGCAGCAACGTGGCCGAGGACCTCTCCGACTACCTGGCCCGCAGCGAGCAGATCGAGTCGGCGGTGGCCCTGGGCGAGGTCATCGGCCCCACCGGCATCAGCGCCGCGGGCGGCCTGCTCCTCCAGATGCTCCCCGGCAGCGAGCTCAAGGACACCCTGGCCATGCAGGTGCGGCTGGAGTCCCTGCCCCCGCTGTCGACCTTCTTCGAGCAGGGCGGCACGGCGGCCGACCTCGCCCGCCTGCTCGGCGACGACGTCGAGATCCTGGGCGAGCACCCGGTGGCCTTCGTCTGCAACTGCGAGCGCGAGCGCTACGCCCGCACCCTCGTGGCCATGGGCCCCGAGGAGCTGACGGCCCTGCGCGCCGAGCAGGAGATCACCGAGTGCGTCTGCCACTTCTGCGGCACGCGCTACGCCTTCGACCAGGAGCAGATGGGCGCCCTCATCTACGGCGCGAAGATGCTCCAGGCGAAGCTCGAGTCCATGAGCAACTGACGTGGAGCACGCCGCCGCGCGCCGGGCCCTCGGCCGGCGCCCCCTGATCAGCCCGATCCTGGGTGTCGTCGGCCAGGCGGCCGCCCTGACGGCGGTGGCGCTCCTCGTGCTGCGTGGCCTGGGGGAGGAGCTGCCCGCGGCCGCCCTCGCGGCCGGCAGCCTGGCCCTCTTCGGCCTGCTGGAGATCGGCGTCCAGCGACGCCGCGCCGAGCGTAACCGCCCGTTACGCAAGCTCTTTGGCGATCTGATCGACGCCCTGGGGGACGCCGGGCGGCCCGCCCTCACCTGGCCGCGCGGCCTGCCCTGCCTGCGGGCGGTGGTGGACGAGCGGCACGTCGCCTTCCACCTGGAGGCCGCCGGCGACCGCCTGCGCATCGGCCTGACGGCGGCGGCGGAGCCGGCCGCGCACCTGTGGCTGGTGAGCCGCCAGCCCGAGGACTACCCCCACAAGCTCGAGGAGCGCCTCGCCCGCCACCTGACCCGCCTGAGCGTGGACGACGCCGCGCTCTGCGCCCTGAGCGCCGACGCCGAGGCCGCCGAGGCGCTGCTGGCCGAGCCCGGAGTGCTGGAGGCCCTGCGGTCGCTGCTGGCCGACGACGCCCCCACGGCGGCCACCCTCGAGGTCAGCCCCGAGGGCATCCGGTGGGACGCCGCCCTGACCGACCGCATCGGGGCCGACCGCCTGCTGGATCTGGCCCGGCGGCTCCCCCCTCTGCTGGAGCGCCCGGTGGCCGAGGCCGCCGAGGAGCCCGGCCCGGCGGCCACCCCGGCCTGAGCGTCAGCTCGTCGAGGGCACCACGCCCACGGCCCCGCCCGGCGTCCCCCGCCAGGCCGCCGCCGCGTCGATCCCCAGGCGCTCGAACCGCGGGATGTACTGCCGATCCAGGGTGGCCTCCAGCGTGGCCGCGTAGCGCGGCAAGTCCATGAGACCCCAAGCGATCTCGGCCGGCGAGAGGGCCCCGCCGGCCGGCGCGCCGACCCCGTAGTTGCGCCGCTGCCGCGCGAACATCGCCGGCAGGGCGGCGCTGACGCTGGGCCGCAGCTCGGCAAGGCCGTGATCCAGCAACCACGTCAGGGCCGTCCACCCGAAGTCGCGGTGGCGCACCTCATCCACCAGCACCCTGTCCAGCGCCTCGCGGGCGACCGGGACGGTACAGCCCGCCCGCAGGGCCGAGAACAGGGGCACCGCCACCGTCTCGCCCAGGCAGAACACCTCCGCCACGGCGAGGGCCACGTCGACCTCCAGCGAGACGGTGGGATCGCGGCGCAGCCCCAGCGTCGCCCGATCGAAGGGCCCCGCGAGACTCCCCCCGGCGGCGGTGAGGGTCGCGAACGCCATCTCGGCGTGCACCAGCTCGTCGTCGGTGATGCGCAGGCCATCCCGGATCAGGTCCGGCGACGCGCCCAGCTGGATGAGCCAGAGCGTCAGGTGCTGAGTGATGGCGGCCGAGCGATACTCGGCCTCCACGCGGGCCGCCCACTCGCGGCGGACGTTGTCGGTGGGCTCCATGAGACAGCCTGCTAGCGCGCCGGCGCCCGGACTTCGGGGGGGGCCGCCGCCCGGATCGCCCGCAGCTCGGTGCGCAGGGCCTCCACCTCCGCCCGCAGCGCGGCCAGCTCGGCGGCCTGGGCCTGGAGCGCCGCCACCGCCAGCGTCGTGTACCCGTACAGATCGACCTGGTCGCCGCTGGGGCGCAGCGCCTCCACGGGCACCCCGTCGTCGATGATGAAGCCCAGGTGGGGGCGGGCATCCGCCGGCTCGGACCGGTAGCGCCACGTGGCCAGCTTCACGGCCTCCACGGCCGCCCGCAGCCGCTCGCGCTCGGCCGGCTGCACGTACTGGATGTCGCGCTTGAACTCCGCCTTCGAGATCGGGCAGGGCCCCTGCCGCGGATCGACGTCGGTGCAGACCATCAGGGCGTTGCAGGCGTCGCCGGGATCGCACATCCCCCCCGGCACCGCGCACGGATCGCCGAGCACCTCGTCGGCGCAGCGGGGCACGCCCTCATGGGGCATGTGGCCCCGGCAGACGGGATCGCCGCAGGTCAGGAACCACCGCGTGTTGGCGGCCGGGACGCAGGTGCCGCCCCCGCAGTCCCGGGTGCAGGCCCACTGGCCGGCGTCGGTGCACATGCAGCTCGACGGGCGGCAGTCATTGGGCAGCACCTCGCAGGCCTGCCCGGCGGGGCAGCCCGTCTGCCGGCAGCCCGCCGGGCTGGGGCCCTCGCACCCCATCGGGCCCGCCACGCAGGTGCCGCCCCCGCAGTCTGCCGTGCAGATCCACGTGCCGGTCTCGGCGTCGCAGCCACACCCCGAGGGCCGGCAGTCGTCGGGCAGCGCCTGGCACACCTCCCCCGGCGCGCACCCACTGCCGTCCCCGAAGCACCCCTGGGGATTGGGCCCCTCGCAGGCATGGGCCGGCACGCACCGCCCGCCGCCGCAGTCCTCCGTGCAGCCCCAGACATCGTTCACGGGATCGCACTGACAGCTCGAGGCGATGCAGTCATCCGGCAGGACCTCGCAGGCCTGGCCGACGGGGCACCCGGTCTGCCGGCAACCCGCGGGGTTGGGCGTCGAGCACTCCATGGGCGCGCCGCCGGCGCCCCCTGGCCGCCGCCCTGGCCGCCCGCGCCGCCCTGGCCGCCCGCGCCGCCCTGGCCGCCCGCGCCGCCCTGGCCGCCCGCGCCACCCTGGCCGCCCGCGCCGCCCTGGCCGCCCGCGCCGCCCTGGCCGCCCGCGCCGCCCTGGCCGCCCGCGCCGCCCTGGCCGCCCGCGCCGCCCTGGCCTCCCGCGCCGCCCTGGCCACCCGCGCCGCCCTGGCGCCCTGGCCGCCCTGGCCGCCCTGGCCGCCCGCGCCGCCCTGGCCGCCCTGGCCGCCCGCGCCGCCCTGGCCACCGCCGCCGTCCACCACGGCGCCGCCGCCGGCGCCCCCGGGATCGTCGTCATCGTCGCAGCCGGCAAAGACCAGCCCGATCCCCAGCAACATCACGAGTGTTCGCATGGCTCCCCTCCCGGGTCATTGCCCGGTGATGATCTCATGGAGGGTCGAGCCGAAGCGAGCCCGGCGTCAGGCGGCGGCGTCGCCGAAGAAGAAGGCCGGCACCCAGGGTGCCTCCTCGCCGGGCACGATCTGGCCCGGCAGGACCACGTCGAACCCGAGCCGCATGCCCGAGCGCTCCATGGGCTGGGCCGGCTTGAACTGCACCGTCGCCCGGCCATCCTTGAGCTTCAGATCCAGCGTCTGCAGCGCCTCGCGCGCGCCATGCTCCCCGTTCCGGGTGAAGATGCGCACCTTGGCCTGCTGCACGTTGGCCAGCTCGACGATGATCCACGCCCCCTCGGCCGGCACCTCGGGGATGGCCGCGCCGTTGGGCGTGAGCGCGAAGTAGCCGGCGTCCACGGCCGCATCGGGCTGCGGCTCGATGATCTCGGGCTCGGTGTCATCCACGTCGATGTTGGCGTCGCCGAACATGAAGGGCGGCACCACGAGGGTGGTGACCTCGGCGGCGTCCCCGGCCCCCTTCTTGGGGCGCGCGTCCACCCGCAGCGCCCGGATGGACGGCGGCAGCTTGCCGGGGTTCCAGGGCACCACCGCGCGGCCGTTCTCGGCGAAGACATTGAACGTGATCAAGGGCTTGGGCGGGTTGCCCTGGGCGTCGACGGGGGCCAGGGCGTTGCGCACCTCCAGCTCCACCAGCCCCGGGATGGTGGTGGTGGCCACCAGGAAGACCGGCCCCGCCGTGATCTGGTCCTGCCCCGACAGCGCCGGATCCCCGTCGGGCTTGAGCACGAAGCCCACCGCCTCGATGGAGACCGTCTGCTGATCGAAGGTCGCCTCGTCCACCACCTTCGCGTCGCCCACCGGCGCGCTCGGGCTGGGGACCCGGATGCGGCGATCCTCGGTGCGCGCCTCGAAGAAGAGCGTCTGCCCGTCCAGGTCCATGGGCCCCTCGGGGACCCAGAAGACCCGGGCGACGCCGTCCTTCACCTCGGGGGACAGGTGCGCCAGCGAGACATCAGGCCCGCTCTCGGGCTGCAGGTAGACGTCGAAGACCAGCTTCTTCGAGCCATCGGAGCGAGCCACCAGCCACACGCCCTCGGCGGGAATCCCCATGAGTCTCGCACCCTTGGGGAACTCGGGCTGCGTCCACCAGCGGGGCTGGTCCAGCACCTTCTTCTCGGCCGGCGTCGCGCCGCCCAGGAGCGTCAGCGTCGCCGCGGTGGTGGCCGCCGAGTCCACCAGCTTGCCGCCCTGCTCGTGGCTGGACTGGCCCAGGGCGTCCGCCACCGGGCTCGGATCGGGCGGCGCCTGCTGCTCGCCCTTCAGCACCCCTTGCAGGAACTCGCCCTGCTGCTGGGCGGCGTCCTTGAGCGAGGAGCCCTGCACCTCGGCGCCGTTGAGGAGGGCGGGCCCGATGGTCAGGGGGGCGGGATCCTCGCCGTCCCCCTTCAGGGCGTCGCCCAGGGTGTCGCTGACGCCCTGGGTGCCCGCCAGCAGCTTCGCCACCTGGCTGCCGGCCACGTCCCGCATGGCCGGTCCCGTCTCGCCGGGCAGCGGGCCATCGCCCGGGTTCTGCAGCAGCTCCAGCACGGCCTCGCCGGCCTTCACCGCCCCCTTGATGAGGTTGAAGCCCTGGCCGGCCGCCACGCCGATGAAGCTCTTGCCCAGCTCGGTGGCCTTGTCCAGCAGGCCCGCGGCCACGCCGAAGGGCTTGAGGCCGGCCTGGAAGGCCTGGGTCAGCTCGTCGAGGATGTTGCCCCCGCGCAGCCCGGCCTCTTCAAGGATGGGCGCCACCTCCGAGATCCCCACGCCCTTCAGGCCGACGAACCGCAGCAGGTCCAGCCCGAGCTTGTAGAGCTTGTTCTCGTCGAAGATGCCGTTCGCCTCCATCTCCGCCACCCGGATGAAGGTGGGCGGCAGGATGGCCACGGGGATCATGTCCTCCAGCTCGACGACCGCCTCCAGCAGGTCGTCGAAGAGGTCGCCGACGTCGTCCTCCTCGAAGCTGCCCGTCACCGCGTCCGCCGCCCGCACGGGCAGCAGCTCCGTGCGCACCAGGCCGACGCAGGAGCGGGCGACCACGGGGGCCAGGGCGTCGATGACCTGATCATCGGTCAGGGCGAGCGTGGTGACCGAGCCCAGCTCCTCGGCGAGGAGCTGGCGCAGCGAGGCCATGTTCCCGGGCTCCCCCGAGAACAGCCGCAGCACCATGCGCACCTCGCCCTCATCGCGGAACTGGATGAGGCCTTCCTCGGACATCAGGGCGATGGCCTGTTCGCCGTTCTTGAGCTCGACGCGCAAGCTGGAGCCTCCGGGGCGGGTCGGTCGACCGGGCGATGATAGCCTCGTGAGGCAGGTCCCGGCCACCCTCACGGTCGACCCCCGCACCGTTGGCGGCCCGGCGCCTCCCCGCCGTCACGCCGCCGGGCCCGCGGCGACGCGCCTCCCCACATCTGCCCCGTTCAGCCGTTGCCCCGCGGCCCTCACATCCCTAATCTGACGCGCAGAGCGGACAATGAGGACTCCATGCCCGCACGCATCGTCTTCCCGTTGACCTCGGGGCAGGACTGCCGGTGACGGCAGATAATGTAACGCGCTACTTCAAGCACACCGAGAAGGACACCCCGCGCGGGTTCTTCCCCCTGGGCGCCAGCCGCGTCTGGCATGGCGGCGTCCACGTGTACGCCGCCGAGGGGACGAAGGTGCACGCCATGTTCGACGGCCACGTGGTCGCGGCACGGCTCAACCCGGATCCCGAGAAGAGCAAGGGGGCGTTCGGCGGGACGAACTTCATCGTGGTGCGCCACGAGCTGAGAGGATCCATCCTCAACTCGGGCAACCCCGGCGAGCCGTTCAAGAGAACAGGCACTTATCGATTCTTCTCGATTTACATGCACCTGGGCCCCGTCGACCTGAGCTTCACCAACCCACAGCTCGGCAAGATCGGCTGGCTGACGAAGCCCATCGAGGGCGAGATCACGGGGCTCGGTCGGGCGCGACGCGGCCAACAAGAAGGATGACGTCAAGCTCATCCAGACGATGCTGACCCGGGCAGGCTTCCAGCCGGGCACCATCGACGGCCTGATCGGACCCAAGACCCGCGGCGCCATCGAGGCCTTCCAGGCCCAGTACCTCTACACCAACCCCGACGGGCGCATCGATCCGGGGGGCGGGTCGTGGAAGGCGCTGGTGGTGGCGGCCGCGGGCGAGCCGGCCCGGGACGGCATGGACGAGGCGCTCCTCGACAAGCTGAAGGCCGGCGGCCTGGCCCTGCTGGAGCGCCCCATCGCCGGCGGCCAGCAGCTCTGGGTCATGGGCCCCGATGGCGGCGAGGCCAAGGCGAGGCTGCTGCACTGGGAGATCATCAGCGAGGAGAACCTGCTCAAGGGGCTCAAGGAGGTGGTCGACGAGGCCCCCTACAACCCCGACGTGCTGGCCATCCTGGGCGCGCTGCCGGGGCTGGACTGGAAGCCCGCAGCGCCGCCGACGGCCACCGAGGTCAGCAAGTTCTTCGCGTCCAACAAGGCCGCCGCCACCATGCGCGACTATGCCTGCCGCTTCCCGAGCGAGTGGGCCGGCGACGCGGACGCCATCGCCAACGCCCTGAAGGGCTACTTCTACACCGTCGGCCTGTCGGAAAAGCTCAAGCCGTACCTCTGGTACAACCCCGACCAGCTCGCCGCGGCGGGCATGCCGCCAGCGCTCCACTGGCACTACAACCCCGTGCGCTTCATCGAGGCGCTCAACGCCATGGAGCACCTGCGCACCCTGGTGCCCCCGCCCCGCCCCAGCCCCAGGGGGTGGTGGAGGCGGGCAGCCCGACGACGACGACGATCCGGCGCCGAACCCGGGGCCGGTCACCCCGCCGCCGGATCCCGACAAGCTCGACGACGTGGTGCTGCTCTACGACGGCCGCACCGACCTCGTGTACGCCCTGGAGAAGTCGGAGTACCAGCGCCTGCTGGCCGCCAACGCCAACCTGCGCGCGAAGAAGGAGGCCCTGCAGAAGGCCATGGCGGCGGCGGCCGACAAGCCCATGGACCAGCGCAAGAACGCGGTCAAGCCGGCCCTGGACGACCTCGACAAGCTCACCAACGAGGGCAACAACGTCACCTCCGGCGTGCTGAACCTCGACGGGGTGAAGAAGAAGCAGGAGTCGGTCACCGAGCTCTGGGCCCTGGGCCCCGACGGCGGCAAGCGCCCCTCTACGTCGGCCCGGACCCGACGAAGCGGCTGCGCGACAAGGCCCTCGCCACGAAGCCGATGAAGCAGCTCGTCCGCGCCGCCAAGAGCGAAAAGTCGAATCATATCGCGGACATCAAGTTCGATATCATCGACGACGACATGAAGAAGAAGTACCCGTGGCTTCAGGGCGGCGGGTCTCTGCTCGACTTCATCGACTCGGCCAACCCGGCGTCGTGGCCCGCATCTTCGGCGGCGTCACCGGCATGGACGCCCTGTTCGAGAAGTTCCCCACCATCTTCCGCAAGGGGGCCATGGGCTCCTGGGAGAGCAAGGACGGCAACCTGGACGTCTCGGGCGAGGCGCGCCTGCTGCGGTGGGGCTACGAGACCCAGCTCGGCGCCGTCTTCAGCCCCAAGAAGGGCAAGGCCGAGATCAAGGGCGCCCTCGGCGGCTCCATCGACCTGATTCGCGGCAAGGCGGAGGCCAACGCCTACGTGGTCAAGGACGGCTTCCCCATCCCCCTCACCGAGGGCGGGGAGCTGAAGTTCCGGTTCCACTTCAAGGGCGAGATCAGCGGGTCGGTGGGCCTGGCGGCCGAGCTGTCGGCGGCCGGGGCGGTCTCGTGGAAGCCCGACGACGACGGCTTCTACGGCGCGCGCGCCGAGGCGGGCCTCGAGCTCTTCGCGGGGGCCCAGGCCACCGGCAAGGTCTCGGCGGGCATCGAGTGGTTCAACGAGAACAAGTGGAACCCCCTCGCCGAGGCGACGGCGGGGGCCACCGGCATCGCCGGCGTGGCCCTCGTCGCGAAGTTCTACATGGACTTCAACGCCACCACCGGGAAGTTCGAGATCTACCTGAAGGCCCAGCTCGCCGTGAAGCTGGGGGTCGGCATCAGCTACGGCTTCCAGATCCACGCCTTCGAGCTGGCGAAGTTCCTGTGGACGCTCCTGACGAAGGCCGACTGGGGCAAGCTGGCCGAGATGTCCTTCGACGCCTTCATCGCCGCCAGCCAGATGCTGGTGGCCTCGGCCATGGACGGCATCACCGCCCCGGCCAAGATGGCGTATTCGCTGGTGAAGTCGTTCGGCAACTGGTGGGACGATCAGGATCGCATCACCCAGCTCGCCGACAACATCATCAACGGCCGGGCCACCATGCTCCTCAACTACGGCACCCCGGAGTCGAAGGGCATGACCATCTACCGCCTCACCCAGGCGTCGTGGATGTGGGACGAGAAGGCCGAGGAGGCCTCCATCAAGGTCCTCAAGTCCGGCAAGAGCAAGAAGGAGGTCGAGGCCATCTTGAAGTCCATCGACCCCAAGGGCCGCGATCCCAAGGCCCCGCTGGGCGAGCGGGCGGTCGCGCGCACCACGGAGCGCGGCTACCAGCTCATGAGCGCCCTGGTGGACTGGGGCGAGCAGGACCAGCTCGACGCCATCCTGGATGGCTACGGCATCAAGCGCTGAAGGTGGAGCGGGCGGCCGACCGCCCGGGCCGGAGGACGTCCCCCGGACCCTCGTGGGACGGGCGCGCCACCCGGCGCGCCCACGAGGCGTCCCCGGCCCCGGGGCCGGCCACCCGCCCCGGGAGACCTGGGCTACAGGCGGCCGCCCACGGGCAGGCCGCTGGGCACGTCATCGGGGATGTCCAGATCGAGCGCCTGGTCGGAGAGCGACTCCAGGAAGGCGATGATGTCCGGGATGTCCGCCGGGTTCAGCCGCAGATCCAGCAGGTTCGATCGGCCGGCCCCGCGCCGGGGGGCGGAGGCGCGCCGGGAGCCGGACGACCCCGCGCCGCGTAGAACCGCATCACATCCGGCAGGGTGCGGAACACACCACCGTGCATGTACGGCCCCGTGAGCGCCACGTTGCGCAGCGTCGGCGTGCGGAAGCGGCCCTGCCCGTCCCCGCGGTCCACCTCGGGGGTGGCCGGGTTGTCGGGCGTGTTGAGCCGGTGCAGCCGGTAGTCGCTGAACATGGGCCCGCGGTGGCAGTCGGCGCAGCCCGCCGCGTTGAAGGCCCGCAACCCGCGCTGCTGCTGGGCCGTCAGGGCGCGGGCGTCACCCGCCTGGAAGCGGTCGAACGGGCTGGTGAGCTGCGACAGGTGCCGCTCGAAGGCCGCGATCGCGTTGGACAAATGCTCCACGGTCACCGCCTCGGCCGGATCGACGCCGAAGGCCGCGGCGAACAGCGCCTCGTACTCGGGCACCGCCGCCAGGCGGGCGACCACGCGGTCGAGGGCCTCGGCCTCGGGGTACGTGTTGCCCCGCATCTCCACATCCGACTGGATCGGCCCGAGGGCCTGGGCCTCCAGGCTGTGGGCCCGGCTGTCCCAGAACATCGGGGCGTCCTCCGGGTCGGGCATCGCCCCGCCGGTCCAGCCGTTGAAGCCCGTGTTCAGCACCGTAGGCGCGTTGCGCGGCACGAACGGCGCCCCCCGCCCCCGGACGCGGTCGGGGCCGAGGCCCTGGCCGCCCGTGCCGATGGACAGCGCGATGCCGTCCCCGTAGGCGAAGTCGGGGTGGTGGCAGGTGGCACACGCGATGTCACGGGGACCCGACAGGATGGGATCCCAGAACAGCAAGCGGCCCAGGGCCACCTTCGCCGCCGTGGTGGGGTTGTCGGCCGGGGACCGGGGCTGGATGCCCTGGGCCTGGGGCGGCTGGTTCGCCGGCGGCTGGTTCGCCGGCGGCTGGTTCGCCGGCGGCTGGTTCGCCGGCGGCTGGTTCGCCGGCGGCTGGTTGGCCGGCGGCTGGTTCGCCGGCGGCTGGTTGGCCGGCGGCTGGTTCGCCGGCGGCGGCTGGCGCCCGTCATCCGGGGGGCCGGCGCCCGTCGGCGGGGGCGGGCCGCCGCGGGCCCCCGCCTGCAGGCCGCCCTCGGCCTCGTCGGGGCTGCCGCCGGGGCCAGCGCAGCCCGCGCCAACCGCCAGCGCCAGCGAGAGCACAGCTCGAGCGATGAGAGTCTGGTTCATGTGATTCCTCCTGGGTCCGGGTTCGACACACCCCTACCGCAGGATCGGTGCCAGCCCACCTTGAGCGACAACTGCCTACACCGCCCGACAGTGGACCACGTAGAACGACCGGCTTGAGCGGCTGAAAATCCCCGAATCCCGGGGCCTGACGGCTGCCCCGCCCGCGTCGGCGGGCACCGACAGGCCAGGGCGACACTGGAAAGCCAGGTTGACGCTCAGCGCAGGCCGGCCCGCAGCGCCGCGCGCACCTCCATCAGCGCGAAGCCCAGCAGGTTCAGGCCCCGCCACCGCCGCGGATCCTGGGCATCCGCGGCGTCCGCCGCGAGGCCGATGCCCCAGATGGCGTCGACGGGGCTGGCCTCGACCAGGACGCGCGTCCCCGTGGCCAGCAGGAAGGCGGCGAGGGGCGGGTGCTGCTGGAACTTGTGGCGGTTGCCGTCCACCACCAGCGCGAAGCGGTGGGCCTCCCAGGTGGGCCCATCGAAGCCCCGGGCGGCCCGCCCCAGCTTCTTGGCCTCCGCTGGCGTCGGCGCCGCCAGGATGCGCTCCCGGCACGCCTCGTCGCCGAAGAGCCGCGCCTTCCCGGCCATCATCCAGTGCTCGGCCGTCGCGAACTCCTCGCCCTCGACCGTGAAGGGCGACACCCACCACTGGCTCAGGCAGCTCGACGACACCTGGCCGTCGGCGCGAGGCGTATGGCCCCAGAAGAAGAGGAAGGCCAGCGGATCGCCGCGCGAGGCGGCGGCTTCGAGATCGGTGCGTGAGGCAAGCATGGCGTCACCATGCCCGAAGTGCCCGCTCTGAAAAAGAAAAAGCCGCCTCCCCCCCGAGAGACGGCTTCCTCTGGGACGTGCGTCCCGCGGGCGTCAGGCGGTCTTGCCCATGTAGCCCTTGGCCGCCAGCAAGGCGAGCACCGAGGCCACGATCCCGAGGATGTTCGTCACCCCGAATGCCACCCCGAAGGCGGCTACGCCCGTCACCTCCGCGATGATGCCGAGGATGCCCACGACCATGACGAACTTGGCGGCCTTCTGCATGAACAGCGTGACGGCGCCGGCGATCTGGAGGCCGAGCATCACCAGGAGGAAGATGCCGAAGATGCCCATGCCACCGGTGGCCACGGAGGCCGCCTCGTTGAGGGCCTTCTTCTGCTCCTCGGTGAGCTGGCTGCCCTGCTGCTTGGCGGCCTCCTTCGCGGCCTCCTCAGCGACCACGCCCGCGCCGCCGGCAGCGGCGTAGCCCATGCCCGCGATGCCGTTGAAGATGCCCACGATGATCAGAAGAACGCCAGCAGCGATACGCATGTCGATTCCCTCTCCAGGTTGTCCGAACCTAATGGGTTTCCCACCGCTCTCGGGGGTGAAAACCTCGTACCACGTCCCCTGCACCCGGGCAACGCTGGAAAACCCCCTACCTCGCGCTTTATGCGGCCAGCGCGTCAGGTCCGGCGGGCCCCGGCCACGATGGCGTCCACCACCGTCGGATCCGCCAGGGTCGAAAGATCGCCCAGCGCCTCGGGCTGGCCCTCCGCCACCTTGCGCAGGATGCGGCGCATGACCTTGCCCGACCGCGTCTTGGGCAGCCCCGGGACGAACTGGAAGACGTCCACCCGCGCCACCGCGCCGATGATGGTGCGCACACGATCGTTGAGGGCCCTCTCGAGCCCGGCCGACGGCGCCTCGCCCGGCTGCAGCACGATGTACGCGTAGACCCCCTGCCCCTTGATGGGGTGCGGGTAGCCCACGACGCCCGCCTCGGCCACGGCGTCCACGCTCACCAGGGCCGACTCGAACTCCGCCGTCCCGAGCCGGTGGCCGCTGACGTTGAGCACGTCGTCCACGCGCCCGGTGATCCAGTAGTCGCCGTCGGCGTCGCGCCGGCAGCCGTCGCCGGTGAAGTACAGGTTCGGGAAGGCGGTGAAGTAGGTCTGCACGAAGCGCGGGTGGTCCCCGAAGACCGTGCGCGCCTGGCCGGGCCACGGGTGCCCCAGGCACAAGAGCCCCTCCCCGGGGCCGCGGATGAGGTAGCCGTCGGGGTGCATGAGCACCGGCAGGATGCCGGGCATGGGCCGGGTGGCGGAGCCTGCCTTGGTCGGCGTGGCCGGCGCGATGGGGCTGATGCAGATGCCCCCGGTCTCGGTCTGCCACCACGTGTCAACGATGTTGCACCTGCCCTCGCCCACCACGTGGTAGTACCAGCTCCAGGCGTCGGGGTTGATGGGCTCGCCCACCGTCCCCAGCACCCGCAGCGACGAGCGGTCATGGGCCTGGACGGGGGCGGCGCCGTGGGCCGCCAGCGCCCGCAGCGCCGTGGGCGCCGTGTAGAAGATCGTCACCCGGTGGCGGGCCACGAGATCCCAGTAGCGCCCGGCGTCCGGGTAGAGGGGCGTCGACTCGAACATCAGCGTCGTCGCGCCGTTGGCCAGGGGCCCGTACACGATGTAGCTGTGCCCGGTGATCCAGCCCACGTCTGCCACGCAGGCGTAGACGTCATCCTCGCGCAGATCGAAGACGGTGCGGTGGGTGTACGCCGCGTACGTGAGGTACCCGCCGCTCGTGTGCACGACCCCCTTGGGTCGACCCGTCGAGCCGGAAGTATAGAGAATGAAAAGGGGATCTTCGGCCGCCAGCTCGACGGCGGGGCAGTCGGATCGGGCGCCGGGGACGGCCTCGTGCCACCAGATGTCCCGGCCATCCTTCCACGGCACCGGCGCGCCCGTCCGCCGCACCACCAGCACCCTGCCGACGCTCTTCTCGCCCTCGAGGGCCTCGTCCACCACGGCCTTGAGCGGGAAGCTGCGGCCGCCGCGACGCCCCTCGTCCTGGGTGATCACCAGCTCGGCGCCGCAGTCGCGCACCCGATCGCGCAGGGCCTCGGCCGAGAACCCCCCGAAGACCACCGAGTGGATGGCCCCGAGCCGGCGCACGCCAGCATGGCGATGGCCGCCTCGGGCACCATGCCCATGTAGATGATGACGCGCTCGCCCTTCTTGACCCCCAGCGCCTTGAGCGTGTTGGCGGCGCGGCCCACCTCCCCGTGCAGCTCGCGCGTAGGTGAGCGTCCGTCCCCTCCCCGGCTCGTCCCCCTCCCAGATGATGGCCGGCTTCTTCGACCGCGGTGGCGAGGTGCTGATCGAGGCAGGTCTCGGTGATGTTGAGGGTGCCGTCGGCGAACCAGCTCGGGGGCCATCGGAGATGGTGTGGAACCCGCCCCGCAGGCCCTCCGTCGGCGGCGTGCGCCACCGCACGAGGTCGTGGGTGACCCGCAGCCAGAAGCCGTCGGGGTCGTCCCGGGCCGCCAGCCACTCCCGGCGCCAGTCATCGAGGTGCTGGATGGTGCTCGCGCTGCCCTCGCGGACACGGGCGGGTACGGGGTGCACGGCGGGCTTCTCGGACATGGGGCCTCCGACGCGGGTGGGGCGTCATGAGACCACGACCGGCCGGCGCGGGCTACTCCTCTGCCGCCATCGGCAGCAGGTCCGAGAGCGCCTGCACCAGATCCAGGGCCGACAAGATGCCCACCAGGTCACCGTTCTTGTCCTGCACGGGCAGGGCGCCGTAGCGGCGGTCGAGGAAGATGTCGACGGCCTTCTTGAGGGGGTCGCTGGCCTGGACCGAGATCACGTTCGTGGTCATCAGGTCGGCCACCTCCAGGTCATCATCGAGCCGGTAGGCGTGGGCCACGTCGATGGCCTCGTCCACCCAGTCGGGGCGGCGGATGTCGCGGTCGGTGATGAAGCCCACGAGCCGCCGGTTCTCGTCGACGACGGGCAGGTGGCGGACCCCCTGCTCGCGCATGCGGAAGAAGACCTGGCGGATGCCCTCGCTGGGGTGGGCGGTGTGGAGCTTGGCGGTCATGTACTGGCTGACGTTCATCGTCTCTCCGAGGCCTGGCCCGCGGCACGCCGGGGCACCTCCCGGGTCTTCACGGGCCGTGCCACACCGTAACCCGCCGGAAACAGCCAGGAATCGCTACCATTCGGTAGCGTCAGCGCGCGCGCCGGAACACCGCCCGGCCCTCGGCCCCGGCCAGCACCTGGTCGAGGGAGAACCGCAGCGGGATGGTCTGGTTGCCCAGCCACAGGCGGGTCTGGTCGGCGAAGTGGGGGGAGTCGGTGAGGGCCGACTGGCCGCCGGGGATGATGTTCACGCCCTGGACCGCGCCGGCCTTGAGCGCGATGACCATGCGCATCACCGGCCCGCTCCCGTAGCTGAACCGGGTGCCCGAGAGGCCGGGGTTGGCGCCGTCGACCCCCCAGTTGTCCCCCGGCCGCGGGAAGCCCGCCAGGCCGGCCCGCGGATCCGTGCGATCCAGCCGCTCCTCGGTGAGGGGCACCTGCCGCGGGGTGATGTTGAACATGGCCAGGATGGCATCGAAGCCCGAGTCGGCGCCCAGGAAGCCCCCCAGCAGGGACTCGAACTTCACGTAGTGCCGCAGGCCCCACAGCCACGTGGTCATGTCAGGCGATCCGAAGCCGCCCTCTCCGGCTCCCCCCGGCTCGCCCCGCAGGAACGCGAGGGCCTCGCCGAGGGCCGCCAGCATGATCTCGTCGGCCGTCTCCACCGCCTCGGTGCCGAGCCGATCGAAGAAGATGGACTCCCCCGTCGGCGCGTACCACGAGGCGAGCTGGCCCGGGTTCTCGGCGCCCCGCCCCGCCAGAAAGTCTCGCAGAGCGCGCACTTGCGTCCGGCTGGTGCTGAAGCGCCACCCGGGGATGCGCTCGTCGTCGAAGACCCCGCCGATGAACCGCGGCAGCCAGGCGTTGAAGATCATCGTCGCCACCGCATCGGCGCGGTCCTGGTCGTCGGGCTGGTGGTAGAAGGTCTCCACCCCGGAGGCCGCGTCGTAGCGCCCCTCGCCCCAGGCCGAGAGCCGGGCGTGCACCTCGGCGAAGCCCGCCGCGTCGGCGCGGTACAGGGCCCGCAGCCGCTGGGCCGCCGGCTCCAGCTCCCCGTCCGACTCCGCCGCGCGGCGTCCCGCGTCCAGCGCGCCCAGCAGCGCGGGCACGAACATCTCGCCCAGGCGGGAGCGGTCGTTGCTCTGCAGCGTCGACATGTCCGCGGCGCTCACGCCCCCGGCCGCCACCAGCGCCGTCAGCTCCTCGTCGATGGTGTTGCCGCGGGTCGGGTACCAGGGTCCACCGATGTACCAGGGATCGTCGTCCAGCCGGCCGTCGTTGGTGAGGCCCCCGGATCGTTGTTGGCCGACTGCACGTAGCCGCGGGCCGGGCTCACCGCCTGGGGCATGGCCTCGAAGGGCACGGCGCAGGCCTGGGCGTCCTCGCGGCCCGGCGCGGGGTCGATGGCGCCGTCCACCATGGGCAGCCGGAAGCCGCCGTAGGTCGTGCCGTCGAGGAGCTGGGTCGGGTCGGCGCCCGGCAGCCAGTGGCCCTCGGCGTCCCGGGCCAGGTAGCCGCGGCAGGGCACGGCCTGGTAGCTGCTGAAGAGGACGTCGCCGTGCTGGTCCGCCGCGGCGCTGAAGAGGCCGCTGCCGACGAGGCCCCGCGTCGCCTGCCGGAAGCTCTCCACGTCGTCCACGAACCCGAGCCGGTCCAGCGTGTCGAGGTAGTTGGTGGCGTCGAAGGCCGCGTAATCAAAGCTGATCGCGTCGATGGTGCCGCTGGCGTCCAGATCGGCGGGCACCACCGGCCCCCGCAGCGTCATCACCGCCGCCTCGCCGGGCCCCGGGGGCGCCTCGCCCACGGGCCGCCCCTCGATGGTCACGATGAAGCGGCCATCGAAGGTGGTGTAGCGCGTCCAGATCTCGTCGCGGCCCACGCTGTCCAGGGCGGGCACGTCGGCGATGGCGTAGGCCTCGTCGACGGCCACGAGGGGCCGCCACTCGCCCCGGAAGAAGCTGGCGTCGGGCCGGCCATCGGCGCCCAGCCGCAGGGACTCCTGGTACCAGTCGGTGATGTCCAGCACCGGGTTGACCTGGCTCCAGGCCACCCGCCCGTTGGTGCCCACGGCCAGCACCGGCAGCCCCGTCAGCAGCAGGCCCGCCTGCTGGATGGCGTCACCGCCCAGCGTGCGGGTGTCCAGCCCCACCTGGTACATGAGGGGGGGCGCCGAGAGCTGCAGGTGGCCATCCCCCGCCAGGAGCGCGGCCCCGTCGGCCGTCGCGCTGCCCGCCACGGCCCAGGCGTTGGACCCGAAGCCCTTGTCGCGGTCGCGGCCCAGGCGGTGCTCGAACGCCTCCAGGGTGTCGGCCAGCGCCAGGACGCTCGCCGGCAGCGCCCGGCGCGCGCCCGGCCGCATCCCAGCGCCCCGCGCCGGCAGCGGCCCCGGGGTGAAGCCCGCCGCCGTCTCGACCCCCAGCCCCGGCGTCGAGTCGGAGCGCAGGTGCGGCGAGACGTCGTCCCAGATGTCGGCCAGGTACCCCGTCCGCCGCAGCTCGGCCTCGAAGGTCTCGGGATCACTGAACAATCCGGCCAGGGAATCCGCCGCCCGCTGCCGCCCGACGTCGCCCGTCTCGAACGTCGTCTCGTACATGACCACGGCCACCATCGCCGCCAGATCGCGCCGATCCCACGGGTGCATCAGGTCCACCTCGCGGGGCACCCCCAGCAGGGCGCGGGCGACGCGCAGCTCGCTCGGGGGCTGGGCCTGGCCCGCGTCCACGGCCGCGATGTAGGCGTTGATGCCCGCCGCCACGGCGTCGAGGTAGGCGCCCATCTCGGGCGACAGGTGCTCGACCAGGCGATCGGCCACGTAGGTGATGCCGTTCATCCGGCTCTCGATGTCGTTCTCCAGGGCCACATCCCCCAGGAGCGCCGACAGCGTCCCGCGGCCCAGCCGCCGCTGGAGATCCATCACGAAGTAGCGATCCCGCGCGACGATGAAGCCGAGCACCCGGCCCAGGTCCAGGCGATCGTGGGCGTAGAGGTGGGGGACGCCGAGCTCCGTGAAGACGACCTGGACGTCGTAGGTGAGGTCGGGGATCTCCCAGGCCTCCGTCTCCGGCACGGCCGCGATCTGCTGGGCCGGGCCGGCGTCGGGGCGGGCAGCGTCGGGCGGCGAGGCGTCGGGGCCGGCGTCTGCCCCTGGGCCGGCGTCGGCCCCGGCGTCCACCACCGGACCGCCGTCTCCCCCCGGCCCGGCGGCCGGGTCATCGTCACAGCCGGCGGCGAGCACCAGCAGGGCCAGCAGGCAAGCGCGCATCGAGAGCCTCCCTATCGCGGCAGGTAGACATGGCGGCCGACCGCACCCTCGACCACCTCATCCAGGTGAAACCGCAAGGGAATCGCCTGGTTGCCGAGCCAGAGGGCCGCCTGATCGGCGAAGTGCGGGGAGTCGGTCAGGCCCGACTGCCCCCCCGGGATGATGTTCTGGCCGCTCACGCGCCCGTCGGGGTGCAGGGCGATGACCATGCGCTTGACGGGGCCGTTGCGGTAGGTGAAGTCGCGCGGCCGCAGGTCGGTGTCGGCCGAGTCGACGGCGTAGTTGTCGCCCCCGCGCGGGAAGCCCTTGAGGCCGCGGCGGGGATCGCCGGCCGGGAGGGGGCCATCCGCCAGGGGCAGCGCCGAGGGCTCGATGCCGAACCGGCTGATGATGGCCGCGAAGCCGCCGATGCCCCCCACGAAGGGCGCCAGGATGGACTCGAAGCGCACCTGGTGGCGCAGGCCCCAGCGCCAGGCGTCCATGTCGGGCGTGCCGTAGCCGCCCTCGCCCGGGGCCGAGGGCTCGCTCTCCAGGAAGTCCAGCGCCGCCGCGAGCGCGCGCAGGGCGATCTCGTCGCTGCGCTCGGTGATGTCCGGCGTGGTCACGTCATCGAAGAGGGCCGACTCGCCCGTCGCCGGATCGAAGGACGCGAGGCGCAGCGGGTTGGCCTCCCCCCGCCCGAAGACCAGGTTGTGCATCGCGCGGCCCATGGCCTGGTCGTCGGTCATCCGGCTGCCGGGCGTCATGCGCTCATCCCCCAGCACGGCCTCGGTGAAGTGGCCGAGCCAGGCGTTGAACAGCGTGGTCGCCACGCTCAGCTCGGCCTCGCCCGGCGCCACGGCGTGGTAGAACGTCTCCACCCCGGAAGGCGTGGGGAAGTCAGCCGCCACCCACGCCCGCAGCCGGGCCTCCACCTCGGCGAAGCGCTCGGCGTTCTGCGTGTACAGCTCCCCGACCCGGGCGTCGGCCCCCTCCAGCACCACCGGATCGGCCAGCATGGCCTGCGTCCCGGCCAGCACCTCCAGCAGGTAGGGGGCGAAGCGGGCGCCCGCCGAGGAGCGGTTGTCGGCCTGGATGCGCGCCATGGTCGCGACGTCGGCGGTGCCGGCCGCCGCCGCCTCGGCCACCAGGGCGTCGATGCGGGCCGCCCGCAGGGCGATGGCCCAGGGCCCGCCGATGTAGATGGGATCGTCGGCCAGCGAGCCGTCGCGCGAGAGGCCGCTGGGGTCGTTGTTGGCCGAGACGACGTAGCCAGCGGCCGGGTCCACGGCGTGGGGGAACTGCTCGAAGGGCACCACGCACGACGCCGGATCCGGGCTCGCCTCGTCCACGCGGCCGTCGGCCGTGTAGCGCAGGGTGAAGCCGCCGTGGCGGGTGCCATCCATCACGACCTGGGGATCGTCCCCGTCGGCGAAGCGGCGCCCGTCCTCGGACCGCGCCAGATCACCGCGGCACGGCGCGGCGTGGTAGCCCGTCGCCAGCAGGTGCCCCTCGACGTCGGCGGCGACGAAGTGGCTGCCGAACACCGCGAGCTTGCGCTGGGTGTCACGAAATTCGTCGAGATTTTGAGCATTTGCGAGGTCGTAGTACGCACCGATGGCGTCGCCGACGTCCAGGTAGGTGGCGTCCATCGACAGGCCCGTGATGACGCCATCGCCGTCCACGTCGCCCGGGATCACGGCCCCGGCGCCCAGGTTCAAGCCCACCTCGCCCGGCTCGGCGGGGCGGCCCTCCACCGCCATCAGCCGGCGGCCGTCGAAGAGCTCGTAGCGCGGCTGCACCACATCGCCGCCCGGGCTCATCAGCACCACCACCGCGCGGGTGTGGTAGGTCTCGTCGACGCGCGTGAGCGGCCGGAACGCCTCGCCGAAGCGCGTCGCCTCCGGCCAGCCGTCCGCCCCCAGGCGGATCTCTTCGCGGTACCAGTCCACCGTGTCGGAGTAGAAGCAGGTGAAGCTCCACGCCACCTTGCCGTTGGTGCCCACCCCCAGCGCCGGCAGACCCGCGATGAAGTTGCCGCGGGCGTGCCAGCCATCGCCCCCGAACACCGCGGTGTCCAGGCCGGCCTGGTGGAAGTAGGCGGGCACCGCCAGGGGCAGGTGGCCATCGCCGGCCAGCAGCGTCGCGCCGTCGGTGGTGTGGCTGCCGGCCACCGCCCAGGCGTTGCTGCCCACGGCCCCCACCCGGCGACCGGGCCAGCGCGCCAGCGCCGCGGCCGTGCGCCCCAGCCAGTCGCGCGGCAGGTGCAGCGGCGCGGCCGCCGGCGAGCGGACGGGCTCGAAGCGCGCCTTGGCTTGCGGCCCGCCCACCGTGAAGACGTTGGCCAGCGGCTCGACGCGGTAGAAGATGTCGTCGCGGATGCCCGCCTCGTGCAGCGCCCCGTTCGGCAGATCCTCGAAGGCCCCGTAGGTGTCCAGCAGGGCCGCCGTCCGCTGCACCTCGTCCTTGCCGCAGGTGCTCTGCTCCAGGACCACCGCCGCGAAGGCCAGCACGTCCAGGGTGGTCAGCGGCTCCAGCAGCTCGGAGGCGTTGGGCGAGCCGAGCAGCGGTCCCGCGACCTTGATCTCGCTGGGGATGGGCAGCTCGCCCGCCTTGGCGGCGGCCACGTAGGCGTTGACGCCCTCGGCGAAGGCGTCCAGCTCGGCCCGCCGCTCGGGCGAGAGCGACGTGAGCAGCCGCTCCGCCGCCTGGGGCAGCCCCTGGGCCCGCGACGCGATGTCGGTGTCCAGGATGGCGTCGCCCACCAGCTCGCTCAGCCGCCCCAGGGCCAGCCGGCGGGCCAGATCGATCATCCAGAAGCGGTCGCGCGCGAAGATGAAGCCGTGGACCCGTGCCAGATCGCGGCGGTTGCTGGCGTACAGGTGGGGCACGCCCAGCTCCGTCTCCACCACATGGACGGGGCCCTCCAGGCCCTCGAGGACGCGCCGATCCAGCTCGGGCACCGACAGCAGGCGGGCCTGCTCGGGCGTGAGGGCCGCGTCGGGCGTGCCGGCGTCGGCCGGGCTCGCGTCCGGCGGGCGCGCGTCGGGCGGGCCCGCGTCGGCCGCGGCATCCACCACCGCGGCGTCTGCGCCCGCGGCGTCGGCGGCCGACCGGCCCTGGGGATCGTCGTCGCAGGCGGCCAGCCCGAGCAGCAGGGCGAGGCCGACGGTGCGGGCAGGGTGGAAGGCAGCCATCAGTCCTCCGGGGGATCGGGCAGGCGCCAGCCGGCGCCGAGGTGAGCGTCCATGCGGGCGGCCTCCCCGGCCACCTCCGGATCGTCGAGGTGGCGCGCGAGGGCTCGATGCGGGGCGGCTCGTGCCGCATGATGAGCGGCGTCCAGCCCATGCCCAGCACCCCGCCGTCGCCGAGGCGCACATGGGCCACCATCCCGGCCTCCACCTCGACGCGATCATCGGCGTCGTTGGAGAAGTTGCCCAGGCTGTAGAGGATCGCCGCCGTCCGCGGCACCCCGTCGGCCGTGCGCACGCTGCAGGTGCCCACCCCGGGCACCACCTCGGGGTGGTTCACCCGGCAGATCTCGGCCGGCTGCACCACATGGGGCCCGGTGCCCACGATGAGATCGGCGCCCAGGGTGACGAGCTGGCGGCCGAGCTGCATCAGGTGCGGATCGGGCCAGTACTCGAACTCGTAGCCCCAGTGCAGCAGCAGCACGACGTGATCGGCGCCCGCCGCCCGGGCCGCCGCGACGTCCGCCTCCACCCGGTCCAGGGGCACGGCGTCCAGGTGGCCGAAGGGCACCACGAACAGCTCCCGGGCCGGGGTGAGGTCGCGCCGGTTGAGGCCCCAGGTGTAAGAGAGCAGGGCGACGCGGCGCCCCTTCACCGTCACCTCGGCGTGGGCGTCCACCCCCGTGGTGCGGTAACCCTTCGACTCGGCTACGGTTTTCGTCGAGACGGCCCCCGCGTCGTCCATGTCCAGCGTGTGGTTGTTGTTGAGCTGGAGCACGTCGAAGGGCAGCCCGTCGAGGAACTCGGGCGGCGCGTTGAAGCGGATGGGCAGGCCGCCCTTCCCCACCGGCTCGTCCACGGCCACCACCGTCTCCAGGTTGGCGACCCGCAGATCCGCCGCCGTCGCGGCCCCCGCGGCGCGGCCGAAGTCGGCCCAGTTGTCGCCGACCCACAGGACGTCGCCCGAGAAGGAGAGCACCGGATCGTCGCCGGTGGCCAGCGTCGGGATGGCGGCGCGGGCGGTCTCGAAGTGGGCCACGACCTCGGGCGGCGCCGTGGTGTAGTGCCGCAGCACCTTCTGCAGGTACAGCCCCGCCGTCGGATCCATCAGGGACCAGTCCTCGGTCTCCCACCGGGCGAAGGCGTATGCCGGCGCGTCGGGATCGGGGCTGTAGACCCAGGGGAAGACCGTCGTGGGATCGGGCCAGCCCGCGTCGGCAGCCGCAGCGTCGGCAACCGCAGCGTCGGCGAGCGCGGCGTCGGCGAGCGCGGCGTCGGCCCGCCCCGCGTCGGGGCTGCTCCCCGAGGCCCCATCGTCACAGGCGCCGAGCAGAGCCGCCAGGCCGAGAGCCGGCCAGAGGTCGCGTACCAACTCATTCCCCCCGGAGTGCGTGGTGCCGCCGGCATCCTAGCAGGTCGGGTCGCCGACGCCACGCCGCTGGACTTCGCCCCCCCGCTCTTGAACACTCAAGCCCATGACGACCCGAGACCTCCCCTTCCTCCGGGGCCTCGTCCCCACCGTGCACATCGCGCATCGCGGCGGCGCCGGCTGCTTCCCCGAGAACACCCTGGTCGCCTTCGCCGGTGCCCTGGAGCTGGGCGCCACCATGCTGGAGCTGGACGTCCACCTCAGCGCCGACGGCGAGGTGGTCGTGTTCCACGACGACACGCTGGATCGCTGCACGGACGCCCACGGGCCCGTCTCGGCGCGGACGGCGGCCGAGCTGGCCCAGGTGGACGCCGCCTGGCGCTTCGAGCGCGACGGCCAGTACCCCTGGCGCGGCCGGGGCGTCGGCGTGCCTCGCCTGGCCGTCGTCCTCGCCAACTGGCCGACGCTGCGCCTCAACATCGAGCTCAAGTCCGCGGATCCAGACCTGATTCCGGCTTTTCTCCAGGTCGTCGACCGGGCGGGCGCGCGGGATCGCGTCTGCATGGGCAGCGAGCAGGATGCGGTGGCGACGGCGCTCTTCGACGCGGCGCCGGACGCCTGCCACTACCTGCCGCGCGGCCCCCTGACGGCCTGGGTGATGGCCGCCCTCACGGGCACCCCGCGGCCCCGGGACGACCGCTTCACCGTCGTCGACATGCCCCTCGCCTGGCAGGGCACCGACCTGGTGACCCCCGCGCTGCTGGCGGCGGCGCGCGCCGACGGCCTCTGGGTGAACGTCTGGACCGTCGACGAGGCCGCCGACATGGCCCGCCTGCGTGACCTGGGGGTGGGAGGCATCATGACGGACCGGCCCGATCGGCTGGCCCGCGTCCTCTCGGGCACCTGACCCGTCTTCTTTTCTTGGGGACCCCGGCGCTGCGGCAGGAGGGGTGCAGCGCCGGGGTCAGGGAAAACCCTTGAAGATCCAGGAGATGGGGGGCCCGGACGCCGTTGCGGGCGGGCGGCGTCCGGGCCGGGAACTCGTCCCCGGTGAAGGGGGCTCGGCCGCCGTTGCGGGCGCGCGACGGCCGAGCCAGGAAGCAGTCGACCTCTCCCCAGGGGGAGGCCCTGACGCCGGGCTGCGACACCCGGCGCCGGGGATGGGAACCCTCAGCGGGGGCAGGCCGCCCGGCAGCGATCACCGAAGACGCCCGCCCGCTCGGCGCAAGCCGCCTCGTCGTTGCCGGCCGCGACGCACTGGTCGAGCACGTCGGCCGCCGCCGCGTCGCAGCGATCGGCGCACGCATCCGCCGGAGGCGGGGGCGGCTCCACGGCCGCGCAGTGCTGCTCGATGCAGGTCGCCGCCTGCTGCTGGGCCGCCGCGCCACAGCGCTCCGCCGACGCACCGCTCGCCACGCACTCCTGGTTGAACGCCCGCGCCGCAGCGTTGCAGCGATCCTCGCAGGCATCCGCCGGGCGGCGGCGGGGCGGCTCACGGCCGCACAGTGCTGCTCGATGCAGGTCGCCGCCTGCTGCTGGGCCGCCGCGCCACAGCGCTCCGCCGACGCACCGCTCGCCACGCACTCCTGGTTGAACGCCCGCGCCGCGGCGTTGCAGCGATCCTCGCAGGCACCCGCCGGGGGAGGCGGCGGGGGCGCCTCGCAGCGATCCGCGATGCACGCCTCGACGCGCGCCGCGGCGGCCGCCCGGCAGCGCTCGGCGGCCGCGTCCCCGTTCTGCGCCACGCACTCGCGGTTGAAGGCGCGCCCCTCGGCCCCGCAGGCCTCGGCGCAGTCCGCCGGAGGCGGCGCGGGCGGCTCCACGCCGCCGCCGCACTGATCCTCGACACAGACGGCCAGCGTGTGGCGAGCGCGCAGCGCGCAGGCGTCGGCGTTCTCTTCGCCGTGCTCCTCGATGCACATCGCCAGGTAGTCGCGAGCCCCCTCGGCGCAGCGCGCCTCGCAGGGCGGCTCGGCCGGGGCGGCGCAGTGATCTTCGATGCAGGCGCGCGTCAGCTCGCCGCCGCGCTGGCGGCAGCGCTCGGGGGCCCCGCCCTCCTGCACGCACTGCCGGGCCGCGAACTGGCCGCGGGCCTCGCAGCTCGCCTCGCAGCGATCGGCGGGCCGCGCGTCGGGGGGCGGCGCCGGCCGCCGGGCCTCGGGCCGGGGCTCGAGCTCGCGCCCGCAGGCCACGCGGCAGTGGTGGGCCGCATCCTCGGCCGCCGCCCGGCAGGCCACGGGGCCCCGGCCGGCGTCTCGGCACGCCGCGACCACCGCCTCGACGCGCTCGCGGCAGCCGCTCAGGCACTCGGCGTTCAGATCCAGGAGGTCGGCGCTGATGACCGGGGTCTCTGCGGCGGGCGCCTCGGCGCCCTCGTCGCACCCCACGGAGATCAGACCCGAAAGCAGAGAGAGTGACAGCCAGGGACCTCGCTTCAACATCATCGCTCCAACCCCCCTTGTTGAACCCGGGCTTCGGGTCAGCAAGAAGGGGGCCAGCGCCGCGGCCGCAGACCGCCGTCGCCGGTGTCAAGGCGACGCGACACTGGCCGGCGCCGGGGGTGTCATGCTGGCTTGACAGCGGTCTGGGCAGCGCCGGTCGACGCGCATGGGGTACCATCGCCGCGTCATGAGCACTCCCCTGCCCCCCCACGCCCGGATCCTCGCGGGCGATGGCGTCATCATCGAGGACGCCGCCGTCGACCAGCTCGCCCGGGTGGCCGACCTGCCGGGCTGCTGCGCGGCCGTCGGCCTGCCCGACCTGCACCCGGGCCGCGGGATCCCCATCGGCGCCGCCTTCGCCTTCCACGACCGCATCATCCCCGCCCTGGTGGGGGGCGACGCCGGCTGCGGGGTGCGGCTGATCGCGGTCGCCAAGGCGCGGTTCCAGGGGGACGCGCTGCTCCGGCGGGTCGAGGAGGCCACCGCCGGCCCGGCCCTGCCCGACGCCGACCCCGAGGCGCTCGCCCGGGCGGCCTGGCATGAAGGCGCCCGTGGCCTCGCCGACGTCCCCGGCGTCCCCGACAGCCTCGCCGACCTCGCTGCGGCGGAGGAGCCGCTCGATCTACCGGCCGCCGATCCCGCCGGCCCGCCTCCGGGCTTCGGCGATCAGCTCGGCACGGCGGGCGGCGGCAACCACTTCCTGGAGCTGGCCCGCGTCGAGGGGGTGGCTGATCGCGGCGCCGCCCGCGCTCTGGGCCTCACGGCGGGCGGGCTGGCGGTCCTGGCCCACTCGGGCTCCCGGGGCCTGGGCGCGGCGGTGGCCGAGCGCTTCGCGGGGCAGACGCTCACCGATCCGGCCGACATCGCCGCCTACCTCGCCGTGCTGGCGGGTGCATGCCGCTTCGCCCGGGCCAACCGCCTGGTCCTGGCGTGGCGACTGCTCGACGCCCTGGGATCAGCCCGCGCCGGGCGCCTGGCCGGCCAGCTCGACCTCACCCATAATACCGTGATTCCAACAACTTACGGCGACCAGCCCGTCTGGCTCCACCGCAAGGGCGCCGCCCCGGGGGAGGGCCCGACCGTGGTCCTGGGCAGCCGCGGGGCGCCGAGCCATGTGATGGTGGGCACGGGCACCGCCGCCACGCTCTGGTCGGTGGCCCATGGCGCGGGCCGACGCCTCGCGCGAGCCGACGCCGTGGCCCGGTTCCAGGACCGCTGCACGCGGGCCAGCCTGCGCCGCACCCCGCTGGGCGGCCATGTGATCTGCGACGACGCTCGCCTGCTGTTCGCGGAGCACCCTGACGCCTACAAGGCCATCGAGCCCGTCGTCGCGGCGCTCGAGGCCACCGGGGCCGCCCGACGCCTGGCGCGGCTGGTCCCCCTCATCACCGTGAAGCGCTGACGGAGGCCCCATGCGCGACGACATGGACAAGCTGCTCGGAGGGCGGACGCGGGGGGGCACCCGCCACCGCAACCCGGAGGTGCGTACCGCCCGTACGCAGGACCGCGCGGTCGCGGCCCACGAGGCCTGGGACGAGGTGCCCCGTCGGGCGCGCATCCGGCCGGACGTGCCACGCCAGGAAGACAAGCGCCAGAACCTCCAGCCCCTGGTCCGGTTCCTGCGCAGCCGCTGCGGACGCCCGTGGGATCGGGTGTACGCCGAGCTGTGTCGGGGTCTGGAGTTTCACTCGGCGGGCCGCCTGCGGACCTTCCACTTCCTGCGCTTCCTCGTCGCCCAGGACGCCGCTGACATCCCGCCCCGGGCATCGCTGTTCTACGTCCACCCGACCTCCCGCGTGCTGCTGGAGGTGCCACGGCGGCGGAGGCCGCCGCCGGCGCCGTCCCCCGACCACTTCCGGGCGCCCGACGGCAGGTTCTACGCACGCTACGGGGGCCTCTGGTGGCAGGTGGAGCTGGCGGCCACGCCCCCGATCCCGCGGGGCTACGAGCTGCCCGACTTCGTGGACGCGCTGCTGCGCGAGCCCGTGTGCCAGGAGAACGCGGATGTGCGCGGGCACCTCTATGGGCGGCGCGACCGCTACGCCACAGCGCGCCGCCCGGTGAGCCGAAAGACGCTCAAGGCGCTCGGCCTCTGGCGGACCTGAGCGTCGCCATCAGCGCGCGAGCAGGCTCGCCAGCGAGTCCTCCAATCGGCTGAAATCAAAGGAAAAACCGGCACTAGTCAGCCGCACCGGCAGCGCCCGGGTCGAGCCGAGCAGGGCCTCGTCGGCCATGGCACCCAGGGCCAGCTTCAGGGCGAAGGCCGGCGCGGGCAGGAAGGTGCGCTTGCCCAGCGCAGCGGCGAGCGCCGCCGTGAAGTCGGCGTTGGTCACGGGGGTGGGCGCCACGCAGTTGATCGGCCCCGCGAGGGCCGGGGTCGCGAGGGCGAAGCGCAGGGCCCGCGACAGATCCCGCGCGTCGATCCAGCTCATCCACTGGCGCCCGCTGCCGAGCCGGCTGCCGAGGCCCTTCTTGAAGATCGGCAGCATCTTCGCGAGGGCCCCGCCCGCCGGATCCAGGACGATGCCGATGCGCGCCTGGACCACCCGGGCCCCGCCCGCCGCGGCCGGCGCGGTCGCGGCCTCCCAGTCGACGCAGACCGAGGCCAGGAAGCCGTCCCCCGGCGGCGTGTCCTCGGTGAGCACCGCGTCCCCGCCGTCGCCGTAGATGCCGGTGGCGGACGCGCAGACGAAGACCGGCACCCCCGCCTCGGCCACGGCCCGGGCCAGCGTCGTGGTGCTCGCGACGCGGCTGTCGCGGATGGCGGCCTTCTGGCTCGCCGTCCAGCGGCCATCGGCCACGCTCACGCCCCCCAGGTGCACGACCGCGCCCACCCCTGTCAGCGCTGCCGGATCCAGGCGTGCGCCCGGATCCCAGGCCACCTCGTCCTCCCGGGCCGCCGCCCGCCGCACGAAGCGGGTGACCTCGTGGCCGTCGGCCCGCAGATCCGTCACCAGCCGCTGCCCCACGAGGCCCGAGGCCCCACCGATGGCGATCTTCACGCTGTCCTCCCTGCGTCCGCGGGGTGAGAGTGTCCCGGGAATGACGCCCGGGCGACGCCCAGGTCGCGCGGGGCATCTTCACCCCCGATCGACGGAGGTCCGCCAGGATGCACCTGCCGCTGCCCATCCCCGAGTCGCTCCTGCTGCTGGCCGCCTGGGTGCTGGTGCCCCTGGGCCTCGGGCGCATGCCGCCGGGGCCCGCCGACGCGAAGCTGCGGCGCCTCGTCCGCCACGGCTGGCTGCCGGGCGCGGCGGGCGCCACCGCGGGCATCCTGCTGCCCGTGGGACTGCCGGCCGGTGGGCTCGCCGCGCTCTGGATCGTGCCGACGGGCCTGCTCGCCCTGGCCAGCCTGCTGCGCCTGCGCCACCACCTGCGCCGGGGCTCCCTGACGCTCCCCGCCGCGCTGCGCGGCGTCGCCGGCCTGCAGATCCCGGTGGGCGCCGCGTGGCTGGTGGCGAGCCGGGCGGGCCTCCAGCCCATGGGCTTCGTCGAGCCCATCGTCATCCTCACGGCCATCCACTTCCACTTCACCGGCTTCGTCGCCCCGGTGCTCATGGCCGACGCGCTGGAGCACCAGGCCCTCGGGCGGCCGGCCCGGGTCGGGGCGCTGCTGGTGGTGGCCGGCACCCCCGCCCTGGCGGCCGGGTTCGTGCTGTCGCCGGCGCTGCAAGTCGGCGCCGCGCTTGGCATTTCCGTCGGCCTGAGCGCCGTCGCCGCCAGCAGCCTCGCCCGCCTGCGGCGTGGCCCGCGGCCCGCCCTCCTGGCCCTGTCATGGCTCTGCGTCCTCGGCGGCATGGGCCTCGCGGCCACCTATGCGCTGGGCGAGTTCACCGGCCGCTGGTGGCTGAACATGGCGGACATGGCGTGGACCCACGGCCTGCTCAACGGCCTGGGCTTCGCCCTCCCCGGCCTGCTCGCCTGGCGAGGCCACCACCACCGAGGTGACCCATGATGCGCCTGCGCCGCCCCGACGACGCCGCCCTGGAGGCCCTGCGCCTGCGCCTGGGCGACGCCCCGCCGAGCTACCCGGAGGTCGGCCGGATCGCCGGTGACTGCCCGCGCGGCTACTGGCCCCTCTGCCACCAGGGCGAGGTCGGGCGGGGCCCGGCGGCGCTCGAGGCGGCCCGCCGCGCCCTGGATCGCTGGGCCATGATCCCGCCGTGGGTGGAGGTGCTCGGCGAGACCGCCGTGGGGTCGACCGTGATCGTCATCGCCCGGCCGGGCGGCCTCTACAGCATCAACGCCTGCCGCATCCTGGCGCGGGAGGAGAGCCCGACGCGCCACGCCATCACCTACGGGACGCTCACGCTGCACGAGGAGCGCGGCGAGGAGCGCTTCCTGGTGGAGCTGCACGCGGACGGCCGCGTCACCTACGAGGTCAAGAGCTTCTCGCGGCCCGCCCACCCCCTGGTCTGGCTGGGCTTCCCGGTGGCGCGGTGGCTCCAGCACCGCTTCGCGCGCCACTCCATCGCCACGCTGCGGGCCGAGGTGGCGCGCTGCCTCCAGGGCTGATCTACCGGATGGCCAGGGGATCGTCGTCCACCTGCGACACCACGACGTCCAGGCCGGTGGCGGCCTGGAGCCGCGCAGCCAGCCGGGGCAGGTAGCCGCGCTCGGTGTGGGTGTGGTCGGTGAGGACGACCGAGGTGCCCCGGGCGACGTGGGCCAGGACGTCGTGGTGGCGCAGCTCGCCGGTGAGCAGCAGATCCACGTCGCGGAGCCCCTCGAAGAGGGAGCCGCCGGCGCCGGGGCAGACGGCCACGCGGTGGATCAGGCGGGGGGCGCCCGCCGCGACGCGGAGGTGCCGGAGGCCGAGCAGGCCCTTGATGGCGGGCAGCAGGTCGTCGAGGGGCCGGGGCGCCTCCAGCACCGCCAGCCGGCCGGCGCCGGCGGCAGGCTCCGTGGCGGACGGGGTGATGGGCGCCACCGCGGCCAGCGGGCCGAAGGCCTCTAGCAGCCAGTCGTTGATGCCGCCAACGGCGGCGTCGAGGGCGGTGTGCGGGGAGTAGAGCGGCAGCCCCGCCGCCACCGCGCGCAGGACGATGCGCTGCTTCACATCGGAAAGTGTCAATCTCTTCAAGGAGTTGAAGAGGGGTGGGTGGTAGGCCACGACGCAGTCGGCCTCGGCCGCCAGCGCCTCGTCAAGCACGGCCTCGGTCAGATCGATGGCCAGGAAGACCCGCCGCAGCGGCCGCGGGGCGGGCGGCTCGACCAGCAGGCCGACGTTGTCCCAGGGCTCCGCGAGGGCGAGGGGCGCGATGGCGCCGAGGGCCCGCCAGAGGCGGGCAGGGTCGTGGGCGTGCATGGGGCCAGCATGCCCCCCGCCCGGGGCGTCGGCAACCGCTGACCCGCCCGGCCGGCTTCGGCTACACTGCCCGGGTACTGCGCACTCCGGGGGGGACCACGTGCACCGCATACTGCCGCTCGCACTCTTGATTGGCGCCAGCGCCATCCTGTCCTGCGACGACTCCGAGGTCATCCGGGTGGTCGACTCGGGGGTCGATCTCGACTTCGGGGGCAACGACTTCCGCCTGCCTGACGCCTTCGTCCAGCCCGACCAGGGCCGCCTGGGCCAGTTCGGCGATCGCTGCAACGACGGGTCGGAGTGCCAGTCGGGGTACTGCCTGGAGGGCCCGGCCGGCGGCAATGTGTGCACGCAGCGCTGCGGCCAGTGCCCGGTGGGGTGGCAGTGCGAGTTCGTGTCCAACGAGGCCGTCGACAACGGCTTCTACTGCGTGGCCGACCGCCCGGATCTGTGTCGGCTGTGTCAGGTGGACGCCGAGTGCGATGACAACGACGACCTGTGCATCCCCATCGGCCCGCGCTTCTACTGCTCGGAGTCGTGCCGCGAAGACAAGCCGTGCCCCGAGGGCTTCACCTGCACCGAGATCGTGCGCGAAGACGGCACTTTCAGCCAGTGCGTGCCCGACTCGGGCGAGTGCGCGCCCTGCATCGATCGCGACGGGGATGGCCGCGGCATGGGGGATGGCTGCGCCGGCTTCGACTGCGCCGACGACGACCCCGACACCTACGAAGGGGCCCCCGAGCGCTGCGATGGCGTGGACAACGACTGCTCGGGCCAGATCGACGACCACCTGGACGAGGATCCCCCCGCCGACATGACCTGCATCGCCGTGGGCGTCTGCGCCGGGTCGGTGGTGGCATGCCTGAGTGGCGCATGGGCCTGCAACTACCCCGAGACCTACGAGGCGGGGGCCGAGACGCGCTGCGACGGCCTGGACAACGACTGCGACGGCACGGCCGACGACGACATCGACCTGACCTCCGATCCGCAGAACTGCCGGTTCTGCAACAACATCTGCGCCTACGACAACGCCACGGGCCGCTGCGAGGACAGCACCTGCTTCCTGGCGGACTGCCAGCCCGGCTTCCACGACGCCGACGGCAACGCCGACAACGGCTGCGAGTACGCCTGCAACCCGACCCGGGATGGCGTCGAGGCCTGCGATCAGGTCGACAACGACTGCGATGGCCGCGCCGACGAGGACTTCGACCAGCAGCGCGATCCGAACCACTGCGGCGGCTGCAACCGGCCCTGCGCCCTGCAGCACGCGGTGCCCGCCTGCGCCGAGGGGGTCTGCGCCATCGAGATGTGCGAGCAGGGCTGGACGAACCTCAACGGCCGCGTCGAGGACGGCTGCGAGTTCGAGTGCGCACCCAGCAACGGCGGCGTCGAGATCTGCGATGGGCTCGACAACGACTGCGATGGCCGCACCGACGAGGACTTCGACCTGCAGACCGACCTGGGCCACTGCGGCCGCTGCGACCGCGCGTGCGGCTTCGCCAACGGCGTCCCGGCCTGCATGGGTGGCGAGTGCGTGCTGACCATGTGCGCGCCCGGTTTCTACAATGTAAACGGGGGGTTGGACGACGGCTGCGAGTACGCCTGCGTGCCCACCCGCGGCGGCGTCGAGGCCTGCGACCAGATCGACAACGACTGCGATGGCGGCATCGACGAGGACTTCCGCAACCTGCCCGAGCTGTGCAACCAGGCCGATGACGACTGCGATGGCCGCATCGACGAGGGCTTCGACCTGCAGGCCGACGTGCAGCACTGCGGCCGCTGCGGCAACGCCTGCGACCTGCGCAACGCCTCGGCCCGCTGCGGCGCGGGCTCGTGCCAGGTGGCCGAGTGCCTGGGCGGCTTCGTGGACATCGACGGCCTGGCGGAGAACGGCTGCGAGTACGCCTGCCAGCTCACCAACGGCGGGCTCGAGCGCTGCGACGTCATCGACAACGACTGCGACGGGCGGGTCGACGAGGACGCGCCGGTGGACGCGGATCCCGAGAACTGCGGGGCCTGCGGGCGGCGGTGCGCCTTCGCCAACGCCGCCGGCCTCTGCCAGGCGGGGGCCTGCCAGCTCGGCGACTGCGCGCCGGGGTTCGTGAACCTGGACAACAACCCCCTCAACGGCTGCGAGTACGCCTGCGTCTTCCAGAACGACGCCGACGCCCCGGACGCGGCGGGCGTGGACGCCGACTGCGACGGCATCGACGGCGAGCTCAACGGCTCCATCTTCGTGCGCCCCAACGGCGACGACGGCCGCAACGGCCAGAGCCCGGCCAACGCGGTGGCGTCCCTGGCCCGGGGCATCGCCCTCGCCGCCGGCGACGCCAACCGCCGCGTCGTCCTGGTGGCCAACGGGGTCTACCGCACCGACGCCACGCTGAGCGTGGTGGCGGGCGTCTCGGTCCATGGCGGCTACAGCCTCGACTTCCGCACCCGCAACGCCGAGCACGCCAGCCTCCAGGTGACGGCGCCGGTGGGCGTCCGGGCGGTGGGCCTGCGCGGGCCGGCGCTCCTGGAGCAGATCGACATCGACGTGACGAACCGCTCCAACGCGGGCGAGTCCGCCATCGGCGTCCTGGCCGACGACCCCAGAACCACCCATCGTGCGGGCCGTCATCCGCGCGGGCCGTGGCGCCGGGGTCGGCGGCAACGCGGGCGGCCGGGGCGCCAACGGCACGGGCGGGTCCAACGGCTCGGCCCGGCGGCGGCGGCGGCGCGACGGGCGGGGCGCTGGCGGCAACGGCAACAACCGGGCCGGCAACCCGGGCGCCGAGGGCGCGATCAACGACCGGACCGCGGGGCAACGCGGGCGCCAGCTTCCGGCGGCGGCGGCCTGGCTGCAACGACGGGATCCCCGCGCCGGCGGCCCCGGCGGCCCCGGCTGCGGCGGTCGTGCGGCGGCGCTGGCGCCGGCGGCAACAACCTGGGTAGCTTCAACGGCCTCGCCTTCGTGCCCGCCAACGGTGCTTCCTGGCGCGCGGCGGCACCGGCGGCGGCGGCGGCGGCGGCGCGGGCGGTGGCGAGAACTCGCCGCGTCCTGGGCCAGTGCGTCTACTGCGGCACCGGTCGCGGCGGCGGTGGCGGCGGCGGCGGCGGCCAGGGCGGCGGGCGGCACCGGCGGCACCGGCGGCGGTGCCTCCATCGGCGTGCTCGTCCGCAACTCCCAGGTCACCGCCGAGGACGTGCGCATCGAGACGGTGGGCGGCGGCGCGGGCGGCGCGGGCGCGGGCGGCGGCGGCGGCAAGGCGGCCCCCGGCTCGGGCCGCGAGCGGCACCAACACCGAGGGCACCGGCGGCGACGGCGGGCCGGCGGCGACGGCGGCACCGGCGGCTGCGGCGGTGGCGGCGGCGGCGGCCCGTCCATCGCGGCCTGGGCCTGGGCGGCGCGACGCTCATCCAGCGCGGCCACGTGGACCTGGCCGCGCAAGGCGGCGGGCCCCTCCTGCGGCAACGGTGTGGCAGGCCAGCCCGCGAGGGCAGCCGGGCCATCGCCCTCCAGTAGCCTGCAGGCCCGCCGGATGCCCGCGCGCGGCGCCGGTGTGGTCGGGCTCGCCCTCGCGCTGGTGGCCTGCACCCACCCCCCAAGCGCCTCGACCCGCCCCGATCGTCGCCACCATCGAGGACCTGGAACGTCTCGATTTCATCGTGAAATCGAGGATCTACTCCCGAGAATCCCCACCGGCTCGTCCTCACGGGCGGCGCGGCGTCTCGATCCGGGACGTCTCGACCGCGGCGGCTCCTCGGCCGCTGGCCCACCGGGGCCCGGGCCTGGACGCCGAGGGCCAGGATCGCCTCGGCGACCTGCTCGTGGTCGTGGCCCGGGCCGGGCTGCTGCTCACGTTCTCGCTGGAGGGGGACGCCCTGCGGCTGCGGGGCCAGGTGGCCCTGCGAGCCCACCCCACCCCGACCGAGCGCGCCATCGGCGGCCTGCTGCACCTCGTCGGGGGCGGGCCGTTCGCCGCGCTGCACGTCGCGCTGCGCCAGCCGGCGGGCGCACCCACGCCTTCGTCTCGGCCTCGTCTCCGGCGAGCTGATCGCCGTCGACGTCACCGACCCCGCCCACCCCCGGCAGGTGGGCGCCGTGGACACCGGGGTCGAGCTGGTGGAGGGCGTCGGCCTGAGCGGCGATCACGCCCTGGTGGGCGGGTCGGCCGAGACGGGCGGCTGCGGACGATCGATCTTGCGAGATCCCACCCACCTGCGCGTCAAGGGCCGCGAGGCGCCCGCCTGGCGCCGCCTGCGGCCGCGCGGATCCCGCCCGGCCCCGACCTGCTCTTCGCCGCCCTCTGGGACGACCCCGGGGGCCTGGGCGTCTTCGACCTGAGCGAGCCGGCCCGACCGGCGGTGCATGGGCTCCTGCTGCACCCCGACCTGGCGCGCGCCAACCGGGTGGCGCTGGCCCGCGACCGGGCCTGGCTGCCCCTGGAGCGGAGCCCGGGCGGGGTGGCTGGCGTCGACGTGCGCGACCCCGCCCACCCCCGGCTCGCCCACCTGCTGGTGGGCATCCCGGGCATCGACACGCCCTACACGCTGGCCGCATCTGGTGATTTTCTCTACGTTTTCAGCTCCCGAGCGCCCAAGATGGTGGTGCTCGAAGTCCCTCGGGGAGGTCTGCCATGACACGCCGCATCCCGCTCGCCCTGGCCGCGCTGCTCCTCGCCGGCTGCCCATCCAGCGGCGGTGACGACGACGCGGGCGCCGCTGACGGCGCGGCCCTGGACGGGGCCACTGGCGACGCCCGCCCCGCCGACCGGGGCGTGGCCGACCGGGGCGTGGCCGACCAGGGCGTCGCCGACCAGGGCGTCGCCGACCAGGGTTGCGACGATGCCGCCGGACTCGACGTTGGCCTGGGGACGCTGGCCTGGGGGACGCTGGCCTGGGGGACGCTGGCCCGGGGACGCTGGCCCGGGGGACGCTGGCCCGGGACGGCTGCCCCGCCGTCGTCGCCCAGACCGAGGCCGAGGGCCTCGACGAGCTCACCGCGGCCCTCGCCGTGGCCGGCCACCTGGACGGCGCGCTGCGCCGCCGAGCGCCAGGTCGCGCTGTTCGACCACCCGCTGGCCCTCAACAACCTGGCCTTCGTGCGCCTGGAGTCGGATGATGTCGATGGCGCCCTCGCCATCCTGCGGCCCTGGCCCCGCGAGTGGCCCGACGCCACCCCCATCCTGCAGAACCGCCATGCGGCCTCGCGGGCGGGGGCCCACGCCGAGGCGGAGGCTTTGCCGACGCCCTGGGCCGATCGCATGAATCCAGACGAGACCCCTGCACCGCGGACGTGGCCCGGGCGGTGGTCGCGCTGCGGGCCGGCCGGGCCGACGAGGCCGAGGCCCGCCGGCTGATCGAGGACCGCTGCGACCGGCCTGGCGCGGCTGCGAACGAGGCGCCACGCCGCGCCGGCGCCACCGCCTGGCTTCGCCTGCGTCCCGGTCCTCGGCGCCCCCGACGAGCGCTCCACCTGCCCCAACGGCGGCGGCTGCTTCGATCCGGTCATCTTCGCGGTGCCCGACTGCCTGACCCACCCCGACGTCTGCGCGGCCCAGCCCTACTGGCAGAACTACAGCTTCGGCGACGACGGCCAGCCGGTCTTCGGCGTGGTCACCGGCGAGAGCGTCATCATCGGCACCGTCGAGATGGTCACGTCTCCCGCGAGGACGATGATGAGTGCTTCATCATCACGACGCCCCAGCCCCCACGGGGCCTCAGCGTACCGTCGTGGCCTGCCGTCGTCGTACCGGCCTCACCCTTGCCCATGCGAATCGGCGGCGGCACGGCAGCCGGCTCGTACTACGTGGTCTTCCCGCTCTTCCCCCAGCGCGTCATCCACCCGTCGTCCATGGCCGACGAGGTGGGCTGCCCGGGATGCGCGCCCCTTCTACCACTTCAGCAGCCAGGGCGAGCTGGAGGCGACATGGCCAGGAGACGGCGGATCGGCTGGCCGCCGTGGACGGCTTCCGCGTCACCGCGAGCGCGAACGTGGCCGGCTTCCACCCCACCTACGGCTGGCGCAGCCTGTTCTGGAGCCAGCAGCCCCGCCCTCCCATGCCGCCGTACCTCCAGTGCCAGACGCCATGGTCGCCGGGCCCGCCGCGCCCGACAGCCTGCCTCCCCTGCCCGATGGCTGCGCCGATGGCTTCCTGCGGGGCCTGGAAGACCTCCAGCGGGGCGGTGGGCCCGACACCCTCCTGCTGGATGTGACCACCTCCACCCTGCAATGCGAGCTGCCCGGGCCGGATGAGCCGGGAGGGCCTCGCCTTCGATCCCGTGCGGGCGATCATCACCGCTGCGCTGCCCAACGGCTCGGCCGCCGCGGTGCTCTTCAGCCTGCCCACTGGCGCCCTCGAGATCACCCTCGACGGGACCGGCAAGCTCAACGTGAACGTCCGCGGCGGCCTGGTCTCCTTCGATGGCGGCGTGGGCCTGCTCGACGGCGCCTTCGACGCCCGCTCTGGGCGTGGGCCCCGCCTTCAACGTGGCCCGCAATGGCCGCCGCCTTCGATCTGACGGTCGGCTTCGGGGTGAAGGGCAACCTGGAAGATCGCTCCAACGCACCAGATTCATGGCAACATCGCCGGGAGCGCGTGCTTCGCCCGCCGTCAGAAGCTCAGCGTCGACTACGCCCTCGGCCAGGTGGATCTGGCCCCGGCCGCCAACCGCCTGAGCCAGGGCTTCGACCGCACGCCCGGCCAGCAGGTCGCGCTCTCGTCCAAGCGCTGATTCTCGATTTGTTTCAACATCTTGCCCGGGAGAGATCCTGCAATGAGCGGTCGCGTCCGCGTCTTCATCGCCTCCAGCCTCGACGGCTTCATCGCCGGCGAGGGCAACGACCTGAGCTGGCTGCCCGACGCGCCCTCCGACGGCAGCGACCATGGGTACGGCGCCTTCATGGCTTCGGTGGGCGCCCTGCTCATGGGCCGGGTCACCCATGACGTCGTGGTGGGCTTCGGGATCCAGTGGCCCTGCATGGCGAGCGCCCGGTGCTGGTCGCGACGCGGCGCCCCTGAAGCCCGGCGCCGCCACGGTGCGGCGGGTCGAGGGCCCCATCGCCGCGCTCAGCCGAGGTGGCCTGCGGACGCCGCCGCCGGCGCCGACGTCTACCTCGACGGCGGCGACATCATCCGCCGTGCGCTGGACGCCGCCCAGCCGATGACCTGTCGTGACGCTCATCCCGACCATCCTCGGGGCGCCCAGTTCCTCTTCGCCGGCTGCGCCCGGCGGCACCGCCCCCAGACCGTCAGCGCGGTCCCGCCGGCGGACAGCGTCGTCCAGCTCACCTTGCGCCCCTGCCGCCGCTGACCCCCGCCACTCGGGGAAGCTCGAAGCGCCCCGCCCCAGCGGTAGAGGGCGGGCGGCCAGGGATCCAGGCCCACCGTCAGCGCCAGCACATGCAGCTCGACGCCCCCGCCGGCGCTCAGGCTCAGCCCCACCAGCGGCGTCTCGACCTGCGACGCTTCCCGGCAGCCGGACGTCGACGCCCCCGCCAGCCCCGGTAGTCCTTTCCGATGGCCGTCGCCGGCAGCGGGCACCTGCCAGCCGCACCGGCGCAACATCGCCACCGATGAAGGTGCTGCTGTTGGGCCCGGGCCAGGCGAGGTAGCGGTCGCGGCGGTCGTACGCCGGCCCCGCCGCCCGCAAGCACGCCGCGAAGCTAGGCCGCCGCCGGCCCCAGCAGCCGCGCCCTCCTCGACCGGCGGCCCCCCGCCCACATCGGCCAGCGGCGCCACCAGATCCCGGTGCACATGGCCCCAGGCCTTCGGGCCCCCGCGGTCGGCCCACACACCTCCTGGCCCGCTCCCAGCCCGGGCCGCCGGCATCCCGCACCAGCAGCCAGCAGTACGCGAAAGCCCAGGAACGTCAGCAGCGCGGCGGCGCGCAGACCAGCCGCGCGGCCGGCCCCTCCGCCGGCCGCCCGATCCGGCTCGCTCCACCCGTGCCCGACCGCGCACAGACCCGCCCAGCCGGCAGCCCCCCAGCACCCGGCGCTGCCACCTCGACGCCATGGCTACAGGCCCGGCACGCAGCTGACTGCCCACCGGGATCGCCGGGCGCCCGGGTGGCCTCTTCCCGGCCGCCTCGGCGGCACCGGCACCCCGGGCGCAGCTCCAGCCCAGCACCGTGCGGCCGCCGTACCGGTAGCTGTCCCGGCGCCCTGCTCGATGTACGCCGCCACGCCCAGCCCCTCCACCCGCGCCTCCAGCCGGCGCGCCTCGCCATCGAGCCGCCGCAGGGCTCTGCCGCCCGACCGGCTCAGCTCGCCGCCTCCACCGCGCGCCGCATCACGCGCAGGGTCTCGTCGTACACCTTCGTCGGCACCGGGAAGGGGTCACCGTCCTTGCCGCCGTGGCTCAGGAGGAAGCGCGCCGGATCGGCGAACCGGGCCGGCGCCCGTGGATGATCTCGCCCACCATGGCCAGCGATTCCAGCGTCCGCGGCCCGAGCCCTGGGAGTCGAAGCCGGCACGCGAGCGTCGCGCAGGCGCTGCGGACGTCCTGGGGCCGCACGTCGTGGCGATCGGGCATGACCAGGTGCGGAGCCCAGGCTCCGGGTCCGCAACCCCTGAGCCCCCTGTATTTTTCAGACGGCCGTCGGCTCCTCCGCCGCCGCCACACCTCGCGCCTTCTTGCCCGATCGGCCCGCGCGTCCGCCAGGTTCAAGATGGCCCTGGCCGGGGTGGCCCCCGATGCCGACGTGGGGGTCGCAGACAAAGCCTGCAGCCCCGCCGACGCCCAGTGGTAGCGGCGCGCGAGGGTCTCGCCCATGCCCTGTTGCACCACCACCCACGCCCCGTCGTCGGCGACGGATGAAGCTGTGCAGGTACAGGCTGTGGCCATCCTGGACGGCCGCGCCGTCCACCTTGGCCACCAGCCGGCTGGCCCGGGCCAGCGCGTGGCCGTCCAGCCCCGTCCGCTGGCCCACCGCCACCAGCTCATCGGGCGTGCGCCGGGAGTGGTTGCCCCGGCCGCCGCAGACATGCAGGCCCAGCTCGCGGCTCACCGGCTTGAGGCCCCGCTTCAGCGCACCCAGCACGCTGGTGGTGATGCCCGAGGAGTGCCAGTCCATGCCCATCACGCAGCCCAGCGACTGAAACCAGAACGGGTGCGCCAGCCGGGCCAGCACGGCGTCGCGGCCGTAGTGGACCACGAGCGCCTCGACGATGACGCGGCCCAGCGCCGCCATGCGCGACGCCAGCCAGGGCGGCACCCGGCCGTGGTGCAGGGGGAGATCGGCGTAGCCGGCGCGCTTGACCATACAAATGTTCAGTATCGCGTCCGCGGGGGGATCTCAAGCCCCATGAAGTGCCGCCTCGTCCAGGAGCTGCCATGCCCGCCTTCATCCTCGGCCTCTGCGGCCTCACGTTCCTGGCCTTCGGCCTGGGCTTCATGGTCGCGCCCGAGCGGCTGCTCGGCACCCTGGGGCCCCTCACCGCCACGCCCGATCTGCTCACGGATCTGCGGGCCATCTACGGCGGGCTGAACCTGGGCCTGGGCATCGGCCTGCTCGCGGCGCTGGGCCGACCGGCGCTCCACCGGCCGGCCCTGGCGCTCACGGCCTGCACCCTGGGGGCGGTCGCCGTCGGTCGCATGATCGGCGTGGCGACGACGGGCTTCGAGCGCGACCTGACGGCGATCTTCCTCGCGCTGGAGTCCGTGGGCGCCGCGGCGGCCGCCGTCGCGTGGAATCGAACGAAGGCAACCACTTGATCTGTCTGGTATTTCCCAAGATGGAGGCCGTGATGGACCGGACGCTTCGCCTCTCGCTCCTGCTCGCCCTGCCCGGCTGCGGCGGCGCCCCGGTCGCCCCGGCGAGCGGCCCCACCGCGAGCGCCCCGGTGTCCAGCGCCGTGCGCGTGGCGGCCGCGCCGGAGGTGCCCGCTGCGGTGGCCTTCGAGTCGGGGAGCTCGACCTGCCAGCTCCGGGCCCTGGCCGGGAAGGTGGTGGCCACCTGCGCCTCGGGGCCCCTGACCTGCACCGAGGTCGCGCGCGCGGACGTGCTGGCCCCCGAGGGCGACGAGGTCGTCGCCCGCTGCGACGATCAGGAAGAGAGTCCGAGCCCGTGGGCCCTGGTGGTCGCCCGCGGCGACGCCGTGCTCTGGGTGCAGGACCTGGCCTCGACGGTGGGCCCCGACTCCCAGGACTGCGACCTGCCGCCCGCGGTGACGATCAGCGCGGTCGAGGCGGTGCCGGGGGAGCAGAAGGCGCTGCTGGTGCGCCAGATCGGCTGCGCCTCCCCCGGGCTGCTGGGCGACGCGGACACCCTCTTTCAGTTCTTCGACGGCCAGGCCAGCCCGGTCGCCGCCGCCCAGGTCCGCTGCCAGTGGACCGGCGACACCGCGTCGCCGGACGCCGCGCCTCCCCCGCCCGATGAGGCGTACAGCTGCGACGGCGCCTACCTGCAGGTGGAGCGCGAGGGCGCGGGCTGGGTGGTCCAGCAGGTGGCGCCCGCCTTCGACGGCTACGTGGGCGAGACGCGGGACGCTCTGGGCCGGCTCGGGGGCGGCGAGCTCACCACCACGACGCTGCGCTGGGACGCCGCGGCCCGCGCCTTCACCCCGCCCGCGCCATAAGCCCGCGTCGGCACGAAGGGTTTGCCCCGACCTGCCCGCTGCGCGTATGAAGCGCCCGCGAAACCAGCCTGGGGGAGCCCGATGCGCGCGCTGCTGATGACCTTCTGTGCCTTCTCACTCGGCCTCACGGCCTGCGTCAGCGGCGGCGATGATCCGCCGGCCGACGCGGGCGTGCGCGATGGTGGCGCGGGCGGCGCGGGCGGCGCCGGCGGTATGGGTGGTGCGGGCGGTGCCGGCGGTATGGGCGGTGCTGGTGGTGCTGGTGGTGCGGGTGGTGCTGGCGGTGCGGGTGGTGCTGGCGGTGCTGGCGGTGCTGGCGGTGCCGGCGGTGCCGGCGGCGCGGGTGGTGCCGGCGGCGCGGGTGGCGTGGGCGGTGCCGGCGGCGCGGGTGGTGCCTGCGGTGCCGGCGGCGCGGGTGGTGCCGGCGGTGCCGGCGGCGTGGGGGGTGCCGGCGGCGCCGGCGGTGCCGGCGGTGCCGGCGGCGTGGGTGGTGCCGGCGGCGCCGGCGGTGCCGGCGGTGCCGGCGGCATGATGGGTGAGGGCGAGAGCACCAACGCCCAGTGCAGCGACGGCATCGACAACGATCAGAACGGCTTCATCGACTGCGACGATCGCGGCTGCACCCGCAACCCCGCCGTGGACGTCTGCGGCCCGGGCGAGAACACCGACGCCCTGTGCAGCGACGGCATCGACAACAACGGCAACGGCTTCATCGACTGCGATGACTTCGACTGCTCCCGCAACCCTGCGGTGATGGTCTGCGGCGCCCCGCCCCAGAACGAGAACACCGACGCCCTGTGCAGCGACGGCCTCGACAACGATGGCAATGGCTTCGCCGACTGCCAGGACTTCTCCTGCTCGCGCAACCCCGCCATCAGCGTCTGCGGCGAGCGCGGGCCCGAGAACACCGACGCCCTGTGCAGCGATGGCGTCGACAACGACGGCGATGGCTTCACCGACTGCCGCGACTTCGACTGCTCCCGCAACGCCGCCGTGAGCGTCTGCGCCCCGGCCCCCGAAGGTGAGAACACCGACGCCCTGTGCAGCGACGGCGTCGACAACGATGGCGATGGCTTCACCGACTGTGATGACTTCGGCTGCACCCGCACGCCGGGCGTCCGGGCCTGCAACGGCCAGGTCATCGTGGATGGCGAGAGCACCGACGCCGCCTGCGCCGATGGCATCGACAACGACGGCGATGGCTTCATCGACTGCGATGACTTCGGCTGCTCCCGCAACCCCATGGTCATGGTCTGCAACGTCGGCCCCGGGCCCAACCCCGAGAGCACCGACGCCCTGTGCAGCGATGGCGTCGACAACGACGGCGACGGCTTCACCGACTGCGATGACTTCGACTGCACCCGCAACGCCGCCGTGGCGGTCTGCCGCGTCGATCCCGGCCCCGACGCCGAGAGCACCGACGCCCTCTGCAGCGATGGCATCGACAACGATGGCGATGGCTTCACCGACTGCGATGACTTCGGCTGCTCCCGCTCGCCGGAGGTGAGCGTCTGCCCCCGCGAGAACACCGACGCCCTGTGCAGCGATGGCATCGACAACGATGGCAATGGCTTCGTGGACTGCGATGACTTCGGCTGCTCCCGCAACCCCGCCGTCGGCGTGTGCGCCCCCCAGGCTGACGCCTGCCAGGCCTGCGTCGACGCGGCCATCGGCGGCGACGGCCCCTGCCGCGGGGTGCTGGCGGCCTGTGGTGGCGACTTCGAGTGCCAGAGCCTGGCGCAGTGCCTCGGTGGGTGCGCCGATCAGGCGTGCGTTGACGCCTGTGCGGCCCAGCACGAGCCTGGCGTTGCGGGCTACCTGGCCATCGAGCAGTGCCTGGCGGACGCCTGCTGGGTGCCTGCGCCCAGTAGCCAGGCGCCCAACCCTACGACTTCAGCACTTTCAGGCCCACGGCCTCAGGGCTCTTCCCGCAGCGCCGGCTCCGCCTCGGGCGGGCCGGCTGCGGCTCATCGGGGATGCCGATCTCGGTGAAGAGCATGGCGCCCGCCACCTGGAAGGCGAAGAGCGTGATCACGGCCGCCGTGCCGGCGGCCTGCTTGTCGTCTTCCAGCGCGAAGATCAGGCCCGTGGCCGCGCCTCCCCCCACCAGCGTCCCGATGCCGCTGCCCAGGAAGGCCCAGCCCGGGTTGACCGGCTTCTCGAACAGGCGCGCCGCGCCCCAGACCCCCATGCTGCTGCCCACGTAGGCGCCGCTCAGCACACCGAAGGCCCGGCCCGAGGCCCCGCCGAGGGGCGCCGTCGGATCGCCCGCGTCGATCACCTCGCCGATGCTGCCACCCACCGGCCGATGACCCCGGCGCCGAACGCCCCGGCCGCAGCCTCCGAGAGGTAGGCGGCCACCGGGTACTTCCGGTAGGCCGGCCGGGCGTCATCGAACTTCCGGTTGCCCCGCTCCACCTCTTCGAGGAAGCCCTCGGCGGCGCGGATGTCGCTGCGCAGCAGGTCCTTGTCGACCGGCAGCTCGGGGGGCGGGGGCGGCGCCTCCGTGGGCGGCGCCGCCGGGGCGGGGCCAGATCGTCGTCGAGCTTCAGGCCGTCGTCCTGGGCGTTGGCGACGCCCACCGCCAGCAGACCCACCAGACCCCAGGCCGCACGGACCATGGCTCCCCCCGCAGGGCTGGATCAGGCCGGTGGCCGGCGGCAGGCCCGAGGGCGGCACGCGCTCCTCGCAGCTCGCCGCGACGGCCAGGTCCGGTGCCCAGGTCCAGTCGTTGAACTGCAGCTCGCCCATGTGGCGGGCGAGGCCGCAGAGGTTGTAGCTGACCACCTCGGCGCGACGCACCCAGCGGGTCGTCTGCCGGTAGAAGATGCCGTACTTGCCGCGGGGGATGAGCCCCACGAAGCTCTGGACCGTCTGGTCGCTGCGCGAGTCGACCAGCGTCAGGCTCTCGGCCACCTCCTGGCTCTCGCTGACGACCTCGCTGTCCGAGACCCCCTCCGAGACGTTCCAGGTGCGCGCGCTGTCGAGGCGCTCGCCCTCGCTCACCGAGCGGTTGCGGCCCTGGGACAGGGCGTAGGCCCCGCCGATGCTGCGACCCCGCTCCTCGGTGACCGCGCTGCCGAAGCTCTGGCTCTCCGACCGGCTGCCCCCCATGTTGTAGCCGCGCTCGGCGGACTCCGTGCGGCTGACCCCCTCGCTCCAGCCCACCGCACCGCCCGCCCGCACGCCCACGGTCGTCGAGGCGGTGCCCGTCACCTTGGCGAAGCCGGGGATGGAGCCCTCGGCCGATCCCGAGACCGTGACCGACCCGCTCACGTCGCCGTAGATGCGGTTGGCGCGCTCGTTGTACTCGGAGTTGGACTCGCCCTGGCTCATGTTCCACTCCCAGGACTCGCCGTCGGTGGTGTTGAAGCCCACCCGGTTCGTCTCGCTCTCGGAGTAGTCGATGTTGTAGCTCTCGGCGACCTCCTCCTCCTCGCGCTCGCTCTCGGTGAAGGCGCGGCTCTGGCTGCGGCCCTCCGAGATGCCCTCCTGCCAGGACTGGTTCTGGGTCAGGCCCTCGCTGCGGCTCCAGTTCTGGCTCAGCGTGACGCTCACCTGGCGCTGGCGCGTCTCGGTGCGCGACTCCGCGTACGAGACCTGGCTGTCGAACGACCCCGGGATGCAGCCCGACACCGGCACGGGCTCATAGCGCTCCGCCACCTCGCGGGTGCCATCGAACCGCACCTCGATGGGGCGGTGCACCGAGATGGGCATGGCCGTCTCGACGGCGTGGCCCTCGGCGTCGTAGGCCAGGACGCGGATGCCCGTGACGTAGAACTGCTGCTCGGCGGGCACCTCGTTGAAGACGACGATCTCCGACTCGCCGAGGGCGTCGTTGGGCACGACCCGCTCGAAGACGTGCTCGAAGCGGGTCGCCCCGCTCACGCCGTTGATGTTGTTCAGCTCGTACTCGAAGCGCTCGGCCTTGATGCCGACGGGCCGCACCTGGAGGTAGTACGGGATGCCCGCCATCACCCGCAGGGCAGGCGCGCCGCACTCGACCGGCTCCACCGTGTCATCGGGGTTCAAGATGAGCGGGGCGAAGACCTCGACGATCACCGACGGCCCCACCCCCAGGCGCTGGGTGCGCGGGCTGGCGTCCCGCGTGACCATGCCGTCCAGATCCTCGAGCTCGGCGATGATCTGGCCCTCGAAGACCCCCGGCCGATCGGCCCGGGAGAAGGGGTTGTCGAAGGGCCCGAACCGGTTGATGCGCAGCGCATCGAACGTCTCGCCCTTCACCTCGATGCTGCCATCGAGCACCGCCCCGAACGTCAGGTTCACATCCTCGGTGCGGCCGTCGTCGGTGGTGAAGGTGCCCTTGAACGTCACCCGCGCCGCCTTGACGTCCTCGGCCGCCAGACCGCGGCCATACAGCCCCAGGGTCTGGCCCACCACCACCTCGGTGTTGGACAGCCCCAGCACGCGGGGGCCCGTCTCCTGGACGGCGGGATCAGAGCAGGCGAAGGACGCGCCCAGAACCAACAACGAAATCAACACTTTGCGCATCATGCTCACCCCCCGCACGGGCTGATGAAGCAGCGAGCCCTGGGCAGGTTCGACGGCGGCGGGAGCGCGTCGCACGTCGGCCCGACCGCCAGGCCGGCAGCCCAGGTCCACTCATTGAACTGCAGCTCCCCGGCGTGGCTGGCCAGCCCGCACAGATCGTAGCTGCGCACCTCGGCGCGGCGCACGAAGCGCGTCGTCTGCCGGTAGAAGATGCCGAACCGCCCCCGCGGAATGGCCCCCTCGATGGCCTGGGTCGTCGAGACCTCCTCCGACGTCTGCAGCGCCTCTTCCACGCGCCGAGAGTCCCCCTGGGCCACCACCTCCTCGGTGGACACCCCCTGGCCGAAGGCCCAGGTGCGGGTGTTGCTGATGGTCTCCTCCGTCTCGGCGGTGCGCTCGCGCGACCGGCTGACGGCATACGTCCCATCGATGGACTCCGAGCGGCCCTCGGCCACCGTCGTCCCGAAGCTGCGGCCCTCGCTGCGGTTGCCGGCCGCCGACCAGCCCTCGTTCACGTTGCGGGAGCGCCGCGCTCCCTCGGTGCCCTCGGTGCTGACGCCGGCGCTCACGCCGACGGTCGTCTCGACCCCGCCGGAGACCTTCGCGAAGCCCGGAATGGAGCCCTCGGCCTCCACGCCGACCGACCCCTCCCAGCTGCCCTCGCCGAAGATCATGTTCATCCGGCTGGTGTACTCCTCGTTGGTCTCGCCCCGGGACATGTTCCAGCCCCAGCTCTCCCCGTTCTCCGAGGCGAACTCCACGTCGTTGCTGGCGTCGCGGCGGTAGCTGACCCCCTGGCTCTCGCTGATGTTCTCGCCCTCCCACTCGCTGACGCCCTCGGCCCGGCTGCGGCTCTCGCCCGCCTCGATGCCCTCGATGGTGTCGCGGGAGAGGCTGCGGCCCTCGCTGCGCAGCCAGTCGGTGCTGACCGTCACCGCCACGCTCTGCAGCCGCACCTCGGAGACCGACTCCTGGTACTCCACCCGGCTGTCGATGCTGCCCGGGATGCAGCCCGACACGGGCTCGGGCTCATAGCGCTCGGCCAGCTCGATGGAGCCGTCGTAGCGGACCTCCAGCGGCCGGTGCACCGTCACGGGCAGCACCGTCTCGGCCGTGTGCCCCTGGGCGTCGTAGGCCGTCACGGTGATCACGCTCACCGCGTGCTGCACATCCTCGGCGATGGGGTTGAAGATCAGCGGCCCGTCCTCGGGATCCTCGCCCAGGCGATCCCCCGGCGGCGGCTGCCCGAACTGGTGATCATAGGTGGTGATCCCCGCCTGGCCGTTGATGTTGCTGATCTCGTAGACGTAGCGGACGGCCTTGAGGCCCGTCGCGCGCACCCGCAGACGGTAGGGAATGCCGGCCAGCGCCCGGGCCGCCGGCGCGCCGCAGTCGGCCTCGAGGGGCTCGAAGACCTCCACCAGCACCGACGGCCCCACCTCCAGGTCCACCGTCAGGCCCTGGCCGCGGCTCACCACGCCATCGCTCGACTCGACCACCGCCGACACCTTGCCGCGGAACACGCCGGTGCGGCCGTCGCCGGTGAAGGGATTCGCGAAGGGACCGAAGCGCGCCACGGAGAGGATCTCGCGCTCATCGCCGCCCAGCTCGCGGCCGCCGAAGACCGGCGAGGCGACGTAGTCCACATTGGACACCGTCCCGTCGCTCGCCTCGAAGACCCCGGTAAAGGCCAGGCGTGTCGAGCCCTCTTCACCGTGCAGGAAGCCATGGCCCAGGACTTCGAACGTCTCGCCGACGACCACCCGGTGCGCCGACA
>JAWKQS010000017.1:0-145462 GCA_041389985.1 bacterium
GCCTGCACGGGCTTGACCTCGGCCTGATCGGCGCCGATGGGCGCACACAGGCCGGGGGTGTACGGCTCCACCGGCCGGGGCGGCGCCCCGGTGTTGCAGAAGTTGAGCGAGAGGTTCATCGGCGGGCTGATGTACGCGAAGTTGAAGCACATTTCGTCCTCGGTGTTGGGCCCGAAGCCGATGGGGGTGCTCCCCATGTTGCGGTAGGTGCAGGTGGTCTTGATGCGATCGCCGGCCGCGAACTCCATGGGGGTCTCGTAGATGTACTGGGCCTCGAAGTCCCAGTCGCTCAGGGCGATGACGGGCTCGACGGTGCCATCGACGCGCTCGACCTCCTGGCGGAAGGCGACCCCGGTCTCGTGCATGTGGGGGAAGCTGGCCACCAGCTTCGTGGGGCGCGGCAGCCGACACCAGCCGGTGGCGTCGCCCTGGGACATGGGGCCGACTTCGAAGTCGACGGGGCCCAGCGCCAGCATCCCCACCTCGGGCCCCTCGACGGGGCCGTGGTACACGCGCACGCCGCTGTCGTCGCGCACGCCCTGGTGGCGCGCGCGGTTGTTGTAGTGGATCTGCAGCGTCATGAGCTGACCCGCCTCGAGCCGCATGCCGCCCTCCTCGAAGTGCAGCGCGCCCTGGCCGGGGGCCCAGCCATAGATGAGGTCGAGCGGGTTGTCGTTCTGGCAGGGGCCATGCTGGCCGGGGGCGCGGACGCCGCCGGGGATGAGCACCGTGTGGTGCAGCACGCGGGCGTCCCCGATGAGGGTCTCGATGCGCCGGATGAAGCGCGGCTCGTCCACCGGGGCCTTGAAGGTGAAGCACTCGTAGCGGTTGTCCCAGTCCTCCACCACGAAGTCGGGGGCGCGCAGATCGAAGAACTCGGTGCCGGCCGGCGGGGTGCCCGGGTCAGTCAGGACGGGGCGGTCGGCGCCGGTGTCGATGGGGTTGGGGGGCGTGACCACGGTCTGGTCTCCGCAGGTGGCCCACTCCAGCAGCGCGGCGCGCTCGGCGTCGGAGGGCTGCGGCTGGGCGGCGGGGGGCATCGCGCGCGTCACCAGCTCGGGGACGAGCTTGTCCACCAGGCGGCTGCCTCCGCCCCGGCGATCAGGGCGTCGTAGTCCACCAGCGAGAAGGGGGCCCCGAACTGCAGGGACTCTCCATGGCAGGAGGCGCAGAAGCCGTCCAGGACGGGCTTCGCCCGCGCCTCGGTCGCTCTCGCCCGGCACGCAGGCGGGGGCGTCCGTCGCCGGCGCCTCGGTGGCCGGGGCGGCGGGCCCCACGGGGTCGTCGGCGGCCGTCGCCGTCGTCGCAGGCGGCGAGGGGCACGAGGAGCAGACGAGCAGGGGCAGACGCGCATGAGGTCTCCTTCTGGGCTGGGGGCAGGGTACCGGGAACGCCGATCCGATGGGTGGAAAAACCGGTCAGGTCGCGCGAGGTTGCGCGGCGATCGCAGCTTGACCCCCGGGGGCGGCACGACCCTGCCCCTGACTCGACGGGGGAGGTCTTGCGTGGCCCGCGCACTGCTGCTCTGCATCGTCGGCCCGACCGCCGTCGGCAAGACCGGCCTGGCCATCGCGCTGGCGCGGCGCTACGACGCCGAGATCGGGCCGACGCCAGCCAGGTCTATCGGGGCCTCGACATCGGCACCGGCAAGGCGATGCCGGCCGAGCTGGGCGGCGTCCGCCACCACCTGCTGGACGTCGTCGCCCCCGACCAGCCCTTCGACGCGGCGGCCTATGTGCGCCACGCCGACGCCGCCATCGCCGACGTCGAGGCCCGTGGCCGCCGGGTCATCGTCTGCGGGGGCACTGGCCTGTACCTGCGGGCCCTGCCACGGACTCTGCCCGGCGCCCTCGACGCGGCCGTCCAGCGACGCTGGCTGCTCGCATCGAGGCCGGGGAGCTGGTTCGCCCTGCACGCCGAGCGGGCCGTGGATCCCGAGGCGGCGGAGCGGCTGGCGCCTGCGGACCGGCAGCGCATCGAGCGCGCTCTGGAAGGTTCTCCCTGACGACCGGGAGGCCCTCTCGGCCTGGCAGGCGGCCCATGGTTCGCCGAGGCCCGTCACCCTGCCCGCATCCTGCACCTGACGGCCCCCGGGGCGTGGCTGGTGGCCCGCATCGAGGCCCGGGTGGCCGGCATGTTCGCCGGCGGCTTCGTCGACGAGGTGCGCGGCCTCGTCGAGGCGGGGTGGTGGACGGCCCTCCGAAGCCTGAAAGCGCCGGATATCGGCATGTTGCCGCTGCCCTCGCGGGCGAGCTGAGCCCTCGCGGAGGCCCAGCGCCTCACGGTCATCGACAGCCGTCGCTACGCCCGCCGCCAGGGGACCTGGTTCCGGGCGGTCGAGGGTGCCACTGAGGCAGGGCGCTCGTTGACCCTGCCGATCTCGCCCCCTATCTTCGCGCGACCTGGGAGGGGGAGGCGCTATGACGCTGGAGGACGGTCTCGGTCCCGGGGACAAGTCCATCGGGCACCGCGCTGCTGCTCGCCGCCCTCGGCGACGGCCCTGGCCGGGTCGATAGCGGGGGCGGGGGCGATCTGGCGAGCACGCGCCGGGCCCTCGGCGCCCTGGGCGTGGCCGTCCGCGCCGAGGAGGGGGTCTTCCTCGTGGAGGGCGTCGGGCTGCGCGGCCTGCGCGCCCCCACCACCCCCATCGGACTGCGGCAACAGCGGCACCACGCTGCGCCTGCTCTGTGGCCTCCGGCCGGCCAGAAGGGGCGACTTCACCCTCGACGGCGACGCCTCGCTGCGGCGGCGGCTCCGTGCGCCGGGTCACCCGGGTGCTGGCCCTTGCCCGGCGCCCGCTTCACAGCGCCTGAGGGGACCACCCCCGCTCACCGTCCACGGCAGCGATCTCCGCGGGGCGACGGTCGAGACGGGCATCGCCAGCGCCCAGGTGAAGAGCGCCGCCCTGCTCGCCGGCCTGCTGGCCGAGGGGTCGACCCGGGTGCGCGAGCCGGGGCCCAGCCGCGATCACACCGAGCGGATGCTGCGCTTCCTGGACGTCGACCCTGGCCCGAGGACGGCGCGCTGCACCTCGTGCTCCCCGAGCGCCTGCCGGCCCGGGACTGGCTCATCCCCGGCGACCTGTCCAGCGCGGCGTTCTGGCTGGCGGGCCGCGGCGCTGCTGCCCGGCAGCGATCTGACCGTCCGGCGTGTGGGGCTCAACCCGACCCGGGCTTCCTCGACGTGCTCGTGGCCATGGGCGCGGACGTCGAGGCCAGGTGGAGAGCGAGGCGAGCGGCGAGCCCATGCAGCACGTCCGCCTGCGCTCCGCCGGCCTCCAGGGGGCCCGCATCGACGGCGAGCTGGCCCTGCGCGCCCTGGACGAGCTGCCGCTGGTGGCCGTCTTCTCGGCGCCCTGGCCACCGGCGAGACCGTCGTCGCCGACGCCCAGGAGCTGCGGGTCAAGGAGAGCAGCCAGATCGCATCGGCGCAATGGCGGCGGCCCTCTCGGCCTGCGGGCCCGATCGAGGCCACGGCGGACGGCTGGCGCATCGAGGGCCGTGGAGCCTGGCCGGGGGCGCCGTCGCCGCCTCCACGATCACCGCGTCGCGATGGCGATGCAGGTCGCGGGTCTTCGGTGCGAAGGTCCCGTGATCATTGACGATCCGACCATCGCGGCCGTGTCGTATCCCGGCTTCTTCGAGGCCCCAGGCTCGCCTGCGGGTGAACCTGATCAGGGAGACTGCGCGATGATCGTCGCCATCGATGGCCCTGCCGGGGCAGGAAGAGCACCGTCAGCCGCCTGCTGGCCGAGCGCCTGGGCTTCATCCGGCTGGACACCGGCGCCCTGTACCGGACCATCGCGCTGGTGGCCACGCAGGCGGGCGTCGACGGGGATGGGCCTGCCCTCGACGCCGTCCTCGCCGATCACGGCATCGACGTCAACGAGGGGGCGAGGTCCTGCTGCGGGGGTCCCGGTCGGCGACGCGATCCGCACCCGCGAGATGTCGGCCGTCGAGCCGGTTCGCCGCCTTCTCCCGTCGGTCCGGGCGGCGCTCCTGGGCCTCCAGCGACATCGGCGCGCGCCGCGACCGTGGTGGTGGACGGGCGCGACATCGGCACCGTGGTCTTCCCGCGGGCCGAGGCGAAGATTCACCTTTGACGGCCAGCGTGGAGGAGCGGGCCCGGCGGCGGCTGCTGGAGCTGGAGGGCCAGGGCGGTGGTGGCCGACCTCGAGACCATCAAGGCCGAGATCGCGGCCCGGGACCACGCCGACAGCACCCGCGCGGTCGCCCCGCTCATGCAGGCCGCCGATGCCATCCTGGTGGACGCGACGCGCCTGACCGCGGAGCAGGTCGTGACGGTCTGCGCGCTGATCGTGCAGGCCGCGCGCTCGCCGGAAATCTAGAGAGGTGCTTCAGGGGCTTACTGCATGCTCTGGGCGGCGATGATTCGATCGCAGACCGCCTGGGTGGCAGACGCCGATCTCGGGCTGGTTGGGGTCGGGCTGGCAGCAGATGGTGCCGCCGCTGCACTCGCCGTCGCCGCGGCAGAGGCCCGGCTGGCCCCCACCGCCACCGGCCTCGCCGGCGCCACCGGCGCTGGGGAAGCCCGCGCACCGGGCCGATGCCACCGGACCTCCGCTGTCCCCGCCGACGCCGCACGCCTCCAGGGCCTCCTGATCGGCCCGGTCGAAGTAGGCCTCCTGGCCGTTCGGGCAGCGCACGCCCCACCGGGTGTCGTCCTCGTCCTGGAGGATGGTGTAGGTCTGGCCGTTGGTCAGGCAGGAGGGCGAACTCGCTCGTCTCGCCCGGGTGTCGGGGTTGAAGTCGAGGCCGCCCAGGCTGGCAGAGGCGGCTGCCGGGCCCCTCGTAGCGCGCCTCGAAGCGGTTGCCCCCTGGGTCGTGACGAGGCCGGCGCCGTTCGACCAGGCGCACAGTGGCGCCGGTGCCCATCTGCTCGTAGGTGCAGGCGCCGGACGGCGCGAAGCAGGCGAACATCTCCAGCAGGCCCTCGGCGCAGGTGCCGGCGAACGGGTTGCGGTTGACGATGTCGCAGGAGAACGTGCCGCCCTCGGAGGTGCGGATGACGCCCTGCTCCACCACCCACTCGCCCACGTCGAGGCAGCGCGGGTCGCCCGGGGTCGGCACCGCGGTGTCCTGGTTGCCGGACTGCACGATGTGGACGTACCCCCGCCCGCGGCGTGGGAGGCCAGCACGGCGACGCTCGAGTCCTTGCGCACGGCGATGTAGAAGCGGCCGTCGTCGCCGGCCACGGCGCTGGTGCTGCCGTTGTAGTCGGCGCCGCGGGCCGTGACGCGCGCCCCGGGGAGCGCCTCGCCGGCCGTGTCGGTCACATGGCCGGTGATGCAGGTGGCGGTGGCGGGCTGGTCGCAGTTCCACATGGACATGTGCCCGATGTGGCCCACATAGACCTGGGCGTCGTCATCCCACGTCGCCTCGCCCTCCTGGACCCAGACGTTGCTGGCCTCGTCGAGGCTCCAGAGCGGCATCGTGAAGGGCGGATCCACCGTGCCCTCCGGCGCGGGATGCGGATCTCCAGCGTCTGCCCGGGGGCGACCTGGAGCTTCTGGCCACCCTGCCGGATGGTCACGTCGACCATGCCCCATGACCCAGCAGCGTGACGCGGCCGGTCTCGTCGCGCCCGGCGAAGGCGTCCGTGCCGGCGGTCAGCTCGTCGGGCTTCGTGGGATCGAGGGGGGTGAGGTGGACGTCCACCATGCCCTCCACCGACCCGCCGACGGCGAGGACGAGGCCCCCGGGCGGGACGGTGACCTGGGCCCCCCGGGCCCCCGAGATGGTCCCGCCCGCGGCGGCGTCGAGGGGCTGGGCGGGGGCTTCGGCCACCAGGGTGGCGTCGAGCGCCGTCGGGCGCTGGTCGAGGACGGGGGTGCTGCGCACCGCGGGCAGGTAGCCCTCGGCCTCGAAGCGGACGGTGATGCCCAGGCTGGTCGCGGCCTTGAGCTGGTAGCGGCCGTCGGCGTCGGTGGTGGCGGTCGCGCCGCCCCCCTGCACCCGGGCCCCGGCCACGGGCTGCCCGCCGGCCGTGAGCCGGCCGAACACCACCGTCACCGCCTGGCTCTCGGCCTCGTCGTCGCCGCCGCCCGAGCTACAGCTCGCGAAGCCCAGGCCCGCCAGCGCCAGGCCCACCCAGAGAATTCGTCGTACGTTCCGCATCTTCCGGCCCTCCTGTGGGCCGGAAACCTACACGAAGAGGCCGACGGATGTCAGGGGCGGGTCAGTAGAAGGCGTGCAGCATGAAGAGCAGGGCGTCGCCCTCGATCTCGAAGCGGTTCTCGTCGTTCGTCCAGCCGTGGCGGTACTGGGTGATCAGCTCCACATAGGGCGTGGGGTACACGTCGAGGCTCGCCGTAAGCTGGTGGGCCGAGTCGAACTTCAGCTCCACGTCGGGGTCGCTCCAGTCGTAGCGCAGGCGCAGGTTGAGGCCCTGCATGATCCACCAGTCGACCTCGTGGAAGGCGGCCAGCCCGGTGAAGCTGCGGCCGTCCTCGGGGGCCTGGTGGTTGACCATGTACTGGCCCAGGTACAGCAGCGGCAGCCCCGTGAGGACCTCGAGGTTCAGGCCCAGCTCGCCGCTGGCGGCCACCTGGTCGCCCTGCTTGTGCCCGTAGGCCAGCGAGCCGCCCGCCTGCCAGGCCAGATCCCGCCAGCCGCCGGTGAGGGCCGTGCCGATCCCGGCGTCGGCGTCGATGGGTTTGTCCCATTGATCCGCGGGGTTGAACACGCTGACGTGGGCGTAGGGGTAGTTGGGGTTCGCCCCCACCTCGACGCCGGTGACCTGGCGCTCGAAGTCCCAGTTCTGGCCGAAGAGCTGCTGTCGCTGGCGCGTGAAGTGGGTGTGGTCGTCGGTTCGCCAGCCATGGGCGGGCAGGAAGCGGCCGGCGCGGACGTACGCGTTGGCGGGCAGGTCGTGGTACATGGCGTACCACTCCCGCACGAAGGCGCGATCGGCGAAGCCATCGAACTCCTCGCCCCGGGAGCCCTGGGCCCCGCCGTTGATCAGCACGGTGACGCGGCCCTCGTTGAGAGTCTGCGGGTTGTAGGGGCGCCAGGCCAGCATCAGGTCGGTCTGCATGGGGAAGAAGGACGTGTCGCCCTCATCGCCCAGCTCGCTGTAGAGGGCCATGCGCAGATCGGTGCCCACCTGGAAGGTCGGGTGGGGCTCGATGCCGGCGTAGCGGGCGGCCGTGCCGGGGGCGGGGACGCGCAGCTCCGGGGCGTAGCGCGTGGCGGGTCGGCTGGTGGGCCCGGCGGGCTGGGAGCCGGCCGCGATGGGCTGGGATCCGGCGGGCTGGGAGCCGGCGGGCTGGGAGCCGGCGGGCTGGGAGCCGGCGGGCTGCGATCCCGGCGCGGGCTGCGAGGCCGGCACCAGGGCCTGGGACGCCGGCACTTCGCCGCCCAGCTCCACCGTCTGGTACGCCGCGTCGGCCTGGCGGGCCATGAACATGGGCAGCGAGTGCAGCGCATAGAAGCGGCCCGCCTCGTTGCGCATCGCGCCGCCCGTGGGGCTGACGTGGCACGAGTTGCAGTTGAGCGTGCACTTGCGCTCGAAGACGTCCGCCGGGTCGTGCCAGCCCGTCGGCTGCACATGGCAGGTGTCACAGCGCGACACCGAGCGGATGGCGATCTGCGGAGTGGCGAGGGCCGCGGGGGCGGCCAGCAGGCCGAGCAACAGAGTGAGGGCTGCGCGCACGTCAGTTCTCCGGGAAGCCGGCGGCGATCCACGCCTCGATGAGAGCAATCTCGGCCTCGGGCCGGGCGGGGCCGCCGAGGGGCATCACCGTGAAGCCGCCCCGGGCGCGCATGCGGTCGATGATCAGCGCCTCGGCGGGGTCGCCGTCGCCGTGCACCGTGCCGCTGAAGCCCCCGGCGACGAAGCCGGCGTAGGTCTTGAGGTCCAGGCCGCCGCTCGGCGGGTTGCCGCCATGGCAGAACTCCTGCGCGCACGTCGCCCGCTCCAGCAGCGGCCCGATGTCGTCGTCCCAGGTGGGGCCGTCGACGCCCACGTCCCGGGGCGGGCCCTGGTCGGGGGTGGCGTCGGGCAGGCCCATGTCGGGCCCCGTCGGCTCGCCCTCGGGCATCCCCCCGCTGATCCAGGCGTCGAGGAGGGCCCGCTCGGTGTCGGGGATGCCCCCGCTGCCCGGCGGCATGTCGCCGAGCTGCACGGCCCGCACGCGGACGCGGTCGGCGTGATCGCGGACCTGCTCGAAGGTGAGCAGCGGGAACGGCGCTCCGCCGGCCAGGGGCTGGCGGTGGCACGGCTGGCAGTACCGGGCGATGATCGGCTGCACGTCCGCGTGCCAGGTGGGGACATCGGTGATGCCCTCGAGCTCGGCGAGGGTCTTGTCGCCGAAGCCCGGACATCCGGTGAGCATGGCGAGGAGCGGCAGCGGCGCGAGCCAGCGTCTCATCAAAACGACTCCGTCCTGTCGGGAGCGGTGAGCGTAGCAGGCCCGGCGCTCCGGGCGAAGCGCCAACCGCTGGCCACTTCGGCCTCGGGATGTGCTAGAACCGCCGGCCAGCGCATCGCTCCCGCGAGAGGTCATGCCCCGCCTGCCCGTCACCCCGTGGATCCTCGTCCCGCTCGCCGTCGTGGCGGCGGCGGGGGCGCTCGCCTGGCAGCGCGCCCGGGTGCCGTCCCGCGCCGACTGGCAGGCCGCGACGGCGGCCATCCGCGCCGAGCTGGCGCCCGGCGACGGGGTCACCTGGCTGCCCGAGTGGGCTGGGGAGGGGCGGCTGTTCTTCCACGATCTGCCGGCCTTTCAGCTCTCCGATCCCGGCCATGCCGACCTGGCGCGCTACGACCGCGTCTGGATCCTCGGCGCCTTCGGGCGCGACGCGGGGGACGTGGCCGGGGGCCACGCCGTCCTGAGATCCCAGTCTTTTGGCAGGGTTGACCTTGATCTGGTGCAGGTCGCGGGGCCGCGGGTGGTGGCGGATCTGCGCGCGGAACTGGACCAGGCGCGGGTGACGCGGGTGGATGCCCGGGGCGCCGAGAAGGCCTGCGACTTCTGGGAGGGGCGCGGCTGGGTCTGCGACCTGCAGAAGAGCCCCGACGCCACCCGCGCCTGCCTCGCCGCCTCGACGGCCACCCGCTTCGCCCGCATGCGCTCCGATCCGACCTGTGGCCTGCCGGTCTGGTTCGACGGGCCGGGGCGCTACGGGGTGGGCCGCGGGCCGCAGCCCGTCGCCCGGGACGTGCGCGTCATCGGCGAGGCGCCCCGGCCCTGCGTCTGGTTCAACCCGCCCCCCGGTCGGCAGATCCAGCGCATCACCTGGGACGCCCGCGCCCCCGAAGGCGCGACCCTCGTCATCGACCACGGCTTCACCGACCACGCCATCACCGACCACGGCTGGGACGAGGCGCGGACGAAGCCCGCGACCCTCCGGGTGCGCCGCGGGGAGGCGGAGCTGGCCAGCTGGACGGTGGCCCCCGAGAAGGGATGGCGCCGCCAGGAGGTGGCGCTCGCCGGGGCCGGTCCCCTGATCCTGGAGGTGAGCGGCGAGTCGGACGTCGACGCCCACCTCTGCATCGACGCCACGGTGAGGATCCCCCGATGATCGCGCGCCCTCGCCGCCTCGACCACGCCATCGGCGCCTGCCTCGCCCTGCTCCAGGTGCTCCTGCTGGCGGGCACCTCGACCCAGGTCGGCATCCCCCGGGACGAGAGCTTCTACTTCTACGCGGCCGAGCAGATCGCGGCGTGGGTGGATCGCCTCGACGAGCCGGGGGTCGAGTCTTTCTCGAAGGCCGAGATCGACCGGGGCTTCTCGTACAACCACGAGCACCCGGTGCTGATGAAGACGCTCTTCGGCGTCAGCAAGCACTGGCTGCACGACAAGTGGCAGCTCATCAGCGACCCCATCCTGGCGTGGCGCCTGCCCACGATGCTGCTGGCGGGGCTGGCCGTCTGGCTGGCCTGGCTCATGGGGCTGGCCCTGGGCGGTCGGCCGGCGGGGCTGGTGGCGGCGCTGGCGCTGGCGCTGCAGCCGCGGGTGTTCTTCCACGCGCACCTGGCCTGCTTCGACGCGCCCGTGACGGCCATGTGGCTGCTCATCTGCTACACGTTCCTGCGGGCCATGCGCAGCCGACGGTGGGCGATCGCGGCGGGGCTGGCCACGGGCCTGGGCCTGGCCACCACGCTCAACATCTTCTTTCTGCCCTTCGTGCTGCTGGGCCTGGCCATCATCGACGCCTGGCAGTGGCGGCGCCGCACGGGGGCCTGGCGCGCGCCGGCGGGCCAGCGCGGGCCGCTGACGTGGCACGCCTGGACGGCGGGCTCGATGATCGTGCTCGGGGCCGGCGTGTTCTTCCTGCACTGGCCGTGGCTCTGGCATGACACCGCGAAGCGCCTGGGCTTCTACATCGGCTTCCACGCGAAGCATGTGCACTACCCCGTGGACTACCTGGGCCACCTGTACTACCGGCCCCCGTTCCCGGTGCACTTCCCGCTGGTGAACACGCTGCTGACGGTGCCGGTGCCCATCCTGCTGCTGGGCGGCATCGGCCTGGTGCTGCTGGCGCGGACGGCGTGGCGATCGCTGCGCCAGCCCGACGCCCGAGGCCCGCCTCGAGCTGCTGACGCTGGCCAACTTCGCCGCGCCCATCGCCCTGATCGCCCTGCCCTTCACGCCCATCTTCGGCGGCACGAAGCACTGGATGCCGGCCATGCCGTTCCTGGCCATCGCGGCGGGGGTGGGGGCCGTGCGGGTCGGGCAGGGGCTCTTCGCCCGGTGGCCGGCGCGCCGCGCGCTCCTCACCGCCACCCTCGGCGCCGCCATGCTGCTCCCGGCCGGCTACGCGACGCTCACCTACGGGCCCCACGGCCCGACGTACTACAACACCCTGGCCGGCGGGCCCGCCGGGGCGGCCGACCTGCGCATGGCCCGCGACTTCTGGGGCTACGGCAGCGTGGCCGTGCTGCCGTGGCTCAACGATCACGTCGAGCCACGCGGCCTCACGTTCTGGCACGACGCGACGGGCTGGGCGGTGCAGCGCTACCAGCAGGCGGGCTTGCTACGCGACGACCTGCGCGTCACCGGGGACTGGGCCATCCCCTACGCCGACTGGGCCATCTACCACGACTACCGCGACAAGCTGCCCGAGGAACTCGATATCTGGAGGGATTTCGGGACGTTCTGGCCAGTCGAGGGGCACTTCGTCGACGGCGTGCAGACCGTCGGCGTCTACCACCGGCCCGCCCCGCGGGCGGCGCCGCCCATCCCGCCCGGAGGCCGCTGACGCCTCCCGCCCGGTGAAAAGACCCCAGATGCCCCCGCGGGCCTGACCCATTTCTCCCCAGGTCGACGGAGTGCTCGGCAGCAGGCCTTGGCCTGGCGACTGGCACGATAGGTGCTGTACGCGCCGGCCGCCGTTCTGAGCGGCCGTTGCTGGAGACTCTACATGCGCCACATGATCCTCGCCCTCATCCTCGCCCTGGTTGCCGGCCCCGTCAGCACCGCCTTCGCGGACGACGCGCCCGCCGCCGGCGACAAGAACATCAAGAACCGGGTCAAGAAGGCCAAGAAGAAGGCGAAGAAGAAGGCCAAGAAGAAGGCGAAGAAGAAGGCCGCCGCGGCTGCCGCCGCCGGTGGTGCCGCCGCCGCCGCCGAGGACGCCGAGGAAGAGGGCGCCGAGGCGGAGGGTGCCGAGGAGGAGGGTGCCGAGGAGGGGGCTGAGGAGGGTGCCGGTGATGACGCCGCCCCCGTCGAGCCCGCCGCCGAGGCCGATCCCGAGCCCGCCGAGGCCGCGCCGGCCGAGCCCGCCGCCGTCCCGTCGGAGGCCCCGCCGCCCCCGTGACCGAGGCCCCCGCCGCCCCCGAGACCGAGGCCCCCGCCGCCCCGGCCACCGAGGCCGAGGCTCCGGCCGAGGCGCCCCCGCCGACCCGAGGCCCCGGCCGAGTAGGGTCGCGCCTCCCCACCACGGCACCGGTCGTGCGCAGGCTGCGCTTGAGGGTAGCATGCGCGCGCCCGTCCCCGGGGCCCGCTGCCGTGGAGGTCTCCCCATGTCGCCGTCCGCCGAGAAGACGCGCGCCTTCGTCGATCAGCTCTGGGACGCGTCCATCGTGCCCGCCCTGGTCGAGTACATCCGCATCCCCAACCAGTCGCCCGCTTTCGATCCGCGTGGGTCGAGCACGGCCACATGGAGCGCGCCGTCGGGCTGGTCTCTGCGTGGCTCCAGGCCCACGCGCCCCGGGACGCGACCCTCGACGTCGTGCGTCTGAAGGGTCGTACGCCCGTGATCGTGATGGAGATTCCGGGACCGTGGACGACACCGTGCTGCTCTACGGCCACCTGGACAAGCAGCCGGAGATGACCGGCTGGGCGGAGGGGAAGGGGCCGTGGGAGCCCGTGATGGAGGGCGAGCGCCTGTTCGGGCGCGGCGGGGCGGATGACGGCTACGCGGCCTTCGCGTCCCTCACCGCCATCAACGCCCTGCGGGATCAGGGGCTGCCCCACGCGCGGTGCGTCGTGCTGATCGAGGCGTGCGAAGAGAGCGGCAGCTACGATCTGCCCGCCTACATCGACTATCTGGCCCATCGCATCGGGACGCCGAGCCTGGTGGTCTGCCTCGACAGCGGGGCGGGGGACTACGAGCGGCTGTGGTCGACCACGAGCCTCCGCGGCCTCGTGGGCGGGACGCTCCGGGTCGACATGCTCACCGAGGGGGTGCACAGCGGCGGCGCCAGCGGCGCGGTGGCCAGCTCCTTCCGGGTGCTGCGCATCCTGCTGGACCGGCTGGAGGACCCGCAGACCGGCCTGATGAAGCTGCCGGCGCTGCAGACGACGATCCCCCCGGCCCGCCTGGCCCAGGCCGAGGCGGCGGCCGAGGCGCTGGGTGATGGCACCCCGCCGTTCCCGTTCGTGGCCGGCGCGCGCCCGGTGCAGGGTTCCCTGGCGGCCAACCTCATCGCCCGCACCTGGCAGCCGACCCTCAGCGTGACCGGCGCCGAGGGCCTGCCGGCGCTCGCCAGCGCGGGCAACGTGCTGCGCCCCTACACGGCGGTGAAGCTGAGCATCCGCATCCCGCCGCGGGTGGATGGCCGCGTGGCGGCGGCCGCCGTGAAGGCCGAGCTGGAGCGCGATCCGCCCTACGGCGCGCGCGTGGTCTTCAAGGCCGAGGAGCCGGCCACCGGGTGGGACGCGCCGCCCGTGGCGCCGTGGCTGGAGGCGGCCGCCCACGCCGCGTCCGAGGCGTTCTACGGCGCCCCGATGGCCCTCATGGGGGAGGGGGGGACCATCCCCTTCATGGCGATGCTGGGCGAGAAGTTCCCTGAGGCCCAGTTCCTGATCACCGGGGTCCTGGGGCCCCAGAGCAACGCCCACGGGCCCAACGAGTTCCTCGATGTCGCCTACGCCCGTCGCCTGACGGCCTGCGTGGCCCACATCCTCGCCGCCCACGCCCAGCGCTGACGCCGGTCTCGTCGCGGACCGCGGCGGTTGTGTCGCGGCGGCGTGCCTCTCATGATGGGGGCATGGACGACGCGGCGGCACCCATCACGGTCGGCCCCTTCGAGCTGCATCGACGCATCGGTGCGGGCGCCATGGCCGACGTCTGGCAGGGGGTGCACCGCGCCGAGGGCCTGCCCGTCGCGGTCAAGGTAGTGACGGCCCGCGACGGCCCCGATCCCCGCTTCCGCCGCCTCTTTGCCCAAGAAGTCCGGGCAGTTGCGCGCCTCTACCACCCCGGCATCGTGCGGCTGCTCGACTACGGAGAGCTGCCGGCGAACCTGCCGGGGGGCGCCGATCTGCCGCCGGAGGCCCCCTACTGCGTGATGGAGTGGGTGCCGGGGGGCTCGCTCACGGGGCACGGCGGCCGCCTGGCCTGGCCGCAGATCCGGGGGGTCCTGCTGGCCCTGCTCGACGCCCTCGGCCACGCCCACGCCCGGGGGGTCGTGCACCGGGACCTGAAGCCCGACAACGTCCTGCTCGCCGAGCGGGGCCCGGTGCTGACCGACTTCGGCGTGGCCGCGCGGCTCGACGAGAGCGACGACGAGGACGAGCCGCAGATCCTGGTGGGCACCCCCAACTACATGGCGCCCGAGCAGATCCGCGGGGAGTGGCGTGATCTGGGGCCCTGGACCGATCTGTATGCGCTGGGGTGCCTGTGCTGGTACCTGGTCACCGGTCAGCCACCCTACGGCGGCCGCGCCCAGCTCGGCATCCTGCGCGGCCACCTGAAGGAGAGCCCGCCGCCCTTCCCCGAGCGGGCCGATCTGCCCTGGGGCTTCGAGGACTGGGCGCGCCGCCTCATGGCCCACAACCCCGAGAACGCTTCATGTTTGCGGCCGATGCCGCCCGGGCGCTGCGGGAGCTGGGGGACGCGGACGACGACCTGGAGGCGGCGGAGGTGACCGGCCAGAGCTGGCCCCTGGCGGGCCTCGCCCCCGACGCCACCGCCGAGCGCACGTCGCCCGGGCGGCGGGTGCCCACACCCGCGCGCCTGGTGCTGCCGGCGTCGTGGCGGGCCGAGGAGACGCCGTCAGCGTCGCCCCCGGAGGCGCCGGCTCGTCGCTGATCGGCCTGCGGGAGGTGGCCTTCCAGGGGCGAGAGGCCGAGCGCGACGCCCTCTGGGAGGAGCTGGGGGCGGTGGCCCTGGGGACGGGCCGCGCCTCATCCTGCTGTCAGGCCCCTCGGGCTGCGGCAAGACGCGGCTGGCGGGCTGGCTGCGCGGGCGCACCCACGAGCTGGGCGTGGCGGTGGCGCTGCGCGACCCGCGAAGAGACGCCCGGGGCGGCGAGCGGCCTGGGGCCGATGCTGGCGCGGTTCTTCCGGTGCGTCTGGCCGGAGGAGCGCGCCGCCCGCATCGCCGCCGAGCTGGGGCCGGGCGACGGCGAGCTGGTGCGGGCGCTGGCGGCGGCGATGGACGTGCGCCGCGAGTTCGCCGACGACGAGGGCCGCCTCATCCTGGGGCCGAGCACGAGCGCCACGCCGCGGTGGCCCGGGGCCTGGCCATGCTGGTCGCCGGCGCCCGTGGTGCTGGTGCTCGACGATGTGCACTGCCGACACGCTGCGCTTCGTGGAGCGCATGCTGGCCGAGCCCGTGGCCTGGCCGCTGCTGCTGGTGGGACGGTGCGGACGGACGCCCGCCACCACCCCGACGCCCGCGCCGCCTCGGCGGCTGGAGGCAGCCCCGGGTCCGCACGCCCTCGGGCCGATGCGATCCGCCGCCATCGAGCCCTGGCCGGGGCGCTGCTGCCCCTGGAGGCCACCAGCGCGCGCGCCCTCGTCCGCCGGGCCGGCGGCAGCCCGTTGCTTCGCCGAGGCCCTGCTGCGCCACTGGATTCGCACGGCGGCGCTGGTGCCGTCGCCCGCCGGCTTCCGGGTCCGCGACCCCGACGCGCCGCTGCCGGATGATCTGGCAGCCATCCTGGTGCAGCGCCTCGACGAGGCCCTGGGAGGATCGGGCCGATCACCTGGCCTACGAGCTGGCGGCGGCGCTCGGGCAGGTGGTCGACGTCGGGGTCTGGCGGGCGGCCTGTGCCCACGCCCTGGTGCCGTACTCGGCCCCGACGTTCGAGCGCATGCTTGACGCCGGCCTGCTGCGGGTGGAGGACGAGCGCACCTTCGCCTTCTCCCACGCGAGCGTGGCCGAGGCCCTGCGGGGGCGGGCCCAGGCCTCGGGGCGCTGGTCGTTCCTGCATGTGGCCTGCGCGGCGGTGCTGCGCGGCCGGCCCACGTCGAGCCCGAGCGCCTGGCCGAGCGCCTCGTGGCAGCCGGCGAGCTGGACGCCGCCTGGGCGGCTGGGGCGGCGGCGGCGGCCACCTGCGCCGGTCAGAACACGCCGCCGCCTCGCGGGCGCTGGTCAGGCGCGCCGGGCTGCTGCGGCTGGCCGGGTGCCGCGCAACCACCCCGACTGGGCGACACCCGCATCCTCTGGGCGACGCGGGCGACGGGTCAGGCCGATGAGCAGGGCGTCGAGCGGCGGCGCGGCGGTCGACGGGCCCGGCCCTGGGGATGACCGCCTGCTCGCCCGGGCCTTGTGCAGCTCGGCGAGGCCGTCCGGCGGCTGGATGGCTGGTGGCCTGGGAGTCGTTCTGGGAAGCCGTCCGGGTGGTGCGGGGCATCGGCGATCCCGAGCTGGAGGGCAGGGTTCGGCTCAAGGCGGGCTGGTGCCAGGGCCAGCTCGGCCACCTGACGAGGCGCCCGCATGCTGGCGGCCGCCCTGCGACGCCTGGGGCCGCAGCGCGAGGCGCGCTGCGGGCGCAGCCGGCATGGCCGTGGTCGCGTGGCAGGCGGGCGACATCGAGCAGGCCCGGGCCAACGCCGGGGACGCCCTCGCCGGCTACCGGCGCGTCGGCACGCGGTACAGGATCGCCACCGTCCTCAGCCTGCTGGGGACATCGCCCGCCACGCGGCGATCTGGACGAGGCGGAGATCCACTTCCGCGAGCCTGCGCCTGGTGGAGGCCATCGAGGCGGCCGGCCGCCACATCGCCCTCAGCAACGTGGCGGTCGTGCTCGTGGATCGCGGCGCGCTCCAGGAGGCCCACGCTGCTGGAGGAGGCCCTCGTCCGGTCCCGCCAGGCCCACCACGTCACCGCCACCGCCATGATCCAGCTCGCGCTGCTGGTCTGCGAGGCCGAGGCCGGCGACTTCTCGCGCTGGGAGGACCACTTCGACGCCCTGGCCGCCCTGCGCGACGGCATCCTGCTGACGGCCGACGTCGCCTGGCACGCCCGGCGGATCGCCCGCCTGGCGGACGCCGCCGGCGAGCTGGCCTGCGGGGAGGCGGCGTGGAGCCTCGCCATCGCGCAGTTCCAGGGGCTTGGCCGGGAGACGGAGGCCGAGGCGGCGCGAGAGGAGCGCGCCGCCGTCGGGCGTTCAGCGAACGAGTTCTTTTGTTTCAGGGGGATGGGCGGATGCCGCAGGACCGCCGAGCCACCCCGACGGCGGGACCCTCCCGGTCGCCCGCGTAGCTCCAGGCCACGACCGCCGGGCCCAGGTCGATCTGGAGGGCCGGCCAGTAGGCGCCGCAGCACAGGCAGCCCGACTGCACCGGTCCCACGGTGATCGGGGCCGCCTCGCCGGCGGGCAGCCAGCGGATCCGGCCAGCGGTGAAGGCGTCGCACCACGCCCCCACGTCGTCGTAGGCGGCCCACGCGAGGCCGCCCCCGGCCGCCCGGGTGGCGACGACGCGGACCGCCCGGTCCAGCACCACCGGGTCGCCCCCTCGGCGTCGACGTGCACGACGACCATCGCGTCGCCGGGTGCCTGGCAAGTGAGCAGGGCCCGCGATCCTTCCGCGTCCAGTGCCTCGCAGCCGCCGTGTTCCGAAGCTCGCGACCCATGCCTCGCCCCGCCGCCACCGCCAGGCGTGCCCGCCGGACAGCCACCACACGTACCCCCCGGTGGGCACCACCGCCAGCGTCCCCTCGGCCGGGCCGATGGCGCGCTCCTCCTCGCCGCGCGGGGCGGCGTGCACCTGGCCGTCCGCCGGGTTGACCAGGCCAGCACGTCATCGCCGACGGCTCGGCGTAGGCGGGTCCGAGCCAGCGGGGCGCCGGCGCGTCGCCCCACCAGGCCCAGATGGCGTCGGCGTCGGCCCAGGCGGCCGCGCCCGGCTGGACCTGGTGGCGCGGCTGGAAGTCGTCCACGGCGGGCCAGACACGGGCCATATCACCGGAGAGGGGGACGTCATCGCCGCCGTCCCGGTAGATCAGCCGCCCACCCCCGCGCCATCGGGGCGCATCAGCAGCCGGGCGGGGCCTTCGGCGTCCACCAGGACGTCCAGCGGGCCGCCCACCGGCGCCCGTCCTCGACGCGCACGGCCCGGGGCCGGCCGTCGGGGCCCGGCTGGTGGATGAGCACCTCGTCGCCGCCGACGAAGGGCTCCGGCAGGCCGAAGCCGCCGGTGGGCCAGCGGGTGGTGGTGACGGTGCAGGCCCTCGCGGCTGCGTCCGGTGCGGCATCGAGTGACCCCTCGGCGTCGGCGCTGGCGTCGGTGGCGCGCCCGGCGTCCACGCCACGGTCGGGATCATCGTCGGCCGCCGCGTGCGGATCGGCGATGCAGCCCCCGAGGGCCAGGCCCAGCACGACCGTCAGCGCTCGACGAGCCACGCCTCGGGCCCCTTGCGCGTGATGGCCGGCACCTGGCAGTCCGGGGCGGGAAAGCCAACCGGAATCAGCAGATACGCCTTCTCGGAGGCGGGCCGGTCCAGCACGCGGCCGAGGAAGCCCATGGGGCTCGGGGTGTGCGTCAGCGTCGCCAGCCCGCACTGGTGCAGGGCCGCCAGCAGCATACCCGCGGCGATGCCGACCGACTCGCGGACGTAGTAGTGCTTCTGGTCGTCGGGTCCCTTCACCTGGGCGAAGACGACGATCAGGGCGGGGGCGATCTCGAGGAAGGGCTTCTGGGCGTCGGTGCCGAAGGGCTCCAGGTCCGCCAGCCAGTCCGCCGGGGCCCGGCCCCCGTAGAAGGCCTGCTCCTCCTCTTCGGCGGCCAGACGGATCTGCCGCTTGAGGGCCGGATCGGTGACCAGCGCGAAGGTCCACGGCTGCTTGTGGGCGCCCGACGGAGCCTGGGCGGCCACCTCGATGCAGCGCCGCACCACGTCCAGCGGCACCGGCTCGGGGGAGAAGTGGCGCACGCTGCGCCGCCGCCGCGCCGACCGCAGCAGGGCGTCGGCCCGCGCCTGCATCTCGGCCAGCCCCAGGCGCTCGAAGGCCAGCGGGATCATGGGGGGATCAGCGGTCATCACCCAGCTCGCCGCGCCGTCGAGGCCCCGAGAGCGCGGGCCGCGCGCGCAGACCGCTGAGCAGCAGGCCGGCGCCCCCGACGCCCAGCACCAGGATGGTCAGCAGGTTGAAGAGGCTCATGCGCCGCAGCTCGAAGTGGGCGTTGGCGAGCACGCCGAAGCCCATCGCCACGACCGAGCCGATCGCGAGCAGCCAGCCGATGGGGTTGCGGGCGTTGTAGAAGATCATCCCCACCCCGAGCACGAAGGGGATGAGCGTCATGCCGCTCGTGACCCCCATGCCGCCCACGTCGAAGAGGGCCATGCCCCAGTGGAAGCCCGAGTGGACGCGGATGTTGTCGAGGAACAGGTAGCCACCGCCCACGAACATGATGAGCCCCAGGATGAACCGGCCCGCGCCGCCCTCCGTGCCGCCCGCTCCACGCATCTGCACCTCCCGTCGTCGTCCGCCCCTTGGTCTCACTTCCCGCGCCCGCCGACAACGGTCATTCTCGTCGTGACCAGGGAGGACCCATGAAACCGAACACCCACCTCGCCATCAACCACCGTCTCTGTGGCTGCCCCGGCGACCTGGCCGAGGGCCGCGCCACGGCCGTGCTCCAGACCACCGAGGAGCTGGCCGTCGATGATCGCGGGCTCGTCCACGGGGGCTTCGTCTTCGGCCTCGCCGATCACGCGGCCATGCTGGCCGTCAACGACCCGAACGTCGTGCTGGGCAGCGCCGAGCTGCGCTTCGTCGCCCCGGTCCGGGCCGGCGACCTGGTGGAGGCCAGGGCAGAAGTGACTGAAACCAAAGGAAAAAAGCGCACGGTCGCCGTCGAGGCCCGGGTGGGCGACCGCGTCGTCCTCACCGGGACGCTCGTGGCGTTCGTGCTACCGCAGCACGTCCTGGACGCGCCCGGGGGGTGAATGGGGCCGGCCGTGGGTCGTCGGCCGCGCCGTCCCCCCAGCCCGGAGAGCCTCGTGACCCGTGCCTCGCTGCCCGTCCTCCTCCTCCTCGCCACGGCCTGCACCTCGACCCCCGAACGCCGCCCGGACCCCGATCGGGTGCGCACAGGCAGCATCACCACTCTGTCCGGGGCGGCCGCCGGCCTCACGGGCCTCGCCCTGACCGCCGCGGCCGACGATCAGGACGTCCGCACCGCGGGCGCGCTGGTGGCGCTCACCGGGGCGGCCGCGATGATGACCGGTGCCTTCGTGATCGGGACGGCGCCCGACCAGCCCGAGCAGCCGGGCGTGCAGATCACGCCCCTCGGGCTGACGGGCCGGTTCTGAGCGGGGCACGCCGCTACCGCGGCTCGTTGTAGGCCTTGCCGTCGAAGCGCACGAGCCCGTCCTCGTTGCAGACGAAGTCGCGGCGCCCGTTGGTGGTCGTCGCCAGGGCCCCGAAGCGATCGCAGCCGGTGCTCAGCGTCTGCGGCCCGGTGGGCGTCGGCAGGGTGCACAGCAGGCTGCCCCAGCGTTCCCAGATGGCGCACGTGATGGTCTCGGGCTTGCCGTCCAGATCGACGTCGGCCTGGAAGCTGCGGGGCTTCGTGTCGGTGGTCTCGGGGGTCGTACCCTTCACCTCGGCGATCGTGGCCAGCACGCGCTTGCGGTCCGTGGCGTAGAGCACGGCCTTGCCGTCGACGAAGACGTAGACCTTCTGGCCGCCGGGCTCGTCGACCTCGAGCTGCCAGCGCCCCTCGACCTGCTTGAGGCGGACCTCGCCGTCGGTGCTGTCGATGGGGGTCACGGCCAGCTTTCCGCCGCGGATGGTGGCCAGGTAGAAGGTGCCGCCGCCACAGCCGTTGCCACCGCAGTGGGTGTAGACGAGGGCGTCGAGGACGCCGTCGCCGTCCAGATCGGCCTGCTGCTTCACCCCCAGGAGCCAGTCCGGGCTGCTCCAGCGCTGGGCGAGCGCGCCATCCTGGACCACGAGCTTCTGCGCGCCGTCCTCGCCCTCGACGCTGTAGGTGGGCGCCGCCAGGGCCGTGGCGGGCAGCAGGCACGCGAGCGAAAGGACCTTCATCGTCACCTCCGCCGGGAGGGTGGCGGGCCTGCCGGGCGGGAGCCAGTGCTGGCCCGCGGGCGCCGAGGAAGCCATGATGGGCGCGACCCGAGGAGAGGGGAGCGCGATGCTGCGTCGGTGGCGCCTCTGGCTGCAGATCAGCCGGCCGGGCCTGTGGTTCGTGACCCTCTGGCTCTACCTGCTGCCCGTCGGCGGCTGGCCGGCCCGGGTGACGCCGGCCTTCGTCGCGGGCCTCGTGTTCGTGACCTTCCCTCTCGGGCTGCTGGTGTATGGCTGGAACGATCGGGTGGACCGCGGCACCGACCGGAAGAACCCCCGCAAGGGCAGCTGGCTCTTCGGCGCCCAGGCCGATGACGGCACCCTGGCCCGCCTGCCGCGGGTCATGGCGGGGGTCGTCGCCCTCGGGTTCGCGCCCGTGGTGCTCCTGGACGGGCCCCGCCAGCTCCTGCTCCTCGCCGGCATCGTCGCCGTCTGCGCTCTGTACAACCGGGAGCCCGGCGGCTGGCGGGGGCGGCCTCCCCTCGAATTGCTGTGTCAGATCGGCTACTTGCTGGTGGTTCCCCTGAGCGCCTGGCTCAACGACGTGCCGCCGCCGCCGCCGGCGACCTGGGGGTACCTCGGGCTCTTCACGCTCCAGGCCCAGCTCATGGGCGAGGTGATGGACGTGACGCCGGACCGGGCCGCGGGCCGGCGGACCACGGCGACGCAGCTGGGCGTCCGGCGCACCAAGCTGATCATCATGGCGCTGGTCGCCGCCGAGGCCCTGCTGCTGGCCCTGCGCTTTCGAGAGCCCGTCTTCGCGGGGGCGCTGGGGGTGTTCTTCGCCTGGCTCGTCCTGGACCGGTTCGTGGTCTTCGGCGGCCGCGACTACACCCTCACCCAGCTCCGCCTCTTCGGCGTGGGCAGCAACCTGATGGCGGCGGCGTCCATGGCCTGGGTGGGCTGGACGGGCTGCCTGCTGCGCTGACGCGCGACCCTGGCGGCTCACCGGGAATCCTCGCCCCATGCACGCCCTGCTCGCCCGCCGCCACTGGATCTTCGACCTCGATGGCACGCTGACCCTCGCGGTGCACGACTTCGCGGCGCTGCGCCTGCGGCTGGGCCTGCCGCCCGGGGCGCCCATCCTGGAGGCCATCGCCGCGGCGCCGCCGGGCCGCCGGGCCTGGCTCGCGGCGGAGGTCGAGGCCTGGGAGCACGAGGCCGTCTCGGCCGCGACCCCCGCGCCGGATGCGCTGGCGCTCCTCGACCACCTGGCGGGCGGCGACTACCGCGTCGGCGTCCTCACCCGCAACCTGCGGGACATCGCCCTCGCCACCCTCTCGGCGTGCGGCCTCGCGGCGCGCTTCGCCCCGAGGTGGTCCTGGGGCGCGAGGAGGCCGAGGCGAAGCCGTCCCCGGCAGGGTGCTGCGCCTGCTGGCCGGGTGGGGTGCGGCACCGGAAGATGCCGTGATGATTGGAGATTACGTGGCACGATCTCGCGGCTGGCCGGGCCGCCGGGGTGGCCACCGTGCACATCGCCCGCGGGGGCGAGCCGGGGTGGCCGGAGGTGACGGATGTACGGGTGGAGCGGCTGGACGCGCTGCTCGGCCGAGCGGCGCCTACTTGAGCTTGCCGAAGAGGGCCTCGAGGCGGGAGCGGGCGTCGTTGGCTTCCGCGGCGTCCGCATCCGTCGTCGACTTGAACTCGAAGGACATGCGAAGTTGGCCTTCTCGCGGTCCCGGATGAAGTGCGCCGTGTTCTCGCGGCACTCGTTGTGGTAGCCGGGGTCCCAGAACCGGCAGTTCTTGCAGCAGTGCAGATCGGCGTCGCAGGCCGGGCAGCTGTCGCGCCGCTGGACCTTCACCGTCACTCATCGGCTCGTGGTTGCAGGACCAGCAACGGTAGATCTTGGGCTGCTCGAACACTTCACCACCTCCTGAATCGGCCCGACACCCTATCAGAAGGGCAGGCCGGCCACCACGCTGAAGCGATGGAGCAGCGCTACATCGACCGGGGCGCAGCGCCCCGCCGCGCAGGCGTCGTCGAGGCGTGGCCGCAGCAAGCCGTAGTCGAGGCCCAGGGCGACGCCGGGCGTGACGGCGTAGCGGCCCCCAGGCGCAGGCCGACGGCGCCCAGGGCGCTCTCACGGCTGCGGGTGCCGGCGATGCGGTTGTAGCCCACCGCGGCGGCCGCCAGGAGCGAGAGGCCCGGCGCCACCTCGGCGAAGCCCGTGACCTCGGGCCCGACCATCCACAGGGTGCCCGCGTCGACGCCGTCGGCGGGCAGGGTGGCGTACAGCCCGGCGAGGCCCAGGCCCAGCCACCGCCAGGGCCGCCAGTCGGCGCGCAGCTCGAGGTCGAGGCCGGTGCCGGCGGCCGCGCAGTCGACGCGACCCCGGGCCCCGCAGACGGCGGCGCCGGCGGCCACCTCGGCGTCGGCGACGGGGGCGAGCAGGGCGACGAGGCTGGTGAGCAGAGGGAGCATCGGACCTCCGGGTTCGTCTGTCGCGGTGATAGCCCACCGCGCACGCCTTGGCGATGGCGCCGTCAAAGTGTCGTAGATCCGGTGGCTTACGCCGGCGCTACCCGCTGTTTCGGGTAGACACTCCCCCGGGACCATGCCACCGTGCGGTGTCCTCGTATTTCGGCCGGAGGTGGGAGATGGGCAGGCTGCTCGTGCTGTGCCTGGCGCTCGTGGTCGGTGTGCTCGGTGGCGTGGCCTGGGGCCAGGAGCCGGATGACGTCGTCCCGGCCGAGGGCGAGCCCGCCGAGGGAGGCGCCCGCCGAGGGCGAGGCGCCCGCCGAGGGGGAGGCCCCGGCTGAGGGGAGGCGCCTGCCGATGTGCGCCGCTGAGGGTGAGGCCCCCGCTGAGGTGAGGCCCCCGCTGAGGGTGAGGCGCCTGCCGAGGGCGAGGCGCCTGCCGAGCCTGCGGCGGCAGGCTATCCCCCGAGGCCCTGGCCATCCTGCCCCAGGGCATCCTCGACGCGCTGCCGAAGTTCATGACCCGGTTCCTGCGCGTCCGCGACTACGAGGCCATCCGCGCCGCCTGCCCGCAGGCCGACGCCGCGGGGGTGGCGACGTGCCTGGACACGGAGGCGGCCCAGGCCGTCCTGGTGGAGCAGTTCTCCCGAGCCGTCGTGAGCACCCTGGTCGGCTACATGGACGCCGAGCTGCCCAACCGCCTCTCCGAGGAGGACCTCGACGCCATCAGCGAGCCCTGCGAGAAGGAGGGCGAGGCCTGGGCGACGTGCATCCTGGGGAAGGCCGACGACGACGATGATGCCTGCGAGGAGCCCGAGGGCGCCCTGGCCGCCTGCGTCGTGGCCCACGACCGGGTCAGCGAGCTGTACCTGGCCATCCAGCGGGAGCGCAAGCAAGTCTTCGGTCCCGACTTCTATGTGGAGTTTCGCGGACTTCTGAGCGTTCTGGCCGTGGACGACCTCAAGGCGCTGCGGGCGGCCTGTCCCCAGGAGGACGTCTCGGCGCTGCTCGGCTGCCTGGATCAGAACGAGGCGGTGGCCGCCCTCGTGAACCTGTTCCAGGCGGCGGCCAGCAGCGTGATCGCCGACGCGAAGCAGGAGCTGGCCGCGGCGGGCAAGCCCCTCGACGAGGCGGCGGCCGTGGCGGCCGAGGAGAAGGTGCTGCTCCTGCTGCTCAAGTTCCCCATGCGGGTCATCGACAACGTGAGCCAGGCGTGCTCGAAGAAGCACCCCGAGCTGGACGTGGTGGACGATCCGGCGAAGCTCGACGCCAGCCTCAAGTGCCTGGAGGACGAGGCCGAGGTGGACGCCATCGCCAACCCGGCCTACATCTCCATCCCCAAGCTGCATGGCTGGCTCCAGAAGGGGCGCGAGAAGGTCGTCGCCCAGATCCGGGAGAAGGAGATCGCGGCGCAGGCGCAGGCCTTCGAGCGCGTGCTGCTCATCCTGGCCATCCTGGGGGGGCTGGGCTTCCTCTTCATCCTGCTGCGGCCGCTGGTGGTGGGCGGGCGCTTCCCCGATCACCGGGGCCTGCTGTGGAAGTCCAGCAGCTTCGCGGCGTTGACCTTCCTGCTCACGGTGGGGTCCCTCGGCGTGACGCTGCTGGTCATGCGGACGGTGCAGGGTGCGGTGATGGTGGACTCCACCAGCCCCAAGCTGCGCCTCGCCAGCGCCGTCTTCGACGTCCTGGAGAAGGACCGCCAGGTCGAGCTGCTGTCCGGCCTCTCCCGCGAGCACCTGGACTTCATCAAGACGCCCCTCAAAGCGGTGGTGCAGGCGAGCGAGGGCGTGGCGGCCGGCGAGGTCTTCCTGGCGGACGTCGCGGAGCACTGGGCGGCCCAGCTCCAGGAGCCCGAGCTGAAGTCGCTGGCCCAGAACGCCGCCATGCTCAAGCAGCACGGCGACGACATGAAGGGTGTGCTGGCCTTCTTCCGCAAGGTGGACTGGGTGCTGGGCTATGTGCCCATGCTCATGGCGCTGCTCGCGGTGCTGCTGTACCTGCTGCCCATGCGCGAGACCCTCGTCGAGATCGTCAACGCCCCCATGCGCGCCGCTCAGGCGCCCCAGGCCGACCAGGGGTCCGCGTTCGGCGCCGCGCTCCACACGATCAAGGGCGAGTTCAAGCTCATCGTGCCCTACCTGGTGGCCATGCTCCTGGTGCTGCCGGTGGTGGGGGTGTTCATCGCGCTGGCGGTCGAGCCCATCGTCGAGCTGCTGCTGGGCTACCTCTTCCAGACGGTCTGGTACCTGCTGGGGGCGGACGCCTCGGCGCTGGTGCTCGACCTCTCGGTGGGCGGCGTCATCCTGCTGCTCGTGGCCGCCATGGCGGTCTTCATCCTCGCCATGGGCCAGCTCCTGGGCACCATCCGCAAGGTCCTGCGGGCGCGCTTCCACTGGGGCCAGCCCCTCGGGCGCTACGCGCGGTTCTTGAAGCTGGGCCCCCTGGCGAGCCTCGCGGTGCTGGCGTTCCCGGTGGGCTACGCCCTGGCGGTCCACTACCTGGCCTTCGAGGTGGTCGAGCCGGGGGTCGACTTCAGCCACCTCACCACCGGCGACATGCTGCTGATGCCCCTCGGCGGCTTTCTGCTGTTTCCCCTGATCTTCTGGATGGTTCGGGGTCTGAAGCTGATGAAGTTCGTAGGGAAGTACCCGGTGACGCAGGACCGCTGAGCGCCCCGGCGGCAGTCGCCGCGCAACATCGGGCGTCGGCGGCGTCCCTGGCACCGCCGCGGGGTGATACGCTGCGGAGCGGGACGACCCGGAGAGGGAGAGCCATGAGCGTCGACGAGCGCAAGCGCCTGCGCCAGTCTCTGTCGGAGTACAAGCGCCTGCTGGCGCTGGAGCCCGAGAGCGTGGGGCACCTGGAGCAGCTCGCCCGTGTCTCGCTCGCGCTGGGTCAGGTGCGCCACGCCGCCAGCTTCCTGGTGAAGCGGGCCGAGGTCCTCGCCCGCCGCGGCGAGGTGGAGGTGGCCCTCGCCGACTGCCGGCAGGCGCTGGTCCTCGTCCCCGGTGACGACGAGGCGCTCAAGCTGCTGGGCGTCCTGGATCGGCTGGCCCGCGCGGCGCCCGCCCTGGTGGGGGTGCCCAGCCCCTCGCAGATGCTGGCGATCCGCTCGCCGCGCCCCGAGCTGTCGCTGGAGGAGCGCAGCCGCTCCACGCTCCCGATGGACGCCATCCGCCTGGAGGAGGAGCTGGCCCTCGACGCCGTGGGCATCGACGAGCCGGTGGTGGACGCCGCGTCGTTGCTGGCGGTGCATGAGGTGGACGGGGTGGACGTGGTGCCGCTCCCCTCGGACGCGCCGGAGCCCGCCGTGGCCTGGCTTCGCCCCGAGCCCCTGGCCGACGCCACGCTGAGGCCGGTGGCGGCCGTGCCCTCCCAGCCCGCCGTGATGCCGCCGGTGCCGGTGGACGGCTTCGGCGATCCCGAGGACTCCCTGGAGGTGGAGCTGGAGCAGGTGGAGGCCGTCCTGCGCCTGGCCACCGGCGGGCCCGACGCCGCCCCCACCAGCCGCGTCGTCCGGCCCTTGCCCGAGACGGCGCTGCTCGGGGCGCTGCCCCGCGCCACCCGCGAAGATCTCGCGCGCCTCGCCGACTGGCGTCGCTACCGGACGGGCACCGTCCTCGGCCGGCCCGGCGATCCCTGCGCCGAGCTGCTCATCGTCGTCGAGGGACTCGTGGCCGTGCGTCGCCCGGATGGGGAGGGGGGCGACGTGCTGACCCGCCTGGGCCCCGGTGAGGTGGTGGGCGACCTGGAGCGGGTCCACGGCGGGCCGTGGCGCCTGCACGTCAGCGCCGAGACGCCGGTGCAGATCGTCGGCCTCGAGGCCATCATCGTCGACAGCCTGCGTCGCCGATTCCCTACGTTTGACGACCACTTGCGGCGCTCGTCAGCCCGCCGGCACGGGTCGTGGCTGCTGGGGGCCAACCCGATGTTCAAGGGCCTGGGCGCGGCCGAGCGCGCGTTCGTGGCGGATCACCTGGTGCCGCGGCGGCTGGGGAAGGGCAGCGTGCTCTGCGAAGAGGGGGCCCCCCTCGACGTGGTGGCGCTGGTGGCGGGGGGGGCGCTCGAGGTGACGCGCGAGGGGCGCCCCATCGCGACCCTGCGCCCGGGCCGGCTGGCGGGCCTCGGCGCGCTGGGCCATGAGGGCCACGCCACCGCGCGCATCGTCGCCGGCGACAAGGGGGCGCTGCTCTACGTGCTGGATCGGGCCGCCGTCGACGATGTGCGACGGCTGGCCGCGGTGCGAGAGGTGCTGGATCTGGCCATCGCCCAGCGGGCGTAGCGCCCGGGGCGAGGCCGGGCGATCAGGCCTGGTTCTCGGCCTGCTTCTCCAGGCGCTTGCGCTCGTTGTGATCGAGCATGCGCTTGCGCAGGCGGATGGCGGCGGGGGTGATCTCGACCAGCTCGTCGGCGTTGATGAACTCGAGGGCCTCCTCGAGCGCGAACCTGCGCGACACGGCGAGCTTGGTGTCGATCTCCTTGGTGGCCGAGCGCATGTTGTCGAGCTTCTTGGCCTTGCAGGGGTTGACCACCATATCCTGCTGGCGCGAGTTCTCGCCCACCACCTGGCCGTTGTAGACCTTGTCGCCCGGCTCGATGAAGAGCTGGCCGCGCTCCTGGAGCGTCTCCATGGCGTAGGCCGTGACCTGCCCCGTCTCCTGGGCCACCAGGACGCCGCTGGCGCGGCGCTGGAAGGGGCCCTTGTAGGGGCCGTACCCGGCGAAGGTGCGGTAGAGGGTGCCGGTGCCGCGGGTCTGGGTGAGGAACCGCGAGCGGTAGCCGATCAGGCCGCGGCTGGGGATCAGGTAGCCCAGGCGGGTCGTCCCGTCCGTGGACTGCCGCATCTCCTGCATCTCGCCGCCGCGCTCGTTGAGATCCTGGATCACCGCGCCGCTCAGGGCCTCGCCGCACTCGATCGTCACGTCCTCGTAGGGCTCCTCGAGGCCGTTCTCGCCCTCGTGGAGGATGACGCGCGGCATGGACACCATGAGCTCGTAGCCCTCGCGCCGCATCGTCTCGATGAGGATGCCCAGGTGCAGCTCGCCGCGGCCCGAGACCTTGAAAACCTCAGGAGATTCGGTGTCTTCCACGCGCAGGGACACGTTGGACTGCAGCTCGCGGGCGAGGCGCTCGCGCAGCTTGCGGCTGGTGACCCACTTGCCCTCGGTGCCCGCGAAGGGCCCGTTGTTGGCGATGAACTCCATGCTGATGGTGGGCTCATCGACGGCGATGGGGGGCAGGCCCTCGGGGGCGCTCGGGTGGCAGATGGTCTCGCCGGGCAGGGCGTCGGTGACGCCCGCGATGCCGACGATGTCCCCGGCCCGCGCCTCGGCGATCTCGATCTGCTGGAGGCCCGAGAAGCCCGTCAGCCGGCTGACCCGGGTCTGGCGGACCTTGCCCTCGAAGTCGACCGCCGCGATGCCCATGCCCTTGCGGACCGTGCCACGGCGGATGCGGCCGATGGCGATCCGGCCCACGAACTCGTCGTAGTCGATGGTGGCCACCTGGAGCTGGAAGGGCCCCTCGGGATCCACCTCGGGCCCCTCGACGTGCTCGAGCACCGCGTCGAGGAGGGGGGTGAGGCTCGTCTGCTCGTCGCCCAGGTCGCGCACGGCCCAGCCCTGGCGGGCCGAGGCGTAGAGCACGGGGAACTCGAGCTGCTCGTCGTTGGCGTCCAGTGCCACGAAGAGATCGAAGACCTCGTTGAGCACCTCATCGGGGCGGCCATCGGGGCGATCGATCTTGTTGATCACCACGATGGGCTTGAGGCCGTGGGACAGGGCCTTGCGCAGGACGAAGCGGGTCTGGGGCATGGGCCCCTCGGCGGCGTCCACCAGCAGCAGGACCGAGTCGACCATGCCGAGCACGCGCTCGACCTCGCCGCCGAAGTCGCTGTGGCCCGGGGTGTCCACGATGTTGACGGTGATGTCCCGCCAGGTGATCGCGGTGTTCTTGGACAGGATCGTGATGCCCCGCTCGCGCTCGAGATCGAGCTTGTCCATGGCGCGATCCTGCAGCCGCTGGTGGCTGGCGACCGTGCCGGACTGGCGAAGGAGGCCGTCGACGAGGGTGGTCTTCCCGTGGTCGACGTGGGCGATGATGGCGATGTTGCGAACGTCTTGTCGGCGCATGGCGGCGCACTCTGCACAGACGGACCCTCCGTGGCAAGGGCGACGTTTCCAAAGAGCGTTTGCACCCTTGGCCCGGCCAGGGAATCAGAGTACAACGCCTGCTGAATGAATGGTCATTCAGCGCGCGCGCCGGGCCCGCCCCGGCGCAGCCGCCTCAACCAGGAGCAAGGGGAATCGCATGAAGGGGCTCGACATCCGCCGCGCGGCGGTGCTGGGGGCCGGGGTCATGGGCCGCGGCATCGCGGCGCACCTCGCGGGCTGCGGCATCGACGTGCTGCTGCTCGACATCGTGCCGCCGGGGGAGCAGAGCAGCGACCCCGCGAAGCGCAACGCCTTCGCCGCCGGGGGTCTCGAGAAGGCCATCAAGAACAAGCCGGCCCTCTTCTACGACGTCGCCGACGCCCGGCGCGTGTCCGTGGGCAACCTCGAAGACGATCTGGATCAGCTCGCCACCGTGGACTGGGTGGTCGAGGCTGTGGTCGAGCGGCTCGACATCAAGCGCGCCCTCTTCGAGCGGCTCGACGCCGTCCTCAAGCCGGGCACCGTGATCTCGTCGAACACGTCGGGCCTGCCCCTGGCCGACCTGGTGGAGGGCCGCTCCGATGCCTTCCGGTCGCACTTCATCATCACCCACTTCTTCAACCCCGTGCGGTACATGAAGCTGCTGGAGGTGGTGCAGGGCCCCGACACGGAGCCCACGCTGCTGCCCCGCTTCGAGATCTTCGCGCGCCAGACCCTGGGCAAGGGCATCGTCCACGCCAAGGACTCGCCCGCCTTCGTCGCCAACCGCATCGGCACGTTCTCCATGATGTACAGCGTCCACCGGATGGTGGAGCTGGGCATGAGCCCGGAGGCCCTGGACGCCATCTTCTCGCAGCCCATGGGCCGCGCGAAGTCGGGCATCTTCCGCACCGCCGACGTCGTGGGCCTGGACACACTGGCCTTCGTCTCGACGCACCTCTACGAAGATCTGCCGGGCGACGCCCTGCGCGACTACTTCAAGATCCCTGATTTCCTTCAGGATCTTCTCGACAAGGGCTTCCTGGGCAGCAAGTCGAAGAAGGGCGTCTACCAGAAGGTGGGCAAGGACTTCTTCACGTTCGATCCCTATACCCGCGAGTACCGCGCCCAGGACAAGCCCCGTTTCGCCTCGGTGGGCGCGGCCCGCAAGATCGAGGACACCGGCCGCCGCATCAAGGCCATGATCAGCGGGGACGACGAGGCCGCGAAGCTGGCCTGGGAGTGCCTGGCCCAGACGCTCACCTACGCGGCGCGCCACATCAACGACATCGCCACCGATCTGGTGCAGATCGACAACGGCATGAAGTGGGGCTTCGCCCAGGAGCTGGGGCCCTTCGAGACCTGGGATGCCATCGGCGTGGCCGAGAGCGTCGCCCGCATGAAGGCGGACGGCATCGATGTGCCGGCCTGGGTCGACGACATGCTCGCGGCCGGTCGCACCTCCTTCTACGAGGGCGTGGCCGCGCACCGGACGTACTGGAACCCCATCAACGGCGGGGCTGCCCCTGAGGTCGTCTCGCCCCGCTTCCGCCGCCTGCCCGAGACCACGGACGAGCCGATCCCCGTTCAGCCTGGTCAGCAAGAACCGCGGCGCCCGGCTCTGGGACATCGGCGATGGCGTCCTGTGCGTCGAGTTCCGCACGAAGATGAACGCGGTGGACGCGGACATCACGGCCATGCTCGGCGAGGCCGTGCGGCGCGCCGAGGCGGACTTCGACGCCGTGATCCTGGCCAACCACGCCCCCGCGGCCTTCAGCGCCGGCGCCAACATCATGCTCATCGCCATGGGCGCCCAGCAGAAGCAGTGGGACGGCATCCGCAGCCAGATCCAGGGCTTCCAGCAGGCCTGCGCGGGCCTGCGGGCGGCCCGCGTGCCGGTGGTGGCCGCGCCGTTCGGCCTCACCCTCGGTGGCGGCGCCGAGATGTGCCTGGGGGCCTCGGCCATCCAGGCCCACGCGGAGCTCTACATGGGCCTCGTCGAGGTGGGCGTCGGCCTCATCCCCGGCGGCGGCGGCACCTTCGCCCTGCTGCACAACCTGCAGGCCGGCTCCCCCGACGCCGATCCGCTCTCGCACCTGCGGGCCGCCTTCCTGGCCATCGGCATGGCCAAGGTGGGCACCAGCGCGGAGGAGAGCCGCAAGATCGGCTTCCTGCGGGCCAACGACCGCGTGACGATGGACCGCGACGAGCTGCTCGAGGCGGCGAAGTGGCGGGCCCTGGGCATGGCCCGCTCGGACCACAAGGCGGTCACCGGTCGCCAGGTCAAGGTGGCCGGCCGCTCGGGCTACGGCACCATCTACGCGAACCTCTGGGACATGGCCCAGACCGGCCAGATCTCCGAGCACGACCAGAAGATCGGCGCGAAGCTGGCCTATGTGCTGAGCGGCGGCGACGTGGCGGCGGACACCTGGGTCTCGGAGGAGCGCTTCCACGAGCTGGAGCAGGAGGCCTTCTTGTCGCTGTGCGGGGAGGAGAAGACCCTCGCCCGCATCCAGTACATGCTCATGAACAACAAGCCCCTGAGGAACTAGACATGCGCGAAGTCGTCATCGTTGAAGGCGCTCGTACTCCCTTCGGCCGCGCGCTCAAGGGCAACCTGCGGCAGACCCGCCCCGAGGATCTCGGCGCCCTCGCCCTCAAGGAGGCTCTCAAGCGGGCCGGGCTCGACGCCGACGCGGTGGAGGACGTGGCCCTGGGCTGCGCCATGCCGGAGGGCCAGCAGGGGCTGAACGTGGCGCGGGTGGTCGGCTTCCTGGCCGGCCTGCCCAACCACGTGCCCGCCTACACCGTCAACCGGTTCTGCGCCTCGGGCCTGCAGACCATCGCCGGCGTGGCGGCCCGCATCGTCACCGGCGAGCTGGACGCGGCCATCGCCGGCGGCGTCGAGAGCATGACCGCCGTGCCGATGGGGGGCTTTCACCCCCAGCTCCACCCGACCCTCGGCGTCGAGTTCCCGGCGGCCTACATCGGCATGGGCACCACCGCGGAGAACGTGGCGGCCCGGTTCGACGTGACCCGCCAGGCCCAGGACGCCTTCGCCCTGAAGAGCCACCAGAAGGCCACGCTGGCGCGGGAGAAGGGGCTGCTGGCCCAGGAGATCATCCCGGTCGACACGCTGGTCGACGGCCAGGCGGTGCGCGTCGAGCACGACGAGCTCATCCGGCCCGACACCACGCTCGAGGGCCTGGCCAGCCTGCGCCCCGCCTTCAAGCCGGTGGGCGGCACCGTCACCGCGGGCAACGCCTCGCCGCTCACCGACGGCGCGGCCGCGGTGGTCCTGATGGCCCGGGAGGCCGCCGGCAAGCGCGAAATCCTGGGGACTTTCAAGCGCTTCGCCACCGTGGGCGTCGATCCCGACATCATGGGCATCGGCCCCGTGCCGGCCATCCGGAAGCTGCTCGACAAGGCGGGCCTGAGCGTCACCGACATCGATCTCTTCGAGATCAACGAGGCCTTCGCGGCCCAGTCGGTCTATTGCCAGCGTGAGCTCGGCATCCCCGATGAGAAGCTGAACGTGAACGGCGGCGCCATCGCCCTCGGCCACCCCCTCGGCGTCTCCGGCACCCGCCTGGCCCTCACCGCCCTCTACGAGCTGCGCCGCCGCGGCGGCGGCCGCGCCGTCGTCAGCATGTGCATCGGCGGCGGCATGGGCGCGGCGGCCCTCCTCGAGGTCTGATCCGCCCAGCGCGCCCGGCGCGCCCAATCCCCTGATCTTGCAGAGTTTTCCGTCCAGCCGTCAGCCTCGGCTGCGCTGCCGACGGGCCCACCCGAGGCCCAGGATCGCCACGACCAGGGCGCCCGCCACGAAGACCAGCCACGGGGGGAGGCCCGGCCGAGGTACCTCGCCCGCGGTGGCGGGGGGCATCGTCGCGGGGGCGGCCGTCGCGGGGGCGGCGGGGACGTCGGCGGGGATGGGGGCGGCGGGGCAGGGGGTGTCGCAGCCCGGGGCGGGGCCCTGGGTGGTGGCGCAGGCGTTCTGGGCGCCGGGGAGGGCGGCGCCGGCGACGACGTCCAGGCGGTTGCCACACACGGTGTTGCCGACGATGGGCGCGGCGGGGCAGGTGGGGCTGAACCGGGCGTCGGCGCTGGCCCGGCACCGGGCGGCGAACGTCGCCACGTCGTCGGCGCTGGCCAGGGGGTGGTCGATGGCCAGGCGGTCGCCGTCGCGGCGCTTGGAGACCTCGCCGCTGGCCAGGCAGGCGTAGTTGGGCACGCAGCCGGGGATGCCGATGGCGTCGATGATCTCGGGGGCGCAGCGTCGCACGAGGGCGTCGAAGGCGTCGGTCGCGGCCTTGTTCTCGGCGCCGGTCTTCCGCAGCAGGACGTCGTGGCCCTGGGCGAGGACGTCGGGCAGGAAGCCCTCGTGGACCTGGCAGCCGCCGCAGCCCGAGCTGAAGAACAGCGTGGTGCCCGTCGAGACGCCTTCGAGGCCGGGGGCGCAGACGCATGGATCGGTGGGGGGAGCCAGCCCGGCCCCGAGCAGGAGGCCGAGGCCGTTGCCGGTGAGCGTGCTGTCCATGATCAGGGGCTGGCCCTGGCAGGCGGCGACGCCGACGGTGGCGCCGCGCACCTCGACCCGCCGCAGGACGACGCCGGGGCTGCGGTCGCTGGCGGGGGGGCAGGTGCCGCCCGCGGGTCGGCCGAGGGCGACGCCCACCTCCCGGGCGCTGATGGTGCTGCGGACGACGCGCAGCTCGGGGGCCGGGTCGGCCAGCAGGCCCACGTCCGCACCCGCGAGGTCGGCGGCCAGGACGGTGGTCCGGGGGGCGCTGATCTCCAGGCGGCCGCCGCGCAAGACCGGCCGGCGCAGCAAGACGTCGGGGGCCTCGACGCGCAAGCTGCCGTTCGTGATGGCGTGGCCGTGGCCGTCGAAGGTGGCGCCCGCCCCGCGGATGACGACGCAGGCGGCGCCCGAGGCGGCGAGATCGGCGCTCAGCTCCACCTCCGCGCCGGGGGTCGCCAGCGCGGTGGTGCAGGCCTCGCAGCTGTCACAGGGGACGCGGGGGCCGGCGAGGGCGAGGCCAGGCAGCAGGGCGAGCAGGGCGGCGGCGCGCATGAGTCCTCCGAGGGGGTGGCCGCGCCACCAGAACCGCGAAGGCCCCGGCCCGTCAAGTCGCCCGCGCCTCAGAAGCGGTAGCCGACGCCGTAGAGCACGCTCAGCTCGTTGATGCGCATGAGGTAGCGCATGCCGAGGTAGACGCCGACGCCCGCCTTGGCGTCCTGGGAGGCGTGGAGGCGTCCGATGAACCTCGGGGTCGCGTCGGGATCTTCGTCCAGCTGGACGCCCACCAGGGCGCCCCCTTGCAGCTCGAGGACGCCGCGCTCGGCGATGGCGAACTGGAAGGGCGCGGCCATGAGGCCCGCGAACACGCGGGAAGGCACCACATGCTCGCGCTTCTCGCCCCGGACGAAGCGCACCGCGGTGCCCGTGGGCAGGTCGTAGGCGAGGGCGACGCGAAACTCGGGGGCGATGAAGTACTCGGCCAGGAAGAAGGCCGACGGGTTGGGCACGACCTCCTCGTCGTCCCCATAGCGGCCGATGTCGGCCACCGGGGTCGACAGCGCCGAGCCGGCGCTGACCTCGAAGAGGTGGGGCCGGTCCTCGGCCCGGGCGGCGGTGGCCATGAGCGCGGCCACCATGGCCAACATCTTGAAATCCATGAAAAATCCTGGAAGTCAGCGGGGCGGGAGGACGGGGCGGAACCCGGCATCGGTGATGGCCCGGGCGATGGCGTCGAGGCCGGCCTGACCCCGGACGATGGCCTGACCGGCCTCCTTGGAGACCTCGGCGGCCTCGACCCCTTCGAGGCGGTTGAGGGCGCCTTCGAGCCGACGCGCGCAGGCGCCGCAGGTCATGCCTTCGACCTGGATCTGGAGGACGGCGGGCCCCGCGGGCGCGCGGCGGAGCCGGCGGCGCAGGTCGTCGACGGCGAACGCAGCCAGCAGGCCGAGGAGGAGGGCCGCCGCGCCGACCTGCCACCAGGCGCCGTGCTCCATGGCGTGGGTCGGGGTGGCGGCGGCGTCCGCCAGCACGAAATCGAACGCCCAGGCCAGCCCGACGCTGCCCACCACGAGGGTGCCGAGGTAGATGGCGAGGACCCGCCGCCCGAAGCCGCGGAGGATGGCGCCCATCGTGGCGATGTTGGTGGCGGGGCCGGCCATCAGGAAGACCAGGGCCGCCCCGACGGGCATGCCGGCCGCCACGAGGCCGGCGGCGATGGGGACGGAGGCCGTCGCGCAGACGTAGAGCGGCAGCGAGACGAGGAGCACCAGCACCGGGGCGAGGGCCCCCGTGAGGCCGATGCCTTCGAGGGCGCTGGGGGGGATCAGCGTCGTCAGGGCCGCCGAGATCAGGATGCCCACCACCAGCCAGCGCCAGATGGTGCGGATCATCTCCAGGCCGTGGGCCACGGCGGCCCGCAGGCCGTGCCCGCCGCCGGCTTCCTCGGCGTTGACGGGCTCGGCCAGCGGCACGGGGGGGCCGCCGAAGCGCTCCACCAGCGTCCCCGCCAGCAGGCCCGTCACCGCGGCGGCGCCCACCTTGAAGAGCGCGAAGGGCCACCCGAGGAAGGCGGCGCTCACCAGGATCGAGTCCACGCCCGTCTGGGGGGTGCTGACCAGGAAGCCGATGGCCGCGGCGTCGCTGGCGCCGTCCTTCTTCAGGCCCAGCCCGGCGGGGATGACCCCGCAGGAGCAGAGGGGCAGGGGGACGCCGATGGCGATGGCCTTCGCGACCCCCGCCCGGCCTCGCAGGTGGCGCTGGAGGAAGCCCGCCGGGACGAGCACATGGAGCGCGCCGGCCACGGCGGCGCCCAGGAAGAGCCACGGGGCGAGCTCGAGGAGGTGTGCCAGGTCGCCGTCCACATGACCGGTAGCGTATACCCCCCAGGGGTATGTTGCAAGGCGGGCGTCAGCGCCCGCAGCAGAAGACCTGGAACTTCACGGGCTGCTGGAACGGGCCGTTCCAGGTGCGACCCTGGTCGGGCGAGCCCCGATAGTCGACGGCCGGGCCCGCCGGGGCGAACGGACTCTGGGCGCCGCCCACCGTCTCCCACACGATCCAGTAGGTCGCGCCGGCCTCGACGACGGCCGGCGGATCGAGGTCGCCGCCCTGCCAGCCGTTGGCCACGGCCAGGTCGAAGGCGCCGCGACCGAGCCGCTGCCCGGGCACGTCGCCGGGGGCGTTGGTGTAGAGCCCCAGGGCCGTCGCGCCGGCCCGCTCCCCCGAGAAGAGCTCCAGCCGGCTGACCTCGGCGGCGGCCGGCGCGATCCACCGCCAGGCGATCCACGGGCCGCCGGTGCTGCTCCCATCGACGAAGTCGGCGCCCTGGTTGCGGCCATCACAGGGCGCGCCCCCCTCGCAGAGCCCCCGCTCGCCGTCGGCGCCGGCGGCGGCGCAGTCGGGGTCGTCGGGGTAGTCGGTCAGGCCGTCGTCATCGTTGTCGAGGCCATCGGCGCAGGTGGGCGGCGTGGCGGGATCACCCTCGCTCGTCGTCGGGCCCCACGCAGCCGGGGTCGGCCAGGTCGACGCGGCCGTCGGCGTCGTTGTCGATGGCGTCCTGGCAGGCGGGCGGCGGCGGGGGCCCGGCGGTGAGGCGGAAGCGGCCGCCGCCCGCGCGGGAGCCGGTGTCCACGATCAGGTACCAGACCCCGGGGCCGGGGGCTCGAACGCCAGGCGCGTGCCCGGGGAGGCGTCGTTGCCCCGGGCACAGAGCAGGTCGGCGGCGTCGTCGCAGGCCGCGCGCAGGTAGAGCACCGTGGCGGCCTCGGTCTCCGGGTGGTCCGTGGCGAAGACGACGACGTCCTCGCCCGGCAAGACCTCGTAACGAAACAGGATTTCTCCCCCGGCGGCGCCGCCGCAGGAGCCCAGCGTCCGGGCGGGAGCGCCTCGGGTGTCGCCCTCGTAGAAGCCGCGCTCGGCCACGGCCTGGCGCAGATCGATGGCGTCGGCGCAGAGATCGCCCGCGTCGGGGGGCGCCGCATCGGCAGGGGGGCCGGCCGCATCCGCGGGGGCCGCGTCGGGTGGCCCGGCGTCCGGGGCGCGCGCGGCGTCGCGATCACCCCCATCGGGTGGCGGACCGGCGTCGCCCGGCGGGGTCGCATCGGGGGCCGCCGCGTCGGTCCCCACGCCCTGGTCGCGCACCGGCTCGGCGTCCGGGCTCCCCCGATCGCGCAGGACGCGAGCGTCGCGGATCTCGGGGCTGGTGGCGTCGACCACCGCCCCCGTGCCGTCCGCACAGCCCGCCAGGACCACTACCCAGAGCCAGCCTCGCCCCGTCATCCGTGCCTCCGCCGCCGACGCCCCCATCCTGCGCCGGGTGGCCGGGCGGGCGCACGTCAATCCGACGGGCGCGGGCGTGGCGCGGTCAGCAGGGCGATTCTGTCCATGGCCTCTCTGTCCGAGCCGGTCTATGCTGTGGTCGTGCGACATCACCACCAGCGATGCGAGAGGGCGCGGCAGGGGACCGTCTGGGTGGTCGCCCTGGCGGTGCTGGCGGCCTGCGGCGAGGTCGATCGCGGGCAGCTCCGTGGGCTCATCGATGCCGACGCCGGCCCGCTGGCCACCTGGGACGAGCCGGCGGATCCCGGCCCCGCGCCCGTGGATCGCGCGCCGCCGACGATCTCCATCCTGCGGGTCGATGTGGCCGGGGGTCGCGCTACGATCGCGGGTCAGGCCCGCGATGACGTGGCCGTGGTGGCGGTCGAGATCGGGGTGGGGGCGAGCGGCCCGTACCCGGCCCGGCTGGTGGGGGAGCGCTTCGAGGCGACGGTGCCGCTCCCCGCCACGGGGCCGGCCGACCTCTCGGCGACGGCGTTCGACGCGACGGGCCAGGCCGCCACGGCGCGGCGGGTGGTCGAGGGGCCTCCGCCGGTGTCGGCGCGTGCCCCCGTCGTGCTGATCGACGAGCCGACAGCGGGCACGGCGACGACGGCCGAGCGGGTGGTGCTGCGTGGACGGGTCCAGGACGAAGACGGCGTGGTGGCCGTCGAGGTCGAGGGTCGCCTGGCGGGCGACCTGGGCGTGGCCCGCACCGCGGATCACTTCGGGCACTGGTCGTTGAGCGTCCCCCTGGCGGTCGGGGCGACGGAGCGCTTCACCGCCCGGGCCCGCAACGCGGCCGGCCGGGTGGGCGAGGCCAGCGTCGAGGTTCGGTCTCGCCGGGCGCCGCCCCACGGGCCGCCGGTGGTGGAGGTCGCGCCCGCCGACGGCGCTCTGGTGCCGACGCTCCGGGTCGCGGTGGTGGCGCGGGCGCTGAGCGCTGTGCCCCTGGATCGGGTGGTGGCGCAGGTGGGCGATGGCCCCTGGCAGGCCCTCGCGGCCGGGGCCGATGGCTTCCGCGGTGTGCTGCGGCTGTCCCCCGGGGCGAACACCGTGACGCTGCTGGCGACGGACGTGGACGGCCTCGTGAGCCGCGTAGACCGGCAGTGGCAGGCCGATGATGGGGCGGGAGACGGGCCGCGCGTCGTGCTGCGCGCCCCTCGGGGCGGCGGAGGGCGCGTCGTCCTCGACCTGGATCGGGCCGGCGTCGCGGCGCTCTCCCCCCGGTCGTGCAGGCTCGGACGCGGCTGGTGAACCTGGATCCACGCCCCCTCGTGGCGGGCGCCCTGGCGGCCATCCGCGGGGCCTGCTTCGCGGACGAGGGCGGCCCCGCCTGCCCCGCCGGCTGGGGCCAGGCCGAGCGCAACCTGTGGACTTTGTTGACTTTGACGCCCGGCACGGTCGACGTCACGGGGACGCGCCTCGAGACGGCCGCCGCCCTGAGCGACGAGCTGCTGGGCCTGCCGTTCTCGGCGCTGCTCGGCGAGGCGCTGGGCCTCGCCCCCGACGATCCGGTGCTCCCGGACGCGGCCCTCGTGGAGGGGGTCGTGCGGCAGGTCATGGCCAGCCACCCGGCGGCCAACGACGACGGGACGCTGCCGGTGACGCTGGCCGATGGCCTCGCCGACATGACCACCCTCGCCGGCAAGTTCGGCCCCCGGGGGGATCACCCGGGCTTCCTGGCCGGCCAGAGCCGCGCGGTCGTCCTGACCCCGCGGTTCCGCATGCACCTGGTGGTCGACAGCAACATCACCCTGCACGAGGCCGTGGACCTGGCGGCGGGGCGCAAGACCTGGCAGGCGACGGCGCCCCCGGGGCTGGCCGTCCTCGATCTGGACTTCCTCGATCCCGACCGCTTCGATCTGGAGGGCCTGGCCGCGGCGGCGGCGGTGGACTTCGACTTCGTGCTGCGCAGCCACGGCCAGCCGGTGGCGCTGGCCCGCCAGGCCGATCCGCTGCCGCGCGGGGACGGGGGCGTCTGGGACGCGCCGGCCTGGACGCTGCAAGCCATGGTGGCCGAGGCGGCGTTCCAGGCGTTTGGAGAGCGGCGAGCGGGCTGCGACCTGTGCGGCGGCCCCGAGAGCGGGGCCCTGCTCTACCGAAACGGCCGCGGGGACGTGGACCTGGCCGAGATCACGGTGGGGCGGGTGGGCCATGACTGCCCCCCCGAGGCGCCCTGTGGGCGCCGCCCCGCCACCCCGGCCGGCGAGCCGGAGCACTTCGACCGCTTCGACGCCCTCGACTGCGCCACGGTGGAGGACTGCGAGGTGGGTTGGCGCTGCCACCGCGCGGGCCGCACCGACGATCGCGGTCGCTGCGTCGATCCGGCCACCGTGCGGTGCGAGTTGGATCGCGACTGCGGCCGGGGGCGCTGCCTCGCCGGCGCCTGCGTCGACGCCGACGCCATCGAGTGCGGGCGCGCCCTGGACTGCCGGCCCGACGAGGCCTGCCACGCCGGCCGCTGCCGCGTCATCCCGCCGGGCTGGTTTCGGGTGTGGATGCCGGACGACCTGGGAGACCTGCCGCCGACCTTCCTCTGGGATCTGGTGGTCGACGTGGTGCAGGCCCGCCTGCAGGACGGGGGCGTCGCGCTGGATGAGGCCGGCGTCCGCTTCCCGCTGGTAGGCATCCCGGTGGGGCTGTCGGCCGCCCAGCTCGAGGAGCAGGTCCGGGCGACGCTCCAGACGCAGCGGCGCTGGCTGGCCAACGCGCTCCTGGGCAGCGTGGTCGAGAGCCCGCCCCCCGCCGATCTGCGGGCCGAGCGCGCCGAGGATGGTCGGGCCTGGCTCGTCATCCCGGCCTGCGACGCCCCCTGCGAGGCGCTGACGCTCCATGACGAGGCCGGCGCCCGGGTGGATCGCGCCGGGCCCGGCGGCCGCCAGGGCCTGCCGTTCGAGGCCGTGGGCGATCGCACCCTCTGGGCGCGGCGCGGGGCCGAGCGCTGGCGCCTCGAGGTGGAGGGACGACCGGAGGAGGTGAGGCTGTGGATCCGCACCGTCCCCTGATCCGTCGACGGCGGTCAGGGCTCGCCCTGGCGCTGGCCGCCGCGCTGGCGGGCTGCGAGGCCAGCAACCAGGCCGTGGCGCCCCCCCCGCCCGCGGTGGCGGCCGACCCGGTGGTGACCCTGCTGGCGCCCGCCGAGGGGGCCGTCGTGGAGTCCGGGTTCGAGGTGGTCGCGCAGATCGCCGGGGCCGACGCCCTGCGGATCGAGGTCACGGGCCAGGACGATCGGGTGGTGCGGGCCGACGCCGCTGGCCGGGTGGCGGTGCTGGTGCGGGCCGTCCCCGGGCCGATCGTGGTCTCTGCGCGGGCCGCCGATGGACGCGGCGAGGCCGCAAGCCGACCGGTCTTCGTCGCCCGGCGGGTGACCCTCGGCGCGCCCCCGGCGCCCACGTCGGTGACGCTGCGCCTCGATCGCGACGCCCTCGCCAGCCTGCTGACCCCCGCCGAGCAGGCCCGCGTCCCCCTCGTCGAGGTGGATCTGGCCCCCCTCGTCCACGCGGCCCTAGCTGCCCTCCTGGATCCCGAGGCCGCCGGTCGTGGACGCTTCGGCGTGGGGGCCGCCGAGCGGAACCTGGTGCGCCTGCTGGGCAACACCCCGGCCTCCACGGACCCCACCGGGACGGCCCTGGGGCCGGTGCTGGCGCTGGGAGGCGCTGGGGCTGCCGCCCGGTCGCATCCTCGCGGATTTGCTGGGGATCGAGCCCGACGCGCCCATCCTGGACGCCGAGGTGCTGGCCCAGACGCTGCTCGACGATCCGATCGCGTCCCACCCGGTGCAGGCGGCCCAGGCCGATCCCCGCCGGCTCGTCGTGACCCTCGAAGACGCCCTCGCCGATCTGGCGCCGCTCGCCGAGCGCTTCGGCCCGTCGGGCGAGCACCCGGGCTTCCTGGCCGCGCCGCCGACGGCCGAGCTGCTCACGCCGGCCTTCGCGCTGGTGGTGGTGGGCGAGGGGCGCGCGACCCGTGTTGCGGGCATCGACGCCCGGGGCCAGTACGCGACCCACCTGGTCCTGCCCGATGACGCGGCGGTCCTGGACCTCGACTTCGCCGATCCCGAACGCTTCCAGGTCGAAGGCCTGGTGCCGGTGCCGCGGGCCGGGCTGGACGCTCGGGCTGGGCGAGCTGCCCGCCTTCGTGCCCCTGGCCCCCGCCGCGCCGGCGCCGCGCGGATCGAGCGCGGCGTGGGCGGCGCCGCCGTGGACGCTCGAGCACATCGTCGTCGACGGCGCCTGGCGGGCGTACGCCGCTGGTTCCCCGGCGAGGACGGCGGTTCGCCTACGCCCTGGGCGCCATCGATCCGGCCACCGAGATCCTCTGGCAGGACGGCCTGGTCTCGGTGCGGACGGTGGCCGGCCTGGGTCCCCCGCCGCCGCCCGCCTATGTCTGGGATCTCATCCTCGACGTGGCCCAGGTGCGCCTGCACGACGGGGTGCCGGAGGGGCAGGCCCAGGTGCGCCTCGCCCTGCCGCCCCTCGCCATCGGCCTGGACGCCGAGGCCCTCATCGACGCGATGCGCCCGGCGCTGGAGGCAAGGCGCGAGGAGCTGGTGCGGATGATGCTCGGCGACCCGGCCGACCTGCCCTCGGATGCCGTGGCCTGGCGGGCAGGAGACGAGCTGGTTTTCTCTCCTGATTTCAAGGTGTTCCTGAGCCCGGCCCGGACCGGCACCCCGGTGCCGGCGCTCACGCTCGGCCGGTCCTCGACGGTCTTCGCCGAGGACGCCGACGGCCGGCCGGTGAGCCTCACGGTGGTGCCGGGCGAGCCCGCCAGCCTGCTGTGGGCCCCGCGATGAGGCGCCTGACCAGCCTCGCCGCGCTGCTGCTCACGGCCTGCGGCGCCACCGAGAGCCCCGATCCGGTGCCGCCGACGCCGCTGGTGGAGGGCGAGATCCGCACGGTCACGCTGCGGTTCACCCCCCTCGACGTGACGCGGTTCAAGAAGGCGCTGGGCCGCCTCACGCTGCGCCAGCTCCCCGCCGATCTGCTGGCGCGGACGTGGCTCGTGGACCTGCCCCTCACGGGGGGCGGCCTCGTCGACGAGGCGCTGTACGCCCTGCGAGAGCGCGACCCGGCGCGCCTCACCGGGGCCGAGGGCGCCCTGGTGCGCCTGCTGCAGATGACCCCGCGGACGGCGGATGTGACCGGCACGCGCCTGGAGGAGCTGCTGGATCTGGCCCCTGCGGTGGGCCTGTCGGGTCCCGAGATCCTGGCCGCGACGCTGGGGGTGGGGCCCGACGAGCCCTTCCTGTCGGTGGACGCCCTCGCGGCGGCCCTGGCGGAGGGCGTGATCGGCAGCCACCCCGGCGCCGCGACTCGCCCCGGCCCTGGGGGCGAGGCCGTCGACGTCACCCCCGGCACCCTCCCGGTCTTCCTCGACGACGTCCTCTCCGACCTGGCCACGCTGGAGGCGCGCTACGGCCCGTCCCACGCCGCCGGCCAGGTGCACCCCGGGTTCCTGGGCGAGACGGGCGCCGCGCTCTTCGGGGACGACCTCCAGATGGTGGTGCTGGCCAACGTCAACGGCGTGCCCGACCAGGGCATCGACCTGGAGAGCGCGGCCCTGGCCGGCGTGAACTCCATCGATGACCACCCCGAGGCCCTCTTCGACTTCTCGGATCCCGACTGGCTGCGCATCACGGGGTCGTACCGGGATCCCCCCGTGATCGATCGGCTGACGTTCACGCTGTTCGAAGATCCGCGCTTCTTCGCGGCGGGCGGCAGCCCCGAGCCGGCGCCGCGTGGGGACTCCCCGGTCTGGACGGCGCCGCCCTGGTCCCTGGAGCGCGTCGTCGCCGAGGCGGCCTTCCGCCAGTGGGGCGGCTTCGACCTCGAGCGGGCCTGGCCGGCCGCCGATCCGCTGCTCCAGGTAACGGCGCGACAGGGCTGGCTGACGCTGGCGACCACCGGCGAGGTGGGTGGGCCGCCCCCGCCCGCCTACATCTGGGATCTCCTGCTGGAGGTGGCCCAGGTGCGCCTGCACGATGGCGGCCTGGACGAGGGCGATGCCCAGGTCCGCCTCGTCCTGCAGGACGTCCCCCTGGGCCTGACGATGGACGCCCTCATCGACCGGGTGCGCGCGTCGCTGGCCCGGGATCCGAGCGGGCTGGTGGAGGTGGCGGCGCGCCTCTTCGACAACTCCTGGGGCGAGGCCGACGTCTTCTACCGGCGCCCGCGCGGCGAGGATCAGGACTGGCTGTTCTTCATCGCCCCGGAGGACATCCCCCTGGATGACACCGGCGCGCCGGCGCGCCCTTACACCTACGCCCTGCCGGGCTTCTGGGCCGACTCGACCTTCAGCCGGCGGCTCGGGGTCGCCCGTGGTGGACGGCGACGCCCACCACTGGAAGCTGCGGCTCACACCGGGCCTGGAGTTCTACCTGGCGGACGAGGGGGATCGGCGGTACCGGGTGCGGGTGGGGAGAAGCCCGGTCGAAGCCGCATCTCCCTGGAAATCAAGAGGATTCGATGAGGTCTCTCGCCCTGGGGCTGGCCCTCTTCCCGCCGCGGCGGGGGCCAGCGGCCTGTCGGTGCCCGTCATCGGTACCAGCCGCTCGGGCCCCGCCCACGTCGACGCCGCGGCGGCCTTCTGGAACCCGGCCCAGCTCGGCTTCCTGGAGCGTCCGACGGCCCTCCTCGGCCTCTCGCTGATCTACCTCGACGCGCGCTACACCCGCGAGCGCCTGGGTGACTACGCCTTCGAGGACAGCCTGCGGTTCCAGACGCCGGTGCCGGCCGAGGACCTGGATCCGAGCCGGACGGGCGAGGCGGACGCGGTGCGGGCCTGGCAGGTGCTGCCGGCGCCCCAGCTCTTCTGGGCCCAGCCGCTGGGCCACGATCTGGTGGTGGGCGTGGGCGCGTTCGCCCCCTTCGGCGCGGTGCTCGACTTCCCCGATGACGGCGCCCAGCGCTACGCCCTCGACGCGGTGGAGCTGCTGGTCGCGGAGGTCGCCCCGGCCATCGCGTGGCGGCCGGATCCCCGAGTGGCGGTGGGGGCCGGCGTGGGCCTGGTGGCCGGGCGGCTGCGCCTGGATCGGGTCCAGGACCTGGCCGCGACGCCGCTGCTGCGCGACGCCCTCGGGCGACCGCCCATCGGCCAGGCCAACGCCTTTGGCCCGGACGCCCCGTCCGAGGTCCGCGAGCTGCTGGTGCTGAGCCGGCCGGTGCGCATCGGCCCCGCTCACGGCCTGACGTGGGCGGCCCGCGCGGGCATCGCCTGGCGGCCGGACCCGGCCTGGCAGGTGGGCGCCTCGTACACCCACCGCGCCGCCCTCGTCTTCTCGGGTCCGTTCGAGCTGGACATGGACGATCCGTTCTTCACGCACGATCTCGCCGCCCAGGGCCTGCGCTACCCGGCCATCGTGCGGGGCAAGGGCGAGGTGGAGTTCCCGCTGCCGTCGAGCCTGCATCTGGGCACCACCTGGCAGGCCACGCCGCGGTGGACGCTGGGGGCGTCCGGGGCCTGGTTTCGCCACTCCCAGGTGGACGCGCTGGTGGCGACGCTGCGCTCGGACTCGCTGGTGCAGCCGGAGCTGGGCCTGGGCGACGAGGCCCGGGTGGCCATCCAGCGGGACTGGGTGGACACGGTGCAGGTCCAGCTGGAGGCGATCCGCCAGCGCGATGACGGGGGTCACCTGGGCGCCACGCTGGGCCTGCACACCGGCGCGAGCCCCGACGCGACGCTCGACGTCGCGAGCCCCGACGGCCCGCGGGTGACGGCGGCGGCGCTCGCGGGCTGGCCCTGGCAGGGGGGGACGCTGCACGCCGACGTCCACCTCGAGTACGTGCTCCCCCGGGAGAACCGCCACTCTGCCCACGACGTGGCCAACGGCACCTACAGCCTGTTCGTGGGGGCCCTGACCGTCGCGTTCGAGCGCCAGTTCGACGCGCTCTAGTTACCGTGCGGTAGCGCCGGCGCCGAATTCCCCAGTCCTTTCAGCGGCATGGCCGATGCACACCTTCCGCGTGCAGCGCGAGGAGGTCCGTCATGCTCTCTCTGCTGGTCTTGCTCCTGGCCCCCGTCCCCACCGTCGACTACGCCCGCGCGTCGGCCACCCTCGGCGCGACCCATGGCACCTGGCACCACGACGGCAGCCTGATCATGGATGGCCGCGACGACACCGCCTGGTGTGCCCCCTGGGCCGCCGGCGGCCCGCGCGTGGCCTTCGAGTTCAGCGCCCCCGTCAAGGTGGACAAGATCCGCATCGCGCTGGGCAGCTCGCGCAAGATCAGCGGCTTCGGTCCCGCCAGTCGGCCGCGGATCCTCACGCTGTCCAACATGACCTACGTCTGGCAGATCGTGATGCCCGACGACGAGAAGCCGTTCGAGATGCCCATCCCGCCCCCGATCACGGGCCAGCAGCTCAGCATCCGGGTCGACGCGGTGCACCGCCCCGGCGACACGGCGGTCTGCATCGCCGAGCTGACGCTGTACCAGGACGGCCAGCCGCTGCGCCTCGCGAAGCGCCGCGGTGACCCCTCCATGCCGAGCATCGAGGGCGTCTGGACGCCGGCGGGCCAGCTCTCGCCCGAGCGCTTCGTCGTCTTCTACCGCGACGGCCGGCTGCGCCTGCGGGACCAGCCGGACACCCGGGAGCCCGCCCGCGACCGGTTCGGCAAGTGGCGCCGCGATGGGGCCGGCGTCATCGCCTTCGAGGTGGGTGGGCGGACCATCCGGGTGTCGGCGACCATGACCCCGGATCGGGATGGGCGCCCGCGGCTGACGGGCGATGACCTGCTGGACGGGACGTGGACGCCCTGGGTCCCCGACGCCACCTACGGATCCTACCTCTGGTAGCTCAGCCGCCGGCCGACCGCACGGTGACGAGCGGCCGCAGCCGGTCCATCGTCTTGGCCCCGATGCCCGAGACCTTGCGCAGGTCCTCCACGCTCTGGAACGGCCCGTTCTTCGTCCGGTAGTCGATGATGCGGCCCGCCGTCACCTTGCCGATGCCGGGGAGGGCGATGAGCTCCTCGGCGGTGGCGGTGTTCACGTTGAGCAGGACCACCGGCAGCGCCTCCTCCTCGGGGGCCTCCACCTCGCCCGGATCGGCCGGGGGGGCAGCCACGACGGCCACCGTGGGCGGGCCGCCCTGGGAGGTCTCGACGCGCAGGCCCTTGCCGTCGGTGCTGATCGTGATGTTGCCGTGGCGACGCGTCTCGAAGACCGGGATGCCTGCCTTCGCCAGCCGCTCGAGGGTCTCGGGGGCGGGGTGGCGGTAGCGGTTGCGCTCGGCGCACGAGATGAGGGCCAGGCGCGGCGAGACCGCCTTGAGGAAGGCGTCCTGGGTGGCGTGGCGGCTGCCGTGGTGGGCCACCTTGAGGATGGTGGCGCCGAGCTCGTTGGGCGTGTGGGCGAGCAGGCGGTTCTCGGTCTCGTGCTCGGCGTCCCCCGTGAACAGCGCGCTGATCTCGCCGAAGTCGAGGCGCACCACCACGGAGTTGGCGTTGAGATCCGACCGCGAGCCCTTCACCAGCGGATCCTCGGGCGCCAGGACGGTCAGGCGCGCGCCGCCGCCCAGATCGATGACGCGGCCGCGGCGCGCCACCTTGAAGGGGATGCCCTTGCGCTCGACGGCATCGAGCAGCTTCACGTAGTCGCGGGCCGTGTGGGCCATGCCGGAGTCGAGCACCATGCCGATGTCGCGCGACTGCACCACCCGCCAGCTGTTGGCGATGTGGTCGGCGTGGGCATGGCTGTCGATCAGCAGATCGATGCGGCTGATCTGGTGGGCGTCGAGCCAGCCGAGCAGGGCGTCCTTGCCGCTGGAGGGGCCCGTGTCGATGAGCACCCGCTTGCCGCCGGGGGCCTCGATGAAGATGGAGTCGCCCTGGCCGATGTCGATCATCGTGATCTTCAAGGGGTTTTCGCCGACGTCGTCGTTGAAGACGGCGCTGGCGGGCGGGGCGTCGGTGCCCGGCGCTCCCGTCCCGGGGGGCAGCGGCGGCGCGGGCTTGCTCACCTGGCCCGGGGTGGCACCGCAGCCGGCCAGAGCCAGGAGCGCCAGGAGGCCGAGGGCGGCGGCCAGGGGGGAACGACGCATCATCTCACTCTCCCAGGGGCGGACGGGGGGACTCGTACTGGTAGATCTCGAGGCCGCTCTCGGTGGTGCCGACGTGGGCCAGCCGATGGTAGCGCGCCAGGTGGCGATACCAGAGCAGGCCCACCGCGTCGGCGGCTCGGCTGGCGGGATCGACGGCGATGAACCACGCGCCGGGGGGCAGACCCAGGCGGCCCGCGGCCTGGCCGGTGCGGCTCGCGGCGGTCGTCGCCTCGGCGTGGACCAGGGCGGTGCTGCAGTGGATCAGGCGCCGCAGCTCGGCCTCGCCGTCCACGCGCCGCAGCACGACGCCATGGGCGCCGGCGTCATCCCGCGCGGCCTGGTGGGCCTGCTCCAGGGCCAGCAGCCCGCCGCCCGGGGTGGTGGCACCGGCCGGCATGGGCGCCGAGCGGGCCCCCCGCGCCGGCACGGCGGCCGTCGGGTCGTTGAGCGGGGTCGCCGGGCGCGGGGCGTCGGTGGCCGGACCGGCGGCCGGCGTGGGGGCCACGGCCGGTGGCGGCGGGGGCCGCGCGCTGCAGGCGAGGAGCGTGGCGGCCAGCAGGGCTGACCCGGCGAGGTGCTGCACCCGGTCAGCCTTCGGCGAGCTGCCGCAGGAAGGCGGGCACGGGCAGCCCCGGCGCGTCGAGGCCGGCCTCCGTCAGCCAGGCCGCCGGCCCCAGCCCCGCGAGCGTCTCGACCCGGGGCACCCCGGTGGGATCCACCTGGTCCAGGAAGGCCGCGAGGCCCGGCAGCAGCCGCCCGTCGCGCGCCGCGGCCAGGAGCGCCTGGCGATCGCCGAGCAGCCAGGCCCGCAGCGCCTGGCGCGGCGGACCCGCCGGCACCCTCGGCGCGAGGAACACGCACAGGGCCTCGTCCAGGCCGCCGGGCGTCCCGGACTCGATGGCGAACGACAGCATCGCCTCGGCCAGGCTGTCGAGGGGCAGCTTCGCCACCGCTCCGGCAAAGGTGAGGGCCACGTCCAGGTGCTCGGCGAGCTGCAGCCGGGCCGCCTCCTCACCCGCGTCGCCGGCCGGGCCCGAGCGCTGCTCCAGCCGGGCCAGCCACCGCGCGATGCGCACGTCGGGCCCCGCGCGCTGGACCCGGATGATGGGCACCCACGGGGCGAGGCCCGCCGGCGGATCCCCCAGCAGGATGACGCGGTAGTCGGCGGGGACGGCCAGCCGGAAGGCAGCGCCGCGGGCGTCGAAGCCCGCCAGCGCGCCGTCCTCCAGGGCCGCCAGCAGGCGCTGCAGATCCCCGCATCGGCCCGCTCCACCCCCGACAGCAGCAGCCAGGTCCCCAGGTAGATGCGCCAGCCGGCGGCTTCCCGGCCCAGGAGTCGCATCCGCGTCCGTGGGCGTGGCTCGGCGAGGTGCCCGGGATCGAGCTCGTCGCGGCGCCAGTTGAGGGCGAGGGAGCGAAACAGCCAGCCGTCGCCCTGGTGGGGGACGTCACCAGTGGGCGCGCCGAGCAGCGAGACCCCCGGCCCACAGGCCACGTGCTCCAGGTGAAAACCGAAGAAATCCGTGGCGATGGACGCCGACAGGGGCCGCCCGCCGTCCCCCTGGAGGCAGACCGCGCGGCTGGCCACCAGCGCGTTGGCGAGCCGACGCGCCGTCGTCTCCGAGACCGCCGCCCGGGCGCTGGCCCGACGGAGGCGGGCGTCGGAGTCGGCCGCAGGAGCGGCAGGTCCGGTCGGCCCACGCCATCGACCAGGCGGTCGGCCAGCCACGTGGTGCGCTGCTCGGCCGGCAGCTCGGCCGGCGGCACCAGATCGGGCTCCAGGCCGCCGCCGAGGGCGCGCAGCGCAGCCGCCACCGCGCCTCGACCTCGGGATCGACCGGATCGATGCCGGCGCGCAGCAGCCGCACCGTGTCGCGGACGAAGACGGGCGCCGCCACGGGCGGACCGGCGTCGGTGGGCGGCGTGATGACCACCACCGGTGCCTCGCGGACCGGGGCTCGGCCTCCGCCGGGGCCAGCGTCAGGCGGGGCGGGTAGGGGGCCGTGCCCGGGCAGCCGGCCCCGGGGAGCGGCGGCGCGGACCACACGACCAGGGCGCCCCAGCGGAAGCTCCGAGGCCCTCGGCGGCCAGCAGCGCGCGGCGGGCCCGGCGGACCCCCTCGGCGGGGAGGCCCCCCCGCAAGTGCGCGATACAGCTCGCGATCGACCATCGCTGCCGTGTGGCTCTCCAGCTCCATCTGGCGCCCCACGACCACCTGCACCCCCCCGTGCCGGAGGCCGGCGGCGGCCTCGGGGGCCGCCTCGGTGCCCCCACCACGGCGAGCCAGGTCGAGCCGTCGAGGCCGATGCGATCCACGGGCACGCGGCCGTCGTCGAGCTCGAGGCGGCCGTCGGGGCCCAGGCCCTCGCAGTGCACGAGCAGGGCGCCGAGGGCCAGATCCCGCCGGAGCGCGGGCCCCGCGGGGTGATCGGCCGCGACGATGTCGAAGCGGGCCTTGCGCGCCAGGGAGCGCGTGGCGGCCGCCACGGCCTCCCGGCGGGCGGCGCTGGCGGCGGCCGGGATGACCAGGACGCCCCGGGGCGGCAGCCGTGTCGGCAGCTGGGCCAGCCCGCCGACGCGAACCAGCCCCAGCCCCTCGGCCACCGGGTGGCGCCCCGTCACCGGATCCCGCGCCAGCTCCCACGGCCACATCGCGAAGGCCGGCTCCGCCTCCAGCAGGACCACCACCTGGGGATCCGCGGCCAGCAGGGCGCGCAGATGGGCCCCGGGGCCCCCACCGAAGAGGATGTCGCCGAGGAGATCGGCCAGGAGGCGGGTCGCCGCGATGCCACCCCCCCGCGCCTCGGCCAGCAGGTCGTTCAGGGCTTCGGGGGCGGGGAGGGGGGCGGTGGCCTCCGACGTCTGATCGGGCGCGCTGCTGCGCACCTGAAGGCGATCGGCGGCCACCCGCTCGATGGTGAATCGGACCTCAGACACGCTCGACCTCGTCCTGGCGGGGAGGTCCAGGTCTAGTCACCGGAGGGACCCCGCGTCAATGTCCGCGGACAACATCTGTGCGAACATCGCGCGCGGGCCGTGGTCGGCGGACGCGCCGGGGGCGGGCGGGCTTGCCTGGGGCGGCGGTCGGCGGCACCATGGCGCCGCTCATCGTGGACGAGGAGGACCCTTGGCGACCGACACGCAGACCCTGAAGCGCACGACCGAGGCCGTCCTCCAGGGCGGCGCGGCCCGATACCACGAGGCCAACGAGGCCCGGGGCAAGCTCTTCGTCCGCGATCGCATCGCGCGCCTGGTGGACGCGGACAGCTTCGTCGAGGACGGCCTCTTCGCCAACTGCCTGGCGGGGGATCTGCCGGCCGACGGCGTGGTGACGGGGCTGGCGCGGGTCGACGGGCGGCCGGTGGCCATCATGGCCAACGACTCGACGGTGAAGGCGGGCTCGTGGGGTGCGCGCACGGTCGAGAAGATCATCCGCATCCAGGAGCAGGCGGCGAAGCGCCGCTGCCCGCTGCTGTACCTGGTGGACTCGGCGGGCGCCCGCATCACCGATCAGGTCGAGATGTTCCCGGGTCGGCGCGGCGCCGGGCGCATCTTCTACAACGAGGTCCGCCTGTCGGGGGTCATCCCGCAGATCTGCCTGCTCTTCGGCCCGTCGGCGGCGGGGGGAGCCTACATCCCCGCCTTCTGCGACGTGGTCGTGATGGTGGACAAGAACGCCAGCATGTACCTGGGCAGCCCCCGGATGGCCGAGATGGTCATCGGCGAGCAGGTCAGCCTCGAGGAGATGGGCGGCGCCCGCATGCACACCGGGGAGTCGGGCTGCGGCGACGTGCTGGTGAAGACGGAGGCCGAGGCGCTGGCCTGGTGCCGGTCGTACCTGGGCTACCTGCCCTCGAACTTCAGCCAGCAGCCGCCCCGGGCCGAGCCCAAGGCGCCGGCACCCCACCCGCCCGTGGACGAGATCGTCCCCGCCCAGCAGAACAAGCTCTTCGACATCGTGAGCTTGATCGAGGCGCTGGTGGACGCGGACTCCTTCCTGCAGATCAAGGCGCGCTTCGCCAAGGAGCTGGTGACCGGCTTCGCGCGGCTGGACGGCCACCCCGTCGGCATCCTGGCCAACAACCCGCGCCAGAAGGGCGGCGTGCTCTTCGTCGACAGCGCGGACAAGGCGGCCCGGTTCATCACGCTCTGCGATGCCTTCAACATCCCGCTCTTGTACCTGGCCGACGTGCCGGGCTTCATGATCGGCAGCAAGGTCGAGCGCGAGGGCATCATCCGCCACGGCGCCAAGATGATCTCGGCGGTGAGCGAGGCGACGGTGCCGCGCATCAGCGTGGTCGTCCGCAAGGCCTACGGCGCGGGTCTGTACGCCATGTGCGGCCCCGGCTTCGAGCCCGACTGCTGCCTCGCCCTGCCCCAGGCGATGATCGCCGTGATGGGCCCCGAGGCGGCCGTCAACGCGGTTTTCGCCAACAAGATCGCGAGCTTGCCCGAGGAAGAGCGCGACGCCTGGGTGGCGGAGCGGCGCGCCGAGTACGCCGAGGACGTCGACATCCTGAAGCTGGCCTCCGAGCTGGTCATCGACGGGGTCGTGCCGGGCGACGCGCTGCGCGACGAGCTCATCCGTCGGTTCGCCTTCTACCGGGAGGGGTACTGCCTGCCCACCGCCCGCAAGCACGGCGTCACGCCGGTCTGAGGACGCCATGGATCTGGAGCTCTCCGCCGATCACGCCCTGCTGTTCGACAGCGTCCGCGACTTCGTGCGCGCCGAGGTCGCGCCCCAGGCCGGCGCCTGGGCCCACGCGGGCGGCCTGCCGCGCGGCGCGTGGGAGGCCGCCACGCGGCTGGGCCTGGCCGGCATCCGCGCGCCCGAGGCCTTTGGCGGCGCCGAGATGGACGGGCTCGCCCTGGCCGTGGCCATCGAGGCCGTGGCGGCGGCGTCAGGCAGCCTGGCCTGGGTGCTGGCCGTCCACAACGCCCTCGCCCTGGGCCACGCACTCCACGTCGGCGACGGGGGCCTGATCGCCGCCCTGGCCTCCGGGCGCTTCATCGGCGGCTTCGCGGCACTGCCCGAGGTGCGCGCCACCTCGACCGGCGACGGCTGGCGGCTCGTGGGCCGGGGGGAGGGCATCACCCTCGATCCCGTCCGGGGGGTCCTCGTCCTGATCGCCTCCAGCGCGGAGGGCCCGACGGCCTTCCAGGTGGACGCGCGGACGGTGAAGTTCCAGCGCGCCCGCACCCTGGGGATGGCTGCGGCCAGCGTCGGCGCCATCGAGCTGGACGGACCGGGCCAGCTCGTGGGGGGCGTGGGCCAGGCGGGCGCCGTCGTCGAGGCGGTGCAGCGCGAGGCGGCCCCCGTCTTCGCGGCCCTCAGCGTCGGGCTGGGCCAGGGCGCCCTCGAGGCCGGCCTGCGCTACGCCACCGAACGGCGCCAGTTCGGCCGGCCCATCAGCGACTTCCAGGCGATCCAGTGGATGCTGGCCGACGCCGGCACCGAGCTGGAGGCGGCGCGGCTGCTGGGGCGGCGGGCGGCGGCCTCCGGCGACGTGGCCGATGGGCTGGCGGCCCGCATCCTCAGCGCCGAGGCCGGCCTGGCCGCCGCGGATCGGGCCCTGCAGATCCACGGCGGGGCGGGCTACACGAAGGACTATCCCGTGGAGCGGTGCTGGCGCGACGCCCAGCGGCTGCTGGTGGGGGTCGACGCCGCGCGCGCCGCCCTCGGCCAGCTCACCTGCGCTTGACGGCTTCCCACGCGGCATCGAGGGTGGCGGCGTCGGCATCCTGGACGCGCCCACCGGCCGCCTGAAGGCGGCTCTCAACCCCGCGAAACCTTTGCTCAAACCGGTGGTTGGCGGCCTCCAGGGCGGCCTCGGGATCCACCCCCAGGTGGCGCGCCAGGCTGGCGACCGTCAGCAGCAGGTCGCCCACCTCGTGGTGCACCGCGGCGGCGTCGCCATCGGCGCGGGCGGCGGCCAGCTCGCGCTGCTCCTCTTCGAGCTTGGCCAGCACCCCCTCCACGTCCGGCCAGTCGAAGCCGACCCGGGCCGCCCGGGCGCCCAGGCGCTCGGCGCGTAGCAGGGCCGGCAGCCCACGGGGGATGCCGTCGAGGGCGCTCTCGCGCGGCTTCTCGCGGGCCTTGATGGCGTGCCAGCTGCGAGCGACGGCCTCGGGATCGTCGAGCTGCGCGTCGCCGAAGACGTGCGGGTGGCGGCGCTCGAGCTTCTCGCGGATGCCATCGGCCACGGCCGCCGCGTCGAAGTGCCCCTCCTCCTCCCGGATGCGGGCCTGGAAGACCACCTGGAAGAGCAGGTCGCCCAGCTCCTCGCGGTGGGCGACCGGATCGTCATCGTCCAGGGCCTCCAGCACCTCGTACGTCTCCTCGATGAGGTAGGCGCGCAGGCTCTGGAGGCTCTGGCGGCGATCCCAGGGGCAGCCGTCGGGGGCGCGGAGCCGCGCCATGAGCGCGACGAGGCGGCCGAACGCCTGGCCCGCGGCGTCGCTCACGCCTCCTCCCAGCGCTGCCGCCGGGCCTGGCTGGTCTGGCTGGACCGCGTCTGCGCGACGCGCGCCTGGACGGCCCGGTACTCGTTCAGCGACTTGAACATCAGCCGGGCCAGGCTGGGCAGGTTCTCGCCGTCGATGAAGCGCTGGGGCAGCCGCCAGACCGGCGCGTTCCCCAGGCCCCCGCCGCCAGGAACGCCGCCAGGCGCGCCTGGAACTCGTCGCGGACCCTCGCGACGGCGGGGACCGCCGCCAGGTCCCCCTCGGCGGCGGCCACGTCCAGCCACCCCTCTTCGGGCAGGCCGTCTCCGACGGACTCGGCGGCGCGCTGCGCCTCCTCCCGACAGGCCTGCTTCAGCGCTGCCACGCCGGCCCGGTCCAGGGTGTCGGCGACCGCGGGGTCTCGACGAAGCGCTCACGCACGGTGTCTTCGAAGAAGGTGCGGGCGTCTGTGGCCAGCAGACGCGCGATCCGCCGGCCTGTGTCCATGATCCGCTCCGCCCAGTACTCGACGTCGCTCACCGGTGCCTCCCGATTGTGGTGCGTCCGAGCCCGATGGTACTCTGAAGGCCTCGATCGGGAGAGGGACCTTTCCGGTACAGATGGCGGATCGCATCCTGCTGGTGGAGCCAGAAGAGCGCCTGCGCGCCCAGCTCACGCGGTTCCTGGGAGCCAGGGGCACCATGTGCGCGAGGCGGGCAGCGTGGGGGAGGCCCTGGCGCTGCTGCTCATGTTCGGTCACGATCTGAGCCTCGTCCTGCTCAACACGCCCCTCGACGAGGACGCCGCCAGCGTCGCCTTCGGCGTCCGCCAAGCGCGCCCGAGGCGGCCCTCGTCCTCATGGGCCAGGAGCCCGCCGTCAGCGAGTTCCGGCTGGCCGTCGGCGGGGAGATCCGGCCCGAGGCCACCCTGGGCAAGCCCTTCACGGCGCGGCAGCTCGCCACGCTCATCGGCGAGGTCGGCGCCGCCCACCGGGCCGAGCGCAGCTCCCAGGAGGAGGCAGCGGGAGACCTCGGCTCAGCTCGGCGAGGACGTCGGTGCGCTGGAGGCGGTGCTTGCCAGCCTGGCCCGGGCCGCCGAGCCGGTGGTCGCCGGCCACATCCCGCCGCCTCTCGACGCCGAGGACGAGCCCGGGGACTCCCTGGACGCGGAACTCAGCGATCTGGATGAGGATCAGGTCGGCATCGACGACAGCCTGCTCAACGCGGGCATGGTCTCGGTGGAGAGCACCGAGCGCCTCGACGCCTCCAACCTCGCGCCGCTGCAGCCGAAGATCCCCACGCCCCCGCGGGATCTGCGGGCCGATCACGATGCCGGAGCTGCTCTACAACTGCTTCCGGGATCTGCACAGCAGGCTGGTGGTGCTGACCCGGGGCGAGGTGGTCAAGACGCTGCGCGTGGTCAACGGCCGCCCGGTGCAGGCCGAGAGCAACGTGCGCTCCGAGACCCTGGGCGCGCTGCTCCTGGCGTCGGGGCGGGTGAGCGAGGATCAGGTCCGCCGCAGCGTCGCCCTGGTCAAGCGGGGGCGGCTGCGGCAGGGGGGGACCCTGGTGCGGCTGGGGGCCATCAGCCCCGAGGAGCTGCGCGACGCCCTGCGCGAGCAGGTGCGGACGCGCATCCTCGATGCCTTCGCGTGGACGGGGGCCTCGTATGGGCTCAGCTATGATCCCGAGGTGGCCGTCGGCATCGAGGCTGCCGAGATCAACCCGCTGCGGCTCATCTTCGAGGGCGTGCGGTCGACGTTTCCGGTCGACCGCTGGTCCAGCGCTACGACCAGCGGGCCCGGGAGTTCGTCCAGGCCACCCCGCGGCTGGGCGACTACAGCACCATGCTGCGCGACTACCGGCAGGGTCTCGAGGTGGCGTTCCTCTGCGACGGCACCCGCGTCCTGACCGACATCCTGCGGGACAGCCCCGTCGGCCTGGTGGACACGTTCCGCTTGCTCCGGGCGCTCGAGCTGATGAGCTGCATCCAGTTCACCGCCGAGCGCGCGCCCGGTCCGCAGCGGAGCGTCCGCGCCTCGACGCCGCCGCGGCGGGTCACGGGTGCCTGGGGCGACGACGCCTCCGACGGTCCCCCGGTCCGCAGCGCCAGCCCGGTCTCGGCGGCGCCGGTCCGGCGGGTGTCGTCCGCAGCGCCGGCGCCGGCCCGGGCGAACACCATGCCTCCGCTGGTGCCGCCGCCCCCGGAGCCGCAGGCGTCGCGCACCTCCAACGCCCCGACCAGCCAGCGCCCGGTGGCGGCGAGCGGCTACCGGAGCGGTGCGCGCAGCAGCGACGGCGGGACGGCGCGCCCGGTCACCCAGTCCGGCTCGTACCGGGCCCTGCCACGCCGCGAGACGCCCACGTCGACCGGGGGCGAGGCGCGCCCGGCGCCGGCGAGCGTCGCGCCGCGCACCGCGCCAGCGCGCACGACGACGGGTCCCATCGACCGGCCGACGCTCTCGGGCCTGCGCGCACCGGTGCGGCAGCCCTCCCGCGAGGAGCCGGGGGCGGAGGCCGACAGCGCGGCGGCGGTCATCGCGCGCATCACCGACGCCGAGACGCTCTACGAGGTGGTGGGGAGGGATCCGGCGTCCCAGGCGCGGGCCATCGCCGACGTCGGTCGCGACCTGCTGCGGCGCCTGCACCCCGATCGCATCACCGCGGAGGATCCGCTGCTGCTGGAGGACGCCCGCGCCGCCGCCCGCCGTGTGGCGGAGGCCGTGGAGACGCTGGGCGACCGGCGCCGACGGATGGCGTACGACGCGCTGACGCTGCCGACGCCGCTGCCGGGCCGCGGGGTCGATCTGCTGGGGGCCGAGCAGAACTTCAAGAAGGGCCTGATCTGCCAGCAGAACCAGCTCGGCGAGAAGGCGCGCGACTTCTTCGCGCTCGCGGTGGAGCAGGACCCCCACCAGGCCTTCTACAGGGTGCATCTACCCGCGGCGAGCTTCGCGCTCACGCCGCCCGAGGACCGGCGCACCCGCAGCAAGCTGCTGGACGAGGCCCGCGAGGTGGTGGAGGCAGCCGGAAAAGACGAGGCGTTCTGCATGGTTGCCGACATGGCCGTGGCGACCGGCAGCACCGATGTGGCCACCCGTCTCTTCAACCGCGCCCTGCAGATCAACAGCGGCAGCGCCCGCGCCCGCGACGGCCTCATCGCCATCGAGCGGGGCGGCGAGCCGCAGCCCGAGACCCGCAACACCGGCCTCTTCGGGAAGATCTTCACCCGGCGATAGCGTCCCGGCGGTCGCACCGTCGGGGCGGTCAGGCGCCGCGCGCGGGCGGTCAGGCGTCGGCCGGGGGTCGGCCGTCGCCGCCATCGGCGGCGCCGAAGGGCTGCTCCTCGGCGGGGGCATCGCTCGCCGGCCCGGCCTCCTCGGCAGGCGGCGCCGGCTCCTCCACCTCGGCCCCCGGATCCTCGGCCGGCGCCTCGCCCGGCGCCGCGCCCGCGCTCTCACCGTCCTCGGCGTCGGCCTCGGCCTCTTCCGCCGCGGCGGCCCAGGTGGCTTCCTGGACCGCCCAGCGGGCGTAGCGCTCCAGCTCGCGCCGCCGCGCGTCGGCCCCGAGCACGGCGTCGAGCAGGGGCGCCCCGGCGGTGGTGTCAACCTGGAGCGCCAGGGGGTCGCGCGACCCTCGCTGTGGAGCTCGAAAGCACGACGGTCCGCCGGCCCAGCGCGGCGAGGTGCGGGTCATGGCGCCATCGAAGAGGAGGCCCAGGGCGATGAGGGCGAGGCCGGGCAGCGCAGCCGTCACGGCACCATCGCGCAAGCCCAGGAAGAGCACCCGCCGCCGACGACCGCAGCCGCCACGAGTACGGCCAGGCCGAGCACCACGGGAAACACCCGCACCCGCTGGCGGACGTGGACGCCCGTGAGCGCGTCGAGGCCCTGCCGCACCTCCACCTGATCGACCACCGGCCGAGCAGGCGCGCTTCACCCTCGACGAGCAGGGTGCCGGCCGTCAGGTGGCGCGCCCCCGCCGCCGGACGCCGGCGAGGCGCGCGACGCCCCGCCCCAGCCAGCCGAGCAGGTCGATGCCAAGCCAGTGCCCGCACCACCGTGCTCAGCGCCCCGGGGAGGCGTCCAGCAGCTCGACGGGGGCCGAGAGCGGCTCGGCTTCCGGGCCTCGTCCGGCGCCGGGGCCGCCTCGACGGCGACGACCTCCGGGCCCGCCGGCGCGGCCCGCGCGGCCGCCTGCCGCTCCAGGGCGGCCACCTGCGCGGCCGGCCTCCTCCACCCGGCTCGGGGTGGGCGCGGCCCGCAGCAGATCCGGGAAGAGCACCGGCATCACGCGATCGACGACGCCGAACCAGCCGGGTGCCTCGCGCGGCGGGGAGGGCGACGTACAGCCTCACCATGAGGGCGTAGAGCGCGATGTCGGAGCCGGGGGCCTGGGTCTGCGCGCGGCGCGCGGCCCCGTCCAGGGTGTGGCCGAAGGCGCTCAGGAACCGCGAGACCAGGCGCCGCCGGGCGGCGTCGTCGCCGGGCACCCACCGGCGCGCGGTGTTGGGCAGCTCCATCCCGAACCGCTCCAGCCGGTCCAGCAGCCCGGCGTCTCCGGCCACGAGCAGCCCCACCACCGCGCGAGCCACGATGCGTCGAAACACGTCGTCGTTGAGGGGTGGCGCAGGCCCCCGGCGTGAAGGACTGGAGCCACACCCCGACCACCCGGTCGAGCAGCGGACGCTGGGACGGGGGCGCGGGCCGCCGGCCGACGTCGGCGGAGTCGGCGAGCAGCGCCACCTGGCGCAAGGCGCGGGGATCATTGGCGACGGCGCTGAGGAGCGCCTCCACCGGGGCCCCGTCGGCCACCCGCCGCTGGGTGAGGCGCCGTACCCCGTCCGCCAGCCGGACGAGCGCCGCGGAGGGCGATCGGCAGAGGTGGAGCTGGGCGTAGAGGTCGACGAGGCGCTCGCCCACCTCGGGCAGCGGGCGCTCCTCAAACCAGGCGACCATGCGGTCGACCACGGCGTCCAGCCCGCCCTGGACCTGGAGCACGAAGAGCGCGCACGAGGTCAGGCGGGCGTCCCCGCGCTCCAGGAAGGCCGCCACCACCTCCGGATCGTCGGCCAGCGCGGGGGACGTGCAGAGGGCGTACAGCAGCCGCGGGTCGGCGCAGCCCTCCGCCAGTGATCGGACAAAACGTGAACGATGTCGGGGGGCTTGAAGAACACGATTCATGTGGCTCTTCAAGATGGTCCAGGCCCCGGCGTCGCCGGCGGCGGGCCCCTGCTCGTGCAGGCGCAGCAGGTCGGTCAGGAGCCAGACCTCCCGCGAGGCGGGCACCTCGGCGGTGCGCCGCGCGATCTCGGCGGCCACGCGGTCCACGTAGATCTGCCAGAAGCGCAGGGCGTCCTCTTCGCCGCAGGCGTGGTCGACGAAGTCGCTCAGGACGAAGGGACCCAGCCGCTCCACCCCCGGCAGCAGCTTGATGACCTGGGCGGTCCGCGTCCGGCGCTCCTCCGGCGAGAGGGCCTCCAGCTCGGCGGCGAAGCCGACGGCGAGCAGCGCGTTGAGCAGCTCGATCTGGTCGGCCTCGAAGGGGCGCTGGAGCAGCAGCGTGCGCAGCGTATGGGGGGCGACGGCGTCCTCCACCACTGTGGCGTCCAGATCGACCTCCTGGCGGACCGCCAGGGCCTCGACGGCCTCGTCCTTGATCTCGGCGTGGCTCGCCCGGGCGGCCCCCGTCAGGAGAGAGAAGACGAAGCGGGCGGCGCGGCCATCCTCGGGCAGGCGCCTCTGCACCGCCTCGCGCCGGGCGCGCAGCTCCTCCATGAACGCGCGCTCGGGCGCCTCAGCCAGGTCCTTTGCCACCGGGCGCCATCCTTGCCGTCAGAAACGGCCCCATTCGATGTCGATGCGCTCGATGCGCACATCATTGCGCGGGCGGTTGCCGGGGACGACGGGCACGGCGGCGATGTGCTGGGCCACGTCGAGGTTGCCGCACTGGCCGAAGATCGTGTGCTTGCCGTCCAGCCACGGCGTGGCCTTCAAGGTGATGAAGAACTGGCTGCCGCCCGTGTCGGGGCCGCGGTTGGCCATGCTCAGCACGCCGGGGGCCGCGTGGGACAGGCCCGTCTTCAGCTCGTCGGGGATGCTGTAGCCGGGGCCGCCGGTGCCCTGGCCCAGGGGATCGCCGCCCTGGATCATGAAGTCGGGGATGACCCGGTGGAAGAGGAGGCCATCGTAGAACCGCCGGGTGACCTTGGCCCCCGTGCGCGGATCGGAGAAGGGCTTGTTGCCGAGGGCCAGCCCCGCGAAGTTGGCCACCGTCTCGGGGGCCTTCTCGTGGTGCAGCCGGCAGCGGATGGTGCCCTTGGTGGTCTTGAGGATGGCCAGCAGGTCGGGGCCGCTGCCCTGGGCGCCGGCCACGGCGGCCTTCACCCGGGGATCGAGCGCGCCGGGCTGGGCCAGCGTCGGGGTGGCGAAGAAGAGGGCAGCGATGGTCAGCGCGGCTCGGTGCAGCATGAGGCCTCCACGGTGTCGCCGTCTCCCCCCGGCTCCGGCGTTGAAGAATCGGTGACAGCTTACCTCGCGGCGCGCCCGAATCAAACCGGGTCGGGGGGCAGCAGGAAGGGTGCGCTGCGCAGGGGCCGGCCGGCCAGCCGGGCCCACGTCCGCGCGAGGGCCCGCCGCACCAGGAAGACGTCCTCGTCGGCGAAGCGGGCGGCCACCTCGCCGCGGGCGAGGGCCGCGAGCACCCCCAGGGCGGCGGGCGGCACGGGCTCGGCGTCCGAGGCGGCCTGGCGCGCCACGGCGCCCCCCGCGCCCAGGCTGAGGGCGTCGGCGACGCCTCCGGTGACGAGGCACGCGCCGAGGCGCAGGCCGTAGCCCAGGTGCGCGAGCGTCGCCAGCTCCCAGAGGGCCAGGGCCTCGTCGCTGGCCGGCGCCTGCTCGAGGCTGTCGATGAAGCCGCTCACGAGGCCGAAGAGCGCCGCGTCGGCCTCGCCGTCCTTCGAGAAGATGCGTGCGATTTCAAGCACATAGGATAGATGTGCGATGCGCTGGAGATCGGTCCGCGTGGCGTTGAGGACGCCGTCGAGGTCGCAGTCGGCCAGGGCGGGCATGCCCCGCGCCGTGGTGATGCGCGCGGTCAGGCGGGTGCCGATCTCGAGGGCCCCGCCGAACCGGCGGCGGCTGCTGCGGGCGCCGCGCGCCAGGACCGCCACCCGACCGCGCTCGGCCGTGAGCAGGTCGACCACCAGATCCGCATCGCGGTACGGGCTCGCCCGCAGGACGAGGGCCCGGACGGTGGTGGGCGCCATGGTCAGAAGCTGGTCAGGCAGAGGGTGGCGACGGTGAAGTAGACGAGGCTGCCCAGGAGATCGACCGAGGTGGTGACGATGGGGCCCGTCGCCACCGCCGGGTCGATGTTGAGGCGGCTGAACAGCAGCGGAGTGCTGGCGCCGACGGCCGCCGCGACCGACATGCTGGTGAAGATGCTCATCCCGACCGTGAAGGGCAGCGCCATGAGGGAGCGGGTGCCGGCGTCGTAGCGCACGAGGGCGTAGGCGCCCAGCAGCACGCCGTAGAGCAGCCCCAGCAGCACGCCGATGGTGATCTCGCGGGAGAGGTAGCGCAGGCCGACGCCATGGGAGACCCGGCCGGTGGCGAGGCCGCGCACCATGATGGTGGCCGTCTGGGTGCCGACGTTGCCGCCCATGCCGAGGATCATCGGCATGAAGGAGGCCAGGACGACCTCGGACTCCAGCGTCTCGCGGAACGAGCCGATGAGGACGCTGGTGCACAGGCCGCCGAGCCAGGTGGCGAAGAGCCAGGGCGCGCGGGTGCGGAAGTTGCGAAAGACCGACCGGTCCTGGAAGGCCGTCTCGTCCGCGCCGGCCATCTTGAGGATGTCCTCGGTGGCCTCCTCGCGGATGACGTCGATGACGTCGTCGATGGTGACGATGCCCACGATGCGGTTGGTGTCGTCCACGACCGGGATGGCCAGGAGGTTGTAGCGGGCGGCCATGCGGGCCACCTCCTCCTGGTCGGCGTTGACGTCCACCGAGATGACGTCGGTGGCCATCATCTCGCTCAGCGGCATGTCGGCCGGGTTGATGACGAGCTGGCGCAGCGAGACGACGCCGAGGAGCTGGCCCGGCTCGTTGACCACGTAGATGTAGAAGGCCATCTCCAGCTCGGCGTGGCCGCTCTGGAGGGCCGAGATGGCCTCGGCCGCCGTGGTGTCCTCGGCCAGCGAGAAGAAGGCCGGGGACATGATGCCGCCGGCGGTCTCCTCACCGTAGTGCAGGAGCTCCTCGACCTCCTCCGCCTCGGAGGGGTTGAGGGCGTCGAGGAGCTGCTGGCGCACCTCGTCGGGCAGGTTGGCCAGGAGGTCGGCCTGGTCGTCCGTGCTCATCAGCTGGACGATGCGCAGCAGCTCCTCGGGCGGCCGGCCAGCCAGCATCGGGATGCGGATGTTCTCGTCGAGCTCGCTGAGGGTCTCGGCCCGGGCGTCGTCGTCGGGCAGCAGATCGAAGACCTGCTGGTGCTGGGTCGGGTTCAGGAAGCGCATCACCACCGCGACGTCGGCGGGGCGCGTCCTTTTCAGCAGTTTTCCTGCGTGGTTGAGCGCGTTTCTTCGAAGTAGTTTCTGCAGGCTCTCGAGCAGGAGCTGGAGGCGGGGACCGAGGGCCATCTCAGGGGACGGCGGGTGCGTCGGCCTCCACCGCGGGGGCGTCCTCCGCGGGGGCGTCAGCGCCGGTCGGCACGGCCTCGTCGGCCGGCAGGCCGCCGCCCAGCGGATCATCACCCGCCACGGCCGCCTCGGTGCTCGCCGCCTGGAGGGCGGCGGGGATGACGTCGAGCACCGACGTGGGCGCCGCCTCGAGGGTCTTGGGCGAGATGCCGAACATCGCGACCAGGAAGACCACGATCAGGGCCCCGAGGGCGGCCGTGTAGACCGAGCGCATGCGGAACGCGGCCCACCAGGCCTCGCGCTCCTCCGTCTCGGCCTGGCTGTGCACCCGCTCCTCCGCCAGGTTGTGGAGGTCGAGGAGGGTGTCCAGGCGGGCGATGACGGCCTCGGGATCGAGGCCCACCTCGCGGGCGAAGAGGCGCATGAAGCCCCGGGTGTAGACCATGGCGGGCAGGGCGTCCCAGTCGTCGGACTCCAGGGCGGCCAGATTGGCCACGCTGATGCGCGAGCGTTCGGACACGTCGACCAGGCTCAGCCCCGCCCGGACCCGGGCAGAGGCGAGCAAGGCGCCAGGGGATTCCACGAATTCAGTCGGCTGGTTCATCGGGCGTCTCCTGCGACGAGCGGACTCAGCAGGCGCTCGCAGCGGTCGGCCAGGGGGCTCTCCCCCGCAAACTTGAGGCATCGCTCGAAGCTGTCCCGGGCCCCCTTGGCGTCGCCTTGTCGAGCCTGGATGCGTCCAAGGTGCATCCAGGGTTCGGCGTACGTCGGGCACCGGGCGAGGCCTCGGCGGAGGTACTTCTCGGCCTGCTCGAGCTGGTTCTGCTCGATCAGGAGGAGTCCAAGGTTGTTGTAGGGTGGGCAGAGATCGCTGGCGAGCTGAATGGCAGCGTCGTAGTGCCGGCGAGCCCTGACGGGGTCTCCCTTCTTGTACCAGGCCCAGCCCAGGTTGTTGTGGGCGTGACCCTGGCGGTCATAGAGCATGTTGCTGACCAGGCGATCCAGGATGGCGATGGCGTCGTCCCAACGCTCCATCGCCAGGTAGGTCGCGGCCAGGTTGTTCTGGGCGTAGTGGAGGTCGGGGTTGAGCTCGATGGCCCGCTGGAAGTGGGTCACCGCATCGAGGTGGCGCTCGCGCCCCATGAACACGAGACCGGCGAGCAGGTGCGCATCGGCGTTCTGCTCTTTGATCTCCAGGCTCTTGAGCACCTCGAGCAGGGCGGCGTCGCCCCGCGGGTTGTGCTCGTCGAAGAAGTAGCCGTAGGCCAGATCGTAGTGATACTGGGCCTGATCGTCCCGCTCCTTGAGCTGGGCTCGGGATGGTCCACACCCGGCGACCGCGGCGAGGAGCAGCGGGAGAAAGCGGCGGGCGTGCCCACGGGCACTGCGACAGGCCTCGTGCATGGTCGCCGAACTAACACATGCACTTTCGCCCGTCAACGCGTGCAGGAGTTCAACCTCCACGTCAGGGACGGCCTCTCGAGCTGGCCGCATAAGTCGGCCGATCCGCCCGAAAACCGGTAGATCCGCGACTTTGCTACGTTCTTTCGGATCGGGCCGCGATCGGTGATCGGACGGCACATGTCCACCAGTTGGCGAGGAAGTCATACGCAGTGGCATGAATTCAAAGGTTTTCCCCCGCACGGCCCCGCTGGGCCGGGAAAATCGTCAGGCGTGGGTCTCGCGCAGGCCGTCGACCGGGTGGAGCCGGGCGCCTCGGATGGCGGGGAAGATGGCGGCGACGAACGTGATCACGAGGGCTCCGACTCCGGCCATGAGGTAGTCCAGCGCCGAGAACACCACCGGCAGGCGCTCGATTCCGTAGACCTTCGGATCGAGGGCGATGCCGTTCTTGAGCAGGCCCTCGCAAAGCCCGTAGGCCATGGCCATGCCGATGAGGGTGCCGAGGGTGCCGATGGCGAGGCCCTCCAGCACGAAGATGCGCAGGATGCTGCCGTCGCGCGCGCCCATGGCCTTGAGGATGGCGATGTCCCGGGTGCGCTCGAGCACGAGCATGATGAGCATGCAGGCGACGTTGCACGACGCGAGCACCACCATCACCGAGAGCACCACCAGGATGGCGATGCGCTGGTAGGTGAGGCTCGCGAAGAGGTTCTTGTTCTGTCGGCGCCAGTCCAGGACGGAGTAGTCACCGTCGCCGAGGGCCTTGCGCACCGCGTCGGCCACCTGGCCGGCCAGCAGGGGCTCGTGGACGGCCACCTCGATGCCCATGACCGTGTCGCCCGTCCCGAAGAAGTCCTGGGCGGCCGAGAGCTCCATGTAGGCGAGGCGGGCATCGTACTCGTGGAAGCCCGCACGGAAGACGCCCGCCACCCGGAAGGAGCGGGTGCGCGGGGTGGCGGGGCCCTCGTTGTACTCGCCGCTGCGCAGGGGCGAGACCAGGGTCACGGCGTCGCCGGCCTTGACCCCGAGGCTGCGGGCCAGCTCGGCCCCCAGGATGATGCGGTCGAGGCCGTCCGCCCCCCGCCCGGGCAGGTCCGCCAGGCGGCCCTCCTCCAGGTAGTCGGGGAGGGCGAGGACGTGCTGGGCCCGCTCGGGGACGATGCCCTTGACCACGGCGCCCGCGGTGCCGGTGCGGCCCGAGAACATGGCCTCGTTGAACGTCATGGGCGAGGTGGCCTTGACCCCCTCTACCCGCCCTACGGCGTCCTCCACGTCCCGGTAGCGCTCGAACCGCAGGCCGTACTCGCGCACGAAGAGGTGGGCGGTGATGCCGAGCACCTTCTCGCGGAACGCCTGCTCGAAGCCGGTGGTGATGGAGAAGCCCCCCACCAGGGCGGTGACGCCCAGCGCGACCCCCGCGACGGCCAGCCAGGTGACCACGGACAACGACCGGCGCCGCCGCGCCCGCAGGTGGCGCGCGGCGATGATCAGCTCATACATGAGGTTGAAATCACTCGGCTTTCAGGAACTCGTCCAGCACCTCGCGGCGCCGCCCGCTCTCGCTGACGAGGCCGGCGGTGCAGTAGTCCGCGGGGTAGGCCAGGGTGGGCTCGCGGGCCTCGGTGTACTTGGCGCAGGGGCTCGCGTCGTCGGTGGCCGGCAGGTCGGAGGTGCGCCGCCAGGCGGCCCAGGCGATGTCGACACCCGAGAGGGCGTTCTTGAGGCTCTGGAGGTAGCGGGCCTTCAGGTTGGCGTTGCCGGCGCCCGAGGCCCAGTCGATCTGGGGCAGCACGATGGGCAGCCCCCCCGCGAACACCGGCATGCGCCGGTAGTGCTCGCGGATGTCGTCCTGGGCGGCCTCTTCGGTGCCCTGGGCGTCGACGTAGCGGGGCACGCCGTCGAAGGGCGCCTCGGACTGGAAGGGGATCATGCTGACGCCCAGGAAGTCGGCCGTGGCGCCCTGGCGGTCCTTGAGCAGGGGCTCGATCGTGCGCTGCCAGGCCCGGTAGTAGGCCTCCATGCCCGTCTCGTCCAGGTCCAGCTCCTCGGCGATCTCGGGGATGGTGCGGCGCGAGAAGACCGCGTAGCTGACCCCAGGGCCGACCTGCAGGTCGGGGTGGCGCTCCTTGAGGGCGTGGTAGATCGACCGGTAGAGCGTGATGTAGTTGGAGTAGTCGTCCACCAGCGGCCGGCCGTCGTCGGTCAGCAGGTGGTAGTAGCGGTTCATCTCCAGGCCCACGGTGATGGACTTCACCCCGGGCACCTCGGCCAGGTCGAGGAAGGCGTCCATGATGGCCTGGCGGTGGGCCGGCACGTCGAACCGGGGGCGATCATCGCCGTAGCAGACGAAGATCAGGTCGCGGCGGCCGGGGCTGAGCAGGTCCACGTTGACGGCGATGTCGTCGAACGTGACGCCCTTCTCGGCCTCCAGGCGGCTGATCAGGCGCTCGGTGATGGCCCGGGGCTGGTAGGTGGCGGCGTCGTCGGGATCGACGCAGACGGAGGCACGCCAGTCCACATAGGGGCGGTTGACCACCAGCCGCTTGAAGCTCGTGCCCAGCTCGCTGACGCCGATGCCGGCGGCGCCGTTGGGGGTCAGGACCGCGAAGTCGTCCTCGTCCAGGGCGATGCCGCGCTGGGCGTCCGTCAGGTTGCCCTCGCCGTAGGTCGGCTTCGGCTCGTCGGGCAGGGTCACGGGCGGCGGCTTCGGCCCGGTGCTGCCCTCGTCGTCGCAGGCGGGCAGGGCCGCCAGGCCGAGGGCGAACAGGGCCAGGCGGCCGGCGTGGTTCAGCGAGAAGAGACGGTTGGTCACGACTAGCCTCGGCTTCGGGAGGGGCACCCCCCGGGGTCCAGGTCCGGGTCCGGCGGCCACCGCCGCCACGCTGCTGCCGGATCAGTATCAGTAAATGATGACGTCGTCGCCCTTCGGCGCGGGCTTCGCCTCGGGGACGGCGGCGGCCTTCTCCTTGCCGCGCTTCTCGCGAGGCTTGCTCTTGGCGGCCGGCACCGTGTCGCGGCGCAGCGGCACCACGTCGCCGCCGCCCATCTCGAGCTCGACGGCGTGATCCTGGCCCGTGATCTTGTCGACCACGTTGGCTTCGGCGCCGCCACCCTCGGCCATGATGTCGTCGATCATGCTGTCGGCGCGGGAGTCGACGATGGGGGCGAGGGGGTTGCTGCGGGGGGAGCGGCCCTCCTCGATGGGCACTCCGCGCGCCTTGTCGAGGAACATCATGGCGTAGGTGCCGAAGAGGGAGCGGTCCTGGACCACCAGGCGCGTCAGCTCGTCCTCCCAGGTGGCCGCGATGATGCGCTTGCCGTCCTTCGGATCGGGGGTCCGGCCCTTCGCGGGGCCCCGCTTGGCCTCGACCTGGCCTACGAAGCCGGCGAAGTCGAGCTGGCGCGCCACGTTGGAAGAGTAGATGACGAGCACCTTCCACAGCTGCTCGTCTTTGAAGAAGAAATAGCGCTGGGCGGCGCCATCCTCCACCTTGAGCATGGCCTCGCCGTTCCCGGTGCGGAAGTCGTCGGCCACGATGGAGGCCTCGAACCCCGTCCGCTGGCCGTCGAACCGCACGAGGGAGTCCTTGATGCGCTTCAGGTCTTCGCGCTTCTCGCGGAGGATGCGGTCCACCTCGAGGGTGTCCGCCTTGCGGAGGCGCTCGTCGTAGCGGCCCTCCAGCTCGTCCTCCAGGCTCTTGAGGACGGCGGTGGTCGAGACGCCCCAGTCCAGCGTCCCCAGGACGCTCGAGATGCCGGTCTTGGCGGCAGGCGCGGCGTCCCCCTCGGGCGCGGCGTGGGCGTGGGCGATGAGGCCGCCGAGGAGGGCGGCGAGGCAGAGCAGGCGCATGGACACCTCCCGACCGTGGTCCGGACACGGCGAAGCGAACCCCCGGTCGCCACCGTCGGGGCCCGCCGGGGACGGGACTATAGACCACACCACCGGCGCCGACGCAAGCCGGGCACCGGTGTCGGTGCGTGTGGGCAAGCCGGCCGCGGGCCCGCAGCGGGCGGTTGACAGGCCGGACCCACCTCACTAGCGTGCGCGTGCTTTGAGGTCGCCATGGGTCATGCACTCCCAGAGGTCGCCCGACCACGGCGCGGCATGCGCGGACGCCCGGGGCGCTGCCTGGCCTCCCTGGGGGTCGCGCTCGTGCTGTGGGCAGCGCCCGCCTCGGCACAGGTGACGCCGGTCTCGGCGCTTTGGCGGGAGTGGGTCGTGCTCCACCGACAGATCATGGATGCCCGGCAGGAGGCTCAGGCCACCCGGCGCGCCTCGAAGGCGCGGCGGGACCGACGCGCCCGCCCGATCCGGGCCGAGGAGGCGAAGCCGTGAGCGACGCCCGCGCCGCAGCCTGGCACTTCTACGGCTCGCCCACCGCCTTCGTGGGCCGTGTGCGCGAGCTGCACCGCCTCCGCGAGGCCGTGCGCAACGCCATCGATGACCGACGCCGCCAGGTGGTCCTGCTCCAGGGTCCGGCAGGCATCGGGAAGAGCCGCCTGGTCTCCGAGTTCCTCGCCAGCATCGACGACCACGTCGATCAGGTCACCGTCCTGGCTGCGGCTTGCCGGCCGGGGCGCCGCCCTACCAGATCTTCGACCGCCTGCTGCGCCAACGCTTTGATATCTCTGCGGATCTTCCGCCGGCGGCTGCCGTCGTGCACCTGGGGGCCGGCATCGCCTCGGTGCTGGGTGATGTGGCGGCGGCGGAGGAGGCCTCCCACTTCATCGGCCACCTCGTGGGTCTGCGGCTGCCCGAGTCGCCCTACATTCGCCGGGTGGACGCCGATCCCCGGCGCGTGGAGGATCGGGCGGTGCAGTGGTTCATCCGGCTGTTGTCGGAGGACGCCCGGCGCCGGCCGATGATCATCTGCACCGACGATCTGCACCACGTCAGCGACGAGTCCCTCGCGCTGCTGGTGCGGCTCTCCGAGAAGCTGGCGTCGGTGCCGCTGCTGTTCCTGGCTGCGGCCCGGGACAATGACCGGCCGGCCCAGCGCCAGTTCGCCGAGACGGTGGCGCGGGTGGGCGAGGTCATCGCCCTGCCGGCGCTCTCGGATCGCGACGGCCGCCGCATCATCGACTCGCTGCTGGCGCGGGCGGCGGAGGTGCCCGAGGCGTTCATCCAGCTCACCCTGGAGAAGGCCTTCGGCAACCCCATGTCCATCGAGCAGATCATCGAGCTGCAGATCGAGCGCGGCGCGGTGGAGATCGGCGACGAGGGCTGGCACATCCACGCCGAGCTGCTCGACGACACCCGCATCCCGGGTACGCTGCGCGACGTCGTCCGCACGAAGATCGAGCGGCTGAGCGCGCTGGAGCGTGCCGTCCTGGAGAAGGCGGCGGTGGTGGGCGAGCGCTTCTGGCTGGGCAGCGTGAGCATGCTGCGCCGCGCCGACGAGGGCCACCAGTGGGACGACTCCGACCGCTTCTGGACGACGGATCGGCGCGATGACGAGCTGGCCCATGTGCTCGAGGCCCTCCGGCGGCGGCACATCGTGCTGCGGCTGGCCGAGTCGGGCATCTCGCGGACGCGGGCCTACCAGTTCAAGCACAGCCTGGAGCGCGAGGTGCTCTACGAGGGCATCGAGGGCCCCCGGCGCGCGCGCTACCACCGCCTGGCCGCGCAGTGGCTGGAGGGGCACGGCGGCGCCGAGCTGCCCGTGGATCGCATCGCCCACCACTGGGAGCGCGGCCACCACCCCCGCAAGGCGGCGAAGTACTACATCGAGGCGGCCGATCGCGCTTTCGCCCGGCACGTGAATCGCGAGGCGGTCTCGCTCTACCGGCGGGCGCTGTCGTGCCTGACGGACGACGACGCGGCCGAGCGGCTGGGCGTCTTCCACAAGCTGGGCAAGGTCCACATGGTCCTGGGCGATCTGGCCGAGGCCCTGGGGCACTTCCAGGAGATGCTGCGGCTGGCCTGGCTGCTGGACGACGAGCGGCAGGGCGGGCTGGCCTACAACAAGACGGGCCAGATCTACCGCGCGCTGGGCGAGTACGACCTGGCGATCGAGCAATTCAAGAATGGTCTCGCGCTGTTCCGCCGCGTCGAGGACGTCCGGGGCCTGGCCTCGACGGCCGATGACATTGGGCGGGTGCACCGCATGCGAGGCCAGCTCGACAAGGCGGAGGAGCGCATCCGGGAGGGCCTGCGGCTGCGGCGGTTCCTGGAGGATGAGCGCAGCGTGGCCGTCTCGCTGCACCACCTGGGCAACATCCACACCGAGCGCGGCGACTTCAAGGCGGCGGTGCCCATCATGCGCGAGGCCCTCGAGCTGGCGCGCAAGGTGGAGGACGACCGTACGGTGGCCGACGTGCTGATGAGCACCGGCGCCATCTGCTTCCACCGCGGCAACCTGGACCAGGCGCTGACGCTCTGGGGCGAGGCCCTCGACATCGCCCGCCGGCTCGGCGAGCGGCAGCTCGAGGGCATGGTCCTCAACAACATGGGCGAGACGCTGCTGGTCCTGTCGCGCCATGAGGAGGCCCGCGTCCGGCTCGAGGAGTCGGCGGCCATCCTGGAGGCCATCGGCGATCGCCGCTGCCTGAGCGATGCGCTGCGCAACCTGGGCGCCGTGCACCTGCAGCGCGGCGAGTACGCCACGGCCCTCGACCTGAGCGAGCAGGCGCTGGAGGCGGCTCGCGACGTGGGGGCCCTGGGGCAGGCGGGGCTGGCCGAGCGTAGCCTGGCCGAGGTGCGCTCCCGGACGCTCTACGACGATCTGCCCGATCAGGCCGAGCGCATCGAGGCGGCGGCGGCCCACTTCCGCGCCGCCATCCGCGACCTGGGCACGGTGGGCCTGGAGGCGGAGCTGGGGCGGGCGCTTTACTCCCACGGGGCCTTCCTGGCCGAGGTGGGGCGCATCGAGGAGGCACGCGAGCAGCTCGAGCGCGCCCAGGCCCTGTTCGGTCGCCTGGGCATGAAGGAGGCCCAGGAGCGCGCCGAGCGGCTGCGGGAGGCCCTCTGAGCGGACGCTTCGCCGCCCGGGTCGCCATCGCCCTGGTCTGCTTCGTCGCCGGGGCCGCCCGGGCGGTGGTGGTGGCCCCCCAGCCCGGCCAGACGGTGGTGGTGCTCGAGGAGCGTGCCGTCCTGGTCTACGACCCGCTGACGTCCAGCCAGACCGTCGTGCTGCAGGTCGTGGTCGAGGGGACCTCGACGCCCTTCGGCCTGCTGATCCCGACCCCCAAGCCCGCGGAGGCGACCATCGTGCCCGACCGGGTGCGGCGAGCGCTCCAGCAGCGCCTGCACCCGCCCGGCCGCATCCAGCGCACCCTCGATCTGCGCTTCGTCTCCATCCTGTCGACGTGCGCCCTGCGGCCCGTGGGGGACGGGGCGGGGGAGGAGGCCGCCGCCGAGCGCCCGCGGACGGCCCGAGGCGCGCCCGACTCCCTCGGGCTGGAGGCCGACCCCGTCCACGACTGGCTCTTGACCCACGGGTTCACCCTCGCCCCCGCCCAGGCCGCCTGGCTGGCCAACCTGCGGCGCCTGGGCTGGGCGGTGACGGCGGTGGTGGTGACGCCACCCGAAGATGGTGGCGTGCCGCCGCCTCGCCTGATGGGCCCGGTCATCGCGCTGACCCACCCCGCCGACGAGCCCACGTTCGCGTCGGGCCACCCGCCGTTCGCGCTGCGGGACGACGAGGCGACCCGCCGACCCGACCTGGAGCTGGCCGTGTTTACCGAGTGGGCGGTCGACCTGCCCATCGATGAGCCCCCGGACCCCTTCTTCGCCGACGTCCTCACCCGTCGTGACGTGGACCGCATGACGGCGGACGCGGGCGGGCTGCCCTGGGCTTCCGGCGGGAGGGCACGCTGACCGCCTGGCGTCTCCCCGGCGATCGGCGGCCGGATGGTGCGGCTGACGGTCCGACCCGCGCCTGGCCCGGCGGCCGTCGCCCGAGCCGGCTGCGGGCGGCCTGCGGCTGGAGGTGCCCGTCGAGGCGCTGCTGCTGCTGGCGTGGACGCTGGTCCGCGCGTGGCTGCGCTTCGGGCGGCGCAACCCGAAGCTCCAGGGGCAGCGGATCTGACCCCCGCGGGTGCTTCACCCGGCGCGTCGGAGGGCGTGCGCGCCTTGACCCTCGAAATCGCACGGTGTACCGTCGCCCACCGCTTGCCGCCGCGCCCTGAGCCGGGCGGTTTCATGCTGATTTCCGCGCACTTGCCTGTTCGGGGCTCTCAATGCCGCGCACGCTCCCCCTCGTCACCGTCCTGTTCGCCGCTGTCGGGCTCTTCGGGTGCGACAAGCGACCCCAACTCGCCGTACCTGGATCGAAGAAGCTCAAGACGCCGGAGCGCACCGCCGCCATCGCGAAGCTGGGCGAGATGAAGGCCAAGGAGGCCATCGGCCCCCTGATGGAGGCCTACAAGGAGGGCGTGACAAGTACGAGATCGTCGCGGCCCTGACCCAGATCGGCGACAAGGCGGCCGTGCCGACGCTGCTGGAGGCCCTCCAGGACACCAGCGCGGGCAAGGCGGGGCAGCTCGCTGCCACCACGCTGCGCGAGTGGGAGGTCAAGGATCACTCGGACGTCTACATCAACGTGGCGTCCAACAAGACGGCGACGAACGAGCAGCGCTACGGCGCCCTCCAGCTCCTGGCCGAGTACCCGGTGCCCCAGGCCGAGCAGCCTCTGCTGACCATCCTCAACGGCGACCCCGACCTGCAGCCCATCGCCTTCAACGGCCTGGCGGCGGAGGCCCTCGGCAAGCTGAAGAGCACCCAGGCCGTGCCGGGGCTCATCGCCTGCCTGTGGCTCGATGATCACCTCCACCGCAACGAGGTGCCCAAGTGCCGCCTGGCGCTCAACCGCGTCGGCGCTGCGGCCGCGGTGCCCGAGCTCGTCAAGACGCTCGAGCGCAAGAACCGCCAGGTCGAGGATCGGGCCCGCAAGTACAAGTACAACATCGGCGGGCTCATCGAGGCCAAGACGGCCGAGCTGCTGGGCGACATGCCGTCCCCCGACGCCGTCGACGCCCTCATCGCCGCCCTGCGCAAGAACGAGGAGATGCCCGTCTCGGTCCAGAACGACCCCAAGAAGGCGCAGTTCTTCGTGATGGGCGGGGTGCAGCGGGTGATCTCGGTCTCCAACGCCCTGGCTGTCATCGGCGATGAGCGGGCCGTCGAGCCCCTGCTCGAGGTGGCCGGCAACCCCGAGCTGGCCCTGGAGCACAAGCTCTCGGCCACGCAGCAGCTCGCGTTCCTCGGCCTCCCCTCGGCCATCGAGGGCACCAAGAAGACCCCCGGCCTGATGGCCATGCTCGAGAAGAAGGTCAACCAGGCCGATCCGGTCAGCCAGGGCTTCCGGGTCCAGATCGCGCTGTCCATCGCCAACCTGCTCGATGGCACCGATGAGAAGACCCTGGCGGCCTTCGAGAAGACCGTCACCGGCATCCAGGCCGAGATCCAGGGCTGGATCAAGGACGCCGAGAAGGCCGAGGGCGACAACAGCCGCGACATCGCCGCCTACAAGGAGTGGAGCCGCAACTACGACGAGGCCATCGCGAAGATCGCCGCCGTCAAGGAGTGCACCACCGATCCCATCTGCTGGGGCAAGAAGCTGTCGCCCGACGAGAAGAACATCGCCGTGCGCCTGGTGGCGGCCTACCGCCTGGCCCAGCTCAAGGACGCCCGCGACACGGCCGTGAAGGCCCTCCTGGCCAACATCGGCGACACCGATCTCGTGGTGCGCAACGTCATCCTCTTCGGCCTCGACCGCCTGGCCGACGCCTCCGCCATCCCCGATCTGGAGAAGGCCCGCGCCGCCGACGAGGAGCTCGCCAAGAAGGACAAGCGCTACCAGGGCGCGGCCTACACCACCGAGCTCATGATCGCCAAGCTGACCCACAAGCCCAAGGGCTGAGCCGGCCGCCCCGGCGACCGGGAGGAGCCATGGCCGAGGTCACCCTCCACATCATCACCGGCGCCCGCAAGGGCGAGGCGGTCACCGTCGCGCTCCCGTGCGCCATCGGCCGCAGCGGCGCCGACCTGGTGCTCCCGGACGCCCACCTCAGCGCCCGACACGGCCTGATCGAGCTGGTCGACGGGGTGCTGCGCTACCGGGATCGGGGCAGCAGCAACGGGTCCATCCACCGGCGGGGCGACGTGACGACGGCCCTGACCGGCGGCGAGATGGAGGCCTGGCTCTGGGATGGCGACGAGCTGCACCTGGGCGACCGGGCCAGTCCCGTCGTGCTGCGGGTGGCGCTGCCCGACGAGCTGGCCGGCCAGGTGGTGGCCGTCCGGGCCATCGCCGACGTGGACCGCTACGCCGAGCGGGTCACCAGCGAGCCGGGCCGCCTGTCCATCCTGTACCGCCACACCGCCGGCCTCGGCACCAGCACCGACCTCGGCGAGGTGCTGGAGGTGGCGGCTCGCCTGATCTTCGAGCTGCTGCCCCGGGCCTCCCACCTCGCGGTGGCCCTCCAGGAGCGGGCGGGCCAGTTTCCGGTGGTCTTCGCCCAGGATCGGGGCGGGCAGCAGACGGACGTGCCGGTCAGCCGGACGCTCCTCAAGCAGGTCGTGGAGTCGCGCTCGGCGCTGCTGCTCGCCAACGCCTCCAGCGAGCTGGCGGGGGTGCGCTCGGTGGTGCGCGGCGGCATGGTGAGCGTCCTGGCGGTGCCGCTGTGGACGGGCGCTCACATCCGGGGGGTGATCCAGGTCGACAACCGCACCCACGCCGGCCTCTTCGGCGCCGAGGATCTGGAGCTGCTGACGGTGGCCGCCGGGCCCATCTCGTTCGCGGCCGAGAACGCGCGCCTGGTGGCGAGGCTGCGGCTGGCGGAGCAGCGGCTGGAGCGGGAGAACCGCTACCTCAAGGAGCGCGAGGAGCAGGCGACCTACACCGGCATCCTGGGCGAGAACCCGGCCACCCGGGCCGTCATCGACGGCATCGCCAAGGTGCGCGACACGCGGGTGCCAGTCCTCATCCAGGGCGAGACGGGCACCGGCAAGGAGCTCGTCGCCCGGGCGCTGCACTACACGAGCCAGCGCCGCGACCACCTCTTCGTGGCCCAGAACGTCAGCGCGCTCCCCGAAAACCTGTTGGAATCCGAGCTCTTCGGCCATGTGCGCGGTGCGTTCACCGGCGCGGACCGCGACAAGAAGGGCCTCTTCGAGCTGGCCGACGGGGGCACCATCTTCCTCGACGAGCTGGGGGAGATGGGCCCGACGCTCCAGGCGAAGCTGCTGCGCGTGCTGCAGGAGGGCGAGATCTGGCCCGTCGGGGCCCCGCGTCCCAAGAAGGTCGACGTGCGGGTGGTCAGCGCGACCCACCGCGACCTCGAGAAGATGGTGGCCGAGGGGACGTTCCGGCAGGACCTCTTCTACCGGCTGCATGTCTTCCCCCTGCGGATGCCGCCGCTGCGGGAGCGTCGCTCTGACATCCCGGTCCTGGCGCGGCACTTCCTGCATCGCTACGCCCGCGAGTTCGGGCGGCCCATCAGCGGCTTCACGCCGGAGGCGCTGGAGCGGCTGAAGGCCTACGACTGGCCGGGCAACGTGCGCGAGCTGCAGAACGAGCTCCAGCGCGTCCTGATCCAGCGCACCGAGGGCGACCTCGTCCTGGCGGAGGATCTGTCGGAGCGCATCCTGCGGCGCACGTCGGCGCTCGACGCCGCCGATCTGCCCACCGGCACCCTGAAGGACATGATGGAGGCCGTGGAGCGCACCCTGCTGACCCGGGCGCTCGCCGAGCACGACGGCAACAAGACCCAGACGGCGGCGACGCTGGGCATCACCCGGGAGGGCCTGCACAAGAAGCTCTCCCGCTTCGGGATGATGGGCTGAGCCATGGACGTCGACGGCCTCCTCCGCCAGCTCATCCAGGGCGAGGCGGATGCCCGCGTGGACGCCGCCGCCCTGCTGGCCGAGTCGGGGGATCGGCGGGCGCTCGGGGCGCTGGTGCGGGTGCTCCAGGATCCCGACGCCGCGCTGCGGGCCCAGGCCTGCGAGTCCCTGGGGTGCTCGGGAGGACGCCCGCGCCATCCCGCCGCTGGTGAGCCTCCTGCGCGACCGGAAGGAGGCGGTGCGGGCGAGCGCGCTCGGCGCTGTCTGCATCGGGCAGGCGCGGGCCAGCAGCCTCCCGGACTACCGCGGCGAGGATCCGCGCTCGCCGAGCCTCGGTGCTGACCCAGATCGTCTGGCCGGCCGATCTGGAGGCCGTGCGCCTGCTGCACGAGGCGCTGGACGATGCCGATCCCGAGGTCCGCATCGGGTGCGCCTATGCGCTCGGGCGCATGGGGGTCGCCGGGGCCTTCGACGGCCTCTACCGCCTGCTCCACGCCGATCCGGACGCGGAGGTCCGCACGGCGGCGGCGTTCTCCCTCGGCGACCTGCACCACGCCGGCGAGACGCGGGCCATCCCGGCCCTGGTGGCGTTCTGGCCCCAGGCGCAGCGGGATGACGAGCAGGCCGTCGTGGTCGTCCGCGCGCTGGCCGTAGAGCGGCCGCCCGGGGAGGCCTGGCCCGTCCTGGTCGCGGCCCTGGGCCACCTCGACGATCGCGTCCGCCAGCTCGCCGTGATGGGGCTGGCCGAGACCCGGCTGCCCGAGGCGGCTGCCCACCTCATCCCGCGGCTGCGCGACGCCCATGTGGGGTCCGCCGCAACGCCGCCCATGCCCTCGGGCGCCTCGGGGATGCGCCGCCATCGACGCTCTGCGGTAGCCGCTGTGCCGGGCAACGACGCCGAGGTTCGCGCGGCGGTGGGGGAGGCTCTCGGCCGGCTGGACCGCGCCACCGTCCGGGCCAGCCTCGGCGCGCGCCGCTCAGGGGGACGCCGAGCATCGCCGTGCGGCGCCCATCTGCGCGGCCAGCTCCACGAGACCGTGGGGCTGGAGGAGGCGCTGAGCGACCCCGAGCCTCTGGTGCGCAAGGCGGCGGCTCGCGCTGGGCGGCTCGGCGGCCCACCGACCCGCCCTCGAGGCGGCCCTCGCCGATGCCCACTGGCGGGTGCGTGTCGCCGCCGCCGAGGGCCTGCGCCGCATCGGCGACCCCGCCTCGATCCCGGCGCTGCGGCGGCATGTCCGCGACGAGCACCCCGTGGTAGAAAACGCCGTAGGGTTCGCCCTGCGCTCGCTGGAGGGACGAACCGGGTGAGCCGACCGCTCTACGTCGCAGTCGAGGGCCCCATCGGGGTCGGGAAGACGACCGTCCTGGCGCCTCAGCGAGCGCCTCCAGGCTCCGCCTCGTTCTCGAGGTGGTCGAGGAAAACCCTTCTTGTCCAGGTTTTACGAGGACAAGAGCCGCTACGCCTTCCAGACCCAGCCTTCTTCCTCATGAGCCGGTTCAAGCAGCAGCAGGACCTCCACCAGGGCGACCTGTCCGCGCCCAGCGCTGGCCGACTACCACCCGCTCAAGGACCGCATCTTCGCGCAGCTCACCCTGAAGGACGACGAGCTGGCGCTGTATGAGCGCGTCTACCAGTCGCTCGAGCTGCACATCGTGCAGCCGGACGTCCTCGTCTACCTGCACGCCCCCCTCGATGTGCTGCAGGCGCGCATCCGCTGGCGGGGGCGGCCCTTCGAGGCCAACTTCGACCTGCAGTACCTCAGCCGTCTGAGCGCCTACTACCAGCACTACTTCGCCCACTACACCCGCACGCCGCTGCTCGACATCGACACCTCCGACATCGACTACGCCTCCGACGAGGCGATGCTGGCGCGGATGGAGGCCGAGATCCTGCGCCTCGCGCGCCTGGAGGAAGGGCAAGCCCCGGGTGGTGAAGATCGAGCGCGCTGACCAGCTGCCGATGTCGTTCTAGCAGGGTGTTGAGGAGAGCTGGCCGTCGCATCGCTGGCGCGCGCAGGCCATCTGCTGGGTGTCGTCAGAAGTCCTTGACAATACTCGATATTGCCTGCGGTCTTCCTCCTCCTGGCCTGCCCGCACTCGCCGAGTGCTCGGTTCGCCCACTTCGACAGCCTGCTAGATCGTCGAGCTGGAGGACGCCGGATGGTCAGGCGGTCGCGACGTTGAACAGCCAGTTGACCCCGAACCGGCCGTTCAGGGCCTCGAACAGCGCGCCCCAGGGCGCGGGGAACAGGCGCTGGAGCGTCTGGCCGCCCTCGGCCAGCGTCGAACAGGCGGTGCGCCTCCGCCACGTCGTCGAGGTCGAGGGCGATGCTCACAATGCGTCCGGCCAGGCTACCGGCCCGGATACAGCTTGATGCGCCAGCGGCCGCCGCGGCGGTCGTAGAGGTCATCGCCCGTGATCACCCGGGCTTGTGCCTGGCTCTTCGATGCGGGTGTCCACGTCGATGGGCACGTCGCAGGCGCGGGCCTTTCACAGAGCACGGTGCCGGTGGGGACCTGGACGAACCGGGCCGGGCCCGGATCGGGGATGACCACCACGTAGCTCTGGCGAGGCAGCGGGGAGGGCGGATCGGCGGCGTCGCTCCCGGCCTCGGCGTCGGCGGAGGCCGGCGCGGCGCGGGCGGCGTCGGCCGCGGCCGGTGGCAGGAGACGAGCGGCGGCGGGGGAGAGCGCAGCAGCGACCAGGCCACCACGCCGGCGATGCCGACGGCCAGGACGCCGCCGGCGCCGAGCCAGAGAGCCTTGCTGGCCGGGGGCTCGACGGCCGCCGTCGTCACCTGGGGAGGCGGCCGCCGCACGGCGGGCGCCGGGCGCAGCTCGGCCGCTTCGCGGGGGGCCTCCTCGGGCGTCCAGCGGGGCCGCTCGTCGGGGCGGGCCTCGGGGCGCGCGGTTCAGGGCGCGGTTCAGGGCGCGCGTCGGGCGTGGTCTCGCCGCGGGACTCAGCCAGTCCAGCGCCTCGAGCCCGGGCGCGTTCGCGTCGGCCTCATGGCGGCCGAACGAGAACGCCACCGGCAGATCCGCGGTGCGCACGGGCATGGCGGTGCGTCGGGCTCGTCGGCGGCGGCAGCGTCTCCATCGCCGAGATGCCGGAGGTGGCGCCGCCGGCGAGGCCGCGGGCCTGGGAAGCGCGGCCAGCGCCGCTGGCGTCGGGGGCGCCTCGTCCACGGAGGGCGGCTCGATCAGGGCCGATGGCCGACGGGGGCGCAGGCCGAGACCGGCTCGCCCGAGGCCGGGGCGGGCTCGCCTCGACACCCGCTCGGGCCGGGTCGGCTGGGCCGGCGGGGTCGGCGCGCGCCCCGGTCCCAGGTTCGCCGTCGGGCCGGCGGCCAGCCCCTCGGGCTCCGGCCGCTCCCCCAGTCGAGCGTGCCCGCGCGCAGGGCCTGACCGTCCGCAGCAGGGCACCGACGCTGTGGGGCCGGTCGTGGGCGTCGGGATCGAGGCACATGCGCAGGGTGTCCACCAGCGGCGTGGGCAGCCGGGGCGCGGCGACCTCCAGGGCCTGGCTGGACGGCAGCGTCAGGCCGGTGGCCGCGAAGCAGAGCGTCGCCGCTGTGCCGAAGAGATCGGCCGCGACCGTGGGCGCTACCTCCGGGGGGCGTGAAGAGCGGATCGGGCACGAGATCCAGGACCAGCGCGGCCAGGCCGGGGTGATCAGGGTCACTTCCGGGGCACGCCATCTCCCGAAATCCTCGCCCTGGGGTGATGGCGCCGTCGCAGATGCCGCGGGCGTGGGCCGGACAGGCCGGCCAGCAGGGCCTCGGCCACCACCAGGAGCTGATCGGCGGCCAGGGGGCCCGTCCGGGCCACGCGCCTGGCCAGCGTCTCGCCTGCTGCCCAGGCTCGGCGATCCAGGCCTGCCCGGCGGCGTCGACGCCCGCGTCGCGCACCGTGAGGATGCCCGGCCTGGCTCAGCGCGGCCAGCCGGCGGATGCCGGCCATGAACACCGCCGGCGTCTCGCCGAAGGTCGACGAAGCGCAGCCGCACGCCGTCCCCGGTCCGAGAGTCCACGGCCCGCCACGCCCCGGGGCCGAGGGGCGCTTGCAGCCGATACCGACCGACCTCGTCACCCGCCGCCATGCCGTCCTTGTCCGCGCCGCTGGCCGGTAGAGAGGCCACCCGGGCGACCTTCGCATGGTCCCCGCGCCGGCTCAGCGCGCCGTCGCCTCGTGCCCACGCCCAGGGCGGTTGTCAGGCCGGGGCCGGCCCTCTATTCTCCGGCCCTCGCGAGGGAGGCCCGCCGTGAAGCGCACCATCGATCACGTCCGCACCGGACTCACCTTCGACGACGTCCTGCTCGAGCCGGCGTACTCCGAGGTGCTGCCCCGCGACGCCAGCACCCACGTCTGCCTCGGGCGCGACATCGTGCTCGGCATCCCCCTGGTCAGCGCGGCCATGGACACGGTGACGGAGGGCACCCTGGCGGTGGCCATCGCCCGGGCCGGTGGCCTCGGCTTCATCCACAAGAACCTGACGGTGGCCGAGCAGGCGGCCGAGGTCGCCCGGGTCAAGCACGCGGGCGGCGCGGAGGGCGTGTCCGCCGTCGACGCCGCCGGCCACCTGCGCGTGGGGGCCGCCATCGGCGTCGGCGCCGACGGCCTGGAGCGCGCGGCGGCCCTCGTCGAGGCCGGCGTCGACGTCATCGCCGTCGACACGGCCCACGGCCACAGCCGCGGCGTTCCGCACACCGTGCAGGCGCTGCGCGAGCGCTACCCCGAGCTGGTCATCGTGGGCGGCAACATCGCCACGGCCGCCGCCGTCGAGGCCCTCGCCCAGGCGGGGCCGACGTGGTCAAGGTGGGCATCGGCCCCGGCTCCATCTGCACCACGCGCGTCGTGGCCGGCGTGGGCGTCCCCCAGATCACCGCCATCATGGACTGCGCCGAGGCCGCCGAGGCCCTCGGCCTCACGGTCATCGCCGACGGCGGCATCAAGCTCTCCGGCGATGTGGTGAAGGCCATCGCGGCCGGCGCCCACGCCGTGATGATCGGCAGCCTCTTCGGCGGGACGGGCCGAGGCCCCCGGCGAGCAGGTCGAGGTGTGGGTGGCGCTCTACAAGGCCTACTGGGGCATGGGCTCCTGGGGGCGATGCGCCGCGGCAGCCGGATCGGTACTTCCACGGGGCCGACGACTGCAAGCTGGTGGCCGAGGTCGAGGCCCGTGCCGTTCCGGCCCCATCGCCCACACCCTGCACCAGCTCGTGGGGGGCCTGCGCGCCGGCATGGGCTACACCGGCAGCGCCTCCATCGAGGCCCTGCGCACGCAGGCCCGCTTCATCCGCATCACCCCGGCGGGGTTGCGCGAGAGCCATGTGCACGACGTGGCGATGATCACCGACGCCCCCACCGGGCAAGCCGACTGAGCGGGAGCCGCCATGCAGCACCAGACGGTCCTGATCCTCGACTACGGCAGCCAGTTCACCCAGCTCATCGCGCGCCGGGTCCGCGAGCTGTCCATCCACCGCGAGATCGTGCCGTTCCACCAGGCGGCCGAGGCGGTGGCCCGCCGCCCCGCGGCCATCATCCTGAGCGGCGGCCCGGCCAGCGTCACCGAGGCCGAGCTTCGACCTGCCCGCCGCCGTCCTGGAGGCGGGCATCCCGGTGCTGGGCATCTGCTATGGGCTCCAGGTGCTCACCCGCACCCTCGGCGGCCGCGTGGAGCCCTCGGCCTTCCGCGAGTATGGCCGTGCCCATGTGCACCTGGATGACCGCGGCGGCCTCTTCGCCCGCGTCCAGGCCCCGCTGCCCCAGGTCTGGATGTCCCATGGCGATCACGCCGGCGCCCGCGCCGCCGCTGTGGTGGCCCGCAGCGCCGACGGCATCATCGCCGCGGTGGCCGATCCGGGCCGCCGCCTGTATGGCGTCCAGTTCCACCCCGAGGTGGTGCACACGGCCGAGGGCGGCGCCATGCTCGCCGCTTTCCTCCATGACATCGCGGGGTTGGCGGGGGACTGGACGCCCGCATCGTTCATCGAGGACGCCATCGCCCGCATCCGGGCCCAGGTCGGGGATGGCCGCGTGATCTGCGGGCTCTCCGGCGGCGTGGACTCGGCGGTGGCGGCGGCGCTCCTCCACGCCGCCATCGGCGATCGGCTGACCTGTGTCTTCGTCGACAACGGCCTGCTGCGCCAGGGCGAGGCGAAGCAGGTCGTCGAGACGTTCGGGGGCCGCTTCGGCTACGACCTGCGCTTCGTGGACGCGACCGACCGCTTCCTGACGCGCTCGCCGGCGTGGCCGACCCCGAGACCAAGCGCAAGACCATCGGCCGCGTCTTCGTGGAGGTCTTCGATGGCGAGGCGCGCGGCATCGAGGGTGCCCGGTTCCTGGCCCAGGGGACGCTCTACCTGACGTCATCGAGAGCGTCAGCGTCCGTGGCCCGTCGGCCGTCATCAAGAGCCACCACAACGTCGGGGGCCTGCCCGAGCGCATGGCGCTGGAGGTGGTCGAGCCCCTGCGCGAGCTCTTCAAGGACGAGGTGCGGGCGGCGGGGGCCGAGCTGGGCCTGCCCGACGACATCCTGTGGCGCCACCCGTTCCCGGGACCGGGCTCGCCATCCGCGTCCTCGGCCCCGTGGCTTCCGGGATCGGCTGGCCGTGCTCCGCGAGGCGGACGCCATCGTCCAGCAGGAGATCCGCGCCGCGGGCCTGCACCGCCCATCTGGCAGGGCTTCGCCGTGCTGCTGCCCGTCCGCACCGTCGGCGTGATGGGCGACGACCGGACCTACGAGGACGTCCTGGCCATCCGCGCGGTGGCCAGCCTGGACGGGATGACCGCCGATTGGTATCCCATGCCTCATGAGGTCCTCGGTCGCATGTCGACGCGCATCATCAACGAGGTCAAGGGCGTCAACTGGCCGTCTACGACGTCCCTCCAAGCCCCCGCCACCATCGAGGAGTAGCGCCATCCGCAGCCTGTTGATCTGCTTGATCTTCCGCGCGTCGGCGGCCCACGCCGAGCCCGCGCCCGTGGAGGTGCAGGTGGAGGACGGCGCGGTGGACTGGTCCAGCCGTGAGGTCCGGGTCAACGGCGTCGGCACCCCCACCATCCCGTCCCACACCGGGGCGTGACGGCTCAGATCCCTACGAGCAGGCCTCATGAAGACGCCCGGGCACGCCTCGGCCGCGTGCTGGCGGGGCTGCCCGTCGATGCCCGGCGGGCCGGAGACGTCGAGGTGGTGGTGCCTGTTCGCCACGGCCTCCAGACCGCGTGGATCCGCCGGTGTACTTCAGCGACGGCACCGTCCACCTCAAGGGCCGCGCGTCCTTCGCCTGGGGGTTGCTCCGCGGGCCTGCCCATCCCCCAGGGGGCCCGGAGGCGCCGACGGGGCCTGTCCTGCTGCTCAAGGCCCCCGTCGAGCCGCGCCTGGGTGCTCGACGCTGACGGGCCAGGAGGCCCCGAGCCCATGCCGTCGGGCCTGCCGGGCGATCGCATCGGCGGCGCCGGCGTTTCGTCTGGGTCCGCGCGGCGAAGGGCGCCGGCGGCGGCGGTGGTCGGGCCGCGGCCCATCGTGTGGCCCAGGCCCGGCCCGGCGCCCGCCCGGGCGTGCTCGGCTCGACGCCGGTGGGGGCGGCGGCCTCCGCCTGCCGGCCGGCCTCCAGGGCGGCGTGGCCGTGGTGCTGCCATGACCCGGCTGCTCATCGCTTGCGGGCTGGGCCTCGCCGGGTGCGGAGGCGGCGTCATCCAGCGCGCCGACGCGCTGCCCCCACCGCCGCCGGGGCTGGGCTTCGTCCAGATCCGCTGCGCCCCCGCCGAGGTCGAGATCTATGTCGACGACCAGTACCTGGGCCAGCTCGATGGGTACGCCGAGGGCGTCATCCGGGTGCCCGCCGGCGCCCATCGCCTGACGCTGGCCCGCAAGGGCTTCTATCCCTGGTTCGGGACGGTGCAGGCCGGCCCCGAGGCCGCCATCGTCCGCACCCACCTCGTCCCCGAGCCCTGAGGAGGCACCATGGGTCGCATCCAGGTCCTCGACGACGCCCTGGCCGATCAGATCGCCGCCGGCGAGGTGGTGGAGCGGCCCGCGAGCGCGGCCAAGGAGCTGCTCGAGAACGCCCTCGACGCCGGGGCGACCGCCATCACCGTCGAGATCACCGACGGGGGCGTGACCCGGCTGCGGGTGGTCGACGACGGGCACGGCATGCCCCCCGAGGACGCGGTGCTCGCCCTGCGGCGGCACGCCACGTCCAAGCTGCGGACGACGGCCGACCTGCTGCGCATCTCGACGCTGGGCTTCCGCGGGGAGGCCCTGCCGTCCATCGCCGGTGTGAGCCGGTTCCGGCTGCGCACCCGGGAGCCCGAGGCCCTGGGGGCGACGGTGGTGCAGGTGGAGGGGGGTGGCCCGCCCACCGTGACCCAGGACGCGAGCCCCGTCGGGACCGAGATCCTGGTTGAAGATCTCTTCTTCAACATCCCGGCAAGACGGAAGTTTCTCAAGCAGGCGACCACCGAGGCCGCCCACGTCCAGGACGCCGTGCAGCGGCTGGCGCTCGGGGCGCCGGGGGTGGCCTTCCGGCTGATCAAGGACGGCCGCGTCGCCCTCGACCTGCCCCGGCACCGCAGCCTGGCCGATCGGGTGGCGGCGCTGTTCGGTACCAAGGTCGCCCGGGACCTGACCCCGGTCCGGGTGGAGGGGGCCCTGGCCATGGTCGGCCTCATCGGCTCGGCCGAGACGGCCCGCTCTACCCCGCGCCACTACTTCACGTTCATCAACGGGCGGTTCGTGCGCGACCGGGTGATCATGGCCGCCGTCCAGTCGGGCTACGGGCCCGGCCTGGGGCGCGGCCAGCACCCGTTCGTGGTGCTGCACCTGACGCTGCCGGTGGATCTGCTCGACGTGAACGTGCACCCGGCCAAGACGGAGGTGCGGTTCGCCGACACCCGCGTCATCCACCGGCTGGTGGCCCGAGGGGTGGCCCAGGCGCTCCAGGGCCAGGCCGAGCCGGCCGAGGAGGTGCCGGCCCCTCCCGCCGAGGAGCCGCCGCCGGCTGCCCCGCCGAGCCGCACCTACACCCTGCGCCCGGCCGAGCAGGGGGCCGCCCGCCGCATCTTCGACGGGCTGGAGCGCCAGGCGAGCCGAGGGGGGCGGCGCGCGCCGCCGCCCCGTGAGCGGCCGGGCCAGGCGTCCCTCCCGCTGGGCCGCCCCGTGGCCCCGCCGGCCGCGCCCACCGTGCGGGCCCGCTACGACGCCGCCGAGGGGGTGGGCGCGCTTCCCCTCGACCGCCTGCCCGTCGTGGCCGAGCTCGCGGGCCTGCTCATCCTCCAGGCCGAGAACGCCCTGATCGCCGTGGACGTGGAGGCCGCCCGGGCCCAGCTCGCGCACGCGGCCCTCGCGGCCGGGCGGCCCGGCGTCGAGCTGGAGCGGCCGCTGACGGTGGCGCTGGACGCGGCGGCCCGCGCCGCGCTCGAGAAGCGACGGCCCGCGCTCCAGGCCCTCGGCTTCGAGGTCGAGCCCTTCGGCGGGCGGTCCTTCGCCATCCACCGCGCCCCCGCGGGCCTGCCCGCCGTGGACGCCCCCCGCCACCTGGCGGATCTGCTGGCGGGCGACGACGGCGAGGTCGAGGCCCTGCGCTGGCGGACGGCCCGGCGCATCGCCCACCTGGCGGCGCCCCTCGCGGCCCCCGAGCGCCCCGCGCTGCTGGCCCGCGTCGCCCAGCTGCAGCCGGCCGAGGGCCCCCCGTGGATCGCCGCCCTCAGCGGGGCCGATCTGCGCCAGCGGCTGGGCCATCGCTGACCCGTTCTTCGTGTGGTTTCAGTGGGTTGGCGTGAGCGCCTGGACGAGGGCGGCCAGCGTCGCGCGGCTGACGGCCAGGTAGTCGCCGCCGGCGGGGGCCTGCTCGATGGGGGACCAGACGACGCTGCGTAGCCCGCAGCGGGCCTCGAACGTGGCGGCGACGGCGGGCCGCGGGGGCGTCTCCCAGAGCAGCAGCCGCGCCTGCTGCGCCCGGGCCGCCTGGCAGGTCGAGGCCAGCACCCCGGGCGCCGGCTGCTCCTCGGGATCCAGCGTCTGGGCGATGACCTTGAAGCCGTAGCGCCGGGCCGGGTAGTTCCAGGCCGGGTGCGAGGCCACCACGACCAGGCCCGACTGGGTGGTGAAGAGCGCCTGGAAGCCCACGTGCAGGGCGTCCAGATCGGCGGCGAGGGTGGCGAGGCCGGCGTCGGCGCGCGCCTTGAGGTCGGGGAAGTGGCGGACGAGGGCCGCGTGCAGGGCCTCGGCCTGGGCGCGGGCGTTGACGGGATCGAGCCAGGTGTGGCCGTCCAGGCCGGTGTGGGCGTGGGCCGTCGAGTCGGGGCCGTGGGTGTGGACGGCGGCGTCCTCGTAGCGCAGCCAGCGGTGCTGGAAGGGGGCGGCCGTCACGACGGTGCGGGACGGCGGCAGGCTGGCCCAGGCGGTGAACCCCTCGAACCCCGCGCCGTTGGTGACCACCAGGTCCGCGGCCTGGAGCGCCTGCAGATCGGCGGTGGACGGCACCCAGCCGGCCGGATCGGCCAGTGGGGGCGGAGCCAGCTTCAGCTCGGCCGCGTCGCCGACGAGGCGCTGGGCCATCCACAGCAGCGGGTAGCTCGTCGCGACGATGACGGGCGGCCCGCTGCGCCCGCCGGGCGACGTCGGCGCGGCGCAGCCCACCAGCAGCGCCAGGAGCAGCCACCTCATGGCAGCACCCCGTCGGGCAGCGCGACCGCCAGCGCGACGACGCCCAGCACCGCGAGGACGGCGGCGGCCACCGCCAGCAGCAGCCACTCCGCCGCCTGGAGCCGCAAGGCGAAGCCGCGGCTGGCCCCGAGCTGGTGCAGCGTGGCCAGCTCGGCCTGCCGCATGCGCGCCGAGAGCGTGGTGATGACGATCAGGAACAGCAGCGTCGCCAGGGCCGTGACGGCCTGGTGCGCGTCGAAGAAGTGCCTGATTTTCAGAACGATTCCCAGGAGTTCCTCGACGACCACCGCCGGGCTGACCATCCGCAGCCCGGGCCGGGCGTTCGTCCGGGCCTTCAGCAGCGTGGCCGACTTGTCGTCGCTGGGCACGACGATGATGGCCGTCAGGGGGAGGGTGGCCGGGTCGCCGTGGAGGTGGAAGCTGGCCCGGTTCTCGTCGGTGACGGACTGGGCGGTCACGATGCCGGGATCGGCCTGGCCCGGAAGCGCTCCGGCGGGGCGTGGCCGTGGCTGATGCCCGCGATGACCCAGGTGGTCTTCACGTCGACGAACACCCCGTCGTCATCGGGGGTGCCGTTGGGCTCGAAGGTCCCGACCACCTCCAGGCTGAGCGGGTAAGGAGGCCGTCAGGTCGTACAGGTCACGCTGGTCGGTGATGAGCCGGTCGCCTGGCCCCAGGCCCAGCGTCTCGGCGGCGCGGGCACCGGGGTGGCCTCGCCCAGCCGGAGCGGCGCGGTGCCCGCTCTGAGCCGCAGGTCGCGAAACGCGTAGTACTCCGGCGTCGTGCCCACCACGGGCTGGTCGCGGGCCGTGAAGCGGGCGTGCAGGGGGATGGGCAGGGCCAGCCCCGACTGGAGCACGGCGTCCACCTCGCCGTAGGGCACCGGCTCCAGCTCGGCGGCCCGGAAGTAGAGCGCGTTGAAGACCCGGTCGAACCGGTGGCCGGCCGTGCCGAGCACCAGGGGCGTCGCGGCGGCCCGGCGCGTGAGCGCCTCGCCGTAGCGGGCGAGCAGGCCGTGGACCGCCAGGGGAAGGAACGCCGTCAGCGCCAGCGCCAGGACCAGCAGCGCCGTGCGCAGGCGGTGGAAGCGGATGTGCTGCCAGGCCAGGTAGAGCGGGCTCATGGCGTCCACTCCGAGACGTCCAGCGTCCGGTCGAACCGGTGCAGCAGGCCGGCGTCGTGGGTGATCATCACCAGGGTGTGGTCGGGCTGGAGGCGGTGGAAGAGCAGGTCGAGGATCCGATCGGTGGTGCGGCCGTCCAGGTTGCCGGTGGGTTCGTCGGCGATGATGAGCGGCGCCCGGGTGACGAGGGCGCGGCAGATGCCGACGCGCTGTTGCTCGCCCTGGCTGAGGAGCCGGGCCGGCGGTGGGCGACGGCGGTGAGGCCGGCCTCCTCCAGGAGCTGGGCGGCGCGGACCCGGGCTGGCTGCTCCAGCCGCAGGGCCGGGTTGAGCCGGTAGGGCAGCAGCACGTTGTCGAGGACGGACAGATAGTCCAGCAGCTCGAAGCGCTGGAAGACGAAGCCGACCTGCTGGACCCGGAAGGCCCGCCGGGCGGCGTCGCCGAGGCTGGAGATCTCGGTGCCCCACCGCGACCGTGCCCTCCTGGGGCACGAGGATGCCGGCCAGGAGGCGCGCGAAGGTGCTCTTGCCGACCCCCGACGGCCCCACCACCGCCACCCGCTCGCCCCGCCCGATGGCGAGGTTCGGGGGCACCAGCTCGAAGGGCGCGCCACCCGCCCGCGGGTAGCGGAACCGGACCTGGCGCAGGCTGACGGCGGAGGGCTCCATGGACTGGCACTGTAACGGATTTCGGCCAGGGGAGAAGGGGCGCCGGGGATTCTGCGGGTGCCACCGGAAACCCGTTCAAGTTCAACAGGTTGGCGTCAGGGGAGGGCGACTCCCAGGGCAGGTCGACGGCCCGCGGGCGCGTCGGCTCCGGGGGGGGATCGGGGGTGTGGGCCCACCACGCCGTGGCGCCAGCCCCCAAGAGCCCCGCCACGATCAGGGCGATCAGCAGCCAGGGAGGGCGGCGCGCGGGCGGCGGCAGCGGTCCCGTCGGCGGGTCGAGGGGGGCCGGCAGCACGGGGGTGAGGCGATCCAGCCCGGCCAGCAGGGCGGCCACGGCCGCCTTGTCGGCGGGGTCGAGGGGGACGGTCTCGTCGGGGAGCGCCTGCTGGAGCGCCGTGCGCATGGCCGCCGCGTCGGGGTAGCGATCGGCGGGCTCCTTGGCCAGCGCGCGGCGCAGCACGGCCTCGGGCCGGGGGGGACGCGCAGGTCGGGATCGAGGGCGGCGGCGGGCTGGCGAGGTGCTGCTGCATCAGACCGCCGAGGCGGGGGTGATCGAAGGGCAGGCGCCCGGCCAGGGCCCGGTAGAGCACGACGGCCAGGGCGTACTGGTCCGCGGCACCGGTGAGCGGGGCCTGGTTCCAGATCTCGGGCGCCATGAAGGGGGGCGTCCCCGGGATGACGTCGTCGCCGGTGATGCTGGCGATGCGGCCGCCGGCCATGGGGGCCTTGGCCAGGCCGAAGTCGACCAGCTTGACCTGCTCGGTGCCGCGGCGGGTGGGCACCAGCATGATGTTGGCGGGCTTGATGTCGCGGTGGACGATGCCCAGCCCATGGGCCTCGATGAGGGCCTCCAGGACGCTCACCCCCAGATCGACGACCCGCAGCGGCGGCAGGCGCCCCACCTCGCGCAGGACGGCCGCCAGATCGCGCCCGTCCACGAACTCCTGGACCATGTAGAGCAGGCCGTCGGGCTCCTCGCCGAAGTCGTGCAGCATGGCCACGGCCCGGTTCTGCAGGCCTGCGAGGGCCGTCGCCTCGCGCAGGAAGCGGTCGCGGCTGGAGCCGAGCGGATCGGCGGCGAGGGCCACCTTCACCGCCACCGCCCGGTTCACGGGGATCTGGCGGGCGCGGTAGACGGCGCCGAAGCCGCCCATGCCGAGGCAGGCCTCCAGGACGTACTTGCCCCCGAGGGTGCGGCCGATGAGGGGGTCGGGGGGAGAAGGGGGTCGCACGCTCCATCCGGTTGACGCGCCTTCGGCGAGCCCCGAACATTCAACGGTCCGGGCCGGCTGTCAACGCGGAGGGTGCATGGAGGGGCGACTGCGGGTGGGGCTGCGCGAGGCGCTGGGGCTCAAGCCGCTGCTGCCCGCGCTGCGACAGGCCTGGCGAGGCTTCGCCGGCAACGAGCACCTGCCCCCGAGCAAGTGGGGGCCCTCGTCGCTGCGCATCTTCAAGCCCTCCATCGCGCTGCCGACGTGGCTCGACCGGCTGCCCCCGCGGCGCACCCCCATCTACAACTTCGTCAACCGGGTGCCGCGCCCGGAGGCCGAGGGCCACTCCGTGCGGGTGACCTACGCCCGCGACTGGCTGGGGGGTCAGTACACCTACGATGGCCACATCGGGACGGACTTCGCCGTGCCGGTGGGGACGCCGCTGGTGGCGCCGGCCCCCGCCGTGGTGGTGGGGGTGCCCTTCGAGATGGATCGCGGCGGGCGCAAGGTGGTGCTGGATCACGGCGAGGGCCTGGTCACGACGTTCAGCCACCTGGCCCGGGTGGCCGTGCGCCCCGGGCAGACGCTGGCCCGCGGGGATCTGGTCGGCTGGTCGGGCGCCTCGGGCATGGAGATTGCGCTGTTCTTTCCGTGGGTTGCGCCGCACCTGCACTTCAACGTCCTCTTCGAGGGGGCGCCCGTCGATCCCTTCGCCCAGGAGGGCGAGGTCAGCCTCTGGCGGCAGCGCAACGACCCGGTGCCGTGGGACGGCGCGCCCGTCCCCGGCGATGAGCGCTTCCAGCCCACCGACTGGAACGCCGCCGCCGTGGAGGCCCGCATCCACGGCTGCCTGGACGCCGACACCCGCGCGGAGCTGCGGGCCATGCCGACCCTGGCCCAGCGGGCCGCCGGCGTCCTGGTGGGCGAGGTGTACCGGCCCACGCTCTTCCCGGTCCGGCCGCCCGTGTACCCCGAGCGCTTCGCCCGCCGACCCCGCCTCGATCTGCCCTTTCGCGCGGCGGACTTCGACGGCATCCTGATGCCCCCCTGACCGGAGACGCCCATGGACTCGTCCTTCCTCGCCCACCTGCACGCCCAGACCGAGGCCCTGAGGGATCAGGGGCTCTTCAAGGCGGAGCGCGTCATCACCTCGCCCCAGCAGGCCGAGATCGAGGTGGGTGGCCAGCGGGTCTTGAACTTCTGCGCCAACAACTACCTCGGGCTGGCCAACCACCCGCGCCTGCGCGAGGCGGCGCAGGCGGCCATCGAGGATCACGGCTACGGCATGGCGTCGGTGCGCTTCATCTGCGGCACGCAGGACGTCCACAAGGAGCTGGAGCGGCGACTGGCGGCCTTCATCGGCACCGAGGACTGCATCCTCTACCCGTCGGCCTTCGACGCCAACGGCGGCCTGTTCGAGACGCTGCTGGGACCCGAGGACGCCATCGTGAGCGACGCCCTCAACCACGCGTCCATCATCGACGGCATCCGGCTGTGCAAGGCGCGGCGCTACGTCTACCCCAACAACGACATGGCGGGTCTCGAGGCCCAGCTCGTCCAGGCGCGGGCCGACGGCGCCCGGCATGTGCTCATCGCCACCGACGGCGTCTTCTCCATGGACGGCTACATCGCCAACCTGAAGGCCATCTGCGATCTGGCGGACGCGCATGGCGCCCTGGTCATGGTGGATGACTGCCACGCGACGGGGTTCGTGGGCGAGAAGGGCCGCGGCACCGCGGAGCACTGCGGGGTGCTGGGGCGGGTCGACATCGTGACGGGGACGCTGGGCAAGGCCCTCGGGGGCGCCTCGGGCGGCTTCACCTGCGCCCGCAAGGAGATCGTCGCCTGGCTGCGCCAGCGGTCGCGCCCGTACCTCTTCTCGAACACGGTCGCCCCCGTCATCGCCGCCACCTCCCTCGTGGCCCTCGACCTCGTCGAGGATGACGCCCTGCGCGTCAATCTTCGCGAAAACTCGAAGGTTTTCCGGGAGGGGATGGGGGCGCTCGGCTTCGATCTGCTGCCCGGCAGCCACCCGATCATCCCGGTCATGCTGGGGGACGCGAAGCTGGCCTCGGCCATGGCCGACGCCCTGCTGGCCGAGGGCATCTACGTCATCGGCTTCTCGTTCCCCGTGGTCCCGCAGGGCAAGGCGCGCATCCGCACCCAGATGTCGGCCGGCCACAGCCGCGCTCAGGTGGAGCGGGCGGTGGCGGCGTTCGGCAAGGTCGGCCGCGCCCTCGGCGTGGTGAAGTAGCCGGGCCGGTGGCGGAGGGCCTCGCGGGCTGGTTTGAGACCCAGGGCTGGACGCCGTTCGACTTCCAGCGGGCGACCTGGGCCGCCTATGCCGCGGGCGAGAGCGGCCTGGTCCATGTGCCGACGGGGGCGGGGAAGACCTACGCCGCGTTCGGGGGGCCCTTCGCCGAGCTGGCGGCGGGCCAGGGGCGTGGCGGCCTGCACACCCTGTACATCACGCCGCTGCGGGCGGTCGCGCGGGACATCGAGGACGCCCTGGCCCGGCCGGTGGCGGCGCTGGGGCTGGGCGTCCGGGTCGAGAGCCGGACGGGAGATACCGCCAGCGGCGTGCGGGCGAAGCAGCGCAAGCGCCTGCCGGAAGTGCTCGTCACCACACCGGAATCCCTCGCGATCCAGCTCACGGATCCCGACGCCGCGGCACGGTTCGCGTCGCTGTCCTGCCTCATCCTCGACGAGTGGCACGCGCTCCTCGGCCAGAAGCGCGGCGCCCTGCTCGAGCTCGCGCTGGCGCGGGTGCGGGCCCTCGCGCCCAAGGCCCGGACGTGGGCGCTGAGCGCGACGCTGCGCGACCCGCCCGCGGCGGCGCAGGCGGCGGTGGGGGTCGGTCGACCGGCCCGGCTCGTCTCGGCGCCCTTGACCCGCGAGGTCCGCGTCCTGTCCATCCGGCCGGAGCGCCCCGACGAGATGCCCTGGGCGGGGCGGATGGGCTTCTCGATGCTGCCGCGGGTGGTGGCGGCCCTGGTTCCGGATCGCACGACGCTCATCTTCACCAACACCCGCAACCAGGCCGAGAGCTGGTACCAGGCCATCGCCCGGGCCCGCCCCGACTGGCAGCCGAAGATGGGCCTGCACCACAGCACCATCGACGCCGAGGAGCGGACGCGCATCGAGCGCGGCCTCGGGGACGGCAGCGTGACGCTGGCGGTCTGCACGGGATCGCTGGACCTGGGCGTCGACTTCGGGCCGGTGGAGCGGGTCTTCAACATCGGCTCGCCGAAGGGCATCGCACGCCTCATCCAGCGCGCCGGCCGCGCCGCGCACCAGCCGGGGCAGCCGTGCGAGGTCATCTGCGTGCCCACGCACGCCCTGGAGCTGGTCGAGATCGCCGCCGCGCGCGACGCCATCGAGCGCGGGGACGTGGAGCCGACGGGCCCCCTGAGCGCGCCCCTGGACGTGCTCGTGCAGCACCTGGTCTCGTGCGCGGTCGGGGGCGGCTTCGAGGCCCCGGCGCTGCTGGCCGAGGTGCAGACGGCGGCGTCGTTCGCGGGGCTGACCGCCGAGCAGTTCGGGTGGTGCCTGGAGCTGCTGGAGCACGGCGGCGCCACCCTGAAGGCCTACCCCGAGTACCACCGGCTGTGGCGCGACGCCGACGGGCGCTACGTGATCGCCACGGACCGCATGGCCCGCCTCCAGCGCCTGAGCATCGGCACCATCGTGGAAGACACGGCCATGGCGGTGGTGCTCAAGGGGGTCGGGCGCCTGGGCACCGTGGAGGAGCGCTTCATCGCGGGCCTGCGGGCCGGGGACACCTTCGCGTTCGGTGGCCATGTGGTCGAGCTGGTGCAAGTGCGCGACTTTACTGCGCATGTGAAGAAGGCCCGGCGCCGGCCCGGCCGGGTGCCGGCCTGGGGCGGGGGCCGCCTGCCCATCTCGGCGTCCCTGGCCGAGGCCTCCCTCGACATGCTCGCCGCCTTCGCGCGAGGCGAGGTGGGGCCGCCGGAGATGGAGGCGGCGCGGCCCATCCTGGCCATGCAGGCGCGCATGAGCCGGCTGCCCGGGCCGGGGCCGGTGCTGGCCGAGCTGTGCACCACAGCGGATGGCAGCCACCTGTTCGTCTATCCCTTCGCCGGGCGGGCCGCCCACGAGGGCATGGCGGCGCTGCTGGCCCTCCGGCTCGGGCGGCGGCGCAAGGCCAGCTTCACGCTGTCCATGAACGACCACGGCTTCGAGCTGCTCTGCGAGGGGGCGTACCCCTACGCTGACCTGCTGGGAGAGGCGGACGCCTTCAGCGACGCCGACCTGCTCGACGACGTGCAGGCGGCGGTGAACCTGGGCGAGATGGCCCGCCGGCGCTTCCGGGACACGGCCCGGATCGCGGGGCTCGTCTTCTCGGGATTCCCCGGGAAGATCAAGACGTTGCGCCAGATTCAGACCAGCTCGAGCCTGCTGTTCGACGTGTTTCGGCGCTACGACCCTGACAACCTGCTGCTGTACCAGGTGCGCCGGGAGGTGCTGGCCGAGAGCTTCGAGTTCGGCAGGCTACGGGAGGCGCTGGGTCGGGTGCGGTCCGACGGCCTCGACGTGCGCGCCGTCGAGCGGCCGACTCCCTTTGGCATGCCGCTGGTCATCGACCGGCTCGGCTCGGCCCTGTCCACCGAGACCCTCGAGGAGCGCGTCGCGCGGCTGCTGGCGGCCGATCAGCCGTAGGGGTACTCCAGCTCCATGCAGGCCTGGCCCTCGGCGACGAAGAGGGCGACCAGGCGCACGTTGCCCTCGCCCGGCGGGAGGGGCGTGGGTGCGCGGAAGACCTGGACGCCGGGCAGCGCCTCGTGGCGGCGCTCCACGGCGCGGCCGAAGGCGGGGAAGGTGAGGCAGGACTGGCTGCCGTAGGCCGCGTCGGGGGGACGGGAGCCAGGCCCAGCCGCCCGCCGAGCGCCGCGAGATCGGCCGGCGTGCCGCTCAACGTGCAGGATCCCTTGCGGGATCCGGTGAACATGGCGCACCCGTCCACCCGCGCGCCGGTGCCGGTGGCGAGGGCCTCGGCCCGGCGCCGGAGGGGCGGGGTGTTGAAGAAGTCCATGCAGGCGGTGCAGCCGGCGAGCCCGAGGGCCAGGACCGCGGCAGCCGCCTTCATCGATGCTGGCCCAGCTCGGCCAGCAGCGCGGCGCCGAGGGTGGCGTCGGCCATGTGGACGAAGGCGGCGAGGCCGGCCAGGCGGGCGACGCTCTCGCCGGGCGGCAGGGGCTTGCCCTGGGCCAGGTTGTGGGCGGCGGCGCGGAGCTGCCGGCGCAGCACACGGGGCACGCGCGGCGCGCCGGTGCCGTTGACCACCAGGCCGGTGACCTTCTGGCGGGCGCCGGGACGGGACACCCGCGTCTTGGCCGGGTTGACCTCGAAGCCCTCGGCGGCCACCACCGCGTGCAGGGCGCCCAGCAGCTTGCCCAGGGCCGGCGGCCCCTTGTGGTCGAGGGGCAGCGAGAAGGTCAGGTCGTCGGCGTAGCGCGTGTAGCGCCAGCCCAGCGACCGGGCCAGGCCGTCGAGGCGCCGGTCCAGCCGCATGCACAGGGCGTTGGTCAGGGCCGGGCTGGTCGGGGCGCCCTGGGGCAGGCACCGCGGGCCGAGGGCGATGAAGAGCTTCTCGCCCTCGTGCTCCACGATCTCGCGCGGCGCCTCGGTGCAGAGCAGCGCCAGCAGCGTGGCCACCTGCTCGCGGTAGCCGGCCTTGCGAAACAGCCCCTTCACCCGCCGCCACGTGACCGAGGGGAAGAAGTCCTTCAGGTCGACGTTGAGGATGAGCTTCGAGCCGGTGTGGGCCTGGGCGTTGGTGAGGATGCTGCGGCCGGGCACGAAGCCGTGGGCAGCGCCGTGCACGGGCAGGTGCTCGGCGATCTCGCGCAGAATCCAGCGCTGGGCGGCCTTCAGGCGGGGCAGGGGGGCCCAGATGGCGCGCATCCCCCCGGAACGCTTGCGGATTTCGAAGCGCCGGTAGTGAAGGCCCGTGGCCGCCTCCCGGTGGAAGGACAGCCAGCGCAGCTCGGCCAGCGTCATGCCGAGAGCGTCCGCCACCTGCTGCGGCTTGTCGAGCTTCGGCAGCTCGTTCTCGGCCGCCCGCGCCTCGGGCTCGGGCAGGTCGAAGGCGTCGAAGTCCAGGTCATCATTGAAGAAGATGCCGTCGCCCAGGTGCACGACGTGGCTGGCCCGGTAGGCCTGCCACGCTTCGCTCTTCAGCTTGCGGCGCTCAGCGGCCTCGCGCTTGAGCTCGGCTTTGTAGCGCTTCAGCTCGGCGGCGCTCATGCCATCGGTGGCGCGGCGCTTGACCAGGAAGCCCTGCTCGGTCAGCCGGGTGGTGATGTAGGCGTCGATGCCGCCAGCGCGGGCGATGGCGCCCCAGAGCTCGACCCACTGGGTCACGAGGTTCGGTCGGGTGGCCATGCGTCAACCTGCCGAGGCGTCCAGGAAGCCATCGGCCTCCAGTTCATCGATGCGGGCGAAGTAGGCCGCGCGGGCCTCCGCCGCCGTGCCGAACACGAGCTGCTGGAGGCGCAGCCGGGCGTCGCTGCGCTCGCCCCACCGGATCTTCACCCGGGTGCGATCGAGGCCCACCTGGTAGAGCGTCTCGCCCTTCGGGTGGCGGCGCGCGTAGGTGCGCGTCTCGACGACCACCGCGGCGCGGCCGCGGCCACGCTGCTCGGCGCGGCGGGCCTCGGCGCGGGCGTGGGCCAGCGCCAGAGCCGTCAGGTGCGTACAGGGCCCCTGCTTGAGGCCCTGGGTGCGGAAGTACTTGCAGGTGCACTCCGCCCGGGGCACGCGGCCCTCGTCGTCGATGAGCATCAGCGGCCGGTACTCGCGCTTCTCGGCGGCCACCGTGACCTTGCCCTCGAGCTCGGTGCCCTGCCCGAAGATGCGGTTTTCCTTCATGATCCGGACGGCGTCCTTCACCGCCAGGAGGTCCGCCGCCTCCCGCTCCCGCGGGTTGCGGTGGGCCAGCCGCGCGCCGTCGAGGGGCTCGCCGGTGAGGGGCCGGAGGCGGTAGACCTCGTGGGCCAGGTCGAACATGACCAGCCCTGCCTGGCAGAGACCCTGGAGCGCCTTGCGCGTGGCGGCGGGCGTCTGGCCCGAGCCCTTCGCCACCTCGGCGACGCTGCCCTTCCAGGCCCCTCGCAGCCACTCGAGCACCGGGCCCCGGGCGGCGTCCTCGTCGGTGGAGCGGGGCAGCAGGACGTCGAACGTGAGCGAGCGCGTCCAGAGCGCGGCGGTGAAGCCGGTCATCCCCAGCGTCAGCGTGAAGGGCCCGGCCCGCATGACCCAGAAGCCCGGCAGCCCGCTCCCGAGCAGGTGCACGTCCACCGACTGCACGAAGGGCAGGAAGCGGCGGATGAGCATCAGGCGCCGCCGGCCCCAGATGCGGATGACCTGCGCGGTGCGGCCGGCGTAGGGCGCCCCCGACGACGTCTGGACCTCCTCCCAGGGCTCCAGGACGAGCCGCGGGGCCTCGCCGGGCACCAGCTCCACGCGGATGGCCCGGCCGCCCTTCTTGCGGTCGCCGTTGAGCCGCAGGTGGCGCAGCAGGTTGTAGAGGTCGACGGGCGCCAGCGAGAACGTCGCCGCCGGCAGCGTCGCCGCCGACTGCACCTGGAGGAAGCCGCGCAGCCAGGCGTCGGGCACCTGGATGCGCTTCTCGAGCACCTCGGGCTGCCCTCGGTGGCCACGCTCACCGCGTCGGGGCCCACCGAGAGGTGGGTGGCGCGGTAGGAGCGCAGGCGCTGGATGCCGTCGTCGAGGGTCGCGCTGAAGTCGATGTGGGTGGTGCCGCAGCGCGGCGCCGCCTCCAGCTCGAAGGCGCTCCAGTCGATGCCGAGGGCCGCGTAGGTGCCCTCGTCCTTGCTGAAGACCTCGAGGGTGAGGGCATCGGGCTGCACGGTCACGACGGGATCGAGCACCAGGAACGCCAGGGGATCGTTGCGCTGGAGCCACTCGAACCAGGCGCGCTGGGCCTCCACTGCGAGAGCGTCGCGGACTGCTTCTTCTGGCGCTGGTAGGCCAGGTAGGCCGTGCGATCCTTCGGCTTGTAGCTGAAGTCGCTCTGCACGACGGCGTACAAGGCCGACAGCGCGGCGCGAAACTGCAGCGGATCGCAGATGCGGCCGCGGACCGAGACCGGATCCCGGGCCAGATCGCCGACCAGGGCGATGCGCTCGGCGTCCCCCTCGGCGGCCAGCCGGCTCGCGCCCGCGTACCGCTCGGTGAAGGGCGTGCGGGCCTCGTCGCTGGCCGCGCCGGTGGCCTCGCCCCCGTGCCCTCTTCAGGCGTCTCGCCGCTCATGCCGTCACCTCGACCGTGTTCTGGCGGGCCTGCGCCCGCTTCGCCCGGCGGAGCGCCCGCCAGGCCGCCTTGCGCAGCACCTCGTCGTTGTCGGCGCCGCTCCCGACGGCGGCCAGGCCGCCTGGGCGGCGGGCGTCGCCACCCGCGCCAGGCCCTCCAGGGCGCCGAGGCGCGTCGCCTCCTCGAGCCCGGCGTCCGCGGCCGCCGCCTGCAAGCCCTCCACATCCCCGCGGGCGATGAGGTAGGGCAGCGCGACGCCCTGCACATGGATCTGACCGGCGGCCTTGCGCAGCACCACCGTCGCCGCCGCGGGATCGGCGCCCGTGAGCAGCCGGTCCAGGCTCTGGCGGTCGTCCAGGGCGCGCTCCAGCAGGGCGGTGGCCCGGGCCGGGGCGCGCTGGGCGAGGGCCGCCGAGGCGATGGTCCGCAGGGCGGCGTCCGGGCCGACCGCGGCGGCGCTGAGGGCGTCGAGGGCAGCCTCGCCGCCGAGGCCCTCCGCCAGCGCCGTGACCGCGGCGAGCCGCACCGGTCGGGCGTCGGCGTGGGAGCCGCCCAGGCCGGTGGCCTGCATCACCACGTCGGCCGCGACCCCCAGGCGCCCGCTGGCCCAGACCGAGCTGGCGCAGGCGCTCGGTGAGGAAGTGCAGCTCGTCGTCCATGTCCTGGCGGGCGTCGTCGAGCCACGCCCGGCGGGCCGTCCAGTCCGCCAGGATGCGGCCGGTCGCGCGGGCCAGCGCCGCGTCGTGCCGGGCGCCCTCGGCGCCGGCCTGCCCGAGGATGCGCGCGGCCACCGTCCCCGCCCGGTGGTGGGGGCTGTCGAGGGCAGCGGCGGCCGCCTCGATGGGGCGCGGCGTCCGGGCGAGCAGGGCGCTGACCAGCGGCTCGATGCGCTCGGCGGCGTAATCCACCGGGATGTCGGGCAGGGTCGCGAGAATCCGCGCGGCCTCTCCCTGGGCCGCGATCCGCTCGATCCAGTGCTCGTCCAGATCGTCGAACTCGCTGATCATGAAAGCGAAATCCGGCTCCAGGGAGTCAGGGCCGAACTGCTGGCGCAGGCTCTTGGCGGCCGCCTGGCCCACGTCCCAGTCGTCGTCGTCGCGGACGCGCTTGAGCAGCGCAGCCCGGGCGGCCTCGTCGTCGAAGAAGGCGAGCAGCTCGGTCGACCGCAGGCGCACCTGCCAGTCCTCGCTCTCGATCTGGGCCAGGATGAGGCGCCACGCGTCGACGCCGCCGAACCAGCGCAGCCCGGTGAGCGCCGCCGTGACGACCTGGTGGTCGGCGCTGCGGACGAGCCGGGCGAGGTGCTTGAAGATGCGCTCGCCCCGGTCGGTGCCGCCCAGGTGGCCGATGGCCGCGGCGGCCGCCTCCTGCAGCGCGTGGCCGTCCTCGCCCACGAGCCGGAGGAGCACGTCGAGGGCCCGCGGATCGGCCAGCGTCCCCAGGGCCTCCACCGCGCGGCGGCGCTGGTCGAGACCGTCGCCCAGGTCGATGGCCGAGAGCAGCAGGGTGATGCCCTCGGGGCGACCCGCGCGCGCGAGCTGCTCGGCGGCGATGCACGCCGTGGCCGGATCGGCGTGGGCCAGGGCGCCCACCAGGGGATCAGCGCTGCCCGCCCGGTGGCGCAGCCGCCAGCCGAGCGCCATGCAGGCCTCCTGGCGGACGCGGGCGTCGCCGAAGCCGGCGAAGGGCCCGAGGGCCTCGCCCACGGCGGCGTCCTTCGCCCAGCGCGCGCTCGGGAGCAGGGGGCGGGCCATGGCGGCGTCGCCCAGGCCGTGGGCGAAGGCGAGCAGCCGCGCGAGCAGCGCGTCGTGGCGGGGGTGCTGGCCCACCATCCAGCGCTCGTCGTCGGGGGCGTCCTCGTCGGCCGGCGGCACCGGCTGGTCGTGGCCCGAGAGCGCGAACAGCGCGTTGAAGGCGGCGGTGCGCAGCGGGGGCCGCTCGGCCAGCGCGAACAGGCGGTCGACGCCGTCGAGCTGCTTCATGGCGCCGGCGAGGGCGATCAGCCGGCCGGCCTCCGCCGTCCCGTGGGGATCCTGCTCGACACGCTGGAGCAGCGCGCCCTGGCCGCGGGCGTCGCCCAGGGCCAGCAGCCCCTCCGCCGCCGCCACCTGCGCCCGCCGGTTCGGCCGGGCGAGCTGGGCGACCAGCGGCTCGAAGGCCTCGGAATCACGACGGTTTGCCAGGAGCAGGGCGGCCTGGTCCCGGATGGCCTCGAAGCGGACCCCGAGGGCCTGCCGCAGCCCCTCGACGGCCCCGGGCGCCTGGCTGGCGCCGAGGCTGGCGAGGCTCTGGCGGCGCCGGGCCTCGGAGCGCGCCTCCAGGCCGGCGATCAAGGCGGGCACCTCGCCCATGCGCTCCTGCAGCAGCGTCGAGGCCTCGTGCTCCAGCCCGTCGATGCGGGTCACCAGGACCTCGCGCAGCACCTCGGTGCCGCCGGCATCGCCGGCCTGGGCGGCCAGCAGCTTGAGGCCCAGCACCCCCACGTCCCGGTGGCCCGTGGCGAGGGCCTCGGCGGCCAGGCGGGCGGGCGCGAAGCCCAGCGTCGAGAGGTGCTCGAACGCCTGGGCCCGCACGGCCGACTGGTCATCGCGCAGCGCCTGCAAGAAGACCGGCGCCATGATGGAGGCGTCCGTCCGGCCCGAGGCGGCGGCCGCGGCGAGCCGGGACAGGGCCGTCTGGCGGACGCGGGCGTTGGCGCCGCCCCCCGACAGCCGCGACAGGCCCACGTAGGCGCCCAGCACCAGCTCGTCGATCTCGGCGGCCGAGTAGACGGCCTTGGCGGTCTTGGGCCGGCGCGCAGCCAGGGCCGCCACCTCGGCGCCATGCCGCCGCTCGAACCGGGCCCAGGCCAGGTCGAACTCGGCCTGCTCTTTGGCCCCCAGGCGGTCGAAGAGGCTCGCGGCCCGGACCCGCAGGCGACCGTCGCCCAGCGTCAGGGCGTCGGCCCAGACGGCGGCCACCTCGGCGGTGAGCGTCCAGGGGGACGTCGCGTCGGTGCGGGCGTTGAGCAGGCGCACCACCGCGGCCCCGAAAGCGGCGGGATCCGCAAAGAACTCAAGGGCTTCCGCGGCGGTGAGGCGGACGCGGGGATCGCTGGACGACAGCGCGGCGAGGCAGCGGTCGGGGGTGCCGTCGCCCTCGCGCCACTCCAGCATGAGCAGCAGCAGCACGGCGCGGCGGCGGATGGCCTCGTCGGGCACGTCCAGCCAGGCCAGGAAGCCATCGGCGTCGCCGAGGGTCAGCGACGCCAGCAGGGCGTCCGCCGGCGCGGCGGCGGGCGGGGCCTTGGGCTGGGCCCGGCGGCGGCCGCCGCTCGACGGCGGGGGTGGGGCCGGCGGCGTGATGAACGCCACGCCCGACGCATCGCCCTGCCAGGCCAGGCCGAGGGCCGCGGCGATCTGCACGTCGGTGTCGCTGCTCTGCAGCGCCGCCCGCAGGGGCGCCAGATCGGCGGGGGGGCACGTCCAGGCCACGGCACGGGTGGCCGCCCGCCGCAGCTCGGCGTCGTCATGGCCGACCAGGGCGGCGGCCGGGCCGGTGGCGCGGGCGTCTCCGAGGGCGGCCAGGCCGTCGAGGGCCTGGATCATCCGCCCCTGCCAGAGGCGGCGCAGGTCGCCGACCTCGGGGGCCGGCTCGGCGAGCTGGGCGAGGAGGACGTCGGCGGCCGAGGCGTCCCCCGCGGCGGCCAGCGCGCTGGCGGCCCGGATGCGGACGTCGACCCGGGCGCTGCCGAGGGCCTGGCGCAGGGCCTCGTCGTCGCCGGCGGCCTCGAGGGCGGCGAGGGCCGCCAGGCGGACGTCACGGTCGGCGTCCTCGAGGACCTGGACGAGCAGCGCGCGGGCGGCGGCGTTGGCCTTGCGGGCGAGCTGGCCGGTGGCCTCCAGGCGCAGATCCGCGTGGGGCGACGCCAGGGCCCGTACCACGGGATCGGGCTCGCGGCCCTTGCCCTTTTTACGAGCGAATTCAAGGGCTTCTCGCCGGACGCCGCTGTCGGGATCGTCCAGCAGATCCAGCAGCAGGGGCCAGGCCCACGGCTGCATGATCTCGCCCATGACCTCGGTGAGCACCTCGCGCCGCAGATCGGCGTGCAGGCTCTGGAGGGCGAAGCGCAGGGCGGCGTCGGCGCTCTGCCCGACGGGCAGGTTGATGACCGTCTTGAAGGCCTCGGTCCGCACCGCCGGCGCCGCGTCGTTGAGGGCCCGGGCCAGGAGCGCCAGGGCCGGGGCGCTGGCGGCGTCGGCCTTGAGGATCTTCACGAGCTGGCGCAGGCCGCGGCGGCGGACGTCCTCGTGCTGGGCCATGAGCCCGGCCTCGGCGGCCTCCAGCGGGGCCTTGTCCAGCAGGCGGACGACGGCGGTGAAGGCGGCGTCGCGGGCGGCCTCGGCGTCGTCGCGCAGCATCTGGCGCAGCCGCTGGAGGGCGCGGGGATCGCCCTGGCTCTCCAGCGCCCGACAGGCCGCCACGCGGGTGCCCTCGTCGCTCTCGCGGCTGAGCTGCAGCAGCGTCCCGAAGGCGCGCCCGTCCTGGAGCAGCGCGAGGGCGACGGCGCCGCGGACGCAGGTGTCGAGGGCCCGGCTGGCCATGGCTTCCAGCAGGGGGCGGCGGTCCTCGGCGGTGAGGGCGTCGAGGCCGGCGCGCTTCGGCGCCGGCGCGTCGGTGGCGTCCTTGCCGTAGGTCTCGAGCTGGTGGAGCTGGCGGTGCAGGTCGCGGTCGCGGTAGCGCAGCACGGCGGTCAGGGCCGGCCGCGCCAGGACGGCGAGGTGGAAGGCGAGCTGCCGCACGGCGCCGTCGCCATCCTCGCCGTGGCGCCGCAGGGCGCTCTGGACGGTGGGGCGATCGAGCAGGCCGCGCTGGAAGGTGCGCAGCAGGGCGAACCAGCGCAGATCGGCGTGGCGCGAGCCCAGGGCCAGCAGGCTGGCCTCGGGGTCGGTGTCAGCGCCCAGGCCTTCCAGGGCCTCCAGGGCGGCGAACCGGACCTCGCGGGTGCCGTGGTCGAGGGCCCGGACGAGGCGCACGCGGGCCTCGTCGTCGGCAGCGGCCAGCCCGGCGAGGCCCTCCACCGCGGCGACGCCGACGTTGGCCTGGCCGGAGGCGATGGCCTTGTCGAGGGGAGAGAGCTCGGCCTGGCCCTCCAGCGCGCGCAGGCCCGCGAGGGCCGCCAGGCGCACCTCGGGGGAGCGGGCCTTGAGCAGGCCGTCGAGCTGCTCGATGGCGCGGGGGTTGCCGCTGGCCCCGAGGGCGGTGGTGGCCTCGACCCGCAGGCGCAGATCGTCGTCGGCGTCGGCCCGCTCGGCCAGGAGCGCGATGGCGGCCTGGTCGTTGTAGCTGGCCAGCGTCCGCAGGGCCTGCTGGCGGCGCTCGGGCTCCCGCTGGGTGAAGGCGTTGCGGGCCTTGGCGTAGGCGTCGCGCAGGGCGGCCGCCAGCAGCACGGGCTTGCCGGTGCCGTCGAGCTGGAGCACCCGGATGGCGGCGTCGTCCCCGGCGGCGGCCACGTGGGTCCGCCCCATGAACTCCACCTCGGCCAGGGCGATGGCCCGGCCGGCCCCCGTCTTCAGCGTCTGGGAGCGCCGGTTGCCGCGGTCGCGGCCCCAGACCTTGAGCTGGCCATCGCGGCCGCCGGTGTAGAAGCGGTCCCCGGCGTTGAGGAGCGCGGTGACGGCGTCATCATGGCCCTGCCGGCCGCCGCGATCCTCGGCCTCCAGGGCGCCGCGTGCGTGGGTGGAGAGCAGGCGGCGATCGACGCCGGCCGACAGGAAGCGCAGGCCCTCGGGCTCAAAGAGCAGCGCCGTGACCGCCCCTCGTGCAGGCGCGCGGACTCGGCGGCCAGGAAGGCCGGCCGCTCCTCCGTCTCGTAGACCTGCACCAGCCCGCGGGTGGTGCCCGCCACCAGCCAGGTGCCGCTGGGGTCGCTGGCCAGGGCCGAGACCGCGTCGGGCAGCTCGAAGCGCTGCAGCTCGTCGCCCTTGGGGCCGAGGACGAGCACCAGGGCGCCGGTGCCGACGGCGAGGCGGTCGCCGGCCAGCGGGGCCAGCGCCGCGGCCGGGGCCGGCAGCGCGGGGCCGAACGCGGCCAGGGCGCCGCCCGCCCGCGGGCCCCGGTACAGGCGCCCGTCGGCGCCGCCCACGAGCGTCCAACCCTCTGAAACCAGGAGGGATTTCGCTCCGGTGGGCAGGGCGTCGGACGTCACCGCGCCGGTGCTCGGGTTGACCCGGAAGACCGCCGTGGGCTGGCCCTCGGGGTGGTCGGTGGCGAAGACGAGGGTGTCCCCGAGGCCGAAGAGGCCGACGAGGGCGCCGCGGTGGTCGAGGTAGAGTTCCTTGGACATCAGGCCGCCTCCTCGGCGTCGAGAGCGGGCCAGCGCCGCCGGATGCGGGTGAGGGCCACCAGGCAGGCCAGGGCCTCGCTGCGGCCGCGGGAGCGCATGAACTCGGCGAACAGGGGCGCCACCTGGCGGGCGAAGCCCTCGTCCTCCAGCGCCAGGTCGCGCACGACCTCGATGAGGGCCTGCTTGGCGCGGCGGGCCGAGAGGGGGTGCTGGCCCGACGGCCGGTCCTTGGGGAGCCGGGCCGGCGGGATGCCGAAGAGCGTGCGCCGCAGGAAGCCGCGGATGTCCTCGGCGCCGGCGGGGGGCGCGTCGGGCCGCGGGGTGGGGCCCTCCGGCGCGGGCCGGGCGTCGTCGGCGTCCTTGCCCCGGGCCACCCGCTTCGGATCGGGGGGCGGCGGCTGCCAGCCCCCGGTCGTGCCCCGGGCGCGGTAGAGCCGCCAGAGCTGGCGCACGACGAAGGCCTGCATGGCGCGGTCGGGGCTCTCGGTGAGCCGGAAGAGCTCCTCGGGCAGCGCGAGGCGCGGGTTCTTCTGAATGAGCAGCATGCCGAGGTGCCGGGTGGAGGCGTCCATGGACTCGCAGAACCGGTAGACGGCGTCGGCGGTCAGGGTGGCCGGGTCGACGCGGAACCGCTTCGTCTCGGCGCTCTCCTCGGCGGTCAGGGCCTCCATCACGAAGGCGCGCACGTCCTCGTAGGGCAGCTCGCTCAGGCCGACCAGGGCGTCCATCGGAGGCTTGAGGCGGGCCAGCTCGTAGCGGGCCAGCTCCACGCCCAGCGCCCGGACCGGGGCCCGGTCATCGCCCATCAGGCCCCGGATGCGCTCGAACGTCAGGAAACTCTTGGGGATCTCGGCGCCCGGGTCGACGTAGCGATCCGTCTCGGCGGGGCAGATCTCCTCGTGGTGCCGGCGGACGTAGTGCCGCGCGAAGCGCGCGAGCGGGGCGTCGGCGGGGCCCGCGGCGGTGATCATGCCCCAGAGGGCCAGCAGCCCGCTCTCGCTCTGGTTGTCGTCGGCCTTGCGGGTCTTGCCGGCCAGCATCTGGAGGAACGCCGTCTCGGAGATGATGCGCAGCGCGGCGCCCTGGCTGACGAGCTGCTCGGCCTTGACCTGCTTGGAGCCCTTGCGCCCGGCGCCGTAGAGGGGCGAGCCCTCGTCGCCGATGACCAGGTAGTCCAGCGTCTTGGTGACGGCGCCAGCGTTGGTGCCGTGGGCCGCCGTGACCTTCCCCTCGGCCTGGGACCGCGTCATGGTCGCCAGCTTGCCGGTGAAGAGGAACGAGGCGCCGCCCAGGTCGACGTTGATCTCGCCGCTGCCCGCGTCGCCGCCGCCCGCGGCCTCCTCCTCGCCCGGGGGCGCGAAGTCGGCGGGCACGAAGGCCTTGGTCATGTACTCGACGGCGAAGTCGTGCTCGCGCGGCTCGGTGCGCTGGACCAGATCCATCAGCCAGGCGAAGCCGATCTGATCGGGGCTGAAGCGGCGGACGTCCGCGAGCTGGCCGAGGGCCAGGCCGGCGAGATCGGCGTCGAACTGGAGCTCCCGCGCCCAGATCCGGCCGCTCTTCTTCAGCTCGGCCACCCAGGCGTCGGCGGCCCAGGTCTTCTCGTCGGCCACCACCTTGAGCCAGTCGGCGCCCAGGGTCTCGGCCTTGACGCGCTCCTCGCGGATCCAGCCGCGGGCGCGGCGCGCCGAGGCCGGGTTGAGCAGGGCGCGCCGGACGAAGTCGACGTCGAAGGCCTGATCGGCGGGAAACCGCTCGAGGCGGTCGAGCGCGAAATCGGCGGCCTGGCTCCTCAGCTCGGGCTGGTCCAGCAGGTCGCGGTACCAGGCGGCGCCCAGGCGGGCGTCGGGGTGGATCCGGGGCAGCAGCTCGGCCGCGAACGCGATCACCGCGCGGTCGGCCGAGAGCAGGCGGGTGACGAACCAGTCGGGCGTCAGCTCCCGGGCCGTGAAGTGCTCGCGCAGCGCCTTGGCCGCGAGGTCATGGGCGTGGCGGGTGCCGAGCAGGCGACCCCAGGCCTCCAGCCCCACGCCGTCGCGGGGGTGGCGGGCGCGCAGGAGGTCCTGGGCCATCTTGCGGACGGCCTCGTGGTCGTTGTTGGCCAGGAGCACGAGGCGGTCGAGGGCCAGGTCGCGGGCGTGGGTGCGGGCGTACTCGGCCGCCCAGGCCCGGGCCGCGCTGGAGGGGGAGTCCAGCAGCAGCAGCACCGGCTCGTGCAGCCCCAGCTCCTGGAAGGCGGCCTGCTCGAAGCGCGGCACGTTGTCCAGCAGCCAGATCACGAAGTCGTGGGCGACGGCGCTCTCGACGTGGACCAGGCGGCCGACCCAGGCTGGCTCCACCGTGCGCAGGCTGGTGCGGAAGTCGGAGCGCAGGGCGTCGGTGGCGAACCGCCGGGCCTGCTCCGACCACGCGCGCTCGAGCAGCGTGAAGAGGGGCCGCGGCGTGCGCCGCCACAGGTCGGCGAAGGCGCGGTGCTTGAGCAGGCTGGACGACCGCTGCTTGAACCGGAACCGCGTGCGGCTGTACTGCCCGGTGGCGTGATAGAAAATGTGGTTGGCGATCCAGGCGTTGCGCCAGTTGGTGCTCTCTGGATAGAAGCGCAGCACCTCCACCGCGGCGTCGGCGTAGACGGCCGGCAGGGACTCGCCCAGGCGGCGCAGCGTCCGCCAGGCCCGGCGCACCAGGTACGTCAGCGTGCGCTGGCCGATCTCCTTGTCGGTGCGGCCCCCGGCCCGGGCGGCGTCGAAGCGCGCGGCGAGGGCCCCGAACATCTCGTAGTCGGCCCGCTCCTCGGCCTCCTTGAAGATTCGCTTGAGGGCGCGCCAGGGTCCCCAGCGCAGCGGGACGCGGGCGATGGCGTCCAGCAGCGCGGCGCGGCTGTAGGCGTCATCGGCCTGCCAGAGATCCAGCAGGACGGTGTGGAGGCCGAGGCGCTCCGGCAGCGGCACCTCAGCGTCGGCCGCCTCAGGGAGCCCCATTGCTCCAGGCGAAATGCCTTGCGTTCCGCAGCCTTGCCCCGAAGGAACGCCCGGTCGGAGATCTGCTTGCGGCGGAACGTCCAGAAGTCGGCCGCGCCCTCCCGGATGGGCGTGTCGGGCCGCTCGTCGGGCGCCTGCGCCAGCGCGACGATGCGCTGCACCAGGTCGGGATCGCGGGCCTCGCGCGCCTGGCGGACGGCGGCGACGGTGAGGATCGAGGGCATGAACGCCTCCACGGAGCCGGGGGCAACGTTGTCGCTCCACGGCGGCTGGCTCGTCAATGGGTCATGGCACCCGCCGGCGGCGATGGGGCCGCTCGCCGAGCAGCCGGCCCTCAGCCGGGGGGCAGGCTGGCCAGGATGCGCAGGAGCGCGTCGCGGAGCGGATCCAGCGGGCCGACGGCGGCCGCCAGCTCGGCCTCGAGGGCCCGGAGCACCCCCAGCCCATGGAGCATGGCGCCGCGGCCGCGGTCCGTGAACACCACGCGCCGGGCGCGGGCGTCAGCGGCGTCGGGCACCCGGGCCACCACGCCGGCGGCCTCCAGGTCGGCGACGAGCTGGGAGACCGCCTGCTTGCTGACCTGCATGCGCTCGGCGAGATCGGTGATGCGGGTGCCGTCCAGATCGAGGTGGGGGAAGATGGCCATGTGCGACCGCCGGAGGCTCGGGACCTCGGGGGCGGCCTGGACCCGCCGCAGGGCCTCCTCGTCGAGCAGGCGGGCTGCCTTGAAGAGGAGCTGGAGGGTGCTGGCGTGCTTCGCCGCCTCCAGCGCGCGCCGGTAGTCCGGGCCGTCCGGGGAGGTCGTCAAGTTCGCTTGACCAGTTTCGTCAACCATGCTTGACTGTCTACCGCAGACGCGGTGGAGGTGTCCATGTCGATTCTCGCCTCGGTTGAGCATGCCCAGGTGCTGCCGGGCCGCTTCCGGTTGCCGGTGCGCATGACCATCCTGGCCCTGGCCCCGGGCCATGTGGCCCTGGTGTCGCCCATCCCGCTGACCCCCGAGGTGGAGGCCCTGGTGGCCCGGCACGGTGAGGTGGACTTCCTCATCGCGCCCTCGCTCTTCCACCACCTGTACCTGGGGGCGGCCGCGGCGCGCTACCCGAAGGCCCGGGTGCTGGCGCCAGCGGGGCTGCGGAAGAAGCGGCCGGAGCTGCGCATCGACGCCACCCTGGAGGAGGGGCTGCCCGCCGCGCTGGCGGCGCATGTAGACGTCGTCAAGGTGGCGGGGGCGCCCATCGCGGACGAGCACGTCTTCTTCCACGGGGCGACGCGGACGCTCGTGGTGACGGACCTGGTGTTCCACGTCGAGCGGCCCCGGGGGCTCGTGACGGGGCTCATCCTGCGCTTGGTGGGCTGCCACGGGCGCCTGGGTCACAGCCGGTCGTGGAGTCTGTTCATCAAGGACAAGGCCGCGGCGGCGGCGAGCCTCCAGGCCATCCTGGCGTGGCCGTTCGAGCACCTGGTCGTGGCCCATGGCACCCCCGTGGAGGGAGACGCCCACGCCCGGCTCTCGCAGGCGCTCGCGCCAAGAATCTCGAAGCATCTCAAGATGTTGCCCGCCTGAGTCGGGCGCTGGCCAGCGGGACCATCGAGCTCTGGGATCTGGTGGACGCGCGGCTGGCGCAGCGGCTCCAGTTCCTGGCGAACAACCCACCGAAAAGACTGGCATTTTCCCCCGATGGGGCGACGCTCGCGGTCGCCCATGATCGCCCGGCGCTCGTGAACCTGTGGGCCGTCGAGGACGGTGAGCGGCGGGCGACGGTGGAGCTGCCGGACGTGACGGCGCCGGCCGAGGACCTGGCCTTCGGGGCGGACGGGCGCCTGCTCGTCCGCGCCGGGGATCGGCTGCTGATCCTGGGGCCTTGAGGGGCCGTCAGGGGCAGGCGTCGAGCTGCTGGATCCAGGTGCTCACAAGGTCGCGGCCGCGGAGGTCGACGGCGAAGGTCCCGAGGGGCGGCATCTGGCGCTCGCCGCGCACTCGGAGGCGCCGGAACAGGTCGCTGCCGGCGGCGTCGCCGGGGGCCAGGAGGGGGGCGCCGGGGCTGGCCGGGTCGGGGTGGCGGGGCTCGACGCCGCAGATCTTCATGTCGGCGAGGGGGATGTCGGCGCGCAGGTCGAGGTCGGCGTCCACGCGGCTGCCGGGCCGGTGGCAGCCGGCGCAGTTGGTGTGCAGCCAGGCGCGGGCGCGGGCCTCGATGGGGGCGGCGGGATCGGTGGGGGCGACGAAGGCGGGCAGGGGGTCCGCCGGGACGCCGGTGAGGTAGCCGGCCTCGGCCAGGGTGGCGAGCTGGTTGCGGGGCCCGGTGCCGTAGTCGTAGGGGCTGTTGAGCTGGCGGCTGGTGAGGCCCAGGGCGTAGCCGGCCTCGCGGGTGTGGCAGGCGTCGCACTGGGATCGGCTGGGGTAGAGCCAGGGCTGGGGGCCGGCGGCCGTCGCCAGGTCTTCCTGGAGGGCGGCCGGCAGCAGGTCGGCGTCGGATCCATCGGCGCGCCAGCGGTAGCTGTAGCCGCTCCAGCGGTCGGCGTCCTTGACGAGGAGGCGCGTCTCGAAGAGGCGGGGCTGGCCGGCCTCGTCGGGGAGCCGGAACTCCTTCACGGTCACGGTGCCCTCGGGCAGGTCGAAGGCGTCGTCGGGCCGCCAGGCCATGGCGGTGCCGGCTGGCAGGGCGAAGGCCCGATCCTTGGCGGCGCCGTCGCTCCAGAAAGGGGCCGCCGGCACGAACGGGATGACCCCCGGGGCCAGGGTGGCCGTGGCGGTGTCGGCGTAGCAGCCCGTGGCCGAGAGGGTGGCCGGGATGGGCTCGGGCTCGGGGGCGCCGGCGCGGCGGCGGAGCCGGAGGATGCTCTGCTCCGGGGTAAAGGTGACGAGGTAGACGTGGCCCTCGGCGTCCTCGCCGAAGCTGGTGATGCGGTGGTCGGTGTCGGCCAGCAGGGTCACGACGGGGGGCTCGGCGGGGCCGGCGACGCGCAGGGCCCAGATGCGGCCGCTGGCGTAGTCGGCGAAGAGGTACGCGCCGAAGAGCTCGGGCAGGTCGGGCCCGCGGTAGACGAGGCCGCCGGTGATGGACTCGCCCTCGCTGTGGTCGTAGGTGTGCACCGGGGGGATGAAGCTGGCCGGATCGCAGGCGCCGTCGTAGCAGCGGCCCCCCTCCATGGCGCGCCAGCCGTAGTTGCCGCCCCGCACGATCAGGTCGATCTCCTCGATCTCGTCCTGGCCGACGTCGGCGGCCCACAGGGCGCCCGTGCCGGGATCGAAGGCCATGCGCCAGACGTTGCGCAGCCCCCAGGCGTAGACCTCCGGGCGGCCGCGGGTCGGCTGATCGGGGCCGCAGCGGCCCTCGGCGAAGGGGTTGTCGGCGGGGATGCCGTAGGGGGTGCGGCAGATGGGGTCGGGCCGGTCGACGTCGACGCGCAGCAGGCTGCCCAGGACGGTCTCGGGCCGCTGGGCGTGGTTCTGGGGATCGCCCCCGGAGCCGCCGTCGCCCAGGGCGATGTACAGGTAGCCGTCAGGGCCGAACTTCAGGTCGCCGCCGTTGTGGTTGCCGAAGGGCTGGGGGATCTCCATGAGGATGCGCTCGGTGGCGCGATCGGCGCGGGCCGGATCGGCCTCGCTGCGGCGGATCTCGCTGATGACAGAGCGCCGGGGGCCCGCGGCCGAGTAGTAGATGTAGAACCGCCCGTTCTCGGCGTAGCCCGGGTGGAAGGCCAGGCCCAGAGCCCCTCCTCGTTGCCCTGGCGGCTCACGGAGAGGTCAAGGAAGAGCTCGGGATCACTCGGGTTTTGCGGATCGAAGGCGTAGACGCGGCCCGCCTGTTCCACGACGAAGAGGCGAGGATCGCCGGGGGCGTGGCCCAGCCAGAGGGGCGGTCGAGGTCGACGTCGGGGAAGACCTCCTCCACCTCGAGGGCGCCCAGTGCCGGCGCGGGCGGCAGGCGACAGGTGGTGTTCTCGACGCGGGGCAGGAGGGGTTGCCGGCGGCCACGGCGCCGTCGGGGCGGCCCGCGTCGTCGGTGGCGGCGGCGTCATCGGCCGGATCGGCGTGGCTGGTCTCGCCCGCGCAGGCGGTCAGCAGCAGCCCGCCCCGAGGCAGGCGGCGGCGAGGGGCGTCGGTGGTTCCACATGGGTGCTCTCCCTTTGCCGCGAGACTGTAGCGCGAAGCGAGGCGCGGGCGAAGCGGCGGGATGCACCGGGCGAAGCTCACAAACCGTGGACCCGACGAGGCGACTCCTCGTACCTTGGCAGGTGCGGCCGTGGGGGGCCGCCTCTTCGGGGGGAGAATGGCGCGCGCGCTCGTCATCGCGTGGGCCCTCGTCGCCGCAGCGCTGTGGAGCTGCGACGATGGGGGCGCTTTCAGGCCGCTGCCCAGCGCAGACGCCGGCGCGCCCGATCTGCGCGTGGGGCCGCCCCCCGAGGCGGACGCCCGCGTGGCGCCCGGCGACGGCTTCGGGGACGCCTGCTCCGAGGGGGGACAGTGCCCGTCGGGGTTCTGCGTCGCGGCGGGGGCCGGCCGGGTGTGCAGCCGCCGCTGCGGGGGCGATCCCGACTGCCCGGAGGGCTGGTTCTGCCGGCAGGTCACCAACCCGGGGGCCGACGTCACCTTCATCTGCGTGCCCGAGGACGCGCCCTGCGTCGGGGCGGATCTGCAGTCGGACGCGCGCCACTGCGGTGCCTGCGAGCGCGCCTGCACGTACCCCGGCGGCGAGGGGCGCTGTGTCGAGGGGGCCTGCGGGCCGGGCCCGTGCGATCCGGGCTTCCACGACGCCAACGGGGATCCGGCCGACGGCTGCGAGTACGCCTGCACGGTGACGCGCGGGGGTGAGGAGGCGTGCGACGCCATCGACAACGACTGCGATGGCCGGGTGGACGAGGGCTTCGACTTGCAGGCCGATCTGGCCCACTGCGGCGGCTGCGGCGAGGCGTGCCGGCCCGCCAACGCGGTGGGGGCGTGCGTCGAGGGCGAGTGCGGCGTTTCGAGCTGCCAGCCAGGCTTCCTGGACGTGGACGGCCTGCCCGAGAACGGCTGCGAGCAGGGCTGCCAGCCCAGCAACGAGGGCCTCGAGGCCTGCGACCGGGTGGACAACGACTGCGACGGCCGGCTCGACGAAGGCTTTGATCTGCAAGGGGATCTGGAGAACTGCGGTGCGTGCGGGCGCCGCTGCGCGCTGCCGAACGCCGAGGCCGAGTGCGTCGAGGGGGCGTGCCGGTTCGTGGCCTGCCGGGCCGACTTCTACGACCGCAACGGCGTGGCCGACGACGGCTGCGAGGTGGGCTGCCAGCGATCCAATGGTGGCGTCGAGGTCTGCAACGGGGTCGACGACGACTGCGACGGGGTGGTGGACGACGGGTTCGATCTGGACGCGGATCCGGCCCACTGCGGGGACTGCGAGACGGACTGCACCCGGCCCCAGGCGCTGTGGCTGTGCGACGCGGGGGCCTGCCGGTTCGCGGGCTGCGCCGACGGCTTCGTGGACGCCGACGGCCTGCCGGCGACGGGCTGTGAGTACGCCTGCCGGGCCGACGGGGACGAGCGCTGCGATGAGCGCGACAACGACTGCGATGGGGTGACCGACGGGGCTTCGATCTGCGGGCGGATCCGCAGCACTGCGGCCGGTGCGGGGCGGCGTGCGCGCTGCCTCGCGCGGAGGCGGCCTGCGTGGCGGGCGTGTGCGCCGTGGGGCGCTGCGCGGCGGGCTTCGTGGATGCCGATCGCGACCCGGCCAACGGGTGCGAGTACGCCTGCGTCCCCGACGGGGCCGAGGCCTGCGATGGGCGCGACAACGACTGCGATGGGGCCACCGACGAGGGCTTCGACCTGCCCCGGGATCCGCAGAACTGCGGGCGCTGCGGCGTGATCTGCGAGGCGCCGGGGGCGACGGTGGCCTGCGTGGCTGGCCGCTGCGGCATCTCGGGGTGTCAGCCCGGCTTCGCGAACCCCGACGGTGATCCCGGCAACGGCTGCGAGTGCCGGCTGGCGGGGGCCGAGCAGTGCAACGGCCTCGACGAGGACTGCGATGGCCGCATCGACGAGGGCGTCGACGTCCAGAACGATCCGGCGAACTGCGGGGGATGCGGGCGGGCGTGCGCGGTGCCCAACGCCGAGCCGGTCTGCCTCCAGGCGGTCTGCGGGGTGGGGCGGTGCCGGGCGGGCTTCGGCGACGCCGACGGCCAGGCGGCCAACGGCTGCGAGTGCGCGGTGGCCAACGGCGGCGCCGAGCTGTGCAACGCGGCCGACGAGGACTGCGATGGGCGCGTCGACGAGGGCTTCGACCTGGGTTCGGACGTGCGCAACTGCGGGGCCTGCGGGCGGCGGTGCGTGCTGGCCAACGCCTCGCCCCTCTGCGGCGCGGGGCGGTGCCGCGTGGACACGTGCCTGCCGGGCTTCGGCAACGCCGACGCCAACGACGCCAACGGCTGCGAGTGCCGGATCGAGAACGGCGGCGCCGAGCGGTGCAACGCCGGGGACGACGACTGCGACGGTCGGGTGGACGAAGGCTTTGATCTGCAAGGAGATTCTGCCAACTGCGGCGGGTGCGGGCGCGTCTGCGATCCGGCCCACGCGGTGGGGCGGTGCGCGGCGGGGCGGTGCGAGATCGTCGAGTGCGCCGTGGGCTTCGTCGACGGTGACGGCCAGGCGGCCAATGGCTGCGAGGTGGACTGCGCGGTCGCCCCGGCGGGGACGCCGGGCTGTGGCGGCGGCATCGTGTACCAGGGGCTCTACGACCTCCAGGCGCCGGTGCAGTACAGCTGCCGGGACGTCATCTTCGGCGAGGTGGTGGTGTCGGTGAGCTTCTCGGTCCTGGCGTTTCGCGTGGACGGCGGCGTCCTGAACGTGCAGGGCGCCAACACGCTGATGAGCCAGGCGCCGGCGCCGGTGGACGGTGGCTTCGCGGTGAGCGGCGCCATCGATGGCGGGTGCCGCGAGGTCTATCAGCTCCAGGGCCAGTTCGACGACCAGAACGTCTGGCGCGGCCTTTTCCAGATTCGTTTCGAAGGGTTGCAGTGCGGATTCACGGAATGCGCGAACCAGGCGATCGCGGTGGTGGCGAGGCGCCGGTAGTGGGTGGGGACACGATGATGAGCAGGCGGATGGGAGACAGGACGATCCGGCGGCTGGTGCTGCTGGGGCTTTCGCTGGCGCCAGCAGGCGCGCTGGCCCAGGCCGACCTGATCAACGGGCTGGGGGGACCCGCCGGGTACGGCGAGAACCTCGTGCCCCCCGGGGACGAGGCGAGCACCCCCGAGATCAACACCCAGGCGGCGTTCGCCAACGGGCTGCGGCTGCTGGGGCAGGGGCGCAACAGCTTCTTCGTCAACGTGAACGGGGCCATCAGCTTCGACGGGCCGGTGCCGGCGTGGCCCAACGCCGATCTCACGGCGTCGCCGTTCCCGCTGGCCGCGCCTATGTGGAGCGACGTCGATACCCGCGGCGGCGGAGGCAACATCTGGTACGACATCGCCCCGGGGCGCACCGTCGTCACCTGGGACAACGTCGCGCGCTACAACCAGCAGGCCGCGCCGCGCAACACCTACCAGCTCGTGATCAACGAGCGCCGCGACATCAACGTCGGCGACTTCGACCTGCAGTTTCGCTACAGCCAGTGCGGGTGGTTCCTGGCCGACGGCCGGCCGGGCAACCAGCCGGAGCGCCAGACGGTGCGCGTCTGCGGCAACTCGGTGCTCCCCATCCAGCTCTTGACCGACCTGCCGGTGCTGTCGAGCTGTGAGCCCGATGCCAACACCCAGGCCATGTTCATCACGCGGACGGGCCGGGGGCGGTACAACGACGCCGTCCTGCGCAACTACGTCTTCGAGGGCGGGCACGTCATCACCGAGTTCTCGGTCTCGGATGAGGTGCACAACGCGGTCTTCTTCGGGGATGGGGCCGTGCAGGCGGCCGTCCGCAGCGGCAACTGCCGCGACAACGTCAACCCCGTGGTGCGGTTCAACGAGAACGACCAGTTCTGGCAGGACCTGGGCTACGTGCCCGAGCAGAACCCCACCTTCACGGGGTGCGGCTACTCGGTGGACGCCTACCCGGGCATCACCCCGCTGGGTGGCTGGGACGCCAACACGGTGAGCCTGGCCTACCGCGATCACGGCGCGGGGCGGGTGTGGTACGCCGAGGGCGACTGGGCCGACGGCGAGGCCATCCAGCGTGGCGATCCGCGCTTCTTCAACAGCGCGAGCCAGATGATCTTCCGGTACATGATCGTGGGCGCCTTCCCCGAGGTGGCGCCCCAGCCGGCGTGGGCAGGCTTCAGCGCGGGCGATGGCTCGAACATCCTGGCGCTGCCCGGGTCGGGCACCCCCCAGATCCTGGACCTGTGCACGGGGTCGAACATCGGCGAGCCCGGGGTGTGGGAGGCCAACGTCCGGTTTGGCTTCCTGACGCTCTGCGGCGACGGGAACCTGGAGTTCGGCGAGGAGTGCGACGACGGCAACCGCGTCGTGGGCGATGGCTGCAACGCGGACTGCCGCGTCGAGGTGATACGGACGGTGATGGGGTGCCCGACGGCCCCGACAACTGCGTCGACATCCCCAACCCCGGCCAGGAGGATCTGGACGGCGACGGCATCGGCGACGCCTGCGACGACGACGTCGACGGCGACGGGGTGCCTGAGCGGGAGGACAACTGCCCGCGGGTGCCCAACTCCAACCAGGCGGACCTGGACGGCGACGGCCTGGGCGACGCCTGCGATCCCGACGACGACGGCGACGGCGTGCCGGATGTGACGGACAACTGCCCCACGGTGAGCAACGCGAACCAGGCCGACAACGACGCCGACGGGCTGGGCGACGCCTGCGACACCGACGACGACAACGACGGCGTGCGCGACGCCCAGGACAACTGCCGGACGACGCCGAACCCGGGTCAGGAGGACCTGGACGGCGACGGGCTGGGGGATGTCCTGCGACGCCGACGACGACGGGGATGGCATCGACGGCGAACAACTGCCCGCGCAACGCCAACCCCAACCAGGCCAACCTGGACGGCGACGCCCTGGGCGATGTCTGCGATCCCGACGACGACGGCGACGGCGTGCCGACGTGACGGACAACTGCCCGTAGCGCCAACGCCAACCAGCTCGACACGGATCGCGACGGCCAGGGGGATGTCTGCGACACCGACGACGACGGCGACGGCGTGCTCGACGCGGCCGAGCAACTGCCGCTGGTGGCCCGGGCCAGGAGAACCTGGACGGCGACGCTGGGGGATGCCGCGATCCCGACGACGACGGCGATGGCGTGCCCGACGCGACGGACAACTGCCCGCGGGTGGCCAACCCCAGCCAGGCCGACGCCGACGGCGACGGCATCGGCGACGCCTGCGAGCTGGACACCGATCGCGACGGCATCAACGACGATCCCGCGCGACAACTGCACCCGCTGTTGGCCCCAGCCCGGGCCAGAAGGAAGATAACGACGGCGACGGCCAGGGCGACGCCTGCGACACCGACGACGACGAGCGGCGTGCGCGACGCGCAAGGACAGCTGCCGCACGACGCTGGGCTGCCGGGCCAGGAGGATCTGGACGGCGACGGGCTGGGGGACGCCTGCGACCTGGATGATGACGGCGATGGCATCCCCGACGCGGCGGACAACTGCCCGGCAGTGGCCAACCCCAGCCAGGCCAACCTGGACGGCGACGCGCTGGGCGACGCCTGCGATCCGACGGCGACGGGGACGGCGTGCCCGACGTGACGGACAACTGCCCGCGCAACCAGAACGCCAGCCAGGCCGTCTGGACGGCGGCGATGGCCAGGGCGATGTCTGCGACACCGACGACGACGGCGACGGGGTGCCCGACGCCGCCGACAACTGCCCGCGCAGCGCCAACCCGGGCCAGGAGGAGCCTGGACGGTGACGCCCAGGGCGACGCCTGCGGTGATCCCGATGACGACGGGGATGGGGTGCCGGCGCGACGGACAGCTGCCCCCGCACCGCCGAACCCGAACCAGGCCGACGCCGACGGGGATGGCATCGGCGACGCCTGCGAGGCCGATCGCGACCGCGATGAGTGCCCGACGACGCCGACAACTGCCGGACGTGGCCAACGCCAACCAGGCCGACCTGGATCGGGACGGGCTGGGATGTCTGCGATCCGGATGACGACGGGGACGGCGTGGCGGACGGGCAGGACAACTGCCCGGTGACGGCCAACGCCAACCAGCTCGACACGGATCGCGATGGCCAGGGCGACGCCTGCGACGCGGACGATGACGGGGATGGCGTGCCCGACGCGACGGACAACTGCCCGGTGGTGGCCAACCCGAACCAGGCCGATCTGGACGGTGATGGCCAGGGCGACGCCTGCGACGCCGACGACGACGGGGACGGCGTGCCCGACGCCACCGACAACTGCCCCGCAACCAGAACGCCAACCAGCTCGACACGGATCGCGATGGCCAGGGGGATGCCTGCGACGCCGACGACGACGGGGACGGGGTGGCCGACGCCGCCGACAACTGCCCGCTGGTGGCCAACCCCGGCCAGGAGAACCTGGACGGCGACGCGCTGGGCGACGCCTGTGACCCCGACGACGACGGCGACGGGGTGCCCGACGCCACCGACAACTGCCCGCGGGTGGCCAACCCGGACCAGGCCGACGCCGACGGCGATGGCATCGGCGACGCCTGCGAGGGTGATCGCGACCGCGACGGGGTGCCCGACGACGCCGACAACTGCCCGGACGTGGCCAACGCCGACCAGGCCGACCTGGATCGGGACGGCCTGGGCGACGCCTGCGATCCCGATGACGACGGTGACGGCGTGGCGGACGCGACGGACAACTGCCCGGTGGTGGCCAACGCCAACCAGCTCGACACCGATCGCGACGGCCAGGGCGACGCCTGCGACGCCGACGACGACGGCGACGGGGTGGCCGACGGGGCGGACAACTGCCCGGTGAACGCCAACCCGAACCAGGCCGACCTGGACGGCGATGGCCAGGGGGATGCCTGCGACGCCGACGACGACGGCGACGGGGTGCCCGACGCCACCGACAACTGCCCGCAGGACGGCCAACGCCAACCAGGCGGACGCCGACGGGGATGGCCAGGGCGACGCCTGCGACACGGACGACGACAACGACGGGGTGCGCGACGCCCTCGACAACTGCCGCACGACCCCCAACCCCGGCCAGGAGGACCTGGATCGCGACGGCCTGGGCGACGCCTGCGATCCCGACGACGACGGCGACGGGGTGCCCGACGCCGGCGACAACTGTCCGCACACGCCGAACCCAACCAGGCGGACGCCGACGGCGGCAGCATCGGCGACGCCTGCGAGGCGGACGCCGACCAGGACGGGAGTGCCCGACGACGCCGACAACTGCCCCGCCATCGCGAACCCGGGCCAGGAGGATCTGGACGGGGACGGCCAGGGCGACGTCTGCGACGCCGACGACGACGGCGACGGGGTGGCCGACGCCACCGACAACTGCCCGCTGGTGGCCAACGCCAACCAGGCCGACCTGGATCGCGACGGGCAGGGGATGCCTGCGACTCGGACGACGACGGCGACGAGGTGCCCGACGCCACCGACAGCTGCCCGCGCAGCAGAACGCCAACCGAGCGGATCTGGACGCCGATGGCCAGGGCGACGCCTGCGATCCCGACGACGACGGCGACGGCGTGAACGACGGCAACGACAACTGCCCGGTGCTCGCCAACCCCGACCGGAGTCGACACCGACGACGACGGAGCAGGGGATGCCTGCGACGCCGACGACGACGGCGACGGGAGTGCCCGACGCCGCCGACAACTGCCCGCTGGTAGCCAACGCTTCAACCAGGCCAACCTGGACGGCGACGGGATATGACGCCGACGACGACGGCGACGGCGTGCCCCGACGCCACCGACAACTGCCCCCGCACGCCCAACCCGAACCAGGCCGGCCGACGGCGGCGGCATCGGCGACGCCTGCGAGGTCGTCATGGACCGCGACGGCGATGGCGTCGAGGACGGCGTCGACAACTGCCCGGACGTGGCCAACGCCGACCAGGCCGACCTGGACGACGACGGCCTCGGGGACGCCTGCGATCCCGATGACGACGGCGACGGGGTGGCCGACGGGGCCGACAACTGCCCGGCGGTGGCCAACGCCAACCAGGCGGATCTGGACCGCGACGGCCAGGGCGACGCCTGTGACGACGACGACGACGGCGATGGGGTGCCCGACGCCGTCGACAACTGCCCGCGCTCCCAGAACCCCCGCCAGACCGACACGGACGGCGACGGCGCCGGGAACGCCTGCGACGCGGACGACGACGGCGACGGCGTGGCCGACGGGGCCGACAACTGCCCGCTGAACGCCAACGCCGACCAGACCGACACCGATGGCGACGGCGCCGGCGATGCCTGCGACGTCGATGACGACGGCGACGGCGTGCGCGACGGCGTCGACAACTGCCCGGTGGTGGCCAACGCCGACCAGGCCGACGCCGATGGGGACGGCCTGGGCGACGCCTGCGACGACGACGACGACAACGACGGCGTGCCCGACGGCCAGGACAACTGCCCCACCGTCGCGAACCCCAACCAGGCGGATTCCAACGGGAATGGCGTCGGCGACGCCTGCGAGCCCGACCAGGACGGCGACGGCATCCCCGACGCCGAGGACAACTGCCCGGCCGCCTTCAACCCCGGCCAGCCCGATCGCGATCGCGATGGCGTCGGGGATCGGTGCGACAACTGCCCGCTGCTGGCCAACCCCCAGCAGGTGGACGCCGATGGCGATGGTGTCGGCGACGCGTGCCAGGGCCCCGACGGCGATGGCGACGGCGTCCCCGACGACCAGGACCTCTGCCCGCTGGTGGCGGATCCCCAGACCGACGCCGATGGCGATGGCGTGGGCGACTTCTGCGACAACTGCCGCGGCCGCCCCAACCCCGACCAGATCGACACCGACGGTGACGGGCAGGGCGACGCCTGTGACACCGATGACGACGGCGACGGCGTGCCGGACGCCCGCGACAACTGCCCGCTGACCCCCAACGCGGACCAGGCCGACCTGGACGGCGATGGCCGCGGCGACGCCTGCGAGGGTGATCAGGACGGCGACGGCGTGCCCGACGCCCTGGACAACTGCCCGCGGGTGGCCAACCCGGCCCAGCTCGACACCGATGGCGACGGCGCGGGCGACCTGTGCGACGACGACGACGACGGCGACGGGGTGGCCGACGGGTCCGACAACTGCCCGCTGGTGGCCAACCCGGACCAGGCGGACGCCGACGCGGACGGCCGCGGCGACGCCTGCGACGCCGACGACGACGGCGATGGCGTCCCCGACGCGGCGGACAACTGCCCGCTGGCGGCCAACCCCAACCAGGCCGACGCCGACGGCGACGGCGTGGGCGACGCCTGCGACGCCGACGCCGACGGCGACGGCGTGCCGAATGCCATGGACAACTGCCCCGGCGTGGCCAACGCCGACCAGGCCGACGCGGACGGCGATGGCATCGGCGACGCCTGCGACGCCCCCACCGACACCGACGGCGATGGCATCCCCGATGCCATGGACAACTGCCCGCTGGTGGCCAACCCGAACCAGGCCGACGCGGACGGCGATGGCATCGGCGATGCCTGCGAAGTCATCGACGACGGCGACGGCGACGGTGTGCCCGACGACGTGGACAACTGCCCGCTCGTCCCCAACCCGAACCAGGCCGACAGCGACGACGATGGCATCGGCGATGCCTGCGACGCCCCGGCCGACGCGGACGGCGATGGCATCCCCGACGGCCAGGACAACTGCCCGGCGGTGGCCAACCCCGACCAGGCGGACGCGGACGGCGATGGCATCGGCGACGCCTGCGACGCCCCGGCGGACCAGGACGGCGATGGCATCCCGGATGCCATGGACAACTGCCCGGCGGTGGCCAACCCCGACCAGGCGGACGCGGATGGTGATGGCATCGGCGACGCCTGCGACGCCCCGGCGGACCAGGACGGCGATGGCATCCCGGATGCCATGGACAACTGCCCGGCGGTGGCCAACCCCGACCAGGCGGACGCGGATGGCGATGGCATCGGCGACGCCTGCGACGCCCCCGGGCGACGCCGACGGCGATGGCATCCCGGATGCCATGGACAACTGCCCGGCGGTGGCCAACCCCGACCAGGCGGACGCGGATGGCGATGGCATCGGCGACGCCTGCGACGCCCCGGGCGACGCCGACGGCGATGGCATCCCGGATGCCATGGACAACTGCCCGGCGGTGGCCAACCCGGACCAGGCCGACCTGGACCGCGACGGCCAGGGCGACGCCTGTGATCTGGACGACGACGGCGATGGCATCCCGGATGCCATGGACAACTGCCCGCGGGTGGCCAACCCGCGCCAGCTCGACCTGGACGGCGATGGCATCGGCAACGCCTGTGATGGCGACGACGACGGCGATGGCATCGGCGATGGCATCGACAACTGCCCGCTGGTCGCCAACCCTGACCAGGCCGACGCCGATGGCGATGGCCTGGGCGATCTGTGCGAGAACGACGCCGATGGCGACGGGGTGGACGACGCCGTGGACAACTGCCCCGGCCTGTTCAACCCCGCCCAGGCCGACCAGGACCGCGACGGCCTGGGCGACGCCTGTGACGCTGACGACGACGCGGTGGCGTGGACGACGCGGTGGACAACTGCCGCGGCGTCGCGAACGCCGATCAGGCCGACATGGACGGTGACGGCGTGGGCGATGCCTGCGATCCCGACGCCGACGGCGATGGCGTGGACGACGCCGAGGACAACTGCCCCGACGTCGTGAACCCGGGTCAGGTCGACACGGACGGTGACGGCCTGGGCAACGCCTGCGACGACGACGACGACGGCGACGGCGTGGCCGACCTGCTCGACAACTGCCCCCGCACCCCCAACGCCGACCAGGCGGACGCCGACGGCGACGGCCGCGGCGACGCCTGCGATGCGGACGGCGACGGCGACGGCGTCGGCGATGTGGAGGACAACTGCCCGGCGGTGGCCAACCCCGATCAGCTCGACACCGACGGGGACGGGCTGGGCGACGCCTGCGACGCCGATGACGACGGCGACGGCGTGGCCGACGAGCTGGACAACTGCCCCGAGGTGCAGAACCCGGCCCAGCGCGACACCGACGGCGATGGCCAGGGCGACGCCTGCGACGGCGACGACGACGGCGACGGCGTGGCGGACGCCCAGGACAACTGCCCGGGGGTGGCCAACCCCGACCAGGCCGACAGCGACGGCGACGGCGCGGGCGACGCCTGCGACGCCGACGACGACGGCGACGGCCGCCCCGATGGCCAGGACAACTGCCCGACGGTGGCCAACCCCGGCCAGGGGGACACCGACGGCGACGGCCTGGGCGACGCCTGCGATCCCGACGACGACGGCGACGGCGTGAACGACGACGTGGACAACTGCCCCGGCGTGGCCAACCCCGACCAGGCGGACGCGGACGGCGACGGCCGCGGCGACGCCTGCGACGGCGAGCTGGACGGCGACGGCATCCCCGACGGCCAGGACAACTGCCCGGCGGTGCCCAACCCGACCAGGCCGACCTGGACGGCGACGGCGTCGGCGACGCCTGCGACGCCGACGACGACGGTGACGGGGTGCCCGACGCCGCCGACAACTGCCCCGACGTCTCCAACGAGGACCAGGCCGACTCCGACGCCGACGGCGTGGGCGACGCCTGCGACGACGACGGCGACGGCGACGGCCTGCCCGGCGACGCCGACAACTGCCCCGACGTGGCCAACCCCGACCAGGCCGACCTGGACGGCGACGGCGTCGGCGATCCCTGCGATCCCGACGACGACGGCGACGGCGTGAACGACGACCAGGACAACTGCCCGACCGTGGCCAACCCCGACCAGGTGGACTCGAACCTGGACGGCGTGGGCGACGCCTGCACGGTCGAGGACGACGGCGACGGCATCGCCGACGACGTGGACAACTGCCCGCTCGACTTCAACCCCGACCAGAGCGACTGCGATGGCGACGGCGTCGGCGACGTCTGCGACGACGACGACGACGGCGACGGCGTGCCGCCCGACCAGGACAACTGCGCCTGCCTCGCCAACGTCGACCAGCTCGACACCGACGGGGATGGCCAGGGCGACGCCTGCGACGACGACGACGACGGCGACGGCCTCCCCGACGCCCAGGACAGCTGCCCCCTGGCGGCCGATCCCGAGGACGCCGACCACGACGGCGACGGCGTGGGCGACATCTGCGATCCCGACGCCGATGGCGATGGCCTGGACAACGAGGCCGAGATCGAGGCGGGGACGAACGCCTTCGACGCCGACAGCGACGACGACGGTGTGCTCGACGGCGACGAGCCGGCCTGGAGCGAGGACACGGACGGCGACGGCGACATCAACGCCCTCGACGCCGACAGCGACGACGACGGCGTGCTGGACGGGACGGAACTCGGCGTCACGCAAGCGGATCTCGGCCCCGACACCGACCTGGCGGAGGAGGCCTTCGTGGCCGACGCCGATCCCGAGAGCGTCACCGACCCGCTGGTGGCGGACACCGACGGCGGCGGCGTCGACGATGGCATCGAGGACGCGAACCACAACGGCCGCATCGACGCGGGCGAGACCGACCCCAACGATCCCGCCGACGACGGCCAGGGCGACGCCGACGGCGACGGCGTCCTGGATGGCGACGACAACTGCCCGGCGGTGGCCAACCCCGACCAGGCGGACACGGACGGCGACGGCATCGGCGACGCCTGCGAGGCGGGGGCCGATCGCGACGGCGACGGGATCGAGGACGACGTGGACAACTGCCCCGACGTCGCCAACCCGGATCAGGCCGACGTCGACGGTGATGGCGTCGGCGACGCCTGCGCCGGCGAGCCCGGCGACCGCGACGGCGATGGCGTGACGGACGACGTGGACAACTGCCCTGACGTGCCGAACGCCGATCAGGCCGACGTCGACCAGGACGGGGTGGGGGATGCCTGCCAGGCGGCGGGTGACCGCGACGGCGACGGCGTGCCGGACGACGCCGACAACTGCCCGGACGTGCCCAACGCCGACCAGGCCGACATCGACCTCGACGGCCTGGGCGACGCCTGCGACGACGACGACGACGGGGATGGGATCCTCGACGTCGACGACAACTGCCCGCAGGACACCAACGACCAGCAGTCGGACCAGGACGAGGACGGCATCGGCGACGTCTGCGATCCCGATCCCGGCATCCCCCAGGAGCCGGTGGCCGACGTGGCCGGCGGCGGCTGCGACGACTGCACCGCCTCGGGCGCCCCGACGCCGACCCCCTGGCTCGCCCTGCTCCTGCTCGCCGCCCTGCGCCCCCGCCGCCGCCGCCGCTGAGCGGCCCCCCGATCATGGGCGCCGGTCTCCGAACCTCCCGCCATCACACAGGAAATTCGAGTCCGGGGGGCCGCCCGGCCCCCCGCCCGGTGGCCCGCCCCGCCCGCCGCCTCGCACCCCCCGGCGGTGCCCCCCGGAGCTTTCGAGTTGTGCGGATCGCCCCGCTGGGGTAATGAATGCGCGCCGTGTCGCCCCATAAGTCCGTAAACGGAGAGCGACCTGGAGATGGATGAACGCCGGCCCGACCCCAACCGCCGACGTCGTAGGGCGAGCGACCGTGGAGACCGATCCTGTCGTGACCGCCGACCCGCACCGCCCGGACGGCGGCCGTAGCGACCGACCCATCCCCGTGGCGCAGCGCCGTTCCATCGGGTTCTGGGGGGCGTTCTCCATCGTGGCCGGCTCGATGCTGGGCATCGGCATCTTCCTGTCCCCGTCGGAGATGGCCCGGCACATCGCGTCCCCGGGCCTGTTCCTGGGCGTCTGGGCCCTCGCCGGGGTCATCGTCCTCGGGGGCGCCGTCGCCTACGCCGAGCTCGGCACCCGCTTCCCCAAGGCGGGCGGCGACTACGTCTTCCACCGCGAGGCCTTCGGCCCTTCGGTGGCCTTCGCCACGGGCTGGGGCCTCTTCGGCGCCATCTTCTGCGGCTCCATCGCGGCGGTCGCGGTGGCCATCTGCCAGTACCAGCTCTCGGCGCTCACCGGCTTCGACCTCACCCAGGCGCCCCCGGGCCTGGGCGGCCTCTCCTACGCCCAGCTCCTGGGCAGCGGCATCGTCCTCGCCCTCACGGCCATGAACGCCCGCGGCGTGCGCCTCTCGGCCCTCGCCCAGCAGGTGACGACCCTGACGCCGGTGGTCGTGCTCTTCGGCGTCGCCCTCCTCTCCATTGGCTTCTGGGCCCTCGGACGCCTCGCCCCGCCGACGCCGGCGGTGGTCCACGCCCCCGACCTCACCAGCGGTGGCCTCGTGGCCGCCTACCTGGCCGCCTACTTCGCGTACTCGGGCTGGAACGCCGTCATCTACGTGGCTGGCGAGGTCGAGAAGCCCCAGGTCAACATCCCCCGCGCCCTCGTGGGGGGCAGCCTCACCATCACGGCGCTCTACCTGCTGCTCTGCGTCGCCTTCATCCTCGGCCTCGGCATGTCTGGTCTCGCCGTGGCCGGTGAGGCGGGCTCGGCGCTGGCTCAGGCCCTCGGCGGCCCCACGGCGCAGGGGGTCATGAACGTCCTCGTCCTGATGTGCCTGGTCGCCACCCTCAACGGCAGCATCCTCGGCGGCGGCCGCGTGGCCTTCGCCATGGCTCGGGATGGCGCCTTCTGGCGGCGCGCCGCCCGCCTCGACAAGCAGTCCCACGCCCCCGCCTTCGCCCTCTGGCTCCAGGCGGGCATCAGCATCGTGCTCATCCTGACCAACCGCTTCGAGGATCTCCTCCAGGCCGTCAGCCTGACGATGGTGCTGACCGGCTCGCTGACGGTGGTCGCGCTCTTCGTCATCCGCCGCCGCGGCGGCGACCGCAGCCCCTACCGGGCCGCGGGCTACCCCTGGCTGCCGGGCATCTACCTGCTGTCCAGCTCCCTGGTGGTGCTGGGCATGCTCTGGTCGGTGATCACGGGCGAGACGCGGGGCAACCCGCTCCTGGGCCTGGCCGTCCTGGTCGTCGCCGGCGCCCTGCACGCCGCCTGGCGGCGCCAGCGCGCCTGACGGCAACCTGCTGAAAACAAAAGGGTTTCCCTAGCCCAGGGTCGGCCGTCGCCACCCGCCGGCCATCCGCAGCAGGTGGAAGAAGCCGGCCACGACCAGGGCGTGGCGGATCTCGCCGGTCGCCACCAGGCTGGGGATGTCGGCCAGGGGAGCCGCCTCGATGCGGATGATCTCGCCCGGATCCAGCGACTGGGCCGCGGCGCCCACGGCGTCGAGGGCGAGGTAGGTGTGGCACCGGTTGGACTGGATGGCCGGGTTCGGCTCCACGACCCCCAGCGGCAGCCAGGCCGCGGCCCGACAGCCCGTCTCCTCCAGCAGCTCCCGCTGCGCCGCCTCCAGGGGTGACTCACCCGGATCCACCATGCCCCCGGGGATCTCCAGCGTCAGGTCGGCCGTGCCATGGCGGAACTGCCGCACCAGCACCACGTCGTCGGCGGGGCTGAGGGCGATCACGTTGACCCAGTCGGGGGCGTCGATGATGGAGAACGTCCGGATCTGGCCGGTCTGCGGGTGGCTCGCCCGGCGGCGCTTCACCGTGAACACCCGGTAGTCCGTCGGAGGATCCTCGTCCACGGGGGTCCAGCTCAGCTCGTCGCGCATGGCTCGTCTCCTGTCTGTCGGCGCAGTCCGGACCGGCGCACCGTCGCCGGGGGCCGCTCGCTCCGCCGCAGCATGGGCCAGCCCGGACCCGATTGCGAGCCCGGAGGCCGCCCGGCCTGGCTGGACGAGACCGCACCGGTTTCTGGTAGTGTCCTCCCACGCCACCACCGAGGAAGCCGCGATGCGGGCCCTGCTCTTCAGCCTCGTCCTGCCCCTGTGGGCGGGCGCCACCCCGTGGCCCGACCTGGCGACGCCGGTGGATGCGCCCCCCGACGCCGCGGGCGACGCGGCCGTGCTGATCGGCATCGAGGACTACGCCTTCATCCCCGACGTGCCCGGCGCGGCCCTGAACCTGACCGACTGGTACCGCGACCTGCGGGCCCGCGGCGTCCCCCTCGACCGTATCACCCTGCTGCGCGACGCCCAGGCGACCCGCGAGGAGATCCTCGAGGCCCTGCGCCAGGGCGCGGCGCGGGTCGCGGAGGGCGGCAGACTGTGGGTGATCTTCGTGGGGCACGGCGCCCCCGGAAGCGCCGGCGACGGCCTCATCGTCGGGGTCGACGCCCAGCAGACGGCGCGCAGCCTCGAGGCGCGCAGCGTGCCCCAGAGCGCCGTGCTGGCGGCCGTCGCCACGGCGCCAACGGCCGTCGTGCTGCTGGACGCCTGCTTCAGCGGCCGCGACGCTGCCGGCGGCGCCCTGGTGCCGGGCCTGCAGCCCCTCGTCCCGGTGGCGCCCCCCGCGCTGCCGGCCCAGGCGGTCTTGCCTCACGGCCGCTGCCGACCAGTTCGCCGGCCCTGCCGGGCGTGGCCCGGCCCGCCTGTAACGGCCTCGGGGGCCTGCGCGCTGCTGGGCTGACCTGGACGCCGGATTTTGCCGCGTCACTCGCGGTCGAGCTGCGCGCTACACGCGGGCAGGTGCTCGACAGCCTCGTCACCGATCGTCGGCAGCAGCCCCAGCTCGCAGGGGGGCGGCCGGGCATGGTGCTGAGCGCCCGACGCGAGGCGGCTCGACCTCGACGCGCTGGGTGGCTCGGGCAGCGGCCCGCCGGCTCCGCCGCGGCTCCGCTCGCGGGCACCGCGACGCTGCGCCTGGTCGCGATGGATCGCGACGGAAGACCGCTTCCAGGTCACCGCCCTCGGCGTCGACGGGGGCCCGGCGGACCTGCGCGGAGGAGGTCTCCGCCGAGCGGCCGTGCACTCGCCACGCGCTGTCGACGGCAACGCCCGCCTGCTGGTCGACGGGGACGCCGACCTGGCCCAGAACGTCCCGCTCCCCGGCGGCGCGACCCTCGTCGAGATCGAGCCGGTGCCCAGGTGGGCGATGTGGACCGGCCTGGGCACCATGCTCGGTGGCTACACGGTGATGGCCATCTCGGGGTTCAAGTGGGCGGACTGCAACTCAGCGACGACGACCTGCGACGGCGAGGGGGTCTACATCGCCGGCCTGGCGGGCGGCGCGGTCGCCACCCTCAGCGGCATGGGCCTCCTGGTCTGGGGGGCCTACAAGTGGTTCGCGCTCGACGGAGAAGACTTGAAAATCAGGCACTTTGCGACCGAGGCCCCCACGGTCGGCCTCGGCCGCTCGGCGGACGGCAGCCCGGTGGTGCAGTGGGGAGGGAGCTTCTGATGCGGCGCCTGTGGATGCTGCTCATGGTCGCCAGCCTGGTCGGGTGTGGCGAGGGCGGGGCGGGGGACGAGCCCGTCATCGACGCGCAGACCGGCCTCGACGCGGCCACCCCCGGTGACGCCGCGATCGACGCCGGGCGGGCGGCCGACGCGGGCCGCCCCGGCGACGCCGCGGGCCTGGACGCCAGCGAGGCGCTCGACGCAAGCCGGCCCCCCCTGCTCGACGCGTCGCCACCGCTCCCACGGCCGGCCGAGGCCGGCGACCAGCGGGCCCCCCGCGCCTGGCGGTTCGCCCGGGGCCTCATCCACATGCACTCAGTGCACAGCCACGACGCCTGCGACGGCGACCCCAAGCCCGGCGGCCAGCCCAACCTGCCCTGCCTCGCGCGGTTTCGTGCCGCCATCTGCTGGGATCGCTTCGACTTTCTGCTGCTGACCGACCACCCTGGGACGTTCGAGGACGTCACGCTGGAGGAGGCCCTGCTGCACCAGGACGGCGACACCTGGGTCCAGGGCGCCGAGGGCCCCGTCGCCAACCGCATCGCCTGCCCGGACGGCCATGACGTCCTCCTCGCGGCTGGATCCGAGGGCGACCTCATGCCGGTCCTCTTCGAGCGCAAGCCCCCGCCCGGCAGCCTGCGCGACGCCTCCCCCGAAGGCGTCGCGCGCCTGCGGGAGGCCGGCGCCCTGGTCTTCCAGGCCCACACCGAGCGCTTCACGGCCGACGACCTCGCGCCCCTCGGCCTCGATGGCATCGAGATCTACAACCTGCACGCCAACCTCGACCCCCGCGGCGAGCTGCAGCAACTCCCCGAGATCCTGCCGGATCTCATCGCCTGGATCACCGCGGGCCAGCAGCCAGGCGGCCCCCACCCCGACTACTCCCTGCTCGCGACCTCCGCGAGAACCCCTGCGCCCTCGCGGCCTGGGACGGCCTGACTCCAGCGGGGCTGCATGCTGGCTTCGCCGGCAGCGACATCCACGAGAACCTGCCGCCGCTCGTGCGCCCCTCCGATGGCGACCGCATCGACAGCTACCGCCGGCTCGGCTCGTGGTTCTCCAACTACCTGCTGGTCGAGGACGCCGACCCCCTCGAGCCCGGCGCCGTGCGGGCCGCGCTGAGCGCTGGCCGGGCCCTGGTCGTCTTCGACCTGTGGGGCCCCCCAACGGCTTCGACTTCCACGCCACCCACCCGGACGGCCGCATCCTGGAGCTCGGCAGCGAAGAGCCCTTCGTGCGGGGCATCCAGCTCGAGGTCCGGCCCCCGGTCGTCCCCCCGGGCGCGACCATCGAGGTCCTCCTCCGCCGCGTGACCGCCGAGGGCGCCTTCACCGTGGAGCAGAGCAGCGGCCCCATCAGCTTCGAAGCCGCCGCCCCCGGCGTCTACCGCGTCGAGGTCCGCATCGTCCCCGGCCACCTGCGCGACGCCCTCGGCCCCTGGGCCGACCGCTTCCTACGCGAAGTGACCTGGATTTACAGCAACCCCATCTACCTCCGCTAGCCCGCCCCACCGCCGCCCCGGCGCTACCGGGTACGCCTCCGCCAAGGTGCAGCGCTCCAGCCTGGCTGGAAACCGGCCGCCTCGCCGGTGCTCCCTGGTGTACCGGGTATCCCTTCGGTGGGGTGCAGGGCTGCATGGTGGGCGGAATCGCGGGCGCGGTGTGGGGTGCGCGAGGGGGCGACGGGGGCTGGCGGCGCCCATCCAGCCCGTGCCCTGGCCGCAATGCTTCTCGTGGCGGCTGGCCACCGGGTCGCACCGTGCGTCGCGGGCGCACGTCTCCCGTGGCGCCGTCGACGCTTCAGCTCGCTGAGCTCGGAGGGGACCGTCGGTCAGCTCGAGTCCGCTCGTTCTCGCAGCGCCTCTGCGCGGCGGCCGGCGGCAGCGTGTTGGGCGGCCAGGGCACCATCGGCACCCTGGGGTCGGCCTGCCAGGCCTGGAACGTCCGTGAGCGACGAGGCCGAGTAGGCCGCGCGGAGCTCGGCGTGGTGGGCCCGCCACTCTTCGACGTGCTCGGGCGGGCCGTAGACGACCGGCGCGATGCTGCGGGTGCGCTCCTTCGGGCGTGTGAAGGGGTCGACCCGGCGCACCGCCTGGGGATCGGGCACCGGGAGGCCGGCCTTCTTCCGCCGCGGGCGGTGCTCGGCGGCCACGCCGTCGGCCAGGCCCACGAGGAAGGAGCGGTAGGCCTGGGGGCTCAGATCGCCGAAGCCAGCAGACGGTCGAGCCGCACACGCAGGCGCTCCGGCCGCCCGGTGGCGTGGACGAAGGTGCCCTCGATGGGCAGCCCCTTGAGCAGCGCGGGGTTGGCGCAGGCGAAGACGTCGTCGGCGGGGTGTCGCGACAGCAACCGGGCGGTGCCCTGTCCCATCATGGACCGCATCCGGGCCACCGCGTACTGATCGTGGTCACCTGGATGGCGCGGTTTCGTGTGAGCAGCGGGCCACCCTGCCCCTTAACTTGTTGATTCGCTTCGAGATTTCTCGGTTGACCCAGGCCAGCACCATGCTCTTGTATCGCAGGCCCGGCACGCCCAGCAGGACCTGGAAGCGGTTGGACAGGAAGAAGTAGTTGTACAGGTCGAGCTGCGGGAACTTCGCTGCGCGCGCGCCAGGATGCCGTTGAGCAGGCTCGACGGCCTCCTCGTCGGGCACGAGGAGGAAGAGGTCGTCGACGGTCCTCGGGTGATGGCGAAGATGACGACGGCGATGCCCTGGCGGGGGCTGAGGGCCCAGTAGTGGGGGAGCTTTGTTCGTAGCGCGACCGGCATGAGGATCCTCCGAAGCGACGGGTCCTCTTCACATCGGTCAGCTCGGGCGGTTGTCGCAGGGATCCGTGCAGATTTCGAAAAAGTCGGCGCCGCAGGCTCCCACGCCTCGGTGGACCGGCCGATCAGGCCTCCTGGGCGGCCTTGCGCCGGCCCTGCTTCGAGCCGCGGGCGCCGCCACCGTGGATCGAGCGAGCAGATCCTTCAGGAAGTGCCCGGTGTAGCTCGCCTCGACCGCGGCCACGGCTTCAGGTAGCTCTTCGGCGACCACCTGGCCGCCGCCGGAACCGCCTTCAGGGCCCATATCGATGATCCAGTCCGCCGTCTTGATGATGTCGAGGTTGTGCTCGATCATCACGATGGTGTTGCCCCCATCGGCGAGCTGCTGGGTCACCCCCAGCAGCTTGCGCACATCCTCGAAGTGCAGCCCCGTCGAGGGCTCGTCGAGGATGTAGAGCGTCCGCCCCGTCGCTCGGCGCGCCAGCTCCCGAGAGAGCTTGATGCGCTGCGCCTCGCCGCCCGAGAGGGTCGTGGATGCCTGGCCCAGGTGCAGGTAGCCCAGCCCCACGTCCTGGAGCGTCTGCAGGATGCCCTTGATGCGGCGGTGGTTGGCGAAGACCTCGGCCGCCTCGTCGATGGTCGTCTCGAGCAGGTCGGCGATGGTGCGGTCGCGGTAGCGAACGCGCAACGTGGCGTCATTGAAACGCTTTCCGGCGCAGACCTCGCACTGCACGTAGACGTCCGCGAGGAAGTGCATCTCGACCTTGACCACGCCGGCGCCCTCGCAGGCCTCGCAGCGGCCGCCCTTCACGTTGAAGCTGAACCGGCCCGGGTCAAACCCGTAGGTGCGCGCCTCGCGCGTCTCGGCGAAGACCTTGCGGATGTCATCCCAGACCTTGGTGTACGTCGCCGGGTTGCTGCGGGGGGTGCGCCCGATGGGGCTCTGGTCGATGTTGATGACCTTGTCGAAGTGCTCGAGGCCGTCGATGGCGCCATGCGGCGCCGCGGTCATGCGGGCGCCGTTCAGGGCCCGGGCAGCGGCTGGATAGAGGATGCCGTTGATCAGGCTGCTCTTTCCGGCGCCGCTCACGCCCGTCACGCAGGTGAAGAGCCCCACCGGGATGGCGACCTCGACGCCCTGCAGGTTGTTGGCGCGGGCGTCGCGCACGCGAAGCTGGCGCTGCGCGTCCGGGATCCGCCGGGCGGCGGGGATCTCGATGGTCAGGCGACCCGAGAGGTGGCCCCCCGTGAGGCTGGTGGGGTGGTCGCGGACCTCCGCGGGCGTCCCCGAGACCACCACCTCGCCCCCATGGATGCCGGCGCCGGGGCCGAAGTCCACGATCCAGTCGGCCGTCTCCATCATCTCGGCGTCATGCTCGACCACCACGACGGTGTTGCCGATGTCGCGCAGGCGCTCGAGCGTGCGGATGAGCCGCCGGTTGTCGCGGGGATGCAGGCCGATCGAGGGCTCGTCGAGGATGTAGAGCACCCCGGTCAGCTCGCTGCCCATCTGGCTGGCCAGGCGGATGCGCTGGTTCTCCCCACCGCTGAGGGTGGGCCCCGCACGGTTCAGCGTCAGGTAGTCGAGGCCCACGTCCTTGAGGAAGCGCAGCCGGCCCACGATCTCCTTGAGCAGCTCCTCGGCGATCTGCGCCCGGGCCCCCTCCAGCGGCAGCGCGGCCAGCCAGGCGAAGGCGTCGCCGATGGTCGATGCGTTGAGGTCGACGATGGAGCGTCCCGCCAGCAACACGGCCCGCGACTCCGGCCGCAGGCGGGAGCCATCGCAGTCGGGGCAGGGGGCGTCGCGCATGAAGCCGGCGTAGCGCAGGCGCTGGTCGTCGCTCTCGGTCTCCTTCCACAGCCGCGCCACCATGGGCACGACGCCCTCCCACTTCGCGGGGTAGCTGTGGGCCTTGCCGCTGCGGGTGAACTTGACCGCGATCTCGCGCTCGCCGAGGCCGTCGAGGATGACCGCCTGCTGGGCCGCGGTGAGCTGCTTCCAGGGCGTCTTGAGGCTGAAGCCGAACTCATCGGCCACGGCCTCCAGGATGCGGCCCACCCAGCGGGCGGTCGGGCTCATGACCGACTTCGACCAGATGGAGATGGCGCCGTCCTGGATGGAGAGGGCGTCGTCGGGCACGACGCGCTCGGGGTCCACCTCGTGGGCGTTGCCGAGGCCGTTGCAGGTGCGGCACATGCCCAGCGGGCTGTTGAACGAGAAGCTGGTGGGCGAGAGCTCCGGGAAGCTGACCTCGCAGTGGTGGCAGTAGAGGTGCTCCGAGAAGAGCTGGTCGGCCTCGGCCCCGCCGTCGGCCAGCACCTGCACCACCAGGCGCCCCTCGCCGCGGGAGAGGGCGGTCTCGACCGAGTCCGACACCCGCGCCCGCTGGTCGGGCCGCGCGACGAGGCGGTCCACCACGACCTCGACGGAGTTGCGCTTCTTGGGGTCGATGGTGGCCTCGTCCAGGCCTACCACCTCGCCGTTCAGGCGCAGCCGGGTGAAGCCCTGCCCGCGGATTTCTGCAATCAGATCGCGGTGTTCGCCCTTTCGGTTCGTCACGATGGGCGCCATGAGCAGGTACTTCGTGCCGTCGGGCAGGGCCACGAGGCGATCGACGATCTCCTGCGAGGACTGCGGCGAGACCGTCCGCCCGCAGACGTGGCAGTGCTGGGTGCCCGCCCGGGCGTAGAGCACACGCAGGTAGTCGTGGATCTCCGTGATCGTCCCCACCGTGGAGCGGGGATTCTTGCTGGTGGTCTTCTGCTCGATGCTGATCGTGGGCGACAGCCCGCGGATGGAGTCGTACCGCGGCTTCTCCATCTGGCCGAGGAACTGCCGCGCGTAGGCCGAGAGGCTCTCAACGTAGCGCCGCTGGCCCTCCGCGAAGATGGTGTCGAACGCCATGGAAGACTTGCCGCTCCCCGAGACCCCGGTGAAGACCACCAGCTTCTTCTTCGGGATCGCCAGATCGACGTTCTTGAGGTTGTGCTCCCGCGCCCCGCGGACCACCAGGTGGTCCAGCTCGACAGCAGGCTCGAGTTCGCGATCGGTCAGGGTGCTTCTGGACATCTGTTCAGCCTCCGGGGCGGGAAAGATGCCTGGGGCGAGCGACGGGTTGCAACCCCTTTGCGTCGTGGGGCGCTCAACCCCGACAGCTGCCTGTCAGGGTTTCCGGGGCTCAGGGCGTGGCGAGCTTCGCGTCGAGGCAGGCCTTGCGAAAGCCCGGCAGGTCGGCCGCAAACCGGCCGGCGAGGGTGACGGAGCAGCGGAGGAAGCGGGCCGCGCCGGCCGGCCGCCGCACCATCTGCAGGATTGTGCGCGGCCCGTCCTTCGACCGCACGATGAGCAGCTCGCCGTCCGGCAGGGTCTCGTCCTGCAGGACGCGGTAGCGATCCCCGTTGCGCCAGAAGTCGAGGCTCTGGTTCTCCACCGTGCCGGCGAAGAGCGTGAAGGCGGTGGGATCCTCCTCGCCGATGCCCGGCGGCCGCATGCGGCCCTTCATCACCGGGTTCGGATCGACGACCCAGCCCCGCGGGACCTGCGCCAACACCCGATCCCCGTCCATCCGGGCGTCATCGAAGAGCAGCAGCGCCGGGGGGGTGGTGGCCGGCGCGGCGGTGGCCGGCGCGGCGGTGGCCGGCGCGGCGGTGGCCGGCGCGAGCGAGCCGGGCGCCGCTGAGCCCGGGTCGGGCGGGGCGTCCTGGCAGGCCGTCAGGGCGAGGGCGAGGGCGAGCAGTGCGCGCATCGGGGCTCTCCTGAGCGAGTCCGGGGGCCGGCGCGATCAGCGCCCGCGCAGGAACTCCACGGTATCCTTGAGAGTTTCGCCGACCGGGCGGGGCGCGAAGCCCAGGTCGCGCTGGGCGCGGCTGGCGTCGAGGTACCAGTAGTGGCACCCCATCTCGAACGTCTGCGCGTCCAGGCCGCCGAAGAGCTTGAGGCCCGACGCCCACTTCATGACGCCCTCGGCCCGGTCGATGACCTTGCGGGGCAGGACGAAGCCCGGGGCCTTGACCCCCGAGGCCTGCTCCAGCAGCACCAGGAACTCGCGGATGGTGCAGTTGAGGGCGCTGAACAGGTAGCCGACGCCGGCCTCGCCGTGCTCCAGCAGGGCGGGCAGGGCCGCCGCCACGTCCCGGGCGTCGACGAAGGACAGGCCCCCCGGGAGCGCCGCCTTCACGTCGCCGCAGAGGAACTTCACCACGTCGCCGGTGCTGGACTGCTGGTAGTCGCCGGGGCCGAGCAGCAGCGTCGGGCGCGCGATCTTCACCGGCAACCCGGCGGCAACGAACTTGGCGATCTCTTTCTCGGCGAAGGCCTTCGACTCGTAGTACGGCCAGCGCTGGATGAGGTCCCAGGCGATGGGGGAGCTCTCGGTGGCCAGGAAGTCGTCGTCGTCGCTGACGCCGTTCACGCCGCTGGTGCTGAGGACGACCACCCGCTGGATGCCGGCGTCCATCGCCGCGCGCAGCACGTTGCGGGTGCCGTCGATGTGGACGCGGTAGACGCTGGGGCCCGCGTCCTTTTCCCGGGTGACGGTGCCGGCCAGGTGGTACAGGGTGTCCACCCCGTCCAGGGCGGCCCGGACGGTCTCGGCGTCGGTGACCGAGCCGCGGTGCTGGGTGACCTCCAGGCCCTCCAGGTGGGCCGAGTGGCTGCGCCCCAGGCTGTGCAGCTCCGCGCTCGACGTCGCCCGCAGGTGCCGGGTGAGGTGCAGACCGAGGAAGAGCCGCTGGCGCCGGTGATGAGGATCTTCTCGTTCATTTTCAAGCCCTTGCCGGCATCACAGCCCGAAGACGGTCACGAACTGCCGCAGCAGGTTGATGTCGTTCGTCTTCACGGTCCCGTTCATGAACTCCGCCGGCGCCGGGATGTAGCTCTCGGTGCAGATGCGCAGGAAGGTGCGCTCGTCGGTCTTGAGGACGCAGTCGGCCTTGCCCCCCGGCGGTCGGCCGGCGTAGGCGTGGGCGCCCGTCTCCTCCGCCACCAGCGTCCACTTCCCGTCGGGGCCGTCGCCGATGCTGAAGTACCACGTCAGCGGCTTCTTGAGGCGGTCGGTGAGCAGCTTGCCCGGCAGCTCCTCGAAGAGGGCCACCAGCGGGTTCTGCACCACCTTGCGGGCGCGCTCCATCCACGGGTAGTCGGTGCCGTCGCGCAGGGCCTCGATGGCCTGCTGCAGCAGGCTCGCCACCGTGGCGTAGCTCTCGATGCGGTTCTTCCCCTCGACCTGCCGGGCCAGGAAGTCGGCCGAGATCATCGGGCCGACGTGAGCCCGCAGGCGGCGCGCCGTCGGGAGGGCCTGGCCCTTGGGCAGCGCCTTGTGGGTGCCGCGCAGGTACAGGGGCAGCACCGACAGGCCGCTCTTGATCTGCAGGTAGCCGATGCCGTGCTTGAACTCGCGGAGCTGGCCGTCGGGCGACCGCGTGCCCTCGGGGAAGACCAGCACGATCTTGCCCTCGCGCATGGCCTGCTCAGCGTGGCGCAGGCTCGCCTCGAAGGCCGCCGAGCGGTCCACCGGGATGAGGTTGGTGAACGGCTCGAAGAAGTCGCGCTTGTACTGGGTGTCGAAGAAGTAGTCGCTCGCCGCCAGGGCCGCGAGGTTGGGGGCGTAGTCGGCGAGGGCGTACTTGATCAGGCCCAGATCCAGGTGGGAGCAGTGGTTCGCGATGACGATGACCTGCTCGTTGTACGGGATGTTGGGCTGGCCGGTGACCCGCACGTTCAGCAGCCGGTCGTAGGCGAGCTGGTGCAGGCCGCGCAGCAGGCGGCGACCCACCTGGCTGACGGGCTCGGGGATGTTGCGCCCCTCCTCGTCGTCCGCGGTGGCCTTCTTGCGCGCCTCCTGGCCGGCCCGGGTGCTGATGATGCTGGGGTTGTCGCTGCGCTCGACGATGCGTACCAGATCCTGCACGGTCTGGGCGTTGGCCACCGCCTCGCCGTCGAGCTTGTGGCCCCCGCGCTCCTCCAGCAGCAGCCGCAGCTCGACGATTTGGAGGGACCCGAGCCCGAGCTCGGTGACGAGGTGGGTGGACGGCTCGATGTCCACCGCCTCCATCCCCGTCAGCCCCGCGACGGCGGCATACAGCCAGGCCGGCTCGCGGCCCTCCGGCACGCTGCCCGCCTCGCGCCGGCTGGCCTTGCTCAGCTCGAGCAGGCGCATCAGCTCTTCGCGGACCTCCTTGCGCTTCACCTTGCGGGTGGCGGTGCGGGGCAGCTCCCCGTGCCAGAACCGCAGGGTGCGGATGCGCTGGTGATCCGGCAGGCCCGCGCCGACCTTCTGGAAGTGCGACTTCACCTCCGCCTGGGCGTCGTCGGGGGCGTCCTTCACCAGCACCACCAGCGCGGCGACGCGCTCGTCCCCCTGGGGATCGGGGATGCCGACGATGGTCATCTCTTCGATGAGGCCGTGGTCGGCGTAGACGGGCTCGAGCTCGTCCGGGTAGACGTTCTTGCCGCTGGAGGTGACGATCAGCTCCTTGCGGCGGCCCACCAGGGTCAGGCGCCCGTCCTTGTCCAGCTTGCCCAGGTCGCCGGTGTGCAGCCAGCCCTTGCGGATGGTGCGCTCGGTGGCGCCTGGATCATCCAGGTACCCGGCCATGACGTTGCCGCCGCGAGCCACCACCTCGCCGACGCCGTCCTTGTCGGGGTTGATGATCTGGACCTCGACGTCCGGGATCACCTTGCCCACGCTGCCGCCGCCGCGCCGATCGCCCGGGCGCCGCACGGTGAGCACGGGCGCGGCCTCGGTGAGGCCGGAGCCCTCGAGGAGCTCGAAGCCGAGGCCCTCGAAGGCGTTGAGGACCGGCTCGCTCAGGGAGGCTCCGCCGCTGATCAGGTGGCGGATGCGCCCGCCGAGGGTGTCGTGCACCTCGCGGAAGATGAAGCGCCCCACGTTGATGCCGTAGGTGCGGCGCAGCCAGCGCGACAGGCGCAGCGTGGCGGTGAAGGTCAGCCGGGCGGCCTCGCCCTTGTCCTTCACCTGGCCCTCGATGCGGCGGTGCAGCACGTCCCAGAGGGCGGGGATGCCGATGATGCCGTTGGGCCGCACGTCCTTGAGGGCCGACCGGAGGAGGGGACCCTCCAGCGTCTCCAGGTACGTGATGTGGGCCCCGACGCTGGCCGGCATCAGGAAGCCGCACGAGAACTCAAACGTGTGGAACAGCGGGAGAACACTCAGGAAACGGTCCCGTGTACGCACGTCGAAGGTGCCATGGAGCGACGCCAGCAGGGCCGTGAAGTTGCCGTGCGTCAACATCACGCCCTTGGGGTCCCCGGTGGTCCCGCTGGTGAAGAGCAGGCTGGCCACCTCCTCGGAGCGGTTGCGCTGCTCGATGTGCTCGAGGGGCTCGGCCTCGAAGACGTCCCCGACCCAGGCGGTCTCGATGCCGAGGTCCATGGGGTGGTCTTCGTGCAGGATGGCCAGGCGCGCGTGGGACTTGGCCGCGATGCGCTGCACGCTGGCCACGGGCATCTCGGGGTCGATGGGCACCGCGGCGGCGTCGGCCAGCAGGATGCCCACGTAGATCATGGGCCAGGCCGGCTCGTTGGGCGACAGCAGCAGGATCGCGTCGCCCTTCTGGACCCCGTGTGCCTTCAGCCAGGACGCCACCCGCCGAGCGCTCTCCCAGAGCTCGCCATAGGTATAGGTGGTCTCCAGGCCCCCGTCGGCGGTGTAGAACGACAGGGCGCGGCGCTCCGAGTGGGCGCGGCAGGCCGAGTTGAACACCTCGATCAGGTCCTGGGCGCGGGCCACCTTCTTGACCCGCTTCATCTTGGAGTCCAGCTCGCCGAAGACCCACTTCTGCAGGCCCTCCATGTGGACGTCCATCCAGTAGTGGCGCCAGTCCAGGTCGCTGAGATCGAACCCGAACGTCGCCCGCTCCTCGGGGATCATCATGCCGGCGAGGGCGCGTGAGTTCTTCGACGAGAACACCGGATTGTTGTCGAGGATGAAGGGCGCGAACAGGCTCAGGATGGTGTCGGAGACCTCGCTGGCCTTCTCCAGCCCCTTCAGGGCCTTGTCGGCCTGCTTGACCACGGGGGCCAGGGGGCTCGACCGCAGCCCGCCGATGGCCTTGCGGGCTGACTTCGCGAAGCTGCGGATGGCGGGGGCGCCCATGCGGCCGTAGGTCTCGGGGGTGACCGAGATGGTGTCCATGTTGCGCAGCGTGTGGCGCTTGACCGGGCTCTTGACGTCGCCGTCGTAGCGCCGACGCCACGCCAGGTTCGTCAGCTCGAGCGCGCGCCGCATGTGCAGCGGGTTCACGTCCCCGGAGCAGAACTGGTAGACCGTCTCGTGGCGGCCATGCAGCAGCGCCGCGCCCGCCGACAGGGTGCCGCGGCAGACGTCATCCACCGGCACCAGATCCAGGACGTTGTCCGGGTTGCTGGGGGCGAAGCGCACGCCCTTCCAGAAGATGTAGACGATGGGGGCGCAGGTGTTGACCCCCTCGTTCCAGCCCTCGAACGGGAACGAGCGGCTGCTCTCAACGATGGCGGGGCGGACGATGGTGACGGGCACCCCCATCTCGCGGCCGCGCTTGATGGTGCACTGCTCGCCGATGGACTTGGTGTAGGTGTAGGTGTTCGTCCAGCCCCACTGCTGGGCGCGCGCCATGCCCTCGGTGCGCAGCTCCTCGTTGATCCACTTGCGCTTGAACGTCTTGAAGCCGTCCTCCAGGCGCAGCGGGTTCTCGTAGTCCAGGCCCTCGCGGGTGAGGGCCTCGCGGGCCTGGTCGTAGAACTTCGCCTCGAGCACCTGGGCGTCGGCGCGCCGGCGCACCTCGGCGGCCAGGGCGACGGCGTCCTGCAGCTCGCGCTCGGGATCGAAGGGCATGCCGTTGGGCGAGTACCCCACCAGATCCGGGTCCTCGGGGATGGGCCCCGAGCGCTGGCCCACCACGAAGCAGGTGCTCATGTGTACCAGCCCGCAGCCGGCGGCCTGGGCGAACTCCAGCTTGTGGGTCACGCCGAGCGAGTTGACGCTCAGGGCCTGATCCAGCGGCGGATCGAAGGCCACGTTCCCGGCACAATGCAGAATGAGATCAACGGGATCCGTCTCGGTCAGCTCGGTGTAGTCGGCGTCGGAGAGGCCCAGCCGATCCATCGAGACGTCCCCCGCCACGACATGGACGACGTCGTCGCACCAGTCCTGGAGGGCCTCGTTGCCCATCCGCTCGGCGACCGCCTGGAAGGGCTCCGAGAGCGCGACCACGGCGTCGAAGCGCTCGCGGGCGTCGGCGTACTCCTTGTTGGTGCGCACGAGGACGCTGACCCGCCGGACGCCGGGCAGCTCGGCGGCGATCATCGCCAGCAGGACCTTGCCCACGAACCCGGTGGTGCCGGTCACGAAGAGGTGCTTGCCGGTGAAGGTCTCCCGGACGCTGAACAGGGCGCCGGGCTCGATGACCGCGTCGGGCGGGGTCAGCATCGGGATCAGGCCTCCACGTCGCAGATCATGATGGGCGGGCAGTGGAACATGGTGACCTCCGGCGCGCTCTTGCCGGTCATGGTCTGGGCCATCTCCAGGGCCTCATCCAGGGTGCGGGCGTTGTGCCAGCCCAGGTGCGTGGGCACCCGCGGGTGGTCGGCGTCGACGATGATCACCTGGTTCTTGACCCACTTGCGGCCCGCGTCGCCCCAGTACCACATGTAGAAGGGGTGCACCGGGTGGTAGGCGTGGCCCTTGCGGTACATGTGGATGTAGTCGGGGTTCTCGACGAACTCCTTCTCGAACTTGTGGATGTCGTAGCTGTTGGTGCTGATGGCCAGCATCCGGTGGTAGAACTCCACATAGGACGGGTGGTGCTCGCGGTGGAACTCCTCGCGGCACGGGTGGAAGGCGATGATGACGCCGCCCTCCTTCACCAGCGGCACCCCGCGATACATGTTGAACAGATAGCCGAGCACCATGACCTGCACGAGGATGGGGTTCATGATGCTGTAGACGCTGTAGGGCGTGATGGGCGCGACGCCCATCACCACCACGTCGGCCTGGCCCTTCACGGGCACGGCGTACTGCTCGAAGGACTTCTGCAGGATCTTCTGGTGGGTCGGCTCGGTCTTGCCGGCATGCACCGCGATGACACCGTAGGGCGCGGCGATCTGGTCGAAGATCTTGCGCCGCGCCGCCTCGGGCATGCGATCCAGCGCGGCGTTGGAGGCGTGGAACCTGGCGCGGTCGAAGTCGCTCCAGGTGCGCTCGGGCCGGTTGAGGTGCCCGATCAGCCCACCGAACATGCGGTTGTTGATGGTGGTCTCGATGTGGAAGACATCGAGCTTCTCATCCACCAGGCGGCCCATGCGATCCATGATCTTCTGGAGCTGGGACGACTGGGGCCGCGGATCGAAGTAGCTCTTGCACTGGTGCAGGGTGTGGGTGTTGTGGTGCGCCGACACCGACAGGTAGTCGCACAGCCCCACGGTGACGCCTCGGTGGCCGCCAAGGTTCATGGGGACCAGGTTGAGGTTCACGTAGACGAGCAGGTCGCTCTCCACCGCGCGCCGGTTCAGGCCGGACGTGATCACCCTCGGGGTGATGCCCACCCCGACGATGTTGTCGATCCGGCGTCGTGGTTGTAGAGGCGATCGGGCCAGTAGGCGTCGAAGATCTTGTCGCCCACCATCCGCTTGATCTCGGGGCCCGTCATGCGCCGGTGCAGGCAGATGGCCACGATGATGTGGATGTCATCGACCCCGTAGTTTCGCGCAGAGCTTGAGGACCTGGAACAGCGCGAACAGTCGCAGCGACGTCCGGCCGCCAGGCTGGGCGGCAGGGGCAGCGAGAGCGTCCACCGCGATGGCTGGCTTCACGTCTGGCCAGCCGGCGTACAGGGGCTCGCTGTCCTCGGGTGGTTGAGGCGTAGCGGATGGCCGCCTTCAGTTCCCGACGGGCTCCATGGGCGGGTTGGGTAGATGACCCGGCCGCCGCGGGGAGGAGATCTCCTTGAAGCGGGCGCCGTGAAAGGCCACGAGGGGGCCGGTCTTGTCATCGACGAACTCGATGTTCGGGTCACGCGTGATGCGCGGGCGGGGGCGGGCCATGGTTGTCCTCGCGACCTTCCTGAAGGGTTCTCGCTACTTCGCCCACATGATCGGCCAGTCGTGGTCGTGTCGTAGCCTTGAGCGTGGTATCGGGTTGACCGCCACCGGGCGACTGACGGCGCTCAGCATCGGGATGTCCGAGGCGGAGTCGGCGTAGGCGCGGCAGGCGTTGAGATCGTTGTTCCAGCGCGAAGCGGCGGAGCGTCTCGGCCTTCTGGGACCCGCCAGGACCGGGGGCACCAGCTCGCCGGTACCTCGCCGTCGATGATCTCCAGCTTGTTGGCGAACCAGTGGTCCACCTCGAGGTAGCGGGCCAGCGGCGCGACGATGGTGTCCAGCGCGCCCGTCACCAGGACCTGGGCGTAGCCCTCGGCGCGGGAGCGCTTCATGAGCTCCAGCATGTCCTGGAAGACCTTGCCCTGATGACCTTGTCGAAGAGCTCTTCGCCGAGGACGTAGAGGCGGTCTTCGCCGATGCCGCGGTAGTTGCGGTAGAAGATGTCGTTGAAGAACTTGCGACCCACGCGATCGGCCACCGCGTAGAACGGTACGCGCGGCCGCGAGCCGCGCCCCACGCTGCAGGCGGCCCGTCAGGGTGGGCACGTTGAGCGCGTACCACCTGCAGATGTGCACCACGTTGGAAGCATCAGCGTGCCGTCCACATCGTAGAAGGCGGCGGCTTCATCGGTGACTCTGCGCAAAGCAGCGGGAAAGGCATACTTCTGAAATCCACGCCGCGCAAGGCGTAAAACCGCCGCAGGGTGCGGAAGCGGCGGTGTCACCCGGGTTTATGGTGCGCAGCGAGCCGCGCGCCGCCGCGTAGGCGGCTTGGCGGCTCTGGCGGAACATGCGAGGCTTCGCCCAGCGTAGTTCACCGTCCGCCACCGCTACCCGCTTCCTCGGCCGAGGCCTTCTGGCCGAGATGTTCTTCGACGACGTCGACAACCAGGGGCCTCTACACCGGAGGGCCTGGGCTTCGGCAGCTTCACCGTCACCCGCCAGGAGCAGGACGCCACGGGGCAGGTCATCCGCCGCGTCGCGCAGGTCCGCCCGACGCTGCGGGCCCCGGCGCCGGTGGCGAAGCTGCTGGGCGACGCCCTGGACCTACGAGGAGCGGGCGAGCGCGACGGCCAGGGTCGGTGGGTCACCACGATCAGCCCCCGCCTGGCCGACAAGATCACCATCCGCACCACCATGTCCACGGTGGCCATCGACGGCGCCGCCTGTGATCGCGTGGCCGACTTCGAGGTGGACGTCCGGCTGTTCGGGCTCGGCGGCATGGTCGAGAAGTTCGTCGAAGGCACGCTGCGCGAGAGCTACGAGAAGGCGGCACGCTTCTCGGCGCAGTGGGTCGAGCAGCGCCGGCGTTGACGATCCGGTATCGTCGGGTCGTGCGAGCGCTGCTCCTGGGCCTGGGTCTGTCGGTGGCGAGCGCCGCGCTGGCCGCCCCGACCGTGGCCGTCCGGTCGACGGAGACGGCGCACAAGGTCCCGAAAAAGAAGAAGAAAACCGTGAAGAAGCGGGTACAGCGCCGGCCGGCGGCCGTGGCACCTCGCCCGGACGCGGACGTCGAGGGCTGGCAGGCGACGCGCGCCCGGGTGGCCGCCGTCGCCGAGGCCCACCCCGCAGGGGAGGCGCGGACGCCGGCGTCGCGAGGTGCCGCGCCCTCGACGTGGGCGCTGCGGTCGCGGGCGACCGAGGCGCCACCCCGAGGGCCTGGTCCGGGCCTGCCCGGCTTCGCGCCCGCCGGGATGCAGCCGACGCCGCTGACCCCGCACGCCCTCCAGGTCGCCGAGCCTGCCCCGGCCCCGACCGTCCGTCTGGCCGCCGACGGCTCCCTCGCGTGGCATGGCTGGACCGTGGCCGAGCGCCTGCCGGCGAGGGCCGACCGGCACACCCTCGCCACCCGCGAGCGCTACGCCATCGATCCCATCCTCACGTGGCGTGCAGCCGCCGCCGTCGAGACGCCCCACGCCACGCGGGCGCTCGGGTACGAGAGCAACGCCGGCCTCGATCTGGGGCTGTCGCCCTCGATGCTCCTCGATCTGCTCGTCACCTTCGCCGGGGTGCCGGTGCTGGAGCGCCTGTCCCTGGGCTACGAGCGCCTCGACTTCGATCACGGCACCGTGGATCTGGTGGGCCGCGGCGACGGCGAGGTCCTCCAGCGCATGGCGTTCGGCGTGGCCCTCGAGCGCTACGAGGTGGGCTTTCGCCTGCTCCCGCCCGTCGTGATCTTCGGCCGCCGCCTCGGCTGGACGCTGCCCCGCAACGTCTACCTGGTCGAGGCCGGGGAGGGGGGCTCCACGCTCCACCAGGTCTCCGATCGCCTCATCACGACCCGCCACGGGCTCTGGCTGGTCGGCGTCGCCATCGATCCGGGTCGGCCGGCGGACTCCGGCTGGCTGGTGGGCGGCGAGGCGGCCGTCGGCTTCGGGTCGTATGCGCTGCGCAGCGCCCACGCCGGGCTCCCGCTCGACGGCGGCGAGCTGGACGGTGGGCAGCTCAGCGCGCGGCTCGGCTACCAGGTGCGCCTCTCGCCCGCGGTGGCGCTGGGCCTGCGCGGCGAGCTCGGGGTGCTCTTCGCCGATCCGGTGGGCCTGCCGGCGGGTCTGCGGGCGGCCGTCCAGGCGGAGAACCCGGCCGCGGCGGGGGATCTGGACCTGACCTTCGGCACCGTCGCCGTGCGCCAGGCGGCCCTGGGGTTCCTGCGGCTCGACCTCTGACCCGGCCCCTTCGCCCGCCACTGCCCTGGGCGCCCACGCCCGCGGGGCCGGGCGCCCGCACGCGGCGACCGCGAAAACGCCAGTGTTCATGGGCAGTTTGCGCCCGATGCCCGCCTGGAACGGGGCTTGCGCTGGGCGGGCGCGTGGCCTTGTGGACGGCCGGAGGAGGACGCGATGGCGCGATCGACGCTTTGGGTGCTGGTGGGTCTGCTGGCGCTGGCCGGCTGTGATGACGGCGGCTCCGACGGCGGCGCCGACGGTGGCGGGCGCGGGGGGACAGACGGCGGAGCAGGCGGCGCTGGCGGCGCTGGCGGCGCTGGTGGAACGGGCGGGGCCGGTGGCGCTGGCGGCGCTGGTGGCGTGGGCGGCGCCGGCGGGATGGGCGGCGCCGGTGGCATGGGCGGGGCCGGTGGCATGGGCGGCGCCGGTGGCGTGGGCGGCGCCGGCGGGATGGGCGGGGCTGGCGGCATGGCCG
>JAWKQS010000018.1:0-142213 GCA_041389985.1 bacterium
GCCACCCCATCCACCAGGATGAAGCGCCCCTCCGCCCTGGCCCGGGCGAAGGTCTCGGCGGCCCAGGGCGACCACGCCACCGCGGCGCTGGCCCGCGCACGGGCGGCCGCCACATCGTAGCGCGGATCGGCGTGCAGGGCGGGCGAGCCACCACAGCCGGTGAGGACGAGGGCGAGGAGGACGGCACGCATGACGACATCACGAGACCACACGACCACCCGAAACGAAAGACCCTGCGCTCGCTTGGAGCCGACCGTTGACACCACCGCAACGGCGCCGGATGGTCAGCCATGGCGCGCATCCTGATCCCCCTGCCCGACACCGACTTCGACGTCACCGAGGTCGCCGTCCCCTGGCGACTGGCCGTCGACGCCGGCCATGAGGTCGTCTTCGCCACCGAACTCGGCGGCGCCGCCCCCACCGCCGACCCGCGCCTGCTCACCGGGGTCATCTTCGGCAAGCTGGGTGCCGCACCCGACGCGCTGGCCTGCTATCGATCGCTGGAGCAGGACACAGCGTTCCGAGCGCCCATCGCGTGGGGCACCCTCGACCCGCTCGAGTTCGATGGACTCCTCCTGCCCGGCGGTCACGCCCCCGGCATGCGGCAGTACCTCGGCAGCGGGGAGCTGCAGGCCCAGGTCGTCCGTTTCTGGCGCACCGGGCGACCCGTGGGCGCCATCTGCCACGGCGTCCTCGTCCTCGCCCGCGCGCTGGACCCCGGTACCGGCCGATCGGTGCTCGCCGACGTCCGCACGACGTGCCTGCCCGCCTACATGGAGTGGCTCGCCTACCTGCTGACCTTCTGGAAGCTGGGCCGCTACTACCGGACCTACCGCGCGACCGTGCAGCGCGAGGTCCAGAGCGCCCTCGATCGCCCGCGACACCAGTTCGTACGCGGCCCGCTCACCCTCGGCGCGCGCGGCACCGACGTCGACGACAGCCCGGCCTTCGTCGTCGAAGACGGACGCTACGTCTCCGCGCGCTGGCCAGGAGACGCCTGGCTCTTCGGCCGCCGCTTCCTCGCCCGCCTGGCCTGACCCTCCCGCCCCTTCAGCGCGACGGGGTTCGTCTCGCCAGGGGTGCAAGTGGGCAGGAGGAGTGGATTCCGCGCCCCGCTCGCTCGACGGGGTTTGTCTTCGGAGGGGTGCATGACGGCAGGTGGGCTGGAATCGGGAGGGGGTCAGGGACGGGTCTGGGCGCCGTCGGCGCCCGCCACGTGGGGGAGCTTGCCTTGCGGTGCACACCCGAAGGCTCCAACCGGGCGCGTGGCGTCGCTGGTCACGGTCAACGCATGCAGCTCGCCCGTGGCGCAGGTCGGCGGCGCTGGTTCTGTGTGATTTCGAGCCCTTGCGCTCGTGTCATCCGCTCTCGGCCCGTAGCCTGAGCTTCTTCCTCGCGTGGGACGGCGGGATGGTGCCGGCCGGGAACGGGATGAGCGGCCGCGTCGGGTCTTCCAGCCACTTCCAGTAGGCGATGTGGGCGACCTTGTACGCGGCCTTCAGCTCGTCGTAGCGCTCCCACCAGGCCTCCTGGTCCTCCTTCGTGCCGTGCACCACCGGCGCGGGGCTGCGCTTGCGCTCCTTCGGCCGCGTCATCGGGTCGACGTAGCGCACCGCCTCGGGGTCGGGCACCGGCAGGCCGGCCTTCTTCCGCCGCGGGCGGGCTTCGGCGGCGATGCCGTCGGCCAGCTCCCACATCAGCGCCTTGTGCTCCTTGGGGGTGAGCTCACCGAGGCCCGGCAGGCGGTCGAGGCGGACGGTGAGCTCTTCGCTGCGGCCGTCGCCGCGGACGAAGGTGCCGCGCAGCTTCTCGCCCCGCAGGAGCGCCGGGTTGGCGCAGGCGAAGACGTCGTCGGCCGGGTGCCTCGACTTCAGCTCGGCGGTCGCCTGGCCCATGAAGTACCGCATTCGGTCGAGCGCGTGCTCCTCCGAGACGACCTGGATGGCGTGGTTGGGGATGAGGCACTGGCCCGTCCGGTCGTGGAACTTGTTGACTCGCTTCGCGATTTCGCGACAGACCCACTCCAGGAGGAGGCTCTTGTCCACCAGCTCCACCACCCCCAGCAGCAGGTGCAGGTGGTTGGACATGAAGTAGTAGTTGTAGAGGTCGAAGTCGAAGGCGAAGCCGTCTTCCTCGCCGACCCGCTGCTGGGCCCGGGCCAGGATGCCCGTCAGCAGGTCCACCATCCGGACCTGCGGCGCCAGCAGGAAGAGGTCGTTGGTGACCTTGCAGGTGATCTCGAAGACGAGCACGTAGATGCCCAGCCGAGGGCTGTAGAGGCGCTTCTCGCGGTACTCGATGATGATCATGTCGGCCATGGGGGGAGTCCTCCGCGCGGTGGGGGCCTCTCTTCCCTTCGGTCAGTCGCGGCGTGTGTCGCAGACTATTTCCGAAGTCTTTGATCACACTCCGAAAAAAGTCGGCTCGCCCTGCGCTGGCCTTGTGGTCGCGGCGGCGAGCCCCGAGGATGCGGCATGGTCAGTGCCCTCAACGAGATCGACTGGTCGACCTGGGAGCCCGGCATCCGCGCGACGCTGCTCTTCGTGGTCCGAGACGACCAGGTGTTGCTCATCCGCAAGAAGCGAGGCCTGGGCGCGGGCAAGGTGAACGGACCAGGCGGCAAGCTCGATCCCGGCGAGTCGCCCCGCGCTTGCGCCATCCGCGAGACCCGGGAGGAGGTCGGGGTCCTGGCCCGCGGGGTCCAGGAGGCGGGGGTGCTCCGCTTCGAGTTCGTGGACGGCCTTCGGCTGCTGTGCACCGTCTTCCGAGCCGACGACGCCGACGGTGACCCCCACGAGACCGCCGAGGCTGCGCCGTTCTGGGCCCCCATCGATGCGCTGCCCTTCGACGAGATGTGGGCCGACGACCGCCTCTGGCTGCCCGCCCTCCTCGCGAGACAGCCGATCAAGCTCTGGGCGCTCTTCGAAGGCGATCGCATGCTCGACTCCCGGGTCGAGGTCGGATCGGTTGCCGAAGATTCCGGCATCACTCAAACTCATCACCATGAGTGAACACACGCCGCCCGAGTCCGCCGCCAGCCGTCGAGGCGTACCCGACAACCTCAGCCAGTTCCCGCTCTTCCGAGGGATCACCGGGCCCTACATGGAGGTTCTGCGGCGCTGTCTGACGACCGTGCAGCTCAACGCCGGGCAGCGTCTGTTCGATCATGGCGACGTGGCCACCAGCGCGTTCCTGGTGCTGACGGGCCGGCTCTCCCTCGACATGCCCCTGGGCGAGGGCGGCAGCCGCTTCCTGCAGATCGCCCGCCTGGGCCCCGGGACGTCGGTCGGGGAGCTGGCGCTCGTCGAGCCGGGTCCCCGATCGCTGCGGGCGCACGCCGTCGAGACCACCACCCTCGTGCGGGTCGACGTCGAGGAGTTCACTCGCCTGCGCGCGCTGCGCCACCCGGCCGCCTACCAGCTCCTGCGCAACGTGTGCGCGACGACCTGCGGCCGCCTGCGCCATGTCAACACCTTCATCGAGGCGGAGCTGCGCGGCGAGCGCGGCAAGGCCATGTCCAGCGAGGTGGCGCGCGAGGAGGAGGCGACGCGCGCCCGGGGCTTCCTCAGCCGCCTCTTCGGAGGCCGCGGATGAACGTCGAACCCCTGCTCGGTCTGCCCATCTGCGAGGGCCTCAACCGCGATGAGGTCGAGGTGCTGGCCCGCACGATGGACGTCGTGGCCTGCATCCCCCACCAGCGCGTCTTCGCCCGGGGCAGCGAGGCGACGGCCTGCTTCTTCGTCCTGTCCGGCGAGGTCGAGATCACCGTGCCCGGCCGGGGCGGGCGGCCCCAGCGCATCGCCATGCTGGGGCCAGGCGCCCTCATCGGCGAGGTGGCCCTCATCGACGGCGGCGTCCGCTCGGCCGACGGCGTCGCCGGGCCCGATGGCGCTCACCTGGCCCGCCTGGATCGAGACGCCTTCGATCAGGTCTTCCGCGCGGGCAATCGCTTCGCCTACAAGCTCCTCGACGTCATCGCGAGCGATGTGACGGCCAAGCTGCGCGTCGCCCTCGGTGAGGTCGCCGCGGTGGCGGCCAGCCAGGCCCCGTTGATCGCGCCACGGTCCGGGGACGCTTGACAGGAGCGGCCCCGGGTGCGACCCAGCGGCCCGGAGGTGGCCCGTGAAGATCTTGATCGTCGGCGCCGGGGAGGTGGGCTTCAACATCGCCGCCCGGCTGGTGGATGAAGGCCACGACGTGATGATCGTGGAGCGCGACGAGGGGATGCTCGGGCGCGCGACCGAGAACCTCGACGTCCAGGGCATCCGCGGCCACGGGGCGCGCCCCCAGGTCCTGGAGGAGGCCGGCATCGCCGACGCGGACATGCTGGTGGCGGTGACCGATCTGGACGAGGTCAACATGGTGGCCTGCCTGACGGCCGCCATCCTCGGCCGCAAGGACATCATCAAGATCGCCCGGGTGCGCGACACGGGCTACATGGACGCACGCATCTTCCATGACCCCCGGGTGGCCATCGACATGGCGATCAACCCGGAGCGGGAGACGGCCGACAAGATCCTGACTTTGTTGAAGTTTCCTGCCGCGACCGAGGTGGTGGACTTCGCCGGCGGGCGCGTTCAGCTCGTGGGGCTGCGCATCGCCGACACGAGCCCGCTGGCCGGGATGCGGTTCCTGGAGCTGCCCGAGCGCTTCAACCGCCGGGTGCTGGTGGCCGCGCTGCACCGCGACGACGAGGTCATCGTGCCGCGGGGTGACGACGTCATCCTGCCGGGCGACGAGGCGTACCTGGTCGTGCCCCGCGGCCACGCGACGGAGCTGCTGACCGAGCTCGGTGTGCCCGTGGAGCCAGCGACCCGGGTGATGATCGCGGGGGGGACCAAGCTCGGCCGCTTCCTCGCCCGCGACCTGGCCCAGCAGGGCATCGTGCCGAAGCTCGTGGAGCCCGACCCGCAGCTCGCCCGCTGGCTCGGGGATCAGCTCGCCGGGGTCATCGTGCTGCAGGGCAACCCCACCGACGCGGCGCTGCTGCGCGAGGAGAATGTGGGCGAGATGCACACCTTCATCGCGACCGGCCGGGTGGAGGAGGTCAACGTGATGTCGGCCCTGCTGGCCCAGCGCCTGGGAGCGCGCCGCGTCATCGCGACGGTGAACCGCGTCGACTACGCGCCCCTCGCCAAGGCCATGGGCATCGACGTCTGCATCAGCCCACGCATGACGGCGGTCAGCTCCATCCTGCACTTCATCCGGCGAGGCCGGGTGGTGGCCTCCCGCGCGCTGGGCGAGGAGGAGAGCGCCGAGGCCATCGAGTTCGAGGCCCAGCTCACCTCCGAGGTGGTCGACGTCCCGCTGCGGGAGCTCCGGCTGCCGAAGGGCGCCCTCATCGCCTGCCTGCTGCGGGGCGACGAGGTGATCGTCCCCACGGGCGACGCGGTCATCCAGGCTGGGGATCACGTCGTCATCGTCGCGTCCAAGCAGGCGATCGGCAAGGTGGAGCGCATGCTCGCCCGCCGCCAGGATCAGGCCTGAGGCCGCCGGATGCGTCGCCGCCAGACCTGGTTCCTGCGCCTGGGCCTCCTGCTCAACCTCACCGGCGCCCTGATGCTCATCCTGGCCGGCACCATGCTGCCGTCGGCCATCCTGGCCGCCGTCGATGAGACGCCGGACCGCCGCGGGCAGTGGGCCGCCCTCGCCATCTCGGCCATCGCCGGGTTCGCGCTGTGGCTGGCCACCCGCCGCGTGGCCCGGTCCATCCCCATCGGCCACCGCGAGGGCTTCCTGATCGCGGGCTTCGGCTGGATGTCGGCGGCCCTCATCGGGGCGCTGCCGTACTACCTCTACGCCCACCTCGCGCCCGGTGACATCTGCGGCGGGGCCGTCGACGGCCGCCTGCCCATCGGCGCGGACTTCTGCAACTTCACCAACACCGTCTTCGAGTCCATGTCCGGGTTCACCACCACGGGGGCGAGCATCGTCACCGACGGGCTCTGGACGGACTACGGCATCTCCGGCGACCGGCTGGGGCTGCCGCGAGGCATCCTGCTCTGGCGCTCGATGACCCACTTCGTCGGAGGCATGGGCATCGTGGTGCTCGGGGTCGCCATCCTGCCCCTCCTGGGCGTCGGCGGGATGCAGCTCTACAAGGCCGAGGTGCCCGGCCCGACGAAGGACAAGCTGGCGCCCCGCGTGGGCGAGACCGCCAAGCTGCTCTGGAAGGTCTACATCATTCTGTCCTCGGTGCTGTTCGTGCTGCTCGCGGTGGGCGGCATGGACGCCTTCGAGGCCGTCTGCCACACGATGGCCACGATGGCGACGGGGGGGTTCAGCACGCGCGCGGCCAGCGTCGCGGGCTTCAACAGCCCGTACTTCGAGTGGATCATCACGCTGTTCATGTTCCTCGCGGGCATGAACTTCACCCTCCACTTCGCGGCCCGCAACGGCGACTGGCGGGTGTACTGGCGCGACGCGGAGTGTCGCGTCTACACCCTCATCTGCCTGGTCTCCATCGGGCTCGTGGCGGGGTCTCTGCTGCTGGCCCAGCAAGGCTACGGGCCCTTCGAAGCCTTGAGAATCGCGGCCTTCCAGGTGCTCTCGATCATCACGACCACCGGCTACGCCAGCAATGACTTCGAGCAGTGGACGTACGCCCCCGTGGCGCTCCTGGTCATGGTGGGCCTCATGCTGATCGGCGGGATGGCGGGATCGACGGGCGGCGGCATCAAGGTGGTCCGCCACCAGCTCGCCGTGAAGCTCTGGGTCCGGGAGCTCTTCTTCCTGGCCCACCCCCGGGCCAACCGGCCCGTCCGCCTCGGCGGGCGCGCGGTGCCGCCGGACGTCCTGCGCGCGGTCGCGGGCTTCATCGCGGTCTACATGATGCTCTGCGCCCTCGGCACCTTCCTCTACGCCGTCGACGGCAAGGATCTCATCAGCGCCTTCACGTGCTCCATCTCGAGCCTGGGCAACATCGGCCCCGGCCTCGGCGACGTGGGGCCGTACGACAACTACGCCGTCCTGAGCGGCTGGGCGAAGTGGGTGAGCGTCATCCAGATGGTCCTGGGCCGGCTCGAGATCTACACGCTGCTCGTGCTGGTGAGCCCGTCCTTCTGGCGGCGTTGAGGTGCTGGCGGCCGCCCTCAGCCGCCGTCCAGCAGCCAGTGCACCGCCTGGTGCTCCACCCCCGGCAGATCGCCGACGCCGGCGTGGGCGTCCCCCGGGAAGTAGACGTGGCCGCCCGAGCGCAGCACCTTGACCTCGACGGCCGCCGGCAGGTCGCTGAGCCACGGCGCCACGCTGGTGCGGTACGGCACGATGGGGTCGTCGGCCACCGCGATGATGAGCAGCGGGCGGTGCGCGTGCCTCAGCGCCGGCCCGGCCGCCGTCTCCTGGTAGTACGCCTCCGGGCTCGCGAACCCGAAGCGAGGCACCACCGTGAGCTGGTCCCAGTCGTACAGCCGCTTGACCCGCCGGACCTGCTCCCACGGCGTCGGCACCGGGCCCCGCGCGGCCGCGGCCCGGTACGCCGCCCGCAGCCCCACCAGCAGGTTGTAGCGGTAGAGGGAGCGCGCCGGGTGATCCAGGAACTGCTGGCAGGCCGCCAGGTCGAGCGGGGGGCAGAGCGCCACCAGCCGCCCGATCCGCGCGTCGCCGTCCTCCGCCGCCAGCCGGCAGGCCAGGTGTCCGCCGAGCGAGAAGCCGAGGAAGTGCACCGCCTCGAAGTCCGCCAGCGCCGGCGAGGCGAGCACCGCGTGCAGGTCGGCCGTCAGCCCGGCGTGGTAGAAGTCGTTGGACCGCAGATCGGCCCCCCGCAGGTTGAGCCGCAGCGTGGAGGCGCCCCGCGCCAGCGCCGCCGCGGCCGCGTGGCGCACGTAGGGCCGGCTGTCGTCGCCGCCGAGCCCGTGGATCACCACCACCAGGGTGCGCCGGTGCCGGCCCGGGCTCAGGTTCAAGATGCCCGAGACCACCGCGCCGTCCGACGTCCGCCCCTGCCAGGCGACGCCGGGGGGCAGCGCCTGCCGCCGCAGCAGCCCCCCGACATGGGGCACCACCGTCCACCAGTGGGCCCCCCAGGTCCCCTCCGCCGCCCCGGCCATGCCACCCCCCTCGCGTCTACTCGACAAATCTGAGCAAATCCAACAGGCTGCGTCCATGACCGACCCCACGACGCTCGTCGATCTGCTGGCCGACCTCCAGCACGACCTCGGCAAGTACCTGCGCCTGCCGCTGGCCTGGCTGCCCGCCGACGCCGATGACGCCGGCGTCCACGCGGCCGCCCGCGAGGCCTTGCTCGCCACCCGCCGGGTGGGGGGTCAGACCCACGCCGCTGCCGACATCTGGCGCGCTTTCCTCGCCGACGTCCAGGGGCACCTGGACGACCGCGCCGCGTGGCCTCCCCTGGTCGCCACGGTCGACCGCGCGCTGGCCTGGGCCGAGCGCCTCGACGGCCCCCTCGATCGCGCCGCCCTGACCGCCGACCTGGCCGCCGTCGGGCCGGCCATCCGCACCCTGCTCGACGAGGTGGACCCATGAGCGCCCGCCCGCGCCTGCTCCTCATCGACGACGGCGAGAGCTACGCCCGGGCGTTCTCGCGCCTGGCCGACGTGGAGCTCATCGATCCGGGCGCCCCCGACGGGCTGCCCCGCCTCGCCGATGGCCCTGCCGCCCTGGAGTGGCTCGGCCGCCACCGCGACCGCGTGGACGTCGTCCTGCTGGACATGCGCTTCGACGTCGAGGCCGACCGCCTGCTGCCCCTGCCCGGCGGCCCCGTCAGCCTCCGCCGCCAGCGCCGGTTCCAGGGGGTCGCCATCCTCGGGGCCATCCGCGAGCGCTTCCCCGACCTGCCCGTGGTCGTCCTCACCGCCGTCGAGGACCTGTCCCTGCTGGACGCCGGCGAGGAGCTGGCTCAGCAGTCGCTGACCTACATGCTGGACGGCGAGGACCTCGACGCGGTGCGCATCCGCGTCCACACGGCCCTCGCGGAGTCTCGCCGGGCCCAGGAGGAGGCCGACATCCTGTGGGGGCAGGACGCCGCCATGGGCACCGTCCGCCGGCGCCTGTCCGTCCTCGCCCGTGGCCGCCTGCCCGTCATCCTGGAGGGCGAGACCGGGACCGGGAAGTCGTTCCTGGCCGAGCGCTGGCTGCACGCCCGCAGCGGCCGTCCCGGCCCCTTCGTGGTGCTCGATCTGGCCACCATCCCGACCGATCTCGTGCCCGCCCACCTCTTCGGCGCCACGCGCGGCGCCTACACCGGGGCCGTCACCGATCGCAAGGGCGTCTTCGAGCTGGCCCATGAGGGCACCCTCTTCATCGACGAGATCCAGAACGTGCCCCTGGAGGTCCAGAAGCAGCTCCTCCTGGTGCTCCAGGACCGCAAGGTGCGCCCCCTGGGATCGAGCCGCGAGATCCCCGTCGACGTGAAGGTGGTGGCGGCCAGCAACACGCCCCTGGCCGACGCGGTGCGCGCCGGTCGCTTCCGGCCCGACCTGCACATGCGCCTGTCCCCGGCCACCCGCGTCCAGCTCCCGCCCTTGCGGGAGCGCCCGCGGGACCTCGCGTTCCTCGCCCGCCGCCTCGTCAGCCAGGCCGTCCGCGACTCCGACATCGACGCCCTGCGCGCCCAGGTGGCCGAGGTGGTGGGGCTCCCCCCGACGGCCCCCCTGCGCCTGGTGGTCGGCCGCGAGGGCCGCAGCGACGAGGACGCCCTGCAGATCGCCCTGCCCCGCCCGGCCTGGGTCCGCCTGGAGGCCCACCCGTGGCCCGGCAACGTCCGCGAGCTGGCCATGGTGATGCACAACATCCTCACCTTCACGCTGGTGGGCGCCGTCGACGCCATCGGCGTCGGCCTCGAGCTGCACAGCCCCCGCCTCCAGGTCGATCCGGGCCTCGTGGCCGATCTGCTCTCGGGCGCCTCGACGCCGGAGCCCGTCGCGCCGCTGGATCCCGACGTGTTCTCCATCCGCGTGCAGCCCGGCGCCACGCTCAACGCCGTGTCGGGCGAGGTGGAGCGGCAGTACCTGGTCGCGCTCTTCCACCAGACCGACGGCGACTTCGCCCTCATGGCGGAGCGCCTCCTGGGCGACGGCGAGCGGGCCCGGGCCATCCGCCTGCGCTTCAACCAGCTCGGCCTGAAGGTGCGGGAGCTGCGCAAGGCATGAGGCGCCTCGCCGGCCTCGCGGTGCTGCTGGCGTCGGCGGCCTGGGCGGCGCCCGACGGGGGTGTGCCCGATGCCACCGACGCGGGCACCCCCGACGCCGGGGAGGGCCGCCCCGGCTCCTCCGAGCGCGTGCGTGAGCTGGGCCCCGAGCTCGTCCGCCGCGCCGCCCGCAAGGCCAACGCCGAGGGGCGCGCCCTCCTGGAGGCGGGGGATCCGGCCGGCGCCCTCGCCGCCTTCAAGCTGGCCTACGAGCTGTCCGACCAGCGCGACGCCGAGGCCGCCAACAACGCCGGCTTCGCCTGGCACAAGCTCAACGACCGCGAGCGCGCCCGCGAGTGGTACGAGCGGTCCCTCGCCCTCGATCCGCGCCGCGGCCTCGCCTGGCAGAACCTGGCGGAGCTCTACTCGGGGCCCAGCGCCCCCGCCGAGGATCTGGAGAAGGCGGCCGCCTACCTGGGCCGGGCCCGGGAGTTCCTGGGCAACAAGCGCTTCGTCGTGCGCCTCCAGGCCCGGGTCGCCGCCCGCCAGGGCCGCTTCAGCGAGGCCATGCGCCAGTACCTGGCCGTCCAGCCCCAGGACGACGCCCTCTTCTTGGAGATCGGCGATTTTCTTCGGGATTATGCCCGCGATGACGAGGCCGCCGACTGGTACGGGCGGGTGGCCGGTCCCGAGCTGGCGGGCGAGGCCGAGGCGCGGGTGCGCAAGCTGCGCCTGGCCCGCGCCGTCGCCGAGTTCGAGCTGTCGCTGCACACCGAGGGCATCCCGAACCGCGCCCGGCAGTACCTGCAGCTCGCGGGCTCCCTGGCCCGCATCGGCGATCGCTCGGAGGCCGTCCGCCTGCTGGAGGAGGCCCTGGCCCTCGCGCCCCTGTACAGCGAGGCGAACATCCTGCTGGGGGATCTGCTGGCCCAGTCGGAGCCGGGCCGCGCCGAGCTGGCCTGGCTGCGCGCCCTGGTGGTCAACGGCCGCAACGTCGACGTGCTGGTGCGCGTCGCCGGCCTGCACCTGAGCCAGGGGCGCGCCAACGCGGCCGCGTCGTTCCTGACCCGCGCCGTCGAGGTGGCCCCCGAGCGCAACGACCTGCGCCTGCGCCTCGCCCGCGCCTGGCACGCCGCCGGCAACGTGCGGCGCGCCCTCGCCCACCTCGAGACCTACCTGGCCGAGGCCCCCGAGGGCGTCGAGGCCCGGGAGGCCCGCGCCCTCAAGGCCGAGCTGGAGCAGGCCGCCCCGCAGGCTCCCGCCGAGCCCGATGCCGCCGCCGCCAGCCCGGCCGAGGCCCAGGCCGTCCACCGCGCGACCCGCTTCATCGGCGAGGGCCGCCTCAACGAGGCCCTGGCCGAGCTGGTGGCCCTGCCCGAGGGCTCCCGGGGCGCCGCCGTCTACAACCTGCTGGCCTTCGCCATGCGCCGCCTCGGCCGCACCGAGGACGCCATCCGCTTCTACCACGCCTCCCTGGCCGAAGATCGCGACCAGCCCGCCACCCTGCTGGCCCTCGGCCAGCTCCTCCTCGAGAGCCGCGAGGCCGCCTCGGGCCGGGTGTTGCTGGAGGAGGCCGAGCTGGCCGGATCGGTGGAGGCCTCGCTGGCGCTGGCCCGCCTCGACGCCATCCCCCCCGAGAGCTGGCCCGGCATCGTGCAGGACGCCGTGCACCTGCGCGCCCTCACCCGGGCCCGCGATCGCCTCGATGCCTACCTGGACGCCACCGACGCCGCCTACCGCAGCGACGCCGCGACCTTGCTACGCGAGGTCCGGGGCCGCGTCCGGGCGGTCTGGTGGGTGGGCGGCGCCCTCGCCCTCGGCCTCGTCCTGCTGATCGTCGGCATCGCCCGCCGCCGCTGGGGCGGCGCCGATCTGGGGGAGCTGATCACGCGGTTCCCCGAGACCGGGCCCGAGGTCCAGGGGGTCCTCTCGGCCATCCGCCATGAGGTGCTCAAGCACAACACGATGGTGCTGACGGGCCTGGTCGAGGCCATCGCCGACGACGAGGACGCCGGCGCCAAGGCGGCCTGGGCCCGGCAGAGCCTGCTCGGCCCCCCGGGCTCCCGGGATCGCCGCGACGCCGCGGGCCAGCGCCTCAAGGACTACGCCGCCGAGCTCGTGCGCATCGGCCTGGGCCAGCGCCTGCGCCTGAACCTGCGGCGCCGTGACCCCGCCATCTCCGCGTTGCTCAAGGGTTTTCGGCTGCTGGAGCGAGCGGCGCCGGCCCTCGATCGCTACGACCGCCTCGGCCGCGGCGGCCGCCGGCGCCTCAAGCGCACCCTCGAGCACGCCACCCGCCTCCTGAACGTCGAGGGCTACGAGGCGGTGCGCGCGCTCCTCGATCGCCTGCGCCTGCTCCGCGTCGACGCCGGCGTCCTGGAGACCATCTACACCCGCACCCGGCGCGAGCCGGCCTTCGCCGGGGCCGCCTTCGCCCCCTTCACCCTGGAAGGCGGGGACGACCTGCCCTGCGCCGTGGCCATGCCGCGCCGCGCCTTCGAGGACGTCGTGGGCAACCTCGTGCGCAACGCCATCCAGGCCAGCGTCCGCCAGGCCCCGGGCCGCCCCGTGCACATCGGCTTCGCCGTCTCGACCGACGTCGACTTCATCACCGGCCTCGCCTGGCTGGCCCTCCGCATCCGCGACCGCTCCCCCCACGAGCTCACCGTCGAGATGCTGCGCGGGCGCTACATCGAAGAGGGGCTGGGCATCACGGCCGATCTCGTCAGCCGGTACGACGGCGCCCTGGACGTGGTGCAGGACGAGGCGCCCTGGACCAAAGCAGTGGTCGTGCGCCTGCCCCGCGTGGATGATGAGGACGGGGGGGACGACGCATGACGACCACGCACACCGTGCTGATCGTGGAGGACGGGGACGAGTACCGGGAGAACCTGAGCCGGTTCGTGCCCGGACCCCGGTATCTGCAGGCGCGCTCCGGCGCCCGGGCCCTGGAGCTGCTGCGCGCCGAGCCGGTCGATCTGGTCTACCTGGACATGCGGTTCGACCGCATCCCCCAGGCCGATCTGCTGGGCGATCACGCCGCCGCGACCCGCCAGCACAACGGCGATCCCGTCCGGGCCTGGCGCTACCTCGAGACCAACCAGGGCCTCTTCGTCTTGCACGCCCTCTCCGAGGCCGGCTTCGGCCATGTGCCCGTCATCCTCGCCTACGACTTCAGCCGCGAGGCCGCGCGCCTCAAGCACCTCAAGGCTCGCCACCCCAACCTCTTCTGGGTCCCCGACGCCGTGACCCCCGAGGAGATCCGGGCCCTCATGGATCAGATCTTCGATTCGTAGCATCGAGTCGACAAAGCGCGAGTTTCGAGACCCCGTGAACAGCGGCCGGCCGGCCGATGTCGGACGCCGCGCCGCGGCCCCCGTTGGCCCGCGCCTTGCTCCAGCCGGATGAAGCCGCTCGCCCCAGGAGATCCCATGCGACGCCTCATCGACGCCTTCCGCCAGATCCACGCCGTCGCCGGCCCCGCCTGCACCCTGATGCTGGCCTGCGTGGTCGTGGCGCTGCTGGCGAGCATCGCCCGCGCTGGCCCCGAGACCTCCCTCGACGACGCCGCCACCGCCACCGCCCCGAGCGTGCCGCCCAGGCTCGCCCCGGGCGACGGCTTCACGGTCACGGTGCGGCTGCCGGCCACCGCGCCGCTGCAGGCCTACCTGCCCGGCCTCGACCTGCGCCGCATCGAGCTGCGCTTCGATCCTGCGCGGGGCGCGCACATCGGCCAGCTCACCCTGCCCTGGTTCGCCCCCGATCGCGGGCGCGCCACCCTGCGCATCATCGGCGAGGGGCTCAAGATCGACGTGCCCCTCGCCCTGGAGGCCCCCCGGACCCGGGGCGACGGCTGATCCGGCCCGCAACCCCCTGAACTCCCAGCAGAAATCGCTCAGGCGAGGGCAGCGCGGATGACCTGCCCGGCGCGAATGTCCGCGTCGATGGTGGCGGCGTCGAGGCCCACGGCGGCGCAGAGGGTCTTGCCGAGGGAGGCCAGCGTCTCGCCGGGCGGGATGCCCCCGTTGCCGACGCCCTGGCCCGTCCGGGGATCGATGCCCTGGGCGGCCCAGTCATCCCCCTGGCGCACGAGGGCCCCGTACAGGCCCGGCTGCACCCGGGGCCCGAGGATCATGGCGGTGTGGGCGAGGCTGTTGTGGTTGCGGCCCGCGTTGCCTCGGGTCTCGAAGGTGCGGCCGAAGACGTTCCACTGGCAGACGGTGACCTCGTCCTGGAGGCCGAGGCGCACCAGCTCGTCCCAGAGCAGACGGAAGGCCGCGATGCCGGCGATGGTCTGCTCGGTCTCGTCCACCAGGCCCGGATCAGCGTGGTTGTCGCCGCCGAAGGGGATGGTCAGCACATAGGCGGGGGCGACGCGCAGGCTGGCCATGGCGGCGGCGGCGCGCACCTGGTCGGCGGCGCTGTTGGGCTCGTCGGGATCGGCCGGGATGCCCTGGAGCAGCGCCCCGAGGCTCTGGCCGAGCTGGCGGGCCTGGTGCTGGCTGCGGGCGTACTGGTCGAGGAAGTCGCGCTGGGCGCGCGTCCCGGTCTGCTTCAGGTCGGCGTACAGGGTGTCGAGCGTCTGGTCGCGCAGGGTGGTCAGATCATCGAGGGCGGCGTCCTGGCCCGCGAACAGATCGACGAGCTGGGAGGGCGTGACGCGCCCCAGCACCCGGCCCTGGTACGTCATCGCCGCGCGGCCCATGTTCACGGGCTCGCGCTGGATGGTGCCGAGGGCGTCGGCCGTGTGCCGCGCGATGAGCGAGACCAGCATGTCCTCGCCGTTGCCGCCGGGCCCCTTGGCCGCCCCCAGCAGGCGCATCACCTTGGCGTGCTCGGGGTGGGCGTTGACGTTGGTGCGGTGCAGGACGAAGGCGAGGCGGTCGCGCATGGCTCGGGGCAGCGCCGCCCAGGGCTGGGCCGCCCGCACCCGCGTCTCGCCGAGCTGCACGTTCACGCGGCGCAGGCGGTCGTCGGGGGGCGCCGAGGCGCCGGCGACGTCGCAGCCCGGGGCGTGGGCGTTGAAGGGATCCCCCGACGGCGAGGTGCACAGGATGAGCGACTGCGGCGCGACCCCACCGGCCTGGGCCCACGCCGATCGCGGCCCGGCGAGCAGCCCGGCGGGGATGCCGGTGGCGAGGCTGCGCAGGCAGAGGCCGGCCAGGCCACCGGCCCCGAGCTTCAAGAGCTGGCGGCGTTGCATCACAGTCCCACCCCCATCACGTCCGGCGAGAGGCAGGCCACGGTGGCCACCGCCCGCAGCGCGCTGCCGTTGCTGGCCCCGGGCAGGGCCCGGGCGGCCTCGTAGTGGGCCTGCAGGGCCGCCAGGGCGGCGTCGTGCCGCGGGTGGCCGACGTGCAGGCCCATCAGCTTCTCGACCACCCGGTGCACCGCGGCGTCGGGCTCCGCCGGGTTGAGGGCCCGGCCGGAGTCCGCGGCGCCCACCAGCTTGCCGGCGAGCCGCTCGCACAGGGCCTCGGCCGCCGCGAAGCCGAAGGTGCTCGGCGTCGCCGTCAGCGCCGGCGCCGTGTCACCGCGGCTGAACTCGTCCTTCGGGATGAGCCCCAGCGCCGCGCCCAGCCCGTCGCAGAGGGTGGCGTCCTCCATGCGGGCCTCCACCAGCGGGCAGAAGTGGTTGGCCCGCGTCACGCTGATGAGCGGCACATCCAGCACCAGCGGCGAGGCGAAGAGGTCGACGATGAGGGCCTTGAAGTCGAACCCGCTCGCCTCGAAGGCGTCGGCGATGGCCACGAACGCCGGATCAGCCTCGTTGCAAGCCTGGCTGTTGGCCCAGTAGCACAGCCGCTGGACCCAGGCGGTCTTGAAGCGCGGGTGGCTGGCCAGCGCCCGCCCGAAGGCGATGGGCGTCTGCATGGGCTCCTCGACGCGGTGCCCCTGGAAGGCGAACTGCGCCGCCAGCCCGGTGCGGGCCTGCGCCCGCTGGTACTTCGGCGAGAAGGCATCCCAGAACGCCACCCGCATGGGATCGAGCAGCTTGTGGCAGCCGTAGCACTCGCTCGCCGGATCCGCGTGGCGCTCGTCCACCGCGTCGCTCTCGAAGGGCGGCGTCGGATCCCCCGAGGCGAACGTCGTCTGCAGGGCCACGATGAGCGCCTGGTTCGTCGTCACCCGGAAGAGGTTGTCGTCGTTGGTCGGGTAGTTGGCCAGGAACGCCGGCGTGGTGAAGAACCCCGCCCGCCGGACGCGCAGGCGCATGGACGTCGCGTCGCGCAGCGTCGGCACATCGTAGAAGGCCGGCGGCGGGTTGTCGGCGTTGGCGTTCGTGAGGGTCACGGTGCGCCAGTCGGAGAAGTCCGAGTCCTGCAACACCTGATTTTCAAAGCGATAATCGGGCTGGTTGCCCCGGCAGCGCACGAGGCCGAGCAGGAAGTCGAGGGCCTGGTCGGCCTGCAGGCCGCCGATGAAGTCGCACTCCGCCGGGATGGAGGGCTCGACCCAGGTGCGGTTGGCCACCATCCACTCGACCGTCACCGGGCGGGGGGCGTCGGCCGGCGCCCGCCGCAGCAGTGTGTGCGCCTGGCTGCGCTGGCCGTCGTTCTGGTCGGTGTAGGCCAGGGCGATGGCCGCCGCCGTCGTGAGCTCCCAGTCCCGGGTCGTCAGGACGTCGGTGAACGGCCGCCGATCCCGCACGACCCGCACGGCGGTGCGCGCGAACGACTCCGCCAGGTTGGCCTCGAGCCGCCGCAGGCGCGCCCGCAGCCCCCGCGGCTTGTCGAGCTGATCCTCCAGCGCGCCCACGAAGTCCTGCTGCAGCGCCGTCTGCAAGAACGCCTGGAGCTTGGCCTCGAAGGCGGGCGTCTCGACCCACGCCTCCAGCAGCGGCCGCAGCGCGGCGGCGTCGGCCACCACCGCGGCGCGCTCGTCCGCCGTCGGCGCGTCGCCGGTCAACAGCGTCTTCACCTTGGCCAGCGCGCCATCGAGGGGGGTGGTGTCGGGGGGCGGCGGCGGCTCGACCGTCGCCGAGATGTCGCGCAGGTAGCTCTCGAGGCAGGCGATCCCCTCGGCGGGCAGGCCGGCAGAGCCCGGCGGCATCAGGCCCAGGGCGCACGACTGCCCCGCCGCCGCGTACCGCACCGGATCCACGAGCGCCAGCATCAGCGACCGCTCGGGATCCTCGGGATCCACCAGCAGCCGCCCGGCGCACCGGGCGGACTCCACCCCCACGATGCGATCGGCGAGGCCCAGGGGGCTGAGATCCAGCCCGGCCTCCGCCCGCTGCGGGCCGTGGCATGCCTGGCAGGTGGTCAGCGTCGTGGTGGGATCGCAGACGCCGGCGCCCGCGTCGCCCTGCGGCAGCGCGGCGTCCCGACCCGGCGCGGCTGCGTCCGGCCCGCCCGCCCCGCCGCCGGCACCGCCGCCATCTCCCGGCGCGGCGCCATCCCAGGCCGGTGGCGCGGCCCCGTCCGCCCGCCCGCCGTCACTCCGCCGCCCCCGATCCGGGTCGGCGCACCCCAGCGCGGCTGCACAGAGCAGCGCCGCCATCCATCGCGCGATGTGCTGCATCCCGCCAGCATAGCGAAGTGCCCTGGGCGCGACCGGGAATAATGGCCACCCAGAGGGTTCACCTCGACCGCCGACCTCGGCTATGGTCGCCCAGCTGGGCAAGGAGGTCGAAAATGCGTTGCTGGACGATGGCTTGGATGCTGGTCTGGGCGGCCCCCGCCGTGGGCCAGGGGCTCGACGCCGCGGTCGCGCAGGCGTGCGCGAAGCTGGTGGCGTGCGGGTGCGCCGACGACACCTGCGCCGCCGGGTTCGCCGGCGTCGAGGGGCTGGCCCCCGAGGCGCTGACCTGCCTGGCCGGGCGCACCTGCGAGGAGCTCTGCCAGCAGCTGGAGGGCGAGGTGCCCGTCGGCGTGGCCATCTGCTTCGACGACGCCCGGCGCGCCGCCCTGGGCGCAGCCGCTCCGGCCGCCCCCGAGACCGTCGCCCCGGCCGCCCCCGCGACCGCCGCCCCGGCCGCCCCCGAGACCGCCGCCGCCGAGTACGCCCCGGCCCCCGCCCTGGCTGGCCTCTCGCCCACCCGCCGGGCCGCCATCGAGCAGGCGTGCGGCCGCGTCGCCGCCTGTGGCTGCGCGGATGTGGAGTGCATGAAGAACTTCTCGGAGGCCGGCCACCTGCCCGACGCCGTCTTCGCCTGCGTGGCGGGCTTCGCCTGCGACCAGCTCTGCGTCCCCGGCAGCGGCACCGCCGGCTCGCCCGTCTACGAGCAGTGCTTCGCGCCGGCCGCCGTCGAGCGCCTGGGCAACGGCCAGAAGGCCCAGGCCGCAGCGGCCTACTGCGAGCACCTCAGCGGCTGTGGCTGTGGGGAGGATGACTGCGTGGCGGTCCACCTCAAGGCGTCCACCAACCTCGACGCCGAGCTCTTCACCTGCCTCACCGGCCGGGCCTGCGACCAGATCTGCGGGGCGGGCAAGCTCGACGCCGGCAGCCCCACCTTCGCGGCCTGCGTCGCCCCGGCCCTGGCCCGCAAGGACCAGCGCCTCCAGCTCGAGATGGCGCGGATGAACGCCGAGCACCGGGTGAACATGTCGATCATCCGGGCCATGGGCGGCACCAGCCAGCGGGTGCGCATCTATGACGGCAACGGCAACTACCTGCGCACCGAGACCCGCTGACGCGGGGCCGGAGCCCGGCTACGCCCCCGCCTCGTCCCCCGCCTCGTCGGTGCCGGGGAAGCGGAAGGTGAACGCCTCCGCGTCGGCCTCATCGGCGTCCACCACCACACGGCCACCGCCCGCCAGCTCGCCGAAGAGCAGCGCCTCGGCCAGGGGCCGCTTGATGCGCTCCCGGATGACGCGGGCCATGGGCCGCGCCCCGAACAGCGGATCGAAGCCCACCTTCGCCAGCCGCTCGCGCGCCGCGTCCGTCACCTCGACCACCACGCCCTTGTCGGTGAGCTGATTCGCGAGCTGATCCAGGAACTTGCCCGCGATGCGCACCATGATGTCGGGCTGCAGGGCGCCGAACCGGACGCGGGCGTCGAGCCGGTTGCGGAACTCCGGGCTGAACATCCGCTTGAACGCCTCTTCGTCGTCGCCGCCGCGCCCGGCGTTCTCGCCGAAGAAGCCCGGCCGGCTGCGCTGGAGATCCCGGGCGCCGACGTTGCTGGTCATGATGAGGATCACGCTGCGGAAGTCGGCCTTCTTGCCGTTGTTGTCGGTCAGCGTGCCGTGATCCATGACCTGGAGGAGCAGGTTGAAGACGTCGGGGTGGGCCTTCTCGATCTCGTCGAGCAGCAGCACCGCGTGGGGCGTCTTGGCGATGGCGTCCGTCAGCAGGCCGCCCTGATCGAAGCCCACATAGCCCGGCGGCGCGCCGATGAGGCGGCTGACCGTGTGGCGCTCCATGTACTCCGACATGTCGAAGCGGATGAGGGTGAGGCCGAGCGTCAGGGCGAGCTGCCGCGCGACCTCGGTCTTGCCCACCCCCGTCGGCCCGGTGAAGAGGAACGAGGCCGTGGGCTTCTCGGGCTCGGCCAGCCCCGACCGCGCCAGCTTCACCGCCGCGACCACCTGATCCACGGCCTCGTCCTGGCCGAAGACCACCGTCTTCAGATCCGCCTCCAGGCGGGCCAGGGACGCGCGCTCGTCGGTCTCGACCTGGCGCGCCGGGATGGCGGCCATGCGGGCCAGGGTGCGCTCGATCTCGGGCACCCCCACCTCGGTCTCGCCCTTGAGCTTCGTCTCGGCGGCCGCCTCGTCGATGACGTCGATGGCCTTGTCGGGCAGGCGCCGGTCGTGCAGGTAGCGCGCGGCCAGGGCCGCCGCCTCCGCGAGGGCCTCGGGCGTGAACGTCACGCCGTGGAACTCCTCGTACTTGCTCTGCAATCCCTCCAGGATCTGGCGCGTCTCGTCCACCGAGGGCTCGTTGACGTCCACCTTCTGGAACCGCCGGGCGAGGGCGTGATCGCGCTCGAAGACCGAGCGGTACTCCTTCCACGTGGTCGCCCCGATGCAGCGGATGCGGCCCCGGGCCAGCAGGGGCTTGAGGATGGAGCTGGCGTCCATGGTGCCGCCGCTCACCGCGCCGGCGCCGATGATGGTGTGGATCTCGTCGATGAAGAGGATGGCCTGGTCCAGCTTCTCGAGCTGCTTGACCACGGCCTTGAGCCGCTTCTCGAAGTCGCCGCGGTAGCGGGTGCCGGCCAGCAGCGCACCCAGGTCCAGCGAGTAGACCACCGCCGCCTTGAGCTGCGGGGGCACCTTGCCGTCGTGGATGGCGAGGGCCAGGCCCTCGGCGATGGCCGTCTTCCCGACGCCCGCGTCGCCCACGAAGATCGGGTTGTTCTTCCGCCGCCGCGAGAGGATGTGGATGGTCCGCGCCAGCTCCTCGCTGCGCCCGACCATGGGATCGATGCGCCCGGTGGCGGCCTCGGCGTTCAGGTTGGTGGCGAAGACCTCCAGCGCCGACTTGCGCCCCTCCCCGTCCTCGTCATCGTCGTCGTCGTCATCCGCGTCCACGGAGGCGTCCAGGCTCTCGTCCAGGTCGTCCCCGTCGCCGATCTCGCTGGCGTCCTCGTCTTCGTCGAACTCCTTGCCCGTGCCGTGGGACACGAAGCGCTGGAGGTCGAGCTTCTCGACGCCCTCTTTCTTCAGCAAATACACGGAGTAGCAGTCGCGCAGGTTGTACATGGCGATGAGCACATGGGCCCCGGCCACGAGGTTGCGCTCCGAGCTCTGGGCGTTGAAGACCGCCCGCTGGACGGCCTCCTGGAAGCCGATGGAGGGCATGACCTCCAGCTCGATGCCGTCGGGCACCGAGGGCACCCGCGTCTCGAGGAACTCCTCGACCTCCTTGCGGAGGGTGTCGACGCTGGCGCCGCACTTGCGCAGCGCGCGCGCCGTCTTGGGATCCATGAGCAGGCCCAGGAACAGGTGCTCGGTGCCGGCCAGCTCCTGGCGGCGGTGCCGGGCATTGTCGATGGCCACCTCGATGGCGATGCGCAGCTCGCGGGTGAGCTCCACCATGGCGGTCAGTCCCCTTCTTCCCCGCCACCACCCTCATCCGGCTCCATGGTGAGGCGCAGTGGCATCTGGTGCTTGCTGGCGAGCTGCTCGACCTGAGAGATCTTGGTCGCGGCGATGTCGTACGGGTAGATGCCCGCGATGCCCCGGCCCTGGGTGTGGACGTGCAGCATGATGGTCGAGGCCTCGGCGTGGCTCTTGTGGAAGTACCGCATGAGGACCAGGACCACGAAGTCGCGGGTGGTGTAGTCGTCGTTGTGAAAGATGACCCGGTACATGGGCGGCCGGGCCAGCTTCTTGCGGGTGAGGACCTGGGTGTCCTCATCATGGCGGGGTTCAGTCCCCCGAGGCTTCCTGCTCACGCTTCCCCTCACCTGGCGCTCGACGCCGACGGGGGAGATGCCAGCACAGCGGGATCGGTCGCCAGCCTCGCCCCTCGGAGTGCCCAGAGCCTAGCAGATGGCCGGGCTCACGGCAGCAAGCGCGAGCCGGTCCGGGGGCACCGCCAGGCGGACGCGCCCGCGGTAGATGGCCACCGTCGTCGCCGGCAGGCCGTGGGCGACGAGCTCGCGGCGCAGGGCCAGCAGCGCGGCGGCCGGGCCGATGGCCTCCGGGGCCCGCCAGCCCTGCTCGGCGGCCGGCAGATGGGCGTCCTCGATGCGGGCGCGGGCCAGGGCCAGGAGCGCGGCGTGGTGGCCCCGCGGCGGCAGCTCGACGCGGCCATCGGGGCTGACGAGGGCGACCGCCACGAACTCCGCCGCGTCGCTGCACGCCACCTCGATCTGGGCGGGCGGCAGCCCGGTTTCATCAGGCGGAACGGGTAGATACAGGCGCCAGGCCCGCGCGCCCAGCTCGACGACGCGGCCGTTGGCCGTGGGCCGGCGGGCCCAGTCCTGCTCCACGACCCACACCCCGCCATCGGCCACCACGCAAAGGCGCGGGGTGCGCTCGTCGGGCAGCGCCAGCACCCCGTCCACGGCCGCGATCAGATCGCCCGTGTCCAGGTCGGCGGCCATCGCCACGGGGGGATCGAGGGCGTCCACGACCCAGACGTCATCCCGGCGGCCGAACGCGATCTGCTGGCCGACCGCGAGGGTGACGGGCGCCTTGAGGCGCTGGCCGTCCACGCGGGTGCCGTTGCGGCTGCCCAGATCGCGCAGCGTCCAGGTGCCGTCGGTGAACGAGAGCTCGGCGTGGCCCTGGGACACGCGCGGATCCTCGAGGCGCAGCGCCGCGAGGACCCCGCGGCCGACGGGGCAGCGGGCGGGCACGACGAAGAGGGCGCCGTCGGCGGCGCGACGCAGGGTAGCCATGGGGGCAGCGTGGCACGGACGGCGGCCAATGTACATGCAGCGGCCCGCCCCGCGGCCGGGGCGCTTGCACCGCCGGGCGCGTTCCACTCAAATGGCCGGCCGGACGCGAGTGAGGCTTCATCCGTGAGCACGCCTGAAGAGACCCGACCGAAGAACTTCCTGGAGACCCTGATCGCCGAGCACCTGCGCGACGGGGTCCACACCGGGGTGGTGACGCGGTTCCCCCCCGAGCCGAATGGCTACCTGCACATCGGCCACGCCAAGTCCATCTGCCTGAACTTCGGCCTGGCCCAGCAGTTCGGCGGGCGCTGCAACCTGCGCATGGACGACACCAACCCCGTCGCCGAGGACGTCGAGTACGTCGAGTCCATCGCCAACGACGTGCGCTGGCTGGGCTTCGAGGTGGGCGAAGTCCTCTTTGCTTCCGACTACTTCGAGCAGATGTACCGGTGGGCCGAGGACCTGATCCTCGCCGGGAAGGCCTACGTCGACGAGCAGGATCTCGAGGCCATCCGCGCGGGGCGCGGCAGCCTGACGGAGCCGGGCACCGCGAGCCCCTACCGCGATCGCCCCGTGGCCGAGAGCCTCGATCTCTTCCGCCGGATGCGCGCGGGCGAGTTCCCCGACGGCGCCATGGTGCTGCGGGCGAAGATCGACATGGCCAACCCCAACATGATCATGCGCGATCCGCTGCTCTACCGGATCCGCCACGCCCACCACCATCGGACGGGCGACGCGTGGTGCATCTACCCGATGTACGACTACGCCCACTGCCTCGAGGACGCCATCGAGGGCATCACCCACTCCATCTGCACCCTGGAGTTCGAGAACAACCGCGAGATCTACGACTGGCTCATCGACACCCTCGACGTGCCGGCGAAGCCGCGGCAGTACGAGTTCGCCCGCCTGGCCCTCGACTACACCCTCATGAGCAAGCGCAAGCTGCTCAAGCTGGTGCAGACGGGCACGGTGCGCGGCTGGGACGACCCGCGCATGCCGACGGTGGCGGGCCTGCGGCGCCGCGGCTACACGCCGTCGGCCATCCGCTCGTTCTGCGATCTGATCGGGGTGAGCAAGGCCAACAGCCGGGTCGACTTCGGCAAGCTCGAGTACGCCATCCGCAACGACCTCAACCCCGAGGTCCCGCGGGTGATGGGCATCGCCCGGCCCCTGGAGCTGGTCATCACCAACTGGCCGGGCGGGGTGGAGTGGCTCGACGCGGCCCTCTATCCGCACGACGTGCCCAAGGAGGGCAGCCGCCAGGTGCCGTTCTCGGGGCGGCTGTACATCGAGCAGGACGACTTCGCCGAGGAGCCCCCCGCCGGCTGGCACCGCCTCGCCCCCGGCCGGGAGGTCCGCCTGCGGTACGGGTACTACGTGACCTGCACCGGCGTGGAGCACGGCCCCGACGGCGCGCTCGCGCGGGTGCTCTGCACCTATGATCCCGCCACGGCCGGCGGTGCCTCCCCCGACGGTCGCAAGGTGAAGGGCACCCTCCACTGGCTGAGCGCCGAGCAGGCGGTGCCGGCGGAGCTGCGCCTCTACGACCACCTGTTCGCCTCCGACACCCCGGATCGCGAGGACTGGGAGGCGCTGCTGAACCCGAATTCCCTCGAAGTTCTGCAGGGTTTCGTCGAGCCCTCCCTCGCCGGCGATCCCGCCGGCAGCCGCTACCAGTTCGAGCGGCTGGGCTACTTCATCAGCGACGCGGTGGACTCGAAGCCCGGCGGCCTGGTCTTCAACCGCATCGTCACCCTGCGCGACTCGTGGGCGAAGCAGACGAAGAAGGACGAGCCCGCCGCCGTGGCGCCGCCGCCCGTGGTCGAGAAGAAGCCCGACACCCGGCCCACGAAGCTGGGCAAGAGCGAGATCCGCGCCCGCATCCGGGCCGAGGACGCCGGGCTCGCGGCGCGCTACGCGTCGTTCCAGGCCGAGCTGGGCCTCTCGGAGGAGGACGCCGACGTCCTCACGGGCGATGGCGATCTGGCCGCCTTCTTCGAGGCCACCCTCGCGGCGGGGGCCGACGTGGCCGCCGCGACGCGCTGGGTGATCAACGAGGTGCTGCGCGAGGTGAAGGATCGCCCCATCGCCGAGCTGCGGCTTACGCCCGCCGCCCTGGCCGGGCTCATCGGCCTGGTGGACGCTGGCCGCCTTTCGGTGACGGCCGGCAAGGAGGTCTTCGCCGCGCTCGTGAGCGACGGCGGCGATCCGGCGGCCATCATGGCGGCGCGCGGCCTGGAGCAGCTCAGCGACACCAGCGCCCTGGCCGCCGCCGTGGACGCCGTGATCGCCGCGAGCGCCGGCCAGGTCGAGCGCTACCGGGCCGGCAACACGGGCCTCCTGGGCTTCTTCATCGGCCAGGTGATGAAGGCCACGGGCGGCCGCGCCGATCCGGCCGCCACCCGCGCGCTCCTGACCGAGCGGCTCGACCGCTGAGCGTGCGCGCCCTCCTCCCCCTGCTCGCCCTGCTGGCGCTGGCGGCCGCCGCCCGGGCGGAGGAGCCGGTGGTGCGCTACACGCTCCGGTTCCCCGAGGCCGCCAACCACTACGTGGACGTGGCCGCCGACATCCCCACCAACGACAGCGCCCGGGTCGAGCTGATGCTGCCGGTCTGGACGCCCGGCTCCTACCTGGTGCGCAACTACACCCGCCACCTGGAGGGCTTCGCGGTGGAGGGCGGCACGGCGAGCCGCATCGGCACGAACCGCTGGCTGGTGGAGGCCACCGCCCCCGTCCTGCACGTCCGCTATCGGCTCTACGGTCGCCAGCTCAGCGTGCGCACCAACTTCATCGAGCGCGACTTCGCCCTGATCGTCGGCGCCGCCACCTTCGTGACCCACGCCGATCTGCTGGCCGCGCCCCACGAGGTCCGCGTCGAGCGCCCGACGATCTGGCCCCATGTGGCGACGGCCCTCAAGCAGCTCGGCCCCGACCGCTTCGTCGCGCCCGACTACGACACGCTGGTCGACTCGCCCGTCCTCCTGGGCAACCTCAAGCGCGCCTGGTTCTCGGTGGACGGCGTCGAGCACGTCATCGCGACGCTCAACGCCGGCGACCTCTGGGATCCCCGCCGAGCCGCCACCGACCTGGAGAAGATCGTCCGCGTCCAGCGCGACTTCTGGGGCCGGCTGCCCTACCCGCGCTACCAGGTGCTCAACCTGCTGACGGGGGGCGGCGGCGGCCTGGAGCACCGCGAGAGCATGGTGGTCATGGGCGATCGCATGGCCCAGCGCGACGCCGACGACTGGCAGAGCTGGCTGCGGCTGGTCTCCCACGAGCTCTTCCACGCCTGGAACGTCAAGCGCCTGCGGCCCGCCGAGCTGGGCCCCTTCGACTACGACCAGGCCGTCTACACCCGCTCGCTCTGGATCGCCGAGGGCATCACCTCGTACTACGACGGCCTGCTGCTCCGGCGCGCCGGGCTCGCGGACGACGACGACCTGCTCGACGGATTGTCCAAGAAGATCAAGAACATCGAGACGACGCCGGGCCGCGAGATCCGCTCCTTGGAGGACGCCTCGTACGAGGCGTGGATCAAGCACTACATGCCCGACGAGAACCAGGTGAACAGCACCATCAGCTACTACACCAAGGGCGCGGTGGTGGCGTTCCTGCTCGACGCGCGCATCCGGGAGGCCAGCCACGGCAAGCGCAGCCTCGACGACCTGCTGCGCCTGGCCTACGACCGGTTCGCCGAGAGCGGCTACACGCCCGAGCAGTTCCAGGCCCTCGCCTCGGAGGTCGCCGGCACCGATCTCGCCACCTTCTTCGATGGCTATGTGCGCGGGGTCAGCGAGCTGGAGTACGAGCCGGCGCTGCGCTGGTTCGGGCTGCGCTTCCCGGCCCGCGCCGCAGACCAGAAGGCCGCGCCCGGCTGGCTGGGGGCCCGCATCACCGCTGCCGAGGGCAAGCTGAGGGTGCAGGAGGTCCCGCGGGGCACCCCGGCCTTCCGCGCCGGCCTCAACGCCGAGGACGAGCTGCTGGCCATCGGCGACCAGCGCGTCGAGGCCGGCCAGCTCGACGGCCTGCTGGAGCGGCTGCGCGCCGGCGAGCGCGTCACCCTCCTGGTGGCTCGCCGCGGACAGCTCCTGCGCCTGCCCGTCGCCCTCGGGGCCGAGCCCGCCGACGCCTGGAAGCTCTCGCGGGATCCGAAGGCGACGCCCGAGCAGAAGGCCCGGTTCGCCGCCTGGACGGGGGCAGCCGCCCCATGACCGCCCTCGTCCCCATCACCCGCCAGTCGGTGGCCGACGCCGTCTACGGCCAGCTCCGCGATCGCATCCTGCAAGGCGAGCTGAAGCCCGGCGATCCGCTGCCGGGCGAGCGCAAGCTGGCCGAGGTCTTCGGGGTCAACCGGGGCGCCGTGCGCGAGGGCCTCCAGCGGCTGGCCCAGGCGCGCCTGGTGGCGGTCCACCACGGCGGGGCCACGCGGGTGCTCGACTACCGCGACGCCGGCCTGGATCTGCTCTCGGATCTGCTGGCCCGGCCCCAGGTCGGCGTGGACGTGGCGCTGGTGCAGGGCATCCTCGAGATGCGCAACGCCCTCGCCCCGATCATCGCGGGGCTGGCCGCCCGGCGGGGGCCGGCCCTCGTCCAGGCGCTGGCCGCGCCCTCGCCGCCCTCGCCGCGGCCGCGGATGACGCCGGGCGCTACACCGCCGTGCGCACGCTGTGGCAGGTGCTGACCCGGGGCTCGGGCAACCTGGCCCTCCAGCTCGCCCTCAACTCGCTCCAGCAGGGCACCGGCCAGCACGAGGCCCAGGTGCGCTTGCTGCTCGCCGACGAGCTGGCGGCGCTGGACACCTGGCGGGCCCTCGTGGCCGCCGTCGGGGCCAGCGACGAGGCCGGCGCCGCCGAGGCCGCCCGCGCCCTGGTCGCCCCCACCATCGCTCGCGGCGAGCGCCTGCTGGCCCTGCTGACCCCCGACGCGCGGTGACGCGCCAGCCCTCGAGGACGCCCATGGACCCCGCCTCCTCCCCACCGCTCGCCGCCTGGGATCTGGGCGCCATCGCGGCCGTGACCCCCGCCGCCTCGGGGCTCATGCACCAGACCTTCTTCGTCGACGCCGCCGCCGGCCGGTTCGTGATCCAGCGCCTCCACCACCTGCTGGGGACGCCCGAGATCCTCACCGACTACCAGGCGGTCACGGCCCACCTCGCCGCCCGTGGGCTCAGCGCCCCCCGCCTGGTGCCGACTGCGGCCGGCGACCGGGTGGCCACCGACGCCGCCGGGCGCTGGTGGCGGCTCACCACCCGGGTCCCCGGCGCCACCCACGACAAGGTGCGCGGCCCCGCCGACGCCGAGGCCGGCGCGCGCATGCTCGGCCGCTTCCACGTCGCCATGGCCGACATCGACCACGTCTTCCTGTCGGCCCACCCGCTCCACGACACCCCGGCGCACCTCGCCCGCCTCCAGGCCGCCCTCGCCGATCCCGCCCACGCCGCCGAGCGGGCCGCCATCGAACCAGAAGTGTCTGAAATTCTTGAAGAACTCCCCCGGCTCATGCTCCCCGACGACCTCCCGCGCCGGGTGGTGCACGGCGATCCCAAGATCTCCAACGTCATGTTCGAGGGGGAGGCGGCCGTCGGCCTGATCGACCTGGACACCTGCAACCGGCACTCGGTCCTCGTGGACCTGGGGGACGCGGTGCGCTCGTGGTGCCGCGACGGCTACGAGGACGAGCTGCAGCGCTTCCACCTCGACCGGTTCGCCGCCATCGTCCGCGGCTACGCGGCCGAGGGGCTGCCGCTGACCGCGCAGGAGCGGGCGCTCCTCCCCGACGCGGGCCGGCTCATCACGCTGGAGCTGGCGGCGCGCTTCGCCCGCGACTCCCTGGAGGACCACTACTTCGCGTGGGACGCCACGCGCTACGCCGACCGCCGCACCCACAACCGGGCGCGGATGCGCAGCATGCTCTACCTGGCGAGGGACATGGCGGCGCGCCGCGGCGAGGCGGTGCGCATCGTGGGAGAGGCCCTGGGCTGAGACGCCCTGCGGGCGCCTTGTGGCTCAGCGCTGCGAGACGACCCGGTCGGCCATCAGGGGCACCTTCAGGGTGTCGCCCACGGAGAGCGTGTCGAGGTCGCGGCCCGGGTTGTAGTGCCGCATGACCCAGAGGGGCAGCCGGCCATTGCGGCGGGCGATGCCCAGCACCGTCTCGCCGCGCTCGACCTTGTGCTCGAGGACCTTGTGCACCCCGCCGCGGCGCTTGAAGAAGCGGTCGATGCGGGCCTTGCTGAAGGCCGCCCGGGCCGCCTCGAACTTCGCCTGGCCCTGGGCATCCAGATCGATCTTGATGCGCTGGCCCACGTCGATGCGGCCGTACGGATCCAGGCCGTTCTGCTCGGCGATGGCCTCGGGGATGAGGTCGAGCCAGCGGCCGTAGAGGGCCAGGCTCTCCCCCGAGCGCACCTCCACGGCGTAGGCCTGGCGCGGTCTGAGCTCGGTGGCGGCCACCTCTTCGAGGGCCAGCCGGGCCGGCTCCAGCGACTCGACGACGATGGCCTCGGTCATGACCCGGTCGGCGGCCGCCTGGAGGGCGCCCCCCAGCTCCGGATCCCCCGAGCAGGCCGAGAGCAGAGCGAGCAGCATCGGCAGGCGGAGCAGGTCGCGGTGGCGCATGAGAGGTCCTCCTGGTCGAGAGCGCGGTCGAAGTTCGCGCCCACACGTGCGCGAATGTAGGCAATCGAATTCCAATGGAGTATTGGTCCAATCCGACGGCGCGTCAAAAAAACGCGCGCCACGCCAGACGGAGGGCAACCCCTTGCGCCGCACCACCAAGGTCGGACTTATCGTGCTCGGTGCGCTGGCCCTCTACCTGAGCTTCTGGCCCGTCCCCGTGGATCCCGTGGCCTGGCAGGCCCCGGAGGCCCCCGGCCTGACCGGCGTCTTCGCGCCCAACGACCGCCTGCGATCGGCCGACCAGCTCCCCCTCGACGGCCACGAGGGCCCCGAGGACGCCGCCCTCGGCCCCGACGGCCGCCTGTACGTCTCGACCCGCAGCGGCCACATCCTGCGCATGAACGCCCAGGGGGAGGGGATCAGCGTCTTCGCCGACACCGGCGGGCAGCCCCTCGGGCTCGACTTCGCCCCGGACGGCCGCCTGATCGTGGCCGACGCCTACCGCGGTCTGCTGGCCATCGATCCCGCCGGCAGCGTGACGGTCCTGGCGGCCGAGGCCGACGGCATCCCCATCCGCTACGCCGACGCCGTGGCCGTCGCCCCCGACGGGCACATCTACTTCACCGACGCCTCCACCCGCTTCGGCGCCGAGGCCCACGGCGGCTCCTATGCCGCCAGCCTGCTCGACATCCTCGAGCATGGCGGCCACGGGCGGCTGCTGGACTTCGACCCCCGCTCGGGCGAGGTGCACACCGTCGCGAGCGGCCTGCAGTTCGCGAACGGGGTCGCCCTGACGGACGACGGCGCCGCGCTGGTGGTGGAGACGGGCAACTACCGGGTCGTCCGCGTCGAGCTGGCCGGGCCCGCCCGCGGCCAGGTCCGCCCCGTGCTCGAGAACCTGCCCGGCTTCCCCGACAACCTGCGCCGCGGCCGCGGCGGGCGCTACTGGCTGGGCCTGGTGTCGCCCCGCAACCACATCGTCGACGCCCTCTCCGGGTGGCCCCGCCTCCGGGCCGCCGTCCAGCGGCTGCCCGCGGTCATCCGCCCCAAGGCCGAGAGCCTGGGCCACCTCGTCCTGCTGGACGCCCAGGGTCAGGTGCACGGGGCCTTCCAGGACGCGGACGGCTACGGCTTCGTGACCGGCGGCCTCGAGACCGCCGACCACGTCTTCGTCACCAGCCTGCGCATGGGCACCCTCGCCCGAATGTCGGTGAAATCCATCGACTTTGGGGGATCCAGGTAGAAACACGCCCCCGGCCGGTGACTTCTTGACCGGCGGCCGGTCTGCGCGGTATCGCGTCACACGCATGCGGTCTATCGACCGACAAAGGAGCGAGCACATGAGTGGGTTCGGGGGACGAAGTCGCGGCCGCGCGGCCCTGCTAGGCGCCCTGGGCGCGTGCCTGGCGTCGCCGGCGCTGGCCGAAGATCGCTTCGAGCTGGAGAACTTCCGGCCGATGCCCAACCAGGGCGATCACTTCCTGAGCAACATGTCGGCCCGCCCGACGCCCCACGGCCAGTGGACGCTCGAGCTGTTTGGCAGCTTCGCGGACGATCCGCTGGTGGCCGTGAGCGCCGCCACCGACAAGCGCCTGGGCTCCATCGTCAGCACCCAGATCGTGGGCCGCCTGCTCGGCTCCATCAGCCTCTGGGACCGCTTCGAGCTCGGCCTCGACGTCCCGGTCATCGCGTCGCAGGACGGCGACAAGCCCATCCCGGGCCTGGCCGACAGCGAGCTGCCCAACCATGATCTCGGCATCGGCGATGTTCGCCTCGTGCCTCGCCTGACGCTCTTCAGCACCGAGACCGCCACCGATCCGAGCGGCTTCTCCATCGCCCTCGCGGCGGCCACCTTCCTGCCCACCGGCAACGCCGAGAACTACCAGGGCGACGGTGGCGTGCGCGTGGAGCCTCGCCTGGCCCTCGACTACGCCCTCAAGAGCGGCGTGCGCCTCAACGCCAACGTGGGCTACATGCTGCGCCCCGAGCACACGGCGTTCCGCAACCTCCAGGTCTCCGACGAGCTGACCTGGGGTGCCGCGCTGGACCTGCCCCTCGGCACGCCCAAGGTCCACCTCGTGCCCGAGGTCTTCGGCGGCGCCGCCCTCGAGGGCGACTCCATCGACGCCGAGGAGATGCCGATCGAGGTGGTGGCCGGCCTCAAGATCCTGCCCACCGAGAGCTTCATCATCACCCTCGGCGGCGGCGCCGGCGTGGTCCAGGGCTTCGGCACCCCGGACTACCGGGCCTTCTTCGGCCTGAGCTACCGCCACAAGCCCGACAGCGACCCCGACGGCGACGGCATCCTGGGTGACGCCGACCAGTGCCCCGACGAGGCCGAGGACAAGGACGGCTTCGAGGACTCCAACGGCTGCCCCGACCTGGACAACGACCAGGACGGCATCGCCGACACCGCCGATCAGTGCCCCAACGAGGCCGAGGACAAGGACGCCTTCGAGGACGAGAACGGCTGCCCCGATCCCGACAACGACAACGACGGCATCGAGGACGGCGCCGACCAGTGTCCGCTCGAGGCCGAGGACAAGGACGGCTTCGAGGACGAGAACGGCTGCCCCGACAACGACAACGACGGCGACGGCCTGTCCGACAAGGACGACAAGTGCCCGATGAACCCGGAGGACAAGGACGACTTCCAGGATCACGACGGCTGCCCCGACCCCGACAACGACAACGACGGCATCGTGGACGGCGAGGACAAGTGCCCCTCCAGCCCGAGACCTTCAACGGCGTGGATGATCAGGACGGCTGCCCCGACCAGGGCGGCAAGGTCAAGCTGACGTGCGAGGAGATCAGCATCGGCGAGCAGGTGTTCTTCGACACCAACAAGGCCACCATCCGCAAGGTGTCCTTCGAGCTTCTCGATCAGGTCGCCTCGGTCCTGAAGAACGCGAAGTTCGTCACCAAGGTCCGCGTGGAGGGCCACACCGACGACCGCGGCAAGGACGACAAGAACAAGAAGCTGTCGCAGGACCGCGCCGAGTCGGTTCGCAAGTACCTGATCGACAAGGGGATCTCTGCGGATCGCCTGGAGGCCGTGGGCTACGGCGAGGAGCGCCCCATCGCCTCCAACAAGACGGCCGCCGGCCGCCAGCAGAACCGCCGCGTGGCCTTCACGGTCACCGAGCGCAGCGGCGACTGCAAGTAGCCGCGCCCCCCACCGGCGCGCGCCGCCCGGGCGCGCGCCGCCCCCTGCGTTTCTGCCCTCTCAAAAGTGACACGGCCGTAGAAATGCAGCTACGATGCTCCGGTCGGGGTGGAGCGCCATGCAGGATCCGCTGATCGGTGCCGTGCTGGGGGGTCGCTATCACCTGGTCTCCGTCGTGGGCCAGGGGGGGATGGGGATCGTCTACCGCGCCGAGGACACGCGCCTCGCCCACCGCCCGTGCGCCGTGAAGCTCCTCATGGGCACCTCCATGGATCCCGAGGAGGGCGCCCGCTTCGAGCGCGAGCTGGCCATCATCTCGCGGCTGCGCAGCAGCCACGTCGTCCAGGTTCTGGACACCGGCACCGTCGACGGCTCCCGCCGCTTCATCGTGATGGAGCTGCTGGAGGGGATGCCCCTGGAGGCGCTCCTCAAGCACCACGGCAGCCTGCCGCCGGGGCGGGCCATCGCCATCGCCAAGGGCGTGCTGGCCGCGCTGGCCGACGCCCATGAGCACGGCGTCGTCCACCGCGATCTCAAGCCAGCCAACGTCTTCATCAGCCGGTCGCGGACGGGCCAGGAGGTCGCCAAGGTCCTCGACTTCGGCATCGCCAAGGACATGCGCAGCACCGGCACCGAGCTGACGGCCGCCAGCATGCTCATCGGCACGCCCAAGTACATGGCGCCCGAGCAGTTCTTGAAGCACGGCGCCACCCCGGCCACCGATCTCTATGCCGTGGGCCTGCTGCTCTACCAGATGCTGTCGGGCCGCCCGCCGTTCATCGGCGAGGATCCCGTGCCCGACTCCATCGGCGTGATGCCCCCGGAGTTCCGGGTGGGGTGGCTGCACGTCAACCAGCCCCCGGCGCCCATCGCGGTGGATCCGGCGCTCTGGCAGATCCTGATGGCGTTGCTGGCCAAGGAGCCCACCCACCGGCCCGGCGAGGCCCAGGCGGTGATCGACGCGCTGGTGGCCTGGGAGGGCACGCCCGCCTTCTCCGCCGGCGATCCCTCCGGGCCCATGCCCTTCCAGCCGCAGGAGATTTCGTCGACGACCGGCTTCCCGGTCCTGGGCGAGAGCGTGAACGTCGTCGGGCCCCCCGCCCGCGAAGGGGGTGCGGGCCTGCGCATCGCCCTCGGCCTGGCGGCCGTCTTGCTGGCGGGCGCGGCCGTGTGGCTCTTCCGGCCGACGGGCCCCGAGCCCGCCCCCGAGGGGCCGCGCCGCGCCGTCGGCGAGGGCGTCTGCGTGGACGTGGTGAAGACGGATCCGCCAGGGGCGCGCGTGCTCCAGGGCGACAACGCCATCGGGCTGACGCCGCTGGAGATCGAGCGTCCCTGCCGCGAGGTCTGGCAGGTGGCCCTGTCCATGAAGGGCTACGAGGAGCGCATGCTCACCCTGCGTGGTCGCAGCCCCCGCGAGGAGATCTCGGTGCCCCTGAAGGCCGAGGCGGCCCCGGCCGAGGTCGCCCCGAAGGCGGCCGCCGACTCGGGTCCGGTCGCCTCCCCGCCGCGCCCCGCCCCCGTGACGCCGGCCACCGCCGCCAGCGCCGAGGCTCCCCGACCGGCCCCCCGGCCCGCCGCCGCCCGCCCGGCGCCTCCGCGCCCGACGGCCCCTCGCACCGCCGCCCCTCGCCCCGCGGCCCCTCGGACGGCCGCGGCCCCCGAGACGCGCGCGGCGCCGGCATCCGCTTCGCCGCTCCCCTTCTGAGCCCGTGCTGCGCCTGGAGGCCGTGACGCGCCGCTATGGCGCCTTCACCGCGGTGGACGCGCTCTCGCTGCACGTCGAGCCGGGCCGGATCATGGGCTTCCTCGGCCCCAACGGCGCCGGCAAGACCACGACCATGAAGATGATCGTCGGGCTGGGTCGGCCCACGACCGGGCGCATCCTGGTCGACGGCCTCGACGTCCAGGCCGAGCCCCTGGCCGTGAAGGCCCGCCTCGGCTACATCCCCGACCGCCCGAACCTGCCCCAGCGCCTCACCGCCCGGGAGTACCTGTACTTCATCGCCGGCCTCTACCGCATGGATCCGGCCGACGCCCGGCAGCGCACCGAGGAGCAGCTCGCCCTGTTCGGCCTGGGGCCGCGGGCCGGGCACCTCATCGAGAGCTTCAGCCACGGCATGAAGCAGCGCCTGGTCATGGCCTCCGTGCTGCTGCACCGACCCCGCCTGCTGGTGGTCGACGAGCCCATGGTGGGGCTCGATCCCCGCGGCGCCCGGCTGCTCAAGGATGTGCTGCGCGCCGAAGCCGCCGCCGGCCTGACGGTCTTCCTCAGCACCCACACCCTGGAGGTGGCCGACGAGGTCTGCGACACCGTCGCCGTCATCGACCGCGGCCGGCTGATCGCCCAGGGCACGCCCGCCGACCTGAGGATCCACGCGGGCGCCGTCGGCCGTACACTGGAAGAGGTGTTCTTGCGCCTCACCACCGAGGAAGCAGACGCACTCGACGTAAATGGCTGAATCGAAAAGAAAAACACCCGAAGCGACCGTCCCTCCCGGGTGGCCGTCCTCCCGACCGTGGGGCCGAGACCCGCGTTGCTTGCGGCGACAACCGCATGATAGTTTCCGGCACGAAACCGCGGCAGCCCGGGGTCGTTGAACCCCAGGTCCCCGGGATCGGCGTACGAGGCGTGATGACCGACCAGCAGGTGAGCTTCATCGGGCAGCTGCTCGCAGACCGCTACCTCGTCGAGCGCAAGCTCGGCCAGGGCGGCGTGGGCACGGCCTATCGAGCCGACGATCGGCGCGAGAGCCGGCCCGTGGCCGTCAAGATCTTCAACCCCGGCATCGAGCCGGGCGACCCCGCCACCGAGCTGCTCCTCGCCGACGCGCGTACGGCCGCTCGCCTGGTCAGCCCGAACCTGATGCCGACGCTCGATGTGGGCATCCACGCCGATCGCTTTGCCTATGTGGTGGAGCCGCTGCTCGCGGGCCGCAGCCTGGAGCGTCGGCTGGAGGAGGACGGCCCTCTCGCGCCCGCGAACGCCGTCCGCGTCGCCATCGAGCTGCTGGCGGCCCTCGAGGTGCTGCACCGGGCCGACCTGCTGCACCTCGACATCAAGCCGAGCAACGTCTTCCTGGTGGCGGATCCCCTCGGGATGGAGCGGGCCGTCCTCTCGGCGGTGGGCACCTGGCATGTGCTCGCGCTCGACGAGGCGCCGGCCAAGGCGACGGGCACCTGCCTGGCGCGGCCGGAGTACGTCACGCCCGAGATCGTCTCCGGCAAGCCCCTCGACGCCAGCTCCGATGTCTACCTCATCGGCGTGCTGCTCTACGAGATGCTCACCGGCCGGCCGCCCTTCCCGGGCACGAACTTCAAGGCCACCGCTCGGCGCCACGCGCTGGAGAAGCCGGTCAGCCCCAAGCTCGTCCGGCCGCAGGCCCGCATCACCGATGACCTGGACGCCCTGGTGATGCAGTGCCTCGAGAAGACGGCGCGGCGCCGCTTCGCCACCGCCACCGCGCTCGCGCGGGCGCTGGAGACGCTGGCGCAGGCCGGCTTCCCGGCCGCGGGTGACGCGTCGCGCTTCCGGGCCACCAGGGCCCCATCGCCAGCCCGCCGCCCGCCGAGCCCGCGCCCTCCGTCGCGGCGCTGGCCGCCGACGCCGCCGCCGCCGCCCAGGCCGCGCGCCTGGCCGCCGAGGCCGCCGAGGCTGCGCGCCTGGCCGCCGTCGCCGCCGAGGCCGCCCGCGCTGCCGAGGCCGCTGCCCAGGCCGCCGAGGAGGCCCGCAAGGCCGAGGAGGCCCGCAAGGCCGAGGAGGCCCGCAAGGCCGAGGAAGCCCGCAAGGCCGAGGAAGCCCGCAAGGCCGAGGAAGCCCGCAAGGCCGAGGAGGCCCGCAAGGCCGAGGAAGCCGCCAAGGCCGCGGAAGCCGCCAAGGCTGCGGAGGCCGCGAAGGCTGCGGAGGCCGCCAAGGCCGCGGACGCTGCCAAGGCTGCGGAAGCCGCGAAGGCCGCGGAGGCCGCCAAGGCTGCCGAAGCCACCAAGGCTGCCGAAGCCGCCAAGGCTGCGGAGGCCGCCAAGGCCGCCGAAGCCGCCAAGGCCGCCGAAGCCGCCAAGGCTGCGGAAGCCGCCAAGGCTGCGGAAGCCGCCAAGGCCGCGGAGGCCGCCAAGGCCGCGGAAGCCGCCAAGGCCGCGGAAGCCGCCAAGGCCGCGCAGGCCGCCAAGGCCGCGGAAGCCGCCAGGGCCGCTGAAGCCGCCAGGGCCGCGGAAGCCGCCAAGGCCGCGACGGGCAACCGGCGCCAGAAGGGCAAGCAGAACCAGCGCAAGAACCAGGGCAAGCGGACGCAGCCCGATGCGCCGGCGGTGGCGCAGGCCGAGGCGCCGGGCGACACCGTCGTCGACCTCCCCGCCTTCGGCGCCGCGACCCAGGTCGACGCCCCCGCCCGGGTGGATGTGTCCGCACCGGCGGCGGCCTCGAGGCCGGAGCCGGCCGAGAGGGCGAAGCCGGAACCCGCTGAAAAGACTCCAAAATCCGGCAAGACGGCGCCCGCGAAGGCGGCCGAGGCGCCGGCCGCCGAGGCGGGCCCGGCCGAGGCCGACGACTGGTTCGTCGAGACCACGGAGCAGCTCGAGGCGAAGCACGCCCGGCTGTCGGTCTACCACTTCCAGGAGGAGAAGGAGCGCAGCCTCTTCCCCTACGTCCTGGGTGCGCTGGTGGTGCTGCTGGCTGTCGGCCTGCTCATCTACCGGGCGACGTCCGATGACGCCCCGGCCGCTCCCGACGCGGCGCCGGTGGTGACGAACGTGGGCGGCCCGCCGCCCGATGCCGCCCGGCCCGCGCCGGACGCCGCGCGGCCCGTGGCCGACGCGGCCGTCCCCGAGCGCGATCCGGACGTGGGCAAGGCCGCTCAGCCCGACGCCGCCGCGGCCGCGGCGCCGACCACCGCCGATCTCGAGAAGCGCCTGCGGGCCGCCCTGGGCGACCGCCGCTACGCCGGCGACGACGGCGTCACCGGGCTGGTGGCCGCCCTGCGCGCCGCCGATCCGGCCAACGCCACGGCGCGGGAGGTCGCCGCGAAGGCCCGCGACGCCCTGCTGGTCGAGAGCCGCGAGCAGGTCAAGGCGGGGGGCTTCGACGAGGCGCGCGCCGCCGCTCGCCAGGCCCTCGAGCTCGTCCCGGGCGATGCCGCGGCCCAGGCTCAGCTCGCCGCGATCGATCGCGCCGACCAGCAGGCCGCCGACGCCGTGAAGAAGGCGGCCGACGATGAGGCCGCCCGGCAGGCCGCCGAGCAGGCCGCCGCCCAGAAGGCCGCCGACGAGCAGGCGGCGAAGGACGCAGCCGCCGCCCAGAAGGCCGCCGACGAAGCCGCCGCGCAGAAGGCCGCCGACGCGGCCGCCGCCCGCAAGGCCGAAGAGGACGCCCGCCGCAAGGCCGAGGAGGAGGCCGCCCGGCGCCGCCAGGCCGACGAAGAGGCGGCCCGCAAGGACGCCGCCGAGGCCCTGCGCAAGGCCGAAGAGGAGCGCCGCGCCCAGGCCGCCGAGGAGAAGAAGCGCGCTGCCGAAGAGAAGAAGCGCGCCGCCGACGAGAAGAAGCGCGCCGCGGATGAAGAGAAGCGCAAGGCCGCGGAGGAGAAGCGCCGCGCCGACGCCGAGAAGCAGGCCGCGGCCGCCGAGGAGCGCAAGCGCCAGGCCGCCGAGCGCGAGAAGAACGCGGGCGCGGTGCGCGGCCTGGTCAGCCAGGGCGACAAGAGCGCGGCGGCCGGCAAGTGGGCCGACGCCCGCAAGGCCTACCAGGACGCCCTCAACCTCGACGGCGGCAGCGCCGGGGCCCTGGCGGGCCTCAGCGAGGTGGCGTTCCAGCAGAGCCAGTTCGCCGAGGCGGCCCGCTTCGGCGAGCGCGCCGTCCGCGCGGCCCCTCGCAACGCCGACTACCGGGTGCGCCTGGGCATGGCGTACTTCAAGCAGAGCCAGTACCCCGCCGCCCGGGTGGCGTGGGAAGAGGCCCTGCGCATCCAGCCCGGCCACCCCACCGCCAGCAAGTACCTCGAGATCGTGAAAAAGCGCATGGGTGGCTGATCACTGGCCCTGGTCGGCCCCGCCGACCAGTGCTAGGCTCCCGGCCATGCGAAAGACCTCCCCCGTCGTGCGCGCCCTGGCGTGCTTCTCGCTCCTGTTCGCTGGTCTGACCGCCTGCGACAAGGGCTCTGCTCCCGCTGACGCCCCCAAGGCCGCCGACGCCCCCAAGGCCGCCGACGCCCCCAAGGCCGACGCCCCCAAGGCCGACGCCCCCAAGGCCGACGCCCCCAAGGCCGACGACACGTCGCCCAAGGCGCCGACCCCCGCGGGGGATGGTGCCGCCCAGGCCGCGCCCGCCGAGCCGACCGTGACCCTGGTGGAGGCCGGCGCCGCCCCCCAGCAGGAGCTGCGCCTCAAGCTCAACAAGGGCGACTCCATGACCGCCGAGATGGTCATGAAGATGAAGATGAAGATGAACCTGAACGGCATGACGCCGCCCGAGGTTCCCCTGCCCCCGACCCGCATGCTCATGAAGATGGAGGTCACGGACGCCGCCACCGAGCGCTTCGACTACACGTTCGAGGTGACCGAGGCCGCGCCCATGGAGACCCCCGGCGTGCAGCCGATGGTCATGAGCGCCATGCAGAACGCCCTCAAGGGCGCGGTGGGCCTCAAGGGCAAGGGCGCGGTGGACAACCGCGGCATGAACAAGGGCGCCAGCTTCGAGCTGCCCCCCAACATGGATCCCCAGACCCGCCAGCTGATGGATGGCATGCGCGACGCCGTCGGCCGCATGTCGGCGCCCCTGCCCCGGGAGGCCGTCGGCGTCGGTGGCAAGTGGACGGTCTCGCAGACCCTCGAGCAGAACGGCATGAAGGTCAACCAGACCGCGACCTACACCGTGAAGTCCATCGAGGGCGACGAGATCAAGCTCGGCGTCGAGGTGGCCATGGAGGCCCCCGCCCAGGACGTCAAGGCGCCGGGCATGCCCGAGGGCGCCAAGATGCACCTGGAGAGCCTCACCGGGAAGGGCACCGGGAACACCACCCAGCGCCTCACCCAGCTGCTGCCCCAGCTCGCCGAGGTCCAGGTGGACACCGCCATGAAGTCGATGGTGGAGGCGATGGGCCAGAAGCAGAACATGTCCATGGAGATGTCCATGGACGTGACCATCAAGCCCGCCGGCTGATCCCCGGGCGGCCCCGCCCGACGATTCCCCTTTCAGTACGCAGACTTGTGAACGCCCGCCACCGCCCGGCCCGATGGGTCGGCGCGGCCGCGGAAGCTCGGATCCCAGGCCAGCGCGGCCGGGGTGCTGCACGCCACGCTCTCGGCCACCGGCACCGTCGCCACCGCGGACGCCTGGGGGAAGTGCCGCTCGAAGAGCTGCCGGTACAGGTAGGCCTCCTTGGTCAGCGGCGTCCCCAGCGGAAACCGCGCCTTCGCGTCGACCAGCGCCCGGTCGGAGACGCGGGCCTCGGCGAAGGCCCGCAGGCCGTCGATCCAGCCGTACCCCACGCCGTCGCTGAACTGCTCCTTCTGCCGCCAGAGGATGTCGTCGGGCAGCCACCCCGAGAAGGCCTCCCGCAGCAGGTGCTTCTCGATGCGCGTCCCGCACAGCTTGTGGCGCGCCGGGATGCCCATGGCGTGGTCCACGAACGCGGTGTCGAGGAAGGGCACCCGCGCCTCCACGCCCCAGGCCGCCATGGACTTGTTGGCGCGCAGGCAGTCGTACAGGTGGAGCTGATCGAGCTTGCGCACCGTCTCGGCGTGGAACGCCTCGGCGTCCGGGGCCTTGTGGAAGTACAGGTAGCCCCCGAACAGCTCGTCGGAGCCCTCCCCCGAGAGCACCATCTTGATGCCCATGGCCTTGATGCGCCGGGCCATCAGGTACATGGGCGTGCTGGCGCGCACCGTGGTGACGTCGAAGGTCTCCAGGTGCCAGATGACATCGGAGAGCGCGTCGATGCCCTCCTCGACGGTGAAGCGGAAGGCGTGGTGCGCCGTGCCGAGGGCCGCCGCCGCGCGGCCGGCCGCCTCCACATCCGGTGAGCCCTCAAGCCCGATGGAGAACGAGTGCAGCCGCGGCCACCACGCCCGCTCCCGCCCGCCGCTCTCGACGCGGTGCTCGGCCAGCCGCGCGGCGATGGCGGCCACCACCGACGAGTCCAGCCCCCCCGAGAGCAGCACTCCGTAGGGCACGTCGCTCATGAGGTGGCTGCGCACGGCGTCGATGAGCGCCTCGCGCAGGGCCGCGGGATCGGCCGGCCCATCGGCCACCCCGGCCGCCTCCGTCCACGGCCGCACATACCAGCGCCGCGGCGCCTCGTCCCCGCGCGCCATCACGTGCCCGGGCGGGAACAGCCGCACGGTCTGGCAGGTCTCGGTCAGCGCCTTGAGCTCCGACGCCACATGCAGCACCCCCGCCCCATCCCAGCCGAGGTACAGGGGGATGATGCCCAGGGGATCCCGCGCGATGAGCCAGTCGCCCGTCGCGGCGTCATACAGCACGAAGGCGAACATCCCCCGCAGGTGGTGCACCAGCTCAGCGCCGTAGCGCTGGTACAGGGGCAGGATGACCTCGCAGTCCGAGTCGGTCTGGAAGGCCCAGTCGGGGAACGCGGCGCGGGTCGCCCGGTGGTCGTAGATCTCGCCGTTCACGGCCAGCACCAGCCGGCCGTCGGCGCTCGTCAGGGGCTGGGCGCCGTGCAGCGGATCGACGATGGCCAGGCGCTCGTGAGCCAGGGCCACGCGGTCGTCGACGAACAGCCCGCTCCAGTCCGGGCCGCGGTGGCGCAGCATGCGGGCCTGGCGCAGCGCCAGCACCCGCACCTCGGCCTGGGGCCGATGGTGGTCAAGAACTCCAAAGATTCCGCACATTTTGAACTCTCCCTGGCCCGCCCGGGGGGCGCGCAGGGAGGAGTCCGCCGGACGAGCGCGTGTCTAGTCGGCGTTGTTGTTGGTGGTGGTGATCGCGGAGGCGGCGGCGATGCGGGCAGTGGTCACGGCGTCCTCCTGAGCGACGCCCCCACGGTAGCGAGGGCGGCCCCCGCCGTGCAAGCCGGAATCAGTCGCCCTTGCGGAAGCGGATGTGCATGTGGTCGTCGTGGCCCTTCCAGTGGCGGACGATCCCGTAGAGGCGATGGGCCGGGCGCGGGTACTGAAACCACTGCGCGAGCAGGTTGGCCGACACCTTCTGGCGCTTCGCCTCCTCGTACAGCAGCGCCTGGATGTCATGGTCCACGAAGATGAACTGGACCTCGCCGGTCTTGAGGAACTCGTGGATGAGCGCCCAGGTGCGCCTGACGTCGATGGAGTCCTCGGTGCCCCGCACGAACGTCTTCTCGTGGCCCTTCCCCTTCTTGTAGACCCAGCCGATGTCCACATCGCGGCCGTCCTGATGGGACACATGACCAGAGATGGGGCCGCCGCCCTTCTGGCTGAGATCACCCATCACCACCGTCGGACCCTTCTGCTTCTTGCGGTACCGCTCGAAGGTCTGCTGGATGAGCTGCACGGACTTGCGCGTGCCGTAGGTGCGATCCTTGCGCTTGATGAAGAAGTGCTGGGGCATCGTACGCAGGCGCGCGCCGGACTTCAGGTTCCCGCGCTCGTCCTCGGGCAGGAAGTCGGCCAGCACCTCGCCGTCGCGCCAGATCACCAGCACCGTCCGCCCGGCGCCCAGCTTCGCCCGATCCTCCAGCTTGCCCTCCTGGAAGTCCCACAGCTCGTCCTGGGACAGGTCGTACTGCTTCGCGATGGAGGCGAAGGTGTCGCCCTTCTGGACGGTGTACTCCTCGCGGATGCGCTCCCGCGGCGGGATGAGGGGGCAGACCTGCAGCTTCTGGCCGGCCCGGATGCGGTCGATGCTCTTCACCCGGCGGCGATTCCACCGCTTCAGGTCGTCCACCGTGACGCCATAGCGGCCGGCGATGGCGCCGGCGATCTCGCCCGGCACGATCTCGTGCTCGTGCACGGGGCTCTGGTAGTCGCACATCTTCGCGTTGCGGGAGTCGCGCTTGCTGGCGCCGCGCTTCGCCCCCTTCTTGCTGGCGTTGCGCTTCTTGCCGGCGTCGCGCTTCGCCACCTTCTTGCTGGCATCGCGCTTCTTGCTGGCGTCACGCTTCGCCACCTTCTTGCTGGCGTCGCCCTTCGCGGGCTTCTTGGCGGCGGTGGCGTCGCCCACGGGGGCGGGGGCCGCGAGGGCGGCGAACGCCACGAGCGTCAGCAGGCCGGTCAGCAGGGCTCTCATGATCCGGCCCACCAACGCCGCCCGACCGCCGTGTATTCCGCTCGCGTTCCCACTATCATGCGACCTCCTCGGGCCCTCTAATGGCACTGGCCCGCCGGCGATTGCAAGGACTGCGGAGGCAAATCCCCATGCAGAGCGCGACCCTGGGGCAGGTGGAGCTGGCCTACGACACCGCCGGCGACGCCGGGACGCCCGTGCTCCTCATCATGGGCTTCGCCGTCCGCGGCACCGCCTGGCGCCGCCAGATCCCGGCCCTCGCGGCCCACCACCAGGTGGTCTGGTTCGACAACCGCGGCGTCGGCGACACCGTGGCCCCGCGCCGGCCCATCAGCATCCGCGCCTTCGCCGACGACGCCGCCGCGCTGCTCGACCACCTGCAGATCGAGCGCGCGCACGTGGTCGGCATCTCCATGGGTGGCATGATCGCCCAGCACCTCGCCCTGCGGCACGCCGACCGCCTGCGCAGCCTCACCCTCATCGCCACCCACGCCGGCGGCCGCCGCGCCGTGCTGCCCACGGCCCGGGGCCTGCGCCTCTTCCTCCAGGCCAACCTCGACCGCCACCAGCGCGGCGACGCCGTCCTCCACCTGCTGATGACCCCCGAGTTCCTGGAGCGCGCGGATCGGTCCCGGGTGAAGGCTGATCTCGCCGAGGAGCTGGGGACGCGCTCGACGCTGGCCCGCTTCGGCCAGCTCGGGGCCGTGCTCACCCACAACACCCGGCGCCGGCTCTCGGCCCTCGGCCACGTGCCCACCCTCGTCATCAAGCCCGAGCGCGACGTGCTCATCCACCCCCGCCACAGCGACCACCTCGCCGCCCGCATCCCCGGCGCCCGCCTGGTGGCCGTCCCCGACGCCGGCCACGGCCTCCTGCGGGAGCACCCCGAGCAGATCAGCGACCTGCTGCTCCAGCACTTCGCCGAGGCCGACGCCGCGGTCTGATCAGAAAGACCTTGACGGCGGTCTGGCATCTCGCAAGACTGCCAGGGTCGGTTCTCTCCTCACATCGGACGGGAGGTCGTGGTGCACGCACCCGAAAATACCAGCGCTTCGTCCCCTGCCCGCGCCCCGCGCGGCCGGGCCGGCGAGCGCACCCGCCCAGGGAAGATGGCGGCAACCCACCGAAAAGGCTGATCATTTTCAGCGCTCGGCGGCGCCCGCCCTCCCCCTGGGAGCGGCGGGCGTTGTCGTCTCTGGCCTCGCCCTTCGCGCACCGTCCACGCCTCGTCCGAGGCGAACGGGACGGGTGTGTTCTGTGGTGTGTAGTTGGATGAACCGGCACCCTCGGCCATGGCCGGGCCGGTGGCCGGCGCGGGCGCCCGGTACGCCACCCGGGTGGGCCCGCGTCGCGACGACGCCACCTGGGGGTTCGAGTCCCCCCGGCCGAGGGTGGGCGGCCGGGGCGGCGGGGGAGGCGTCTCCCCCGCCGCCCCGTGGCCAGGCCCACGCAAGGTTTGCTCAAGGCTCTCCGGTGTTTGCACAACCCCGTTGATCCGGGCCGCCCGCCGGCCCATCCTCCCGCCATGAGCATCGAAGGCAACCTCTTCATCGACGATCCGCCCCCCGCCACGGGGGAGCGCTTCGAGATCCTGTGCCGCACGCAGGGGGTGCGCATCGAGCGCATCCTCAGCTCGGCCGTCCCCGTGCCGGGCCGCTACGTCCAGGACTGGGACGAGTGGGTCGTGCTGCTGCGCGGCGAGGCGACGCTGGAGCTGGACGACCAGGTGGTCGAGCTGGTGGCCGGCGATCACCTCTTCCTGCCCGCGGGCCAGCCCCACCGCGTCGTGCGGACCACGGCCGGCGCGCTCTGGCTGGCGGTCCACCTGGAGGGCGAGTGAGCCGAGCGGCGGTCGTCGCGGCGGCCCTCCTGCTGGGCGCCTGCGGCGAGGAACCCGGCCCCGCGCCGGACGTGACCGAGGAGGTGGCCTGCGCCCCGGGGGATGTGGACCACCCCCAGGCGCTCGCGTTCCTGGGCGACACCCTCGTCGTCGCCAGCACGGGCTACGCGACCCCGACGTGGGGTGCGGGCAGCGTGGCCTTCTTCGACGTCGAGGGGGCGCGCCTGGGTAGCGTCCAGCCCACCCGGTGGCAGAACCCCCAGGGACTGGCCGTCCACGACGGCCGCGTCCTCGTGGCCAGCACCGGCGTCTACGACTTCTCGGGCGACGTGCCCCGCATGGCCACGCCGGGCGGGGTCGAGATCTTCGACCCCGACCACCCCGCGACGGATCGCGCACGCTCCCCCTCGACATCGGCGCCGACGGCCGGGCGGGCGGCCCCGTCGACCTGGCCGTCGCGGGCGACCGGCTCTTCATCTCGTCGGGCATCGCCCCCGCGTCCATGTCTATGATCTCGCTCGACAAATCTGGGTGCGGGGCCCCGACGACCCCGTCGTCTACGGCGAGGGCGCCCTGGGCCTCGGCGCCCTGGCGACGGACGGCCGGCGGGTCTTCGTGGTCGACTACAACACGGACCGGCTGCACCTCCTCGACGCCCGGACGGGCGAGCCCTGGGCGTGCAGCGTCGATCTCGGTGAGAGCGCCCAGCTCGAGGGGCGAAGGCGCCGCTCCTGGTGGGGGATGACCTGCTGGTGGTGCTGGATCAGGCCGGGGTCATCCGGCGGCTCGACGTGCGCACGCTGCCGGAGGACGCGACGACGCCCTGCCCCGACGTCGCCGCCGAGACCGTGGCCGTGACCGGGCTCCTGCCCAACCACCTCACCGCCCGCGAGGGCGTCCTGTACGTGGTGGACTCGGGCGACAACCACATCGCCCGCTTCGACGCCGCCACCTTCGAGCCCCTCGGCCGGTACGTGCTGCCCCCCGGCAGCAACCCCTGGCACATCGCGCTGCACCCCGACCGCCCCCTCGCCGCCGTGAGCGAGTGGCAGGCCGGCGGGGTGACGCTCATCGATCTCACCGATGGCCAGCAGCGCAGGCTGCGCTGCGAGGCGGACGCCCCACCCCTCGATCGCCCCGCGCCCACCCCCGATCCCATCGGCGAGGCGCGCCTGGCCGACGAGGTCCGCGCCGCCCCCTCGGCTGGCGACGGGCCCTTCGGCGATCCCCACCGGGCGGTGAACGGCGTCCGCGGCACCGGGGACGCCCAGGGCGGCCTCGACGTCTTCTCCCTGGGGACGACCCCGGGGGTGGACGATCACGTCGTCCTCTGCTGGTCCGACGGGCCCGTCCTCGATGGCCCCGGGCCCGACGTGGTGGTGTTCGAGAACCCCTTCGCCGGCTTCGTCGATCCGGTCATCGTCGAGGTGTCGGCGGATGGCGAGGCCTGGGCCACGTTCCCCCATGACTACCGCGCCGACGACGAGGCCACCTACGATCCCGATCCCGCGCGCTGGCCTGGCTTCGCCGGCGTGACCCCCGTCCGCTTCCACGCCGAGCACCACCGCGTGGACCCCTTCGATCCGGCCGCGGCGGGGGGAGATGCCTTTGATTTCAATGATCTGGACGCCTCACCGGCGGCCGCCCGCGTCCGCGCCGAGGGGGCCCTCTGCGTCCGCCTCGTGAGCGCCCAGGCCCGCGTGAACCCCGACACCGGCCTCCCCTTCCCCGCCGCTCCGGTCGCCGACGGCGCCGACATCGACGGGGTGTACGGGCGCGGGCGCTGATCCGGGGCCTCCGCCTCGCCCTCGCCACGCTGCTGCTGTCGCCCGCCGCAGCGGCCGAGGGGGTGCGCGTGATCGGGCAGCAGGCCAGCGATCCCACCGCCGCCGACACGGTCCTCGTCCTGGACGACGACCCCCGCTTCGCGCCGGGCATCGCCGAGAGCCTGGAGCTCGCGGCGGGCGCGACCGTCCGCCGGGCCGGCACGACGTCGCTCCTGCTGCGGGGCGCCGGGGGCCACCAGGTCCGGGTCTTCCTCGACGACGTCCCCCTGGATGACGGGCGGGGCCTGGCCATCGACCTGGACCGCCTGCCCGCCAGCGCCCTCGAGGCCATCCGGGTTCGCCGCGGGGCCGCGGGCGCGCTGCATGGCTCGGGCGCCCAGGGCGGGGTGATCGAGCTGCGCACCCACCGCCGGCCCGTCCGCCGGCTGCGCCTGCGCCTCGGCGCCTTCGGCGATCGGCGCGTGGACGCGACGCTCGGCGCGCAGGCGGGGCCCGCGAACCTGCTGGCCGCCTTCGGCGCGCACACCGCCGACGGCGACTTCTCCTACGTCGACACCAACGGCCAGCCCCGCGTGCGCGGGAACAACCGCCGCACGGGGCTGGACGGGCTGGCGAGGCTGCGCGCGCCCCTCGGCGCCCGGGGCGGCCTCACGGCCCTGGTGGCGGTCGGCACCGGCGCTCGCGGCGAGCCCGGTCTGGAGCAGTTCGAGCAGGCCGACGCCCGCAGCGTCGCCGACCAGAGTCTCGTCGGCGTGGGCTTCACCACCGACGCCCCCGCCGGCCTGCCGCTCGACGTGGCCGCCCAGGCCTGGGCCCTGCGCCGACGCTTCGCCTTCTCCGATCCCCGCCCGGCCTTCGCCGGCGCCGCCCAGCGCTTCACGCTGGACGACACGGCCCGAGGTGCGCGCCTCGTCGTGGAGCCACGGGTCGGCGTCACGGTCCAGCCCGCCCTGGCCATGGAGCTGCGGCACGAAGGGGCCAGCACCCGCACGGTCGGCGGCGATCGGGACGGCCGCCGGGACGAGGCCCGCGTGGGGGTCGCCGCCACCGCGACCGCCGCCTGGCGGCCCGCCGAGGGGCTGACGGCCCAGGCCGCCCTGCGCGTGGACGACACCGACGGGCGGGCCGCCCTGCTGGTGCCCGCCGCCGGCCTGGAGTGGCGCCCCTGGCCGGCCCTCGCCCTGCGCGGCAACGTCGGGCGCCTCTTCCGCGACCCGGGCTTCGACGAGCTGTACTTCGAGGCCTCCGGCCTGCGCGGCAACCCCGACCTGCGCCCCGAGGACGGCGTGGGGGGCGATCTAGGCGCGGCTTTCTTCTTTGAAGACGGCTACTTGTCTCTCACCGCCTTCCACCAGCGCTACGACCGGCTCATCCTCTTCGTGCCGGTCAACGCGTGGCTGATCCAGGCGACCGATGATGCCCGCGCGGCGGCGGACGGCCTGGAGCTCGAGGTGGTGGGGCAGGTCGGCCCCATCGAGGGACGGGGCGCGGCCCTCCTCCAGCGGACGCGCCTGGACGACGCGGCCCCGCTGCCGTTTCGGCCCGCCGTGGCCGGCGCGCTCCAGCTCGGCCTGCCCGTGGGGCCGGGCAGCGTCTTCGCCACCTACCGCGCCCAGACCCGCGTCACCACGGATGGCTTCGGCTACCGGACGCTGCCGGCGCGGCACCTGCTGGACGTGGGGGTGAGCGTGCAGGCCGGCCCGTGGCGGGCCGGGCTCGAGGTGAGCAACTGCCTGGACGACCAGCGCCTCCAGGACGCCATCCAGCAGCCGCTGCCCGGCCGGGCCTGGCGCCTGGGGCTGGCCTTCGCGCCCTGACGCGCGTCAGCAGCCCTCGTCGACGCGGCCGTCGCCGTCGTTGTCCTGCATGTCGCCGCAGATCTCGCCGCCCACCCCGCAGATGCCGTTCAGGCAGAGCTGCCCGGCGGGGCAGCCGTCGTCGCCCATGCAGGGCACCGGCCCGGCGACGCACATGCCGTTGAGGCACTGCTGGCCCGGCGCGCAGACGACGCCCCCGCACCCCATCGGCGGGTTGGCGACGCAGGCGCCCATCTGGCACACAAGGCCGGCGGGACAGTCCGCATTCGCCATGCAGGCCGCGGGGTTGCAGCCCTCGTCCACCAGGCCGTCGCCGTCGTCGTCGATGCCGTTCCCGCACTGCTCCATGCCGACCGGCTGGCACGCCATGCCCACGCAGACCTGGCCCAGCCCGCAGATCTGGTTGCCGCAGACGCAGCCTTCGTCCACGCGCCCATCGCCGTTGTCGTCCACGCCGTTGCCGCACTGCTCGACCGGGACGCCGGGCGCGCACTGGCCGTTGAAGCACGCCAGCCCCGCCGGGCAGTCCGCGTCGATCATGCAGGCGAGGCCCGCGCAGCCCTCGTCCACCCGCCCATCGCCGTTGTCGTCGCGGCCGTTGCCGCAGATCTCGCCGTTGCCGCCGTTCCCGCACTGGCCGTTGAAGCACGCCTGGCCCGCCGGGCAGTCGGCGTCCGCCATGCACCCGAGGCCCGCGCAGCCCTCGTCCACCCGCCCATCGCCGTTGTCGTCGCGGCCGTTGCCGCAGATCTCGACGGGCTGGCCGTTGCCGCACACGCCGTTGATGCAGCCCTGCCCCATCGGGCAGTCGACGTCGGCCATGCAGGCGACGGCGTTGCAGCCCTCGTCCACCCGCCCGTCGCCGTTGTCATCCTGGCCGTTGCCGCAGATCTCGCCGTTGCCGCCGTTGCCGCACCGGCCGTTCAGGCAGGCGCGGCCGGCCGGGCAGTCGGCGTCCACCATGCAGGCGAGCACCTCACAGCCCTCATCCACCGCCCCGTCGACGTCGTCGTCGAGGCCGTTGCCGCACACCTCGCCCATGGCCGCGGGCTGGCACCGCCCGTTGACGCAGGCCTCCCCCGCCGCGCACATCAGGCCGCCGCAGGGGCAGCCCTCGTCAACGATGCCGTCGCTGTCGTTGTCGGCCGCGTCGCCGCACCGCTCCTCGGCGGGCGGCAGCCGCAGGCACATGCCGGCCTCGCACTGCTGGTCGGGCGGGCAGTCGCCGTCGTCGACGCAGCCCCCGGGGTCGCAGCCCTCGTCCACCTGGCCGTCGCGGTCGTTGTCGACCCCGTCGCCGCAGCTCTCGGCCACCGGGACGAGCTCGCAGGCGCCGTTCACGCAGCGCTCGTCGCGGGCGCACTCGCTGTCGTCGGCGCAGCCGGCGGGCTCGCAGCCCTCGTCCACCTGGCCGTCCTCGTCCCCGTCGATGCCATCGCCGCAGGTCTCGACGCCCACCACCTCGCACCGACCATCGACGCACCGCGCGTTGGGCGGGCAGGCCCGCTCGGCGTCGCACTGCGCGGCCGGCTCGCACCCCTCGTCCACGGCGCCGTCGGCGTCGTTGTCCACGCCGTCGCCGCAGATCTCGCTGCCGTCCACGCACTGCCCCGCCTGGCACGCCTGGCCCGGATCGCAGTCGACGTCATCCTGGCAGCCCGCCGCCTCGCAGCCCTCGTCGATCTGGCCATCGCCGTCGTCGTCGCGGCCGTTGCCGCACCGCTCCTCGGCCTGCTCGCCCATGGCGGCGTCCGTGTCGCCCACGTCCGCGTCGGACTGAATGCACCCCGGCAAGGTGAGCGCTCCGAGCACCAGCAGCCACTTGATCATGTCATCTCCCGCCTGGTTGAAGGGTCCAGCCAGTGATTGGCGCCACCCCGGCGAATCCGTCATGGCTTCTGCACGGCCGCCTCGACGGTCGCGCGCAGGACGCTGCCCGGGTACCGCGCCAGGAAGGCATCGGCCGCCGCCCGGGCCTCGTCGACGCGCCCGCGCGCCGCGAGCACCTGCACCCCGAGCGCCGCCCGCTCCTCGCCCAGCCGCCCCGCCGGAAACCGCGCCGCGTGGCGCCCGAGCGCGGCCTCGGCCGCCTCCAGGCGGCCCCCGCGCAGCGCCTGCATCGCCTCGATCAGCAGGCGACGCTCGGCCGCCAGGGACGCATCCGAGGGGGGGACGCTGGGCGCGCTGGCCGTGCCGGGCGCGATCGCGGGCGCGACCGACGGCGCGACCGACGGCCGCTCGCTCGCCGGGCCGGGGCGCAGCGCCACCCACGCCCCGCCGCCCGCGGCCAGCCCCACCACCAGCCCCACCTTCACCGCCAGGCCGCCCCCGACCTTGGCCGCCGCCATCGGCGTCGCCCCGCCGGGGCCCGCCTGACCGCCCGCCCCGGGCACCGCCAGCGTCCCCGCCAGCCGTCCCCAGACCCGCGCCCGGGCCCCGTCATCGGGCCCGGCGTCCGCCCGCTCCACCGCGAGCAGCTCTTGAAGCTCTTGATCTTCCAGGGGATTTCCCATGCTCACGCTGCCTCCCCTCCCCGCAGGCGGCGCACCGCGTCCGCGAAGCGCTGCCGCGCCACCCGCAGGCGCGAGTAGACCGTGTTGACCGGCACCCCGAGGGCGTCCGCGATCTCGGGCGCCGTCGCCCCGTCCAGCTCGGCCATGACGAAGACCACCCGGCGGTCGAGATCGAGGGCCTGGAGCGCCCGGTGGACCAGGGCGCGGGCCTGCCCGGCCGCGAGGGCCTGCTCGGGGCCCGGCGCCGGACAGGGCGCGGTGTCCTCGACCCCCAGCCGCTCCCGGTGGTGCCGAGCCCGCCGGCGCTCGTCGGCCGCCACCCGCCACGCGATGCCCGACAGCCACGGCCGCAGGGGCCGGCCCGGGTCGTAGTCCCCGAGGCGCCGGTGCACCACCACGAAGACCTCGTGGGCGGCGTCCTCCAGGTCCCGCTCCTCGACCCCCAGCCGCCGCAGCGTCCGCCACACATGGGCGAACCCGGTGTCGTAGATCACGCGAAACGAGGGCGGAGCGGCCGTCACGACCGGGAGTTGGGGACGGCCGGCCGCATCCGTCATCCCGAAGCGTCTGCGGGCGAGGATCAAGGCGCCACCACCCCGCCGAGGCCCACCAGCAGCCCCACCGGCGCGCTCTCCCACACGGCCTGATCCCCGACCCGCAGCCGCGTGGAGGCGATGGGGGAGGCCGCCTCGGCCAGGAAGACCAGCCCCAGTTCGCGGCCCGCGAGCAGCTCGTACCGCGCCCGCACCCCCACGGAAACAAAGGGAGTTCCGGCCTCGCGGTCGACGGCGAAGCCGGATCCCGCCGACCGCTGCCACCCCACGGTCCCCACCGCGCAGCCCCCCAGGCCGCCCGCCTGGACGCACCCGAGCGCCGCCCCCTGGAGGGCGTCGGCCTCGACTCGCCCGCCCGCCACCTCGGTGGACGAGGCCGCCAGCCAGCGCCCCTCCAGCCCCAGGCGCCACCACCCGACCTCGACGTCGGCCCCCAGCAGCGCCCCGCCGGTGCCCGCGCCGGGCGTGATGCCGAGGGCGCCCAGGCCGGCCGCCCACAGGTGCCAGCCCCCTCGCTGCCGGCGGGGACCGACTGCCTCCACCCGCCGCGCGGGCCGCTCGGCCGCGGCGACCGGGCGCGCGCTCGCCACGACGGGGGCCGCCGGCGGGCCGCCGCGGCGGGGCCGCCGACGGCGGGGCGGCCGGGGCGACCGACGGCGGGGCCACCGAGGGCGCGGGGGCCGGAGGCTGAGCGGTCCCGGGAACCCCCGGGCCGGAGGATGCGGTCGGGGCGCACCGCTCGTCGTGTGGCGCGGCGGGGCGGCGGCGCGGCCGGCGAGCCGGCCGGCAGCGGCGCGGCGACCACGGCCGCCGGCGGGGCCAGATCCACGGCCATCGCCAGCGTCAGCGCCACCGCGTCGAGCAAGGTCGCGCAGTCCGCGCCGGCCAGCCGCCGCACCCCACCCGCGAGCGCCACCGTCGCCGCCAGCTCCTCCCCGCGGGGCACCACCTCCACCCGGGCCACCGGGGCGCCGGCCCCGCCGAGCGGCCGCCCGAGCACCGCCGCCGCCCGATCGGCCACATAGGCCGCCCCCGGGCACCCGGCCGGCGCGCGCACCTCCACCTGGAGGCCGGGCACGGCCAGCGCGACGATCAGCGCCACCATCCGTCAGGCCGCCCGGCGCGCCGGGGCCTCGCCCAGCAGCGCCCCCACCCGCGCCCGCGTCGACGCCAGCCGGGCCTCCCAGCAAGCCGCCCACTCCGCGTCACCCAGCCGCCCGTGCGCCCGCAGCGCGGCCTGATCCGCCGCCGCCACCAGCAGCGCCTTCTCGGCCGACACCGCCGTCGGGCGCGCCACCAGGGCCAGCTCGGCCGCCGCCGCCGCCACCGCCGCCCGCACCCGCTTCCCGCCCTGGGCCAGCGTCCACGCCAGCACCTCCCAGGAGAACTCCGCGTGCGATCGCTCCTCACGGGCGATGCGCTCCAGCACGTCCCGGGTCGCCGGCTCCTGGCAGACCGCGGCGCAGGCCCCCGCCATGTCGGCGTTGAAGTCCTCCAGCAGGCAGCCATCCTTCAGGCTCTCGACCGCCAGCAGGACGCGCGGATCCCCGGCCAGGTCCATCGCCCCCACCAGCAGCTCCGGCATCGTCTCCACCGTGTGGCTGCGCCCACCGTAGCCGGCCGCCAGCGCGAAGCATCGCTGGGCGTGGTCGATCTCCTCCAGGGCCGCCCGGTGGGCCCCGATGAGCAGCTCCGCCGGCGCCCCCACCGCCGCCAGCAGCCACGAGATGCGGGAGAACGCCGGCACGCTGGCGTGCTCCTTCTGGGCGTCGTGCAGCCAGAGCGCCTCCAGGGCGCTGCGGGTGAGCCCGTCCAGCCCGGCCGGATCGGGCCGGGCCCCCGCCGTCCAGTCCGCCCCCTCCTTCAGCTCGGGGTGCACCTGCCGACCCTTCACCCGCAGCGGCCGCCCCCAGGCGCCGCCCATCATGCCCAGCGAGCCCAGCTTCGGGATCATCGCCATCAGGATCCCGGCCCCCACGCCGGCGAGGCCCACCAGCGACAACACCACCCCCGCCGCCACATGCACCCCGCGCCGCACCCCCGCTGATCGCTTCGCCTCGCGGAAGAGCAGCACGCCCGCCGTCCAGCTCATGGCCACCTGCACGCCGGCCAGCAGGGCGCCAGCGACGCCGCTCTCGCTCAGCAGCCACACCACCACCGGCACGGGGATGAACAGCAGCGACACCAGGGCGAGGCGCCGGCCGGAGCGGGGACGGCGAGCGGGCGAGTCGGACATGGCGCATCTCCAGGCGGGTGAGGGCGTGCCGGCAGCCTGACGCCTCGGGCCCATCTCTCACAAGAGCGTCCGGCCCCCCGAAAAAAAGTTCGCACGTCAACGCACTGAAACTGCTGCACTTTTCCGACAACTGGCCGATCGGCCAGAAAAAAGTCTGCGACACGGCGCTCGATTGACCGATGGGATGATGCCTCGAGCGCAAGAGCGAAGCCCGAGGCGACCAACCGCCTGCCCCGGCAGGCCACTGGAGGAGTCGCCATGCGCGCCAGCATCATCCCCGTCCTCGCCCTCGCCCTCATCGCCTGCGAGGAGACCCACTCCGCCGGCGACGCCGCCCCGGCCCGGCCCGGGGACGCCGCCCCCGTCGACACCGCGCCCGTCGACGCCTTCGAGGGGGACGCCTTCACCGGCGACGCCATCGACGGCGGCACCCCCGACGACCGCGAAGCCTCGCCACCGCGGCTCATCGCCAGCGCGCCCCCCGCCGACGCCCTCATCGCGGGCCCGACGGTGACGATCACCACGCGCTGGGCCGCCGAGCGGGTGGTGGACCACGTCGAGGCCGCCCGCCTCGCCCACGCGGACGACGCGGAGGGCGTGCCCCTGGCGCCCGGCTGGCGCGACCGCGCCACCTGGTACTTCCAGGTGCCCCTCGACGACGCGGCCCCCGGCGACACGGTCTTCGTCCGGGTGACCGCGACCGATCGCGACGGCGTCACCACCGGCAAGATCCTCCGCTGGACGGCGGGCTTCCCCGTGGCGGGCCGGGTGATGCCGGGGCCGGCCCGGCACATGGAGATCATCGCCGAGCTGCCCGACGACCGCGGCCGCTGGTGGACCGTGGCCACCGGCTCGACGACCGCCGACGGCCACTTCCACCTGGCGCTGCCGACCCGCCCCGACGGCCCCATCGGCCTGGTGGCGAAGGCGACGGAGGGCACGACGATCATCGATCCGGAGGGGCACGCCCTGGCCTGGCCCGACCAGGTCCTGCGGTCGTACGTGCTCCCGGCGCACTTCAACCGGCCCGCCCTGGTCACCCCGTGGACGACGCTCGCGTGGTGGCTCGCCCAGCCCGTCGATCCCGACCTGGCCGAGCGCTTCGCCGCCTACGCCGAGGCCCTGGCCGCCCACCTCCAGCTGCGCCCCGAGCGCGACCTCCTGGTCGGCGAGGGCGAGCGGGACCACCACCTCCTGAGCCTGGCCTGCTTCGTCGGCGCCACCGCGGCCCAGGAATCGCCCCTGACCTACCTGCGCGACCTGCGGATGGACGCCCTCGACCACCGGCTGACGGGCACCTTCCCGGACGCGGGCGAGGGCCGCGACCCGCTGCGCCGTGAGCTCGCCGAGGGCTGCCCGGACGACGCCTCGTTCTCCTGGATGGCCCGCGTCATCGCCAACAACGACGCCCGCCTCTTCGGCCCCTACGGCGGCCGCAAGGTGGACGTGGTCGCCCCCGAGGTCACCGTCGAGCTCATCGAGGCCGGCGGCCTCATCCGCACCCTGCCGGGGGGCGAGCACGCGCTGTCGGGCCCGGTCACCCTCGTCATCACCGCCCAGGACGACGTCTCCAGCCCCCAGGCGCCCCAGATCCGGCTGGATGGCCGGCTCGGCCCCGCCGCCCTGACCGACGTGGAGCGCCACACCCCCCGGCCCCACCAGCTCGTCGTCCGCGGCACCCTCGATCCCGCCGCCTTGCCCCCCGGCGTCCCCGTGGTGCTCGACGTGACCGTGGCCGACGAGGCGGGCAACCAGACCCGCAACACCTTGAACATCATCGGGTTTTCCGACGCCGTCGAGCCGACGGTCGACATCCGGGGCGCCACCGAGGCGATGCCGGGCGTCTGGGTCCTCCGGCGCGGCGAGCCGACGACCGCGCGCCTGGAGTTCCGGACCGGTTCGCTGCGGACCGCGCTCGTCACCCTGGATGGCGGCGCGCTCCAGGCCAGTGCCGTCGAGGCCGCCAGCCAGCTCACCACCCCGCTCGCCCTGGAGGCCGCCCCCGACGGCCGCTACGCCCTGCGGTGGGACGCCGTGGATGTGTTCGACCGCCCCGTCGTGGCCACCGCCGAGCTCATCGTCGACCACACGCCGCCCCGCATCACCTGGCTGCCCACCACCTACCGCGACGAGCGCGACGCCCGGGTCGTCCTCGGCCCCGACGGCCCCGAGATCGTGATCGGCGACACCCAGGTCGAGCTGGGCCCCGACCAGCCCCAGCCCCTGCCCCTGTACAAGCTCACCAGCCGGCTCGACGACGCCGACGACCCCAACCCGGCCGCGCTGCGCTGGCAGGTAGACGGCGAGGAGTTCAGCGATCGCGTCCGCTTCGGGGCCATCGGGGGCCCGGTCGCGCGCCGCGTGGATGCCATCACCTGGCAGATCGGGCTGACCACCGCCACCACCGGCTTCGGCCCCCGCACGGCCCCCGGCGACACCTGGCCCCGCCAGGCGCGTGAGCTGGTCGCGGTCGATCTGGCCGGCAACGAGGCCCGGGTCAGCCTGCCGACCGTCGTCGCCGCCCTCGTGGCGCCCCCGCTGCACATCGAGGCGCTGGAGCTGGCCGCCCAGGGCGACGCCCTCGCCCCCGCCGACGTGGCCAGCCTCGATCGCGTCGACGGCCGCCACCTCGTGGGCCGCTGGCGCCTGCGCAACCCCTGGCCCGAGGCCCGCATCGTGCAGCCCGCCCACCTGGCCCTCGACGTCGACGTCGCCACCCGCCTGCGCCCGGCCGGCGGCCCGGCCGAGATCCTCGGTGTCGGCCGCGCCGAGGGCGACGAGCTGATCTTCGAGCGCCCCGGCCAGCTCGACCGGCGCGTCGTCCTCGGCTGCCTGGCCGGCGCCGGGCGCGGCCAGATGGCCGAGGCCGTCGAGCTGCCGGCGGGGGGCCTGCTCGAAGCCTACCTGCGCATCCGCCTGTACCGCTGCCTGGCCCGCCAGGGCGAGGGCCCCCTCCAGGGCCAGGCGCCGGTCGAGCTGCGCTGGCGCGAGGGCGCCGTCCGCCTCGAGGGGGGCGCCGTCGTGATCCCGGCCGGCGCCAGCGCGGTGCTCGAGGCCAGCGTCGACGTGCTGGACGTCCGCCGCAGCCACCCCGAGCTGGACGCCCAGCTCCGCGGCCAGGCCGCCGGCATCGCCCATGGCGTCTTCCTCGACCTCGACGACCGCGCCCGCTACCTGCTGTGGAACGACGCGATCTGCGTGCCCTTTCAGCGCTGCGAGCAGGGCTGGTGGCTGACGCGGCGGGTGCGGACCATCGCCGGCGCCGACCTCAGCCTGCCCGCGGTCAGCCTGGCGACGCAGGTCGAGGGCGCCGCCTGGGCCCAGCCCCTCGACGTGAGCACCGAGGCGCGCCGCTGGACGCTGCTGCCCTGAGGCCACGCGCGGTGGCGCGACGAGCACGGTTGTCCCGCCCCGGTCGGCATGACACGGTGGGGTGCCACCGCCGGGAGCACCGCATGCTGCACCGCCTCATCCCGCTCGCCCTGCTCGCGACGCCCGCCCTCGCCCGCGACGCCCGGCCCTCCTGGGCCGAGCAGATCGCGGCCCGCGGCGGTGAGGCCGCCATCCTCTGCGGCTCCACCGGCGTCCTGGCGCGGACGCCGGCGGCCGAGATCTGGCTGACCCGCCAGCGCGCCGACTGGTGCTACGTCGACGCCCACGGTGACGTGGTCTGGCTCGGCGACACCCGGACGCGCCAGGTCCACGCCCTCGACCTGCTCACCGACGCCGAGCCCGTGAAGGTGGTGAAGGGCGCCCTGCCCCGCTTCGCCATCTACTGGCGCAACACCCCGAAACCACTGGCCTTCATGCAGCAGTTCAGCAACGACACCCACTGGATGGGCCTGGAGGTCGACGTCCCCCGCGTCGTCGTCGAGGAGGGCAACCTGGCCTTCACGCTGCGCAGCGGCATCCTCAAGCGCGATCGCAAGCGCGCCCGCCTGACCAACGCCCCCTTCCTGCGCCAGCTCGCCCAGCGCAGCGCCGGCAAGCCCGCGCCCCGGCCGCCCACCAGCCCCTGCGTGGCCGGCGAGCCCGTCCCCGGCCTGCCGCCGCGCCTCCCCGGCTGCGATGATCCCGGCCTCTGCGGCCGCGTCACGGCCTCCATCGGCAACACCCCGCTCTGCCAGGTGCTCGTGCGCCAGAGCTGCGGCGACACCTGCACCGCCCGCGCCGTGCTCTACAACGCCGAGACGAAGCGCTTCGACAGCGTCGGCGGCGTGTTCCCCGTCTACGACCCCGCCACCGACACCCTCGCCGTCGGCGACTACGCCGATCCCGAGTGGGCCCTCAGCAACGCCGACGGCACCCTGATCCTGGCCGCGGGCGCCCTGTACGACCGCGAAGGCCGCGCCCTCCACCCCGGCCTCGGCGCCGGCCCCGGCGGCTTCTATGGCCGCCCGCCCGCCACGCTCACCCCCGACCAGGCCGCCGCCCGCGCCGCCGAGGGCCTCGCCGCCCTCGACGCCTGCCGGGACGGCGAGCACTTCCGCGCCGCCTGCGTCCCCGCCGCCCTCGACCTGCTGCGCGCCGCCGCCGAGGCCGGCCGCCCCGACGCCGCCTACGCCCTCGGCGGCCACCTCTTCTCCAGCCGGTTCATGAACGCCGCCCCCAGCGAGCGCGACGCCGCCGACCGCGCGGCCTACATCGACGCCCTCACCTGGCTCGCCCGCGCCGCCCACGCCGGCCACCCCAAGGCGAAGACGTACCTGCCCCCCGAGGTCATGGCCGTCCTCCTCACCGGCCAGCCCCCGAAGGCCGCCCTGCCCGAGCCCTTCAACGACTTCCCGCTGCCCTGGCTGCTCGCCGCCGCCCAGGCCGCCCGGCCGGCGGCGCCGTAGGCGGCCCGATCAGCGCGGCCCCCCCAGGTGGGTGCGGAAGAAGCCGAGGATGCGCCCCTGCAGGCTGCGGGTGACGGCCGCGTCGGCGACCATGTGGGTGAACCCCGACAAGGGCAGGAAATCATGGACCTTTCCGGCGCGGAAGAGCGCGTCGGAGAGCTTGAGCGCGTGCAGGAACCAGACGTTGTCGTCCTGGGTGCCGTGCACCAGCAGCAGGGGCACGCGCAGGCGGTCGGCGTAGGTGAGCGCGCTGCTCTGGTCGTAGGCCGGCCCCTCGGTGTCGGGCAGGCCCAGGAAGCGCTCGGTGTAGTGGGTGTCGTAGTCGCGCCAGTCCACCACCGGCGTGCCGGCCACCGCGGCGTGGAAGACGTCGGGCCGCTGCAGCGCCGCCATGGCCGAGAAGTAGCCCCCGAACGACCACCCCATCACGCCGACGCGCCCCAGATCCAGCTCGGGCAGGCGCGCCCCGAGGGCTTGCAGCCCGTCCACCTGGTCCTCCAGCGGCACGGTGATCAGATCGCCCAGGATGGCCCGCGACCACGCGCGCCCCCGCCCCGGCGTGCCGCGACCGTCCAGCTTTACCAGGATGAAGCCGTGATCGGCGAGCCACTGATCGAACACCAGCCAGTCGGCCACCCGCCGCACCACCTGCGCGCCCGGCCCCGCATACACCGACAGCAGCACCGGGTAGCGCCGGCCCGGCTCGAAGCCCCGCGGCCGCACCACCACCGCGGCGTAGCGCCGACCGGACGCGCCCTGCACCTCCAGCCACTCGGGGCTCGCCTCGAACCCCGGCCGCTCCGCGACCGAGGCCAGCGCGCCCAGGGGCGTCCCCACCGCGGGCAGCCGCGCCACCGTCCACGCCGCCGGCCCCCGCTCGGGATACAGCACATGCACCGCCAGATCGCCCTCGAGCGTCGTCACCAGGGCGTGGTAGCCGGGCGCCGTGGTCAGCGCCTCCACCGACCCCCCCGCGAGGCTCGCCTGGTAGAGCTGCTGCTGCGTCGCGTCGGCGCCGCCGTGCACCACCAGCCGACCCGACGCCTCATCCAGCTGATCCAGCCCCCGGTACCCGAAGTCCGGCGGCGTCAACGCCCGGACGAGCGCCCCGTCGGCCGCCCGCAGCTCGAGCTGCCAGGCGCCGCCGCGCTCCGACGTCCACAAGAAGCGCCCATCGGCCAGGAACCGGGGCATCTGCCCATCGAGCTCCACCCAGGCCGCGTCCGTCTCTTCCAGCAGCGTGTGCGTGTCGCCGGTGCGCCGATCGACGCTCAGCAGCCGCAGCGTGCGCTGCCGCCGATCCTGCACCTTCACCACCAGCGGCCCCGCCCCCTCGGGCCAGATCACATCGGCCACATACGGGAAGGCCGCGTGATCCCAGCGGATCTCCTGCAGCTGCAGGTTCTGGTACAGGAAGAGGCGCACCTCCGCGTTGGCCTTGCCGGGCCGCGGGTACGGCCAGGGCTGCACCGGCCGCGTGGGATCCAGCGGATCGGCCTGGGAGAAGACCTCCACCCCCGCCGTGTCCGTCCGCTGCACCACCAGCGCCTTGCTGTCGGGGCTCCACCAGAGCCCGGCGTAGCGCCCCATCTCCTCCTGGGCCACGAACTCGGCCTGGCCCCACGTCACCGTCGGCTCGTCGGCCCCCCGCTGCGCGATGGGGCGCACGCTCCCGGTCGGCACGTCCACCAGGGCCACCGCGTCCTCGAGGGCCACCGCCAGCGTGCTCGCGTCGGGCGAGAGCACCGCGTCGATGACCCCCTCCGGCCCCACCGCCCGGGCCTCCCCGGTCGCGCGCTCATACAGAAACTGGCGTCCTGACAGGGGAATCAGCAGGTGCGTCCCCCGCCGCGACACGCTGAAGCGCGCGATGCCCGTCGCCGACAGCCGCATGCGCTCCCGCCGCGCCTTCTCCTCGACGCTCAGCACCTCGGCGCCGCCTTCGAGCAGATCCGCCGCCGTCAGCAGGCGCCGCGCCTCCCCCTTCGCCGGCTCGAACACGTACAGCGCCCGCGCCGTGTCCCGCGGCCCCGACTGCAGATAGAACACCGCGTCCGAAGCCACGGCGATGCCCGTGGGCGTGCCGTTTCGAAACCGGTACGTGGCCGCGTACTGCTCCAGGAAGCCCTCATCGGGCGGCGGCTCCAGCGTCGACGCCACCGGCGCCGCCCCGCAGCCCGTCAGCAGCAGCATCCACACGATGTAGCGATGCACGACCCCTCCCCGTCCAGGCCGCCATTCTGCGCCCCCACCCGGACCGCCACAACCCGCCGCTCGCCCACATGTAGCCCCGTGTAATCCATACACTTTTCACCCCTTCCGCCTTGCCCCGTCTGGCCCCGCCGTGCAAAAAAAAGCAGGGCAGGTCAAAAAAGTCTGCGACACGCGGCGACTCTGACCGATAGATCCTCGTTCTGGGCGCCCGCGGTGCCCGGGACGTGACGACGCAGGCCGGAGAAGGGCTCTCCGGCGCCGACTCGAAGGAGCCTCTCATGCATCGCCCGTCGCCGTTCTTCGCCGCTCTCTCCGCTCTCTCCGGTCGCTTCCTCCTGGTTCTGGGCCTCCTGGGCCTGGTGGCCTGCAACGCCGACGACGCGCCGCGGCCGCTGCGCAGCCGCATCGACGGGCAGGTGTGGTTCATGGGGCCGGTGGCCAACGCCACGGTTTCACTACATTTCTCCCGACGCGGCCGGCACGCTGCTGGCCCGTGTGTCGACGGCCACGACGGACCGAAAGGGCGAAGTTCACTTCTTCGGCCTGGACGAGAGTCGCACTACCTGCTGCAGGCCGAGGTGGGCGGGCTGTCGTGGAGCCGGGGGAGGCGGCAGGGACGGCGTTCCCCGACGGGCTGGTGCCAGGCGCCGACGGGGCTCTGGAGCCGTTCTCGCGGGAGGTGGCGCAGCGCGATCGCGGTGGCCATCACGCCTCTGACGACGCTCATCGTGGCGGCGGGCAGGAGCGCGGCGCAGCCGCTGAACCGCGAAGACGCCGCTGCTGGAGGCCGAGCAGGCCGGCCGAGGCCTGGTTGGGCTTCGACGCGGTGCACACGCGGGTGGGCAGCCAGGACGGCGCGGTGGACACGGCGGTGCTGCACGCTCTTGCTGGACGCCTTCGACGGCTGGCCGACCGGGGTAGCGGCGGCGGTGGGCATCCAGCCGGGGACCACCTTCAGCCCACCAGCGAGATTTGCTGGCTTTGCTGGTCGACGACGCCTACAGGCCGACGCCCGCCGGGGTGTTCGACGGGCTCGGGATTGACGGCCCCGTCGAGCTGGAGGCCGCCCGCACCTACGGGCTCTCCCCCGGCACCCTGCAGGCCGAGCTGCGCGACGCCCTCGACCTGCTCGTCGCCTCGACGGGCCCCTGGAGCCGCCTCGAACCCCGCGACGTGAGCGGGCTGCGCGCACGGCTGGGGTGCTCCGGCAACCAAGCTCTTCCCCCCTGCGACGAGGCCACGGTCGACGAGACGCCCCCGCAGCTCGTCACCGTCGAGCCCGACCCCGACGCCGACCCCGAGCTCGCCGGCGAGCGCGCCGTCTTCCGCCTCACCTGGTACGACGGCGGAAGCGCCGTGATGAACGCCGAGCTCGAGCGCCTCGACGGCCCCGACGGCGCCGTCCTCAGCACTTACCCCGTCGAAGACCAGGAGCGCGAGACGTTCACCTTCCGCGTCGACACCCGCCAGGTCCTCGGCACCAGCGCCCTGTACCTGCGCGCCCGCGCCGCGCCAACCGCCGGCCTCACCTCGCCGCCCCACGCCCTGCGCTACCACGTCCGCAACGTCGGCCGGCGTCCTCGACGGCGTCGTCCTGCAGGTCATCCCCGGCGTCGCCTCCGGGTCCGCCAGCAACATCGAGGTCACCGTCGAGGGCCTCGTCGAGGGCCTCTGGCACCCCTCACCACCACGAACACCAGTGAAAACGGCCGCTTCCAGGCCAGCCTCACCGAGTACCAGGGCCCTGCGCCTCACCGCCCGCGGCCTCGAGACCGGCGACGGCGGCTTCTACTTCGACGAAGCCCGCGGCGAGCCCGTCCGCTGGGCCGGCGCCAGACCCTCACCACCGTCATCCTTCACCGACCCCGAGCTCGGCCTCCCCGCCACCATCCAGCCCCCTCGGCGACCTCGCCGTCGCCCTCGCCGACGCCTGGAGCCGCACCGACGACGACTTCTTCACCGCCTACGACGACGCCCTGCGCCGCCTCGGCCTCCACTTCGGCTTCGACGACCCCGGCGCCACCATCCTGCGCGCCCTCCCCGCGACCCTACGAAGACGCCGGCGGCATCAGCGACGCCGTCCGCTACACCCTCGCCCTCGCCTGCCTCGCCGAGTGGGCGCGGCCTCGGCTGCGCCGGCGACCGCTGCCAGAGGCTGACCTCCTCGACACCTTCACCGCCCTGCACCTCGTTGAAATGTATCGGGAAGACGCCCGCGACGGCCGCATCGACGGCCGCCGCAGCAGCGGCGAAGCCGTCGCCCGCGACGTCGCCGACCTCGGCCCCGTCGCCTCCCCGCCGACCCTTGCGCCACCCCCTCGCCAGCGCCTGCGCCCGCTGGCTCAGCGACCTCACCCGCAACGGCACCGGCCAGACCCTCGCCCACCAGGCCGGCCGGCTGCAAACCATGGCCGTCAACGACGACGAGCGCCTCTTCGGGCCCTGGGCGAGCGAGATCCAGCCCCGGCCCTTCGACCAGGAGGGGCCGGTGCGGCTGTTCGTGGGCCCCTTGGCGACGGTGACGTCAGCGGCCACGAGGCGCCCCGCGAGGGGCGAGGCCGCCTCGGCCCGGGACATCGTCGCGAGGCGTCGTCCAGCTCCGGTTTCTCGTCCGGGACGATGCGGCGGTCGGTCGGCGCGGCACTGACGACGGAAGCCCGAAGTCGAGATCGCTCTGCTGACGCGCCACCCATCGCATTGAACTGCTGGACCAGCCCAGCCCTTCGGCATCCAGACCGAGGCAGGTCGAGCTGCGGGCCGACCTCCACCCTGAGCGCGGATCTTCGAGGGCTCGCGCCTCCGGTCCAGGTCGTCGCCCGCGACGCCCTCGGCCGGAGAGCCGTGAGGTCTTCTACGCTCGCATCGATCGGGAGGCGCCGCGCCTTCTGCTGACTCCGCCGGTCGGCGTCGGCATGCCCAACGCCGATGCGGCGCGCCTGAACCTCTGGTTCACGAACCACCTGGGCGACGAGCTCCACTTCCACCTGTCGGTGCAGGACACCACGCCCGTCAGCGTGGCGGTGAACTTCGGGGATGAAGAGCTGCTCGATGCGGTCGACCTGCCGGGCGTCGACGTCGACCTCCCTCTCCACACAGGCGTTCGGGAGGGTATCCACGTGCTGAGCGTCGTCGCCACCGACGCGCTCGAGCGCGAGACCCAGGTGGAGATCGAGGTCTACATCGACCGGACGCCGCCACCAGTACACGCTGCAGCCGACGACGTACCTGGACGAGGCCACGCCCTGGCGCGGTGTGGAGATAGCGGCTGCGCACCATCGGATCGGCCGACAGCCCCGAGGTGGCCATCGACCCGGCCTTGCGGACGGCACCATTCCGATCGCAAGGTCGCCACGCTGCTGGCGCCGGGATCGAACGCGGTGGTGCTCCGTTGGCGGGTCGAAAGCCCCACGCCGGCCTGCGGCGGCTGGCCAGGTCCGTGCGACCGCTGACCAGCTCACGTTCCGGGTCGGCGACAGGATCCTCCCGACCTGTCCGAGGCGACCGCGGAAGCGTGAGCTGGTCCTCGATGCCGCCGGCTCGGCCTGGAAGATGGGCTGGTGGATGCCGGCACGCCCTGGCCCCCGGCGGTACTGCCCGTGACGCTGACCGACCTCGCCGGCAACCGGATCGACATCGACATCCCTCGGTTTTCATTGGAGATCCTGCCCCCGCCGCTCATCATCCAGGCCGGTGGCGCCGATGCCCCCAGCAGTTCGTCGACGACCTCCAGTCCCTGACGCTCGCCGGTCTGGTCCGTGCGGTGAACGAAGGCCGCGCCATCCGGATCGGCGCCTGGCGGCTCCACAACCCGTGGCCGGTCAGCGTCGCGTGGACGGTGGACCCTCCGCCTCCGCCACCCTCACCATCGAGACCGTCGTCGAGGCGGAGCGAGGACGTCCTCGGCCCCGACCTCGCAGCGGCATCGGGCGACGGCTGGACCGCACGCAGCTGCTCGGCGGTGGCTGCCTGTATCGCCACAACCCTGGGCTTCATCGAGCCCAACCCCGACGTGGAGGCCGTGGCGGTGGCTGCCCCTCGTCCGGCAGGCCGACGGCACCATGGTCCGGAGCTCCGCTTCGATTGCAGGGCGCGGCGGTTCCGAGACCTCGGATGCGATCGTGGTCGCGGTGCCGTGGAGCGTGGTGAGGCCGAGCCGTGGCCAGGTGCGGTCGATCGCCGGCCGCTGGGGTGAGGGTTGGATCGACGGAGTCGTTCGAAGTCGAAGCCCGAGTGAACCATGTCGGTCTGGCAGCCAGCATAATCAACTGGCCGGCGACGTGCCCTCGACGAAGTCGAGCCGACCTCGACATCAAGGTCCTCTGCTGGAAGAACCGCCGCCTGGCTGCGTGTGCCGGACCGCCACGCGGACTTGCGGAGGATGGACATTTACGCGACGCGTGCGCCGAACCACCGCCGTCGACCTGCATTTCTCGGCGGTGAGCTTCTTGCGCAGGTGACTGCATCGAAGCCGAGTGCGACCAAAGGGCTCAGGCGGACAGCCCATTGGTGTCCGGGTGTTCCGTTCACTAGAGGAGTGATGATGATGAAGGTGCTCGTAGGGGCAGTACTGACTGTCGCCGGCCTCGGCTGCACGGGCAGCTCTGGCCAGGACGGACAACAGGGAGAGCGAGGGCCGGCCGGCGGACGGCGCCGTCAGGGCCATCGGCAGGCCAACGTGCAGGGCCAACCGGGTCGTCCGGACCCCAGGGACAGGGCGAGCAAGGCCCCCTGGTCCTCCAGGACCGCAAGGCCCTCGGGTCCCGCTGGCGAAGGTTGTGCCCGCCGAATGCCCCGTCGACATGTGGCCCATCAGTCCCCAGGTCTGCATGATCAGTCGATGAGCAGGAAATGGACGAGCGCCTGCCCGCCGAGTTCCGAGCGCTGGCCTGCCAGGGTGAGCGATTCTTCAATACTTTGGCCTCGACGCCGAGGCTCACTGCCGCATCCCAGGCAAGCGCCTTTGTACGATGGATGAAGCTCAAGCCTGGAATCACTGCATCCTCGGCTCCGGCGTCCCGGACGGTACCCTCCACCTGGGCTGCTACCGGCCCTTCACATGGCACGTGGACGGTCCGCAGGATCCAACAGCCGTCGACTGTGAGATCCTCGCCGAGTTCACACCACTGGTCGATGACCGTGGCCGGAAGAAGATGGTGAGGTCAATCGGCGCGATCGAGCTCGACGAGCGTGGCTACAACCAGCTGTACCTGGTCCCCAACGACGACGTCTGGTGTGGCGGCAGCGACGTGGACGTGCTGCTGCCTGGACCTGTAGCGGCGGGCGGCCAGGACGGGCAGGCCGCTTCGGCGGTCTCGTCCGGTCAGAACTCCTCGAGCAGGTCCCCACGATGCCCGCCGATGCGCCCGCCCGGCGCTCGGGCGCCTGGCAGGCCGCTCGTCCTCCGGCACCTCCAGGCGGCGCTGCGCCACGTAGCCGCACCAGCACCCGCGGCTGGATGCTGCACGAGCTGCCCAGCTTGCGCCGGAAGGTCCAGGCGGTGGTCATACAGACGCTGCGGAACTCCAGGAAGAAGCTGGCCTCGCCCTCCCCCACGGCAGCGGCGCGCTGCCGAGCCCGTCCACCGGCAGACCTCGGCGAAGCTCGCCTCGGCCGGCGCCGCCGGGGGCGAACGCGGTGTGGGCCGCCGTACCGGGCTCGGAAGTGAATGCCACCACGTCTTCGCCGCCTCGGCCACCGGCGTCGCGTACCCGGACGCCGCCAGCCAGCCAGCACCGCCGCGATGCCGTCCTTCGGGAGGGTGTGCCCACCCTCGCCCACCACCAGCAGGTCGTATCAGTATTGCTCATGGGGGGAGGATAGCCCGGTGGAGGGCAGCCTGCACCCGTGACGGTGGCTTCAGGGCGGAGCGGGCCTGCTGGACGTCACCACCGAACATGATCCAGCTTCCAAACCGCCTGCTTCACGCCACCGTCACGGTTGATCCAGCCTGCATACGCCTGCTTCACGCCACCGTCACGGTTGATCAACGCCAAACACGCCTGCTTCACGCCACCGTGCGGTTGATCCAACGCCAAACACGCCTGCTTCACGCCACCGTCACGGTTGATCCAACGCCAAACACGCCTGCTTCACGCCACCGTCACCGGTTGATCAACGCCAAACGCGCCCCGCTTCCGCCACCGTCACGGTTGATCCAACGCCAAACACGCCTGCTTCGCCACCAACGTCAGGACCACCGCCGCGCGCAGCCGAAGCCCCCTGCACTTCGAGTCAGCGCGACCCGCGGCGCTCCGCGGCGAGGAGCCGGCTCCGGCTGCCGGGCGGGGCCCGCCTCCGGCGAGCTGGCCGCTTCCAGCAGGCCCTGGCGGCTCCGCCGGCTGGACGGCAGCCAGGCCCGGTCCATGGGTGCGGCCGCCAGAGCCGCTCAATTCCGGTACGCCGCCCGGACGCTCCTGGCGTTCGAGGTCAGGCGCCGCCACGGTTGACCCGGTTGGAAGCCGCGATGCCTGCAGGGGTCGACTGCAGCGGTGGTGTAGGTGCGCGGACCAGGGTCGCCGCACTCCCCAGGCGTTCCCCAGCATGTCGTACAAGCCCCACAGGTTCAGCGCCTTGAGCCCACCTTCAGGAGCGCCAGGTGTGCGCGACTGCTTCTCGGGCCAGCCCGTGCTGTCGACGCCGTCGTCGCGGTCGAAGGCCTCGCCGCTGTTGCCGCCATACCACGCGATGTCGTGTAGCGCTGGCGCGTTGTTGTCGCCCAGGAGCGCCCACTCTCCCGTCCAGATGGCCGCGTCGGTGCCGGCTCGGCAGGCACGCTCCCACTCGGCCTCCGTCGGCAGGCGGGGCAGGTCGCCGGCCAGGTGCGGCCCCAGCGCCGACATGAACGCGACCGCCTCCTCCCACGACACCCGCTCGACCGGGCGATCCATGTCCTCGAATCGACTGGGGTTCTCGCCCATCACCGCCCGCCAGAGCGCCTGGGTCACGGGGGTATCACCCAGCCAGAAGCCCCGCGTCAGCGTCACCTCGTGCTGAGGGCCCTCGTCGTCCCACCGCCCCGCCTCGCCAGCCGGCGAGCCCATGGTGAACGTCCCGGGCGGGATCCATCGCAGGCGCTGCGTGGCGTCGCCCACCGTCAGCCCGACGAAGGCGCCATGGTCATCCTCGCCCCAGCCCGACGCCCAGTCCGGAGGGGAGCCCGTCGCCTGCACCGGCGGCCAGCGTGTCATGGTGAGCCCTCAAGAGCGGGCCACCGGCGCGCTTTGGCGGGGGCATCCACCCCCGCGACTCGCACACCGGGGCCCTTGGTTTTCGCCGGCCCGAGCGGCCGGACGCGATGGCGGTCGGATCGGACCCCGGCCATCCAGCCGGCGCCCGCGCTGACGGCGAGCCGGAGGCCCAGGTCATGGTTGCGGTTGCCGGGGTCGTTCCAGTTCCGGTACGCCGCCCGGACGTTCCTGGCGTTCGAGTTCCAGGCGCCGCCACGGTTGACCCGGTTGGAAGCCGCGTGACCCCCACCGTGAGGACGAGCGTAGCGCCGCCCCATGTCAGGCGTCCACCGGCGGGCGGCGCTTGAGCTGCTCGCGCTGCCAGCCCCGCGCGTCGGCGTGGGCGGTGATGGCCTGGGCCGCGGTCACGGCCGCCTGCAAGCCCAGGGCGTCGAGCTGACCCAGGCGCCACGCACGCTCGGCCAGCGAGCGGGCGGCGGCGTACCGACGACGGCGTCGACGCGACAGGCGCAGCGCCCCGGGCCGCACCTGGAAGCCGAGGAAGCTCAGCCCATGGGCGCTCCGGCCAATGCGCGCTGGCTTCAGGGTCAGGCCCCGCTCCCGCGCCAGGAAGCCGACGGCCGCGTCTCGCGTCGCCCGCGCGGCTTCCCGGTCGTCGCACCACCAGACGACGTCATCCATGTAGCGCACCAGACCTCGAACGTGGAGGCCCTCGCCCAGGAACCGGTCGAAGGCGTCCAGGTACAGGTTCGCGAAGTACTGCGAGGTGAGGGCGCCGATGGGCAGGCCGACGCCGGCCTCGCCTCCCGGGCCATGGGCCAGGATCCGGGCGCACAGGGCGCGGATGCCGGCGTCTCGCAGTCGGCGGTCCAGCACCGCCCGCAGCACGTCGTGGCGGATGCTGGCGAAGTACGCCCGGACGTCCACCTGGACGTACCAGGCGAACCGGCGCACATGCTGCTGGGCCCGACGCACGGCGGCGAGGGTGCCCTTCCCCAGACGGCACGCGAAGGTGTCATCCACCAGGCCGCGGTCGAGGTGCGGCCCGATGCAGCCCAGGAGGGCGTGGTGCAAGACGCGGTCGCGGAAGGCCGGCGCATGAATCAGCCGGGGCTTGGGGTCGTGGACCTGGAACGACGTCCAGGCGCCCGTCGGGGCGCGACCGTCGAGCACCTCGTCGCGGAGCGCCGCCAGGTGATGTTCGAAGCGTTCCCCCATGAATTCACTGACTTCCGGCCGACGCCGCTTCCCCCTGGCGGCCTCGCCAGCCGCCCAGGCCAGCCGTGGCAGCGCGACGACGTCGCCGAGGCGCACGGGGCTCGTCCGGGGCATCAGCTGCGCCCCAGCTCAGCCAGCTTGTCGAGGAAGGCCTGGCCGTACTTGTCGCGCCGACCAGGCCCCACCCCCGGCAGCTTCTCCAGGTCCGCGAGAGAAAGCACGGCCCCCTGGGACAGCGTCGCGAGGTGCTCGTTGGTCAGCACACCGTAGGGTGGGATGCCTTCACGCTCGGCCAGCTCCTTGCGCAGCACCCGCAGCGCCGAGAAGACGGCGAAGTCCTCGGCCGACAGCAGCTCCTTGTAGTCGACGCCCCCCTTCCTGGGCGGCTCGGGCCTGGCCTCGCCTTCCTGGTAGCTGACGCAGACCGACCAGAGGCTCTGCTGGCCATCGAAGATGAGCTGACGGTCGACGCCCAGGACCTGGTGGCTGGCCAGAAACCGGTTCAGCTCGGCCGCCGCGGCGGCGGGGTCGAGCACGGGGATGGCGGCGAAGTGGTAGCGCATCGTGGAACCCTCCTCAGCGTCGGCGGCGCTCCGCGCCGCCAGGAACACCAGCGCCCGGGCCTCCGGCCCGGTCGGGACGCAGCCCGCCTCCGGCGGGCGGGCCGCCTCCGGCGACCCCCGGCGGCTCCGCCGACTGGACGGCGAGCCGGAGGCCCAGGTCAAGGTAGCGGGAGCCGGGGTCGTTCCAGTACCGGGCCGCCGCCCGGACGAACCTGGCGTACGAGTGCCAGGCGCCGCCACGGAGGACCCGGAGGGAAGCCGCGTGGGACTCGCCCCCTGCGTAGCGACGTGGGGCGTCGGCGCACCACTCCCTCACGTTGCCGAGCATGTCGTGCAGCCCCCACGGGTTGGCCGGCAACTGCCCCACCGGATACGTCTTGCCGCCCGAGTTGGCGTCGTACCAGGCGATGCGGGTGCGCTCGGCTTCATCGTCGCCGAGCCAGGTCGCGGTGGTGGTGCCCGCGCGGCAGGCGTGCTCCCACTGGGCCTCCGTGGGCAGCGCAGCGGGACAGCCCCGGGCGGCGACGGCCTGGACGAAGCGCTCGGCGTCATGCCACGAGACCTGCTCCACCGGCCGGTCCGTCCCCTTGAATCGACTTGGATCTTCACCCAATGCGGCGGTCCAGAGCGCCTGCGTGACGGGCGTCTCGCCCAGCCAGTATCCGCGGTCCAGCACGACCTCGTGGGCCGGTCCTTCATCGCTATACCGACCAGCCTCGCCCTCGGGTGAGCCCATCGTGAACCGCCCCGGGGAATCCAGCGCAGGCGCTGGCGAACGCCCTCGACTTCCAGGTCGGCCCACAACCCGTACCGGTCCCGGCCCACCGCGGCCGCCCAGGCGGGGCGGTCGCGGCGCAACGTGAGGGTGGCCAAGTCCGTCTCCAGCGTCAGCAAGTCGCCCGCCGGCAGGGGCACCGCCGCCTCGCCGAGCTGGTACTGCGTCCGCCCACTCGCCGTGGCGAAGAGCGTCGCGCGGCGGGCTGGCAGCACCGCCACCGGGCTACCGGGGCCGGCTTCCGCCGAGGGCCAGGTGGGCGTGGTTGCCGGCGCGAAGTGCAGCCGGCTCCCGACCTGGCGCACGGCCCAGTACGTCACGTCGGCAGGCGCCGGCTCGGTGTCGCGGATGGCCTGCATGTCCAGCGTCTCGGGCACCGGGACACCCGAGCGGCCGGAATGGACTCGGGCGACGATGCGCTGGAGCACCGGCCCGAGCTGCTTGTCGTTGAGGCGGGTCGCCGGGATGCCGGCCACGGCGTGCTGCTCGATGTGGGCCCTCCAGCCTGGGTCCCCATGGAGCTGGATGGCCTCGACAGCGCTCAGGTATCGGAGCGCCACGCTCTCATCGGCGGGTCCATCGGCGCCGGGCCAGAGCAGGTGGTCGCGGGCCAGCAGGTCGGCTGGCTGGCCCTGCCGGTGCTGGGCCACCAGGGCTCGCACCGCTGGACGGGCGGGGTCATCGGCGAAGCGCTCCCGGCGGCGCTCGCGCTCGTCTGGCCGCATCACCAGGCCCGCCGCGTCGCCGGCCGCGAAGGCCGGGTGGTTCCAGACGCGCAGCTCAGCCATCACGCCGACGCCCGGGTCCAGGCGCCGCACGTCACGGAGCAGGGCCGGCTGGGCCAGCTCGACGCAGCTGAGCCGATCGAGCAGGCGCTGCACGGCAGCCCCGTCGGCGCGGCGGGCCGAGGGCTCCCAGGGCAACGTCTCGTAGCCCTCGACGCTCCCGGAACCGGGCACCAGCGCCCGCGGCCGGATGCCCCGGCGCCGGAGCGCGTGGGCTGCCAGCTGCCAGCGTCCCGCGCCGCCACTCAGGACTCCGAAGTCCGAGACCACCAGGACGCTGTCGCCGGGCTGGACCCGCCCCACGGGCAGCACCTCGCCCGGCTGGACGACCTGCACCAGGAGCCCCTCGGCGCCACAGCGACGAAGCAGGTCGTTGGCCAGGAGCACCGCGTCGGGCCAGAGAGGCAGCAGGCGTGGGTTCCAGTCCACCCAGATGTGCAGGCGACGTGGCCAGATCTTCATGCTTTTCAAGGGGATGCGCCGGATGGGCCGAGCGCTGGCGAGGGCGCGGCCGAGCGCGGGCGCGTCGACTCGCCGGCTCTGCATCTCTGCCCCCAGGTGGCGCTGCAAGCGGGCCTCCAGGCGCGACCAGGGCACGATCGGGGCCAGCGGGCGGCCCGTGAAGACGTCGCCGTCAAGCTCGGGCAGAGGCACCGCGGGCGGCGGGGGCGGGGCGGGCCCCTCGGCCTCGGCGAAGGTCACGGCCGCCAGTCGCCAGAACGGCATGGACCCGGCCTTGGCAGGTGGCGGCTCGGGCTCCCGAGGGACTTCCACGGATGCAGGCGCGACGGACACCCGAGCGGGCTGGACCACCGGCAGGGGGGCCTCGAAGCCGAGCAGCGGCGCCGCGGCCTCGGCCAGGCGGTCGTCGAGGGCGACCAGCAGCGCCAGATCGGCCCGGCTGACGGCCGCCCGAGCGGGCCGCGCCACCGTCACCGCGGGTGCTTCTTGAGGGCGAAGTCCTGCACGCGCTTGAGCAGCGCGACCTGCGCGCCCGCGTCCCCCGGTCGCTGGGCCCGCACGACGCGCAGCAGGTCGACGTACTCCGCGAGGCCCGGCGCGGCGAGCTCCTGAGCCAGCAGCGCGAGGCGATCGGTAGCGATGGCGCCAGCGGCCTCTGTCAGCACGGCTTCGTCCAGGTCGGGGAAGTGGGCCCGGCCCCGCAGCACCAGGTACGCGATGAGGGCTTCGCGATCACCCGGCAGCTCCAGGTGGTGCACCAGGCACCGCCGCAGGAAGGCGTCGGGCACGACGCGCTCCTCGTTGGTGGCGATGATGATGAGGGGGGGCGGCTCCTGCAGCTGCACCGCCGGTTGCTGGCGCACATCGAAGCGGCGCTGCCCCAGGGCATCCAGCAGGCCGTTGGGGACGGATGGGTCCGCCTTGTCGATCTCGTCGATGAGGACGACGCAGCCCGACGGCTCCCAGTCCGCGCGAGGCTTGAGGGGCCGGCAGTCGCCCGCCGGGCGGGGCTGGCCGTTGCTGCGCTTCTCGGCGGTCCTCCAGTCGAAGCCCCACCACAGCGGCCCCGGCTGGAGAAACCGCTCGACGTCCATGGCGTGGTCCACCCCCTGCGCGTCCGGACGGCTGCTCTGGAGCTGGGCCGTGGCCAGGCGGGCGACGTCATCGATGCGGAAGAGCAGGTCCTGCGGCTCGGTGCGGGCGTCGACCGTGAACGGCACCAGCGCGCGGTCGAGGATGGCCGCTGCCGCCCAGGCCAGCCGGCTCTTGCCGCAGCCGGGCCTGCCTCGCACCAGCAGCGGCCGCTGGGCCGCGAGCGCGGCGTTGATGGCCAGCACGGAGGTGGGGTCGATGACGTGCACCGCGTCCACGCCGGGGGCGGTGCCGAAGGTGTCGACCACGGTATCTTCGGTGATTTCATGCAGATAGCCGCGTTCATCCACCGGGATGGTGCGGCGCGTGGGCTCGGACATCACGTCTCTCCTGCGGGGCAGGTGGCGATGATTCGGGTCAGCAGGACGGCCAGATCGAACTCCTCGTCAATCGTGAGCGGCGCCGCCAGCTCGTCCTCCCGCGGACCCGTCAAGTGCAGCAGGTGTAGACCCTGGAGGGCGCTGACCGCCGCCTCCAGGTGCGGACGCAGGCCTGCGTCGTCGGCGTCTGGATCACAGACGAGGTACCAGCGCTGGTCCGTGCTGGCGCGCAGCACGGCCTTGAAGTGCGCCAGCGCAAAGCGACCCTCGTCGAAGCCGAACACCTGTGCGAGATCCGCGGGAAGGGCGCGCTGTACGCCATCCTGCCTGCGGGTCGCAGCAACCCCGTGGGTCGGCGACAAGACGCCAGTGTGGAACACCGCTGACGCGGAGCGATGCCGCTCGCCGACGGCGAGGGCCTGGGCCTTGGTGGGCGGTGGCTGGTAGGCGGACGCCCGGTTCTCCATGGCCGCGGTGAACAGCTCGGCCAGGGTACAGGTGATGAGTGGCAGCGTGAGCGGCTGCCCGGCGGCAAGCTGCTCGTGGCCACGCTGCACCAGCCCCGCCCAGTCGATGAGCCAGTGGACCAGCGACTGGCACAGGTCCCTCAGCGCGGCCCGCTCGGTGGCCGAGGTCAGCGAGCCCCGGGCAGCATCCAGCCCTCGGATGACATCCACGGGGGCACCGAGCAGGGCCCTTCCGACGTGCTCGGTGCCCAGCGCACGCGCGAGCGCTGAACGCAACCCTGCACCACGGTTGAGGATTCGCTCGATCGCCTGCAGAAGCTCGGCCTGCGTTTGATTGGGTGGCGACCACAGCCCGGCACGCACGAGGACGCGCTGGGCCAGGCCCTTCAGGCGCCCCGCCTCCCGGTAGTCCTTCAGGATGCTGGCGAGGGCGATCAGCCAGTCCACCAACGGCGGGCGGATGTGACCGCTCGTCGCCTCCACGGGGCAGCGGCGCGTCACAGAGCGACTTCAGGTCGAGGCGAAGCTGCTCGTCGTCGGACTTGCCGTTGGGCAGCCGTGCAGCGTGGTCGAGTGGGAAGAACTGGAAGAAGAGATCCCGGCGAGCGCGGTCGTAGCCGCCATCACCCAGGACGAGCCGGACGACCTCTTCGACTTCTCCGTCGGTCAGCACTGCCCGCGCCTCCGATGCCCCGGTGGTTGGGCATCGGACCACGGCCTCTGTGGGCCGTCAACGCCTGTCCGGTCCGCGAGCGCGGGGCCGTCCAACCGCCCGCCTCCACGGTGGAGGCCAACCAGCCAGGAGACAGCATGAGCAAGACGCCCATGACCCCGGGGGATGCCTCGCGCATCCAGAGCCACGCCGATCGCAGCGGCACCAACCAGAGCTTCGCGGGTCGCGCGCAGGCGGCGGGGGCGCGCAACGCCAACGCGGGCGGCGGTGGCCGCAGCGGCGGCGGTGGCGGTGGCGGTGGCGGTGGCGGTGGCGGTGGCGGTGGCGGCGGTGGCGGTGGCGGCCGCGGCGGCGGTGGTGGCCGCAGCGGTGGCGGCGGCAAGCGCTAACGCGCCGGGCGGTCGGGGATCACCCCGGCCGCCCTCCTTCAGGCCTCACCCACCGGCGATCACCATCCACTGCCGCACGTCCGGCTCTTCCGGCGGGACCGTCCAGTCGTCTCCAGCGTGTACAGGCCGCAGCGAATGTGGATGGCCCGCGCGGAGGGTAGCTCTCGCTCCCGGCAGGGGCCGGAGGCCCAGCCGCTGGTTTCTCAGAGTCGCTCTCTCTGCAGCACGACACGGAGGCCGTTCAGGTCGTGGGGGATGACCGACCAGGGGAACCTGGACGACACGATGCAGATCTGGCGACCGAGGGGGCCGGCCTTCGTCTTCGCAGGAAGGCGGCGACGTAGCTCGACAAGGTAGAGGGCGCCGTCTTCGCCCCCGTCCTCGGCGCGGCGTCCACGTCGGCGGGGGACGCGTGGTCTGGGGCCACTTGCCCCAGGCGGAGGTGGGTCACGGGCGGTCATCTGGGCGTGCGGGTCGGCAGCGAGGCGCGCCTGGAGGCTGGTGGCGACTTCGGCGAGGAAGGCGGCCTTGTGCCCACATTGCCGCCACCGCCCTGCCGGGGTACCGTGAAGCGAGGCAGGTTTCAGGACTTCGGGCAGCATGCTTCTCCTCCTCACCTCCGCCACGGACTGGGGACGCTGGGCTGGTGTCTCGGTGATCGCGGTCGTGACCGCGGTCGCCACCGCGTTCGCAGCGGGGGGCCCGACCGGCCTGGCGACCGAGCAGCCGGCGCCCGACCTGTCGGCGGAGACGGCGCCTCGCGCGCCTCTCGCGCCCCCATCGTGCGGGTGGGCGACCAGGGCTGCCGCCTGCGCACGGCGCCCAGCCTGAAGGCTCCCCGCCTGGCCGCCCTGCCGCCCGGCTCGACGTGTGTGGTCGCGGACCGCGCTCGACCCTGGATCGAGGTTCGCTGCGACGCGCGGTCGGGCTTCCTCCATGAGGCCTGCCTGGCGCCCGAGCAACGGTGACCGGCGGCTGCGACTCGCCCACCGACCCCCGTTTCACTGACTCAACCCAGCCGCCCTACTTCGGCCCCACCAGCCCGCACGCCACCTGGTCCCCCGCCTCGCACCCACGCCGAGCCAGGTCAGCCGCCTGCGCCGCGTCCGTCGTGATCTGCGCCCCATACCGGCACGCCGGGATCGCATCACCGCGCTCGCAGTGCCACTGCGCCAGGTGCAGCACCAGCACGAGGTAGTCGCCGAACCGCTCCGACCAGACCCGCTTGCCCAGCAGGCCAGGCGCCCGCGCGAGGCTCGCGGCGATGGTCGCGCAGGCCACCAGGCGGCCAGCGCGGCACTCGACGTCCAGCGTCTCGATCGACGTCGTCACCGGGCTGGCCTCAAGGTCCCGGATCTGCGCTGCCGGGGCCGGCGCGGGCGTCTCCCAGTCGGGGGCCGCGCCCTGCCGCCACAGCACCCCGCCGATGGATCGCTGGGCCTTGGGCAGGAAGCCCGGCCCCCGCCGCAGCACCTGGACGCGGTCGGCCCCTCGCCGCGCAGCGGCCGCGCGCAGCAGCTTCTCGATGCCCTCCTCGGTGCCGACGCCATCGACGTAGAGCGCGCCGATGTCGACGAAGCCCTGGCCCCGCAGCACATGGTCGGCGTCCTCCGTGAGCGTCGGCAGCTTGTCCCGGGCGGGGTAGCGGCCGCGGGCCACGAAGTACGGGGTGTCATCCATGGCGGCCATCGGGCCCCCGCCACAGGCCGTGAGGCCAGCGAGGAGCGGGAGCAGACCGGCCCAGGCGTGCGTGAAGGCCCTCATCGCTTGCCCTCCGGGCGGCCCAGCCGCTGCGCCTCGGCCCGGCTGCAGGCCGCGATGTCGGTGAGTCCTTCGCCCTTGCAGGCAGCCGAGAGCTGCGCGTTCAGCGCGTTCCAGTTCTCCAGCGCATCCAGCGCCCGCTTCTGCGCGTAGGCACGCTGCGTCGACTCGCCGGGCGGGAGCGCCCGCGCCCGCTCCGCCCAGTACTTGCCCTCGGCCTCGGCGGCGAAGCTCTGGGTCAACGTCCAGGCCGTGGGGCGCCCATCGGTCGAGCGCGGGAGCGTCCCCGTCCCGACCAGACCGGCGACCGCCCAGGCCAGGTGCGCGTGCGCGATGGACTGGACGTAGACGGCGTCGCGCCGCTTGAAGAGCTCCCGCGCCTCGTGCTCCCCCACCAGCGTCGGCAGGTCCACCCGGGCGAAGTAGACCCCGTCGTCCCCGCCGCCGTCCGTGATCTCGAGCGTCGCGTGGCTCCAGCCGGCGTCCATGGGGTACATGCCGACCACCACCGGCCGCACCACCAGCCCCGCCGGATCGGGCACCCCGTCCGGGAGCATCACGAGCGTCTTTGCGACGCCCTGCTCCTCCCAGTACCCGGCGAGCCGCTGCGCGAAGTCGTTGCGCAGGAGCGCATCCCCACGCTGGATCTCCAGGCTCGCGCCGCCCTCGGCCAGGTCGGGCCGCCACAAGCTGGCCTCGGCCACGCCGGGCCGCCAGATGAACAGCTCCCGCACGTAGACCACGGGCGCGGCCTTCAACCGGGCCGCCAGCGTTGGCGCGGCCTCCTCGTGAGCCACCAGCAGCCGGTGGTACTTCCCAAAGCTGCAGCCCGTCGCCAGCAGCGCGAGCCCGAGCGCCGCCCACCGCAGGCGCCCGGTCAAGCGGCGTGCACTTTCAATGCGTTCCACGGTCAGAGAGCCTCCATCGCTGCCTGATCAGCCATCGGCCTCCCACCATGGCAGATCAGGCATCCACGGGCAAACCACGGATCACTGGGAGCCGACGACCGCCCGGCTGCCTCAGGACGACGACGAGCCGCTTGCGAGGCAGACGCCGACCCAGAAGAGGCCTGATACCCCCCTCGTCGCCGGCCCCTACTGACAGCTCAAGATCTCCTCCCTGCCAGGCCCCGATCTCCTCCGGGCCGATCGATCCGGTCGTCCCCGCAGTCCCATCTTGATGTGCTGGGCCCGCACCGAGAGGATCTCGCGCTCCCACACCGCGCCGACGCCCTGGCCGGCGGCCTCGCGGGCGGGGCCGCGCTGAAGGTGCACCTGGACGGCGCCCATGGTGTGCGGCAGCGAGTAGGTGAAGGCCGCCGACAGCAGGCAAAGCTGCCGGTTCCGCGGCCGGAAGACGGCGTCCCCCGGCAGCCGCATGCGGGCCTCGACCAGGTAGAGCGCGCCCTCCTCCACCACCGACCGCGGGCTGGGGTCGAAGGCGCGCACGACCTCGATCTGGGCGGGGAGGCGGTCGAAGCCGAGCTTGTCTCCCGGGAGTAGCGCGCGGGCAGGCCGGCGGCGAGGCGGGCCTCGAGGCTCGCCGCGAGCTCCACCAGGAAGGCGGCCTTGTCGACCGGGGGTCGAAGGGTCGGAAGTCCGGCTGCAGCGCCCACAGCCGCTGGCGCGCCGCGTGGGTCATTGACGGCTGGGGGCCGTGCTTCGGCAGCTCGTCCAGCAGACGCTGCACGTCTTCGAGGGGGGCCTTGTCGATGGCCTCCCGGGCGGTGAAGCCATCCCGGCTCAGGGCCAGCGTCAGCAGGTCGTCAAACGGCGGCATCACGGCTCTCCTTCGGGCTGGCCCTGGGCCGCGCGGATCTGGGCGAGGGTGTCCAGGGCGCTGGTCCGGATGTCGGGGTCCTCGGCGGCGGCTGCCGCCAGGTTCGCGGCTTCGTCCAGGTGGCGGCCCTGCTTGAGCAGGGTCCAGGCGAGGTTGTTGCGGGCCGCAGCCGAGCCGGGCTCGGCGGTCAGGGCGGCGCGGAGCAGCAGCTCGGCGCGGGGCAGGTCGTCGGCGGCGAGGGCCAGGTTGGCGAGGTTCAGCAGGGCCTGGGCGCTGGCGGGCGTCCAGGCGGCCTGGGCGTAGTGGTGGGCGGCGGCGTCGGGGTGGGCCGTCTGCTCGGCCTGGACGCCGAGCTCCAGGTGGACGCCGGGGGGCAGGCCCGTCGGGCGCGCGGCGGGGCCGACGACGAAGAGGGCCCAGCGGTTGGCCCGGCGGCGGTCGGCCTCCAGGTCGGCGTCGGTGAAGAGCACGTCGGCGGCCTCGCCGTCGTGGCCGATCCAGACGGCGCGCTCGCGGTCGTAGGCGGTGAGCACGGAGTAGTGGAAGACGCCGAGCAGGGCGTTGGCCAGGCCGCCGCGCAGGACGATGGGGGCGACGCCGGCGTCGAGGGCGCGGCGCAGGTCCTCGGCGGTGACGTCGTAGCGCTGGGCTGCGAGGGCGCCCTGGCGGCGGGCCTCGACGACGAGCTCGTAGGTCAGGGCGCCGTGGGCCTGGCGGGTGCGCAGGGCGGTGGCCAGGGCCGGCTCCGAGGCGGGCAGGCCGGCGTGCAGCAGGACGGAGGCGAGGGCCGCGGCGCCGCAGGTGTCGGGCTGCTGGGCCACGAAGGGGACGTCGTCGATGTGGGCGCCGCGGCGGGGATCGCGCCGCAGGTCGGCGCGGATGTCGGCCGCGCGCGTGCAGCCGAGGGCCAGCAGCAGGGCCAGGCAGGCGCCCGGCCGCATCAGATCCGCTTCATGAGGTAGAGGATGAGGAGCACCAGGACGACGATGACCAGGATCTCGGTGATCAGGCCGCCGCTCTTGACGTCGTCGATGCGGCTGGCGAGCTGGTGGACGTCATGGTCGCTCAGGGCGGGCAGGCGTGCGCGCAGCTCGGTGGCGTCGGTGCCGGCGTCGGCCAGGGCGCGCTGGACGTCGGCGCGGCCGAGCTGCTCCTCGATGAGGGCGACGTCGGCCTGGCGCTGCGAGGCCCGGATGCCCGTGCTCGACGGGATGGGGCCGGCGATGGCGAGGGCCGGCACCAGGGCCGTGCTCAGCGCCATGCAGAAGATCAAGAAGACCGAAACCATTGGATTTTTCGCCACCTTGGCTCCCCCGTGCGGCCCACGTTCGCGCTTGCAGGGAGCGTAGCGGAGGCGCCGGCCGGGTGGCAACGGCGGTCAGCCGCCGGCGAGGCCCGTCAGGAACGTCACGGCGTTGCGGCCGAGGTGGGGCGCGTAGTAGCCGCCCTCCTGGACCACGACGGTGGGCAGCCCGAGGCGCGCGATGCGCCCGCCGAGCTCGGCGTAGTCGGGCGTGACCAGCTTCCACTCCCCCACCGGATCGAGGTGGTAGGTGTCGAAGCCGGCGGCGACGACGAGGTAGTCGGGGTCGAAGGTCTTCAGGGCGGGGAAGACCACCTGCTCCAGGCGCTCGAAGCAGGCCTGGCCGTCGAGGCCATCGGGCAGGGGGACGTTGAGGTTGTAGCCCGCGCCGCGGCCGGCGCCGGTCTCGGAGGCGAAGCCGGTGAAGTGCGGGAAGGCGTCGGGCGGCTGGCCGTGGATGGAGACCGTGAAGACCTTCGGGTCGCGCCAGAAGAGGCTCTGCGTGCCGTTGCCATGGTGGAAGTCGATGTCGAGCACCGCCACCCGGCCCGCCTGGCGGAGCTGGCGCGCGGCGATGCCGGCGTTGTTGAAGTAGCAGTAGCCGCCGAACTGGTCGCGGGTGGCGTGGTGCCCCGGCGGCCGCGAGAGGGAGTAGGCGATGCGGGCCTGGCCCTTGCGCACGACGGTCGCCGCCTCCCTGGCGCAGGCCGCGCTCCACCCCGCCGCGCGCCAGGTCTGGGCCGCGAGGGGGGTGCCCGAGTCGAAGCAGAAGGCGCCGGCATGGTGCAGGTTGGTCGGGTCGGCCGCCCCCTCCTGCAGGAAGACCATGGGGTAGCAGGTCTCCCCGTCGGCCAGCGCCGTCTCGGCCGTGCGGTACAGCGTCATCAGGTTCATGTCGTGCTGGGCGCGGATGGCCCCGAGGGGGATCTCGCGGGGCTGGCGCAGATCGAACCGGCTGCCCGCCGCCTCGATGGCCGCCACGATGCGCGCCGCCCGGGCGTTGGTCTCGGGGTGCTTGATGCGTCGCCCGAAGGCCCACTCGTAGAGGGGCTTGAAGTCGAGCTGCTCAGGGTGGAAGAAGACCGGGACGCTCGGGATGCTCACAGATATCGACTCCATACATTCATGTCTTCGATGCCATCGACGATGCGACACGCCTGGTGCATCGTCCCCCGCAGCTCGAAGCCGAGCCGCTCGAAAGCCAGGTTCACGCCGGGGACGCGGGCCCGGGCCATGGAGTACGCCGTCGGGTAGCCAAGGGCGCGCAGGTCGTCCATCGAGATCCAGCAGGATCGACTGCATGAGGCCGCGGCCGCGGGCCTCGGGTCGGGTGGCGCAGTCGGTCAGCTCGGCCGTCTGCGCCTCGACCACCCGGTCGGCGCCGGCGCAGGCGATCACGCGGCCCCCCTCGCGCACGAGGCGCACGGGCTTGCCGGCGGTGAGCTGGCGCGCCACGTAGACCGGGTCGTGGCTCGGCGTGGGGTACTCGGGGAACGTCTCGCCCAGGAGCGCCGCGATGTCGGCGGCGTCGGCCACGGTCGCGCGCGTCGTCTCGACCCGGGGCCGGGGCGCGGGCGCCTCGCCGCCCAGCAGGCCCAGCACGCGCTCGACCTCCCGCGGGTTGGCCAGCTCGTCGCGCTGGTCGTCGGCGGCATAGCGCATGATCACACAGTCGTCGCAGCCGGCGTAGTAGCCCGGCACCGTCGCCTCCAGGGCCAGGCCCGCCGAGGCCAGCCCCGGGGCCAGGCGCTCCCGGGCCAGGCGCCCTCACCCCGGCTGGAAGCACGCGTCGATGGCCGCCTGATCGCACCCGGCCGCCGCGACACAGGCTCGCTCGGCGGGGGTCGACTCGACGTTGCAGCCCTGGACGCAGCCGGGGATGTCGGGGCCGGGGATGACGCCACAGCGCGCGAGCTCGGCGCAGACGTCGTCACACGTCGGCGCGCCCCGGCACGCCCCGGTCGCGGGATCGCAGGCCTCGCCGTCGGGGCACATGACGTCGGCGCAGCGGTCGGGTCCGGGGACGCACGCGTCGAGGGCGGCCTGGTCGCAGCCGGCCGCCAGGACGCAGACGCGCTCGGCCGGGCTCGAGCTGACGTTGCAGGCGTCGATGCAGCCGGGGAGGCCCTCCGCCGGGAGGACGCCACAGGCGGCGAGCTCGCCACAGGCCTCCTCGCACGTCGGGACGGCGGGCCCCTCGCACTCGCCCGTCCCGGGATCACAGGCCTGCCCCGGCGGGCACTGGACGCCGGCGCAGGGGTCGTCCCCCGAGGCGCAGGCCTCCAGAGCCGCCGGGTCGCACCGCGCGTCCTCGATACAGATCCGCTGGGCCGGCGTCAGGCGGTTCTCGCAGTCGTCCAGGCAGCCGAGGAAGGCGTCGGGGCCCTCCGCCAGCCGGCCGCACACGACCAGGTTGACGCAGAGGCCGTGGCAGTCCGGGGGGACGCGCTCCTCGCACCGGCCCGTGTCGGGGGCGCAGGCCTGCCCTGCCTCGCAGACGACGTCGGCGCAGAGATCGGGCGGCTCGAAGCACGCCGGGATGGCATCGCAGTCCGGCGCCGTCGCGACACACAGGCGGTCTTCGGGGGTCGACTCGGCACGGCAGGCGTCCACGCAGGTGTCGGGCGGCGAACCAGCGTTGAAGCAGTCTCCGATGACCTCGCAGACCTCGGCACAGCCGGGCACCCCGGCGCGCGTGCAGATGCCGTCCTCGCAGGTGTCACCCGCGGCGCAGTCGGCCTCGCCGAGGCACGCCACGCAGCGGCCCGCGGGGTCGCACCGGCCAGCCGCACAGTCCGCGTCCCGCCCGCAGAGCGGCCGGCCACAGGGGCCCGGCGTCACCCCGAGGCGGTACCTGCCCGGGCCACCGACGCCATCGTCGAAGGCGTCCACGATGATGTAGTAGGTCACGCCGGCCTCGAACTGCCCCTCGATCTCCGACACGGTGCCGCCCAGGCGCACGCTCTCGTCATTGCAGTCGACCTCGGCCTCGGGATCGGTGCAGTCGCCGGCGCGGACGTAGAGGATCGTGTCGAAGGCGCTGCCCTCGGTGGAGATGCAGGCCGTCACGGTGGTGGCCGGCGTGAAGGCGAAGACGGCCTCGGGGCGGGGCCCGGCCCCGCCGCAGCTCCCCTCGAACTGCCCTTCGCCCGCGGTCTCGCCCACCTGGACGTCCCGTACGCCGACGGGGCGGGCGAGCCCGGCACAGAGGGCCGCCACCTCGCACGCGCGAAACGCCGCGCAGTCCGGGTCTTCGCAGTCGACGGCGCCGTCGTCGTCGTTGTCGGCGTCGTCATCGCAGATCTCGACGTCGGGCGCCCCGCCGCCCGCGCCGGCCATGCCGCCCGCGCCGGCCATGCCGCCCGCGCCGGCCATGCCGCCCGCGCCGGCCATGCCGTCAGCGCCGGCCATGCCGCCCGCGCCCGCCATGCCGTCAGCGCCGACATCCGCCGTGGCGTCCGTCCCGCCCGCAGCCTCGCCGTCGTCACAGCCTGCGTACCCCACCACGAGCGCGCACGCCATGAGCGCGCGGATTGCTGTCTTCATCGCTTCGTCTGTCCTGTCTCTGTTGCCGGAGGTGCCGATCACACTAGAGCCGAGGTGGCCGGCACAGCACAACAGGCAAAGCGCCTCCGCGGAGCCGCCGGCCGCACGCGCGGTGCCCACCGATCTTCGGTATCCTGGCCGCTGAACGTCGCTCGGGGGGGACCATGAAGTACGCCGGCTTGATCGCGCTCCTCGCGCTCTGGGGCTGCATTGAAGAGGGCTCGAGCGCGGCCGACGACCTGAGCCCCGACGCCGACGGCGCCGACGTGGGCGCGGTGGCGGACGCCGCGGTGGACGCGACCGCGCCGATCGCCGACGCCGCGCCGACGCCGCTGGTGGACGCCGCCACGCCGCGGCCCGACGCCACGCCGCCGCCCGACGACGCCTGCGAGGCCTTCTGCGACCGGCTGGATGAGTGCCTGGTGCCCGCCTGCCCCGGTCTGGGCGAGCGTGCCCGCGCCGGCATCTGCGACGGCGCCTGCCAGCAGCCCGCCGACCGCCTGCGGGCCGCCACGGCGGGCACCTGCGAGGCCTTCAACGCCCGCCTGTTCGCCGCGGTGCCCCAGCTCGGCCCCCTGTGCGAGGAGGCCCCGCCGCTCCCCGACGCCTGCGCCGCCCGCTGCGACCGCGCCAACGCCTGCGGCCTCGGCATCCCGCCGCGGCAGTGCGCGCAGTTCTGCAGCCAGACGCCGGCGCGCCTGGCCGAGTGCCTGGACGCGGCCCCCGACTGCGACGCCTTCACCGCGTGCCTGGACGCGCCGCCGGCGCCCGGCCAGTGCGAGGCGCTCTGCGCCCTGGCCGAAGAGTGCGGCTTCGCCTCGGCCGCGGACTGCGCGGCCTTCTGCGCCGACATCCCGCCCCCGGTGCGGGACTGCGCCGCCGCCGCCGACACCTGCCCGGCCCTCGGCGCCTGCTTCCAGGGCCCCCGCCCGACCCGCAGGAGCTCTGCCAGGCCGACCGCCAGCGCACCGCCCAGCATCTTCCGCGAGTGCGCCGCCGGCAGCCTGCCCGATGGCTGTCGGCCAGCGCGTCGACGCCTGCGTCGTCAATCCACCTACCCCGGAAGAGGTCCAGGCCCACCAGGCTGCGCCTGCCGAGACGTCGTCGCCGAGCGCCGCGCCCAAGACGCCGCCCTCGACGCCGCCTGCGACGCCGATCCCGCCGCCGCGTGCGAGGCCCTCTGTGCCGACACCATCGGCCCCGCACCGACGCCCTCGCCGACTGCCTGGCCGACTGCGCCACCTTCGACGCCGCCAACCTGCGCGCTGCGTCCAGCTCGCCCGCGGCTGCGACGCCGTCCTCGCCTGCCATGGCGACCGGAGGGCCAGGCCCGCTGCGCGCACCCCTGCGGCCGCCTGCAGAGTTGTCTCGAAGAGGCCTGCCCGCCCCGCATCATCCCCCCGGAGCTGAGCGTCCACTGCACCGCCGGCTGCCCTTCGACCAGCCCCCACCGACGAGCAGCTCGCCAACGTCGACGCCGCCACCTGCGCCGAGGTCCGCCAGCTCGTCTACCGCAGCAACCGCGAGCTCGCCCCCATCTGCGAGGGCGACCCCGACTTCCGCCCCAGCCCCGACGAGTGCGCCGCGTTCTGCGACAATGGCCTGCAAGCCTGCATCGGCCTGGGCGGCCGCGACTTCTGCCTCGCCGCCTGCGCCAGCCTCACCCGCGACGAGTACGCCTGCGCGCTCGCCGCCCAGGGGGAGTGTGCGGCCATCGGGATGTGCCTGGCGGGGGAGTGAGGCGGGAGCCGCAGCGCGCCAGGAGTGGTCGCCGCCACCGTCGATGCGGACCGAGGCCAGCGGACACGATGTCGGGCAAGCCGACATCGCCCGCCATGAGCAAGTCACCCGAGCACAGGTCGGACAGTTCATTGCCCACTGGCCTCCCCGACGAGTCGAAGCTCCCGCTCATGTTCAGGCACTGCGACTTCGAGGTACTCAGGAAAGTGGGGCCGAAGGCGTAGAGGCCGGCGGTCGGCAGAGGCGGGCTTCGGCGGCGACTCGATGTGCGCCGTCCTGGTCGACGGGTCGGTGCCAAAGTTGGTACAACTCCGGCAGCAACCAGCTGGAGGTCCCACATGAGGATCCCGACCGGCGTCAACCTTCTGGTCGAAGCCCACAAGGGCCAGAGCGGCGGGCTCGTCCAGGTTCAGCGGGGGCAGAGCGGTGCACTGGCAAGCGCCCTGCTTTCGGCAGACATCATCCCTTCGGGCGGGAATCCAAGGCGGTCACCGACGCCACAGGGAACTTCCAGCAGCCAGTCAACCCGGCCGCAGAATGCCAGCGGACCAGCCCGCAAGTAGCTTGCTCAACTGGTCTCTTGGGTCGGCAACCGCACTGCCGATGCTGTCATCTGGCGGACCGAGCCGAAGGTGCTTTGGCGGCATAGTGCCGAGGTCGGAAGCCGCCGTCGCCGCCAGGAGCCTGGCAAGGCGGTCGTCGTGATCCCCGAGGGTGCCGCTTGCCGACGCTCCTGTCGTCCATGATGCAAAGATGTTCGTTTGCGCTCCGAAACTAGTGAACTCCCAGGTTGCCGTTCGAGTTGTGAACCACTTCGCCCCCAAGGGGTCGATGTTTGCCTTCGAGGGCAGTACCAAGACTACCTTGGTAGGTTGGTCCTCGAGTGTGCGGTGGTAGGGGTCCTGGATGATCATCGTCCCTGACGAGAATGTGACGAGACCTGTCCGGAGAATCACAAACCCCGCCCGGCGAACATCCATGCCAGCCAGCGTTCCCCGAAGCTCAAGACCGCACTCGAACCGGCTACCGTCAGCTGTCTCGCCTGCTTCCCACGTCGGTTCGCCTGCGAGTCCATCCGTGATGTGCTGGACCGAGCAACCGGTCGGGTCGGTGATCTTCCACTGAAATGCCCCGACCTCGGTCAGATCGAGAGGTTCTGTAGACCGATTCTCTAGCTCGGCGACGACGTACTGGTCGACGTCCCTCCAGTTGGGTCGCACGCACATGACCACTGTGACCGAAAGACCGAGCCGACGGTCGTGTGGCCTCGACACTCTTGGAGTCTCCAGAGCTAGGCTGGTCGGCCAGTGTTTCCTGAACAGCTCTGGGTGCGCGCTAAGCTCGTGGAGCAGATCGTCCCAAAACACAACGACTACTGGGAACGGCGCAGGATTGTCCTTGAAGTGGACCCTCACCTGCCGCTGAAACTCCGCGTCCCGGTTAGCGGCTACCACGAATAGGAACTCGGCCAAGGTTGGCTCAAACCTACGGGCCTTCTGAACCTCGCTGACCACCTGCTTCAGCGTGGGCGACTCCGTGTTCTTGCACTGCGCCCCCACATGCGAGCCGTCTTGGTGCCTCGCCCGCCCGATGATGTCCACGCCGTGCTGGGTCTGGCCCCGGCGCCCATTTCGGGTGGCGTTCGGATCACCCCAGCGGACCTTCAGGGCGTCGAGCGCAATGTCCTCGAACTCGTCTTCACTCTTGGGCTTCGGCCAGAAAGCCGTTCCGGGATTGGGCATTCGGTCAGTTGCTCTCGCCATCAAACGGGCACATCACGGCGCCCCTAACTTGGTCAACGACTGTTCCGCCAACTGAACTGCCTGGGGACCTTCAGAGACCGACTTGTTTGAGTCACACCGCCCTCGGCTGGATGCCCGGTCACAACTAGCCCCCCAACGCTGGAGGCCCGTAACCGTCCGAAAGGAAGGCGCCTACCCCCCAATCCCATACTTCTCCAGCTTGTAGTACAGCGCGCTCGTCTTCACCCCCAGCAGCCGCGCGCACTCCGTCTTGACCCCGTTCGCCTGCTCGAAGGCCCGCAGGATCAGCTGCTTCTCCAGCCCATCCAGGATGTCAGGCAGCGCCTGGTCTCCCTGCAGCACCGGCAGGAAGTCCTTGGGGGGGGCGCCGCTGATGTGGGCGGGCAGGTCCTTGAGCTCCAGGCGGTCGCCGTCGGCGAACACGAGGGCCACTTCGATGGCGTTCTCGAGCTCGCGGACGTTGCCGGGCCAGGGGTAGCGCTTGAGGGCCTCGAGAGCGTCGGGGCTGAGGGCGCGGGCGCGGCTGCCCGCGCGGCGGTGGAGCTTCTCGATGAAGTGCTTCGCCAGCAGGCCGATGTCGGTGGCGCGCTCGCGCAGCGGGGGGAGCTCGATGGGCACGATGTGCAGGCGGTAGAAGAGGTCTTCGCGGAACTTGCCCTCGTCGACGAGCTTGCGCATGTCGCGGTTGGTGGCGCTGACGACGCGGACGTCGACCTTGACGGTCTCCTCGCCGCCGACGCGCTCGAACTCGCGCTCCTGCAGGACGCGCAGGAGCTTGAGCTGGATGGCGGGGCTGATGTCGCCGATCTCGTCGAGGAAGAGGGTGCCGCCGTCGGCGAGCTCGAAGCGGCCGAGCTTGCGCTTGTGGGCGTTGGTGAACGAGCCGCGCTCATGGCCGAAGAGCTCGCTCTCCAGGATGCTCTCGGCGAGGGCGCCGCAGTTGACCTTGATGAAGGGGCCGTCCTTGCGGCGGCTGGTGCGGTGCAGGGCGCGGGCGACGAGCTCCTTGCCGGTGCCGCTCTCGCCGTAGATGTAGACAGTGCTCTCAGCACCGGCGACGCGGCGGATGGTCTCGATGATGCGCTGGATGGCGGGGCTCTCGCCGACGAGGTCGTGGTCGACTTCGGGGCGCTTGGGGTCGAGGTGGTAGCGCTCCTCGACCTCTTCGCGCAGGACCTCGTTGTGGCGCTCCAGCTTCTCGCGGGCCCGGCGCTGCTCGATGACCGCCAGCGCGGCCTCGACCTTGAGGCGCAGGACCTGGGGCGGGAAGGGCTTGGTGATGAAGTCGAAGGCCCCGAGCTGCATGGCCTTCACGGCCGTCTCGATCGTGCCGAAGCCCGTGACGATCATGAGCAGCGCGTCAGGGTCGAGCTGCCGGATGCCCTCCAGCACGCCGATGCCGTCCAGGCCCTCCATCTTGAGGTCCGAGATCACGAAGTCGGCGGGCCGCTTCTTGAACTTCTCGATGCCCTCGGGGCCGCTGGCGGCCTGGTCGACCTCGTGGCCGAGGCGTTGCACGGTGTGGGCGATGCCCAGCCGCATGGTCTCGTTGTCGTCGATCACCAGAATGCGTGCCATGGCGAGAGCTTCGCCGATGGCGCGGCCGGGTTCAAGCGGCCTCGGGTCGGCGTCCGGTCAGGGGCGGCCTACTCGGGGCGGCAGTCCGCGTTGGGCTGGATGAGGGCCGAGGGGGTGCAGGTGCGCAGGGCGCGCATGACGTCCTCGAACCAGGCGTCGGCGGCGGCCAGGGCAGCCGGCGGGCGGCCGCTGCTGTAGGCGTGCTCGCTCTCGGCGCCCTCGCGGCGGAGGCGCAGGCTGATGCCGGGCAGGTCGGCGGGGCAGGGCTCCGGGCAGGGGTAGACGCGCTCGAGGGGGACGCCCACCAGGTCGCGGGCGATGGCGCGGGCCCGGTCGTGGCCGGCCTGGGTCAGGGTGCCGGTGTGCCGCACGCAGCCGACGCCCGGATCGGCGTCGTTGCACAGGTCCAGGTCGACCCAGTCGCAGGTGGGCATGGGGCCGGCGAAGGGCGAGGCGTGCAGGTCCAGCTCCAGCCGGCAGAAGCCGATGCACTCGCCGGCCGAGAAGCGGCCCCCCAGCAGCACGCTGTCGAAGGAGCCATCGCGGCACAGCTGCGCGCCGCCCCCGCAGGCGGCCTCGCAGGCCTCCAACGTCTCGAAGTTGTTGGCGTTTCCGCCGCAGCCGCCCCACACGAACTGCTCACACTGGCCGGTCTGGGCGTTGTGGAACCAGCGCGGAATGGCGGCCTCGCAGTCGCCGCTCTCGGCCGGCAGGCCGCAGGCGTCGGGCGGGGGCAGCGGGCACTCGACGTGCCAGCCGCACATGCCGTCTTCGGCGCGGGCGCACTCGACGAGCGGGAAGGAGCCGTCCTCGCACTGGGCGACGGGCGGGGGCGGGCCGCACTCGTCCTCGCGGCAGGGGCGCGGGCCCTCGCAGGGGCCGATGGTGGCCACGTCGGTGCCGGCGCCCAGCGCGAAGCACTCGTTGTCGTACTCGGCGCCGTCGCAGCCGCAGACGGGGGCGTAGATCTCGGGGCAGGCGTCGGGGCGCGTCTGGCAGATGCCCGCCTCGCCCGCACCGCAGGAGTTGCCGGGGAAGTCGCAGACCGCGCCGGGGGCGCAGGCGTGGCCGACGGACGGGCCGCAGGGCTCGCCGGGGCAGGCGGGGAAGACCCAGTCGCAGGCGTCGTTGGGCTGGATTTCGCAAGTGGGCGAGATCATGGAGCCATCCGGGCAGTGGAGGCCGGGGGGCAGGTCGCCGCAGTCGTCGGGACCGCAGAAGAAGCCGCCTCCGGCGCCGCCCATACCCCCGGCGCCGCCCGCGCCGCCCATGCCGCCGGCACCACCAGCGCCACCAGCGCCACCGGCGCCACCAGCGCCACCGGCGCCACCAGCTCCGCCGGCACCTCCGGCCCCGCCGGCGCCACCCATGCCGCCCGCGCCGCCCGCGCCACCCATGCCGCCGACTCCGCCAGCGCCGCCCATGCCACCGGCCCCGCCAGCGCCACCCATGCCGCCCGCCCCACCGGCCCCGCCGTCGATGGACGGGCCGGCGTCGGGATCGGCGTCGTTGTCGGTGTCGCAGGCCAGCAGGCCCAGGGCGCAGAAGCTGCTCACGATCCAGATGCTACGTCGCATGCTCACCCTCCTTGGAGAACCTTCACGCCCACCCGCCTGCAGACATGGTGCCGCGAGCGACGGGCCGCGAGGCGGGGCGCTGACCCCGTCGGACGTCGTGGATTTTCGCGACTCCCCCTGGAAAATCCGTCACCTCAGGGCCGCGGCTCGCAGCCCGGGAAGACGGTCACGCGATCGGTGGACTCGCACCGGGCCAGGTCGCCGAGCAGCCCCTGCACCAGCGCATCCAGCGCCGCGAGCTCGGCGGGCGGGTTGCCCGTCTCGTAGGTGTGCTTCGACTCCACCCCGCCCCGCCGCAGCAGGACGCTCGACGCGCCGCCATCGGCGCAGTCGGGGCAACCGTACTGCTCCTGGAGCTCGACGCCGACGAGCGCGGCCGCGAGCGTGCGGATGCGGGCATGGCTGGTGGGCGTGAGCGTACCGGGGTGGCGGGTGCAGGCGGCGCCGGCGATGTCCGCGTCGCACACCTCGAGCGCGGCGGTGTCGCACCCGGCCGGGGCGAGGGCCGCGTCCAGGCGGAGCCGCAGGACGCACCCGGTGGCGCACTTGCCGAACGTGTTGCCGCCGCCCACCAGGATGGGATCCTGGGAGGCCTCCACGCAGTCCACCGGGATGGGGCAGTCGGCGGGGATCCAGCCACAGACGCGGTCGGGGCCCCGGTCGCAGACGTACGGCCGGGGGGTGCCGTCGGGGCAGAGATCCGACTCGTCGATGGGGGGCGCGGCGCCGCAGTCCAGGTCGCTACAGGGCGGCGGCCCGGGGCACGGGCCGCTGGAGGCATCCACCCCCTGCTGCTGGGCGGCGCACAGGCTCGGGTAGAAGGCGCCATCGCAGGCGCAGACCTCGAGGGCCTGCTGGGGGCAGACCTCCGGGCGGGGCAGGCAGGTGCCCGCCGCGCCGCCCCCACAGGCGTCATCGGGGTAGTCGCAGAAGAAGTCCGGGCCGCAGTCGGTGGCCGGGTCGCACAAGACGGGCTCACACGGCCGCAGCGTGAAGCCGCACTCGTCATCGGGCTGGCGGGCGCAGACGGGGGAGCGGGTGGTGCCGTCTGGGCAGACGACGTCGGGCGGGGGCGCCCCGCAGTCGCCTGCCAGGCAGATCGTCCCGTCGTCGAGGGGGCCCTGGTCGGGCTCGCCCGGGCCGCCGTCGTCGGGCGGGGCGGCGTCCGTGGGGGCAGCATCCGCTCGGCGAGTCGCGTCTTCAGCGTCGTCGGCAGGGGTGGCGTCGCGGCCGCAAGCGGACAGGGCGACGAGGCAGGCGAGCAGCAAGGGGGTGCGCATGGAGTCCTCCGGGTCGTACCCCCGGCGCCTTGTGCACGGACGGTGCCGACCCCCTGCGGAGCGACACCGTCGTCAGAACCCCCTGAAACCAGGTCAGATTCCGGCTATCGCCGCGGCACGCAGCCCGGGTCGACCGTGATGATCCGTGACGACGTGCACGTGAGCAGATCCGTGATCACGCCCTGGATCAGGGTGTTGGCCGGGGCCAGGACCGCGGGGGGGTTGCCGGTCTCGTAGGTGTGCTCGGAGTCCTGCCGGCCGCGCAGGAGGTGGACGCGGGACGCCCCACCGTCGGCGCAGTCGGGGCAGCCGTAGACGGGATCGAGGGCCACGCCGGCGAGGTCGGCGGCGACGCTGCGCAGGCGGTCGTGGCCGGCGCGGGTGAGGGTGCCGGTCAGGCGAGCACAGCGCACGCCGACGTCGTGGCTGCACACCTCGAGCGCCGCGCCATCACAGGCCCCCACCACGTCCAGGGGCGAGGCGTTGAAGGTGAGGTTGAAGACGCAGTCGCCGATGCACTCGCCGAAGCTGTTGCCGCCGCCGAGCACGATGGGGTTGCGGCTCGCGTCGGGGCAGGCCGCCACGGGGGCCGGCGGGCAGGCGGCCTCACAGGCCTCCAACGTCTCGAAGTTGTTGCCGTTTCCGCCGCAGCCGCCGTAGATGAACCGCTCGCACTGGCCGCTCTCGGCGTTGTGGTACCAGCGCGGGATGGCCGCGTCGCAGGGGCCGACCTCCATGGGCAGGCCGCAGACGTCCGGCCCGCCACAGGCGGCCTGGCAGGCTTCCAACGTCTCGAAGTTGTTGGCGTTTCCGCCGCATCCGCCCCAGACGAAGGCCTCACAGGCGCCGCTCTCGCTGTTGAAGAACCAGCGCCGGAAGGCCGCCTCGCAGGGCCCCGAGTCGGCAGGCAGCCCACAGGCGTCGGCGCCGCGGCACTCACCGGCGTACTGGGCGTCCATGCCGGCCGCCGCCGCCGAGCAGGCGTTGCCGTACGTCATCCCGTCGCAGCCGCACACCGGATCATAGACCTGGGCGCAGCCCTCGGGGCGGGGCTGGCAGACGCCGGGCCGATCCGCCGCGCCACACATGTCGTCGGGCCAGTCGCAGTACTGGCCGGCCGGGCACGGCGGGGCGCCGCGGGTGCCGCAGATCGCGCCGCCGTCCGCGACGCAGCGTCCATCCACGAGGCAGACACCCTGGCCGGGCGCCGGCGCGCACCGCTCGACCCAGCGGCTGCCGGCGGGACACGGCACGGGCGGGGGCGCGACGTACTGGCAGGGCATCGCGTCCACCCCCGCGCCCGCCGCGGAGCAGGCGTTGCCGTATACCTGACCGTCGCAACCGCAGACCGGATCGAGCTCCTGATCGCAGACCTCGGGGCGCGGCTGGCAAGTGCCGCGCTCGAGATCGAACCCGCAGCCGTCGGCGGCCGCCAGGAAGTCGCAGTACTGGCCCGCCGCGCAGTCGTCGTTGCTCCCGCAGCCCGCCACGCAGGGCCCGTCGTGCAACCGATCGGTGCCGGCTGCCTGGGCCCGGCAGGCGTTGCCGTAGGTCATGCCGTCGCAGCCGCAGACCGGCGCCTCGACGGCCGGGCAGTCCTGCGGGCGAGGCTCGCAGGTGCCGTTGCCATCATCGAAGCCACAGCTCCCGCCGCCGAAGTCGCAGAACTCGTCCGCGCCGCAAGTGTCACCGGCCCGGCCGCCACAGATGACCGGGCCGCCGCCGCCGGCGCCGCCCTGGCCACCGGCGCCACCCTGGCCGCCAGCGCCACCCTGGCCGCCCTGGCCGCCGGCGCCACCCTGACCGCCGACGCCACCCTGACCGCCGACGCCACCCTGGCCGCCGGCGCCACCCTGACCGCCGGCGCCCCCCTGGCCGCCCTGGCCGCCCGCGCCGCCCTGGCCGCCCGCGCCACCCTGGCCGCCCGCGCCACCCTGGCCGCCACCATCGACCACGGTGGCGTCGGCCGCGCCCCCGCCATCGTCGTCGTTGTCACAGGCGGCGAGGCCCAGGGCGAGCAGCCCGCAGAGCACCATCCATCCGCGTCCCATCGTCTCCCTCCTTGCGGTTCCACCGAGCTCGTCCTGCACGCATGGTGCCGCCACCCGGACGGCGGGGCGCTCAGGCCGGGTGCGTGGCCAGCCAGTGCCGCGCGATGTCGATCCGGCGGGCCACCCAGACGCGCTCATGTCCCTGGATGTAGTCGAGAAACCGCGCGAGGGCGGCGGCGCGCGCGGGCCGGCCGACGATGCGGCCATGCAGTCCCACCGACATCATCTTCGGGGCGGTCGCCCCCTCGCGGTAGAGCAGGTCGAAGGCGTCGCGCAGGTAGCTGAAGAACTGGTCGCCGGCGTTGAACCCCTGGGGAGACGAGAACTTCATGTCGTTGGCTTCGAGGGTGTACGGCACGATGAGCTGGGGCTTGCCCTCGCTGCGGTCGTAGTAGGGCAGGTCGTCGGCGTAGCTGTCGGCGTCGTACAGGAAGCCCCCCTCCTCCACCACCAGCCGCCGGGTGTTGGGGCTGGTGCGGCCCTGGTAGAAGCCCAGGGGGCGCTCGCCCAGGATGCGCTCGTGGGCCGCGATGGCTGCCTGGATGTGGGCGCGCTCGGTGGCCTCGGGGACGTCCTGGTAGTTGATCCACCGGTAGCCATGGCTGGCCAGCTCGTGACCGGCGGCCTGCATCGCCAGCACCGGCTCGGGCGTGCGCTCCAGGGCCATGCCCACGACGAAGGCCGTGAAGTGCAGATCGCGCTCGGCGAAGAGGCGGAGGAGCCGCCAGACGCCCGCCCGGGTGCCGTACTCGTAGAGCGACTCCATGCTGATGTGGCGCACGCCGGGGAGCGCCGGGGCGCCCACCATGTCCGACAGGAAGGACTCCGAGGCGGCGTCGCCGTGCAGCACGCAGTTCTCGCCCCCCTCCTCGTAGTTGACGACGAACTGCACCGCGACGCGGGCGTCGCCGGGCCAGCGGGGGTGCGGGGGCGTGGGGCCGTAGCCGGCCAGATCGCGGGGGTAGTGCTCTGCCATGGGCGCCTCCATCCAGGTCGGCGCCACTCTACGGCAGGCTTGCCGCGGGGGGGAGAGCTCAGCGGCGGCGGCGCAGCGCGACGAGGCCGAGCAGCAGCAGGAGGGCCGGGGAGCCGGGTCCCGGATCCACCGTGCAGCCCCCATCACCGCTGAGGGCCCGGGGAGCCGGCCCGGCGGCGGCGTCGGTCTCCGGATCCGGGTCATCGGGCTCGGCAGCGTCGCGCTCGGGGCTGGTGTCACGGCCGGGGGTCGGCGGCTCGCCGGCGTCGGGCCGCTGCACGACGCCCTCGTCCTCCTCGATCCCGGCGTCGGCCGGCGGGCGCGCGGCGTCGGGCTCCGGCAGCGCCGCATCGGTCACCGCGGGCGACCCCACCGCCGTCAGCCGTACGGCGTCCGCGACGATGTGCTGGTCGGCCGGCACGGCGTCGGGCAGGTTGTCCAGCACGTCCACATACTGGTCGCCGCCAGCCGAAAACCTGAAGCGACCCAGGGACTTCCACTCGCCCGGCCCCGACTGGTCCAGGCTGAGGGTCTCGGTCACGCCGCCATGCTTGAGGCGGTAGGGCGTCGTGGTGCACACCCCCCATGCCCCGCCCGTGCTCACCTCGACCTCGTACTCGCCCTCGGCCTCCAGGAAGAGCTGCCAGCGGCCCCAGTTGCTGGGATCCGCCGACCGGAAGGCGTTGGTCCAGCGCAGGCTGCCGCCCACCCCCTCGCCCTGCACCTGCCGCCAGTACTGATCGGGGCCGTAGCCGACGAAGCAGGGGCCGGTGTCATCGAGGGTGCCCCCGGCGGCGGGCACCACCGCGCAGGGAGGCCGCGGGCTGTCCTCGCCGCGCACCAGATCCATGTAGTGATCCCAGTCCCAGTGGGGGCCGGGATCGGTGTGATCGTTCCCGCTCAGCTCCACATGGCCGAGGATGTGCTGGCGATCCATGGGGATGCCCCAGCGCTCGCAGATCTCGCGCGTCAGGGCGGCGCTGGACCGGTACATCTCTTCGGTGAACCACTGGGGCTCGGCGATGAAGCCCTCGTGCTCGATGCCGATGGAGTGGCTGTTCCAGCTCCGCGCGTGCCAGGCCGTGTCTTCCTCCTCGACCATCTGGGTGATCTGGCCATCACTCGAGCGGATGACATAGTGCGACGAGACCTGGGACTCGGGGTTCTGGAACCATGAGATGGCGCCCGCGTAGCTGCCCTGGGTGACGTGGATGATGACCGCGTCCACCGGCCGCGCTGGCGGCTGGCGTTGGTGTAGTTGGGGCTGGCGACCCAGCGGGCGAGGTCGGTGTCGGGGCGGCTGGCCTGGCGCAGGACGCCCAGGCGACCGGGCACCAGGGTCAGGTGCCCGCGGCCGGGCACGTCGGCGTCGAAGCCCTGGGCCAGCGCTGCCTCGACGCCCTCGACGAAGGCCCGCCCACCGGCCACATCGCCGCGCGTGGCCGCGAGGGCATCGGCCAGCTCCGGCCCGCCGGCCGCCACAAGTGCAGCGAAGACGCGGGCATGCTGGGCCGGATCGGTCGCCGCCTCCCCGGCCGACACCCCGACCAGGGCGGCGCCGCGGGCCAGGGCCGCCGGATCGAGCTGGAAGAGCCCGCGCCGCCCCACCTCGGAGTCTCGGTGGATCAGACGCGACTCGGACCACGCTGCGGCCGCGAGCACCTCGACGGGCACGGCGAACTCCTCCGCCGCCGCCACCAGCTCGGCATGCAGCGCGCCCCGCCCGGCGACGACGGGCGCCGTGTCGAGGGGCGCGGAGGGCTCGGTGCAACCAGCCACGGCCAGCAGGCCGACGAGAACCACGAGGGCGCGTACCACACAGCCTCCAGGCGCCCGGCGGGCGAGCGCGTCGACGCGACCTCGCGGGCCGCGGGTGAGAACCAACGGTCGAAGCATGCCTCATGCCGCGCGCCGACGCTCGCATCGCCGCCAGCCCGCGCCACGCCTGGGCCTCTGGACCCCACCTCCGGGACGCCCGCGCCGGGGACCCCTGGCCCTGGCCGCCCGGTCGCGCCAAGATGAGCGGGCCAGCACCGGAGCCCACGATGCACCTCGACGCCCTGTTGCCCGACGCCATCCGCCTGGAAAGACTGGGGATTTCGTTCACGCTTCCCACCGGAGTGAGCTTGAACGCCGCCTGGGATCGCGAGCTGTGCACCCGCACCGCCTGCCTGGTCCGCCTGGGCTTCACGCGGGAAGCCCTCGAGCTGGCCGCCAGCCCGCCGCTGCACATCGACGCCCGCTGGCCCGCGAAGAACATGGCGTTGAGCGGCCTGACCGTCCGCTTCGACACCGCGACGGTCACGGCCCATGTGGGCGACCGCCGGGCCGGGTTGCTCGACTTCCAGCGCAAGGCGCGCGACGAGCTGGAGGCCCTGGGGCGAGGGACGATCGCCGGCACGGCCATGGCCCACCGCGGCTACGACCCCTTCGCGGACGCCGACCTCGTCACCACGCTGCGCCAGCTTGGCCAGAACTTCGAGAGCAGCCCCACGCGGGGATCGACGCGCGTCACGGCCGGGCACCTGCAAGCGGTGGCCGTGGACGCCGAGCTGAGCCTGCCCGGCGGCCTGGACCAGCAAGGCCTGCGGGTCGCACCGGGCGGCCGCGTGGCGCTCACGGTCAGCGGCGCTGGCGGCCTCGCCGACGTCCTGCGCGCCGCCGACCCCACCGCGGCGCTCCTCGCCGCCAACCTGCAGCACCTCGTGCTGACCAGCGATGACGTCACGCTCCATGCCGGCGGCACCCCCATCGGACGGCTTCAGCAGCTTCGACTCCTGCCGGGGGGACAGGTCCGGATCGACCGGTTGGCCCTCGACGGCCCCGCCGACGTCGCCGCCGGGGTCGAGACGCTGGTCGGGCTGCTGTACCGGGCGGCGCGCTTCTCCCAGGCCGGCGTCGCGCCCGACGCCGCCACGCTGCTGGCGGCGCACCCGCGGCTCAGGGAGGGCGAGATCGTCGCCGAGGCCGCCGGCCAGCTCGTCGCGGAGCTGCTGACCGAGGCGGTGCGGAGCCTGATGGACGGTGAGGCCATCGTCGGTGGCGTCGACCTGCGGGCGGTGCTCGGGTGATTGGAGCGCGCGGCTCGGAGCGGGGCAGGGCCGGATGTCGGGGGCGTGGCGCGCGGCTGATCGGCAGCCTCGTGGTGGCGGCGCTGGGATGCGATGCGGCCCAGCGGACCGGCCCGCCGCCCGACGGCGGTCTCGACGCGGCAGCACGCGACCTGGGGCAGCTCGACGCCGGCGACGGCGCGACGCTGGACGCACGAGCCGACGCCGCAGGCGGCCGGGATGCCGGCGGCGATGCCGGCCCGGGAGCGAGCCCGGACACAGGCCGCGATGGCGATCTGGACGCAGAGCTGGACGCCGAGCTGGACGCCGGACGACCCGACCTCGCGCCCGCCGACGCCGCTGCGCTCCCCGCGTGCCCGACCTTTGGCGACCCCGTCGCCCTGGGCAACATCGAGAGCGCGGCGATCTGGGAAGCGAGCGGCATCGTCGAGAGCCGCCGGCTCGCGGGCGTGCTCTGGACGCACAACGACTCGGGGGACACCGCGCGGCTGTTCGCCCTCACCACCGCGGGCGTGGGGCTGGGGATCTTCGCCCTCGCCGGCGTCCGCGCGACCGACTGGGAGGACGTCGCCATCGGACCGGGACCCGAGCGGGGGCGGCCGTACCTCTACGTCGGCGACACCGGTGACAACCTGCGCGCCCGCGACACGGTGCGGATCATCCGGCTGCCCGAGCCGGTCGTGGACGGCCGCGACGCGGTGGTGGAGCAGATCGAGGAGTTCGAACTCGCCTACCCCGACGGCCCGCACGACTGCGAGACCCTGATGGTCGACCCCCGCACCGGTGACGTGTTCCTGGTCACGAAGTCGCCCGACGGCGTGTCCCCCGTCTACCGAGCCCCCGCCCCGCTGCACGGGGGCCAGAACGCGCTCGAAGAAGTCACCCGCCTCACCTTCGGCGCCGACCCTCTGCCGGGAGGGACGCTGACGACCGGGGGTGACATCTCGCCAGCCGGCGACACCATCATCATCCGGACCTACGGCTCGGCCTACCTCTGGCGGCGCAGCCCGACCGCGACCGTGGCCGAAGCCTTGACCACGCCCCCCTGCCGCCTGCCCCTCGCGCGGGAGCCGCAGGGCGAGGCCATCGGCTTCTCGGCGAGCGGGCAGGGCTACTTCACGGTGAGCGAGCAGGCGGGCCAGCCCATCTACTTCTCGGGACGCGAGTAGCCGCAAAGGCCGCACCGCCGCCCCGTCGCCCAACCCGCCCCATCGCCCAACCGGGTATGCCGGACGGGGCGTGCAACATGCCGCCATGGCTGGAGGTCAGGGCATCCGTCCTGCGGGGTTTTGTCAGCGGGGTGTAGCGGAACGCTGTAGCTGCAGCCGTGCAGGGCTTCGGTGCTGCTAGGTCGTCGGAGACTGGGCCGTGGGAGCCGCCAGGGGGGTCACCTGGACGCCAGGACAGGATCGGATGCCTGGGCGTCGGGTTCGACCGGGGCGGCGTGGGCGCACGGGTCGCGTGGCGCCGGTAGCGAACGCTGGTTCCTGATTGATTTCGAGCTCTTGGGTGACGCTTACCCGCTCTCGGCCCGTTGCCGGAGCTTCTTCCTCGCGTGCGACGGCGGGATGGTGCCGGCCGGAAACGGGATGAGGGCCGCGTCGGATCCTCCAGCCACTTCCAGTAGGCGATGTGGGCGATCTTGTAGGCGGCCTTCAGCTCGGCGTGGCGTTCGCGCGAGGCTTCCTGGTCTTCCTTCGTGCCGTGCACCACCGGCGCGGGGCTGCTGCTGCGCTCCTTCGGCTGCGTCATCGGGTCGACGTAGCGCACCGCCTCTCGGATCCGGCACCGGCGAGCCGGCCTTCTTGCGCAGGCGGGCTTCGGCGGCGATGCGTCCGCCAGCTCCCACATGAGCGCCCTGTGCTCCCTCGGGGGTCCAGCTCCCCAGGCCCGGCAGGCAGTCAAGCCGGACGGTGAGCTCTTCGCTGCGGCCGTCGCCGCGCACGAAGGTGCCGCGCAGCTTCTCGCCCCGCAGCAGCGCGGGGTTGGCGCAGGCGAAGACGTCGTCGGGGGCGTGATTCGCAACCCGGTCACATCCATCGTTCACCGACACCCGATGACTTCTGCGACCCTTGAAATCCATTGAAGGTGGTGGCATGGGCCGTTCTGCCACAAACGTCTCCAAAACGGAGCGCCCATGGCCACCGCCCTCGATCTTGCACGTGGACCGCGACCGTCAACACCCTCTTGAAGCCCATCGCGCAGGCGGCACCAGGCGCTCTGCGGCCAGGCGGCTGCCGGGCCGGTCCGCGCGAGCTGGAGGAGGGTCTGGCGCGTCGTCCAGGCCTTCGGCGCCAGGCCTCTCCTGGAGACCTGCATGGCGACCGCCTGCCCCGCGCCCGGGCCGAGGCGGACGTCGAGGCGCGGACTCGAGCCCCAGGACGTACGCTTCCGCCTCGACCAGGACTACCACGCCACCCAGATGAGCACCTTCGGGCCCATCCGCTTCCCCCTCTTCGCCACGGCGCAGGCGCGGCTGCCGCGACGCCACATTCTCGCCACACGCCGGCCCGCGAGGCGCTGGTACCGCTGCATGGGCGCTGCCGCTCCACACGCCTCTGCCTCGAGTGGAAGCCCGCCTCGGCAAGGACCTGCCCTTCCGCCGCGCCGCTGATGCCCTCTGGCTGGCTACTCCCGCTGGCGCCGTCCGCGGGCCACCGCCTCGCTGCTCACACCATCGGCCGTCGGCGCTGCCATCCAGCGCCACTGGCTCTACCGCTCTGTCGACGACATCCGCCGCCTCCTCCAGGACCGCGCCACCCGGATCGCACCGGGCGGCCCATCCTCTACCTCTCCCAGGACGCCCCTCGGAGCGCCGGTTCGTCGACGAGACCTGGAACGCCACCTGGAAGTCCATGAATGGATTGAGGATCTGGGCCATCGACCGCGCCACGGGCGAGACCATCCACCTGGGCGGCGAGTACACCTGGGGCGACTGCAACGTGGTCGCCGACACCATCGACGACCTCATCGAGCTGGGCATCCTGGCCAGGGATGGGGACTACGGCGGCGGCCTGCGCGCCGAGCTCGTCGTCGTCACCGATGGACTGCCGTGGATCGAGAACCATGTGCTCGCGAAGCTGCCGCAGGCACCCGGTGCTGGACCTGTACCACGCGCTGCGGCACACTCGGAGACTTCGCCGCGGCACACAGCGCGGGAACGCAGGCGGCGAGCCGCCTGTACCGCCGGTTGCAGAAGCGGCGCTCGTCCCCGAAGGGCGGCGTCGGCCGAGGCCGGCCGCTCCTCGCAAGGGCCACAAGAAGAGCAGACGGATCCATCCCAGGCGCGAGCGCTCGGTCAGCTCCATCTGGGCGCTGCTGCAGAGTCTGTACGCTGCCCGGAGCGAAGTTGACCGCCGACGGCCCCTCCGGAGCCCCTCAACGCGCTCATTGGCTACCTGGAGAACAACCTCTACCGCGGCGACTACGACGCCTGCCGGCAGCGCGGCTTCCAGCTCCGGCTCCGGCGCCATGGAGTCGCTGCACCACACGGCCGCCCAGGCCCGCCTGAGCTCGCCGGCGCCGCTGGACCGCCCGCGCCAGCCTCGCAGCGTCAGCGAGACTCCTCGGGCTGGCCGGCCGATGGGATGAGTTCTGGGCTCATGATGGGATCGGCGCGTACTTGACGGGCCTTCAAGCTGGAGACTGCGTGACCGGGAAGATCACTCCCGTCGTCGGCGGGGTGCCTCGACTTCAGCTCGGCCGTGGCCTGGCCATGAAGTACCGCATCCGGTCCAGGGCGTGCTCCTCCGAGACGACCTGGATGGCGTGGTTCGGGATGAAGACATGTGGCCCGTCAGTCGTGGAACTTGTTGACTCGCTTCGCGATTTCGGCAGACCCACTCCAGGAGCAGGCTCTTGTCCACCAGCTCGACGACACCCAGCAGCAGGTGCAGGTGGTTGGACATGAAGTAGTAGTTGTAGAGGTCGAAGTCGAAGGCGAAGCCGCCTTCCTCGACACGCTGCTGGGCCCGGGCCAGGATGCCGGTCAACAGGTCCACCATCCCGGATCTGCGGCGCCAGCAGAAGAACAGGTCGTTGGTGACGCCTTGCAGGTGATCGTCGAAGACGAGCACGTAGACGCCTAGCCGGAAGCTGTACAGGCGCTTCTCGCGGTACTCGATGATGATCATTTCGGCCATGGAAGTCCTCCGCGCAGTGGGGGCCTCTCTTCCTTCGGTCAGCAAGCGGCGCGTTGTCGCAGACTTTTTCGAAGTGCCTGATCAGATTGAGAAAAAAGTCGACACCGTGTTTCAGGACCGCCGCCGACGGCGCAGGGCGACCAGGGCGGCGAGCAGGAGGACGGCCGGGGGAGCCTGGTCGTCGCCGACGTCGCAGGTGCAGTCGCCGCTCTCCTGGGGCGCGACGCCGCCCGTGGTGCCGTCGGGGCTCGCGTCCGCCCCGCGGTCGGCCCGAGGCGCGGTGGAGTCGCCCGCGATGGTGCCGTCCACCGCGGCGGTCGCGTCTCGGGGGGTCAGCGCGTCCGGGGTGGCGTCGGCCGGCCCCTGGTCGGGGACGCCAGCGTCCTCCTCCACCCGGCCCGCGTCGGGCTCGACCCCGGCGTCCGGGGTACCGGGATCCCCGTCGAGCACGCAGGCGTCGCCGACCACATGGCTGCCTTCTGCGCAGCAGGCGCCGTCTACGCAGCCGCGGCCCGCGCAGTCGGCCTGGAGCTCCTCCGGCTCGTAGCAGCTCGAGAGGCCCCAGACGTCGCCCTGGTGGCAGCCGGTGCGGGCGGCGGGGATGCACTCGCAGTCCCCCGGCTCCGGCATGCAGAGGGCCTCGCCGTCCGCCGACTCTTCGCAGATCGTGCCGTTGCCGCACAGCTCGCCGGCGCAGGCGACGACGCAGTGGTTGCCGGACGGGAACTCGACGCAGCGGTTCGCGTCGGCGCCGCAGTCGGCGTCGCGCTCGCAGCGGGCGCACACCGTGATGCGGCAGACATCGTCGATGCAGCCCTCGCCCGGGCCGCAGTCGCCGTCGACGTGGCAGCAGCCCGGCACCCGGACCTGGTCGCAGCCGCTCGCCGGATCGCAGACGCCCACCGTGCACGCGTCGCCGTCTTCGCAGTCCACCTCCTGGCCGACGCAGACCCGATCCACGCAGGTGTCGCCCGCGGTGCAGGCGTTGCCGTCGTCGCAGGCGCCGACGATGTCCCGGCTCTGGCAGGCTCCCGCGACGCACCGGTCCGTGGTGCAGGCGTTGCCGTCGTCGCAGGCCATCGGCGTGCCGCCACAGGCGCCGCCGCCGCAGCGATCGTCGAGGGTGCATGCGTCCCCGTCGTCGCAGGGATCAGCGTTGGGGATGAACAGGCACCGCCCGTTGGGACCGCAGGAGTCGGTGGTGCAGGGGTTGCCGTCGTCGCAGTTCGGGCACGGCATGCAGTTCGGGTAGCCGCCAAAGCCCGGCGCGCAGGCCTCGCAGGCGTCGCCGACGATGTTGGGCGGGCAGGCGCAGGTGGGCGACGCCGGGTCGCCGCCGCAGACGCCGACGCCGCTGCACGGGTTGGCGGCCCCACCGGGGCACTCCCCGCAGACGACGCCATCGCCCAGGAAGCCCGCCGGGCAGCTGCACTCGAAGCTGCCGGGGAGGTTGCGACACACCGCGGTCACGCCGCACGGGTCGTTCTGGCACTCGTCGATGTCTCGACACAGCCGCCCGTTGCCGAAGAAGCCGGCGTTGCACTCGCAGGCGAAGCTGCCCGGGACGTTGAAGCACGTGGCGTTGGCGTCGCAGAGGCCACGCAGGCACTCATCGTCGTCGCGGCACGTCAGGCCGTCGCCCACCCAGCCGGGGCGGCAGGTGCACGCGAAGCTGCCGGGCTCGTTGCGGCAGGTGGCGTGGGGGTCACAGGGGTCGGCCTCGCACTCGTCCACGTCGACGCAGACGAAGCCGTCGCCGACGAAGCCCGGGTCGCAGGTGCAGTCGAAGGCCCCCGGCCGGTTGGTGCAGGTGGCGTTGGCTCCGCACGCGTTGGCCGCGCACTCGTCGATGTCCTGGCAGGCGAAGCCATCCCCCGCGAACCCGTGCTGGCACTCGCAGGTGAAGCCACCCGGCTCGTTGGTACACACCGCGAAGGGATCACAGGGATGCTCGGCACACTCGTCGATGTCTTCACAGGTGATGCCATCGCCGACGAAGCCCCGGGCGCAGGCCCGGTAGGCCACCGTGAGCATGGGCCGGCGGCCCTGATCCCGGGCCTCCGAGGCGGCGAAGTGCCAGGCGTCCGTGCCGCCGGCCGCCATCTCGAGCAGCCAGCCCAGGTTCTCGGCGCCCGCCAGCCATGCGTTGACACTGGCCGTCACATCGAAGGTGACGGGCACGTCGATCTGGTTCGAGAAGCCCCGCCCATCCACCGCCGCCAGGGCCTCCTGGTCGTCCACGTCGACACCATCGCCGAAGTCATCCCAGGTGAAGCCATCGTTCCACGGCACCAGCAGCCGGTGCAGCTCGGCGCCGTCGTCGCTGCGATCGGTGATGAACAGCGTCAGCGTCGCCGACTCGATGCGAGCGCTCGGCGGGATGCGCCCCGGCTCCCAGCCGATGAGATCGGTGAACTGCAACAGGATCTGCCGCTCCTCTTCCGGCGGGGTGTCGCCGTCGACGATGAGCGTCTCGGAGAGCCCGAAGGACTGGCCAGGCCGCCCGGCATGGACATAGGTGTCCGTCGTGCCTGCGTAGCCGCGGAGGCCGTCCTGGAAGACGACCTCGTCCGGCGGCGGCAGGCAGTCTCCCGCCGGGCCGCAGACGTCGTCGCCCGGGCAGACGTCGTCCGAGACGCAGCCCTGGCCGATCACGCACCGGTCGGCGGTGCAGGCGCGCCCGTCATCGCAGCTCGGCGGCGGGCCCCCGGCGCAGGCGCCGTCGCGGCAGCGGTCACCCTCGGTGCAGATCTCGCCGTCGTCACACGGCGCCGCGTTGTTGACCTGCTGGCAGCCCAGGCGCAGATCACAGCGGTCGTCGGTGCACAGGTTGCCATCGTCGCAGACCACGTCCTGGGCGTCGTGGACGCAGCGGTTCTGGCCCTCGTCGCAGCGGTCGGCGGTGCAGTCCACGCCGTCGTCGCAGGCCGGCGCCCCCCCCGGGCGGCAGTCGCCCGAGGCCACGTCGCAGGTCTCGGCGCCGTTGCAGAACAGGCCGTCGTCGCAGTCGGCGTTGACGCGGCAGCCCACCGGCGGGGGGATGCAGGCCCCGTCGGGGTCGCAGCCCATGCCGCCCGGGCAGTTGACCGGCCCCCGGCAGGCCCCGGCCTGGCAGACGTCGGGCGAGGTGCACGCCTGGTCATCGGAGCAGGCCGTGCCATTGGGCATCGGCGGGTGCCCGCACGAGCCGTCGGGCGCGCAGACGTCGGCGGTGCAGGGGTTGCCGTCGTCGCAGTCCTGGTCGATGTCGCAGGGGTTGCAGCCCAGGATGGCGGTGAACACGCAGAGGCGCCCGCCGCAGGTGTCGCGGGTGCAGGCGTTCTGGTCGTCGCAGTCCGCGTCCCGGGCGCAGACCGCGCCCACCGGGAAGCCCAGCCAGCCGATGCGGTCGTTGGCGGGCCCGGCCGTCAGCGCCGGCGAGCCCGGCAGGGGGTTGTAGTCGTTGCCGGCCACGCTGGCGAACTGCGGATCGATGGACGCGTTGCCCACGCCGCAGCCCAGGTCGTCCGGGCTGCCGACGTAGGTGTGGCTGACCTGGCCGACACAGGTGGGCAGGCTGCGCGGCCAGATGATGCTGGCCGCCACCGACTCCACGATGGTGATCGGGTTGCCGCTGGCGATGGTGACGTGATCGGCCGCGGCCAGCCCTCGGATGCCCGTAGCTGCCCGAAAGATCAGCGTATTGTGCACATCGGCGTGGCCACCGGTCATGCTGATGGCCTTGTCGCGGATGCGCCACAGGATGGAGTGCTCCAGCCGGAAGTTCGACCCGTTGTGGTCGATGCCATCGTCCCCGCCGTCCTGGATGATGGAGCTGCGGATGAGCTGGTTGGACCGGTTTCCGTCGATGTGCAGCAGGTCGCCGTCCAGGTTGTTGGCCTCGGGGGCGAAGCCCACCGCGGTGAACCACGAGTCGGTGACGCGCAGCGTGTGGCCGTTGCCGAAGTACTCCCCGCCGATGCCCGCCCGGGTGATGTGCGACTTGCGGATGATGTAGGTGCCGGTGCCCTGGCCCGAGAAGACCATGCCGTTGTTGTCGGCGAACACCGAGCGGTCGACCGTGAGGCTGTGGGTGTCGAAGAGGCCCATGATGGGCGGGCGCGGGTGCGAGACCACCGTGCCGTTGCCAGCCCCGGTCAAGAACACCTGGCGGAAGGTCGAGCTGCCCGCGCCGCGGAACTGGAACCCGCGCCAGGCGTCGGCGTTGGAGGCCGAGCCCTGCTGGGTCAGGGCCATGGCCAGGGGCCCGCGCTCCGAGAAGAAGAAGATGGGCCGGTCATGGGTGCCCAGGGCCTGGATGGCCCCCTGCACGGTGAAGAGCGTGCCGTTGGACAGCGCCCCCGTGGTGTTCACCTGGACGAGCGTGCCCGGGTGGATGGTGAGCGTGCTGCCGGCCGGGACGGTGATGCCCCCCGTCACCCGGATGTTCTGGTCGGGGCCCCACACGAGGTTCGCGCCCACCAGCGCGCCCGCCATGTCGCGGAACACCGGCGCGCGCTCCACCGTGACCGTCCGGGTGGCCGTCAGGCCACGCCAGCCGACCGTGATCTCGATGTCACCCGGCGCGAACGCGGCGCCCTCGTTCAGCGTGAAGGACAGGTTCCCCCAGCCATTGAGGAAGCGGAAGCCGCCCGCCGGCAGGGGCGCGTGGGGATCGAAGACCGTCGGGGTGATGGCCACGGGCGTGCGCTGGGGCAGCCGAACCACCGAGAGCGTGCCCACGTCGTCCCACGCCCGATAGTGCACCCGGCCGATGGGATCGGTGATGGCCGCGTCCACCGTGAGAGTCTTGTCGTTCAGCATCCGCCGCGGCGCCCGCACGTCGATGTGAAGCTCGCCCGGGGCGCCCACCGGGTTGAAGAAGACCGACGCCTGGATGCGCTGCTTGACGGCCCCGTCGCGATCCCAGGCCTCGATGACCGCCGGGTTCAGGCCCGGCTGCAGCGCCAGGTCGTGCGACCACGTGCCCTCGAACACGCTGAACGTGGCCGGCAGGCCGTTGACCGTGACGGCGTGGGTGCCCGCCTGCTGGATCTGGCCCTGCAGGTGCTCGGTGGCCGCCGGGCCGTTGTTCACCCGGTTGACGGCCCCCTCCAGCGTGAGGGCATCGCGCGTCTCGTTGAGCACGAAGGCCAGCCGGTTGGCGTGCCAGGCCTTGAACTGGGCCTTCGTGGCCGGGTTGTCGTTGTTGCCGGCCCCGCCCGGCGAGAAGGCGGCGTCGGGCATGCTGTCGATGACGTCGCTCATGGTCTGGATGGAGTAGACGCCAGCGGCGTAGTCCTCGATGGCCTTCACGAAGATGGGGGCGTACGCGTTGTGGCGCAGGAAGCGCCGGGCGGCGGCCACCTGGGTACGCCAGATCGTCTCGTTGGCGCCCAGCATCACGGAGTCGCCGTCCCAGGTGATCAGCTTGCTGCGGCTGGCCGTGCGGTTGCCGGGGTACTGGGCCGTCGAGTAGTCGGGGTGCACCGGGTTCTGGGGATCGTCGACGGGCGGGAAGTAGACGAAGTAGTCATCCCCGGTGTCGCGGTACAGCCCGCCCTCGCGGTTGCCCAGCAGCATGTGCAGCGCGAAGTAGGTGGCCCAGCTGTCTTCGTCCACATGGGCCCGCAGGTGCTCCACGTACCGGTCGTCGGGGGTGTTGCTGAGGGCGTCGCACAGCGAGACGAGATCGTCCCACGCGTCCTCCGCCTCGTTGTTGTACTTCTCGTAGCCCTGCTGGCCGTTGGCGTTCACGCCGTAGGTAGCGGGGTTGGGACCCTCCCACCGGAAGTCGCCGTCGTTGCGGCCACGGTACAGGTTGCCGTCGGGGCTGGTCGGCCGCAGCGGCACCGCGCCGCCCTGGGAGTCGAGGAACTCGTTGTCGAGGCGCTCCACCACGACATGCAGGCCCCAGTAGCCGTTCTGGCCCCGGCAGCAGGTGTCGTAGTTGATGCCCGGGTAGCGCAGGTGCGCCCAGCCCGCCCGCGGCGCCGGCAGGCCGGCGCGGTTGAAGAGGTCGAAGGTGAGCCACTGCGCCGCCGGCCGCATGGCGTTGAGCTGGAGCGACTCCACCGAAAAACCCAGCGAGATCCGCAGCTTGCGGTTGCGGGGGAAGTCGACGCGGTAGGAGCTCGGGAACTGGCTGAGGCTGGACTGGCCGCGGGAGCGCTCCACGACGTTGTACCAGATGTTCCCCACCCCATCGATGAAGGTGGCGTCGTACGGGTGCTTGCGCGTCGGGTAGCCGACCAGGGCCTCCTGGCGCGACTTGTTGTGGAGCGTCACGAGCAGGTGGTAGACGGGCTGGCCGTCGTTGGGCAGCACCTCGTTGGTGAACTTGCACAGGTAGGTCTGCGACGGGTTGCCGTACTCATCGGGCGTGGAGTGGCCGGGGGGCGCGATGGACGTGCCGGCCCCCGCCGTCGCCTCCACATAGAAGTCGAGCTGGGCCTCGTTGGCGAGCCCCGGCACCACCGCCCCGAAGCGCCCATCCCCGGCGGCGCCATCGCCATGCTGGCCGTCGTCGAACATCGGCATCGCCGCGTAGGCGACCGGCGGGTTCTGGTCCGGGCGGAAGTGCAGCGTCACCTGCGGGGGCGCCAGGCCCTCGTCGATGACATCCACGCTGATGGTGACCGCCTCGTTGGCCCGGGGCAGCGGCGGATCGTGGCGGGCGCCAAAGATGATGGGCGGCGGATCCAGCACATGGACGCTGTTGCGGGCGCCTGGGGTGCCGTTCGGACCGACCGACGCCTGCCACGCCCCGCCGTTGTTGTTGGGGAGCGCCGGGTTGAGCAGCTCGAGCGTCGGGCCGCGCCCGTCGGGCTCGTCCGTCCACTCCCCCGCGTCCTCGTACCGCACCACGTCGATGACATGGCCGAAGGCATCTGAGAGCTCGATCTTCTCGCCGCCGTTGGCCAGATCGCCCGCCGTCCACGCCAGCACCTGCGCCGTCGGCGGGATGGCGATGGCCCCCCGCAGCGCCGCCGGTTCCGCAGCCAGCACCAGGTAGCCATCGGCGGCCAGGACGGTGCCGTCGGGGAAGATGAAGTCGACGCCCTCGGTCATCGAGTAGCCCGAGAGGTCCACCGGATCGGGATCGGCGTTGTACAGCTCGATGAACTGCAGCCCCGCCTCCACGGCCTGCACCCCGGCGGGGTGGTAGTGGATCTCGTTGATGACGACGCGGGGCAGCCCGGCGAAGTAGATCCAGGTGTCGCCGGGGAAGGGGGTGCCCGCCGGCGTCTCGATGCCGGCGCCCTCCAGGATCACCTCGACGACGCCCGCCGCGGGCGCCTCGACGGTGAAGGTGTACGGACCCGCCCCCTCGCCCCGCACCGCCACCGCCGGCAGCGCCAGGCCACCGGGCTCGCCCACCGTCAGCGAGTCGGCCACGACGCCGACCACCGGCTCGGTGAAGGTGACCTCGATCTCGAACAGATCGTCGACGACGGCCCCGCGCGCCGGGGCCTCGTGAGCCACCGCGGGGGCGCCCTCGAACGTGCTGTTCTGGGCACCCGGCGTCCCGTTGACCCCCCGCGAGGCCTGCCACGCCCGCCCCAGCGCGTTGTCCATGGCGGGGTTGATGAGCTCCATCGACGGGCCGTTGCCGTCAGGGCCCTGGGGCCCGGCCGGCCACGGGGCGGCGTCGTCGAACTCGATGCGATCCACCACCGTGCCGTTGGCGTCGAGCAGGGCGATGGGCTCCCCGCCGTTGCTGATCCGATCGCCCAGGCCCCACTCGAACGGGGTCTGCACCCCCGTCGCCGCCCGCAGCGCCGCCCGGTCCCGGGCGCAGACCAGGTAGCCGCCCGGCGGCATGATGGTGCCCGGCCCCAGGGCGCAGCCGGGGCTGCTGAACTCGGCGACGTGCCAGCCAGAGACGTCCACCGGCACGGGCTCGGCGTTGTAGAGCTCGATGAACTCCTCGTCATCGGTGGCCGAGGCGGGGTTGTAGTGCACCTCGTTGATCACCACCCGCGGCACCGCGAGCGGGTAGATCCAGGCGTCCCCGGCGAACGCGCGGGCCTGGGCATCGCGGATGGCCCCCGCGCGCAGGGCGACCGGCGCCGGGTTCTCGCGCGGCACCGGAAATCCCGTGAAGATCCAGGGACCTGCGCCCGATCCGGCCACGCAGGTCGGGCAGGCCACCGCCCCCGCCGGCGCCCCGGCTACCGTCAGATCTGCCGCGACGACCCCCTGCACGGGGGTCGAGAAGGTGATGGCCACCTCCTGCAGATCGGCCACGATCGTGCCCCGATCCGGCGCCTCGCCGATGATGATGGGCGCCTGCGTCGCCCGGCTGTTGGGCGCGCCCGGGGTCCCGCTGACCCCGGCGGAGGCCCGCCAGGCCAGCGGCCGGCTGTTGTCGTTGGCCGGGCTCGTCAGCTCGAGGGACGGCCCCCGGCCATCGGCGGTGGGGGGCCACAGCCCCGAGTCGTCGTACTCCACCTCGTCCAGGACGACGCCCGCAGCGCTCTCCAGGCGCACCCGCTCACCGCTGTTGGCCAGCACGCCCGCGACGTACGGGAAGACCGCCACCCCCGGCGGGATCGCCGGCCCCCGCAAGCGCAGGAACGCCGGATCCTTCGCGACCACCAGGTACGCGCCCGCCGCCAGGCGGGTGTTGGCGGGGAAGGTGAAGGTGATCCCGGCGCTGAAGGTGGCGCCCGAGAGGTCGACCTCCCCGGGGCCGTCGTTGACCAGCTCGATGAACTCGAGGTTCTCCGCGTCTTCGGCGCCCACGACCGCGTCGTTGGACGGGTGGTAGAGGATCTCGTTGATCACGACCCGGGCCGAGGCGGTGCCCGCGGCGAGGCTCGCCACGAGCGCGGCGAGGATGGCGAGCGCGCCCCTGCTGGTCGGCGTCATCAAGGCTCTCCCATGGAAAATGACGCTTCCATTGTAGGTGTGCCACTAGGCGACGTCGACGGAGATTGTGGTCCAAGGTGCTCCAGGGTGGGACAATGTGCGACCACATGAGCAGGGCGGCCGCCGGGCTCACCACCGCGGCTCCGGCCTGCCCGCGGAGGCCCACTCCGAGGCACCTCATAAACAGGCGAAAACAGGTCGGATTTAGAGTTTGACTTGCACCAGCCTGGCCGGCCGGTCGCGTGCTCGCACCCAGGGACCCGCCCCGGCGCGGAGCGGGCGATTCACCGTTTCGATCCGGTGACAGCGGCACGCCCGCGGGCCTCGTGCGCGCCCGCGAAGCCCCCGCCGCGGCGGCTGGAGCCAGCGCCGCGCGGCGCGCCATGCGGGAAGGGGCCGACCCGGCGCAGCGCGCCACCCGAGACGCCACCAACCCAACCCGCTGATTCTACGAGTGAATCACCGCCCGGCGCCGACGCACGGCCACGAGCGCCAGCAGGCCCAGAGCGGCGGGGACCCCCGCGGGTCCACCCGGCTGGGCGCGGCAGCCCCCGGCGCCGGCGTCGTCGGCGTCCACCCGCACATGCAGACCCCCGGCCGGATCGACGTCGCCGGCCGCCGGGGCGCCGAGCTCGCCCTCGACCATCGGCGGCTCGGGCTCGGCCTCGTCGACCAGCGGGGGCACCTCGACGGCGGGCTCGTCGAGCGGGTTGTCATCGTCAGCCGGCTGGGCGGGCCCGGCCGCCGGATCCCCGGGCTCCTCGACGGGATCCTCCCCCGGCTCCTCCCCCGGCTCCTCGACGGGATCCTCCGCCGGCCGCTCGACGCGGGGCGGCGGGTTGATGAGGGGCCGCACCAGCGCCTGCCGCATGATCAGGTAGACGTCGCGATCGAAGAACGTCTCGAAGTGGCCGATGGGCCGGTCACACAGCTCGATGTTGGTCGCCCCCGGGATGACCGCCGTCTCCACCGGGCGGATGTACTCGTCGGCGCAGGTGTAGATGGACGTCAGGTCGGTCGTGTCGGGCAGCGGGGCGTCGTTGACGGCCCGCAGGAAGGGGCTGCCCGGCGTCAGATCGCGCAGGGCCGGCCAGCCCGCGATGGCTTCCGCCCACGGCGCCTTGTCCACGCCGTGCTGCGGCGACACGAACGTCACCATGCGGTCGACGTGGGCCTCGCCGCCCTGGGACTGGATGTAGTGGCGCGCGATGACGCCGCCGGTGCACTCGGCCAGGATGTCGATGCGGTCCTGCCCGCTCTCGGCGTGCACGCGCTCCACCACCTCGGCCAGGTCCGCGGTGGCCTCCTCCAGATCGTAGCTCAGCAGCGCCGGCGGCTCGTAGATGACCGGGTTGAAGCCATCCCGGCGCAGCCGCGCGGCGATGGGGCCGAACCAGCGGGCGGGGATGGTCACCCCGGTGATGAGCAGCACCGTCCGCGGCTCCTCCAGCGGGGGCGCCGGGCCCTCCTCCAGCGCCCCGATCTCCAGGTCGTCGGCGTAGATGTCCAGGAAGTAGGCGGCCCAGTACTCGGGCGTCGTGAAGTCGCCTGGCGGCAGCCAGCAGCCGGTCATCGAGACGGCCAGGACGAGCAGTGCGAAGAAGCGGCGCATGGAACCTCCTCCGAGTGCCAGACTTCGAATGAACGTTCATTCGAATGAGGCCGACAGTAGGGAAGGCGCGCGGCGTGATCAAGCCATTCTTGTCTTTCCGGCGAAAAGTCTTCGAATCCCCCTGTGACCGAACGTTCGAACGGATCGCTGACACCGGCCCTCTGACCGCCCGGTTGCATGAATGTTCGTTCGAGGCTAGGATCGCCGACGATGACCACGCAGCGGACCGACACCGACGACCGCCGCGAGCAGCTGCTCGCCGCCGCCCTCGACTGCTTCGTCAGCAAGGGGTTCCATGGCACGGCGGTGCCGGAGGTGGCCCGCAAGGCCGGCATGGCCACGGGCACCATGTACCACTACTTCCCGAGCAAGCAGGCCCTCGTCAACGCGCTGTTTCGCAAGTGGAAGGAGGCCATCGCGACCCGGGTCTTCCTGGCCTTCCCCGCGGCCGCGCCGGTGCGCGAGCAGTTCCGGGTGATGTGGGGCGAGATGGCGGCGTTCGCGCTGGCGAATCCGGCGGCGTTCCAGTTCCTGGAGCTGCACCACCACCGCTCCTACCTGGACGCCGAGAGCCTCGCCATGGAGAACCGGCTCAAGGACTTCGCGGCGCTCATCGTGGGGCAGGCCCAGGCCCGGGGCGAGGTGAAGGCGGGGTCGACCCGGCTGCTGATGGAGCTGGTGTTCGGGGCCTTCACCGGGATGATGCGGGCCCACTACGACGGCGTGGTGCCCTTGACGCCCGAGGCCCTGGCCCTGGCGGAGCGGGCCTGCTGGGACAGCCTGGCCGCGCGCTAACGGCCTGTTTTTACTGAAACTTTCTGTCAGCCGCCCGCGCTGCACAGGTCGGGGACGGCGCAGGTGCCGTTCTGGCAGCTCCCCGTGGCGCAGGCCGCGTCGTCGTCGCAGGCCTGCCCCTGGGCGATGAGCGCGTGGCACACGTCATCGGCGCCGCAGTACAGCCCCTCGTCGCAGTTCTCCTCGAAGCTGTCGCACGCCTCGCCGTTGCCGGCGGGCTGCGCGCAGGTGTCGCTGACGCAGACCAGCCCCGCCTGGCAGTAGCCGCTGCTGCTGACCGTCGAGCCGTCCCCCTGGTCGATGCCGCACGGGGCGCCCTCGCCCTGCTGGCCGGCCAGCGCCTGGGCGCAGACCTGCAAGCCGGCGAGGCTGGCCGGATCGTCGATGTTGAAGGTGCCGCAGTCGACGCCAGCGAGGACGGTGCGCAGCTGGCTCACACAGCTGGCGGCGCTGGCGCCATCGAACACCTGGTAGCCGGCGTTGATGCCCTGCTGGGCCCCTTCGTTGGCGAAGCCGGCGATGAGCGCCTCGCAGGACGGCTGGTCGGCGATGAAGGGCTGCAGGCCGCCCGGGCAGCACTCGAAGAGCTTGGTGCACAGCGCAGCCCGCCAGGCCGGCGTTGAACTCGGTGACGGTCAGGCTGGCCCCGCCGCCCCTGGCCCCACCGGCGCCGCCGCCCGCGCCGCCCGCACCGCCGCCCGCACCGCCGGCGCCCCCGCACCACCCGCGCCGCCGCCCGCGCCGCCCGCCCCCGACCCGGCGTCGCCGTCGTCGTCGGCGGCGCCATCCGCGCAGCCGGCGAACAACACCGCACCCAGCAGCAACATCCCGATTCGCTTCATGTTCTTGCTCCCCCGTGGCATCAGGGCGCCCCCGGCTTCCTCGCCGGGGCGGCCCCAGGCGGTCATGCTACGGGGGCCGGGCCGCCGGCGCCATCTTCAGCCGTCCCTGGACTTCCCGACCGACGCCGGGTATGCCGGGCCGGCACTGTCGTGAGGTCCCCCATGCCCGATCTGGAGGGTCAGCCGCCCTGGCCGTCATCCCGGCCCGCCTCGCCTCGACGCGCCTCCCGGGCAAGGTGCTGGCCGACGTCGGCGGGCGACCCCTCGTCCAGTGGGTCTACGAGCGCGCCCGCCAGGCCACCCGGATCGACCGCGTGGTCGTGGCCACCGACGCGGCCGAGGTCGAGGCCGCGTGCCGCGCCTTCGGGGCCGAGGTCTTCGTCTCGACGACGCCCCACGCCTGCGGCACCGACCGCGTGGCCGAGGTGGCCCGGGCGCTCGGCGCGGCCGATGACGCGCTGGTGCTCAACATCCAGGCCGACGAGCCGCGCATCGATCCGGCCCTGCTCGACGCGCTGGTCGACCTGCTCGCGTCCACGGGCGTGCCGCTCGCGAGCGCGATGACGCCCCTGTCGAGCGTCGAGGGCTTCCTCGATCCGCACACGGTCAAGGTGGTCTGCGACGCCCGCGGCGACGCGCTGTACTTCTCGCGGGCGCCCATCCCGTGGCCCCGAGACGCGGCGCTGGCCGGGGCCTGGCCATCCGGGCTCGCCGCCTGGAAGCACCTGGGGGTGTACGGCTACCGCGGGGACGCGCTGCAGCGCTGGGCTGGCGCCCCCCGCCACCCGCTGGAGATCACCGAGAGTCTGGAGCAGCTCCGGGCCCTCGCCCTGGGGCTGCCCATGCGCATGCTGGCCTGGTCCACCGATGCCCTCAGCGTCGACACCCCAGCGGATCTGGCGCGCCTGCGATCCGACGCATCTCTCTGAAACAACTGGTGAATCGCCTCAGGCCGGCGCCAGCCGGGCCCGCAGGCGCCGGAGGCCCCGCAGCGCCCAGCCCGGCGCGTGCAGGGCGACGACGGTGGCCCCGCCGACCAGCGCCTGGGCCGGCCCGACCGGCAGGCTGTAGCGAAACGAGACCAGGTAGCCGCCAAACCCGATGAGGGCGCCGAGGGCCGCCGCGAGGACGAGCGCCTGGGGCACGCTGCGGGCCACGGCCAGCGCCGCCGCCGCCGGCAGGACCGAGAACGCGAAGGCGGGCAGCGCGCCCAGGGTCCGGGTGGTCAGCGAGACGGCCAGCGCCAGCGTGGCGAACAGCGCGACGTCGAGCAGCCGCACCGGCAGGCCCCGTACGCGGGCGGCGTCCCGGCTGAAGGACGCCGCCGCGAACCCCCGCCACCACCACAGGTGCAACACGCCGATGGCCAGCGCCACCTGCCACAGCCGAGCGAAGTCGTCGGGCGCCACCGCCACCGCCGTGCCGAACAGGATGTCCTGGATGTCGCTGACCTCGGCGACGATCCGCGTCCCCACGGCCAGCGTCCCCGCCGCGCCCACCAGCCAGATGACCCCCAGCAGGCGGTCGTGCTGGCCGTCGGTGCCGGCGCCGACGAACGGCAGCACCGCCAGCCCCGTGAGCGCGGCCGCGCCCACCAGCGGCGACACCGCCAGGCCCAGGTGCAGGCTCGCGTAGAACGAGAGGGCCACCCCCAGCCCGGCCGCCTGGGAGATGGCGGCGCTCAGGAAGACCACCCGCCGCAGGACGACGTAGACCCCCAGCAGCCCCAGCAGGGCCCCGGCGACGGCCCCCGCCAGGGCCGGCTCGCGGAAGAGCTCCCAGCCGTCGAAGAAGAGCCCGAGCGACAGCGGCGCATCGATGGTGTCAGGCATTGGGCAGCAAATCTCCATACTTGCGCCGGCACGCGGCGCAGGAGAGGACGGCGACGCGATCGCCGATCTCCAGCAGGCCGTCGTCCTTGTCCACCATCACCACATGGCTCGCGAAGCGCGGCACGAAGCTCATCTGGTGGCTCGCCACCAGGATGGCCAGGTCGCGCTGGTGGGACAGGTCGTGCAGCAGCGAGAAGATGGCCTCCTCGTTGACCGGATCCATGGCGCTGGTCGGCTCGTCCAGCAGCAGGATGTGGGGATCCCCCGCCAGCGCCCGGGCGACGAGCACGCGCTGCTTCTGGCCCTCGCTCAGCGTCGAGAAGCGGTGCCGGGCGAGCCCCGCCATGGACGTCGCCTCCAGCGCGCGATCCACACCCCCGTGGTCGAGCAGCGCGCGGGGTCGCAGGAAGGACCAGCCCCGATCCAGGCCCCCGCGCACCACGTCGATGACGCGCCCGGGGACCGCCAGATCGTGGTCGCCGCGCTGGGGGACGTAGGCCACCCGCAGGCCGGGGCGCCGATCGATGCGGCCGCCCACCCGGGCCTGCAGGCCGAGCAGCGTGCGCAGCAGCGTGCTCTTGCCTCCGCCGTTGCGGCCGATGAGCGCCCAGATCTGGCCGGCCTCGATGCGCAGATCGATGGCCGGCAGCAGGCTGTGGCCGTCGTAGCCGACGCGCAGCCCGACGGTGGCCAGCAGCGGCTCGGCGGCGCTAGCGGAGGGCAGCATGCAGGGCCTCGGCGATGCTGGCCACATGGGCCTCGTAGGTCTCGCCGTCGGCGAAGGCGGTGCCGCCGGGCAGCCGCACCACGCTGCCCCCCACGAGCCGCGTCAGCGTCTCCGGGATGCGCGCCGGGTAGTAGACCTCCTGCACGATGACCCGCACGCCGGTGCTCTTCATGGTCTGCAGCACCCGGGAGGTCTGGGCGGGATCCGGCGGGATGCCCGGCTTGGGCTCGACGGTCGCCACCCGCTCGAGCCCCAGCCAGTCCAGCAGGTACGCCAGGGACTCGTGGTACGCCACGATCCGCCGGCGGTCGGCCGGCAGCGCCGCGAAGCGGACGCGCTGGGCCTCGGCCAGGGCCTTGAGGCGGGCCTGCAGCGCCTCGGCGCGCTGGGCATAGGCGGCTGCGTGGGGCGGATCGACGGCGGCGAGGCGCTGGGCGATCAGGCCCGCGACGGCCGCGCCGGCACGGGGATCGTGCGTGAAGTGCGGGTTGCCGCCGGGGTGGATGTCGCCCTGGCTGCGGTCGACGGTGGCCGCCGCGCCCAGGCGCTGGACCGCGGTGGAGGCATCCACGTAGCCCGGCTCCGCCAGCACCCGCGGGTTGCGGGCCTGGAGGCGCAGGGGACCGAGCCAGGCAGCCTCCAGCTCGAGGCCGTTGACCACCAGCAGGTCCGCCTGGCTCAGCGCCAGCACATAGCTCGGCCGCGGATCCACGTAGTGCGGATCCTGGGTGGGGGTGACGAGGGCGGTGACCTCGACGGCGTCGCCGCCCACCTCCGCCGCCAGGGCGGCCAGATCGGGCAGGGTGGCGACGACCTTGACCCGGGCCAGCGCCGGGGCCGCCGCGAGCAGGAGAGCGAGCAGAGAGGCGAAGCGCATGGCTCAAAACCCGTGGGCGCCGTGGGCGCCGATCAGCGTCTCGAGGGCCAGGAAGGCGCTCGGGACCACATCGTCAGAGCGCTCATCCAGGCCGACCTGGAGACGCAACCGCGAGAAATGACTGGGGAAAAACGATAGCTGAGCGCTGTGTCGGCGGCGGGTGTCGGCCTCGGCCTCGTCGAGCCACTCGGTGCGGCCGCCCACCTGCCAGCGCTCGGCGAAGTCGAGGACGAGCTGGGAGTAGAGCCCGCGATCTTCGTGGGTGTGGCCCGCCTCGGGCAGCCTCCGCACGAGGGCCTCGGTCTGCCAGGAGAGGGCCAGCCGGCTGGTGGAGGCGACGGGGCGCCAGCGCAGGTAGGCGTCCACGGCGTAGAGCTGGCCACGCCCCTCGTCGTGGACCGGCGGGAGCTGGGCGCTGGCGCCGAGGCTCAGCGACCAGTCGTCGTTGAAGGGGAAGAACTGCTCCAGGCGCGCCGTGGGCAGGGCCTCGAAGCCCTCGGCCTCGCCCTCGGCCTCTTCCTCGGCCTCACCCGCGTGCACATGGCCGGCGCCGGCGCCGGTGACCGACCCGTACACCACCAGGTACCACGGCAGGGGGGCGAGCCATGACGCCTCCACCCCGACGCCGCGGCTGCCCTCGCCCCCGAGGAGCGCCCCCAGCACGAGCGGCTGATCGACGAAGGACCAGGCGTGAGGGTGCTGGGTGTTCTGGCGGCCCACCCGGTGGAGAAACTGGCCGGCCCGCGCCTGGAGGCCGCCTGGCAGGGCCAGCGTCGTGGCCACGGCCTCCTCCACCTCGACGCCCTCCGGGTGGAAGACGATGTTGGCCTGGAGCGAGAAGTACGGATCCACCGCGTGCTGGAGCGTCAGCTCGAGCTGCTGGAACGTGAAGCCCGTCTCCTGGGGATCGTGACCGCCGAGCTGCCCGGGCTCGCCGTCGAACCAGGCGGCCGCCACGTCCAGGATGAGGGCGATGTCGGGGTTGGAGGACGGGGCGGGCGCCGGCGTCGGCGTCGGCGTCGGCGTCGGCGGGGCCGAGCCGGCGAAAGCGGCGTCCACCGCGGCCTGCTCCTCGGGCGTGAGGGCCGGCTGGGCGGCCGCCGGGGCTGATCACGAGGAGACTCCAGAGCACCCGGCGCATGTGCGACCTCCTGCAACTCGGTTGCAAATAGCCGAAGCCCGCCCCCAGATGCAACTCGATTGCAGCAAGAAATCGTTCCGCCCGACCGGGCGGGTGGCTGGGGGGCCTGGCTGGAGGGGTTGAGAGGCCTGGAGACAGGCCTAGAAAGTGCCGCGGATCCCCACGCCATCCACGGTGGGCACGAGGGCGGTGGCGCCGGGGCCGTCGTCCAGCAGCCAGAGCACGACGCCGCCCGCCACGAGCGCGGCGCCGACGCCGAAGCTGATGTTGGCCTGGAGCGCGGCGCTCTCGGCGTCGTCGGCGGTGGTCTCGCGGGCGGCCCCCGTGGTGGCGCGGCGGTGGGCGGCGGCGTCGTCGTCGGCCTGCACCCCGAGCCAGGCGCCCACCCCGATGACGGCCACCCCCAGGCCCGCGAGGCCGTAGGCCACGGGCCGCTGCCACGGCCGGCCGGCGTCCACCGCGCCCCCCGCCTGGGCGACGGGCGGCGCGACCGGCTCGGCGGCGGGCGGTGCCACCACGACGGCCGACTCGGCGGGCTGGCGGTCGACGATGGCGCGCATCACCCGGATGCGGCGCTCGACGTCGGCCCGATCCTCGGCGTCCGGGGCCGCCTGGAGGTAGGCCCGGTAGGCGTCGATGGCGGCCTGGGCCTGGCCCATCTCTTCGTGGGCCCGGGCGATGTTGTAGGTGAGCACGGGGGCCGGATCGAGGGTGCGCGCCGCCTCGAAGTACCGCAGGGCCTCCTCGAAGTGCTCGGCGCGGAAGGCCTCGGCGCCCTTCTGGAAGAGCGCCTGGGCCTGGGGCCGGTCGATGGGCTGGGCCCACCCGGGCGCGGCGAGCAGGAGCAGGAGGGCGAGGCTGCGCATGACCGGCAGCGTAGCATGGCGCGCGCGCGCGGTGGATCCGGTACGATGCGCGCCATGAGCACGCCCGACGACGACGCCCTGGAGCCCGAGGTCCTGCCCCCCGATGCCCCCATCGACGACCGCCCCCGGGTGGCGGCCGGCAAGCCCTCCGGGGCCGAGGTGGGCGCCGTGAGCGGCGCGGCGCTGGGCATGGCCCTGGCCGGCAAGGGCAATGGCCTGCTGGGGGCGGGCCTGGGGGCCCTCCTCGGCGCCGTGATCGGGGCGGTCGCCGAGGGCCTGGCCGAGGGCGTCGCCCAGGCCAAGGCGGCCCCGAGCCCGCCGAAGCCCCTCCCCGAGCCCGCCGAGACGCCGTGAGCGCCCTGGATGATCGCCTCGCGGCGCTGCGCCGCGAGGTCCGCGAGGTGACCCCGGTCGAGGCGCTGGCCGAACAGGCCAAGGGCTCGATCTTGCTGGACATTCGCGACGCCGACGAGGTGGTGGACGGCCTGGCGGTGGGGGCCCGGCACCTGTCTCGGGGCTTCCTGGAGCTGGAGATCGAGGCCCTCGCCCCCGACCCCGGGACCCCCGTCCTGCTCGTCTGCGCCGGGGGCATCCGATCGCTGCTGGCGGGGGCCGACCTGCGGGCGCTGGGCTACCGCGACGTGGCCTCGGTGGCCGGGGGCATGGCGGCGTGGAAGGCCGCCGGCCTGCCCGTCCACCGCCCCGCCGGCGGCCTGGACGCCGAGGCCCGCGCCCGCTACGACCGGCACCTGCGCATCCCGGAGGTGGGCGAGGCCGGCCAGCGCCGGCTGCTCGATGCCCGCGTCCTCTGCGTGGGGGCGGGCGGCATCGGCTCCCCTGCCCTGCTGTACCTGGCGGCGGCCGGCGTCGGCACCCTGGGCATCATCGACGACGACGTCGTGGATCGCAGCAACCTCCAGCGGCAGGTCATCCACGCCGACGGCCGCGTCGGCACCCCCAAGACCGAGTCGGCCCGCGCCTCCCTCATGGCCCTCAACCCGCGACTCAAGGTGGAGGCGCACGGGGAGCGGCTCACGCGGGCCAACGTCGACGCGCTGATCCCCGCCTACGACGTCATCATCGACGGGGCCGACAACTTCCCGACGCGCTACCTGGTCAACGACGGCTGCGTGAAGCACGGCCGGCCCAACGTGCACGGGTCGGTGCATCGGTTCGAGGGGCAGGTCGCCGTGTTCCACCCCGGCCACGGGCCCTGCTACCGCTGCCTGTACCCGGCGCCCCCGCCCGCCGAGCTCGCGCCGTCCTGCGCCGAGGCCGGCGTGCTGGGGGTGCTGCCCGGCCTCGTCGGCGTGCTGCAGGCCACCGAGACGCTGAAGATCCTGCTGGGCCTCGGGGACGCGCTCGTGGGCCGGCTCTTGTACCTTGACGTCCTGGCGCCGCGCTTCCGGCTCGCGCGCCTGCCCCGCGATCCCGGCTGCCCCGTGTGCAGCGGCCCCTTCCCGGGCTACGCCGACGAGGCGGGCCCCACCTGCGCCACCGAGAGATCCCCATGACGCTCGCGCTCCTCATCGTCGCCCTGCTCGCTCCCCCCGCCGCGCCCCCCGAGGCCGCGCCCCCCGCCGTGACCGTGGTGGCCATCGGCGCCGGCACCGGCCTCGAGGACCGCACCCTCGTGGGCGTCGCCTCGAAGTTCCCCGCCACGGGCGAGCCGGTCTACGTGCACGCCACCCTCGACAACCCCGGGCCCGGCGAGGCCGCCATCACCTTCGTCTGGCTGCACGACGGGAAGGAGGCCTGGCGCACCACCCACCAGGTGGGCAAGAGCCCCGCCTGGCGGAGCTGGACCCACAAGCGGATGGCGAAGGACGCCATCGGGAGCTGGACGGTGGAGGTCCGCGCCGCCGATGGCGCCGTCCTGCACGCCGTCGTCTTCGACGTGCTGGCGGCGGGCTGACGGTGGATCGCGTCGCCCCGACCCGACGGCCCGCCGGGCGCCCCCAGGGCTGGCAGTCGTGGCGCGAGCTGGCGTTCCTCCACTGGCCGGTGCCGGCCGAGATCCTGCGCCCGACGCTGCCGCCGGGCCTGGAGCTGGACACCTACGACGGCGTCGCCTGGGTCGGCGTCGTGCCCTTCCTCATGGAGGGCGTGCGCCCCTGGCGTATCTGGCCGAAATTTCTGGCTTTTCGCTTCCCTGAGCTGAACCTGCGCACCTACGTGCACCGCGGCGGCGCCGACCCGGGGGTCTGGTTCTACTCCCTCGACGCCGCGTCCTGGCTGGCGGTGCAGGCGGCGCGCATCGGCTGGAGCCTGCCCTACTTCCACGCCACGCTCGGGCTGCAGCGCGAGGGCGACCGGGTGACGTACACCAGCCGGCGGCGGCGCGGGCGCGCCCACCTGGACCTGACCTACCGCATCGGCGACGCGCTGCCGCCCTCCGATCCGGCGTCCCTCGAGTTCTTCCTGTTCGAGCGCTACCTGCTCTACAGCTGGCACCGCGGCCGCCTGTATCGGGGGCAGGTGCACCACCCGCCCTACGGCGTGCACGGCGTCGAGGTGGAGCGGCTGGATCAGTCGCTCCTGTCCGCGGCGGGCCTCCCGGGGGAAAACCCTCCTGTTCTCGCGCACTTCAGTCCGGGCGTGGACGTCGAGATCTTCCCCCTGCGCCCAGAAAAATGATCGGCACCTGCACTTTTTCTGCGACACGCGCCTCCACTGACCGAAGAGGGAATGCACCACCAGGAGGTCACCATGCCCCCCACCTGCATTGCCCCGCACGCCCTCATCGCCCGCCTCGGCCCCACCACCCGCCAGGCGGGGCTGGGCCCGCTGCTCGACGCCGCCCACCGGGCCTTCATGGTCCAGGCCGGCCCGACCCCGGCCGATGATCCCTTCTTCCAGCTCTGGGCCGCCTGCGACTTCGGCGCCTGCCCGCCCCTGGGGCAGCGCCTGCTCGATCGAGCCGACCTGCCCGCGGCCTTCGCCGCCGAGCTGCGGCTCATCCTGCCCACCACGGCGCGCCTCTTCGTCGTCGACGCCGATCGCACCCTGTGCGACGCGCTGACGGGGACGCCCTGGCGCTCCGCCCTGGGTCGGCTGGTCAGCCGGGGCGGGCTCATCTACGCCCGCCTCGCCGGCCCGCCCGCGCACCCGTGGCCCATCGGCCCCATCGCCGCCTTCCCGCCGGAGAGCCGGTCCGCGGTCTGGGCCTGGCTGCACGCCCGGGCCGCCCAGACGCCGGAGGCGGCGCCCGAGGCGGTCTATCGGCGCGTCGCGCCGTCGCTCTATCGGTGGTGGCGGGCCCAGCGGGCGGCCTCGGCGGCGGCCCGGGGCGATCAGCGATCGTCGTCGGCGTCCAGGTCGGACTCTTCGTCGGGGCTGGTCTCGAGGGGCTTCTTGTAGCCGAGCAGGGTGCTGGCCTGATCCACGGGGGTCATCTTCACGTGGATCTTGTCGTCGGCCCAGGTGTAGCCGCGGCTGTTGACCTTCAGGTAGCCGCCCAGCTTGAAGACCACGTCCACCGGGCCGCTGTCCTTGCGGCGCGTCACGGTGACCGGCGTCGTGCCGAGCAGCTTCTTGCCGTACCAGACCTCGGCCCCGCTGGGCGAGCTGTTGAACTGCAGCTTCACGTGCTCGATGGCCTTCTTGGCGGTGCCGGCGTCGGCGGCCGCCTCGTCGTCACCATCGTCGACGCCCGCATCCTGGGCCGTCACCGCGAGGGGCACGAGCAGCAGCAGACCGAGGGCGAGGAGGAGCTTCATGCGTCCTTGTCCTTGCGGGTCGAGGGGGCCGGCAGCGCCGGCACCGGGATCACGGGCTTGACGCTGGTGGAGCCGGGGGCCGCGGGCTCGGCGGGCTGGCTCGCCGGCGGCGCGTCCTCGCCGTCCTCCTCCTCGTCCTTCGGGTAGCGCTTGTCGGGGATCTTCACGAGCCCCTCGATGGGCCGACGCCGGCCCCCGCGCAGGTTGCCCTCCAGCACCGTCACCGGCAGCGGCGGATCGAGGGTGTAGCGGAAGCCCCGGCTGGGCAGGCGCACATGGTAGACCTCGCCCTCCCAGTAGAACTGGCGGCTGTGGTTCATCTCGATGTCGCCATCCACCGTCAGCTTGCGGTGCCGCAGGATGTGCCCGTACAGCCGCACGGCGTGGTGGTTCATCAAGCGGTGGCAGCCATGGCTGTACCGCTCCGGGCTCAGGATGGACATGTAGTCCGAGGAGCCGTGGACGCGGATGCCCTGGTCGCCGCCGTTCTTCGTGTTGAAGTACCCCGCCACGAGGCCATACGCCGACAGGTAGCCGGGGCCCATCTCGCCGTAGTTCACCACGCCCTGGGCCTTGCCGTTGATGTAGCGGCGCTTGGCCAGCGAGCCCAGGGGGGTGGTCTCGGGGGGCACCCAGGTGGGGCCGGCGATCACCTGCTTGATGACGCGGTCGCCGACGTACGACTGCTTGTAAGCATAGTATTCGTAACCGTTTTTCGCGACCTCGGCCCGCCAGCCGCCGATGGTGGTCGGCCAGTAGACGAGGCGGATCTTCTGCCCCCGGTAGGTGGTGTACAGGGAGTACTTCGGCAGCCGCTTGCGGTACTGCTTGCGCTTGTCTCCCTCCTCGGTCCACGGCGGGTCGTAGAAGACGTCGCCGCGATCGATCTCGACCTCCAGCTCCATGTGGGGCAGGTAGTACTCGGGCTTCTCGGGGAAGCGGACGGCCGCCACCAGCCACCGGAAGTCGTGGGGCTGGCGCCGCTTCATGAAGGCCAGGGCCTTCTCGGGGGTGTCGATGCCGATCTGCACCAGCGCGGCGTCGGTGAACTCCTTGACCAGGTTGCGCAGCGGGTGCTCCTTGCCGTCCGCGCCGGTGTAGGTGGGCACCTTCTTGCCGGGGAAGGTGCCGTCCTCCAGCACGCCCGTCGCGGCCACGACGCGCTCGGTCATGGCCCGCTCCAGATCCAGGAAGTTGGTCTGCACCGGGCGCATGCCCAGCATCTTCATGGTCTCGCCGCGCAGGTTGGTGTGCTCGTAGATCTTGTGCTTGCGCTGGAACCGCCGCAGCGCCAGGCGCAGGCCCTGGTCCAGCTCGCCGGGCTTGTGCTTGTAGCGCGGGTGGTTGTGGTCGTCGCAGTCGAGGCGCTTCTCCACCTCGGTCAGCACCAGGTTCTGCTCCCCCGCCTTGCGCACGAAGTCGATGGCCTCGGCCAGCTTGGGCTTCGCCTTGCGCAAGGCCGCCAGGTCGCTGATGCCCGTCTCTTCCTTCGCGGCGTCGACGGCCTTCTGGTGCTTCGCCAGCTCCCGGGCGAACTTGCGCGACGAGCGCCCGCTGCGCTGCACGACGCGCTCGTGGCGGCTGAGCATGTCGTAGTCGATGGCCTTGTGGCAGGCCTTGCCCTCGTCCTCGATGAACCGCTTGTAGATGATGCCGATGGCGGGCGGAATCCCGAAGACTTCCAGGTAGTTGTCTTCGTCGTCGTTCAGCGGCCGGCCGTCGCCGTCCATCTTGTCGTTGGCCAGGCCCACGAAGATGCGGCGGTAGCGGTTGGGCAGCTCGTTGCCCTCGGCGTCGTTCATGGGCTCGAAGATGTAGGGCACCCAGTCATCGCGCAGGCTGACGAGGTCGTAGCCGGCGTCGGCGGCCTGCGCCCGCGTCAGGATGCGCTCCTCCCCGTCCACCACCAGCAACACACGGTCGCTCTCGGGGATGTCGGCCGCGTCGGCCCAGGCCACACCGGGCTTCGGAGGCCCCTCCGAGGCCGGCGCCTCGGGCGCCACGGCCTGCGCGGCCTGCCCGGCGCTCGCCGGCGCCGCCCCCCCGAGGGGCGGCAGCTCGACCGGGGCGTGCCCCGAGCCCGGCGCTGCGGCCCGCGGCCGGGTCTCCCCCGCGGCGGGCGGGGTGTCGGGATCGGAGGCCGACCGGCTCTGGCAGGCCAGCAGCGTGAGGAGCAGGAGGGTCGAGGACACGATTCGCATGGCGACTCACGATAAGATCGGGGCCCGGCCGGCACAAAGCCTTGCAGGGCGCGGCATTCTACTCCAATGGAGCGCGCATGTCGCCCCCCGGGTTCACCCCGAGTTCGTCCAGCGCCCGCGGCCAGCGCTGCGCCGCGCCATCGCCCCGCCAGTAGGCGTCCAGCTTCTCGATGAGCCGGGGCATGACCGCGAGGCCCGCGGCCGAGAGATCACGGGTCTGGCCGGGATCGGCCTGCATGTCATACAGGCGGTAGATGGGTGCGTCCTTGCCCGGGATGTGGATGAGCTTCCAGCGCGGCGTGCGCACCATGCGGTCCTTGGTGGCCAGGACGGTGTCGTGCAGGTCCGCCCGCAGGACCATGTTGTTGTTGAAATTCTTGTCGATCTTCAAGGTCTTGCGGGCGTCGGACGAGTCCAGGACGCGGGCGCGCTCCGCGGGGGTGAGGTCGCGCAGGGCCTTGCTCTTGGGGAAGAACAGGTAGCAGGTCTCGGCGAAGGCCAGCAGATCGAAGTCGGCCACCTCCCCCCGCAGCCCGGGGGTGAGATCCACGCCCGTCCACGTCGGCGGCGCCTCCAGGCCCAGCAGCGCCAGCAGCGTGGGACCCAGATCGATGTTGCGCACCAGGGGCTTGAACACCCCGGGCTTCAGGCCCGGCGCGCGCAGGAAGAACGGGATGCGCGTGCTCTGATCCCCCCCGAGGAAGTTGGTGCCGTGCCCGAGGGTGCTGCCCGGGTCATACAGATCCTCGCCGTGATCCGAGGTGATGATGACGATGGTGTTGTCGGCCAGGCCCCGCGCCTCCAGGCGCTGGAGCGTCTCGCCCACGTAGTGGTCGAACTCCGCGACGGTGCCGTCGTACAGGTCGCGGATGTGCTGGATGGTGTCGGGCGGCAGGTGGGGATCGAAGCCGGTCGTGATGAGGTCGTGCACGGTGACCTCGATCTCGTACTGGTGCTGCCCCCGGTAGACCGGGTCGACGTACTTCACGTTGTAGGGGTAGCTCGCCGTATAAGGCAGGTGGGTCGTGCTGAAGAACAGCAGGCCGAAGAAGGGCTGCCCCGCCCGGGTGGCGGCGTCCACCTGATCGAAGAGCTTGTCCACCAGCACCGAGGGCCGCAGGTACTTGGTGGTCCGCGTCGCCTCCGGCAAGAGAAACTCACCGAAATCATTGGAAAAGTAGAGCGGGAAGATCAGGTGCGTCCAGATGGTGGTCTCCATGATGAACGCATCGAAGTTCTGGGTATCGCTGACGAGGTTGTGGGTGAAGCCCACGTCGACGAGGGCGAAGCAGTTCCCGGCCCAGTTCGAGGAGGCGATGGTGGCGTAGCCCGCGGCGTTGAGCAGGCGGGGCAGCAGATCCGGCAGCTTCGAGGCCGCCTCGGCCTGCTCCTTGCGCAGGTACATGTAGCGGACGCCGTGGTTGGGGGGCAGGCGGCTGCTCATGAAGGTGATCCACGACTCCAGCGTGCTGGCCGTGGCCACGTGCAGCTGCTCGAAGTCCACGGCGCCCCGGGCGAAGGCGTCGATGTTCGGGCTGGAGTCGCGGTCGTGGCCATGCACCCCCAGCCGGTCGTAGCGCAGGCTGTCGCTGGCGATGATGAGGACGTTGGGGGGCGTGTCGGCGGCGGCCGGCGGGGCCGAGGCGGGGCGCAGAGCCAGGGCCGCCCCCCCCGCGAGGAGCACCAGGGGCGCGGCCCACAGGGCCAGCCGCGCGCCGCGCGGGCGAGCGCGCCACCAGCGCAGGCCGTACCACAGCGCGGCGTAGCCAGCCACGAGCCCGAAGGCGACGGTCGCGGCGTCGAGCAGGTGCCAGCGGTGCAGGGCGTACCAGTCGAACCGCCCTCCCATCTTGCGGGCCAGGCCATCGAGCAGGCCCGGGTTGCGCGTGAAGAAGGGGCCGACGGAGAGCAGGCCGAGCAGCACGGACGCCCCGAGCGTCAGCGCGAGCAGCCGAAGGCGGGCCCGCAGCCCCGGCCGCCGCCGCGCGGCGGCGATCAGCGCCGGGCGCCGGTGCAGGAACGGGAAGAGCACGACGGTGTAGGCGAGGGCGACCACCAGATAGGCCGGGATGACGCGGAGCTGGAACATCACCAGGGTGCCCAGGAACTGCCCGGTGGCGATCTCGGTGAAGTCGTCGCCATGGGAGCGGGTGGAGAGCACCAGGCCCACCAGGCTGCGCACGAACAGCAGGCCCGCCAGCGCGAGCAGCGCCTTGTGCAGCGTCCAGAAGCGCCGGCCGGTGCCGGGCTGGTCGTCCATGGGGGTCCTCCACCGCCGAACGGCGCAGGCTCGGCCAGCTTCCCGGCGACGTCAAGGTCCGGGCGGCCGAGAAGAACCCGCAGGCACCCTGAAAGGTTCCCGCGGTCGGTGGCGAAGGGGGAGGAGAAGCCGGCCGGAGCCGGCCCACTGCGCCCTCAAGGAAGCTGCCATGACTGCTCGTCGCCTCCTCGCCTCTCTCCTCGCCACCTCGCCCGTCCTGCTCGCCGGGGCCGCCCGGGCCCAGTCGCCGTGCTTCGATCCCGAGGCCGTGCCTCCCTGGCAGGCGCTGGCCGTCGGGGACGCGACCCTCGGGGCCGCCCGGCCCGAGGGCCCACCCGACGGCGCCGCGGTGGCCCTCTGCGCCGAGGCCACCGGCTTCACCGCCACCCGCGATGACTTCGAGGCCCTCGTGCAGGGCGCCGACCACCTCTTCGAGCTGGAGGCGACCCTGGAGGAGCTGGCCCCGGGTGGCGAGGCGGGCCTCGTCCTGACCCGGGATCCGCGGCGGCCCGAGGCGGCCAGCCTGCACCTCGTCGCGCGGCGGGATCTGGACGGAAACATCAACCTCCACGCGGCCTTCCGGCCCATGGAGGGCGCGGCGTCGACGCCCCTGGACAGCGAGCCCGTCCCCGTCGACCTGCCCGTGACGCTGCGCCTCTGGCGCGAGGCCGGGGTGGCCCACACCGCCCTCGTCACCGACGGCGGCCTCGAGACCGTGCTCTCCGTCCCCCTGGCGGGCACCGATCTGGAGCCGAAGGGCAGCGCCGGGCTGGCGGCCGCGAGCGGGCTGGCCGAGGGCGCCGTCACCGCCCGCTTCAGCCGCCCCTTCTTCTCGACGCTCTTCGATCCGCCCCCCGAGCTGGCCTGCCTGGACGCGGCGGTCATCCCGAGCGCCGGCACCACGATCACCCTGGCCGGCGGGGGGCTCGAGCGCACCACCGGCGCCGCCTTCGGCGGGGTCGAGGCCGAGGTGCTGCGCGTCAGCGCCGACAGCGCGACGCTCGCCCTGCCCGCCCTGCCCCCGGGCTCGGTGGCCGACCTGGATCTCGTGCTCGACCGCCGGCACCGCGATCCGCGGGCGTTCGTGGTGGGCGGTCGCCCGGTCGTGCGCGGGGATCTGGATCTGGATCTCGACGTCGATGGCAATGATCTCAACATGTTGCGCGCCTGGGTCCGCGGCACCGGGCCCGCGGCGGCCTGCGCGGTCACGGCCGACGTGAACGGCGATGGCCGGGTGGACGCCGCCGACGTCAGCCACCTCAGCGCGTTCTTGAAGCGCGGCCGGCCGGCCCCGGTGGGCCCGTTCCCCCTCCCGGGCCTCGTCGTGGGCGCCGAGGCGTGTGATCCGACCCCCGGGCCCGTCGTCTCGGCCCTGCTCGACGCGGCGGGCCGCGCGCCCCGCTCGCTGGCCGAGGGCGACGTGGTGCGCATCGAGGGGCAGCACCTGCCGACCCGCGGCGTGGTGCGCTTCGGGCCGGTCCGCGGCCGCATCCACGCCGACAGCACCCCCGAGTCGCTGATCGTGCGGCTCGGGCCGGTGCCCGCCGCCGGCACCCACTGCCTGGTCCTCCAGGACGTCGAGCCGGGGGAGACCACCGCCTTCGGCCGCAGCTTCGGCGAGCCCGCCGCCGCCCGCCCGGATCTGTGCCTGGCGCTGCGCGCCTCGGATCTGGACGCCGCGAGCGTCGCGGTGGGCGGGGTGGACGGCAGCTTCTTCCTGCCCCTGCCCGCCGATCGCTTCGACCCCGCGCGGGAGCTGAACCTGGACCTGAACCTGGCGTGGCCCCGGCTGGAGGGGCGCAGCCGCGGCGCCCGGACGGCCCGGCTGCGCGTCGCCCCGCACCCCGAGATCCGCACCTACGACGCCTGGCTGGCCCGGGTGGCGAAGGTGGCCGCCGAGGGCCTGGGGGAGGGCGACACCTGCGGGTGCGAGGTGGTGGTGCAGCCCATGCCGAGCAGCCAGGGCCTGTGGATCGCGCCGTGCGCCGATCCGCCCCCGCCCCCGCCGGCCGATCCGACGCCCTTCTCCCCGGATCTGCCCGTGAAGCCGGTCAAGCCCAGCCTGACGGGCGGCACGGGGTGGATCACACAGAAGCCCAAGAGTTGCGAGGACTTGCACGACAAGAACTCCGACCTGCGCCTCTGGGCCTGGTGCCAGTTCCAGGACGTGACGCGCACCAAGGTGGAGTTCGACGAGCCGTGGTGGGACGTGGAGCAGTACCTGGGCCTGCCGATCTGGGAGAGCTTCCGGCCGCTCAGCGCCATCCTGCCGGTCTGGTGGCTGGAGGAGGACGAGCCGGGCTGGGTCATCGATCCGCGCGACATGCCGGTGCAGATGAAGGGCATCATGGTGGAGCCGGCCCTCTACTACGCGCTCAACGATCGGGGGTACTTCAACCCCTGCAAGATGGCGGCGCGAGCCCACTACTGCCACAACGCCCAGGCAGGCTGGATGCCCCGGCTGCCCGACGGCCAGCGCGTGGTGAAGACGTTCTTCGTGCCCGAGGGGCGGCTGCCCCAGGGCGTCAACCTGGCCGACTACTACAGCTACCAGCCCCCCGGCGAGGCGCGGCAGTACCTGGTGGGGATGCATGTGGCCATCAGCCACCCGCAGAACTTCGGCGGCGGGTCCTACTTCGAGTGGGCCACCTTCTGGGTGCCGCCCCCGGCGAACGCCACCCAGACGCGGGACGGGACGCCCCTGGATCTGGTGTACAACCCCGTCTGCAGCGGCGGCGGCGGGGGTGATCGCCCCGTCGAGCTGGCCGGCACGCCCTGGGGTCGCTTCAGCATGTGCATCGAGGGGGACGGCACCGGCCCGTGCGGCAACCCCTGGGGCCCGAAGAACGAGTGCGTCGCCGCGCCCGGGACCAACCTCGGCTGCGAGGGCTGCCACTCCCAGCCCCTCGGCGGCGGCACCTTCGAGTGGACGGGGGGCGCGGCCCCCGGCGAGGGCGAGATGAACCCCGCCTGGCTCGCCTTCCTGGCCGGCCAGGCCCCCGCGGCCCGCGAGTGCATGGACTACATCCTCGCCAAGGAGGCCGCCAACCACCCGGTCTACGAGAGCCTGGTGGAGTGCGACGGGTTCTGACCGCGGCGACTGAAAAAAAATACCCCCATCGGGGGGGACGCCGGGCGGCAGATCGCGCAGAATATCGCGGTCCACCCGGAGGCCCCCGATGCGCATCCTCATCGCCGACGCCCTGCCTGACGCCGCTCGCCTCGAGCTGCAGGCCGCCGGCCTCGAGGTGCATGTGGATCCCCGCCTCGATGGCCCCACCCTCGCCGCCGCCATCGCCGAGCTGGCCCCCGAGGTCCTGGTGGTGCGCTCGACGAAGGTGAAGGCCGACGCCCTGGCCGCCAGCCCTGCCCTCCAGCTCGTCGTCCGCGCCCGCGCGGGGGTCAACACCATCGACCTGCCCGCCGCCTCCGCCCGCGGCATCTTCGTGACCAACTGCCCTGGCACCAACGCGGTGGCCACGGCCGAGCTGGCGTTCGCCCACCTGCTCAACGCCGACCGCCGGCTGGCCGACGCCACGGCGGATCTGCGGGCCGGCTCATGGCAGAAGTCCAAGTATTCCAAGGGCTTCGGCCTCAAGTCCCGGACGCTGGGCGTCCTGGGCACGGGGGACATCGGCAAGGCGGTCATCGCCCGGGCGCTGGCCTTCGAGATGAACGTCATCGCCTGGTCGCCCAGCCTCACCCCGGCCCGCGCGGCCGCGCTGGGGGTGACCCGCGCCGACAGCCCGGTCGAGGTGGCCCGCGCCGCCGACGCCCTCACCGTCCACCTGGCCCTGACGCCCGCCACCCGCGGGTTCGTGGGCCCCGCGCTCTTCGATGCCCTGCGGCCCGGCGCCCTGTTCATCAACACCAGCCGCGGCGAGGTGGTGGACGAGGCGGCCCTGGCCCAGGCGGTCGAGCAGAAGGGCATCCGCGTCGGCCTGGACGTCTTCGCCGACGAGCCGGCCGCCGACGGCGAGTGGCGCGGCGCGGTCATGGCGCTGCCCGGCGTGTACGGCACCCCCCATGTGGGCGCGTCCACGGCCCAGGCCCAGGAGGCCGTGGCCTCCGAGACCTGCGCCATCATCCTGGAGTGGGCCCGCCAGGGCACGGTGAAGAACTGCGTGAACCTGGCCGCCTCGACGCCGGCCACCCACCTGCTCGTGGTGCGCCACGTCGACCAGGTGGGGGTGCTCGCGGGCATCCTGGGCCTGCTGCGCGAGGCGCAGATCAACGTCCAGCAGATGGAGAACATCGTGTTCAGCGGGGCGCGGGCCGCCTGCGCCCGCATCCAGCTCGAAGGCGCCCCCAGCGACGCCGTCCTCGCCGCCCTGGCCGAAGATGCTGCCATCTTCGAGGTCAAGCTGGTCGAGCTCGTTGGCTGAGATCGGCGCGATCCCGCCGCCTCGCGCGGTCCCCCGAAAGGCCCGAAGCCTCCGCCCAGCGGGATCCCCCGCGGGCAAGCACCTGATCTTTCTTCGCTTTCCGTGTGATCGAGTCGCGCGTGGACCTGCACCACCCGGGCGTCCGGGCCCGGGGTGCGGTGCGGGGAAGCTCAAGCCTGAGCGCCACGATGGTGTGCAACTCCGGGACACCCTGGCCGGGAGCGCCTGATGTCCGTTTCCTCCGACCTGGTCCAGCTCCTCGCCTGGACCATGAGCCTCTACGTCCTCGTCATGTTCGGCATCAGCGCCATGGCCCAGAAACGGGTCGAGAGCGTCGAAGACTTCGTGGTGGCCGGTAGACGCCTGTCCATGCCCCTCGCCACCGCGACGCTGCTGGCCACCTGGTTCGGGGCCGGCACCCTGATGACCGCCAGCGACGAGGTCCGCGCCCGCGGCCTCCAGGCCACCGCCCTCGATCCGCTCGGCGCGGGCCTGTGCCTGCTGCTGGTGGGCCTCTTCTTCGCTGCGCCCCTCTGGAAGGAGAAGCTGGTCACCCTCCCCGAGCTCTTCGGCCGCCGCTACGGGCGCGGATCCGAGCTGCTGGCCGCCATCCTCATCATCCCCCCGTACCTGGGCTGGATCGCGGCGCAGTTCATCGCGCTGGCCGGCATCCTCACCCTGTACTTCGGCATGTCCCCCGAGGTCGGCGTGCTGCTGGTGGCGTTCGTGGGCATCGGCTACACGCTGATGGGCGGCATGTGGGCCGTCACGCTCACCGACGCCGCCCAGATGGCGCTGATCATCGTGGGCCTCTTCGTGATGCTGTTCACGGTGCTCGGCCACATGGGCGACGGCAGCGCGGTGGCCGGGTTCGACGTGCTCTGGACGAAGACGTCGGTGGAGCGGCAGACCCTGATCCCCACCGAGGACATCGCGTCGCTCACGGGCTGGCTGGGCATCCTGTGCGCCGGGGCCCTGGGCAACATCCCCTCCCAGGACGTGATGCAGCGCGTCTTCTCGGCCCGCTCCGCCTCGGCGGCGAAGTGGGCCTGCATCGTCGGCGGCGTGCTCTACCTCGTCCTCGGCGGCGTGCCCGTCATCCTCGGCCTGGCGGGCAACGTGCTCTTCACCCCCGACCAGCAGGGCGGCACCATCGCCCTCCTGGCGGGCCTCTTCCTCAGCCCCGGCATGGCCGTACTGCTGGTGATGACGCTCATGTCCGTCGTGCTCTCGACCATCGACAGCGCGCTGCTCGCCCCCGGCACCATCCTGGCCCGCGACCTGCTCGCCCGCATCCCCCGCTTCCGCGGCAAGGAGCTGAGCCTGGTGCGCTACTCGGTGGTCATCATCGGCCTGATCAGCCTGGGCCTCACCTGGGCGGGCGAGAGCGCCTACAACCTGCTCGCCTCGGGCTACGAGCTCGGCATGGTCTCGCTGATGGCGCCCCTGACCTTCGCGGTCTACGGCAAGCGCGGCGGCACGGCGGCGGTCTGGGCGTCCATGCTCGTCGGCACCATCGCCTGGGGCGTGCACATGGCCTTCGGCGCCGAAACCTTCTTGGGAATCGAGGGGTTCTGGCTGCCCATGGGGCTCGGCTGCACCGCCCTCTCCTACATCGCCTTCCCCCTCGTGGCCCGCTTCGAGGCCCCGAAGGCGGCCTGACGCCGCCTACTGCACCGCCAGCGCGATGGAGGGGAAGCGGTCGCGCCGATCGCTGCCCCGCACCCGGGTGAGCACCCCCAGCAGGGGCTCCAGGGGCAGGTCGCCGTTGACGTGGACGACCGCGTCGCGCACCCGGGGGTGCCGGCTGGAGAGCTGGTCGAGCAGCGCGTCCAGCGCGTCCAGATCGAGGGAGCCGTCGGCCGCCCGGGGCAGCGGCGCGGGGCGCTCGCCCATCAGGCGGCCGTCGCGGCCCTCCACCACGGCGTTGATGGCCAGCTGGCCGACGCGGATGACGAGGCCGCCGGCCGCCGGCAGGGGCGTCCCCGGGCGAAACGGCGCCACCTCCAGCCCCACCAGCTCGCCGCTCACGTCATCGCCCTGGCGCAGCAGCAGCGACATGCGCCGGTAGCCGGCCTTCCACCCGCTGTAGAGCACCCGCGCCACCGTCCGGGCGGTGAGGCGGCGATCGAGCGCCACCGTCAGGCGCTCGCCCTCGGGGCGGCCGAAGGCGTTGAGCAGGGGCCGGACCACCTCGCCGGCCTCGTCGGCCTCGACGGCGTCGGCGGGGAACGGCGTGGCCATCACCCCCACCACCGGGCCCTTGCTCGTGGCCAGGCCGTCGGGCCCGGCCACCAGGAACTCGGCTTCGTCGAGGGGCTCACCCTGCCGCGCCGCCGGCAGGCGGACCTGGGCGCGGGCCAGCGCACCGTCGAGGGCCTCGCGCCACGGCGGCCGCTCGGCGGCCACGGTGCCGGGGGACGCGCCGCCATCCGGGCGGTTGCCGGCCAGCTCGGTGTCGCGGGTGGCCACCAGCGCGATGGCCCCCACCGCCAGCGCCAGCACCACCGCGCCGATCAGGTACAGCCCCACGGGTCGGCGTCGCCGGGCGGTCCGCGCCGGCGGGATGACCGTCGAGCGCTCCACCGGCGCCACCGACGGCCCGGGGGCCGCCTGGGCGATCAGATCCCCCATGGCGTCGGGCACGTCCATCACCCGCGACTGATCGAAGTAGGCGGGGACGTCGGGCTCGGGGGCCCGCGGCGGCGCCGGTCGAGGCGCCGAGGGGCGCGCGACCGGGCGCGGCGCCGGCGGCTCGGGCGGCGGCTCCGGCAGCACCTTCGAGAGGGAGCGCGGGGCCGGCGTCGGCCGGGGCGGGGGCCGGGGGATGGGGTCAACCTGCTGTTCTTGCGGGGGATTTCCGCCATCGTCGATGCGCTGGGGCCGGTGCCGGCGCGCGGGCACGGGGCCGCTCACACCGGCGGCGGGCCGGTCGGACGGACGGTCGACGACGGGGGCCGCCACGGGCGCCGCGACGGGCGGCGGCGTCGGCTCGGGGGGCGGCGCGGGCGGGCGAGGCCGGGGCCTCGGTACCGGGCCGCTGACCCCCTGCACGCCGCCGGGTGGGGGCGGCGGGCCGCCCGGTACCGGGGCGGGCTCGGCGGGGACGACCACGGCCTGCCGCAGGCGCCTGGCGTCGAGAGCGCGGGTCGGGGCGTCCTCCAGGACCTCCTCGGGGGTCGGCTCCCCCGCTGCCAGCACGCGGCTGTCGAGGGCCCGCGTCGGCACATCCGTGCTGAAGCGGTCGGGATCCGCCACCGCGCGCCGCATCGCGCGGGCGTCGAGGGCCCGGGTCGGCGCCTCGCTGTCGAAGCGCCCCCCCGCCCGGCCGCCGCCCTCGGCGTCCGTCGTGACCGCCTTGCGCAGCGCCCGCGCGTCGAGCGCCCGGGTCGGCGCCTCCTCCAGATCGAGGCCCGGCGACCGGCGATCCGCCTCCGTGGGGGCGTCCTCGCTGCGGGCCGGGGCCGGGATCTCGAGGGAGCCGGTGGACAGATCGGGGAAGCGTGTGTCGAGCTGGTCGACGGCGATGGCCTGGGTGGGCGCGTCGAAGTGCCGCCGGGGCGCCTCGCTCTTGAGGCGGAACATGGTGGTCGACATCTGCCCGCCGGGCACGCGCAGCATGGTGCGCTCGCCCCGCGGCTCCTCCAGGGGCGTCTCCTCGGTGACCTGGTAGTCCTCGAGGGCCTGGCCGCAGTTCGGGCAGGGCACGGCCACGCCGACGTGGGCCGCGACGGCCTCGAAGAGCAGGTTGCAGCGGAAGCAGGCTTTGTGCGGCACGGCCTCAGCGTGGGTCGAGGAGGCCCCAGGGCCCCAGATGGCGTCAGCGTACCACGTCCGCGGCGGCTGGCCACTCCGCCGCGCCCCAGAGATCGTCGGCGGCGAGCACGCGATCGAGCCAGCCCGCCAGGGCGGGCGCGAGGTCCAGGATGGCGCGGACGCGGGCGAGGGCGCGGGCCAGATCGTCGGTGTCGCGCGGCGACCAGCCCACGCCGAGGGCGTCGAGGGGCGAAGACCATCGGCCGGCGCCCAGGCGGCCCGCCACCAGGCGCGGCAGCACCGCCAGGCCGCCCGCCCGGAACGCCCACGCGGGATCGTCGAGGGCCAGGATCGGGACGCCCCCCAGGCACAGGTGCCCCTCTCGGCGGCTCGGCTCGCCCGCCGGGAGGGGCGCCATCGCCTCCACCTCCGTGCACGCGGCCACCAGGCGCGCGCCCAGCAGCACGCCCTCTGCCCACAGCGCCGGCGATCGGGGCAGCGGCAGGCGCAGCTCGCCCGCCTGCTGGCCCAGGCGCGCGCCGAAGCCGGGCTGCCCGAGGAGGGCGGTGACCACGAAGAACACCTCGTCGCGGCGCACCCCCCGCGGGGCGGTGGCGTTGGGATCCTGGGCCCCGGCGTCGCACCAGAGGGGCAGGACGTCGCGGGCACCTCGACCAGAAAAGTGATGCAGATCAGGGATCTCGGCGCAGACCGTGGCCCAGGGGCCCGCCACGCCGCCCTCGCCGGTGGTGAGGTAGAGCTGGGCGGGCGAGTGGGCCTCGCGCAGCGGCTCGGCACCGCGGTCGTGCAGGCGCGGGTCGTCCAGCAGCCAGCGCCGGTCGAGCGTCCGCCAGCCATAGGGGAGGATGGGCGGACAGGGAGACCCGGCCGGGAGATCGGTGAGGGGCGGGAGGCCCCGGCCGGCCGGTCGACCTTGCGGCCGGTGGGGGAGTCCTTGAAGAGGCCGGCCCGCTCCCGAGGCGCGGCGGACACCAGGGCGGCCCAGCGCGCCCGCAGCGCGGCGGGGGACGAGGCGATGGGCCAGGTGCGGCCCACCTTCACGCCGGAGCGGCGCCAGGGCATCACCTGGGCGAGGGTGGGCCAGCGCTGCCACGGCGCCGGCGAGGTGCCCACGAAGCGGGCGCCCGCCGACGGCGCCCACACGAGGGCCTCGGGCAGATCGGCCCGGCCCAGGAGATCCAGGCGCGCCGCGCGATCCCCCCGGGGCAGCACCGCCACCTGGATCCCCCGCCGGGCGCCGCCCCGCGCGGCCACGGTGATGCAGGCCGGGGTGCGCACCGCCAGCACGTTGGCCGCGGCGACGCCCGAGCGGCCATCGCCCCCGAGATCCAGGATGCGGACACCGTCGGCGTGCGGCGCAGCAGGTCGCGCAGGCCGCCGAAGCCCGGGCCGCGGAGGAAGGAGGACGGGGTGAGGAGGGCGACGGTGGCCGGACCGCCCTGGCGCTCGAAGGCCAGCCAGCAGCAGAGGCGCCAGAAGTATACGTAATAATTGAAGATGTTCTGGATGTTCGCCCCCGGCACCCGCAGGTCGTCGAAGAGGGGGCGGCCGCCGGCGACGTCGGGGTGGCCCAGCCGGACGAAGCCACCCGCGGCCTCGTCGGTGGCCGGGGCGCGCCACCACGGGGGTTGCCGACGATGAGGTCGGCCGGGTCGGTCCAGGGCGAGGCGAGGCTGTCGGCGTGGACGAGGCGGGCCGCGTGGCCGGCGCGGGCCAGGCGGGCCGCGGCCACGACCAGGGCGGCGGCGTCGCGATCGATGCCCGTGAGCGGGGCCGCGGGCCAGCGGGCCGCTGCGGCCAGCAGGAACTCCCCCGTGCCCACGGCGGGGTCGAGGACGCGGGGACGGTCCGGGGTGCTCGATGAGCGCGAAGACCGCAGCGGTGACGGCCGGCGGGGTGTACCAGGTGCCCGTCCGATGGCGCTGGGCCCGGGCGTGGCGGGCCAGCCAGCCCGCCAGCAGGGGCGTGAGGGGATCCGGCCCTGCAGGGGCACCTGGGCGAGGCCGGCGTGCACCCCGGGGCTGGCCGGGAGGGCCGCTGCGAGGGCATCCCACCAGGGCCCGGGGGACCAGCGCTCGGCCCGCAGCCAGCGACGCGCCAGCAGGCCGAAGACCCGGGCGAGCGCCGCCTCGTCAGCCTCGAAGCCCGGCGGGACGACGCCGCCGCGCTGGATCGCGTCGACGGCCGCGGCGATGTGGGCGATGGCAGCGCGGGTGCTCACCGGGCCACCTTCGGTCAGCGATCCCGCGGCGGCAAGCCTCGATTTCAATCAGCGTCTTCTATCTTAGAACCAAAAACAATCGATTGGACCCATGCAAGCCCCGGCGCCATGCTCAGCCGTGGATTCCGATTGATTCGCGTGCTGGGTCTCACTACGGTCCCGGCCGCAAGGACACTGGGAGAAGAAGCATGGGGAACACTCTCAACGCGGCGCGGACCCTGGAGACGCCGCTCGGCTCGCTGAAGGTCTACGCCCTCGACGCCCTGAAGGACGCCGGCATCGGTGACATCGACCGGCTCCCCTACTCCATCAAGGTCCTGCTGGAGTCGGTGCTGCGCAACGTGGATGGCTTCGCCATCACCGAAGAGCATGTGCAGGCCCTGGCCAGCTACGACGCCAGCAACGTGGGCGAGGTGGAGATCCCCTTCCTGCCCGGCCGCGTCGTCCTGCAGGACTTCACCGGCGTGCCCGCCGTGGTCGACCTGGCGGCGCTGCGCAGCGCCACCGCCCGCCTGGGCGGGGACGTCAAGAAGGTCAACCCGCTGGTCCAGTGCGACCTGGTCATCGACCACTCGGTGCAGGTAGACGCCTTCGGCAGCGCGAGCGCCCTCGACGAGAACGCCCGCCTGGAGTTCGAGCGCAACCAGGAGCGCTACGAGTTCTTGAAGTGGGGCCAGAGCAGCTTCGACCGCTTCCGGGTGGTGCCGCCCGCCACGGGCATCGTGCACCAGGTCAACCTGGAGTACCTGGCGTCGGTGGTGCTTACCAAGGATGACGGCGGCGCGACGGTCGCCTACCCCGACTCCCTGGTCGGCACCGACTCCCACACCACCATGATCAACGGCCTGGGCGTCGTGGGCTGGGGCGTGGGCGGCATCGAGGCCGAGGCGGTGATGCTCGGCCAGCCCATCTACATGCTGCTGCCCGAGGTGGTGGGCTTCCGCCTCAAGGGCGCGCTGGCCGAGGGCGCGACGGCCACCGACCTGGTGCTCGCCGTCACCCAGATGCTGCGCAAGCACGGCGTGGTCGAGAAGTTCGTGGAGTTCTTCGGCCCCGGCGTGGGCGCCCTGAGCCTGCCCGACCGCGCCACCATCGCCAACATGGCCCCCGAGTACGGCGCCACCATGGGCTTCTTCCCGGTGGACGACCAGACGCTCGCCTACCTGCGCCAGACGGGCCGCGACGAGGCCCTCATCGGCACGGTGGAGGCCTACGCGAAGCGCCAGGGCCTGTGGCGCGACGACACGCTGCCCATCCGCTACACCGCCACCCTCGAGCTGGACCTCGCCGAGGTCCAGCCGGCCCTGGCCGGCCCGAAGCGCCCCCAGGACCGGGTGCTGCTGCGCGACATGAAGGGCCAGTGGCAGCTCGACCGGGTCAAGACCTACAAGCACGAGACGGTGCGCAGCGCGCCCATCGAGCTGGACGGCGCCCGGCACGACCTGAAGGACGGCGCGGTCGTCATCGCGGCCATCACGAGCTGCACCAACACCAGCAACCCGTCCGTGCTCATCGCCGCCGGCCTGGTGGCCCGCAAGGCCCGCGCCCTCGGCCTGACCCGCGCCCCGTGGTGCAAGACCAGCCTCGCCCCCGGCAGCCGGGTGGTGACCGACTACCTCGATCAGGCCGGCCTGACGGCCGACTTCGACGCCCTGGGCTTCCACACCGTGGGCTACGGCTGCACCACCTGCATCGGCAACTCGGGCCCGCTGATCCCCGAGGTCAGCGAGGGCGTGAAGGCCGGCGAGCTGGCGGTGGCCGCGGTGCTCTCGGGCAACCGCAACTTCGAGGGTCGCGTCAACCCGCAGGTCCAGCCCAGCTACCTGGCCAGCCCGCCCCTGGTCGTGGCCTACGCCATCGCCGGCACCGTGGACCTGGACCTCGTCAACGACCCCATCGGCACCGGCGCGAACGGCCAGCCCGTCTACCTGCGCGACATCTGGCCCACGACGGCGGAGGTCAACGCCCTCGTCGACGCGGCGGTCACGCGGGAGCAGTTCGTCGCGCGCTACGCCGACGCCGATCGCGGCCCCGAGGCGTGGCAGGCCATCCAGGTGACCCGGGGCGACGTCTACGCCTGGAACGCCGACAGCACCTATGTCCAGGAGCCGCCGTTCTTCCAGGACATGACGGCCGAGGTCTCGCCCATCGCCCCCATCCGCGGGGCCCGGGTGCTGGTGAAGGTGGCCCACTCGGTCACCACCGACCACATCAGCCCGGCCGGCTCCATCGGCGTCGAGACTCCCGCTGGCAAGTACCTGATCGAAAAGGGAGTTTCCAAGCGGCTGTTCAACAGCTACGGCGCGCGCCGCGGCAACGACCGCGTCATGACCCGGGGCACGTTCGCCAACATCCGCCTGAAGAACGAGCTCGCCCCCGGCACCGAGGGTGGCTTCACCACCTACTACGGCCCGGCCGGCAAGGACGCCCCGGCGCCCGGCGGCGTGACGACCATCTACGAGGCCAGCGTGGCCTACCAGACCGCCGGCATCCCGCTGGTGGTCCTCGCGGGCCGCGACTACGGCATGGGCTCCAGCCGCGACTGGGCGGCCAAGGGCACGCTGCTGCTGGGCGTGAAGGCCGTCATCGCCGAGTCCTACGAGCGCATCCACCGCAGCAACCTGGTGGGGATGGGCGTCCTGCCCCTGCAGTTCATGGACGGCGACACCCGCGAGACCCTGGGGCTCACCGGCGAGGAGACGTTCGACTTCGGGATCGACGACCAGCTCCAGCCGCTCCAGGACGTCGAGGTCACCGCGACGCGCCCCGACGGCAGCCAGGTCCGGTTCAAGGCCCACTGCCGCATCGATACGCCGGTCGAGGTGGAGTACTACCGCAACGGCGGCATCCTCCACACCGTCCTGCGCCGCATGATCCGCGAAGCCTGATCGCCCCGGCCTGATCGCCCCGGGGAGCCGTCCCCGGCGGCCGACCCCCGCCACTTCCCCGCCATCCCGCCGTCACGCGAGCGCGCCGCGCCGCGCTCCAGGCCGCCCTGCGTGCAGCAGCCCGCCGCAGCCCGCCAACGGGGTTGACTATCGCGCCGCAAAGCGCTCTTCTCCGACTTGAAAACGGTTTTCAAAACGGTGCGCCATGAGACGCCCTGGAGATGCCCCTGGATCGGCTGGCCCCATGCAGCCCGCCATCGTGTGCGCGGTCACGGGGAGCGCGCGTTTCGCCGACGGCTGATGGAGTTCGGCTTCGTGCCGGGCGCCCGCGTCGCGCTGCGGAGCAGCGCGGGGGGTGATCCGCTCGACGTCGTGCTGCGTGGGGCCCGGATCTCTCTGCGTCGTCGCGAGGCGGCCTGCATCAGCGTGCGGCTGGCCGCTCCGTGAGGACGGACCTCCCGTGGGTGGCCCTGGCGGGTCTGCCCGAACACTGGCAAGACCACGCTCTTCAACGCCCTGACGGGTCGCCGCGCGCGGGTGAGGCAGCTACCCGGGCATCACCGTCGAGCGCGTCTCAGCGCAGGCCGCGACGCCGGGCGGCCCGGTGGTCGTGGTCGACGTCCCGGGGGCCTACAGCCTCGCCGCCCGCAGTCCGGACGAGCAGGTCGCCGTCGCCGCCCTCCTGGGCCTCGGGGCCAACCCCCGCCCGGCGCTCACCATCGTCGCGCTCGACGCCACCCGGCTGGAGCGAAACCTCTACTTCGCCTTGCAGATCATCGAGCTGGGCGCGCCGGTGGTGCTCGCTGTCAACATGATGGATGCGGCGAAGAAGGAGGGCATCACCCTCGATCTGCCGGCGATGGCGGACGCCCTCGGCGTGCCGGTCGTCGGCGTCAGCGCCGCACGAGGCGAGGGCATCGACGCGCTGCGGGCGGCCATCGCCGAGGCGCTCGCGCGGCCACCCGCGCCGCCTGCGTGGACGTGGACGCCGGGCCCCGAACTCGAGGCCGATCTGGCGGCCCTCGCCCCGGCCGCGGCCCAGATGGGCGCCGACCTCTCGCCCGCTGCGACCCGCGCCCTGGCCCTCTGGGCGCTGCTCAGCGTCGACAGCAGCGACGAGCTCGCCGACGTCCCGGCCACCCCTGCGGCTCCAGGTCCTCGCGCGCCTCAAGGCGGCCCGGGCCGCCGGCCGCGACGTGGACGGCGAGGGCGTCACGGCCCGCTACCAGTGGATCGACCAGCACCTCGGCGCCTGGATCACCCGGGGCCCGGTGCCGCGATCGTGGACCGACCGGCTCGACGCCGTGCTGCTGCACCCGGTCGCCGGGTTCGCCCTCTTCCTCGGCATCATGGTGGTGGTCTTCCAGGCCCTCTTCGCCTGGTCGGAGCCCCTCATCGGGCTGGTCGAGGGGGGCATCGGGTGGGTCGGGACCGCCGTCCGCAGCCTCGTCCCCGCCGGGATCCTCGCCGACTTCCTGGCCGAAGCCGTCGTCGGCGGCGTGGGCAACGTGCTGGTCTTCGTCCCCCAGATCGCCCTGCTCTTCATCTTCATCAGCCTGATGGAGGACACCGGCTACATGAGCCGGATCGCCTTCCTGATGGACCGGATCATGAACCGGGTCGGGCTGCATGGCCGCGCGTTCGTCCCCATGCTCAGCGCCTACGCCTGTGCCGTCCCGGCGGTGATGGCCACCCGCACCATGGAGCGCCGGCGCGATCGCTACCTCACCATGATGGTGCTGCCCCTCACGACCTGCTCAGCCCGCCTGCCCGTCTACACGCTGCTCATCGCCGCGCTGGTGCCCGCCACCATCGTGGGAGGCATCATCAGCGCCCAGAGCCTGGTCATGGTCGGCCTGTATCTCTTCGGCACCGTCACCGCGCTGGTCGCGGCTGCGGTCATCGGCCGCACGGTGCTCAAGGGGGAGCGCGTCCCGCTGCTGATGGAGCTGCCGCCCTACCGTCGCCCCTCGACGCGCTCGGTCGGGCGCCGGGTGGTTCGCCGATCCTGGCTCTTCGTCCGCGACGCGGGCGCCTTCATCCTGATCTGCACCGCCATTCTCTGGGTGCTGCTGTATTTCCCTCGTGAAAACGAGGAGGTGCGGGCGCTCCAGCAGCAGCACGCCGCCGTCTCCGCCCCCACCGCCGAGCAGGCGGCCGCGTTCGCCCTCGAGATCGAGGGGGCCCAGAAGCGGGGCAGCTTCGCGGGCCGCATTGGCCGCTTCATCGAGCCCGCGCTGGAGCCCTTCGGCCAGGACTGGCAGGTGGGCGTCGGCCTGCTCGGGGCCTTCGCGGCACGCGAGGTCTTCGTGAGCACGATGGGCCTGATCTTCGGCATGGGCCACGACGTCGACGCCGACAGCGCCCCGCTCCGGGCCCGCCTGCGCAGCGAGAAGAAGGCAGACGGCGAGCCCCGCTACACGCCGCTCTCCGCGCTGGCCCTGATGATCTTCCTCGCCCTCGCCTGCCAGTGCATGAGCACCCTGGC
>JAWKQS010000019.1:0-141451 GCA_041389985.1 bacterium
GGCGCTCTGCGGCCAGGCGGCTGCCGGGGCGGGTCCGCGCGAGCTGGAGGAGGGGGTCTGGCGCGTCGTCCAGGCCTTCGGCCGAGCTCTCCTGGAGACCTGCATGGCGACCGCCTGCCGCGCCCGGGCCGAGGCGGACGTCGAGGCGCGAGGACTTGAGCCCCAGGACGTACGCTTCCGCCTCGACCAGGACTACCACGCCACCCAGATGAGCACCTTCGGGCCCATCCGCTTCCCCCTCTTCGCCTGGCGCGAGCGGCGCGGCGCCACGACCGTCACCCGCACGCCGGCCCGCGAGGCGCTGGTACCGCTGCATGGGCGCTGCCGCTCCACACCCCTCTGCCTCGAGTGGGAAGCCCGCCTCGGCAAGGACCTGCCCTTCCGCCGCGCCGCTGATGCCCTCTGCTTCTTCTCCCATGGCGCCGTCCGCGAGGAAGACACCACCCTCGCTGCTCACACCATCGCCGTCGGCGCTGCCATCCAGCGCCACTGGCTCTACCGCTCTGTCGATGACATCTGCCGCCTCCTCCAGGACCGCGCCACCCGGGATCGCACCACCGGGCGGCCCATCCTCTACCTCTCCCAGGACGCCCACTCGGAGCGCCGCTTCGTCGACGAGACCTGGAACGCCACCTGGAAGTCCATGAATGGATTGAGGATCTGGGCCATCGACCGCGCCACGGGCGAGACCATCCACCTGGGCGGCGAGTACACCTGGGGCGACTGCAACGTGGTCGCCGACACCATCGACGACCTCATCGAGCTGGGCATCCTGGCCAGGGATGGGGACTACGGCGGCGGCCTGCGCGCCGAGCTCGTCGTCGTCACCGATGGACTGCCGTGGATCGAGAACCATGTGCTCGCGAAGCTGCCATGGGCACACCCGGTGCTGGACCTGTACCACGCGCTGCAGCACCTCGGAGACTTCGCCGCGGCACACAGCGGCGCGGGAACGCAGGCGGCGAGCCGCCTGTACCGCCGGTTCGCGAAGCAGCTCGTCCCCGAAGGGCGGCGTCGGCCGAGGCCGGCCGCTCCTCGCAAGGGCCACAAGAAGAGCAGGCGGATCCATCCCAGGCGCGAGCGCCCGGTCGGCTCCATCTGGGCGCTGCTGCAGAGTCTGTACGCTGCCCGGAGCGAGTTGACCGCCGACGGCCCCTCGGAGCCCCTCAACGCGCTCATCGGCTACCTGGAGAACAACCTCTACCGCGGCGACTACGACGCCTGCCGGCAGCGCGGCTTCCAGCTCGGCTCGGGCGCCATGGAGTCGCTGCACCGCACGGCCGCCCAGGCCCGCCTGAAGCTCGCCGGCGCCCGCTGGACCGCCCGCGCCAGCCTCGCAAGCGTCAACTTGAGACTCCTCGAGCTGGCCGGCCGATGGGATGAGTTCTGGGCTCATGATGGGATCGAGCGCGTACTTGACCAGGCCTTCAAGCTGGAGACTGCGTGACCGGGGAAAAGATCACTCCCGGTACGCGTCTCTCAGGTTCGCGCCTTCCAGGTTCGCGCCTTCCAGTTTCGCGTCGGTCAGGTTCGCGCGGTCCAGTTTCGCGTCGGTCAGGTTCGCGCCCCACAGGTACGCGTCGGTCAGGTTCGCGTATGTCAGGTTCGCGCCTTTCAGGTTCGCTTCGTTCAGGCTCGCGCGTTCCAGCTTCGTGCTGTCCAGGTTCGCGCATTCCAGGTTCGCGCTGTCCAGGTTCGCGTCGGTCAGGTCCGCGTCGGTCAGGTTCGCGTCTCTCAGGTTCGCGCCTTTCAGGTTCGCTTCGTACAGGATCGCGCGTTCCAGCTTCGTGCTGTCCAGGTTCGCGCGTTCCAGGTCCGCGCCGTCCAGGTTCGCGCGTTCCAGGTCCGCGCCGTCCAGGTTCGCGTCGGTCAGGTCCGCGCCTCTCAGGTTCGCGCCTGTCAGGTTCGCGCCTTTCAGGTTCGCGCCTTTCAGGTTCGCTTCGCTCAGGTTCGCCCGTTCCAGGTTCGCGCCGCTCAGGTCCGCGCCGCTCAGGTCCGCGCCTCTCAGGTCCGCGCCGCTCAGGTTCGCGCCGCTCAGGTCCGCGCCTTTCAGCGTTGCCTTGAGCGCCACCCATTCCGCACTCACTCGCTCAACCTCGGCTCTCTGAACCGGCGTCATCGGGGCTCCTCCTCCGCTGGACGGAGGTGGAACGCTAGCCCCAGGCGCGCCAGCACGTCAACACCGCCACCCTTCGGCGTCGGGGAGGGCAGGGCGGGCACCGATCAACCGATGCCACCAGGACAGGCCCGCCCGCTCTTTCAATGCGGCCAGCTCGGCCCGGGCGCCCACCAGCTCGGCCCGGGCGCCCTCGAGGTCACCGCGGAGATCTCGGGCCACACCTTCGGCGGCATCGGCGCGGCGGCGGGCCTCGGCGAGGGCATCCCCGGCCAGGCCATCCCGGCGCGTCAATGCCAGGGCCAGGTCATCCCCGCGGCGGCGGGCCTCGGCCAGGATGGCCCGCGCACCGTCGAATGTGTTCGTGGGCCTCGCGATCCATCCCCACAGCGTAGCCAACGGCCGCCGCTGGCAGGTGCTCGGCAGCACCACACTCCCAGCGTTCCCGGTCGACTTCGCACAATGTGACTTATGTTGCCTACGCCCAATCGCGCGAAACGGCGTTTGAGGTTCCTATCCTCCACCTCTTCGTCGGCACCGCTTGACGCCAAGGCGCTGATCACAAGGCGATCTCCGGCAATCGACGAAGAAAGATCGCCCCAGGGTGTCAGACCACCGCCGCCCCCCGCGAAGACCTCACCGAACGACGCAGACAGTCGTCACACCACGGAGGTCCCCATGATCGCTCGCACCCTCATCGCTCTCGCCCTGTCCCTCTCCGCCGCCGCCTGCGCCGAGGCCCCCTCGGCGGTCGACGTCCAGGACGCGCCCTTGGCCCTGCGGGCCCTGGACGGCCGCTCCCAGGCCATCGAGACCTTCGACGTGCGCCGGGACGGCGACGTCGTCCGCTGGGCCGGCCGGGTGGGGGAGGCCGACTTCACCATCGACGCCGACGCCGACGAGCTGGTGGTCCGCGACGACGCGGGCCAGGCGCTGCTGACCGCCCGCATGGACGAAGAGCACATCTACCTGCAGGGCTGGACGGGTGGCGACGCCTTCGAGGCCACCCTGGCGCGGCCCGCTGAGGCGCCGCTCCAGAGCCCGGCCATCGCGTACGTCGACGACGCCCTGGCCTTCCCGCCCACCGACGACGCCGCGGGCTTCTTCGCGCCGATGGTGGACGCTGGCAACGTGGTCGCCGCGCCCCTGGCCCTGGTGGCCCTGCCCATCCTGCTCGAAGACGCCGAGCGCGACCTGGGTGACGGCCTCGCCGTCCGGGAGCAGCCCATGGTCGGTGCCCTGGTCGGCGCCTTCGGCGCGGGCGTCGCCATCGGCGTCGCCTACTGCATGCGCAGCAGCACCAGCGCCACCTGCGACCTGGGCAATGGCTCGGCGGTGGGCATCACCTGCAACGCCTGCCAGGGCACCGCCTACTGCGACCGCATCGTCAGCAGCGGCAGCGCGGGCAGCATCATCCTGGGGGCGGACGACGACGGCGGCGACGGCGGCAGCGGCGGCAGCGTCAGCTGCACCTGCGGCTGCCGCTGAGCCCGTCTGGGCGTCGGCCGGCGGCGAAGTGCTGCCCCGGACGCCCGAGACGCCCTGGTGTCGCGGCACAGCGCTGCCCCCGACCCCCTCGGCGCCACGGTGCAGCCGCACACCGCCGCCTTCCCCCTCCGCCGCGCCCCGGTGAAGCCGCACACTGCCGCCGGGGACCTCCAAGACGCCAGCGTGAAGCCGCACACCGCTGCCTCGGACATCCCGGGCGGCAGGGTGCAGCTGCACAACGCCGCCTTGGACCTCCAGGGCGGCAGGGTGGAACGGCACAACGCCGTCCCGGACCTCCCGGGCGGCGAGGTTAGGCTGCATGGCGCAGCCGTGGCGCTCCCGTGCGCCACCGCGCAGGTCCTCTCTGCCCTTGCTGACAACCCGCGTACGGAATCGACACGACTGAGCGGCAGGTCGCAGCCCAGTGGCGCGCCGAGGCGCCCTTCGCCCAGGCCAGACAGTCGCTGAGGGTCACTCGAAAGTGCTTGTCGAGCGGCGAATGGCCCGCTACGGTGACAAGGTGCGGTCAGGAGGCAGATCGGGTATGCGGCTCTCGGCTCTCGGCTCTCGGCTCTCGGCTCTCGGCTCTCGGCTCTCGGCTCTCGGCTCTCGGCTCTCGGCTCTCGGCTCTCGGCTCTCGGCTCTCGGCTTCTTCTTCACATTCCTGACAGCCTGTCCGGATCCTTCAATTCAAGACTGTGGCGGTGACTCAAGGGAAGATCCGATCTGCTTGTCAGATAGCGGAACTTCGGCACTTAGCTATGTGCAGCTGGCACCAATGCACAATCGGGAGTTGGTTGGTGGTGATCCCGACGTGCCTCTGCACAAGGGCAGATGCGGCGAGTACGTCAGGACGATTGAGTGGCGACCTCTGGTCCAGAGGGCGGGGGTCATCGTTCAGAAGGTCAGGATCACTCTGGACGGCGAGTATCTCGACAGGTCGGACATCGTCATGGGCAACGATCTTTGTCAGGTGGACACGAGTGCGCGTCGTCGGCCACTGGTAGTTACGTACTGGGAGGCGTGGCGAGTGCCTCTTGTTGATGGGGCACGAGTCATTTGCGAGCCAGTCGGATGCACTGATACGTGGGTCACTGACTACAACTACGCCATGCCCCTCGCGCCAGACGGATCAGTCGAAGTCGGTGGATTCTCCGAGGTTACTCAGGAGACATGGGCGCGATACTACCGCGAAGACATCTTGGACAATGGCAATCTGGTCACCGAGTTCAGCAGGAACGAGCCCGGCGAGTCGGCGTTCAACTTCAGTCCGGTTGGAGACCTCCAGTTCTTCCCGCCTCGGAGCAGCAGTGAGGTTCGGGACATCGATGACCCGGCCTATGACAACCCAGCACCACCGGACTTCTGGCGTGACGAAGACAACCGGAATCCATCACTGTATCGGAGGGTGAAGGTGCGTTCGACGTGCTGCGGCGTTGAGCCACAGGTTGTGGGAGCCGGCGATGAGGTCATCACTGTTGGCGACTCGCGCCGGACCGAAACGATTCTGTGTGAGGACAATCATACGGGGAGGGGGGCCACGGAAGATCTGATCGATCGCGGCAGGTGCCCATGATGGCGGAGCCCAATGTCACCTGCACTGAACGCCGGAACCTGGCTTGCTTCCTGCTCCTGGCGCTTGGAATCCTCGGCTGCGGAGCAGCCAGCAACAACGTGGATGCTGCGCTGGAGCGCCTGGAAGGCGAGACCGCAGACCTCGCGGCCCTGATCCTGAGAATTCCGCCGTGGCGGCCTGGTCACACCTACAGCGATGAAGGGAAGTTTGGCATCTACTCGACGGAAGACTTTGAAGAGCTGATCGCGGTGACGTGCCTTGTCGAGAGGTACTCTGATGAGGCGATCATCAAGGCCGCTCGGGCATTGGATGGCATCGACGATGCTCCCTGGTGGACATACGATGGTCGGCTCTACCTGCTGGCACGGGCTCTCTATCGGGTTCCACGAGGAACGTACCATGAGACGGTCCTGTGCGAGCGCTTCGCAGGCGATCATCGGGGATTTGGCCAGAGCGAGCACACATCCTGGCCCCTCGTCCTCGATCGGAGTGGCCAGCCATCAGGCATGTGGACAAGCGAAGCACTGATGTTGACCTTCCCATTTCGTGCGGGCGATGCAATCGCCTGCTACTCCAGCCGCTATGGACGGAGGGACCTTCACAAGAGTGGGGGGTGTGGTCGTGGCCCCCTGGGCCTCAAGGAGGGCCAACGATGAAAGCCATGCAATTGTGCGTAGTTATCTGCAGTGTCTGGGGTTGCGAACAGCTCACGGATTCGGTACTTGGTGAGGGCAGAGATGGCAGCCCCGCTGGCTGCACGGATCGCGATCGCGACGGCTGGTGTCGCGAAGATGGTGACTGTGTCGACAGTGATTCGCTCATTCATCCTGGTGCTGAAGAGTGGTGCAATCTGGTGGACGATGACTGCGATGGCCTAGCAGATGAGGGCTTTCGTCTGGGTCAGGCCTGTACGGTGGGCGAAGGCGACCGCTGCGCAGGCGAGGGCCGAATTCAGTGCACCGGGCCGCACACGTCGGCCTGCGTACCCATCAACCGCAATGACAACCCCGAAGAGTGCAACAACCTCGACGACGACTGCGATGGCCGGATCGACGAGGGCAACCCGGGAGGCAGCGACCAGGAGTGCAGCACCGGGCTGGTCGGCGCGTGCCAGCTGGGCACCTACCAGTGTGTCGAGGGCGCCATGTCGTGTGAGCCCATGGTTCTGGTCGGTGCCACGCCCGAGGTCTGCGACGGCATCGACAACGATTGCGACAGCTTCACCGATGAGGCGGCGGGCGGGGCGCCCATCGACCGCGACTGCTACTACGGGCCGCCTGGTACCCAGGGCGTTGGGGTCTGTGTGGCTGGCAGTCAGGACTGCATCTACGGCAACTGGGGGCTCTGCACCGGGATGGTCACGCCATCCGATGAGGTGTGCGACGGGCTCGACAACAACTGCGACGGCCTGATCGACAACGTAGCCGGGGGCGGAAACTGCTTCTGCAGCCCCCTGGCGACCCAGGACTGCTATGGCGGTGGCGCGGCCTCCCTCGATGCCATGGGCGATCCGCGCTCGCCGTGCGCGGCGGGCACCCAGAGCTGTGGGGGTGACGGACGCTGGGGCGAGTGCGCGGGCCAGGTGGCGCCTGGCGTGGAGCAGTGCAACAACACCGATGACGACTGCGATGGTACCACAGACGAGGATGTGCCGGGGGCTGGCACGGCCTGCCATGCGGGGGTCGGAGCCTGTCGGCGTGACGGGGTGATGGCGTGCAGTGGTGGCAGTCTGGGTTGCTCGGCGTCGCCGGGAAGCCCCGCCAGCGAGACCTGCAACGGCATCGACGATGACTGCAACGGCCTGGTCGACGATGGGATCGAAGAGGGCGGCTTGACGGTCGGTGATGCCTGCCCCGTAGGGATCGGTGCCTGTCTGCGTAGCGGCGTGGTGGTGTGCGATCCGATTGCGCAGGAGGTCGCGTGCAATGCCCAGCCTGGGCTCCCGGGCGTTGAGGCCTGCGACGGCATCGACAATGACTGCGACTCGCTCGCCGACGAGGGCCTGGGCCTGGGCGCCGCGTGCACGGTGGGCCAGGGCGCCTGCCAGCGACAGGGGGCCATGGTGTGCGGTCCCGGTGGCGCCGTGCAATGCAGCGCAGTAGCGGGCGCGGCTACGCCCGAGACGTGCGACGGGGTCGACAACGATTGCGATGGCACCATCGACGAGGGCTTCGGTCTGGGCAACCCGTGCGGCCAGGGCGCGTGCGCCGGCACCCTGGTGTGCAACCCGGCGGGCCAGGTGGTGTGCAGCGGGGAGGATCTGGCGGAGATCGAGAGTACGGCGGAGATGAACTGCGCGGACGGCATCGACAACGACTGTGACGGCGTGCAGGACGCCTCGGATCCTGGGTGCTTGTGAGACGTCTCTGGCTCCTTGTCGTCGGCCTCGCACCCACTCTGGCCTGGGGTGGGCCCGCGGAGAAGCCGCCGGGCAACCTGCGCGGTGCCATGGAGCTCACCCTCGGTCTCGGTGCGGCCGTGGCCGGCCTTCGAGCTGGGCAGTCGAGCGCGACGGTTCAGGAAACCAACACCGCGTACGCTCTGACGCCCATGGTCGAGTGGCCGGCCGGGGCGGCCCTGTTTCTGGGCATCGAGGCCTCGTTCCTCTCGCTGGAGGATCCGTACGGCGTGGGGGGCCACCGCAGCGTGGTGTTGCCGGGTGGGCGGGCGCGGCTGTCGTTCGAGCTGTGGGAGGGCTTCACGCTGGACGGGATCTTCTCGGTCACTGGGGCGCTGTGGTCGAGCGACGGGTTCTCTTCGTTGACGGGCTGGGGCTACCGGGTGGCCTTTGGCGGAGCGTGGCGGTTTCGAGACGGCCTGGCCGAACGCGCGGACGGGGCGGACACGCCCCTGTGGGGCTACGTCCAGCTGGGCCGGCAGGTGGTGAACGCCTTCACCGAGGAGGACGGCAGCGGTCGCGCCGAACGGGACCAGCCGGTGGTGGCGGCCTTCACGCCGCTGACCGTGGGCGTGCGCGCAGGGTGGTGAGCCACTGGGAGGCCCCGACACCTGACTTCCAGGCCCTGGACGGGCCGATTGACCGCCTGCGCTCGACCGGCGAGGATGGGTCCATGGCCTTCCGACCGCCCATCGGGTTCTCCGACTTCCGCCGCATCCGCGAGGACGGCATGACCTACGTCGACAAGACCTCGGTCGTGCAGCGGGTCCTGGCCACCACTTCGGCAGTCTTCCTGCTGCCTCGGCCGCGGCGGTTCGGCAAGACGCTCAACCTGACGACGCTGCGCTGCTTCCTGGAGAAGTCGCCGCACGACTTCAGCCGTCTGTTCGAGGGGTTGCAGGTCTGGGACGACCCAGAGGCGCGGGCTCACTTCCAGCGCTACCCGGTTGTCTTCCTCAGCTTCAAGGATGTGAAGTTCCGCTCGTGGCCCGAGTGCCTGGCTTCGGTGGCGCGGCAGGTCGCCCTCGCCTGCGGAGAGCACCGTGAGGTCTTGGAGGGCGCGACCGAGCAGGATCGGGCTCGCTTCGAAGCGCTGCTGGATGAGAAGGCCGAGGTGGCAGGGCTCGCGAATGCCCTGGCCCTGCTCACCCGGCTGCTGGCCGCCCACCACGGCGAGCAGGTGGTGCTGCTCATCGACGAGTACGACACGCCCATCCACGCGGGCTATGTGAGCAGCTACTACGACGAGGTGGTCACCTTCTTCCGCGTCTTCCTCTCGGCGGGCCTGAAGGACAACGTGCACCTCTTCAAGGGGGTGATCACGGGCATCCTGCGGATCGCCAAGGAGAATCTGTTCTCGGGCCTCAACAACCTGCAGGTGTTCGGCCTGCAGGAACAGCCTTTCGCTACCGACTTCGGCTTCACCGAGGAAGAGGTCGCCGAGCTGGCACGGCTGGCTTCCGCGGAACAGCACGGTGAGACGATGCGGGCCTGGTACGATGGCTACCGCTTCGCCGACCACGTCATCTACAACCCCTGGTCCATCCTCAGCTTTCTGGCCGATCCGGTGCACGAGGCGCGGGCCCACTGGGTGATGACCAGCTCCAACGACCTGCTGTACGAGGCGTTGCGGGGCGGCCTGGAGCACCCGGCCGACATCGAGGCGCTGCTGGCGGGCGGCGCCGTCGAGCGCGAGGTGGCCGACAGCATGGTGTTGCGCGACCTGGTGCCGGGCTCCGCGGCCGTCTGGACGCTGTTGTTTCACTCGGGCTACGTCACCGCCACCGGCTTGCACCAGGACGAGCTCGGCGTGCGCACCCTCACCTTGCGCATCCCCAACCTCGAAGTGCGCACTGCCTACCGGTCGATCTTCGCGCGCTACCTGGGCGGTCTGGACGCCAACCGCGCCCGCACGCTGCGCGGCGCCCTCTTCCACGGGGACGCCGAGACGCTCGGCCTCATCCTGAGCGACACGGTGCGCGAGGTGCTGTCGTACTTCGACCTCGACCCGGTGGTGCCCGAGCGGGTCTACCACGCCTTCCTCGCGGGCCTGCTGGTGAACCTGGCCCCCCATCACGAAGTGCGCTCCAACCGCGAGTCCGGCTACGGCCGCTACGACGTGATGGTGCTGCCCAGGACCCCGGGCCAGCCCGGCGCGGTGATGGAGCTCAAGGCCCTGCGCGGCAAGGACACCGTGCCCCAGGCGCTGGAGAAGGCCGCCCGCCAGCTCGTCGACCGCCAGTACGCCACCGAGCTCCGCGCCCGCGGCGCCGATCCCATCCATGGCTTCGCGGTGGTCTTTGATGGCAAGCAGGTCCACGTGGAGTCCGTCGAGGTCTGACCACGCGGAGAGGTGACTCTCTTCAGTGCGTCACAAGCCCTCGGCAGAGCGTCACCCGCTCGGCAGGCCCCAGCTCTTGACCACCTGCTTCTGGGTCGCGGTGGCGATGACGAGGCGCCGGGCGGCGTGCGAGGGAACGACGCCCATCTGGAACGCGTAGTTCTCGGGCGACTGGACCTCGGAGGCGGGCTCGTCAAACACGGACAGGTTGATGTCGTCGCCCTTCTTCTCCAGGAGGCCCTTGACATCCGTCCCGTTGCTGGAGAAGGCGAGGAAGTAGGTCTTTGCCATGGGGTCGTAGTCGTAGATGGCGAACTGGAGGACCACCTCGATCTGAGTGCGCGGGTTGATCGTCACGAGGGCGACCGTCTGGCGGTTGTCGACGGAGATGTGGCCGGAGAAATAGAGCGGGTCGGTCACGCCGGTCTCCCACATGACATCCGACAGCACGGCGACGACCTGGAGATCCTGGGTCGGCTCGGTGGGGTCCTTGCAGGTCTGGTCGGCCGGGAGGGTGGTGCCGCCGAGCTGCAACCGGGTGATGAAGCCGACCGGGGTCTGCTTGTCCTTCTTGTAGTTGTAGCCCTGGTAGATGTCGAGCGGGCGGCGGTAGACAGGCATGGTGATTCGTCCTCGGTCTGGTGCTGTCCGTTGGGGGGCAAGCCGGTGAGCGGCGTCAGGGGAGCGCCTGCCAGGCCTCCACATGGCCGAGGGCGGCGCGGGCGGTCTCGTCGGGCAGGGTGAGGCTGGTGCCGCGGGTGGCCATGAGGACGGCGTCGGCGGCGGCGAGCTGGGCGCCGAGGGCGCCGGCGAGGCACTCGGCCAGCGCGATGTGGGCGGGGGAGTCGAGGTCGGCGAGGGGAGCTCGAGGACCCAGGCGGCCTCGCCGGCCACGAGGGTGGCGCTGCGGGGGCGCCGCGCAGGGCGGCGTGGGCGCCGAGCAGGGCGCCGCGGCCGGCGATGGCCAGCTCGCTGAAGGTGCCGTCGGCGCGGCTGCGCACGACGCGCAGGGTGCCGGAGAGCAAGAGGAAGACGGCGGAGCCGGCGTCGCCCTCGACGGCGATGGCCTGGCCGGCGGGCACGAAGCGGGTGCGGCCGGCCTTCGCGACGAGGGGGCGTCGGCGGCGCGCATGCCGGGGAGCCGCTGCAGGATGGGCTGGGGGTTGGGGGCGCCGGCGCCGCCCTCGGCGACGCGGGCCCAGAGGCGGCCGAGGAGGCCAGGGCCCGCCGGGGGCGCCTCGCCGCCGCGGACGCGCTGCACGACCTCGGCGTTGACCGCCTCGATGCGGTCGGCCAGCGTGCGCAGGGCCTCGGTGAGCAGGCGCAGGTAGTCGGGATCGCCGGCGGCGCGCAGGGAGCGCAGCTCGGTGTGGCGCAGGAACTCGATGGTGACCTCGCCCACCGCGAGGGCCGTGGCGAAGTGCTCGCTGTTCTCGACGAAGGCCGAGGCTTCGCCCAGCCAGGCGCCCGGGCCGACGCGGCCGATCTCGCGGCCCTCGCGCAGCAGGCGGATGGTGCCCGTCTTGACGCGGGCCAGCAGGTGGGTCGAGCGGCCCTCCTCGAAGAGGACCTCCCGGTCAGCGAGCGTGCGCACATGCCACATGGCGGTCTTCCCCGTAAAGCGACGGACGATGCTACTGGCCGGGGGGACCCGCCGTCGATGGTTCCGGTATCCGATGGCGCCATGCACAAGCCCCCTCCGAACCCATCGCCCTGGTCGACATGGACGGCACGCTCTGCGACTACGCGGGCGAGATGAACCGGGAGCTGGCGCTGCTGCGCTCCCCCGACGAGCCGGACGTGGGCCTGCACCACGGCCCCGACGAGCCGGCGTGGCTGCGGGCGCGGCGGCAGCTGATCCAGCAGCGACCCGGCTGGTGGCGCGAGCTGCCGCGGCTGGAGCGCGGGTTCGCGGTGGTCGAGGTGATGCGGCGCCTGTGGTTCGACCTGCACATCCTGACGAAGGGGCCGTGGGGCAACGCGGTGGCGTGGTCGGAGAAGGTGAGCTGGTGCCGCGCCCATGTGCCCGACGCGACGCTGCACATCAGCGAGGACAAGGGGCTCGTGTACGGCAAGGTGCTGATGGACGACTACCCGGGCTACATCGCGCGGTGGCTGGCGTGGCGGCCGCGCGGGCTGGTGATCATGCCCGTATGGTCCTGGAATCACGACGCTTTTGCGGATGACCCCCGGGTGCTGCCCTTCGACGGGACGAACCTGGCGGAGGTGGAGGACCGGCTCTGGGCGGTGCGGCAGACGAGCCTGTACACGGAGGCGCCGGCGTCGCGGGCGGCGTCGGCGGAGGAGCCCTGCGCCCGGTGCGGCAAGCCGCTGGGTGGGCACCCGCGCGACCTGGCGGCGCTGGACGGGGATCGGCAGCCGTGGCTGCGGGTGGCCTGCGACGGGGAGCGCGTGGCGACGGGGGGCTGAGCGACGGGGGGCTGAAGGCAGGCCGGTCGGATGCCGGTCAGATCTCCATCGTCTTGTGGAACCCCAGCTTCGGGTTCTGGTCCGCGGCGTAGTTCACCGCCCACTCGCTCTGGGCGATGAAGGTCGGGTTGCCGTGGATGTCGTGGTAGATGCGGCGCCGGTTCTGCTCGATGAAGGTGTTCAGCTCGCTGGCGGGGCCGGTGATCCACCGCGCCGCCCCCAGGGGCACGCCCTCGAAGGCCGCGCGCACGCCGTACTCCGTCTCGAGCCGCGACTGGATGACGTCGAACTGCAGCGAGCCCAGCGCGCCCAGGATGTAGTCGCTGCCCTCAAGCGGGCGGAAGAACTGGGCCGCGCCCTCCTCGCCGAGCTGCTCCAGGCCCTTGAGGAGCGCCTTCGACTTGAGGGGGTCGAGCAGGCGCGCCCGCCGGAAGAGCTCCGGGGCGAAGGCGGGGATGCCGGAGAACTTCAGCTCCTCCCCCTCGGTGAGGGTGTCGCCCACCCGCAGGCCGCCGTGGTTGTGCAGGCCGATGATGTCGCCGGGGAAGGCCTCCTCGGCGATGACGCGGTCGCGGGCGAGGAACATCGTGGCGTTGTTCACCGCGAAGTCCTTGCCCTTGCGCACATGGCGCAGCTTCATGCGGCGCTCGTAGCGGCCCGAGGTGATGCGCACGAAGGCCATGCGGTCGTGGTGGGCCTTGTCGAGGTTCGCCTGGATCTTGAAGACGAAGCCGGTGAAGGCCTCCTCATCGGGCTGCACGGTGCGCTGGAGGGTGGCGCGCTCCTGGGGCGGCGGGGCGATCTCGACGAAGGCGTCGAGGAGCTCCTGGACGCCGAAGTTGTTGACCGCGCTGCCGAAAAAGACCGGCGTCTGCTGACCCTTGAGGTAGGCGTCGCGATCGAACGGCTCCAGGGCCGACAAGAGCTCCAGGTCCTCGCGCAGCTTGTCGGCCAGCCGCGCGCCGACCATGTCGTCCAGGCGCGGATCGTCGGCGCCCTGGAGGACGACCTGGCTGTTCTTCAGGCCGCGCTTCACGGCCTCGTAGAAGATGACCCGCTGGCCGAGGATGTCGTAGATGCCGGCGAACCGCTGGCCCATGCCGATGGGCCAGGTGACGGGGGCGCAGGCGATGTTCAGCGTCTTCTCGACGTCCGCCAGCAGGTCGAAGGGATCGAGGCCCTCGCGATCCAGCTTGTTGGAGAACGTCATGACCGGCGTGTCCCGCAGGCGGCAGACGTCCATCAGGGCGCGGGTGCGCGCCTCGACGCCCTTGGCGTTGTCGAGCACCATCAGGGCGGAGTCGACCGCCGTGAGCACCCGGTACGTGTCCTCGGAGAAGTCCTCGTGGCCCGGGGTGTCGAGCAGGTTCACCGCCCGGTCGCGGTAGTCGAAGCTCATCACCGCGGTGCTGACCGAGATGCCGCGCTGCTGCTCGACGGCCAGGAAGTCGGAGGCCGCGTGCTTGTCGGAGCGGCGCGCCTTGACGGCGCCGGCCATCTGGATGGCGCCCCCGAAGAGCAGCAGCTTCTCGGTGATGGTCGTCTTGCCCGCGTCGGGGTGGGAGATGATGGCGAAGGTCCGCCGCCGCGCGATTTCATCCAGTCGGTTCATGGCGCGGCATCCTGCGGAGGGAGCCCGGGGAAGTCAACCGCGGCGCGGTCGGGGGCGCTCGGGGTGCCGGGGGGCGCCGACAGAACTTTGAGAGAACCGTCGGGCGCGTCGAGCGTCCAAGGCCCATACGCCTGACAGGAGGATCCCATGGCCGTGCTCCCCGCCTTCGACTTCATCTGCCCGGAGGCCGGTCGCCTCGCGGGCGCCGGTCCCACCCTCTACTGTGTTCGATGTGATCGCGACGTCCACGACCTCTCGGCCATGACCGAGGCGGAGGCGGCTGCCTTCCTGGACGGGTGCCGCGGCAAGTCCCTGTGCGTGCGCTATGAGCAGGACGTGGACTCGGGGGAGGTGCTCTTCCGCCCGGAGCGGCGGCCGGGGCGGCTGGGGAAGGTGACGCTGGCGCTGGGTGTGAGCATCGCCGGGCTGGCGCTGGGGCAGGCGGTGGTCGGGCGCCCGGCCCCGGAGCAGGCGCGGCCGGGCGCGGGGGGCGTGGCGGCCTTCGCCTCGGGGCCGGTGGATCGCCTGCGATCGTCCGTGGAGGCGGCCCTCAACGAGGCGGCGGCCCAGGAGGCGGCGGCTCAGGAGGCGGCGGCCCAGGAGGCGGCGCTGCGGGAGGCGGCGCTGCGGGAGGCGGCGGCCCAGGAGGCGGCCATGCGGGAGGCGGCGGAGGAGGCGCTGCGGGCCGATCGCCCCGAGCCCTGCCTGCCACCCGACCCGAAGGTCGACGAGCAGCAGTCGACGAAGGGCGAGATCATCAACCGGCGCACCCGGATCATGGGCGGGGCGGTCGCGTACACGCGCGATGAGCTGGAGTGACCACGATCGGTGGTACCGTTGCGGGAGCATTGTTAGACTGCGGCCAGGAGGTGGGCGTGGGACGCGATTCCTGGCAAGGCCTGCGCGGCGTCGACTGTGGCTTCAACGACGTCCGCCGGCGCGGAGCGGGGGAGGAGCTGCCCCCGGCCATGCGCCCGAAGCGCCGCGAGGTGGCTCCGCCCGCCGCTCCGCCTGCGCCATCGGCCGTCGATGCGGCGTCGCCGGAGGCCCCCACGGCCCCGGAGTCGGCGCCGACCGAGGCGTGGCCGGCGCTGCTGGCAGCGGATGACTCCATCGAGGTGTCGGCCGAAGAGGCCTCGATGGATCCGGCCGAGCAGGCCGATGCTCCTCAGGTGACTGAAAAGACGGGGGAAAGCGGCCGGCCGAGGTATGGGCTGCGGTGGCTTTCGCGGGCGCCGGGCGGCGAGCGCTGACCGCCCGTTGGGCCGACGCGGGGGTCGGTCAGGGGGTCCGCTCGCAGCGGCCGTCCTCCACCTCGCGGGCGTCGCACTCGGCCTGATGAAACACGAAGATCTCGGCCGCGGTGCCGACGACCAGGTCGTCGAGCCCGTCCCCGTCCGCGTCGATGCGGGCCAGGGTCACCACGTCGAGGCCGAGGGGCAGCAGGACCTGCTCGGTGATCGCCCGGTCGGGGGCCGCGTGGAGGCTGCGGAGGGCGGTGCCATCGGCGATGACCAGCTCGTCCCCACGCCCCCGCTCAGCTCGGCGACCGCGGAGATCACGGCGGCGGCCTGGCCATCCCCCACGACGTGCACGGTCGGCTCGCCGGTGAAGCCCCACCAGATGGCGACGCCCGCCTGGGCGACCATGCCGGGGGCCGGCTCGCCCACCACGGCCGTCGCGGCGGCAAACGGCACGATCAGGTCGGGGTGGCCGTCGGCGTCGAGGTCGCCGATGGCGGGGCGGCCGGGGTCGCCGAGGGACGGGACCGGCGAGAGGACCTCACAGCGCGCCTTGCCGGCGGCGTCGAAGTGGACCAGGCGGGTGAACCAGCCGTCCACCGGGCGCGGCCGGAAGTCGACGTGGCGGGTCAGCAGGAGCGACTCGATGCCGTCGCCATCGTGATCGACCACGAGCACATTGTCGAAGGCGCGGTTCAGCTCCGGGTCACAGCTCGGGTCCAGGGGCTCGATGGGCGGCGAGTCCGCGACGCCGGCCATGGCCTCGGCGCCATCCACGAGGCGGAAGGCGGTGCCGGGCTGCGTCCCCATGGGTCCGTTCACGTCCTCTTTGAGCATGACATCGGGGCGCTCCGGGCCGCGGAAGCGGCCAACCGCATAGCCGTTGGGGACACCGCGAGCGAGGAGCGGCGCGGTCATGCGGCGGGCCGTGGAGCTGCGCATGCGGACCAGCCGGATCTGGCCGTCTGCGGCGGTCGTCAGCGACACCAGGTCTGCGATGCCGTCGTTGGGCACCCGCCGCGCGTTGGGCAGGAGGGCGAGGATGGGCGCCTGAACTCCGGGCCCAGGGTGGCCATGGGGACGCGCTCGCTGGGCACGCCGCGCCGCTCGCTGAAGATGGCGGCCACGACGCCGCTCGCCTCGCGGATGAGGAGGTCGGGGGACAGGTCGCCGTCGAGATCACCGACGAGCAGCGCGCGGGTCTCGCCGTTGATGGGGGCCTGCAGGGTGTTGAAGCTGCCGACCTCGTTCTGGACCAGCAGCTCGAGGACGCCCGGGCGCGAGGCGGCGATGTCGGGTCGCCCGTCACCGTTGAAGTCGGCGCTGACCACGAAGCGCCATGGGCGCTCGGTCTGGAGCGTCTGGACCAGGGGGGTGTCTTCGCCCTTGCCGCGGACGTGGGCCCCGTCGAGGGTCACGAAGTCGACGCGGCCATCGCCATCGAGGTCGGAGAGCGCCGCCAGGCGGTTGCTGCGGAGGGGCTCGAAGGGGTGCATCGGCAGGCCGACGACCGCGCCGAGCTCCGGGTGGACCTCGAACGGCGACAGGCCCCCGTCGGCGTCGGCGAACGCCACGAGGATCTGCTGGGCCATGCCTGCCCGGGCGCCGACGATCACGTCCTCGAGGCCGTCGCCGTCGAAGTCGCCGAAGAAGGTGCGGCCGACGATCCGGGTGCCGGGCGGGAGGGCGAGGCGGGCGTCGAGGGCGGTCTGGCACCGCTCGGGGCCACACATGAACCGGGCGATGATGACGTGGTCGCCGCCGGCAGGGGCGAGGGCGACGCGCGACGGCCCCGGGCGCTCCGTGGAGGGCGTGGAAACCGAAATGGTTTCGCCAAGTTCGGCGATCTGGCCGGCCAGCGCGGCCTCGAGCTCGGTGGCATCCAGCTCCCGGTCCGCGATGCGGAAGGAGCCATCCTCGCGCGAGATGATCAGGATGTCGTCGGTGGTGAACGGGGGCGCTGTGCGCACCGCCGCCAGGCGCACATCGAGGTCGCCGTCGTAGGGATCGCCGCTCACCACGGCCTCGGGCAGCCGCGAGGGCGTGCCGCGGAAGAGCTGCACGCCGGTGGCGAGCGGGAAGACGAAGTCCATTCGGCCATCGAGATCGATGTCGGCCAGGAAGGGCGTGGCGTCGGCGGGCGCGTTGGGGAACAGGACGCGGCTCGCGAACGCCCCCGCGGCGTCCCCGTAGGCGATGGCGGTCTCGGTGTTGCCGAAGGTGATGACATCCTCGCGCCCGTCGCCATCGAAGTCGCCAACCCCCGTCCGGACCCCGGCGAGGGGCAGCACCTGGCTCTGGGTGAAGGCTGCGGTCGGCGCCCGGCAGATGCCGTCCTGGCCGCAGCCCCAGCCCGCCGGGCAAGGGGCGTCGTCTTCACAGACGAACCGGCACGCGGTGGCGGTGTTGGGTCGACCACAGGCGCCGTCAGCGTAGGGCGTGAAGCGGTCGCAGTCCTCGCCGACCTCCGGCTCCAGGATGCCATTGCCGCAGCGGCCGTCGGCGTCGAGGGAGCGAAAGTCGAGGCAGCCGCCGAGCGAGGCGAGCAGGACGAGCGCCAGCAAGCGAGGGGTGGGGGTGTCCACGCGGTCTTTCTCCATCCGCCGCAGTCCAGTCGTCATAGCGTCATCCACACCCGGAGTCCGCAGGGTATTGTGAATTCGGTCCGCCGGGCCGCCTCGCCCGTACCTCGGGGCCAGCGCTTCGGGTGGGCGCCGGATCCAGCGAGGAGGAGGAGAGCTTGACCCATTCCCCCACGGGCCAGGCGGCCCGGCGCGCGGCCGGTGCGGTCATCGGGCTGCTGCTGGCGGCCCTGCTGGCCTGGCCGACGGCGACCCAGGCGCGCGCCATCCGCATCATCCAGCTCCCCAACGGCAGCCGCTTCGACTGCGCCATCTGCCACGACGCCTTCCCCCCCGAGCGCAACGGCTTCGGCCTGGACTCGCGGCAGGTGCTCATCGGCGAGGGGGAGGAGGCGGTCGTCGACTGGCCGCGGCTCTACGACCTGGACTCCGACGGCGACGGCCTGACCAACGGCGAAGAGCTCCTCGACCCCGACGGCCTCTGGCGTCCCGGGGATCCCGACCCGCCGGGGGTGCCGTCCAACCCGGGGGATCCGCTGAGCGTCCTGCAGCCGTGCGGGAACCTGCGGGTCGATCCGGGCGAGCAGTGCGACTTCGATGACCTGGGCGGCACGACCTGCGAGGACCTGGGGTTCGACGGCGGCGAGCTCTTCTGCACGCTCGACTGCCGCTTCCAGACCTTCTTCTGCCATCGCTGCGGGGACGGCGTGGCGTCGTTTCCCGAGGCGTGCGACGGCGACGACCTGGCCCGCAGCTCCTGCGTGCTGCGCGGCTACTCGGGGGGCGAGCTGGCCTGCACCCCCGACTGCCGGCTGGACGAGGCGGCCTGCACGACCTGCGGGGATGGCCGGGCCGAGGGGGAGGAGGCCTGCGACGGCGCCGACCTGCGGGGCGCGACCTGCGTGAGCCAGGGCTTCGGCGGGGGGCGGCTCGCGTGCGGGCCGGCCTGCCAGCTCGACCGCCGGGGGTGCACGACGTGCGGGGATGGGCGCGCGGAGGGGGACGAGGCCTGCGATGGCGCCGATCTGCGGGCCCGGACCTGCCGGTCGGAGGGGTTCGACGGGGGCAGCCTGCGCTGCACCGCGGGCTGCGGGCTCGACACCGCCGGCTGCACGCGGTGCGGCGACGGTCGGGCCGCGGGGGCAGAGGTCTGCGATGGGGCGGACCTGCGCGGGGCGACCTGCGCCAGCCAGGGCTTCGAGGGGGGGGGGCTGGCCTGTCGCGCCGACTGCCGGCTGGATGTCTCGGGCTGCAGCCGCTGCGGCGATGGCGTCGGCTCGGGCGAAGAAGCCTGTGATGGCGCGGACTTGCGCGGCCAGACCTGCCGCGGTCTGGGCTTCGACGGGGGGACGCTGCGCTGCGGCGCCGGGTGCGGCTTCGACACCACCGGCTGCACCCGGTGCGGCGATGGCCGGGCGGCGGGGGGCGAGGCCTGCGACGGCGCGGACCTGCGCGGCGTGGCGTGCGGCGATCTGGGCTTCGAGGGGGGCGCGCTGGCCTGTGACGCGGGCTGCCAGCTCGACACGGCCGGCTGTGGCCGCTGCGGCGATGGCGTGCGGGTGGGCGACGAGGCCTGCGACGGCGCCGATCGGGGGGAGCAGACCTGCGGCAGCCTGGGCTTCCAGGCCGGTGAGCTGGCGTGCGGGGCGGCCTGTCAGTTCGACACCTCGGGCTGCGGGCGGCCCGAAGTGGGTGTGTGCGGCGATGCCGTGGCCAACCCGGGCGAGGTCTGCGACGGGGCGGACTTCGGCGGGCTGACGTGCCAGGCGCTGGGCTTCGACGGCGGGCGCCTGGCCTGCACGGCCGCCTGCACGCTGGACTCGGCCGGCTGCTCGCGCTGTGGCGATGGCGTGGTGTCCGGCGCGGAGGCGTGCGACGGCGAGGCCCGCGGGCCGCGGGGGTGCGCGGCGCTGGGCTTCGACGGGGGCGAGCCGGGGTGCACCGCGGCCTGCCGCCTCGACCCCGGCCCCTGCACCCGGTGCGGGGACGGCGTCCGGGCGGGCGGCGAGCTCTGCGATGGCGATGACCACGGCGGGGCCACCTGCGAGTCCCTGGGCTTCGACGGCGGGGCGCTCGCCTGCGGCGCGGACTGCCGGCTCGACACCTCGGGCTGCACGCGCTGCGGCGACGGGCGGGCTGCCGGCCGCGAGGCCTGCGACGGCGCCGATCGGGCGGGCCAGACCTGCGCGACCCGGGGCTACGACGGAGGCGAACTGGGCTGCGACGCGCGCTGCGCATTCGACGAGCGCGCCTGCACCCGCTGCGGGGACGGCGTGGCGGAGGGGGCCGAGGCCTGCGACGGGGAGGATCTGGCTTCGGCCTCGTGCGCCGCGCTCGGGTTCACCGGCGGCCGCCTCGCCTGCCAGGACGACTGCACCCTGGATGCGTCGGGGTGCACCCGGTGCGGCGATGGCCGGGCCGCGGGCGACGAAGCCTGCGACGGCCCCGATACCCGCGGCCGCACCTGCGCCGACCTGGGGGGGACGGCGGGCGCCGTGGTGTGCGCTGAAGATTGCTCTTTGGATTCAAGTGGTTGCGTCTTCTGCGGGGACGGCGTTCGCGGCGGTGAGGAGGGCTGTGACGGCGACGACGTGCCCACCTGCGCCGCGCTCGGGCTGGGGCGCGGCGACGTCCGGTGCGGCCCAGACTGCCAGCCCGACGTGCGCGGCTGCGATCGATGTGGCGATGGCGAGGTCCAGGCGCCCGAGGCGTGCGACGGCGCGCTGCCGGCCGGCGTCGCGTGCCCGCCCGGGACGCGCGGGGAGCCGCGCTGCGGGGGGGACTGCCAGGTCGACCTGCGCCCCTGCGTGCCCATCGAGGCCGGGCGCTGCGGCGACGGCGTCCTGGATCCGGGGGAGGGCTGCGATGGCGTCGGCGACCAGACGTGCGCGGCGCTCGGCTTCGCGGGCGGGGCGCTGCGGTGCTCGCCGACCTGCCAGGTGGACACCTCGGGCTGCGAACCGCGCGCGGTGTCACCGGACGCGGGGGTGTCCCCGGCGGCGGCTGGTGGGGACGGCGGCTGCCAGGCGGCGCCCGGCGCGCCGGCCTGGCCCGGCTTGCTCGTCGTCCTCGCCCTCGGGCGTCGGCGCCGCCGCTGACGTGCGGGCTCTCCGCCGCGCTCACATCCTGGTAGGCTACGCGCCATGCGCGCCCTCGCCCTCTTGCTGGTGCTGCCCCTCGGGGCCTGCGAAGACGATCCGCCCCGCCTCCAGGTGAGCGTCTGCGGCGACGCGCCGGGCCTGGACGCCGTGCGCCTGGTGCTGCGCGACGAGGACGGGCGCGAGCGCCACGCCGGGGTCGTCGAGGGGCTGGCTCCCCCGGACGCGGCGGTGGTCGACGCGGGCGAGCCGGCCGACGCGGGGGCGCTGGCTGACCTGGGGCTGCCTGCCGACGCCGGCGCCCCGGAATGCACGCCGCTCGCCGTGGGCGCCAGCCTGCCGCCCCCGGCGGGCACGGGCTGGTTGCTGGCGGTGGGTCTGCGCGACGGGGTGGAGGTGGTCCGGGGCGAGGTGAGAGTGGCGGGGGACACGGCGCGGGTCGTCCTGCGGGCGGTGTGCGCCGGGGTCATGTGCCGGCCCGGGCAGGCCTGCGACGGGGACGGCGCCTGCGCCCCCGTGCCCGTCGATCCCGGGCCCTGCCCGACGGCGTGCGGGGGCTGAGGTGGGTCGGCTGCTCCTGATCGCGCTGGCGCTCGCCGCCTGCACCGACGCCTCCCTCTACAACGTCGCGCGCGTCCCCATCGAGGCCGATCGGGTGGCGCTGCGGGGGCGCGTCTGCACGGAAGATCCTGATATCGCTCGCTTTCCCGTAAAGCTGGTCCTGGCCGTGGACCACGCCGCCGGGCCCCTGTTCAGCACCTATGATCCGGGCGGCCGGCGCATCGAGCTGCTGTCGAGCCTGGTGCGATCGGCCCTCGCGCGGCCGGGCATCGAGCTGGCCGTCATCGGCTACGGCGGGCGGGCGGTGCGCTTCGCCCCGGATCCTGCCGAGGGCCCCTTCACCCGCAACCCCGGCGTCCTGCTGGCGGCCATCACGCGGCTGGCGCTGCCGTCCGGCTGCCTGGGCGAGGACCAGTGCCGGGACTACGACGACGCGCTGCGGGCGGCGGAGGGCCTGATCGAGGACGATGTGGCGCGCACGCCCGCCGGCGAGCGGGTGCTGACGCAGTACGTCGTGCTGCTGGTGAACGCCGGGGAGGCCCAGCCGCTGGCGACGCGGGCGGACTGCTGCCCCGCGGCGGACCGCGCCTGCCGGGCGGCCGGTGACGCGCCCGACGCCGCCTGCCAGCTCGATCGGGACGTGGCGCGGGTGGCGAGCCTGCGGGCCACCGCGGCCGCCGCGGGCGCGACGCTGCGGCTGCACACGCTGCACCTGGCGGCGGAGCCCGCCGAGGAGGCCGACCGGGTGGCCCGCGTGATGGATCGGATGGCCTTCGCGGGGGCCGGTCGATCGCTGCGGTTCGGCGCCGTGACCGGCGTGGATCTGGGGGATCTGGCGCTGTTCGACCGCGAGGGCGCCCTGCGGGCCCAGCGCCTCGTGGTGGCCAACATCAACGCGCTGCCCGGCCCCGACGGGCCCATCCCGGACTCCGACGGGGACGGCCTCTCCGACGACGAGGAGGTGGCGCTGCACACCGCGCCCGATCGGGCGGACACCGACGGCGACGGGGTGGGGGATCGGGTGGAGGTGCTCGCGGGCCTGGATCCGCAGGTGGCCGAGACGCCCGCGATCTGCGCGGCGCTCGCGACCCCCGGCGGGGATGCCGACCAGGACGGGCTGACCGACTGCGACGAGGCCCTGGTGGGGACGGACGCGTCGCTGCCCGACACGGACGGCGATGGCCTGCTGGACCGGCTGGAGGTGGCGCTGGGCACCGACTACCTGCACGCCGAGGGCGTGGTGGACGACGACGGCGACGGGGTGCCCAACGCGGACGAGGTGCGGGAGCGGACCGATCCCCAGAGCGTGGACGCGGCGACGCGCCTCGGGCGGGCGTACCGCTACGAGGTCGACGACGAGGGGGTGTCGGTCGAGCCCGTGGCGCCCGCGCTGGAGCAGCTCGCGGGCGTGGAGATCGTGCGGGTGTCGCCCGGGACGACGGCGGGGGTGGGGCGGCTGCGCTTCGTGCCGGGCAGCCCGGCGCGCTTGCAGTGGCAGGACGCGGGCGACGCCGCGGGCGGACCGCTGGTCGAGGTGCCCACCGACGGCGACTACCGGGTCCCGTCCGCCTCCTATGCCGACATCCAGGGCGACGATGGGCCCTTCCTCGACGTGCGCGTGGCCCTCGCCGAGACGCCGCCCACCGAGGCCGCCGAGCAGGTGCGGGTGCTCTTCCGGGCCCGGCAGTGCCTGCGCTACGTCGTGCGCAACATCCGCCTGCTCGACACGCTGCCCACCGAGGGCCGCCCGGAGGGCGGGCGCAACGACCTGTTCATCTACTTCACCCAGGCCCCCGTCGGCCGGCCCACCGCCCCGGGCGCCCTGCGCCAGGCGCTCGTGCCCGTCCGCTACGTGCCCCCCGACTTCCGGACGCCATCGGGGGCGGTGATCGAGGTCCTGGACGAGGAGTTCGTGGGGAGCCGCCCCCGCTGACTCTGCGTCTGGAAGCCGTTGGATTGAAAAGAGAATTCCCGGGAGGATGCCATGGTCGCCCTGTTGCTGATCGCCCTGCTCGCCCCGCCGGTCGCCAGCCCCGTCAGCCAGCTCGCGCTGCCGGCTGACACCCCCGGGGTGGTGGTCCCGCCCGACTTCGCGGCCGAGTTCGCGGCCGCCGAGGAGGCGCTCAAGGCCTTCGAGGCCATGCGCATCGAGATCGGACCCGACACCGACGTGGCGGCCTGGTCGAAGGCGCTGAGCGAGGGCATGCAGGCCCAGGCCATCGCGCTGAGCGACCTGCAGCAGCGCTACCTGCGCCTGGCGGGGGCGCCGCCGCACATCGGCGTGCCCGCCTACGTCCGCGCGGGGGAGGTGATCGAGCGGTTCGGCCAGAACCTCGAGCGCCTGCCGCCGCCGGCCGGCCTGCCGCCCGAGACCGCGAAGCTCATGTCCCAGTCGCTGCAGACGGCGGCCCAGAGCGTCCGCCAGGCGGCCGTCCACTGGTACCAGCAGGCCGTGGCGCTGGCCGATCGGTCCGGGGTGACGGGCGAGTGGCCGGACTTCGCGCGCCAGCGGCTGGCGGCGCTGGCGAAGCCCTGATCGCGGCGGTGTGACTTTTCGGCGCCGGCTGCCGTTGAAAGCCCGAGGCCGCGGCTGGCCTCGTCAGGAGGTTTCGATGGCCCGGATCACCCTCTCCGCTCTCCTCGGCAGCGCGCTGCTCGCCCTCGCCCCCGTCGCTGCCCTCGCCAGCCCCCCCGATCACGCACCGGCCCATGGCCGTCGGGCGCACGACGACGACGACGGCCACCACGGCAAGAAGCACCGGGGCAAGGGGAAGAAGGCGGAGCGCAAGGAGAAGCGCAAGGAGAAGCGCAAGCGCAAGGCAAAGCACCACGCGAAGCACCACCCCGGCGAGGGCCACCACAAGCACCGCGGCAAGGGCCACGATCACCACGACCACGGCCAGCCCGATGACGGCCAGCCCGACGACGGCCTGCCGGATCACGACGCCGAGGATCACCCGTTCGCCCCGGCCGAGCCGGCGGCGCCGGACGCCCCGCCGCCGCCGGTCGAGCCGGCCGAGCCGGCCGAGCCAGGTGAACCCGCCGAGCCCGCCGAGCCGGCCGAGCCGGCGGAGCCTCCCCCCATGATCAAGCCCCAGAAGCGGCTGCCCGCGGCGCCGGCGACCGATGGGGACGATGGGGACGATGGGGACGAGGCCGAAGGCCACCTGGAGTAGGCGCTACTCGCCCTCAAGCCGGGACCAGACCCGGGCCCCCAGCTCGACGCCGCACCGGGCGTCCGCGTTGCCTACCATCTCCCAGGTGGCCCGCACGCCGTCGCAGTCCAGATCACCCAGCACCCGGGCGGTGAAGCCCGCGCCGGGACCGGCGCCATGGGTCTCGACCAGGTAAGCGTGGGGCGACCAGCCCGCCAGCTTCTCCAGGGCGCCCAGCACGAGGCCCGTGCCCGCCGGGAGAGACCAGCCGCAGATGCGCCCGCCGATGGGTCCGAAGGCCGGGAAGCGGCGCTGGGCGCAGGGGGTGGCCGAGGCCTCGAAGGCCTGCTTCAGGGCCTCGGCCATCGAGCGCACCGTGTCGGCGGGATCGGGCGTGGGGGGCGCGTCACAGGCGCCGTTGGCGCACAGAAAACCCAGCAAGATCAGTGGATTGGCACGGCGATGGCTCAAGGCTGGTAGCTCCCGCCGCCCGGCGTCTGCACCTCCAGGGCGTCGCCGGCGGCGACCCGCAGCGTCACCTTCCCGGGCAGCGGGGTGACGCGGCCGTCGCCGTGCAGCAGGCGGTTTTGGCCCAGCGGCCCGGCCGGGGCGCCGCCGCGGCCGGGGGGCGGCAGGCGGCGCCGCTCCGTCATCAGGGTGACCTCGGCGGGCACCAGGAAGCGCCAGGTGCGCACGATGCCGCGGCCGCCCCGGGTCACCCCCGGGGGTACGGCGTGTGCGGGCGCCAGGGCGTAGCGGTCGATGCGGACCGGGAACGCCTGCTCCAGGGCCTCGACCGGGGTGTTGAGGGTGTTGGTCATGTGGACGTGGATGCCATCGGCGCCGGGGCCCGCGGGGCCGCCGCCGCCGCCGCCGCCGAGGGTCTCGTAGTGGACGAAGGGGCCGTCGGGGCCGGTGCCGCCGAAGAGCGCGTTGTTCATGGATCCACAGGCGGCGGCGGGTACCCGGTCGGGGGCGGCCTGGGCGAGCGCCTCGAAGATGACGTCGACCAGGCGCTGGGAGGTCTCGACGTTGCCGGCCGAGACGGCCGCCGGGGGCAGGGCGTCGACGATGGAGCCCGGGCGGGTCAGGACGCGGACCGGGCGCAGCAGCCCGTCGTTGGCCGGCAGGTCGTCGCCGGCGAGGCACCGCAGCGCATAGAACACCGCCGACAGGGTGATGGCGCGCACGGCGTTGAGGGGGCCGCCGACCTGATCGGGGGCGTCACGGAAGTCGAACGTCGCCGCGTCGCCAGCGATGGTCAGCGTCACGGGCAGGGGGATGGGGGCGTCGCCGGTGCCGTCATCCTCGAGAGCATCCACGGCGTGGTAGGTCCCGTCGGGAAGCGCGCGGAGCACGGCGCACATGCGGCGCTCGGCGTGATCGAGCAGGGCGTCGGCGAGGTGGGCGGCGGGGAGCATCGCCAGGCGCCGGGCGCCGACGGCGTTGGCGGCCTCCTGGGCCCGCAGGTCGCCGCGGCGCTCGTCGGGGGTGCGCGACGCCGCCGCGAAGCGCTCCCGGAGGGCGGCATCCAGGGGCGTGGGGCCGATGCGGAAGCCCTCGTCGTCGATGGTCAGGGGCTGGACGCTGCCGTCGGGGCGGCGAGGCGAGGGGAGGCTGCCCGCCGACAGCCCGCCGATGTCGGCGTGGTGGGCGCGGTTGGCGACGTAGAAGACCGGCGTGTCGCCGCCGGGCGCGAAGACGGGGGTGACGAGGGTGACGTCGGGCAGGTGGGTGCCCCCCGCGAAGGGATCGTTGAGCAGCACGCTCTGGCCGGGCGCCATGGGGACGGCCGCGATGGCCGCCTGCACGCTGAGCGGCGTGCTGCCCAGGTGCACGGGGATGTGGGCGGCGTGGGCGAGCATGCGGCCCCTGGCGTCGAACACCGCGCAGGAAAAGTCCTTGCGTTCCTTGATGTTGGCCGAGAAGGCGGCGCGCATGAGGGTCGTGCCCATCTCCTCGGCGACGGCCGCGATCTGCTGCTGGAAGACCTCGAGCGAGAGGGCGGCGGCGTCGGCCTCGGGCAGGGGGCCGGTGCGGGTGCAGCGCAGATCGCCGGTGGGCAGGCGGCGCGCCTGCCAGTGGCCCGGCAGCCAGAGGGTGGCGCTGTACACGGGCACGGCGGTGGGGCCCTGGAAGGTGGCCTCGGCCACCGTCGGCCCCGAGGGCGCGTCCAGGGCCGGCGCGCGCAGGAAGACCCGCAGGGCGACCAGCTCGGCCGGTCGGTCGTCGAGGGCGTGGCCGTAGCGGCGGTGGTGCTCGGCGTCGAGGGCAGCGCGCAGGCCGGCCGGCGTCGGGGCGGCGGCCCCCAGGTCGAGGGGGAGGGCGTGGGTCTGCCCCCGGTAGCGGCAGTCGGCCAGGATCTGCACGTCGCGCCCGGTCGGCAGGTCGGCGCGGAGGTCCTCGATGAGGGCGGCGCCGAGCGCGGCCAGGTGATCGGCCTCCCAGGCCGCCTCGGGCAGGTGCAGCGAGCGGGTCACCGAGCGCTCGGCCGGCGCCGCCAGGATGCCTTCGGCGCTCAGGGCGCCGGGCTCGGCCGGGAAGATCACCTCCGCGCAGCCTAGGGCATCGGCCAGGGCGCACGCGTGCAGGCCGCCGGCGCCGCCGAACGCCACCAGGGCCAGGCCCCGGGGATCGACGCCGCGGCTCATGCTGACGCGCTTGCAGGCCCGGGCCATGGTGGCCTCGGCGACGGCGAGGATGGCGGCGGCGGTGGCCTCGACGGTGGCGTCGAGCCGGGCCGCGAGGGCCCCGACGGCCGCGCGGGCGGCGGGCACGTCGAGGCCGACCTGGCCCCCCAGCAGGTGGGTGAGGCGCCCGAGCACGACGTGGGCGTCGGTCACCGTCGCCGCCGTCCCGCCCCGGCCGTAGCAGGCAGGGCCCGGCTCGGCGCCCGCGGAGCGCGGCCCCACGCGCAGGGCCCCGCCGTCGTCGATCCAGGCCAGGGAGCCTCCGCCGGCCCCCACCGTCTCGATGGGCAGCAGCGGCACCCGCAGGGGGTGGCCGGCCAGCTCCCCGTCGTCCTCGGGCAAGAGCCCGCCCTGGATGACCGCCACGTCGGTGCTCGTGCCCCCCATGTCGAAGGCGAGCAGGGCCGCAGAGCCGACCCGCCGCCCCACGGCCCAGGCGCCTCGTACGCCCCCCGCGGGCCCGGAGAGCACCGTGTGGACGGGCTCGCGGGCGGCTGCGGCGGCGGTCATCAGGCCCCCGGCCGAGCTCATCACGGCCACCGGCGCGGGCGCCAGGCGGCGGGACAGGGCGTCGAGGTACGACCGCATGCGCGGGACGAGGGCCGCGTTCACGGCGACGGTGGCGGTGCGCTCGTACTCGCGGAAGACCGGGCAGAGCTGGTGGCTGGTGGAGCACGGCACGCCCGGGAATGCCCGGGCCAGGGAGGCGGCGAGGGCGGCCTCGTCGGCGCCGTCCGCGTAGGCGTGCAGCAGGCAGATCGCGAAGGCCTCGGCCGCCGCGAGGCGGGCCTGGTGGGCGGCGACCCAGGCGTCGGGATCGGGCCCGGCCAGCAGGCGCTCGCCCCGCGGTCCGCGCCGCGCCGGGAAGCCGAGGACGTCCTCGGGGGCCACCACCGGCGGAGGGACGACGGGGTGCAGGGCGTAGAGGTCGGGGCGCGCCTGGCGTCGCAGCCAGAGCACATCCTCGAAGCCGGCGGTGGCGATGAGCACCACCCGGGCGAGGCGGCGCTCCAGGAGGGCGTTGGTGGCGACGGTGGTGCCATGGGCCAGGGGGCCGTGGGCGCCCAGGGCGGCGAGGGCGTGGCCGATGGCGAGGCCGGGATCGGCGGGGGTCGACGGCACCTTCAGGGTGTGGCGGACGCCGGCAGGATCCAGGGCCACCACGTCGGTGAAGGTGCCGCCCGTGTCGACGGCGATGCGCCAGGGCGACGGGGCGGTGGGCATGGGTGCGCTCGCTGAAAAGTCTGAAAATACGAGAGGTTAGTTGGTCGACGCCGGTGCGGCCGGCGGGTCGGGGGGCGGCTCGGCTGGGTACGTCTCCGTCCGCCAGGGGCTGCCATCCTCGCGCCACCACTGCCAGGTACCGACGCGGTGGCCCCGGACGAAGCTGCCCTTTGACTTCTCCCGGCCGCCCGGGTAGCGGGTGATCCACTCGCCCGTCTCGAGGCCGTCCGCGAAGGCGCCGGTCTGCTCCACGTCGCCGGCCGGGGACCACCACGTCCAGGGCCCCGCCTTCTTGCCCGCGTGGTAGGCGCCCGACGCCTGCCTGCTGCCGTCGGGGTGGAATGACGTCCACGCCCCGTCCTCGACGCCCGCCTGGTACTCCCCCGAGAAGCGCAGCGAGCCGCCCCGGTACCAGCCCTGCCAGTCGCCGGCCTTCTCGTCGGCGCTGTAGGCCCCCTTCATCATGGGTCGGCCGTCGTCAAAGGACTGCTCCCAGGGCCCCTCCCGCTCGCCACGGCGGAAGAAGGCGCGGGTCTCGAGCTGGCCGTTGGGGTGCCACCAGCGCCACTCGCCGTCGGCCAGCAGCTCGATCTCGTCGTTGCCCTGCTCGTCCTGGCCCTTCACCCGGCACGTCTGGCAGCCGACGAGGCGAGCCTCGTAGTCCACCTTCCAGGCCCCCGCGCGCTCGACGCACGCCAGCTCGGCGGGATCCTGGGAGACGCCGCGCTTGTACTCCACCGTCCGCCAGGGCTCGCCCGAGTACCACCACTCCGTCCAGAGGCCGTCCTTCTCGCCCTCGAGGTACGGGCCCTCGCCGGCCTCCTTCCCGTTGTTGTGCCACTCCTTCCAGGCGCCGTTGCGATCGTCCTCGGCGAAGGGGCCCGCCGCCTTGGGCACGGCCTCCCAGTGGCCCTCGCGCCAGTCGCCCACGCGCGAGCCCTCGACGTCGAACTCGCCCTCCCAGGCCACCTGCCCGTTGACGTACCAGGCGGTCCAGACCCCGAAGCGCCGGCCGCCCTTGTAGAAGCCGCGGTGCTTGGGCTCGCCGGTGGCGAACCAGGCCTGCGTCTCGCCGTCGGCGCGGCCGCGGATCCACTGCACGGCCTCGTCGGGGTTCCCCGTCTCGAACCACGTCTCGAAGACGCCGTCCTTCAGGCCGGCGGTGTAGGTGCCGCGCTCGCGCAAGTGCCCGTTTGCCCACCAGATCTTGAACTCTCCGGTGCCATCGACCAGGGCGCTCTCGCCGATGACGCTGCCGTCGGGGCGGCGAAAGACGTGGGCGCCGACGGGCACTCCGCCCTCGTAGCGGCCCTCGCGCAGCACCTCGCCGGTGGGGTGGTAGTCGGTGTGCACGCCCTGCTCGCGGCCGTCATCGTAGGTCGCGGTCCACATGAGCTTGCCGTCGGGGTAGTACCCCGCCCAGAGCCCGGCCCGCCGACCGCGCACCATGCAGCCATCCTCGCGAGCCTCGTGGTCGACCTCGTAGCTGCCGTCCATCGCCACGCAGGCCAGGGCGGCCTCGCCCTGCCGCTGGTCGTCGACGTACTCGACGGTGCGCCAGCGGTGCCCCTGGAAGGTCCACTCCGTCCACGTCCCCTGGCGCTTGCCGTCCACGTACGGGCCGCTCTCCAGCTTGGGGCCCTTCTTGTGCCAGAACGTCCAGGTGCCCGTGCGGACGCCGCGGGTGTAGTCGCCCTCCTCCTGGGGGGTGCCCGTGGCCAGCCAGCGCTTCCAGTGGCCGTCTTCGAGGTCGTCGACGTAGCCGCCCGTGTGGGCGTGGACGCAGTTGGCGTACCACCAGCGGGTGGGGCCCTGGCGGCGGCCCTGGTCGTCGTAGGACTCGATGAAGCGGTCCTGCCCGCCGGGGTGCCAGCCCTGCCACGTCCCCGACTTCTCGCCGCGCGTGTACTGGCCCCGGGCGGCGACCTCGCCGTTCTCGTGGTAGTCCGTCGAGGGACCGTCGAGCAGGCCATCGACCAGCAGGGCCCGCGCCCGCATCACCCGGCGCCCGTCCTCCTCGTCGAAGACCGACCACCAGCCCTGGCGCTGGCCCCGGGCCTGGCAGCCGGTGAAGCGACCGCCGTCCATCCACTTGCCGTGGGCCGCCCGGCAGGTCGCCGCGTCGACGATGGCGGCCTCGGGCGGCAGCGGCAGCGGCCCCACGAAGTCGGGCACCGGGGCGGGCGCCTCGGCCGCCGCTACCGCGGGCGGGCGGACGGCCCCGGGGTCACCGCTGGTCGGCTCGGCCCCGGCCCACGCCGGCAGGCAGAGCAGCAGGAGCAGGCGTCTCATCGGTCCCCTTCTCCAGCAGCCCCTGGATGGCGTCGGCCGCCCCGGCCCGGACGGCGCGGCCGTCGAGGGAGTGGATGTCCTTCTGGGTCAGCTCCAGCTTGGGCGAGAAGGCCTTGCCGTGGAAGCCGTCGAGGGCCGCCGGCAGGGTGTCCTCGGCGATCTGCTCGGCCACGTGGCAGGCGTACTGCAGCCCCCTCGCCGGCGAGGCAGATCTGCAGCGCGCCGTCAGCCTCGCGCACCGTCACCGTGTACCCCGCGTCGCCCTCGGCCAGGCGCGGGCTCTGGCGCAGCCGGCGCGCGGCCTCCTGGGCCAGCTCGCCCCCCTCGGCCGTCACGGCGGCGGGCAGGGCGGTGCCGAGGTGGCGAAAGACCGCCGGCTGGTTGCGCAGCAGCTCGTGCCACCGCTCGCGCGCGGCGCCCACCTCGCCCTGGTGCCACAGACAGTCGGCCAGCCAGCCGCTGATGCGCCACCGCAGCGAGCGCTCCCGGGGCGGCAGCCCGCCAGGGCCTGCTCCCCGAGCCGCCGCGCCTCGCCGAAGCGCCCCTCCCGCCAGGCCAGCTCGCCGAGGGTGGCGTCGTAGAAGCCCGCGGCCTTCTCCGGGTAGTCCACGTCTCGCGCCCGGGCCACCGTCACCACCTTCGTGATGAGGCCATGGCCGAGCATCTCGATGAGCGCGGCCCCGTACCACGGCAGCACGTCGCTGTAGTACGGGCTCACCGTGTCGAGCAGCAGGTTGTCCAGCGTCGACAGCCGGATGCCCAGCCGCCGCGTCTGCCAGCGCTCGATGAGCAACTCCCTGATTTGATTCCAGGTTTCGAAGGACTCTTTGAGCGTGCGGGCCGACGCCCGCTCCCGCAGGACCTCCAGGCGGGCGTCCAGCACGGCCCAGTGCAGGACGGCGTTGGCCAGCTCGATGCTCTCCGGCGAGGCCGACGTCGTGCCCGCGCGATCGGGCTGGCGCATGATCTCCGTGGAGCGGGTGGCCGCCTCGTCCAGCTGACCCAGGGCGAAGAGCAGCTCCACCAGCCGCCCCTTGATGGTCATCTCGTTCTGGATGCGCTCGTCGGGGGTGCGCTTGATCTTGCGCAGCTCCTCGAGGGCCGAGAGGCTCTTCTGGAACTCGCCCTGGATGAGGTAGACGGTGGTGAGCTGGGCGTAGGGCGAGGTGGGGCAGGTGCCGTCCTCCGTCTTGAGGGCCTCCTTGTCGAAGCGCTCGGCCTCGTCCAGCTTGAAGGCGCGGCGTGACGCGAGGCCCAGGTTCGAGTTGATGATGCAGGCCGTCCCGCCGGTGTTGGCGTACCCCTTCATGCCCCAGTCGTAGCTGGCCTTGCGGTTGCGGCGCTCGTCCTCCACCGCCATCAAGCCGTTGTAGGCCCGCCGGCGCTCGTACTCCGAGTCGGAGTAGATGAGCTTCTCGCCGATGGCGATGGCCTCGTCGTAGCGCCGCAGCTTCAGGAGCGGCCACATCTTGTGGACCTCCTTGGCCGGCTGGTAGAGGCCGTTGAAGCGATCGAGGGCCACGAGCTGCCCCTCGCGATCGTCCATGTCGCTCAGAATCCAGATCTCCATGGACAGCAGCCGGCGGTGCCAGACCTCGGCGGCCGGATCGCGCATGGGCAGCCCGTAGCGCGCCTCGAGCAGCGCGATGGCCCGCCGCAGGGTGAAGAGCGCCCGGGGCAGGTTGGCCTCGAGGTTGAAGAACGCGCCCGACAGCACATAGAGCGCGATGATGGAGTCGGGGCTGGTCGCCAGGATTTCCTGAGCCTTTTCGCGGGCTTCGATGTGCTTGCCCTGCTCGTTGAGCTGGAGCGCGGCCTGCTCCTCCGGCGTGCCCTCGAGCACGACGTCGGCCGCGGTGGCGGCGCCACCGACCAGCAGGACCAGGAGCAGGACGAGGGCTCTCACCGGCGCAGCGTCCCCCGCGCCAGGGCTTCCATGGGCTTGATGAGGGCGTCCTTGACCACCAGGGCCGGATCGCCGGCCCCCGGCACCAGCGCCAGGCGGTGCTGGAAGATGTGGGGCGCGAGGTGCTCGATGTCCTCGGGGGCGACGAAGTCGCGGCCCCGCAGCATGGCGAGCGTCTGGAGAGCCGGCACGGCCAGCACCAGCGAGCGCGTCGACACGCCCTGGATGCAGCGCTTGTCCTCGCGAATGGCGCGGGCCAGGTCGACGAGGCACTCATGCACGCGCGGCGAGACCTCCACCTGCCCGCGCAGGGCGGCGCGGGCCGCCATGATGTCGTCGCGGGTGACCCGGGGCAGGTCGCAGGGGGGCCGCGGCGCGCCCCAGCTCGCCAGGACCTGCAGCTCCGAGGCGCGGTCGATGTGCACCATCCGCACCTTGAACAGGAAGCGGTCGAGCTGGGCGAGGGGCAGGGGTAGGTGCCCACGGAGTCCAGGGGGTTCTGGGTGGCCATGACGAAGAACAGGTCGTCGAGGCGGTGGCTCAGGTTGTCCACCGTCACCTGCTTCTCGGCCATGCACTCCAGCAGGGCGGCCTGCACCTTCGGCGAGGTGCGGTTGATCTCGTCCACCAGCAGGATGTGGGTGAAGACCGGCCCGGGCCGGAAGTGGAAGTCGTTGCTGGTGGAGTCGAAGATCATCACCCCGGTGACATCGCCGGGGAGCATGTCGGGGGTGAACTGCACGCGGCGAAACGTCGGCAGCCCCTCGTCGGGCCGATCGTCGATGATGGCCGTGCCGAGGGCCTTGGCCAGGGTGGTCTTGCCCGAGCCCGGGTAGTCCTCCAGCAGCAGGTGGCCGTCACCGAAGAGGGCCACGAGCACCAGCTCGATGACCTGGTCGCGGCCCATCACGTCGTAGCGGACGCGCGCGCGGATCTTCTCGGCCACGGCGCGGGCGGCGTCCAGGGACAGGGTCGGGGCAGGGGCGAGCTCGGCGTCCATGGGAAGTCCTTGCGTCATCGGGTCAGCAGCCAGCCGACGGGGTTGAGGTGGGCCAGGAGGCGCCGCCACCAGGGCAGCGCCGCGCGCAGCTCGGCCTGCACCTGCCGCCGGAGGGCGTGGATGTCTTGATCGGGGCCGCGGCCCAGCACGGATCGCAGGTGGCTGCGGGTCAGGGGCACCAGGCTCGGGGCCAGCGGGGCCAGGCGCTGGGCGAAGCGCTCCCGGCTCTCGCCCAGCCGCCGCCGCTCCCCCAGGTCTGCGAAGGCGTCGAGGGTGGCGGCGAACGCGAACCGGGGGCTCTGGCGGGCCAGGACCTGGCGCGACCACTTGCCCCCGAAGGCGATGGCCAGGAGGCCCGCCAGGGTGAAAAGCAGGCCCAGGCCGATGGCCCCCCAGGGGATCTCCCACGCGGTCGTGGCGGGATCGGCGGCGCGCCCGGCCGTCTTGTCCTCGCGCGCCAGCTCGCCCAGCATGCTCTCCAGCGAGCGTGAGACCACCACCTGGGGCACCTCGTCGGACTGCTCCGGGTAGATGTCGAAGGTGATCCACCCCACGCCATCCAGATAGATCTCGGGCCACGCATGAGCCCGGTCGGCCATCACCAGCACGGTCGAGCCGCCGCCCTGCAGCCGGGTGTCCACGGCGTACCCGATGGCCACGCGCGAGGCGATGCCGACGCTGCGGAAGAGCAGGGCGGCCGAGTGGGCGAAGTGCACGCAGTAGCCGTGCAAGTCCCCGAAAAGAAAGGCAGCCGTGGGATCCTCGACGTCGTTGTACGTCTTCTTGCGGGTGTAGAAGCCGTGGGTCTCCAGGTGGCGCTTGATGACCAGCGCCTTCATGAGATCATCGCTCATGAACCGGGGATCGATGTCGCGCAGCAGCTCCTCGGCCAGGGCCGGATAGCGGGGATCGTCGGGCAGGGCCAGGTAGTGGGCGCGCTCCTCGGGCGTCCAGGCCTTCGGCACAGAGTCGCGGCCCAGCAGCCGCGCGTACGGCATGTTGCCCACGAGCGACGTGACGTCGTAGGCCGCTACGAACCGCCGCGGGTCGGGGTTCGGCCGGGGCGCGATGATCGTGGAGCCGGACAGGGCGAAGGGCTGGGGGTGGTCCACCAGCAGGAACATCGACGTCGGCACCTGGACGTGGAAGTCGGGGTTCTGGGTCTTGGCCGCCTCGATGACCTCGCCGCGGGGGAAGTCGACGATGACGTCCTGGTCCCAGCGACGATCGGGATCGGCGATCAGGTGGTTGCCGTCGAAGTACGACAGCACCTGCTGGCGGAAGTACAGGATGCCGCCGGGCGGATCGTAGGTGGCGTGGAAGACCGCGACCGCCACCGGATCGGGCGTCGGGGGCGGGCCGCCGCCGGAGAGGCCGTCCCCCGCGCCGTTGCCGCCGCCCTTGCCGTCGCCCTTGCCCTGGCCGTCGCCCTTGCCGTCCCCGCCCTTGCCGTCGGCGTCCTTGTCGCCCTTGCCGCCGCGATCCTGCTCCTGGTTGGTCAGCCCCAGGCCGCCGGTGTCGATCTTCGGCTCGATGCGCAGGTCCTTGATGAGCCAGTAGACGAGGCCCCCGACGAAGAGGAGGGTCACGAGGCTCGCGATGATCTTCACGAGGCGCTGGCTCTCGAGCAGCATCAGCACCGAGATGCCGGCGACGACGGCCCCCACGCCGCGCAGGATCACCTGGGGATCGCGGCCGGTCGACCACGCCCAGTCGCTGAAGAACCGCGGCTGATCGAGGGTGAGGCCGCGGTGGCCGGCGAACAGGAAGACCACCGCGCCGACCACGAAGGCCGCCTCGAAAACGCTGAAGATCCGGGATCTTCCGGTCAGATCGCGCAGCAGCAGGGTGGCGGCGAAGGCGACGAGGCCGAAGAAGGCCATGTCGGCGCCGTGGAGGGTCGGCCGGGGGGGCAGCCCCGCCCAGAGCCCCGTCGAGTCCAGCAGCCACTCCGAGATGGCCCAGGCGCCCGCGAGGGCCAGGCCCACCAGGGCGACGGTGGCCCGCAGCCGCAGCCGGCGGCGCGTCCAGCGGGCGGTGAGGGTGGCCAGGCCCACGGCCCCCAGCGCGGCGAAGAGGGCCGGATCCGAAGCGAGCCCGCGCAGGTACAGCCACACGGCGAACATGTGCAGGAGCGCCTTGACGGCGAGGAGGGGCGCGGACTCGCGCATCGGCATCATGCGGCCGCCCTCAGCGCCTCGATGCGCACCGCGTCCAGGGCCTGGCCCGTCGGCCGGTGGACGACGAAGACGGGGCCACCCAGGGCCGAGAGGCGCTGGTACAGGTCGGGCAGCCCGCGCAGCATGCCGGCGTCGGCGGGCGTGCGCAGCAGGAAGCGGCCCACGCGGCCGGGGGCGGCGTCGTCCAGCATCCAGTCCACCGCCAGCACGATGGTGGGCGGCTGGGGCAGCTCGGGGACGAGGCCCTCCAGGCGGGGCAGCCACGGCCCCGCGCGGCCCGGCACGAAGATGATGCAGTTGGTCAGCTCGGCGCGGGCGTGCTCCCGCGGGAGCGTCAGCAGGCGCTCGCCGCTGCGGTGCCGGTGGTCGGCCGAGTCGATGACCCGCTCGATGGCGTCCTCGGCGCTGTGGGCGGGCGGCCCCTCGCCGTCGGCCACGAAGGTGAAGTCGGCCCCCAGCAGGCCATTCTCGATGAACATCCGGGCCGTCGAGGCGGTGGGCTCGTCCTCGCGGCCCGCCACGAAGCAGGCCACGGAGCTGGGCTTCGGGGCGATGGCCCGCTCGGGCACCCGCACGAGCAGCCGGCGGGATCGGACGTAGACCTTCCACAGGATCATGCGGAGCGGATCCCCCGGCGCGTAGCGGCGCATCTCCACGCGATCGCCTTCCTCATGGCCCGCCGGGTGGGCGTAGCCCTCGCCCGAGGCGTGGCGGACGGCCAGCACGATCTCGCTGTACGCCGGCGCCGGGGCCACGCGCAGGTGGGCGGGGGCCTTGCGGGTGAACCGCACGGTCGCCAGCCCGAAGATGTCGCGGATGGTGAACTGGCGGGCGATGGTGGCATGCCGGCCCCGCGAGTGGGGGGTGACCCGCTCCTGCAGGCGGCCCCCCTCCGGCACCAGGGCGACGGTGGCGTCCACCGGCCGCACCCAGCGCATCTCGACCAGGACCATCGGCCACAACCACAGAGAAGGAAAAGAGAATCCGGTGCGCAGCTCGGAGCCGGCGTCCACATCCGCCTCCAGGAGGCGGGCGGCGGGGCGGCGGACGGCGAAGAAGATCCGCAGGGCCGCGAGGCCGACGGTGAGGACCGACACCGCCACCACGGCCAGGGCCACCAGCGTCGCGGTCTGCAGCACGAAGTCGGACTGGTCCTGGCCGTAGCGGCGATAGCAGAACCAGGCGAGCGCCGCCGTGCCGGCCCCGGCGAGGGACAGCGGCACCGCCTGCCACAGCCGGCCGACGCCCGTGGTCAAGGGACCGAGCGTGCGCTTCACCAGCCCCGGCACCCGCATCGCCTCTCCGCCTCCCGATCGCCCGGCCGCTCCCCACAACCGCGAGAGCGCGCCGCATCATCCCTGGCCCTCGCTCTGGACGCCAGGGCCTTGTCAGACGCCGCGGCCGGGTCAGGGTTCTGGAACACCACGAGGATCGCCGAAGTAGGCGGCCCGGTCCAGGCCGACCTGCGGCCGGCGGACGAGCGTCACCAGGCTCAGCCAGCGGGCGCCGGGGCCCAGGGGACCTCCCGGCGCGGTCCGTCAGCGGTGGCAGATCCCCTGAAGGCCGGGCTGCCCGTCCACCAGCACCATGAACCCCACCGCGTCCTCGCCCGCGTTGCCGACGTGGAACGTGAAGGCCGTGGGGGCGCGGCCGGCGTAGGCCGCGATGGCCTGCAGGTCGAAGGTGATGCCGTACGACGGCGGCAGCTCGAGCCAGCTGTGGTCCAGCACCTCGTGGTAGGGGGCGCACCCGGGACGTTGTCCGGATCGGCGATGAGGCCGGCCGGGCCGTTGCCGTGGCGGCCCGGGCCCGAGGGATCGATGGCGCCGAAGTCGTAGCGCATGCCAGGCGCGACGGTGGTGGCCGCGTCCTCGGCCGGCAGGAAGACCCCGGCCACCAGCGGCGCGGGGGACGGCACGTAGACGCCGGGATCCACCACCAGCGGCCGGGCCGAGGCCGCGTTGCCCGGCAGGCCGGGCCGATCGCCGCGACCGCCGATGCTCGCGTCGGCCAGGTCGATGGCCGGGAGGGCGGCGCCCAGGCCCTCGTCCGCGCGCCCGTCGCAGTCGTTGTCGAGGCCGTCGAACGCCTCGGCGGCGGGCACCACGTCGCGCACGCAGACCTCGACGCCCGCCTGGCAGACGTTGCGTCCGCTGGCGCAGATGCCCGGCTCGTCGAGCTGACAGCGCGCCGGCTGGTGGTCCTCGTCGGTGAGGCCGTCGCAGTCGGCGTCGATGCCGTCGCAGGTGTCGGTCGGCGCGGGCTCGGACTGGGTGACGCACTTCATGTCGCCCTCGACGCAGCGCTGCCGCCCGTCGGCGCAGCGGCCCAGGGCCTCCGTCCGGCAGGGCTCGCCCCCGATCTCCTCGTCGACGGCCTCGTCGCAGTCGTTGTCCAGCCCGTCGCACAGCTCCGCGACCGGCTCGATGCCGCCCTGGCACGACCCGTAGCGGCCGTCCCGGCAGAACTGCCGGCCCGGCCGGCACTCGCCCACGTCGGTGCCGCAGACGCGGTCCTGCCCGGGGTCGCAGACACAGCCTTCGTCCACGGTGCCGTCGCAGTCGTTGTCCTCGTCGTCGCAGAGGCCGGGCCCCTCCTCGGGGGCGTAGGTCTGGTCGATCTGGGCGTTGTAGTCGCAGGCCTGGTAGGCGCCGCCTACGCAGGGGTGGCGCGTGCCGCGGCAGACGCCGCGCTGGAGCGGGCAGGCGACCAGGGGCACGCTCTCATCGATGACGCCGTCGCAGTCCTCATCGGTGCCGTCACAGGTCTCTGGCGCGTCGCAAGCGGGGGGGCCGCGGTCGGTCACCGCGGCGTCGGCCGGGGGCGTGCCATCGGGAGCCGGGGGAGGGCGTCGACGGGCGCGTCGCGGGCGGCGTCGCGCAGGGCGAGCTCAGGCCGCTCGGGAAGGCCTGGAGGCAGCCGCCCAGGAGGACGGCCAGCGGCAGGAGACGCAGCATGCAGGGCTCCGGGGGCCGTGGTGGCCGGGAGCTTACTCCATCGGGTCGACCGCGAAGATGCCGATGTCGATCCACTCCTGGCTGCGCGAGAGCACGCCGTCGAAGATCTTGTCCTGCCAGGCGCCGTTCTTCCAGTGCTGGATGCGCGCCTTGATGCGGGTGTCCACGGGCGGGCCGCAGAAGACGTGGGCGCGCACGCAGAAGCGGCCGCTCTCGCCAACGTTGAGCTTGAAGACCTCCGGCCCGCGGCCCTCGTTGTCCCAGACCTCCATGTAGCCGTAGCTGGAGCGCCCGCGCTGGCCGTCGTAGTAGCTGCCCTGGTAGGTCTCTTCCTGATTGAAGTTCCACACATACAGGTCGACGTCGACGTCGTCCTGGTCCCACATGAGGGTGATGGTCATGGGGCTCGTGTCCACCACGCAGGGCAGGTCGATGCGGACCAGCTCGCTCTCGTTGCCGTTCTCGCTCTCGGTGTCCAGGTCGAGCTGGTAGCGCTCCACCGCGCCGCTCAGGAACCAGTTCTGGAAGTCACCCTCGCTGCCGGTGATGACGCCGTTCTCCAGCTTCACCTCGATGTTGATGACCTTGCCGTCGAGGCCCTGGGCCTCGCACTGCGACGACCCCTGCTGCACCCGGACGAAGGCCTTCGTCACGCTCGGATCGCTGTAGCGGCCGCGGATGCGGACGGCGCCGCCGTTCTGGACGATGGGCAGGTCGGCCTCGATCAGCGCCTCGGCGCTGCTGGCGTCGGCCAGGACGTTCCCGGCGGCGTCCTCGATGATGAAGCTCTCCCAGCGGCCAGTGACGGGCTCGGCGGGGGGCGTCAGCTCCTCGGGGGGCAGCGGATCGGCCTCGGTCACGTCGCCGCCGGGGCCGGTGGGGGCGCTGTCCTCGGGGGGGACCTCCATCACGAAGTTGGCGCGGAACCGCAGCTTGGTGCCCAGCAGGCCGTCGCCGTCGGAGGCGGAGTCCACCACCGGCCGCAGCGCCGAGGCCAGGCTGACGGTGCCGTCGTCGAGATCCATGCCGGCGATGGACTTGGAGGCGCCCCCCTTGGTGGCGACCACGATCAAGGCGTCCCCGGGCAGGTCGGGGATGGTGTAGCGGCCGTCTGGCCCCGTCAGGGCGGTGCCGGCTACGCGATCCTCCCGGCCCTCGGCGGCGTCGAGGCGCTCGATGTTGACCCGGGCGCGGTAGTTGTTGGCGTCCAGGCGGTTGCCCTCGGTGCGCTCGCTGCTGAAGTACTCGAGGTTGCGGGAGAACGGGTAGACCCGCACGATCGCGCCGGAGATGGGCCGCCCCTGGGGATCGCGAATGACGCCGTCGATGGAGGCGAGGTCTTCCGTCAGGCCGCAGCCGGTGACGAGCAGGAGGGGAAGGAGCGACGGGAGTCTGCGGTACATGAACGCCTCCGAGACCGAAGTGGTGACCTGGGTCGCCTGGCGTGGTCTGTCCTTCCGTCCGCGGCACCATGCCCAGCGGGGGAGGTTCCAACATCCTGGCGAGGTTCGGCGCGCGTGACGAGCCTCATCGCATCCCATTCAGGGCGCGGCGGAATTTTATCCGGCGACGCCGCGTTGGCCGGCCGCCGACCCGCCGGGGTCTCGCGCCCGCAGCCGGGTTCGTGGCAGGCTCTCGGCCAGCACGGCCCCCGGTCGAGGAGGAGCACGCCCTGTCCATGTACCGCCCGCTGCCCGGCATCCTGGCGGGACTCCTGACCTTCATGGGCGTCGTGGCCTCCCCCTGGGCGGCGGCCCCCCCGAGCGTGCCGCGCGTGGCCGAGGCCCTCCTGGTGGGCACCGGGCCCGATGCCCTGGGCACCCTCATCGACGAGCTGCTGGGCGAGCGGGCCGACGAGCGCCACCTGGTCGCGTGGCTGCGCCGCGCCGAGGAGGTCGCTGAGGTGGGCACCCTCGACCTCATCGTCACCGACCTGCCCGCCGGCCGCGAGCCGCGCGTCCGGGTCGCGGTCCAGCACGATCCGGCCCGCCGCCGGGTCGGGAGCGTGGCCTTCACCATCGACGGCCGCCGCCTCGAGGCGGAGGCAGCCTGGCGGCTCTGGCGCCGCATCGACGCCGACGAGGGCCTGGAGAGCCAGGCGGGGCGCCGCCACCACCCCTACCTGCTGGGCGTCGACCGGCACGCGATCCACCGCTGGTACCAGGACCAGGGCTTCCGGGAGGCCAGCGTCGCCGTGAAGCTCACCCAGGACGGGCGCCTGGTGGAGGTGGAGTGGCAGATCACCCGGGGGCCCGCTATCTCATTGAAACGGTTGATTTTTCTGATCTTCCGAAGCGGTTCCGGGGGCCGGCGGGGCGCGCCACCGAGGCCCGCTCGGGCCTGCCGCCCTCGGCCAGCCGCGTGCGGCGCGACGAGCGCAGCGTGCAGGACCTGCTCTGCCAGGCGGGGTTCCCCCGCGCGACGGTGCAGGTGGCCGAGCTGGTCGGGCCCCTGGACGCCGAGGGCAATCGCCCTGTGACGCTGCGCTTCATGGCCGACGTGGGCGCCTTCGTGCGCACGGGTCCCGTCCAGGTTGGGGGCCGGCTCGTGCCCCGCTACCTGCTCCAGACGCTCCCCGCTCAGGAAGGGCAGCCGTACTGTCCCACCCAGGTCGAGGCCTCCCGCGGCATCCTGCGGGACTACCTCAAGGACAACGGCGTGCCGGATCCCCGCATCGTGGTGGAGTCGCGCACCTGGCTGCGGCCAGACGGGCGGCGCATCCAGGCCGTGACGTTCGACATCCGGCAGCTCGCCGACGCCCGGGTCGAGCGCATCTGGTTCGGCGGCAACCTGGTGACGCGGCCGGCCATCCTGCGCCAGCTCCTGGCCATCGCCGAGGGGGACCTGTACCGGCAGACGTCGGTGGACGCCAGCGTCCAGGCCATGCGGCGCAGCGGGCTCTTCCAGACGGTGGACGTCGAGGTCCTGCCCGGCAGCGCCGATGACCGGGTGCACCTGCGCTTCCGGGTGCAGGAGCGCAAGATCTTCCGGGTGGATGTGAGCTCCCGGACGCTGACGCTCTACAACATGGACGTCACGGCCCTGCCCAGCGACATGCGCGACGTCGAGCACGGCCACGCCTTCCGCGGCGGTGGCCAGCGCCTGGACCTGCTGGGCGACACCTCCAACTTCGGCGTGAAGTGGCGCGACGACTTCCTGACGCGCCTGCTGGTGGCGCGGGTCTCGGCGGTGCGGACGACGTCGACGACGGACGCCTACGACGAGCAGTGGATCAACCTGGACGGCGGCCTGGGCCTGAAGGCCGCGGAGGGCGCGCTGAGCGGCGTGCTCTTCGGCCAGCTCGAGTGGACGCGATCGGAGAAGGCGTCGGGGGTCGGCAAGCTGGTGCTCGATGGCGACACCCTCACCGGCGCGGTGGGCTTTGACGGCCGGCTCGACTTCACCCGGCGCGACGACGAGCGCATCCAGTTCCTCGGCCTGGAGGCCAGCACCGTCGTGCGGGCCGGGACCGACCTCGCCGGCGAGCAGGTGCGCTGGCTGGATGACACCACCCGCCTGCGGCTGCACCTGCCCCTCTGGCAGACCCGGCGCCAGCAGCACTGGGTCCTGCGCATCACCGCGCGCAACCGGGGCGTCTTCGCGGCCACGGCCGATGGCAGCCTCCAGGGGCACCAGCGCCTCTACCCCTCGGCGCGCGGCTACAAGGGGAGCAGCATCGGGGTGACGTTCCCCGGCGTCGAGGAGGGTGAGACCATCCTGCTGGGCGGGCTGCACGCCGTCGACGGCACGGCCGAGATCCGCATCCCGCTGCCGTTCGGCCGGCGCAACGCCCTCGCGCCCTTCTTCGACGCGGCCCGGGTCTCCGATGACGTGCGATCGCTGCTGCGCCTGGACGAGGTGAAGACGTCCGTCGGCCTGACGGTGAACTTCAGCCTCTTCGACGAGCGCATCGAGGGCACGGTCTGGGGGGCCTGGCCTCTGGACGAGGACGCGGACGCCGAGTACGTGGGCGGGAGCTTCGGTGGTAGCTTCTAACCCTGCGGATCAACAGCTGTTTCGACGATGGAGCGGGAGCGCCCATGGATGACGTGAAGAGCAAGCTGCACATCGTGGCCATCAGCACGAGCCTGCTGGCGGCGGTGGCCGTGGGCTTCGCGCTGCACTGGCTCCAGCCGGTCATGATCCCCCTCGTGCTGGCCATCCTGCTGATGTATGGCCTCGCGCCGCTCGTCGACTGGATCATGGCCCGGGGCCGGGTGGGCAAGGGGGTGGCCATCGTCGTGGCGCTCCTCTTCTCGGTGCTGGGCCTCCTGGCGGTCGCCGAGCTCGTGGAGCTGTCGGTGCGATCCCTGGCCGAGAACAAGGGGGTCTATGCGGCCCGGGCGCAGGAGCTGAGCGGCCGCCTCGCGGGGTGGCTGGAGCGCTTCGGGCTGCAGGCCGACGCCGCCACCATGGGCGAGAGCCTGCGGTCGCTGCCGGTGAGCAAGTGGGCGTCTTCCCTGGCGAACGGGCTGCTCGGGCTCGTCTCCAACGGCTTCCTCGTCCTCATCTTCCTGATCTACCTGCTGGTCGGCCGGACGCCGGCCCCATCGACCGGCGGGGGCGTCGTGGCCGAGATCGAGCGGCGGGTGAAGCGCTACATCGTCGTGAAGGTCGGGCTGTCCATGGCGACCGGCGTCGCCGTCGGCCTGATCCTGATGCTGCTGGGCGTCGAGCTGGCCGTGGTCTTCGGCCTGTTCGCGTTCTTCCTCAACTTCATCCCCAGCCTCGGGTCCATCCTGGCGACGCTGCTGCCCCTGCCCATCGTGCTCTTCGATCCCGAGGCGTCGACCGCGACGGCGGTGCTGGCGGTGGCGCTGCCCACCATCGTGCAGGTGCTCATCGGCAACGTGCTCGAGCCCCGCATCATCGGCGAGAGCCTGGAGCTGCACCCCGTCACCATCCTCGTGGCCTTGATCTTCTGGGGCATGCTCTGGGGCGTCGCCGGCATGATCCTCGCCGCCCCGGTGACGGCGGTGCTCAAGATCCTCTTTGATCACATGGAGTTGACGCGCCCGGTCGCGCGGCTGATGGCGGGGAAGATCCAGGCCGGCTGACGGCCGATCAGAGCTCGGGCAGCAGCAGCGGCACCTGGCGGGGTCCAGCTGGCGGGGGTCCACGCTGGCCGCCTGCGCGGTGAAGGCCACCAGCAAGCACGCCAGCGTCTCCTCCTGGCCGTCGCCGACGTCGGCCCACCACGTCGCCGCCCGGGCCCGGGCCTCGGGGCGCAGGCGCCCCTCCGCGAAGAGGGCCGCCAGAGCCTCGGGGAAGCGGTCGAGGGGCAGGGGGCCGAAGCCGTCGAGGCCGAGCACGGCGCGGGCGAGGCCCGTCGCGAGCCAGGCGCCCACCCCCACCTCGGCAGGGCGCTCGTCGCCGGCGACCCGCGCCAGGCTGGCGAGCATCCGTGCCCAGGCGGCCGCCTTGATCCACTGGCCGGGCCCGATGGGGCTGCCGTCGGCGCAGGCCGGGTGGCGGCCGCAGAGGCCCGCCGCCCAGGCGTGCCAGGTCGGCACGTCGAACGCCCCCACCGGATCGTCGCCCCGCCGCAGCCGCGGTCGCAGGCTGCGCTGCCGGAGCGGCTCGGCGGCGGCCAGCATGCGGGCGTAGCCGTTGCGGAAGACCACGGACGGCCCCAGCCGGAGCAGCAGCTCGGCGTCGGCCGCGGGATCGGCGCCGGCGCCCCCGAGCGCGTCGAGGCCGAGCACGATCCCCGCCCGCAGCCGCTGGAGCGTCTCGGCCTGCCCGTCCAGGTCCCACGGCTCCCGCCGATCGGCCGAGAGGGCCATGTTGGCGGCGTAGCCGAGCTGGGCGATGAGCCGCTCGGCGGCGTCCGGGGCCACGCGCTCGAGCGCCGCGGCGAGACGCGCCTCGGGATCCACCAGACTGGCCAGCCAGTGGCGGGGCGCCGGGCCGTCGTCGGTGGCCGCGGGCGTGGCGGGCGCGGCCGGCGGAGGCGCGTAGATGGCCAGGGCGTCGTAGAAGTCGACGTAGCCCCGGTCGGCCAGCCGCCCCGAGCGCCAGCGCAGCGCGTCCTCCTGCAGCGAAGAGTCGAGGGCCGCCGAAGAGCCGATGAGCAGGTCGATGCAGTAGACGGGCGCCGTCCGCATCAGCCAGTCCATGAAGATCTTGACGGGCAGATCGCGCTCGCCGGGATCGGGGAAGCAGATGCAGATGCGTCCGTCCGGGGTCAGCACATGCTCGACATCGGGGGGATCGAAGTCGTCGGGCTCCTCGACGACGATGACCTGGACCGACCGGCGCATCAGCCAGTTGAGCAGCTCGTCGTCCAGATCGATGAGCCGCCGGCCCAGCACGTCGGGTCCCGCCGCCATGAGCGCCTGCAGCCAGGGATCGGCGCGATCGCTGGACAGCTCGTCCCCCTCCCAGATCTCGGTGTCCAGGAGGCCCTGCACCTGCTCGCCGCTGGCCATGGCGAGGATGTCGACGGCGTCCTCGAGCCCGATGCGGTGGATGGCCCGGTGCAGATCCTCGACGGGCAGCATCGGGACGAGGTGGGGCGCATCGGCGGGCGAGATGAAGGCGTCGAGCAGCTCGCTGCCCGAGCGGGCGCGCTCCAGCGTCGTGCGCCAGGCCGCGAAGCGCTCCCGCGGCGCGGGCCGCAGGGCGTGGGCGCGGTCGGGGAGGGCCAGGGCCCGATCCTGGGCCTGGGCGAAGGCGATCTCGGTGGGAGACGGCGGTCGCCGCGGCGCGCTCACGGCCGGGCGGCCCGAGCCCGCTGGACCACGGCGACGGCGTTGGCCTTGAGCCACCGCACGCGGGCGGTCTGCACCAGGGGCGAGGCCTCGCCGGCGGCCGCGCGGGTGTGGTCGGCGGCCTCCTCGGCCTCGGCGTCGTCGGCGCCCTCGGCCTCCTCGGCGTCCTCCGCGCCCTCGGCGTCCAGGTCGGCCTCCTCCTCGGGCGCGACCTCGACCGGCGCCGCGACCTGGGCCGCGACGGCCTGATCGGCCCCGTCGGCGGGGCTCACCGCCGCCGCCGGATCGGCCGCCACAGCCTCGGCCAGGGCCGCCGCCAGGTCCGCGATGGCGGCCTTGCGGCCCCGGAACCAGACCTTCTCATAGCCTTCGAGGAGCACATTGCGCTTGTCGAAGGCGATGACGCGACCCAGGACCACCTCCATGGGCTCCAGCTCCAGCGCGAGCTGCGGATCGCCGACCCAGCGGTCGCGCTCCAGCAGGCGGTCGCGCAGGCGCACGCCCTTGCCGCGCTTGCACTCGATGACCTCGTGCAGGCTCAGCCAGCTCTGGGCCAGCGCCGTGCGCAGGGCCTCCTGCCGCTGGCCGGAGAGGTCGTCGGCGCTCTCGGCCTGCGCGATGAGGGGCCGCTCGCCCACCACCACGTCGAAGAGGCCGATCTGCTCGCCCAGGGGGGTGCCCAGCGGATCGTCGCCGCCCAGGGCCGCCACCGCGCCGACGACGCCCTCGTCCTGCCGGGCGGCCTCTCGCACGGCGGTGCGCAGGCCGGCCCCGTGGAACGCGACCCACTGGGCGAGGGTGGCGAGGCTGCGGCGCTCGCGCACGCGGCTCTCGTCTTCCTCCAGGTGGCACTTCTTGTACTTCTTGCCGCTGCCGCAGTGGCAGACATCGTTGCGGTTGAGCTTCATGGCCACTCCCGTCCAGCCGAGATTCTGCAGTCTTTCAGAAGAGATAGGTGACCGCGACGCCGAAGCGCTTCAGGTCGTCGCGCAGCGTCGCCTCCAGGGCGAACTGCACCTTCGGGATGATGTCGACGCCCGCGGCGAACGACCCCAGGAAGCCGAACGCCGTGTCCGTGCCCCCCGTGTCGATGAACGTGACCGCCAGCCCCAGGGAGGCCGACAGGTACAGCTCCCGATCGTCCGTGATGCGGAAGTGGTGGGACGCGACCGCGGCCGGATCGACCCCGAAGAGGAAGACATCGCTCGTGTTGAGGAGCGACGCGGAGCCCATCACCGCCAGCTCCACCGCGTCGCCGGTGTCTTGCTGGCGCAGGAAGCGGAACTTGGCGTTGCCCTCGACCTCGAAGCCCGTCTGATCCAGATCGCCGCCCACCACGGCCACCGCCGCGCGGGCCCCGGCCTCTAGATCGGCCAGCAGACCGAAGCGGCCAATCCCTTGAAAATCAAAGACTTCATCCCCAGCGGCGACGCCGAGACCCGCCTCGATGCGCCCGGGCTCGAGGGGGCGGGCGTGATCGAAGCCGAGGACGCCGACGGCCCCGGCAGGGACCGCCCAGAGCGACAGCGAAAGGACCAGGAACGCGCGCATCGCGCCTCCGCGCAGCCGACCGGGGGGGCCGGACGCTACCAGGACCGTGCCGCGCGGGCAAGCGCGACGGTCCCGGCGGGGAGGCCCATGTGGGCCGGTGTGCGCAGAAGGCCTGACGCGCGGCGTCACAAGCTGGCAAGATGCCTCCTCGGGCGGAGCCGCCGGCCCCGATCCCGCTGGCGCCGACCCCTCGGAGGGCCCCTGTGATCACCCTGGACGCCCTCCACGCCGAGGGCCTCGACTGGCTGCTGGACTCGAGCTTCCTGGGCAAGCTCGCCCCCGCCGATCAGGCGGCCATCCTGGCCGACGCCACCCTCCAGGACTTCGTGGTCGGCGCCGTCCTCATCGAGCCGGGCCGCGCCGGGCGCTCGGTGGACGTCGTCGTGGCCGGCCAGGCCACCGTGACCCGCGATGACGACGGCGCCGAGCGCGTCATCGCCCGGGTCGGCCCGGGGCACCTGCTGGGCGAGCGGGCGCTGCGCCAGGGCCAGACCACCTACGCCCGGGTCGTGGCCAGCAGCCCCATGCGCACCCTGCGCATCCCCGGCGAGCGGTTTCGCCACCACCTGGCGTCCGTCGCGGCGCTGGCCCGCTACGTCGACGACCTGATCCTCCTCCGCGACCGCCAGAGCGAGCTGCTGAGCCTGCTGCTGCGCGAGCCGGTGCGGTCGCTGGGCCGCGACGGGCTGGAGCGGATGATGCAATCCGGCGAGATCGTTCGGTATTCGGCCGGCGATCGGGTCGTCGAGGCGGGGGACCGCGGCGGGGACGTCTTCCTCCTGGTGAAGGGGCGGGTGGCGGTCTTCTCGCCCACGGCGGGCGGCGGCCGGGAGCGCGTCGCCACCAAGGGCCCTGGCTGGCTCTTCGGCCACGCCTCGGTCCTGCTGGACGTGCCCCGCACCGCGGACGTGGAGGCCGCCGAGGCCTGCGAGCTGCTGCGCCTGAGCGACCGGGCCTTCATGGATCTCATCGCCCGCAACCCGCCCCTCTACCGGCGCCTGTACCAGCAGCTCGCCAGCCTGGATCTGCGCGCCCAGGAGGCCCGGTCGCGGTCGCGGGGGCCGATGGTCGTCGTGGTGTGGAGCGGCCACGCCGGCATCGGCACCACCACCCTGGCCCATGGCGTGGCCCACGCCCTGGCCACCGATCGCCGCGTCCTGCTGGTGGATCTGGCCGGCGCGCGCACGGCGGAGCGCCTCGGCGCGGCGACCGTGCCCGACGTCGTGGCCGGCGTGCCCGTCCACCGCCTCGCCGACCCTCCGGGGGGGCTGCCCGTCCTGTGGCCCGCGGATCGGGGGCGCGCCGTCGAGCTGGTGCGCGGCCTGAGCGCCATCGGGGGGGCGGGGGAGTGCCTCGTGGTCTCCCCCGACGACGCCCGCTCGCCCGAGCCGGGCCTCGTCGAGGCGGCCGAGAGCCTCATCCACCTGCGCTGGGCCCGCGACGCCTCCTCCGGCCTCGCCCTGGGCAACCTGGGGTTCCGCATCGACGCCGTGCGCCTCGAGGAGGGCCAGGAGCTGCCCCTCGCCACCCACCGCGACGCCGTGCGCGTGCCCGAGGATCGCGTGACCGGGGGCCTGTTCTGGCGCACCGGCGACGCCCGCGCCCTCACCGACCCCAGCCGCCCGATGGGCCGCGCGGCCCAGCGCCTCGTCCGGGTGCTGACGGGCCGCACGGTGGGCGTCGCCCTCGGCGGCGGCGGCGCCCTCGGCTTCGCGCACCTGGCCTTGCTGGAGGCCCTGGAGGAGGGCGGCGTGCCGGTGGACTACCTGGCCGGTGTGTCCTTCGGCGCGGTGGTCGGATCGCTCTATGCCGCCGGGGGCCTGCCCCTCGCCCGCGAGCTGCTGGCGCGGCGGGGCACCCTGCGCCTGCTCTCGGGCCTGAGCACCCTGAGCCTCGATCCGCTCACCCTCTGGATCCGGCGCCTCACCCAGGGGCGCACCCTCGGCACCACCGAGATCCCGTTCTTTCCCGTGGCCCTGGACGTGCTGAGCGGCGAGGAGGTGGTCATCACCCGCGGCACGCTGGCCGAGGGCGTCCGGGCGTCGAGCTCGTTCCCGGGCATCTTCCCCGCCACGCGACGCGGGGTGGCCCGGCTCGTGGACGGCGGCATCATCAACAACGTCCCCGCCTCGGTGGTCTGGGATGCCGGCGCCGACTTCATCATCGCCTCCAACATCATCCCCCGGCACCCGGTGGGCCGCGACCCGGTCCTCGGCCGCGACCTGGGCTCCCGCCTGCGCAGCGCGACGACCGCCCGCCTCGACGACCTGCTCCGCTCCGTCTTCCTGCTCATGTCCCAGACGGGCCGCGACCGCGCCACCCTGGCCGACCACGTCTTCGACCCCGACATCGAGGGCTTCAACCTGTACGACTTCCACCGCGGCGACGTGATCTACCAGCGCGCCCTCGACCGCGCCCGCGCCGCCCTGCCCGACATCAAGGCCGACCTGGAGGCCGACCGGGCCATGGGGCTGGGCCATTGAGCCGATTTCGGAAAATCTCTCGTGATCACATGGGGTTGCTGGCATGCCCCGCCTGCCGCGGGGGGCTCGACCCGGGCTCGACCGCGCTCGCCTGCCGCACCTGTGGCGCACGCTGGCCCGTCCGCGGCGGCCTCGCCCGGCTCTACCGCGAGGCGGAGGTCCGGCCCCGCGACCGGCTGATGCGCCTGTTCTACGACGGCCTGCCAGCCCTGCACGATCCCGCCGTGAGGCTGCTCCTGCCCCTCATCCAGGGGGTGTCCGAGGCCGAGACCCGCCGCCCCATCATCGAGGCCCTGGCCCTCGGCGATCTGCCCCGCGACCGGCCCGCCCGCGTGCTGGAGACGGGGATCGGCTGCGGCGCCAACGTCGGCCTGGTCCACGCCGCCCTCCCGGCCGGGGTCACCCTCGACTACTGGGGCATGGATCTCAGCGCGGGCATGCTGCGCCGCCTGCCCGGTCGCCTGCGCGGCGCCCCGCTGCCCACCGTCGTGCAGGCGGACGCCCATGATCTGCCTTTCGCCACCGGCGTCTTCGATCGGGTCTTCCACGTCGGCGGCCTGGGCGGCTTCGGCGATCCGGCCCGGGCCCTCGCCGAGATGGCCCGCGTCGCCCGCCCCGGCACCCCGGTGGTGGTCGTGGACGAGCAGCTCGACCCCGGCTTCCGCGCCGGCCCCCTGCGCCGCGCCCTCTTCCGCGCCGTGACGTTCTACGACCGCCACCCCCACGCCCCCGTGGAGGCGGTGCCGGCGGGGGCCACCGCCGTCGAGAGCGGCCAGGCGAGCCCCTGCTTCTACCTGCTGCGCTTCCAGACGCCCGCGCGCCCCTCCTGAGGCGCCCATCGATCGTCGCGCCCATCGATCTTCCGCGCCCCCTCGACTATGCTCCGCGCCATGTTGACCGGACGCCGCATCCACCTCTGCGTCGCGGGGGCATCGCCGCCTACAAGGCCGTCGAGCTGGTCCGCGCCCTCCAGGGCGCCGGCGCCCGGGTCCAGGTGGCCATGACGCCCAACGCCCAGGCCTTCGTGGGGCCGCTGACGTTCCAGGCCATCACCCACGCCCCCGTCCTGACCCGCACCCTCGACGCCGGCGAAGAGATGGCCATCGGCCACATCGAGTTCGCCCAGGAGTGCGACGCCCTGGTGGTGGCCCCGGCCACGGCCAATCTGCTCGGCAAGGCGGCCAACGGCATCGGCGACGACGTGGTCTCCACCGTCCTGCTCGCCGCCAACGTGCCCGTGATCGCGGCGCCGGCGATGAACAGCTTCATGTACCGAAACCCCGCGGTCTCTCGAAATCTTGAACGATTGCGCGAGGTTGGCTGGCACATCATCGAACCGGACAGTGGCGAACTGGCGTGCGGCCATGTGGGGCCGGGGCGCCTGCCGCCGCCCGAGATCATCGTGCGGGCGGTCGCGGCGGCCCTCGCGCCGCGGGCCACGCCCCTGGCCGGCAAGACGGTCGTCATCTCGGCGGGGCCGACCCGCGAGCACCTCGATCCGGTGCGCTTCCTGTCCAACCCGTCCAGCGGCCGCATGGGCTTCGCCATCGCCGAGGCCGCCCGGCAGGCCGGCGCCCGCGTCGTGCTGGTCCACGGCCCCGTGGCCATCGCGCCGCCCGCCGGGGTCCAGGCGGTGCCCGTCGTCGGCGCGCGCGACATGGACGCCGCCGTGCGCCACCACGCCGCCGGGGCCGACGCCGTGGTGATGTCGGCCGCCGTGGCCGACTGGCGCCCGGCCAGCGAGTCCGCCGTCAAGGAGCACAAGAGCGGCGCCACCAAGGTGGTCGAGTTCGTCCGCACGCCCGACATCCTGGCCGGCCTGGGGGCCGCCCGCGCCGGGGCCGCCCGCCCCGTCCTGGTGGGCTTCGCCGCCGAGACGGGCGATCCCATCGCCTCCGCCCGCGGCAAGCTGGCCCGCAAGGGCGTCGACCTCATCGTCGCCAACGACGTCACCGCCCCCGGCAGCGGCTTCGAGGTCGAGACCAACCAGGTCTGGCTGGTGAGCGCGACCGGCGAGGAGGCCCTGCCGCTCCAGGCCAAGGCCGCCGTAGCCGAGCGCATCGTCGCCTTCATCGCGGCCCGGCTGGAGGCGACGCCATGAGCGGCGAGCACACCGTCGGCGCCGAGCTGGCCGCCTGGGTGGCGGCCGCCCGCGGCTCCCTGGAGTGGCTGATCGAGACGGGCGAGCTAGAGGTCGAGGTCCCGGCCGACTTCGTGCCCCCCCGCCTCGGCGAGGTGCCCGCCGCCGCCCCGCGCAGCCTGGCCCACCTGGCCGCCCGCCTGGGCGCGCCCGAGGTGCCCGACGTCCCCGAGCTGCAGTCCGTCCTGGAGCGCAGCCTCGGCGTGCCGGGTCTGCCCCCGCAACCCCGCGACTTCGCTGCAGAAATCGCGGGCGTCCCCGAGGCCGCCGCCGAGACGACGTTCATCGACTCGCCCTCGCTGCTGGAGGGGCCCGCCGAGGCCGCGCTGGTGTTCGGCTGGTCGGGCGTGCGGGTGGCCTTCGTGGCCGGCCCCGTCCCCGACGACGCCCCGCCCTCCCTGATGGCCGAGGTCGGGGCGCTGGTGGAGCGCATGGCCCAGGGCATCAAGCTGGGCCTCGGCCAGGTCTTCTTCGGCTACCTGGCCGGCCCCGACGGCCAGCGGCCCAGCGCGCCGGCGGCCCGCCGCGCGGTCCGGCGCCAGCTCGTCGTCGCCCGGCCCGAGGTCATCGTCGCGCTCGGCGACTTCGCCACCCGCGCGCTCTGTGGCAGCGACGAGTCCTTCAAGCGCTGCCGCGGCGTCTGGCACGACTTCGAGGGCGTGCCCGTGATGCCGACGTTCCACCCCGAGGCCATGATCCAGGGCGCCGACAGCCAGCGCCTCAAGGCGGCCGTCTGGGACGATCTGAAGAAGGTGATGCGCCGCCTCAACGGCGGCCCGAAGACAGGTTGAACACGCCGTGTCCAGCAGCCCCGATCCAGTCGCGTTCCGTGGTGACTTCATCCACGGCGCGTTCGTGCCGCCGCCGGCGGCGTGCCCTTCACCTCGAGGGATCCGGCCCGCGACGGCGCCGAGATCCTGACGGCCCTGGCCGACGAGAGCGCCGTGGACGTGGCCGTGGCCGCCGCCCGCCGCGCGGCGGGGCCTGGGGCCGCCTGAGCCTCGCCGAGCGGGCGGCCCACCTGCTGCGGGTGGCCGAGCACGCCCGGGCCTTCGAGCCCGCGATGGCCGAGGCCATCACCCGCGAGATGGGCAAGCCCATCGCCGAGTCGCGCGGCGAAGCCGGCTCGGTGGCGGCCAAGATCCACACCACCATCGCCCAGCTCAAGCACGAGCTGCCCGACGCCGCCCCCGGCGCCCCCGGCGAGCAGCGCTTCCACCCGCTGGGCGTCGTGGCCGTCATCGGCCCGTTCAACTTCCCCGTGCACCTGGTGAACACCCACATCATCCCGGCGCTGCTCACCGGCAACGTCGTCGTGGTGAAACCCTCCGAGATCACGCCACTTTCCGGCCAGATCTATGCCGAGGTCTTCGCCGCGGCCGGCCTGCCGCCCGGGGTCTTCAACCTGATCCACGGCCTGGGCGCCACGGGCGCGGCCCTGGCGGCCCACCCTGGCGTCGATGGCGTCATCTTCACGGGCAGCTACGCCACGGGCCGCCGCATCCGCGAGGCCACCTTCGATCAGCCATGGAAGAAGGTCAGCCTCGAGCTCGGTGGCCGCAACCCGGCCGTGGTCCTCGACGACGCCCACCTCGAGCAGACCGTCCGCGAGATCCTGCTGGGGGCGCTGCTCTCGACCGGCCAGCGCTGCACCGCCACCTCTCGCGTCATCGCCACCCGCGGCATCGCCGAGAAGCTGCTCGACCGGCTGGCTCGGGCCTTCAAGGCCGCGAAGCCGGGTGATCCCCTCGACCGCGACACGCTCATCGGCCCGCTCGCGACCCAGGCCGCCCGCGATCGCTTCCTGGCCCTGCTCGCCGACGCCCGCGCCCAGGGCGCCCGCCCGGTGGTCGAGAGCCGGGCCCTGCCCGGCGGGGCCTTCGTGACGCCCAGCCTCTACCAGGTCCAGGGCGACGAGGCCTTCCTGCGCGAGGAGCTCTTCGGCCCCCACCTCGACTTCGAGATCGCCGAGGACGACGAGGACGCCTTCGCTCGGGCGGCCCGCAACCCCTATGGCCTCAGCGCGAGCCTCTTCACCGCCCGCGATGCGCTGCGCGACGCCTTCTACGACCGCGTCCGCGCCGGCGTCATCAACTACAACCGCTCCACCAACGGCGCCTCGGGCCTGCTGCCCTTCGGCGGCATCGGCATGAGCGGCAACTGGTCCCCGGCCGGCTCGCTGGCCCCGCGCCTCTGCACCTATCCCGTGGCCATCATGGCCGAGCCCCATGGGCGCCTGACGCCCCACGCGGCCCTCGACGACCTCCTGGAGACCATCCGGTGAACCTGCCCCCGCCCCCTGACGATCTGCAGAGCCTGGCCGCCCAGCACCGCCTCGAGGAAGTGGCTGCCCGCTTCGGGCTGCACCTGGAGCCCACCGCCGAGGGCGTCCGACTGCCCTTCGCCCAGCTCGCCCATGTGCACTTCCAGGGCAGCAAGCTGACGCCCAACACCATCCGCGCCGTGATCTTCCCGTACGGCCTCGCGGCCGACGAGGCGGGCATCGCCATCGGCTACCGGTCGGGCCGACGCAGCGTCGACGCCTGGGAAGACGCCCTGCTGCGGTTCCTGAGCGATCTGCTGGCCGAGGATCCCGCCGCCTTCCTCAAGCGCCCCGAGCGCGCCATCCACATCCCGCGGGACGGCTCGCTGCCCCGCTCGGCGGGCTACCTGGCCCGCCTGTACGGCGACGACTTCGTGCCCCGCGAGAAGAAGGAGCTGGTGGTGGACCTCGCCCGCAGCCAGGGCCCCTTCATGCGGTCCGTCGACGACGACCCCCGCAGATCGTGGATGCCGCCTCTCAGATCGCCTCGCTGGCCGCGGGCTTTCGGCCCGACGCCGTCCAGGCGGCGCTGGACGAGGGTCGCTTCGACCCCTTCCTCGTGGCGGCGCCGCCCCCCGACGCCCACGAGGCCGAGGGCGTCCTCGAGTCCTTCCGCGACCGCCTGCGCGCCGTCGCTCCCCGGGCCTCGAGCACGTCATCTTCGTGAACGGCGGGGCCGAGGCCAACGAAAAGGCCTTGCACATCGCGCGGATCCACGGCCCGGGCGGCCACCGGGTGCTCGCCTTCCAGGGCTCGTTCCACGGCCGCACGCTGCTGTCGCTCTGGGCCACGTACAACCCCGTCAAGCGGGTGCCCTACCAGATCCCGGGCTACGAGGCGACGTTCCTGCCGGTGCCCGTGGCGGATGATCCCTACGCCGATCCGCACATGCCCGCCGACTGGCGGCGGGAGTGGCTGATCCGGTGGGGCGCCGCGCCTGGGACACCAGCGGTGACGTGCTGCTGCAAGCCGAGATCGCGGCCCTCCAGGCCCTCGAGATGGCCATCCGCGCCGGCGACGTGCTCGCCTGCATCATCGAGCCCTACCAGTGCGAGGGGGCGATCAGGCCCCCACGCGCCGGTTCTTCCACGGCCTGCGCGGCCTCACCTGCGCCCACGCGGTGCCGCTGATCTTCGACGAGGTGCAGTCCGGCTTCGGCCTGTCCGGCGAGAACGTCTTCTGGCACCAGCGCTTCCACCTGCTCGACGCCGACGGCCTCCCCGACGGCCCCGACCTGGTGACGGGGGCCAAGCGCGCCCAGGTGGGCTATGTGGTTCGCGCTGGGCCGACCCGGCCCTGACGACGACCCACGCCGCCAGCGTCGTGCGCGGCATCTGCCACCTCGACCTGCTGCAGGGCCTGCCTCCCACGCCGACCGGGCCCATGAGCGCCTGGTCGAGCTGGAGGCGAAGTGGGGCCACATCGTCAGCAAGCCCCGCGTCTTCGGGGACGCCTTCGCCTTCGACATGCCCGACGCGAAGTCGGCCAACCACTTGATCGGACAGCGTTTCTACCGCGGCTACATGGTGTACATCGCGGGCGAGCGCACCCTGCGCTACCGCCTCAACCGCGGCATGCGGCCCGAGGAGGTGGACGCCATCTTCGGGGTCATCGACGCCTCCCTCGCGGCCCTGGTCGACGAAGCCGGCGGGGAGGGGCCCGATCTCCTCGCGCGCATCGCGGCGTGCGAGCCGCGCGCCTGGGTCGCGCCACGGCCCGTCCGCCCGGTCGCCCCGCCCGTCCTCACGGCCGAGGCCATCCTGGCGGATCCCACCTCGACGACCGCGGATCGGGCCCTGCGCCACCAGGGCCCCCTGGGCGCGATGGAGCGCATGCGTGCCGCGGATCTGCTGGGCCTCAAGGAGGAGGCCTCGGCGGCCACCGTCCGCGCGGCCCTGGCCGGCTTCGACCCCGAGCGGTTCTTCCTGCACGTGGGCGTCACCCTCGATCGCTACGCCGCCGATCGCATCGCGACGCGCATCCGGCCGCTCACGCTGGAGCTCTTCGACGCCCTGGCGCCCGCCATCGACGCGCTGCAGGCCGAGGCCTACGAGCCCGCGCGCCGCGACTCCCTGGGCTACTTCCGCGGCCTCATCCAGGCCGACGGGTACATCGGCTTCGTGGCCGAGGACGAGCAGGGCCTGGTGGGCATGGCCATCGGCGCCCCCCTGGAGCTCTGGCCCGACCTGGACGGGCCCCGCCAGGACGTCCACCGCGGGGCCGGCAACACCCTGTACGGCGCCGACACCACCGTGGCCACCCGCGCCCGCGGGCGGGGCCTCGGCGAGCGCCTGCGCGTCGCCGCCATCCAGGCCGCCCTGCGCATGAAGCGCCGCGATGGCAGCCCGCGCTACGCCTTCATCACCGGCCGCAACCGCATCGGCGGGGCCGAGAAGATGTGGCGCCTCAACCAGCGCTACGGCGCCTACGTCGTCGGGCGGTACAGCGGCCAGTACGGCAGCGAGGACGGCATGACGCGGTACTACCGCCTGCCCCTGCGCCGCCACGACCGCCGCGCCTTCTCGGCGCCCGTCGAGATCAGCGAGCACCTGGAGTTCGGGGACGGCATCGCCCTGCCCACCGGCCTGGCCCACCCCGCGCTCGTCCGCGCGCGCGACCTGGGCGTCTTCGACGAGCCGGCCCTCACGAAGCTGACCATCAGCAACTTCATCACGCCTGGATTCGCTCGCTACGGCGAGTACTTGCGCCACATCGCCCCCGAGGGCAACAAGCACCTGTACTTCACCAGCAGCCCCGACGAGATGGTCGACAAGGCCTTCCGCGTGCTGAAGCACAACCGCCGGGCCGGCCGCCTGGCGGTGGGCCTGGAGGGCGGGCAGCTCGGCACGGTCACGGCCGTCTCGCGGTCGCTCAGCGGGGACGGTGGCGACCACCCCGCCACGGGCTTCTTCGGCTGGCCGACGGTGGTCCACCCCAGCGAGGGCGACACGATCTCGGCCCTCTGGGACCTGGTCGAGATCCACGGCGCCGACGGCATCGTCGGCATCTTCGTCGAGTCCGTGCAGGCCCTCACCGGCCGTGTGCTCAGCGCGAAGGCCTGGACGGATCTGGTCGCCTTCCGCGCCGAGACGGGCATCCCCCTGGTGGTGGCCGAGCAGACGACGGCCATGGGGCGCAACGGTCGGCGGTTCTGGTGGGTCGACACGGTCGCCGGCGACGCCGATCTGGTGCTCTGGTGGGCCGGCGGCCAGATCGGCCACGTCTTCGCCAGCGACGTGGCCTATGTGGACAAGCCCCTGACCTTCATCAGCACCTGGGATGGCGACGAGCTCTCGGCCGTGCGCCTGCTGCGGCAGCTCCCGCTGCTGGAGCCGGCCCCCATCGCCGCCCGGGCCGCCCAGCTCCAGCAGATCCTGGCCGACGCCGGGGTGGGGGACGCCGCGGGCATGGGCCTCTACCGGGCCATCCACCTGCCGGGTCACGCGGCCATGGTCCACGCCCGCCTGGCCTGGGCCCGCGTCCGCGTCCGCCGCCACGGCGACACCCTCCTCATCGCGCCGCCCCTGACGGTCACCGAGGACGAGCTGACCCGCTTCGGCCACGCCCTCAAGGAGGCCCTCGCCCATGGCTGAGGACACCCTCGAGGCGCGCCAGCGTCGGCACGTCCTCTCCACCTGGACGCCGCAGGCTGCGGCGAGCCCCGTGCACATCGCCTCCGGGGACGGCGCCGTCTTCTACGACGACCACGGCAACGCCTGGCTCGACTTCGAGAGCCAGGTCTTCAACGCCAACGCGGGCCACGGCCAGCAGGCCATCATCGAGGCCATCCAGCAGCAGGCCAGCACCCTCGCGGTGGCCCACCCGGCCGCCGTCTTCGAGGCCAAGGCCCGCCTGGGCGAGCTGCTCACCGACATCACGCCGGGCGACATCGACGCCTTCTTTCTCTGCCTCTCCGGCGCGGAAGCCGTTGAAAACGCTTACAAAATCGCCCGGATGATCACCGGCCGCCAGAAGGTCGTCGCGCGCCGCCGCAGCTACCACGGCGCCTCCATGGGGGCCCTCTCGCTCACGGGCGACTGGCGCCGCTGGCCCGCCGAGCCCGGCCTCTGGGGCGTCGCGCGCACCGAGGATCCCTACTGCTACCGCTGCCCCTTCGGCCTGGAGCACCCCGCCTGCGGCCTGCGCTGCGCCAGCCACCTCGAGCACGTCATCGAGATGGAGGGCCCCGAGAACATCGCCGCCGTCTTCATGGAGGGCGTCACCGGCGCCAACGGCGGCTTCATCCCGCCCCCCGGGTACTGGCCCCGGATCCGCGAGATCTGCGACCGCCACGGCATCCTGCTCGTGGCGGACGAGGTCTTCACCGGCTTCGGCCGCACCGGCAAGTGGTTCGCCGTGGACCACTGGGGCGTCGTGCCCGACCTCATCACCATGGCCAAGGGCATCACGGGCGGCTACGCCCCCCTGGGCGCCGTGGGTATGCGCCCGCACCTCGCGCGGCACTTCGACGACGCCACCCTCTGGTGCGGCCTGACCAGCTACGCCCACCCGGTGAGCTGCGCCGCCGCCGTCGCCGCCATCGGCGTCTACCAGGACCAGGGCCTCATCGCCCACGCCGCCGCCATGGGCGACGTGCTGGGCGAGGGCTTCGCCACCCTGAAGGCCCGCCACCCGCTCATCGGCGACGCCCGCCACCTGGGCCTGCTCGGCACGCTCGAGCTCGTCGCCGACCGCGACACCCGCGCGCCCCTCGTCGGCTACGCCCAGAACCCGGCGCCCGGCAGCCCCCTCGCGCGCCTCAAGGCGGGCCTCAAGAAGCGCCACGTCCACGCCCTCGTGCGGGGCAACACCCTCATGGTCACCCCGCCGCTCTGCATCACCGAGACGCAGCTCCAGGACGGCCTCGCCCGCATCGACGCCGCCCTCTCCGAGGCCGCCGAATGAGCAAGCAACCGAAATCCAAGGTCTTTCCCGACGCCACCGCGGCCCTGCACGACATCTTCGACGGCGCGGTCATCATGTCGGGTGGCTTCGGCCTGTGCGGCAACGCCGAGAACTGCATCGCCGAGCTCGCCCGCCGCGAGGCCCGCCGGCTGACCATCATCAGCAACAACTGCGGCAACGCCGGCAAGGGCCTGGCCATCCTGCTCCAGCAGCGCAAGGTCGCGAAGGTCATCGGCAGCTTCATCGGCGGCAACCCCGACCTCCAGGCCCAGATGCTCGCCGGCGAGGTCGACGTCGAGCTCTGCCCCCAGGGCACCCTCGCCGAGCGCATCCGCGCCGGCGGCGTCGGCCTCGGCGGCTTCTACACCCCCACCGGCGTCGGCACCGTCGTCGCCGAGGGCAAGGAGACCCGCGTCATCGACGGCCGCACCTACATCCTCGAGGCGCCCCTCAAGGCCGACTTCGCCATCATCCGCGCCGAGTACGGCGACCCCTTCGGCAACCTCCGCTTCAAGGGCACCGCCCGCAACTTCAGCCCCCAGATGGCCATGGCCGCCCGTGTCGCCGTCGTCGAGGTCGACCACCTCGTCCCCCTCGGCGAGCTCGCCGGCGAGGACATCCACCTCCCCGGCGTCTTCGTCCAGCGCATCTTCCAGGGCCGGGACTACGAAGACGCCATCGAGTACCGCACGACGCGGCCGCGGCCGGAGGGCTGACCAGGCCTCGACGGGCCGCCACGGTACCTGCGTGCCGAGAGGGCACAGGTGTGCCGGGAGGGAACGGCGGGTCGGCCCCAAGTCCCTGAACGCACAGCCGAATCCGGGCACGCTCGTTGCTGATGGGCGCCTCCACCGCGGATCTCGGAGGCCGATCTTGCTGCAAACGACCACCCACCTCCCGGCGTGGCTCGCCGCCCGTGCCTTGATCCCCGCGCTCCTGGCAGCGTGCGTTGCCCTGCCGGCCCGCCCGGCTGAGGCCTGGCAGCCCGCCGCGCCGCCAGGCCCGTTCTTCTACCGTGGGCTCGACTACGGCTCGGAGTCGCAGTTCGGGCCGGTCAACGTCTTCACCAACGTGGGCCTCGGGGTGGTGGGGCGGCTCAACGCGAGTGGACGCCTCGGCGACATCGACCTCCGGGACGGCTTCTCCCAGCTCGGTGACGCCTACTTCCACCCGTTGCGATCGATTCGTGACGGCTACGGCTATGTCGGGGCCTGGGGCCTGGTGGAGTTCGTCCCGATCCTCTCGGGTGCGGCCCTCCCGAACTACTTCCTGCACTTCCTCGGCGAGGGGATGCTGACCCGCAAGCTCGAGGAGTACTACGAGGCCGAGGGCTTGACCCACGGCTGGGCGCGCGCGGCGGCGATCGCGACGATGGTCATCTCCCAGCAGGCCAACGAGCTGGTCGAGTCCCAGACGGTGGTGGCCGCCGACTCGACCGCCGACTTCGTCTTCAACGCGGCGGGCATCATCGCCTTCTGCTTTGACAGCTTCGCAGGCTACTTCGCCACCGACTCGGTCCAGCTCTACTACTGGCCAGGCCAGCCCGTGGTCGATGTGGGCGACGGGCTGCTCTTCAACCACGGCGAGGACTACATCCTTCGGACGACGCTCGGCGACTGGACCCGGTGGAAGCTCGCGTCCGTGTTCGGTGTCGCTGCGGTGGGCCTCGGCGTCTCGACCCCGATCCGGACGGACGAGTACATCACCTGGGGCCTGATCCTCGGAGGCGGGGGCCTCCCGCCCCGGGACTACGAGCGCCCCGTGCGCCAGCCGGTCTTCTACTTCGACCATGGCAAGGAGGAGTTCGTGGCGACCGAGCGCGAGCCGGAGGAGTACGAGCAGGCCTCGCTGCGCATCTACTGGGATCGCCAGGGCTCGCTGCTCTCGACGCTGGACATCGGGATCGAGGGCAAGCACTTCGGCCTGAACATCTACCCGGGACTGCTGGACACCGGCTCGCTGCAGCTCGGCGCCTACGCCATCTGGACCCGGGGCAGCGCGGCCGCCGTCGGCCTGACCCTCTCCCTGTCGTCGGTCGTCCCCGGGTTCCGGTTCTGAGCCGAGCCGGGCGACCTCTCACCCCTCGACCGACCGGTCACACCGCTGCCAGCTCGGTGAGCGAGAGTGTGTTCCCGTCGGGATCCGCGAACCAGCACACCCGCGCGCCGTCGGGCGTCGTCCACACGCCCTGCGCGTTCTGGCCCAGCCCGGGGAAGGTCAGGAACGGCACCCCACGGGACGCGAGGGTCGCCATGGTCGCCTCGATGGAGGCCACCTGCCAGCCCAGCACCGTGTGTTGCGGGGGTGTGTGGTGTGGCACCTTCTGCAGACGCAGCGCGAAGCCGTCCGCGTCGAGCACCGCCGCGAAGGGGGTGTCTGCCTGCAAGGTGAAGCCGAGCTGGTCTCGGTAGAAGGCCAGGGCCGCCTCGGGGCGGGTGGTGGCCACGAAGAGCATGGGCTGCTGGAACATCTGCGCTCCCGTGATCCCGGGGCCGGGCCCCGTCAGTCCTCTTCCAGTCCGTGCCGCACCGCCTCGAGCCGGTGCCCGTCGGGATCGATCACGAACGCCGCGTAGTAGCCGGGGTTGTAGTGCATCCGCACCCCTGGCGGGCCATCGTCCGTGCCTCCGTGGGCCAGGGCCGCCGCGTGAAACCCGGCCACAGCGGCCCGGGTCGGGGCCCGAAACGCGAAGTGGCACCCGGGCCCCACCGGGCACCAGTCATCCCCGAAGGCGATGATCGCAAAGGGAAATTCGCCTGTGAAGCCGGGCGGGCCGTACGCGACGCAGCGCGGGTTCTCGAAGAGCCGCACATGCCCCAGCGCTCCCAGCGCCGCGTCGTAGAACGCAGCAGCCCGCGCCAGATCTCGAACGCCCAGAGAGATGTGGTCGAACATTACCCATCCTTCCGGTCGGCGTGGCCCAGGTCGCGGGCAGGCGCGATGCGATCCCGCACCCGCTGCTTGACGATCTTGGCCTCGGGGAAGCCCTCGTCGGCCCGGTCCACCAGCACCTCGCCGTCGAGCAGGATGCGGAAGACGCCCGGTCCCGCGGGCACGAGGGCCACCTCGCCCAGCCCGTCTTCGAACGTCCCCAGCAGCTCCTGGGCATACCACGCCGCCCGCGTCAGCCAGCGGCAGCGGGGGCAGTACTCGATCTCGACGCGCGGGCTCGGCACGGTCACCTCCGGTCGTGTGCACCCGTTGCAGTGCCACGCCGCGACGAGGGGGTGCAAGCGGCCCCACCAGAAATCGACGGGTACCCCGCCCGCATCCAGAAGAACCGGCGCCCGTCCTCGGAATCACGGGGCGTACCCCGGCCGATCCGGGGCGAGACCAGGAGAGAGAGATGACGCGGAGTGTGGCGCTTCGGCTCGGGGTGCTGGTGGCGGGGACGATGCTGTCGGGTTGCGCCTGGACGTTCATGACGCCGCCGCCCGCGGCGGGCGACGAGCGCAGCTATCGGCCGGGGAGTGCTCAGGGGTGGCTGGGCGGGGTCGACGCCGCCTTCGCGGCCCTCAGCGTGGTGGGTGCCGTCGCCGGGTTGCAGCGCCCCGACGCGGCAGGCGAGGTCGTCGGCAACCTGCTCTTCGCCGGCCTGCACACCGCCTCGGCGGTGACGGGCTTCGGGTGGGCCGAGGAGTGTGTGGCCGTCGAGAGCCGCCTCGGCCAGCGGCTCGACGAAGGCCCCTTCGGCGATCCGCCCCCGGTGGCGCGGCTTCGAGCGCCGGAGTGCCAGGCGGACGACGACTGCAAGGGCGACCGCATCTGCAACGACGGGCGGTGCCACTCCCCCTGAGCGCCGGATTCCAGTCTGATTTCAGCCATGTACGCCCTTGGCCGCGACCGGTCAGCCCCGCTTGCGCCGAGGTGCCGAGGGGGGCGAAGCAGCCGCCAGCAGCGTGTACCAGCCGATGACGGGCCCGGCGCCCGCGCCGAAGACGGGCACCGGGAAGCTTGCCGCCCCCGAGGCCGACGCGGCCCCGGCCATGTAGAGCAGCGGAGCCAGCGCCTGCAAGCGACCCCGGCCCCGCTGGGTGACGAACGGGAGCAGCAGCAGACCTCCGGCGACCGCTGCGGCGGCCACGCCCGGCGTCCCCTGGGCGCCGATCATCCCCAGGATGCCCTCCACAGGGGGCACCGCCGGCACCGCATCGCCGCGCCACCACGTCGCCCCACCCATGCCGATGAGCGCCGCGCCGAGGGGCAGCCCGCCGGGACGACTGGCCACCAGCGGGATGGCGCCCAGGGCCAGCGCCGACGCCTGGGCAGCATCCGGCTGGGCCAGGTGGGCCCCCTGGGCGATGAGCGCCAGCAACGGTCCCGCCGGGCCGGGGCGGCTCAGCCCCAGCAGCAGCAGCGGCGCCAGGATGGAAGACAGGTGCAGCCGGAGCGACCCGATCGGCAGCCAGCGCGTCACCCCCTCCCAGGCTGGACAGACCAGCGTCAGCGCGATGCCAGCCGCGGCGAGCACCGGCAGCCACGCCACCAGACGTGGCCGGCCGAGCGGCCCCACGAGCAGCGCTCCCACGGCCAGCCCCGCCAGGTTCGGCAGCCAGGCCTCCCAGGGCACGCCCTGGCCGCTGCCTGCCTGCGCGCCGACCACCATGGCGGGCAAGGGAGCCAGCAAAATCATGGGGTTGGGCATCTAGACGGCCTCGGGCCGGGCGCAGGGCATGCTCACCTCCAGGCAAGGATGAGAGGCGTGCCACGACCGCCGCCTGGACGCAACTGCGCCCGAGCGGATCGGAGCGCCACCCCGGCCGTAGAAGGCCCCCGCACCCTGCCTGGAGATCCCGATGCTGCTGCTCGCCCTGACCCTCGCTGCCCCCGCCGTCACTCCGCCCCCCGTCGTCGAGCCCGGCGTCCGCCTGGGACCCATCACCCTCGGCATGGATCAGCCCGCCCTGGCCGCCACCGGGCTGCCCCTGCAGCTCCTTGGGGGAGGGGAGCTTGAAGGTGGGCCCCTACGACGTGCACCTCGTCGGCGGCAAGGTGGCCAGCGTCTCCCTGAACCTCACGCCGGATCAGCCCAGCGTCACCGTGAAGGGCCAGGTGGTGACGCCGAAGAGCCCTGAAGACCTCGCCCGCCACCTCGGCACCTGCGGACCCCTCCAGATGAACATCGGGGGCAACGTCATCCAGTGCGCGTCGGGCGCCATCGCCGGCCAGCACCTGGGCGGCCTGAGCATCCACGTCACCGGCCCGAACCTCGTCGACGACGCCCCCACCTGCGCCGGCTACCTCGTCCCGGGCGAGGCGGGCAGCAAGCTCGTCATCGAGGCCGGCCAGACCTACTGCGTGGGCACCCGCGTGCTCACCCGGGACGTGCGCCAGCCCGACGTCCTGGGCCGCCTGGCCTACAACACCTGCCAGGTCAAGCTCCAACGAGGGCGCCACGGTGGTGACGTGCCCGTACCAGGGCGTGCGGCTGATCTTCGCCACCCCGAGCGGCCTGCGTCGAGGGCGACATCGCCGTACGGCGTCCAATCCGGCCGCCAGTCCCGATAAAGGTCCGCCTGCGTTCAGCCAGGTTGTTCATTGAAGTCTGCTTAGCGGGATGCCCTATGAAGCCAGGCGTGGCAGGTCGTAGTGGGCACAATGTCGACGAGTGGCAGCAAACCAGTTCTGGAGCAGCAGGGTAAGCCGACGACCACGGCGCGTGGCCGTCCGCCGGAAGACAGTGCAGATGTCAGCCAGCAGCCGGCGAACTTTCTGGTGGCGTTGCTGACGATCGCTCCAGCATCGTCCGCGAAGCAACGGCGGTTACGAGTTCAACGCTCAGGTGCGCCGATGCGGCAGCGTTGACGCGTCTGCCTTCGTCTGCGCCGGGTTTCATCGGTCGACGACCGTGCCTGCATTGCCGGCGCGAACACTTCATGGCGCTGCCTGCGCTGGCCACGCCGGCGAGTCGACGCGACTCCTCCGTCGAGCGCCCACCTGGCGTGATCGCGCCTCGCTGGCGGCCTGGCTGTGAAGCTGGAGGGCGCCGAGCCCGGCCCGACCTCATCGACGCCACGTCAGCCTACCGCCACTTCATCTTCGGTGGTGGCGAACGCCGTACCATCGACTATCAGCGCTTCATCGACGGCGATAGCAGTGGGCAACGTGTGTTGCAGTCCGTCCTGGAAGACGCACGGCACGCCGCCGTCCAGCGCCACGACCAGATGATCCAGGGGCAAGCCTTCCAGGTCGGCACCCAGTCATTTCGTATGCGAACACCGACGATCGGCGTGGGCAACGATGGTCGCTATCCCTACCCCGCGACCGAAAACTGGCAGAAGGCCATCGGCGCGCACTCGATCTGGCTGGAGATGGACGTGACCGTTCACATGCATGAGTTCCGACCCATCGTCGACCTGCCGGCCGGCGTGCCCGAAGGGCCGCCCAGGATCCCATTCGAGGTCGCACGTTCGAGATCGTCTTTACGCTCCACATGGAAGACATGTACAACTTCAACCCTGGGGCGATGGACATCGCCACCGTACGCCAGACTCGGCGAACGGAGTCTTCGAGATCACCGCTGGCCCATGAGTACATCAACGAGGCAACCTTGACGAATGACTTCAGCTTCGAAGAGGGCCTCGCGCCTGTGGGGAACAAGTGACGCTCTCGGCCGAGGACCTGCCCGCTGGTGGCCGCACCCGCTTGCCGGCTGACAGCCGGGGTCGGCCGGCCGCCCGATGAACCGTGCGCTTGCCTTCGCACTGTGGCTGGCGGCCTGTGGCTCGCCCTCTGACCCCGGAGCTGACCATGATCACCGGCCAGGACCTCGACCGCCTCCAGCGCATGCGCGTACCGCTGCCGCCCGGCCTCACGACCGTCCACTGGCGCCTGCGGATCAAGGGGCAGCCCAGCCGTGCACCCGGGCCGACCGACACCGAGCTGCTGGTGCAGGCGTGCCCTCACGCCGGCCGAGTGGGAGCGCATCGCGCCCTCGCTGCCGCCGCTCATGCCGGCCCCACCGCCCCCCGCGGTTCATCCCGCGTTCCTGACAGGCGCCGCTGCCCGCCGACGTGGGCCCGAGCCCGGCGGGAATGGCGCTCGACCCGGAGAGCATGGATCGGGGCCCGGCATGCGGCCTGGGCGGTCTGGACCGGCCAGCACCTCGTCCTCAGCCTCCACAGCCGGTAGCGGTCAGGTGCTTGTTCGCAAAGCACTTTCCGGCCTTGCGTGACTGTCCCGTCAGGCCGGGTCGAGCTGGTCCAGATCGATCTCCGCCAGCGTGTACGCGTCGGTCATCACGACGGCCCGCCCGGGCCGCCCGAAGCGCGTGTGGCCGGTCTTCGCCGCGCCCAGCACCGGGAAAGTGTCCTCGCGCACGACCGGCGCCAGGTCGAATCCCGTCGCGTTGTCGGACGTCGCGCAGCCTCACCTGGTTGACGAGCGTCTCGATGACCCAGCGGCCATCGTGGCTGACCTCGGCGCCCAGGGCCTCGGTGAGCCTCCGCGGCGGGCCGTCCCCCAGGGCGAACAGGCCGTAGGGGATGCCGACGCGCGCCGCGACGAAGGGCGTGCCGTCGTCGGCCACCTGCACGCGGGAGAGCTGGCGGATGTCGGCGTCGAAGGCGTCCGCCCGCCCCGACGGCAGGGACGCGCTGGCACGTCGCGCCCGTGATGAACACCACCCACTCTCGCCGCTGCGGCTCAGCGCGCCCTGCGGGTTGCCGCCCTCGGCCGTGGGCTCCAGGGCCCAGTTGCACCACCTGGCCATCCGGCCCGTAGAGCGCTGCCCCTCGGAGCACGGCCCCAGCACCTCGCCCGGCGGCGTCCGCCTCCAGCGACGCCAGCGCGCTGCCGCTGGCGACGTGGGCCCAGAGGCCGGCGTCATGCCCATCGGGCGCCAGGCGGACGAGCCGGTGGCAGGCGCACCAGCCCCCTCGGGCCGCCGCTGCCACGACAGCATGAGCACGAACCCTGCGCCCCGGCCGTCGCCGCCGCCGCAGCCCGGGCTCGTGTTCCCCGAGTCCAGCGCCAGCTCCACCTCCGCCAGCGAGTCCGGCGCGATGCGGTGCGCGTGGTCGATGGCGTCCGCCACCCAGACCACCTCCCCGACCCGGGGACCCACCGCGTGCCCGATCATCCCCCGGTAGGGCTGCAGATCTTCGTCATCCACCGCAGCCCCCTGGGTTGCGGCCCGCGAACGACGAAGCCCTCCTGGTTGAGCAAGAACGCCGCAGCGCGGCGTCGTGGGCGCGGTACAAGAGCGCGTTCTTGAACGTCTTTTTGCGTGCCGCCCTTTGGAATCGGTGTAGGCCACGAGCACCACGGCGGGGTCGGGGGACTGCACGGTCGATGGTCGCAGTGCGGGTGGGGTCGTCTCGGTGGGTGAACAACAGCTGAACTCCGTCTCGGTCGCCTTGCAGTGTACGGATGTTTACGATGCAGCACTTCGAAATTGCTTCCAGGGTTCCCCGCCGAGCGGGACTAGTTCGACAACGTCTGCTCGCCCCACTGGACAAGTCGGCAATGAGCGGTGATAGTCGTGCTGGAGCTGGAGCAGGGAGGCAGGGCACGAAGCTACTCGGCGATGCTCGCTGACGAGTCGCTGTTTCCATCCCGGACAATTCAGGGAGCGGGAACTAGTGGAGGATCATTCGGCCATTTGTGCCGGACGCGACCGCGACCGGGTCGCACTTCTCCTTTGGCTACCACGTTGAGGACGAGCAGGGCAGGGCTCACTTTCTAAAGGCGCTCGATCTTGCGCTCATTATGAGGATTGCGAAGGTAGCGATCCAATGGATCGGCTCCGAGAGGCTACCAACAGGTATCATTATGAACGCAAGATTAGCATCAGGTAGAGAACAGCGCGCGACTAGGGTCCTCAGCGCAGTGGACCATGGGGTTGTGTACGCCGAGCAGGGCAACCGCTGACAATGGTGCCGTTCTTGGTCTTCGAGATGGCTCGAGGTGATATCCGACGGGTGGCCACCGACACGAACTGGATGGACTGAGCTGAGTTTTGCAGTCCTTCGGGGATGCTGCGACCGGACTAAAGCAACTGCACAAGAGGCGAACGCTCATCAGGATGTCAAACCCTCAAACTTGTTGTGTTTTGGAGACCGAGCCAAGATTGGTGATTTGGGCGGTAATTTGCGAGTCAATTCCGTCAGTGTATTCAGAATTGATTTCGCTGGAGATGGGACCTATGCCCCATTTGAATACTGGTACGGAGAGTTGATAAACTCATGGGATGCGAGGTTTCGTGCGGACCTGTTCATGCTTGGGGGCGTATGTGCCTACTTGATCACGTCTTCCAACATCAGGCTCCTGACTGAGAAGCGCTTGAAGTTCGAATTGCGTCCGAATCGATTTACCGGTTCCTATTCTGAGGTGTTACCGTTCCTGTCCGCGGCGTTCGGAGAAGTTCTTCGCATCGCGACGAGCAGTGTACCTGAACACCTAGTTGCTGGCTTGACGACTGTGCTGGGACTGTGCCATCCGGACCCGACCAAGCGGCGAATTCAGGGGGAAGCAACTACGATGGCAACTCTTGAGAAGTGCATCTCGAAGTTTGATCGCCTTTCGAAGATGGCACGGCTTCCACCTCGGCGTGTCTAGGAGGGTACATGACTGCTCTGGCAAGTGACTCCGGACTGCAACGTGCTGCCGATCTGGCGCACCGTTCGGAGAGGCTATGCTGTTCGGCGAGTTGGGCTCTGTCCAGCTCGGACGGCGCGGCGCCTTCAAGATGCCGGATATTGGAGGCCCTCTGGTCTAGCGCGTGACACGGCCGAGGAACGGTTGGATGTCTTCTTCACAGCGCTTTCTCACTCAAGGATGGAACTTTGCGCGCTCATACGCGATCGATCTCGAGGGGAAATTTCGAGAGCGTCCGGTAGTTCACGATCTTTTGATGTCCGCCATCGACAGTGAGCAATGGGACGACGGGGCAGGATGGTCCGAGGAATGGCACCCGCAGACGCAATTCGACGGCTGCGCTGTCTTGCGGGTGTGGCCAATGACGCGCCTGCTTGGATTGAGCTGGCTCGGTGGCACACGATCAGCGGGAGTGCTGACAAGGCAGACAGGGCTGCGACCGTTGGCTGGAGTCTTGGGAGGGAGAATCCTTCGTAGCGAGGGCTCATGCCCGACACCTGGTTCACGCTGGTCGGCGCGAGGAGGCCTCTTCAACATTCGACGGAATCCCGCATCTCGGCAGATCCGTGGCTCATTGCGCAAACAGGAGGTGGCCCTTCAGCCGCAACCCGTTCGCCGTCCTCAATGATCGGACGCGGCTTTCGCATGCTGATTGATGCGAACTTCGAACCGAAGAGCCTTGCGGAGCTCGCAGCTGCCGCCGCAACCGAGGAGCTTCTGGCCGGTAGAAGTTGGAGGCAGACGGCAAGAAGATTGGGTCTCGGTACCCAGGATCTCAACGACAATGCTGCTGCATTGCTCCGTTTGGCTTGGCCGCCGGAACTATCTTTCGAATTCACTATTGGAGTTCCGAAGTCAGCTGAGTCGGTCGTTTGAGGCTCAGGCGTGGGAGGGCTACCACCAAGGGATTCAAACATCCAGTGAAGCCGTTGCAAGTGCCCAAAGATGGTACGCACAGGAGCCCTTTTTCCTCACGGCCGGCGTTGCTTTATTCTTACTTCTTGGGAAACCAGGGTCGGCCGGCGGACGCCGCAGGTGTGCTTCAGAGCGCTCCGGTCCAATGACAAGTTCACCGTGCGAAACAACCTCGCATACTATCTGGCTCTAGCAGGCGACTGTGCTAGGGCGGACCGCATGCTGTTGTCGGTGAGGCCTGATAACGATCAGGAGCGGGTTGTGGCTACGGCCACGAGAGGCCTTGTCTTGTTTAGGCGTGGGCTGGTCGAGGGAGGTAGATCTGCGTACATTCAGGCGATTCACCTCGCCCGGGAGAGCAAGATCGATAGCTGGTATCAGGTTGCTGCCGGCCTCCACTGGGCCGTCGAGGAACTCACGGCCGCGACGGACGCGGGCCCGGCGATCGCAAGTCGGGCCCTTCGCGTGCTTTCCGAGTCTCAGAACGGACAGCCGCCACTCCGCGTCTTGGAGAATCAGATTCGGCTTCTGCTGACGAACTATCAGCCCCTCAGATTAGGTGGAGGACATGGCGCCGAGGGCGTCTTGGGATCTACTACTAACCGTTCCTCGGATGGCGAATAGGGATGGCATATTGTGCGTGTGCTCACTACTTCCAATCCCCCCCAATCAGTGCTCTCCTGACCCCACGCTGATCTTCGCCCCCCCGCGGTAACGGCTTCCCGGCCGGGCCGTATCGGGCGGCGACGCGGAGAGGGGGTGTGGATGCTCTTCCAGAAGAAGCCCGGGCGGCATGTGGTGATCGTCGGCAACGGCATCGCCGGGGTGTCGTGTGCGCGGGCGCTGCGGCGCCGGGACAAGCAGGCGCGGATCACGCTGGTGTCGGGGGAGGGGCCGCACTTCTTCTCGCGGCCGGCGCTCATGTACATCTACATGGGGCACCTGACGTATGAGGGGACGAAGCCGTACGAGGACTGGTGGTGGCAGAAGCAGCGCATCGGGCTGCGCCAGGCCTGGGTGACCCACATCGACACGCAGAAGAAGTGGCTGTCGTTCGCCGGGGAGGCGGGGGGGCTGGCGTATGACCAGCTCGTGCTGGCCACGGGGTCGAAGCCCAACAAGTTCGGCTGGCCGGGGCAGGATCTGGAGCGCGTGCAGGGGCTGTACTCGCTGCAGGATCTGCAGACGCTGGAGCGCGTGAGCCACGAGATCCAGCACGGGGTGATCGTGGGCGGGGGGCTCATCGGCATCGAGCTGGCCGAGATGCTCCACGCCCGGGGGAAGAAGGTCACCATCCTGTCGCGGGAGCAGTCCTACTGGGACAACGCGCTGCCGCGGGAGGAGTCGCTGATGGTCTCGGAGGTCATCGCCGAGAGCGGCATCACGCTGCACAGCGGGACGGAGCTCAAGCAGATCGTCGACGACGGCCAGGGGCGCGCGTGCGGGGTGGTGACGGGGACGGGTGAGGAGATCGCGTGTGAATTCGTGGGGTTGACGGCGGGGGTGAGCCCCAACCTGTCGGCGCTGAAGGGGTCGGAGATCCCGACGGGGCGCGGGGTGCTGGTGGACTTCTCGTTCCGGTCGTCGGTGGAGGGTGTCTTCGCGATCGGGGACTGCGCCGAGATCGTCACGCCCGAGGGGCAGCGCAACCGCATCGAGCAGCTCTGGTACACGGGGCAGATGCACGGGGAGCTGCTGGCCGACGTGCTCTGCGGCGACGAGCGCACCTACGACCGGGGCATCTGGTTCAACTCCGCGAAGTTCCTGGATCTGGAGTGGCACACCTACGGGGAGGTGCCGCCGGCGGGGTTCCCGGTGCGGCCGGGGCTGACGCAGGTGTACTGGGAGGCAGCCGACAGGCGGCATGCCTTCCGGCTGGTCTTCGAGGGGTCCGCGCTGGTGGGCGTCAATGCCATGGGCATCCGCTACCGCCACAAGATCTGCGAGCGGTGGATCGCCGAGAAGCGCGACGCCGAGTACGTGCTGGGCCACCTGCACGAGGGGAACTTCGATCCGGAGTTCTATCGCCGCTACGAGAAGGACATCGCTTCGAGCCTGCGCGCCCAGCTCGCCCAGGCAGGAAGGCAGGCCGCATGAGCGCCGCGCTGACGGATTTCGCGCCGAACCACTACGGCGATGCGGGGACGAAGCGCCGGCTGCGGCTGGCGATGTACGTGGCGCTGGTGCCGTTCGGCCTGGCGCTGCTGGGGTACCGGGGGCCATCGGCGGCGACGCGGCGGGGGCTGGCTGGCCTTCGGGCTCGTCTTCGCGCCGTTCCTGGCGCTGGCGCTGGCCTACATCCGGGCTACCTACCGAGGCTCGACGCCGGGCATCAAGAACGACGGCGTGCAGGTGCACGAGCTGTCGGGCCGGCGGGTGGGGGCGTATCTGCTGGGGACGGCCATCACGAGCCTGTATGTCATCTTGTACTGGTTCCCGGGGCCCTGGCCGGGGTGGTGCAGGTGATGGAGCCGCTGAGCCAGGCCCTGCGCAAGGGCCCGGCGGATCAGTGGTTCTTCTATGGGTTCCTGTATACGGCGGCGGTGATCGTGATGGGCATCCGCATGATCTATCGCTACCGGCACAACAAGTATCAGATCTTCCGCACGCTCTCGGTGATGTTCTTCCAGCTCGCCTTCGCGTTCGTCCTGCCGGCGCTGCTGCGGGCGTTCAACCAGCCCGAGTTCTACTTCACGTACTTCTGGCCGCTGAAGTATGACTACCTGTTCCCCGGGTCCTTTGAGTACCTGTGGAAGCAGTCGGGCGGCGTGGGCATGTTCATGTTCGGCTGGGGTGTCATCGCGTCCTTCGTGCTGACGCCGCTGCTGACGTGGCGGTTCGGGAAGCGCTGGTACTGCTCGTGGGTCTGCGGCTGCGGGGGCCTGGCCGAGACGGCCGGGGATCCCTTCCGGCAGCTCTCCAGCAAGAAGCTCAAGGCGTGGAAGTTCGAGCGGTGGTCCATCCACACGGTGCTGGTGCTCATCGTGGTGCTGACGGCGCTTCTCTGGGTGGACCTGGGCAGAATCTCCAATGATTACAAGGCCTGGTACGGGTTCTTCGTGGGCGCGGCGCTGTCAGGCGTGGTGGGCGTGGGCTTCTACCCGCTGCTCGGCAGCCGCGTCTGGTGCCGGTTCTTCTGCCCGATGGCGGCGGTGCTGGGGCTCTTCCAGCGGTTCTTCTCGCGGTTCCGCATCACGACAAACGGAGATCAGTGCATGTCGTGCGGCAACTGCTCCACCTACTGCGAGATGGGCATCGACGTGCGCGCCTACGCCATGCAGGGCAAGAACATCGTGCGGGCGTCGTGCGTGGGCTGCGGGGTGTGCGCGGCCGTCTGCCCGCGTGGGGTGCTGAAGCTGGAGAACGGCAAGACCCACAAGGACCGCTTCGAGGGGGCCGAGCACCCCCTGGCGGATCTGCTGGGGGCCCTCAAGAAGAAGGAGCGAAGCGCCACGGCCGCCGCGCGCCTCGCCGCATCTCCGAGACCGCCACCACCGACAGGTTCGCACCGCTCGCGACCACTCAGGCTGGACCACGGTCGTGGCCGTCGCCGTACGTTGGTGTTGATCCTGTCATTGCCTCCCGCTACGGTGTTGACAGGTCGGGCAAGGAGTTCTGGTCATGGCTTTCGGCTTTCGGCTTTCGGCTTTCGGCTTTCGGCTTTCGGCTTCCGTTGGCTTGGCGTTGGTTGTCGTTCCAGCCAGGACCGTAGCGGCGACGACGAAGTACTGGATTACCCGAGCGGTGACGTGCCACACGTGGACACAGGCGGGCGCCCAGGCTGAGTTGAACACCGCCCGAGATGCGCTGAAGGCGAGGACGGACGGGTGGACGGCTGGCTTCTGTGACGTGAAGCTGCCCGAAGGAGCGACGATTCGCTGGGGCCGCGCGTACGGTTCTGATACCAGCCTCCAGGCGATGTCGTTCGCCCTTCGACGCGCTACCTTCTGCAGTGAGGCGTACTCGGACATCGTGGCGTGGTCGTCGACGGACAATGCCGCAGACCCGGTCTGCACGGCCGCCGGCTGGACGAATGCCGTCCAGCTCAATGAGGTGGTCAACAACAGCCAGTATACCTACTGGTTCTACTTCATGATTCCCTACTCTCTGCAGCCCGATGCCCTGCGGCTGTGGAATCTTGAGATCGAGTACCAGGTACCCTGAATCGCGGAGGATCCGATGCACCGACTGTTCGTGGTCGCCATGACCTTCGTACTTCCCCTTGGTTGCGACGATGTGGGCCCGACCCCCACTGGTCGGACGCCGATGAGACCCGAGGCTCCTGGGGGGGAAGCTCCGCGCTTCCCGTTCAACAGAGTCTCGCCGGTGGACGACCGGCCCCGTCAGGAGGACTGGCCCGCGGGCTGCGTAGATGATGATGGCGATCGCTGGCCGGCCTGTCCCTTCGAGACTGACTTCGAGCAGGACTGCGACGACGGTCAGGCGCGGGTGTTCCCGGGCGCCGGCGTCTCCTGCACCCCGGGCGACGACTGGGACTGCAACGGACAGGACGACACGGAGCAGGACAGCGGGTGCCAGCCGGCCGACCCCGCCAACAACCGACCTGCGCCGCCGGCTGCGGATGATGACCGGCCGCGGAGAGCAGAGTGGCCGGCTGGCTGCGTGGATGCCGACGGCGACTTCTGGCCGGTCTGTCCCTTTGAGACCGCCTTTCCGCAGGACTGCGATGACACCGAGGCCCGAAGGTACCCTCACGCCGGGGTCTCGTGCACCCCCGGGGATGACTGGGACTGCGACGGTCAGGATGATACGCAGCAGCCCAACGGGTGCCGGGCTGCCGATCCCGCCAACAACCGCCCGGAGCAGTGACGTGCGGCGACTCCTCATTGGCCTCGTGGTGCTCGGCTGTGACGACACGCCGGTCGTCCACGACGGCACCGTCCCCCAGGATGCCGGCCAGCGCGATGATGGCATGCTCGTTGATGCCCTGGTCGACGGTTCGATGCCGGCTCCTCTCGACTCCTCGCTGGCTGACGCGGACGCTCCGATCGAGTGCCCATCGTCGCTGGAGGTCTTCTTCGACGATGCGCCGTTCTGCGTGGGCGAGCTGATCGGACAGTTCCAGGCAGCGGTGGTTGAGATGGATCGCCGCCAGGTCTGGGTGGCCCATGTGCACGCGCGTTGTCGGGGGGCGGACGACTTCGACTTCGGGGCCAGTTCGGCAATCCTGCTGCCGCTGGGCGAGGTACCCACAGTGTTTCCCGCGGAGGTCACGCCGGTTCAGGTGGTCGTCAGCTACGTCGAGCCGATGAGACCGACCCGCGATGGCGGCCGCGGCGCCGATGGTAGACCACTGGAGGCACCCCTGGAGGAGGCGCACCTGCGGTTCGCTTCCCCGACGTGTGTCGAGGGGGTTGTCCGTTCGCAGGTCCTCGTCCTCGACGGGCACGCGGTGCCCGAGCGGGTGGAGATCCGATTCTCGGGCCGCTTCGATCCTCCTTGAATGGCAGCGAGCAGCCCGGGAGCGACAACAGGGAGAGGCCGCGCGAGCTACTTGCCTGCCTTGGGCTTCGGGGCGGCGGCCTCGGGGCCAGCCTCCATGATCGAGAAGCCATCCGTCTTGGTGACCGTCCGGTACTTCAGGATCTGGGTCAGCTTCTTCAGCTTCGTCTCGGCCATCCAGCGCTGGAAGTTCAGCCCGGGCTGCACGTTGTAGTGGTAGTAGCCATCGGCGTAGCCGAAGGCGCCCCGCGTGAGCGTGTGCACGAACCACGACTTCTCGTCCATGGGCAGGGCCGCGATGTTGGCGCGGAACTGGTCGTCGAAGTCGAAGTACTGGGGCGCGTTGCTCATGTAGACCACCCGGACGGGGACGCCGGCCTTCTTCGCGGCGGCGCCGATGTCCAGCATGGTCTGGCTGGCGGTCAGGTCGCCGCGGACGGCGAAGACGCGGCCGGCGCGCCAGAGATCGCGGACCCATCGATACTGCTCGGCGTCGTCCAGGAAGGTGGTCACGCCGCGCTTGCCGTAGTCGCGGATGGTCTTCTTCAGGCGCCGCTTGATGAGGGGCTGGGCGACCTGGAAGGCCTGCAGGGTGCGCTTGCCGTCGTGCACGTCGTCGCCGCCGTAGGTGGCCTCGAGGCGCTGCAGCACGGCGGCGGCGTTGTCATCTTCCCAGAACGCCAGGAAGTCCGCGGGGTTGGCCGACTCCTCGAAGGCCATCTTGTAGGCGCGGTGGATGCGGGGGATGGCGGCGTCGAAGTCCATGAGGACGAGGATCTCGGGGCGGGCCCAGCCGGCCATCAGGTAGTTCTGGTCGGTGCCCACGCCGATGAGCACCCCGCCGACGTCGGTGATGGTGTCGCGGAAGAGGTCGTGCCGGTACTCGTTGGAGATCCAGTAGTGGGAGTTGCGGACGATCTCGGGCGGCGGGGGATCCTGGCGGATGTCCGCGAAGGCGGCCTGGGCCTCGGCGGGCAGCGGGGCGATGGCCTTGTCTTCAGCGGCGGCGAAGGGCGCCACCAGCAGCAGCGCGATCAGGGCAGACACAGCACGCATGGCATCTCCAAGGACAGCGGCGGGGGAGTCTACCCGGCCGGGGGGCGAGGGAAAAGTGCGGGTGGCCGCGTCAGGCGGCGGGGGCGCCGAGGTGGGCGGCCAGGGCGTCGAGGACGCGGGGCCACGCGGCCTTGAAGTAGGCGTGGGTGGCCGGCCAGTCGGGGTGGCCGCCGGCCTCGAAGCCGGCCGCGGGCCAGCCGGTGTGGGTGAGCGTGAGGTTGGTGCCGGCGTCGGCGTCGGCCAGCTCGACGGTGACCCAGGTGAGCTGCGGGCGAGTGTGCTTGAGGTGCGGCGGGGCGTTCCACGAGAAGGCCAGCAGGCGGCCGGGGACGAACGCCAGCACCTTGCTGCCCTCGCTGCCCCGCTCGGCGACCTCGGGGCCGAAGAACAGGATCTCGAAGGGCCCGCCGATGCGCAGCTCCATGCGGACCTCGTCGGCGAACCAGGCGGCCAGGCCCTCGGCGGAGGACCAGGCGGCCCAGACGGTGCCGCGGGGGGCGGGGAGGGTGCGCGTCCACACCAGGTCCACGTCGGCCAGGGCCCCGTCGGGGGCGCCGAGCGTGGTGGCGGGCGGGTCGCTGATGGTCACCGCGCCCCGGGCGGGGACGGCGAAGTGCGGGTTGAAGATGAGCCCGAGGCGGTTGCCGGCGGGGTCGATGACGGACGCGACGCGGATGTCGCCGCCGACCTGATGGGGGGCCTCGATGGGGGTGGCGCCGAGCTCCACGGCGCGCCAGTACACGGCGTCCAGGTCGGCCACGCCCCAGAGGGCCTCGACGCCGTAGGGGGAGGCGGTGCGGTCGTCCTCGGCGGGCACGAGGCCCAGCTCATAGCCGCCCACGTCAAAGCCGACGTAGAAGGGCTGGTCGAAATATGGCGTGATTTCGAGGAGTTTGGCGTACCAGTCCCGGGCGGCGGCCAGGTCGTCGACGGGGTGAATGGCGGTTCGCAGGCCGAGCATGGGTCCTCCAGCAGGGGTGTCCGGCGCCTTCGTAGCGCGGTCGCAGGGCGCCCGCAACCTGCTATGCTGCCCCCATGCGGCACTACGACATCGACAGCCTCGACAACCGCGATCCCGCGGCCATCGCCCGGTTCGCGCGGCTGGTGGAGGGGCTCGTCCTGCGCTGGCACCCCCACCACCTCTCGGGCATGGAGCGCATCCCGGAGGGGCCGTCGCTCTTCGTGGCGAACCACAGCGGCGGCATCTGGACGCCCGACAGCTACATGCTGGGCTGGGCCATCTACAAGACGCTGGGGCTCGATCGGATGCCCTACGGGCTGGCCCACGAGGTCATCCTGAGCCAGCCGCCCGTCAACCAGATCCTCTGTCCGCTGGGGGTGGTGCGCGCGAGCCATGACAACGCGCTGCGCATCTTCGCGGCGGGGCGGTCGGCGCTGGTGTACCCGGGGGGCGACTACGACGCGATGCGGCCCTACAGCCGCAAGGACGAGGTGGTCTTCGGCGATCGGCGCGGCTACATCCGCCTGGCGCTGACGGCGGGGGTGCCCGTCGTGCCCGTCGCCACGGTGGGGGCCCATGAGGTGTACCGGGTGCTCTCGGACATGCGCTGGCTGGCGCGGCTCATCCGCGCCGACCGGTGGGCCCGGCTGAAGGTGATGCCGCTGACGCTGAGCTTCCCGCTGGGGCTCACGCTGGGGCCGGTGGTGCCGTTCATCGCCAACCCCACCGACATCCGGCAGGAGTTCCTGCCGCCCATCTACTTCGATCGGTCTGGGCCCGAGGCGGCGGCGGATGAGGCCTACGTGGCGGCGTGCTCGGCCCGGGTGCAGGGCGCGCTGCAGGTCGCGATGACCCGCATGGCCGATGAGCGGCGCATCGCGAAGCTCACCCCGGGCGGGCGGCCCCCGCGCGGGCCCGTCCTGGGGAGCCCGTGGCCGCCTGATCCTTCTTGACGACGGCGGCGGCGACGGCGCCGGAGGCCAGCGCACCGGCGATGCCATGGCCGGATCGCGTCGAGGCGCCGCAGAGGTAGAGGCCCGGCAGGGGGCTGCGGGGGCCGGGGCGGTGCTGCATGAACTGGTCGGGCGACGCGGCGATTCCGTAGCTGGTTCCAAGGGTTGCGCGCGTGAACCGGGAGTGCGTCACCGGGCTGGCGGACTCCTGGTAGACGATGGGCCCGGCGTCGGGGAAGCGGGCCTTGAAGCGCTCGATCAGGTTCGCCTCGGTGGCGGCCTTGAGGTCGGCGTAGGCGCTCGTCTTGCGGTACTTCCAGCCGTGGATGGCGTCGGGCTCGACCCCCCAGACCCGGGGATCGCCAGGCACGAGCGTCATGATCTCGACCGTGGAGCAGCCCTCCGGGGCGTGGTGGGGGCTCTCTGGATCCTTGCCGGTGGCGCTGGTGATGTAGGCCCCGACGGGCTTCTGCGGGGAGGCCTCCCGGTACATGCGCTCGGTGTCGTAGTGGTCGAAGAGCCAGTGGTTCGCGTTGCCCAGGCCGGGGATGGGGCCCTCGACGCCCAGGCACGTCATGAAGATGCCGGCGGGCCAGGTGAAGCCCTCGACGCGGCGGACGAAGCCGGCGGGCCAGTGAGCCGGGTCGACGAGGCGGGTGACCGTCTCGCGCAGGTCGGCGTTGGCGACGACTGCGCGGGCCCGGGTGGTATGGACGAGGCCGTGGCGGGCCTCGGTGCGTACGCCCACGGCGCGGCCGTCTTCGACCAGGATCTGCTCGATGGGCAGGCGCAGGTGCACGGTGCCGCCGCCCGCCTCGATCTGGGCTGCGAGCGCGTCGGCGAAGGCCTGGCCCCCGCCGCGGGGGTAGAAGGCGCCGCGCAGGTAGTGGTTCTGCAGGCCAACATGCAGCAGGGCGGCGACGCGGCTCGGGGGCAGGCCGTAGTCGCCGTGGGGGCCGAGGAGGACGGCCCGCAGCCGCGGGTCGCGGGTGCAGGCGTCGAGCAGGGCCGAGACGGGGGCGCGGCCCCAGCGCAGGAGGCCGGGCGCGCGGAACGGGGCCTGGAGCAGGGTGGCCGGGGTGGTGCGGCCGTCGTGGGCGTCGAGGCGGCCGAGGAACCAGTCGAGCTGGCGGACGACGCCCATGTACTTCTGGATGCCGCGGCGCTCGGCGGGGAAGGCGTCGAGCAGGCGGGCCTCGAAGGCATCGTGGCCGACGGGCGCGCGGAACTCCATGTCTGGAAAGGAGAAAACGTCGAAGCCGTCGCCGTTGAGGGGCACCAGATCGGGCTCGACGCCGGCCGCACGCAGCACGCGCGGGATGGTGCCCTGGGGGCCGCAGTCGCCGATGTAGTGCAGGCCCACGTCGAAGTGGAAGTGCCCGTGGGCGCTCTTGCGGGCGAACATCGTGGCGCAGCCGCCGGCGACGTAGTGGGCGTCGAAGCACGCCACCCGCAGGCCGGCGCGGGTGAGGATGGCGCCGGTGGCGAGGCCGCCGAGGCCGCAGCCGACGATGGCGACGTCGACGACCTCGGGCGGGGTGGTGCGGGCGCGGCGGCCCGTCTCGGCGGTGGGTGACCAGGTGCGCATGGCCGCAGTATGCGTCGGCGCGCCGCCGGGATCGAGGAGGTTCCCCCCGGGCGGCCGCGCGGGCATGATGCCGACCCATGATCTTCGAGTGGCTCCGCAACCGCCGCCGCCGTGCCCTGCTGGAGGGGCCCGTCGACCCGAGCTGGATCGGCTACATCGAGCGCAACGTGGCGCTCTGGGGCTGGCTGGATGACGGCGAGCGCCGGCACCTGCTGGACATCACCCGCGTCATCGTGGCCGAGAAGGACTGGGAGGGCGGGGGCGGTCTCCTCATGACCCCCGAGATCGAGGTCACGGTGGCGGCGCAGGCGGCCCTGCTGCTGCTCGGGCTCAAGCACGACTACTACCGCAACGTCGACTCCATCATCGTGTACCCGGCCGGCTACCGGCTGCCGCGCGGTCGCGTGGGCATGAGCTTCCTGGAGGCGGAGCATGTGCCGGTGCTGGGGCACGCGAGCCCCTACGGGCCGGTGGTGCTGTCCTGGCGCAGCACGCTCTCGGGCGGCCGCAACGCCACCGATGGCCGCAACCTCGTCTTCCACGAGTTCGCCCACAAGCTGGACATGAAGGACGGCGTGGTGGACGGCACGCCGCCACTGCTCAAGCGGGTGAGCGGGCCGCGGTGGTTCAAGGTCATGACAAAGGAGTACCGGCGCCTCCAGCAGCAAGCGAAGACGGGCCGCGAGAAGGTGCTGGATCTGTACGGGGCCACCAACGTCGCGGAGTTCTTCGCGGTGGCCACGGAGGCGTTCTTCGAGGAGTCGGTGCGGCTGGAGGCGGACCACCCCGATCTGTACGGGGTGCTGCGCGACTACTTCGGTCAGGACACCGCGGCGCGGCTCTCCAGGCGGCGGCGGCAGAGCTCGTAGGCGACCACGGCGCCCGCGATGGCCACGTTGAGGGACTCGACGCCCCCGGCCATGGGCAGCGCGATGAAGCGATCGATCAGGCGGTCGACGGCGGGGCTGAGGCCGGTGGACTCGTTGCCGAGCACGAAGGCGACGCGGCCCGAGAAGCGGGCCTGGTAGAGGTCGGCGGCGTCGCTCGCGCGCAGGCCGCACAGCTCAAACCCGTTCTCTTTCAACAGGTTGGCGGCCTCCTCGGCGGTGGCGGTGCGCAGGATGGGGGCCTTGAAGGCGACGCCCGCGGAGGCCTTGATGACCAGCGGGCCGACCTCGGGGCTGCCGCGGCGGGGGACGATGATGCCCTCCCAGCCGGCGGCGGTGGCGGCGCGCAGCAGCAGGCCGATGTTGCCCGGGGTGGTCAGGCCGTCGAGCAGCAGGACGCGGGCGTCGGCGGGCAGGCCGGGCAGGGCAGGGCCCAGGGCGCCCATGCGGGGGGCGACGACGTCGGCGACGGCGCCCTGGTCCTGGCGGGCGTTGCGCGAGAGGCGCGTGACCTCGGCGGGCGTCACCCGGCGGACGTCGAGGCCGCGCTTGCGGGCCGCCTTGAGGATGTCGGCGACGACGGGGCCGTCGGCGTTGCGGGCGATCAGGACGCGCTCGACCGGCAGGCCCGGATCCTCGACGACCTCCAGGACGGGCTTGCGGCCGTAGATGGTGAGCAGCCGGTCGCGGGGGTGCACGTCCGTCATCGGCCCACCGCCAGCAGACGCTCGGCCAGGACGAGGGCGTCGGTGGGCCAGCAGCTCTTGGGGCGCGGGCGCCGCACGCCGTCGAGGCCGAGCAGCGGGCGGCACGTCAGGACGCGACGGCGCCACGTCGCGGGGATGGCCTCGCGGCCGTGGACGGCGCCCAGCAGGGCGCCCGCGATGCGGGCGTTGGTGTCGGTGTCGCCGCCGCGGCCCACCGTGTCGGCCAGGCCGTCCTCCACCGTCCGCGCGGTGCGGAGCTGGTAGAAGGCGTTGCGCAGGGCCAGCCGCACCCAGCCCATGTGCTGCATGAAGTCGGGGGGCGGGCCGGCGGCGGCCGAGGCGAGGGTGGCGATGACGTCGGCGTGCAGGCCCAGGTCCTCGGCCTGGAAGCAGGCGTACCCCAGACCTGGGTGGGCGAGCCGCCCTCGCGGATGGCGTAGGCCAGCGTCACCGCGAACAGGGCGTTGGCGTCCAGGCAGACGGGGTGGGGGTGGGTGAGGGCGGCGTCGGCCCGGGCGGCCTCGACGAGGCGCTCGCGGGGCCAGAAGGCGCCGGCGATGGCCAGCGGGCTCAGGCGCATGAGCGCGCCGTTGGCCTGGCTGTCGGGGTTGGCGGCCTGGCGGGCGACGCGGGCGACTCGTCGGCGCCCTGGGCGGGGGCGAGGGCCTGGCGGGTGGTGTTGCCCATGTCGAAGGGCCGCGAGGCCAGCCAGCCGGCGTAGGCCCGCGTCACGGCGTCGGCGTCGAACCCGCGGCGCTCCACCAGGCTGCGGGCCAGGGCCAGGGCCAGCTCGGAGTCATCGGTCGGCTGGCCGGCGATGGTGTCGAAGGTGCCGCCATCCTTGTTGATCTTTCGGACGCCGGCGGGCCACGCCGCGGCGATGCTGGCGGCGTCCTGGAACTCCACCTGGCTGCCGAGGGCGTCGCCGGTGAGCTGGCCCAGCCAGCAGCCCTGGGCCCGCGCCAGGACGCCGGCGTCGGGGCAGAGGTCGGCGAGGGCAGGCCGCACGGGCTGGCCGGGCTCGGGGCCTCGTTGTGGGCGCGCAGGACGCTGTTCCAGTCGCGCTTGACCAGCCCGGGCAGCAGGGCCGGGGCGCCGCCGAAGCAGAAGCCGACGTTCGTCGGGCGCTCGGCCTGGTAGCGCACGGGGCGGCCGCGCTCGTCCACCAGCTCGCCGCCGACGCCGCGCAGGAGCGCGTGGCCGGCGGCGTAGTCGAAGTCGCGCGCGCCGAACAGCGAGATGGCCGCGACGCCCTCGCCGGCGGCGGCGAGGGCCAGGCGGTACGCGATGCCGGGCACCGGGCGGTAGCGGGCGGGGGCCGTGCAGCGGGCGTTGAGCAGCGAGCGGCGGTCCGCCGAGTTGGAGATGAGGACGATGTGGTGCGCCGCGAGCGCCGTGGGCCAGCCGGGGTGGCCGATCGTGTGGCCGTTGCGGCGCAGGCTACCGCAGCCCTCGGCCCAGGCGAACAGATCGCCGTCGTCGTCGGGGGCGGCGTAGGCGTAGATGACCCCGAGGACGGGCACCTCGTCGCGCAGGCGGGCGATGGACACGGAGGCGCCCCGGTGGCCCTTGAGGAAGGCCGAGGTGCCGTCGTTGGGGTCCACCAGCCACGTCGAGCGGCTATGGCCGGAGGGGCCGCGGTTCTCCGTGGGGGCCTCCTCGGCGCGGAAGCCATCGTCGGGGAAGGCCGCCGTCAGCGTCTGGCGGATCCAGGCCTCCACCTCGGTGTCGACGGGCGCGTGGCCCTGCTCGCCGCGGGGCCCGCCGGGCCGGTGCAGCTCGGCCCGCAGGCGGCGGCCCGCCTCCAGGGCCACGGCGGTGGCCACATCCAGGGCCCGTCGCAGATCGTCGCTCAACTCGCCTCCCGTGGCGCTCGGAGGGCCAATCTGCCGAGAAAGGGCGGGCGAAGCAACCCGAAGGCAAGCGGGGACGCGCCGCCGCGCGGGCCGGCGCTGCCGCTTGTCCGAGGAGTGGCCGAGGCTGCTACCACCGCTGCCGACCAGGACGGGGGACGCGATGCGACGGTGGCTGCTGGCCTGCGTGGCCGGGGTGGTTTTCGGTTGTGATTCGGGGGTTCCAGCGACGAGCCGGTGACGGACGCGGGCGGCATGGACGCCGCGGGCGGGGCCGGCGGACAGGGGGCGTCGGCGGGGCAGGCGGGCAGGGCGGCGCGGGCGGGGTCGGCGGGCAGGGCGGCGCGCCCGGGGCGTGCGAGGCCTTCGTCTGCGAGAACGGAGGGACGTGCGTCGCGGAGGCCGCCGGCCCGCGGTGTGACTGCGCGGCGGGGTTCGAGGGGACCGCTGCGAGACGCCGGCGATGTGCACGCCCGGCGTCGACCTGGCCTACGAGGTGGGGCCCTGCCCGCGGACCTGGCCGGCCACTACGACGAGGCGTCCGACTGCGAGCCCGGCGAGGGCGGGTCGACGTTCGGCGGTGGCTACTCCCAGTGCTTCCGCAAGGCGGATGGCTCGGCCTGGCGGCTGTGGAACACCGGCTGCGGCTGGGAGGTGGGCCGCCGCGAGGCCGAGGGGGCCGCGACCATGTGGGCGGTCTACGCGCGCACCTACGCCGGGCGGTGCGAGAACGTGCCGGCCGACCAGCTGTCAGCGGCCATCCTGGGGACGGGCCCGCTGCTGGACGCCGCAGGCAACGCCATCGCCGGCCTGACGAGCACGTACTGCCCGACTGCCGCCCCAGTGCCGGCCCGGCGTCTTCGTGGTGGCCGAAGGCGGGGCCCTGGGCCGCGAGCTCTCGGGCTACTACGCCGAGTCCTACGCCTGCACGCAGGGTGAGGGCGGCCCCTGGTTCGGCGGCGACTTCTGGCACTGCTTCCGCAAGGCCGATGGCTCGGCGCTGCGCGTCTGGAACACCGGCTGCGGCTGGGAGCTGGGTCGGCAGGAGACCGTCATGGACGGCCGGCGGCTCTGGACGCGCTTCGCCGTCACCTACATCGGCCAGTGCGCCGCCATCCCGCCCGATCAGCTCGACACGCGGGCGCTCGACGCCGAGCGGTTCTGGGATGAGTTCAACGAGGCCGTCGCCGACATGCGCTGGACGTACTGCCCCGGCGAGGTGCCGGCGTGCCGGCCGGGCGTCGCGCTGACCTACGGCGGCGACGTGCTGCGGCCGGACATGGCGGGCCACTACGCGCCGGCCGACGACTGCACCCAGGAGGAGGGCGGGGCCTCCTTCGGTGGCGACTTTTCCCAGTGTTTCCGCAAGGATGACGGATCGGACTGGCGCCTGTGGAACTCGGGCTGCGGGTGGGAGGTGGGCTACCGGGTTCGTCCCCGACCATGAGGACCCAGTGGGTCCGCGTCGCGCGCACCTACGACGGCCAGTGCGCGGCGCTGCCGCCGGACCAGCTCGACGCGCGGGCGCTCACCACGACCACGTTCTACGACGAGATGAACATGCCCATCCCGATGATGGAGGCCGTGCGCTGCGCGGAGTAGCCGTCAGCGCACGGTGACCTTCGCGCCCGCGGCCTCCAGGGCGCGGGCGACGCGGGCGGCCTCCTCACGGGGCAGGCCGCGGCCGGCGCGCCAGGGCGGCCCGTTGTGGTAGCCCAGGATGTCGGGCGGCGTCAGGCGATCCAGGGCCGCGCGTGTCGTCCGCATGTCGAGGCCCAGGAGCTCGCGGCAGGCCTTGATGACGGCCACGCGGTGCTCCATCAGGCAGGCGATCACGAGGACGTCGACCCCCGGCCGGCGGGTGAAGCGGCGCTGCTGCCACACGAACGGCGGCAGGTAGATGCGGGTGGTCTCCTGGCCGCTCCACCGCGGCTCCAGGCCGCCAGCCCGCAGGACGTCCACGATCTCGTGCCCGATGGCGGCGTCGGCGACCTCCTTGCGCAGGCTGCCGAACGCGAGGTGGAGGCCCCCGCCCTCGACGCCACGCTCCACGTCCTGGCCGTGGTAGAAGCAGACTCCGCGGCTGCGGGCGGTGGCCTGCTCGCGGGCGTCGTCCCAGCCGTCGGACTGGGTGAAGCCGGCGTTGTGCAGGGCGATGATGTGGCGCTCTCGCAGGTCCTCGAACGCCACCGCGAGCAGGTCATTGGTCGTGGGCATCGTCCAGGTGGCCTCCTCCGCACGGCGGGCGAGGACCAGCTGGCGGGCCCGGACGCGGAGCTGGTCGAGGACCGCGGGCGGCGTGTCTTCGAAGACCTCCTCGAGGTGCTCCATGGCCTCGTCGGCGTCGTAGAAGCCGCTGTTCAGCAGGAAGGTCAGGTGATCCAGCCGCTCGCCCATCGGCCCCTCCGTCGTGGTCGCTCCGGGTGCGGCCGCAGGGTATCCTCGTGCCATGCCGCCGCGCACCCCCCGCGAACCCGCCCTGGGGCCCGTCCGCCCGACCCCCGATGACGACCCTGCGCTGAATCTGGAGTGGTTTCGCCCGGATCCGCGGCCCCGGCTCTACCGGACCTACGGCGTGGGGGTGGCGCTCATCCTGGCGGGCGCGCTGCTCTGCGGCTGGGCGTTCCTGGGCCTGCGCGCGCCGGGGCCGGAGGAGGGGCGGGCGGCCATCGTGATGATCGTGGGGCTGCTGCTGACGGCGGGCGGCATGCTGTTGATGGTACGGCGCGTCCTGCTGGTGCTGGCCGACGACACCTGCCTGGTGCTGCGGGTGGACGGCCTGCGCTTCGACCGGGCGGGGGCGCGGACGCTGGTGCCGTGGACGGCCATCGACCGGGTGGAGGCGGTGGGCGACCGCCTGCGCATCGAGACCGATGATCCGCGCCTGGGGGTGGTGGAGATTGGCACGCGCTTCACGGATCTGAGCGCGGCCGAGGTCGCCCGGCGCATCGGGGAGACGCGGCGGCGGGCGCTGATGGGGCTGCTGCCGCGGGCGCGCTGACGGCGCACAGGTCGGCGGGAGGGCAATGGGGGGCGGCGAGGTGCGGCGGCCGAAGGGGGTGTCCGCGAGGACCCAGGCGCCGGCGTCGTCGACGAGGCCGCCGGTCACCGGAATTCCCGGGGCGGTTCAAGGTTGGCGTCCACGAGGCTGGCGCAGTCATTGTCGGGCTGGATGTGGCCGCGGCGGCCGATGCGCTGGTGCTGGGCGTTGGTGACGTACTCGACGTCATCGCCGCCGAGGGCGGCGTGGGCAACGTCGGGAGAAAGTCCATTTCTCTCAGTCTCTTGCGCGAACTTCGGCGGCCCCGTCGACGCGCCCGCGAAGGGCGGGAAGATCGCCAGCAAGGGCCAGAACCACGCGCATGCCGCCAGTGTCAACGGCACCCGCTGCGGGCGCAAGTGTACTGCTCCAGTTGAATCGTGACTCCACCCGCCTCCACACTGTGGAGACGAGGAGAACCATGAGCACGTCGAAGCGACGCCAGTTCACCCCCGACGAGAAGGCCGCCATCATCCGCGAGCATCTCGTTGAAAAGGTTGAGGTTTTGGCCCTCTGCGAGAAGCACGGCATCCAACCCAGCCTGTTCTACCTCTGGCGCAACCAGCTCTTCGAGAACCTTGCAGCGCCTTGCGGGATCGTCGGGCCGCTCGGCACGCCCCAGCAGCGGGCCGTCGATGCCGAGCGTAACAAGGTCGCGCAGCTCGAAGCCCGCCTGGCCCAGAAGGATCAGCGTCATCGCTCAGCTGGCCGGGAGAACATCGCCCTGAAAAAGGATGGGGGATCTGAAGGGCCGATGGGTCCCCCCAGATACGCGCGACGCGGTTGTCGACACCATCACACGGTGGCCCTGCTCACCGGTCTGGCTGTGCGCCTGGTGCTCGGCTGGGCAGGCCTGCAACCCGGCCGCTTCTACGATTGGAAGCGGCGCTACCAGGAAAGAGCCAACGAGCACACAACCACCACGTCCCGCGGGACCACTGGCTCGAAACCTGGGAGCGTCAGGCCATCCTCGACTTCCACGACGCCCACCCACTCAATGGGTATCGCCGCCTCACCTACATGATGGACGAAGGCATCGTGGCCGTATCCCCCACCGCAGCTATCGCGTTCTGCGCGCGGAAGGCCGCCTCGATCGCTGGGTCCCGCCCCGTCTCACAAGGGCGACGGCTTCGCTCAGCCCGCAGGCCCGCACCAGCACTGGCACATCGACATCGCCTACTCAACCTCGCCAGCACCTTCTACTACACTCTGCTCCATCTCGATGGCTTCAGCCGGTACACGATCCGCACTGGGAGATCAGGAGCAGATGAAGGAGGCCGATGTGGAGCTCATCCTCCAGCGGGGCCTGGAAAGCACTCGGACGCCAGACCCCGGGCCATCACCGACTGCGGCCCCCAGTTCGTCGCGCGCGACTTCCACCAGTTCATCCGCCTCAGCGGCGCGGCCCACGTGCGCACGTCGCCCTACTACCCGCAGTCCAACGGCAAGATCGAGCGTTGGCACCGAACCCTGAAGAGCACGACCATCGGCCCAGGTGCCCGGAATCACTCGCGAAGCCAGGGAGGTGGTCGCTGCCTTCGTCGAGGACTACAATCACAAGCGGTTGCACAGCGCCATCGGCTACGTCACCCCGGCAGACAAGCTCGCCGAGGAGCCGACGCGATCTGGGCCCACGAAGACGAGCGACTGGGAGGCGGCTCCGGGACCGGAGGGCACGTGCACGCCAACAGGCACAGGCAGCGTGAGGTGGTCTCCGCTGTTCCCGGCCGATGACCGTCACGTTTCCGCTGAACCAGTACACGGCTGGGGGGCGGGGCAGTCCAGTGGCCGGAGCTTGCTCTGGAGGCACAGAGGGTGAACAAGGACGACGTTCCCGTTCACCCGGTCTCAGGCACGTTCCCCGGTACGGCGAGGATACGTTCAGTCCGGCGATGGCTTTCCCGTCAGGAAGCACCCGATAACGTCAACAGGCCCGAACGACACGTCGTTCCGGGTATTCAGTACCACCCTGGTTGCTCGATACGCCCCGGGAAGTCAGCAGCTGTCTGGTACGCGATCAAGTTGCCGACACAAGCCAGACCATAGAAGAGTACCCGGTGCCCAGGGCGAAGGGCCACCCACCAGCGTCCAAGGCGCATGCTGGCCCAGATCAAGAGCACGAAAGCACCCAGCGCGGGCGCCGCGATCATGCGTAGTCCAAAGGGCGCGGGCTCAGGAAAGACGCCACGCAGAACGCGACCGCCAGAAGTGCCTTCTCCCGCCGAGCCAGGCTTTGGAAGATACGCGGCCCCAGTTGCCGGGCACGCTTCCTGTCCCAGCGCGACGCAGCAAGCGCCCCACCAAAGAGGGACTCCAGGTCAGAGGCCTGCCTGGTTGACTGAACGAGAACCAGGGCCGCTGCCATCCCAAGGGCAGTGCCGTGCGCCGACGTGTCTGGGTGCCGATTGGTCCGATCAGCAAGTAGCTCAGCAGGACCGGCTGCAGCACCGATAGCAACGCGCCCGCACACACGAGGACCTGAACCAGCCAGGCCATAGCCACCATGGGCATTGTGACAGCAGTCGACACAGCCAACCCCGAGCTTAGTACGGCAATGAAACGTGATACAGCCCACTCTAGTTGCGAAAGCGTCTTCAGCAGCGGTAAGCGGCAATGGAGCCCCCAAGAACGTTGCGGAAGGGCCGACGTTATTGAGGACGATGCCAGCGCAGGCGGCACTGGGCTCCCGGTATGCACACATCTTTCATGTACCGCATTCGACTCAGAATGACAAATTCCTCAGCTTCCGTCGTGTCAGAAGTAGACGAAATAGGAGGCTTCACCTGGTGCCTTCCCGTGAAGCCACTCCACGTAGAGAGCCTCAGGGAGGCGCCGTCAGGCAGGACCTTGATGTCTCCATCACGTCTGTAACCGACACCAGGAGGTGGCTGCCGCCTCCGTCGTACATCGTGGTCCTTCCGCCCCTCCGGACTGCAACGGCGGCATGGGAGCCTGCAAGAGCGCGAGATCCTACCGAGGAAGCCACTCTTCGCGATGTTGACAATTACTATTGTGTATAACCCGCTGGGATCAACGAAGTCGACCGGATCCCCGCCCACGTAGGCGTAGAGATTCGGCAGCCACCGGCGAAGTCGATGGGGTCTTTGGCCATCCGGCGGGCGGTGTGGGGGTCGTAGTCGCGCGGAGCGCCGAAGCGGACGGGCGGGTGGTGGGATCGTGGAGGCCGGCGGCGAAGCCGAAGGGGTGAGGCTCTCGTCGATGCCGGGGGCGGCGCTGAGCAAGTGCGGCGGCCGGAAGGGTGTAGTCGTAGGCGAGGACCCAGGCGCCGGCGTCGTCGACGAGGCCGAGGATGCTGCCGACCTGGTCGGTGACGAAGCGGTAGCGGGCGGTCTGGAGGCCGGCGGTATCGTAGGTGATGACGTGGTCGGGGGCGTGTCCGGGGCCGTAGACGAAGACCTTGCGCAGGCGGAAGTCGGCGTCGTATTCGGCGACCGGGGTGAGGCCGCCCGCGTAGAGCCACCAGGTCCAGGGGCCGCCGTTGACGCGGCGGCCGATGCGCTGGTGCTGGGCGTTGGTGACGTACTCGACGTCATCGCCGCCGAGGGCGTCGTGGGTGGCGTTCGGCGAAACCCTTTGCGTTTCAGTCGCTTGCGCGAATGCTGGCGGGCCGTCGATGCGCCCGCGAGGGGCCGGGAGGGATCGCCAGGAGGAGGGCCAAGCACGCGCATGCCGCCAGTGTCAGCGGCGCCGCTGCAGGCGCAAGCGGGCGGCTCGCTTCGCCCGCTGCACCAAGCACATGATGCTCGGTGCTAGCAACTGGCGTGGCGCAGGCAAGGCGATTTCCGGAGAACCAGGCGCAGTTCACGAGCGCTACAAGCACAGACCTTTACTTCAGCATCGCGCTGGGGTCAACAAACTGGCTGGATTGTACCAATCCGTCGACAACCTCAACTTCGCAGGAGACTGTCTCAAGGGCAGAAACGTCTGATCAGGAGGATGTAGGCTCGCCCCTCTGACTTACGTTGGCCTGCTCGGAAACCAAGACCATGCGCGCGAGACACCAGCCCGGAGGCGCTCTCTCCGTCGAATCTCAGAGCAGAATGCCTGTACTCTGCGAAACGTCAGCCAGGGGCTGACTAAAGGAGTGTGAAGGACTCAATCGTCAGTGCTGCCGTGAGTAGCAACAGTACCTTCTGCTTCATGGGTCCAGCGATCCTGCCATCTCCCAGAAGAACACAAACTGGTCGCCGGCTGATACCGCGCCGCCGTCGGCGCTCGGGACAAGGTTGTACAACTTCAAGAATGCATAGGCGCCGTCAACCCCACTGCTCCAAGTCTCATGTAGTCTGCCTGATTAACCTGTGCAGACCAGTAATGTTCGTTTGCAATATAGCAGCGATACTCCTCAACCGACGAGGATCCGGAAATTGGAGAATCGTTGCATGAACTCGCGCCTCATCTCGTGGGAGGCTACATGGAGACTCTCTGCTGTGTGTGGCAAAGAAACGTCATGGGTGCCCAGGCGTATCGACCGCCGGGCTCGGGGGCGGGTCTCCTCAAGCAAGTCGCGGACGAGACGATTCATGCGCTCAGCTGACTGCCAGTTGGCATCGGGGTTGGCGCACTGACAACTCGGTTGATTCCACCAACAACCAGGGCGGCGTCCACTGCAGCCGGTCGGATCGATCGAGTTTGCCGGATCGCGCCCGTAGGCGTACGGGTTCGTGTCCCCACCGCCGAAGTCGATGGGGTCTTTGGCCATCCAGCGGGCGGTGTGGGGGTCGTAGTCGCGGGCGCCGAAGCGGACGAGGGCGGGTGGTGGGGTCGTGGAGGCGCGGCGAAGCCGAGGGTGAGGGCTCGTCGATGCCGGGGGCGGCGCTGAGCAGGGTGCGGCGGCCGAAGGGTGTAGTCGTACGCGAGGACGGAGGCGCCGGCGTCGTCGACGAGGCCGAGGATGCTGCCTGCCTGGTCGGTGACGAAGCGGTAGCGGGCGGTCTGGAGGCCGGCGGCGTCGTAGGTGATGACGTGGTCAGGGGCGTGGCCGGGGCCGTAGACGAAGACTGCGCAGGCGGAAGTCGGCGTCGTATTCGGCGACCGGGGTGAGGCCGCCCGTAGAGCCACCAGGTCAGGGGCCGCCGTTGACGCGGCGGCCGATGCGCTGGTGCCGGGCGTTGGTGATGTACTCGACGTCATCGCTGCTGAGGGCGTCGTGGGTGGCGTTCGGCGAAACCCTTTGCGTTTCAGTCGCTTGTGCGAATACTGGCGGGCCGTCGACGCGCGCCCGCGAGGGCGGGATCGCCAACAAGGGCCAGAGCCACGCGCATGCCGCCGGTCTCGGCGGCGCCCGGTGTGGGCACAAGCGGGCGGCTCACAGCCCCCGGCAGGGCGGCTCGGTGGCAAGGCGGTCGCCGGGGAAGTCGGGGTGGTTCAGCATGGGAACGGGGGTGTTCACGACCCCTTGAGCCAGGGTTGCCGGGGCACCTGGGGGTCATCAACCATCTGGTTGCCGACGCTGGCAACAAGGCCGTTGTTGACCCCTCTCAGGCCGCCTGCAGGACCCCACCCTTCTCGACCCCCCGGTTCAGGGCCAGTGACCGGCCTCGGACAGCCAGTTCCGCAGGGTGGCCCGGTTCACCCCGAGCATCGACGACACCTTCTTGAGGCCGTGGCCTTCTCCAACAACGCCAGGGCCGGGGTGAGGTCCATCTCCACCTTGGGCCTGCCTGGTGGATGCCACGGGCCTGAGCACGGCGGACTCCGGCGGTCACTCTCTCCCGGATGACGCTGGCCTCGAAGGCCGCAAAGGCGGCCAGGACGTGCAACATCAACTTGCCGGAGCTGGTGGTGGAGTCGAAGGCGGCGTCCTGGAGGCTGACGAATGTCCACCTTGAGATCGGCCAGCTCATCCAGGGGAGTTGCACGACGTGGGAGAGGGGCAGCCGAGCAGTCCAGCCTCCAGAAGGCGATCACGTCCACCTTGCCCAGCCTGCACGCCTCCAGCATGGCGTCCAGGCCGGGCCGGGTGATCTTCGTGCCGGATGCCTCGTCCACGAACTCCTCGACGACGACCCAGCCCCTGGCGGCGGCGACCTGGCGGAGGAGCGTCGAGCTGGGCCCGACATCCTGGCCGTGGCCGGTGGTCGAGACCCGGGCGTAGAGGGCGGCCCTCGTGGGGGTGGGGCTGGGCGTGGGCATCGGGGTCCTCCTGGCGGCCGGGCTGGGGCTGTCAGGGGACCTACTGGCGAGGGGGCGGGGTGTTACCCGGCGGGGGGGCGCCGTCGTCTGCCAGGCCATCCGACGGGCGAATCCGCCGCATCAGCGAGAAAACCTCGACTCCATCTTCGAGTGTGTCCTCACAGAGATCCTGCAATTCGATAGCTCGTACAAACCTCCACTCAACGGTCTGCCCGTCCTCGTTCTTGTAGTCATGGGCTGCGGCGTGGCCGATCTCCTCTGCTCGCACAGCGGCCTGTGCCAGATCCGAAGCTCGGAAAACACGGATGCTCACCTCTACCAGTGCGTCAGCTGGCAAGTGACCATCCACAACCGCAACGAAGAGAAACTTTGCGCTATGCCATCCCATACGCCCCTTTACTTCTGCATCAGCCGGTCCACCTGCTCCAGCAACTTCTTCGCCTTCTGCAACGATCTCTTCGCTTGGCCACTCTCCCCGCTGAGAGCGGCCTTGATGTCGTTGAGTGACTTGTCCAGGTGTTCTGCGGGGAATTCACGCCGCAGCCTACCCGGCAGCACTTCCCGGGCTGGTTTCGTCGGGTCACAGACGTTGTGGACCCACGCCTCCGCCTCCCCGGCGAAGTAGGTGTGGAAGCCCTCCACCTCGAAGTTGTAGACCGTGGCGGACTCGGACGCCCAGGTGGACCCTGAGACCCGGAGCCAGCCACCCTTCGACGTGAACAGCTCGTCACCGGGCAGGAGGTCGCCTGCCTCCACCCAGCCCTGGCCCACCACCCAGAACGGATGCTCGGGGGTGACGCCAATGGTCGTCTGCTTGCCCTCATGATCCTCCAGGGTGAGGTCGATGGTCGGACTGTCCGGGGTAACGAAGGTCCGCACCACCGGCTTGTAGGTGATCTCGCCGGTCTCTTCGTTCCTGGACAGGACGAGGTCACCGACCTCGATACCCTCGATGGCCTTCGAGCCGTCCTTCGTGGCGATCAGCGTCCCGGCGACGAAGCAAACGCCGTTGCCGCAGACGCCCCCGGGGCACCTGACTCCCGCCCTTGGGGCGGCCCCGGAGATGGCTTCGCCGAAGCAGATCGAGCTCCTGGCTCGAGTGCCGCTGACGACCCACCGACCCCCGATCCAGACCAGCTCGGCGGCCTTGATGACCACGCCAAGCAGCATGAACTCGACCGTCGTTGCTACGACTTCGCCAGCCACGAGTTCGATGACTGGCTGCGACTCGGCCGGGTCCCAGCCGAAGAGGACGTGCAGGCCCCGAGCAATGGCCTCCGAGCTTGCGAGACCGCTCGGGTCGACCAGGTTGACCGGATCCCCGCCCACGTAGGCGTAGAGGTTCGTGTCCCCACCGCCGAAGTCGATGGGGTCTTTGGCCATCCAGCGGGCGGTGTGGGGGTCGTAGTCGCGGGCGCCGAAGCGGACGAGGCGGGTGGTGGGGTCGTGGAGGCCGGCGGCGAAGCCGAAGGGGGTGAGGCTCTCGTCGATGCCGGGGGCGGCGCTGAGCAGGGTGCGGCGGCCGAAGGGGGTGTAGTCGTAGGCGAGGACCCAGGCGCCGGCGTCGTCGACGAGGCCGAGGATGCTGCCTGCCTGGTCGGTGACGAAGCGGTAGCGGGCGGTCTGGAGGCCGGCGGCGTCGTAGGTGATGACGTGGTCGGGGGCGTGGCCGGGGCCGTAGACGAAGACCTTGCGCAGGCGGAAGTCGGCGTCGTATTCGGCGACCGGGGTGAGGCCGCCCGCGTAGAGCCACCAGGTCCAGGGGCCGCCGTTGACGCGGCGGCCGATGCGCTGGTGCTGGGCGTTGGTGAGGTACTCGACGTCATCGCCGCCGAGGACGTCGTGGGCAGCGTTCGGCAAAACCCATGTTGTTTCAGTCGCTTGCGCGAAGCCCCACGGCCCCGTCGACGCGCCCGCGAGGGCCGGGAGGAATGCCAGGAGGAGGGCCAGTACCACGCGCATGCCGCCAGTGTCAGCGGCGCCCGCTGCGGCAGCAAGCGGGCTGCTCCCGACCCCGCTGCACCAGAAGCTGCCTGGCCGCCGAGGCTGGGCTGGCGTGGGCCAGCCGATCACCGGAAGTCTGTGGCGGTTCAGCTCAAGGCTCAACCTCCTCAAGCTGCTCCGCCAGGGCGCCGCAGCCCGCGAAATCAGGATGCCCGAAACTCGAGCGGACACGAAGGTTGCACCTGCGACATCGGCCCCTCTGAAGCTGGCGTCGGTCAGGTCCGCCCGTCAAAGTCCACCCGTCGGAGCACTGCCCCAGAGAAGTCGGCGTGCCGGAGCCTCGCGCCACGGAAACTGCAGTCGATAAACACGGCTCCTCGAAATGAGGCCAGGATGCAGTTCGCTCCGGCGAACGTGGTAATTGCCCCTCAGTGCCTCGCAGGTCAGCATTCCGCATGGATGCCCCACTGAATGACAGGCCGTCGAGCTTCGCCCCTGATAGGTCTGCGCGATGCCAGTCGACGGTTCTGGAAGGCTCCTCGATCCAGGGTCTGAAGAAAAACCTAGTCCCTCCCCCGTTGTGCGACGGATCTCACTCATACCAGTCTACCAGTTCAACCATGATGTCGTCGAAGCTCCTAAGTGCGTTGCTCTTCGAAGCGTTGGACGCTGTGCCTGGTGTTGTTACGACGTCGACCCCAGCCTTCCTGGCAGCCATCACACGGTGGTGGCCGTCCACATTTCATATCGCCGTCGACTTTCACCGGGAAGCGGCGGTCGAACCCTTCTCAGCCATTTCCGCGGCCAGTCGATCCACCTGTGGCCCGGATACAGCCCTCTGGGTCGGCCGTAGATTGCCGGGCGCTGCCTCTGGCACCGACTCACAGATTACCCTTGCGGCCTTCAGAGCGGCGCCTCGTTCCATCAACAAGGCCAAGAACCTTGCGAGCACGGGCGCTGCGACTCCAAAGCTCATGGCCAGATCAAGCTCGGCAGCCGCGTAGTAGTGGGTCTCTATGTCGACGGGCCCGCGGTGCTGCAACTCCAGAAGTTCCTGCTGCGCCCTGACCGTGACGCCCTCCATGTCGCCGCGTTTCTTTTGAAGTCCGCTCCGGTCGACCAGGTTGACCGGATCGCCGCCCACGTAGGCGTACAGGTTCGTGTCTCCACCCGCGAAGTCGATGGGGTCTTTGGCCATCCAGCGGGCGGTGTGGGGGTCGTAGTCGCGGGCGCCGAAGCGGACGAGGCGGGTGGTGGGATCGTGGAGGCCGGCGGCGAAGCCGAAGGGGGTGAGGCTCTCGTCGATGCCGGGGGCGGCGCTGAGCAGGGTGCGGCGGCCGAAGGGGGTGTAGTCGTAGGCGAGGACCCAGGCGCCGGCGTCGTCGACGAGGCCGAGGATGCTGCCTGCCTGGTCGGTGACGAAGCGGTAGCGGGCGGTCTGGAGGCCGGCGGCGTCGTAGGTGATGACGTGGTCGGGGGCGTGGCCGGGGCCGTAGACGAAGACCTTGCGCAGGCGGAAGTCGGCGTCGTATTCGGCGACCGGGGTGAGGCCGCCGGCGTAGAGCCACCAGGTCCAGGGGCCGCCGTTGACGCGGCGGCCGATGCGCTGGTGCTGGGCGTTGGTGACGTACTCGACGTCATCGCCGCCGGTCTGCTGGGCGCGCAGGAGGTTGCCGAAGGCGTCGTAGGTATAGGTCCAGTCGCCGTCGGGGCCGTTGGCGATGGCGGTGGCATCGGCCCAGGTCAGGATGTGGGCGTGGGTCAGGCCGTCGGCGGTCGACAGCGCGACACGGCGAGCGCGCAGCTGGGTAGAAGAACCCAATGAAATCTGTGGGTTATCATGGGCGCTGCCCATGCTTGCCCGGGCTTCGCCGAGCTCGGCGGCGGGTGCGTCCGGCACCACGGCGAAGCAGCAGAGGAAGGCGAGCAACCAGCGCATTGCGTCAGTGTGGATCAGGGCGGCGGTCCTGGCGAGCACGCGCACGGAACCCCGCATTACGGCGGGGTGGATACTCGAAGGGCCCGTGCGCTCTCTGGTCCAGCCTGCAGAAGGTAGCTCTGCCAGAGAAGGTACGCGAGGCTCTTCTTGAGCGAGCGCTTGCCAATGGGAATTCCACTCTGGGCAGGGGAGACGAGCCGGGTCTGTTCGCCGAGGTCATTGGGGCTGATCTGAGATGCACGGGCATCGCCGGTTTGAATGAGAAGGTGGAAGAGGCGGTTGGTGAGCGGCACCCTCCTGGCGGGTGCCACCCCCGGCCAACCCTGCTGGTAGAGCTGGAAGGCGGCGTCGTTGCCTGTCGGGCCGAGCTCGAACAGGCGGACGAAGCCCGGCGTTCCCTCTCGGTACTCCCGAGAGATGTGGAAGATGATCTTGTCGGTCAGCGGGATCGGCTCGGCTGCAACGAGGCGGAAGTAGGTACACAGCATGCCACAGGACGTGTAGTCGCTGGGAAGATAGCCATCCGCGGCGGCCAGCTCCGCGATGCGAGGGTGGAAGTCCCCCAGCCGCCAGACGTAGAGGGCGAGATGGGTCGTCAGGTGGTACTGGGCCCAGGTCTGATCGATCCATTGGGTCCGGGGCTGGCCGTAGGCCGTGACCTCCGAGAGCAGGGAGTTCAGGACGATCTGAAGCGGACCGCCGCCCGCTGGTAACGAGGAGCGGCTGGCACCCGGTGTGGAGCGGGTGACTTCGAGGGCGCCGAGAAGGTACTCATACGCAGCGAGCCAGCATGCGCCAACCGACGTCCGCTCGGTCAGCGTCAGCTCACGTACCCGTACTTGCTGGGCAAGCGCGTACTCAGGCCCGCAGCCGCATTCGACGAGCCAGGTGCACTCATCCTGGCTGGCCCAGGTCAGCTGGTACGAGAACGCCAGGAGCATGAGGCTCCACAGGAGGGACATGCATCTACGGGCCATGGTTCACTCCCCCTTCCGACCAGTCGAAGGTCGACAGCTGTGCAGGCATACTGATCATCTGGTCCTTGAACACCCGCGTCGGGCCATCGGCGCTCGTCTCGCGATCCAAGGCGTCCCACTCCTCGGCTTCTTCCCAGTTCGGCAGACCATCCCCATCCAGGTCGAAGTCCTCCGCGCGCGGCTCCAGAATCTGCCAGCGTCCTGGTCCGACCGGTGGGGCCAGCGATGGATGGACTGGTGGAGCTGCCGGAGCCTGTGCCGATGACAGGATCTGGTCGAAGTTGACGTCCAGACCTTCGACCAGCGAGAGGTCACAGGACTGTTGGATATCTGCCTCGTAGACTGGCGAGGTGTCCAGGCTGGCGTCGAGGTCGCAGAGGATGTCCACGTCGAACTGGCCGTTTTCGTTGAGGTCGCGCCAGCGATTGGAGAGGACCTCGAGGTTCCACGACCAGTCGTTCTCGTCACCGAGCTCCCCTGGCTCCCGAAGGCTGCCTCTGCCATCCCGGGTCCATCGGATGTGATCCGCGACATGCCGGCTCTCATGGTAGATCGAGAGATGGAGTTGGCGGAGGATGGGTTGTCCCGCGAGTACCGAACTCGGTACCACCTTGTATGTGACAAACACCAGGTTGTTGGGCCCCCCGTTCTGGTAGCTGAATGGCATCAGTGCTTGCGGACAGTCGTCGTGGGGGCTCGTCTGGACGTAGTGCAACTCGACCAGTCCGATGTACGTTTCGCCCAGCAATCCCGGCTGCTGGATGCCGTAGTGGAACCAGTTTGGCTGCGACGCTGGTATCCATTGTGCGGCTCCACGAATGATCCCTGGAGGGTGTCCTGTGGTCGCTGGGTCGAAAACAACCTGTGATTCCGGGTGATTCCGCGCGAAGTTCGCGTCGACTGGCGGGCCATTCGGATCGATGAAGACTGGCCAGAAGATCTCGACCTGGGCCGAGGGCGCGGTGCCGATCACGGCACCGTTCCGATGGAGGCGGGCGGTGATGGTCTTGAGCCCGAAGTCGAGGGCATCCGCTGGGAGGCCGACGCAGCGAATGGTGGCGGTGACGACCCGGGTCGGGCCGTCGGCGATGCCGACGTGCTGGTCTTCGAGCTGGCAGGCGCTGGTGCCGATGGCGTCGATCTGGAAGTCGACGGTGTCAATGAGGGCGTCGTAGTCGTCCCAGATGAGCTCAAGCTCGACCGGGATGGTGAGCTCGCCCGGGTCATGGGCGGAGTAGACGAACTCGTTGGCCGGTCCGGCTTCCCCAGGGATGCGGGGGTCGCCCGTGGGGTACATGAAGGTCAGCTCGGGCTCGCAGGCGTCCCCGACGCCGTCGCCATCGGCGTCGTCCTGCTCGGCGTTGCTCATCGACTTGCAGTTGTCGTCTTCGTCGAGCAGGCCGTCGTCGTCGTCGTCTTCATCGCAGGCGTCCCCACCGTCCAGCGCGCCGTCGGCGTTGCCCTGGCCGGGGTTCTCGACCAGCGGGCAGTTGTCGGCCAGGTCGTCCACGCCATCCTCGTCGCTGTCGAGGTCTCGGAAGTCGGCGGTGCCGTCCCCATCGGTGTCGCGCGGTGGGGTGGCGAGGTCGTCGTCGCCGGCTTCCTCCTGGTCGCTCAGGCCGTCATCGTCCGCGTCGTCGTCGAGGGCGTCAATGAGGCCGTCGCCGTCGGTGTCGGTGCCGGCCTCGCCGCCTTCGTCGTGGTCGTCGATGGTGTCGCCGTCGCTGTCGATGTTGAACGGGTCGAGGCCGTGGACGACCTCGGCCAGGTCGGGGACGCCGTCATCGTCGTCGTCCGGGTCGCAGGTGTCGCCCGCGAGGTCGCCGTCGAAGTCGGCCTGGCTGGGGTTGGGGTCGTCGGGGCAGTTGTCGAGCTGGTCGCAGATCCGGTCGCCATCGGTCTCCGGCGCCTGGTAGGCGAAGAGCTGGCCGAGCGACTGGTTCATGCAGTCGACGGCGCTGTTCCAGCTGCCCGGCGGCGCGCCGAGGTCGTCCTGGGTGTACTGCTGCCATCTCTGCAGGCCCGCCGTGCGGAAGCAGCCGGCGATGAGGTCGTTCATGCAGGTGTCGGGATCGGCGGCGATGGGTGGCGGGACGAGGAAGCGTCCCACCCGCTCGGCGCGGATGAGGCAGAGGCCGCAGTTCTCGTCGACGCGACCATCCCCGTCTTCGTCCACGAGGCTGGCGCAGTCATTGTCGGGCTGGATGTGGCTGGTGACCGTGTAGCGCGTCTCGTGGCTGGCCACGACCCGCGCGGGCTGGGCGCAGGGGAGGTCGACGTCGTCGCAGCGAAAGTCGTAGGCGATGACATCCCGCCGCTGGTTGGAGGGCTCGAGGACGCGAAGGTCGAAGAAGCGCTGCGGGATGTCGCCGCAGAGGAGGCTGACGGTGGAGGCGGGCGAGGTGTCGATGGCGGTGACCGTCCGCCCCAGCCGGCCGGAGAAGGCGGCGGGCGGGCTGGCTTGCAGCGTCTCGCCGGGGCACGTGGCGGCCAGGCCCCCGTCGAGCCGGGGAGGGCTGATGCCCGGGCCGCAGACGTCCTCGCAGGCCGCGAGCAGGCTGATGGCGATCCAGGCGAGAATCCGTAGAGATCGCAACGACTTCGGTGTGCTGGCGGCGATCATCATGGCGCCCCGCAGTCGAAGTGGGCCAGGAAGTGGCCGAGGTCGACGAGGGGCGCGGTGGCGCTCACCCCGATGCTGCCATCCTCGTACTTGTGCGTCGTGAGGGCCGAGAGGACGATCCAGCGGACCTGCTCGCCTTGCACATCGACGATGCCGAAGTGGTTGCGTTGCTCGTGCAGGACGAACCACGTCCCCATGCCGAGCGGGCCCGCCAGCTCGGGCGGCAGGGGGACCTCTCCCGGCGAGAAGAGGGTAGCCCCGCAGGCGGTCGCGCGGGCGAGCAGGTCGGGGCCGCTGAGGGCGGTGAAGGGCACGTCGACGCCGGGGGGCACGGCGCCGCCGGGGTAGAGGCCGAAGGGATCCAGGCGGAGCACCGACCGGGGGCCAGGCGCAAGCCGGCGCGCCGCCGTGAGGCCACCCGCCAGGACGATGAGACCCAGGGCGTTGCCCTGGTAGACCCGCCAGCTTGGGACCACCTCAGCGGTACTCCATCCCCCGTCACACGCGTCGCCGAGGCCGTCGCCGTCTTCATCGGCCTGGTCGGGGTTGCCGACACGGACGCAGAGGTCACAGGCGTCGCCGATGCCGTCGCCGTCGACGTCCTGCTGGGCGGGGTTGGCGATGTGCGGGCAGTTGTCGCTGGCGGCGATGCCGTCGCCGTCGGGGTCGTCGTCGCAGGCGTCGCCGAGGCCATCCCAGTCCTGGTCGGGCTGGGCGAGCTGGCCAGGGCCAGGGGGATCGACCGGCGGGTTGGCGTCGGCCGGGCAGTTGTCACACAGGTCAGCGACGCCGTCGGCGCTCGGTGTCGAGCTGGCCGGGGCTGCTGTAGGGCCACAGGGGGTAGACGTCGCTGGCGTCAGGGACGCCGTCCTGGTCGCGGTCGGGGGGCACGCAGGCGTCGCCGCCCGGGGTCCAGTCGGTGTCGAGCTGGTCGGGGTTGGCGACCGCCGGGCAGTTGTCACAGGCGTCGCCGATGCCGTCCGCGTCGGTATCGGCTTCGGGCTGATTCGTGAACAATGTCGGGCAGTTGTCGACGGCGATGCCGTCGCCGTCTCGGTCTTCCAGGGAGTCGCACTCGAGGCCGAGCTGGTCGCAGTCGGGGTCGAGCTGGTCGGGGTTGGCGATGAAGTCGCAGTGATGTCACAGGCCTGGCCGACGCCGTCGCCATCGTCGTCGAGCTGGTCGGCGTTGGGTTCGGTGGGGCAGTTGTCGACCACGTCCAGCACGCCGTCGCCGTCGAGGAAGCCGTCGCAGGCGTCGCCGATGGTCGAAGTCGGCGTCGGCCTGGTCGGGGCTGGTCAGTGGGCCAGGCAGCGTCACGCACACGCGTGTCGCCGAGGGCGTCGCCGTCGGCGTCGGCCTGGTCGGCGTTCCACTGGTGCGGGCAGTTGTCGAGGGTGCTGGCGGCCGTCGCCGTCGCCGTCGAGACCGCCCTGGCAGAGGCCGCCGATGCCGTTGTAGTCGCCGTCTTCCTGGAGGGGGCCAGCTGGGGCAGCTGTCACACGCGCCGCCGCGGCCGTCGCCGTCGGGGTCGTCGTGGTTCTGGCCGTCGAGCGGGACGGTGCGGCAGCGGTCCGCGCCGCCGACGATGCCATCCCCGTCGGCGTCGGCGACGAAGTCGCAGGCGTCGCTGACCCGATTGTAGTCGCTGTCCGTCTGGCCGGGGTTCGGGTGGCCAGGGCAGTTGTCACAGGCGTCACCGCGGCCATCGCCGTCCTGATCGGCCTGGGTGGGGTTGTGCTGCCAGGGGCAGTTGTCGGTGTCGTCGGCGGCGGCGTCCTCGTCCATGTCGACGAGGGGGGTCGCAGGCGTCACCGATGTGGTCGTAGTCGTGGTCAGCCTGGGTGGGGTTGGATGACCGTGGGGGCAGTTGTCCCGCAGGGATTGTCGACGCCGTCGCCATCCGTGTCGGGGGCGACGTGGCAGACGTACCAGGCGTGGGCGGGCGCGGCGAGCAGCGCCGCTGCGGCGAGGATCAGGGCGCGCATCGGTCGTACCGCTGCTTGGGGTGGGCGAGGGCGCGCGGGTAACGCGTGGGCGGATGCGGCGTGGGCGCAAAGCTGCGGCTGCCCGAGGTCCAGCTGCAGACCTTCAACGGGTTCCGGTGAGGTCGATTGCCGCCCGGGGGATCAGCGCCCAAGCGTGGGCGAGGGCGCAAGGCCGGCGAAGTGGGCCCCGGCCTGGTCCGCGGTGGTCGGTGGGGCGGGGGCCGCCGAACGTGAACTGGTGCACGCCCAGCAGCCAGCCGCAGGACGGCGAGGGCCGGGGCTCGGAGCGCCGCGGAACCGGGCTGATATCGGCCGGGGGCACGAGGGTGCGGCGCCATCGACGAAGATGCCGAGGCGGCTGACGCAGGTGGCGGGCGCCAGCGCGATGGTGGTGCAGGTAGCGGTTCGCCCGGAACGACGGTTGCCGCGCAGCCGCCCTACGTCCATACCCGGGGCGGGCTAGGGCGCCTGGCGGTGGCTCGCAGGGCCGATGGCCCAGGCCGGCGCGCACAGATGAGGGGAAGGAGATTCGCCCATTGCCACTCCAGTCGATCGCCGCAGCCCGTCCCGTGCTGCGTCTTGAGAAGAGGCGAGAGGGCGGTGGGTGTCAATGGGAATCGGGGGTGCGGGCTTCTGGCGCCTGCTGGCGCCTGGCTCGGCCGGATGCGGCAGCCGGTGGTCGACAGCGGCCGCCGGCGCGCTGGCGGGGCGCAGGTCGGCGGGGGCGGCGCCTCGACGCGGTAGCCGGCCGTCGTGGTCGAAGGCGAGGGAGAAGGCGTGCAGCAGGGTGCGGTCGGGGTCGCCCGGTGTCCAGGCGGGGCCGTACAGGGTGTCGCCGGCGATGGGGTGGCCGATGGCGGCCAGGTGCACGCGGATCTGGTGGGTGCGGCCGGTGCGCGGGCGGGCTTCGACGACGCTGGCGTCGAGGGGGCGGAAGGCGGTGAAGCTGTCGACGCCTTCGTCGCCTGGGTTCCCGAGGGTGAACTGGCTGTGGCTCGGGTGCAGGACGCGCCGCATGGGCCCTCGACGTCGCGCGGGGCGGCCAGGGGCGGCGCACGACGGCGTGGTAGACCTTCGACGGTGGCAGCGCGAAGCCCAGCGCAGGCGGCCGGGCCACGCGGCCGGGGGCGGAGAGGAGCAGCACGCCGCTCGTCTCGCGATCCAGGCGGTGGGCGGCGATGAGGTGCGGGCGGCCGAGCAGCCGGGCGACCTGGGCCTCGACGGAGAGCGCTTCGCCGTAGGCCCGCAGAGCCCTGGTGCACAGCCACGCCGGCTTTCAAGGACGGCGACGACGTCGCCCAGGTCGAGCAGGATGTCTTCTTCAGTGATTTCAGGGGTTTCGGGCTCGGCGGTGAAGGCGTAGACGGTGGCGCGGGCGCCGGCGGACACGGCCTGGCCGGCCCAGCGGTGGCGGTCGATCCAGAGGCCCTGGTGGCGCAGCAGGGCGTCCCAGGCGGCGGCGTCGAGCGCCGCCTCGGCGCAGAGCCAGGCTTCGAGGGCGGTCGGGCCCAGATCCGTGGGGGCCAGGCCCTGCCACTTGCGGACGGGCGGGTCGAGGCGGGCGGCGGCGGGGCTGCGGCCCGTCACCGGGTGCGCATGCGCAGGAGCTGGACCATGGCGTAGCCGTGGTCGCTGATGGGGGCCAGCTCGAGCCCGCCCAGGTAGCCCTGGTGGAACATGAGATCGGCCGGATCGAGGACGCCCGGGGTGCCGGCGTCGGCGTCGATGAGGCCTACATGATCCCAGGTGCGGCCCGTGAGGGCGCGGCCGCCGTAGTCGATGACCATGACGTCGCCGGGCTGGACGTCGGCGCCGAAGCGCAGCGTGACGGGCTCGCCCTTGCCCTCGGGGGTGAGGGCGTAGAAGCCGTCGGGCTCCAGGAGCAGCCGCGGCGAGACGACGCGGGCGTGGGTGTAGAGGCCCGAGACGCTGGTGTAGGGCAGGGGGTGGCCGGCCTTGCGGAAGCCGGCGATGAGGACGTCGGCGCAGTCGGCGCCCTGGTGGCGCTCGGCCTGGTGGCTCTTGCCCTGGCCGGCCGAGCCGAAGACGTTGGGCACGTTGAAGAGCGAGGTGAGCCAGCCGCGGACGTCGTCGCCGCGGCGGACGCTGAGGCGGAAGACGCGCGGGGAGATGCCGCCGCGGATGACGTCGGCGGCGCCGGGGCTCTCGACGCGGCCGGTCGGCGTGTCGATGGCGACGGCGTAGCGGACGGTGCCCAACCCCTTGTTTCGCTTGAGCTTTGCGTCGAGGGGGCGGGCCTCGGTGACCGTCAGGATGGGGCCGGCGTCGTGCAGCGGCGTCTGGGTGTACTCCAGGGTGTCATGGCCGAGCCACTGGCCGTGGCGGGGGCCGAAGAGCACGGAGTTGGAGTAGGCCGGGTTGCCGAAGTTGGGGTAGGGCGTGGCCACGTGGTGCTGGCGCGGCTCCACGAGGGACCAGGTGACGGGGGCGTCCAGGGGGGCGATGCGCTTCGCCGGGATGCGGCGGCCGCCGATGCGCAGGGCCGGGGCGCTGGTGAAGTAGCGCGGGCCGTCCTGCAGTACGGCGTACAGGTGGACGGGCTCGCCGTGGCGCGACTCGATGGGGCCCTCGTGGGCGGGGGCGTCGCCGACGCTGGCCACGACGAAGGCGCGGGGGGCGGCGTGGGCGGTGCTCACGAGGAGCGCGGCGAGGGCGAGGAGGCGCATGACAGCCTGCAACCCGGCGAGGCGCCTGGGGATTCCCGGCTACTCGGCCTTGGGGGCGCCGCCCTGCAGCCACTTGCGGTAGGCGTCGAGGGTGTAGGGGCGGCCCAGGAACTCCTCGACGAGCTGGCTGGCGTCCTTGGTGGCGCCCTGCTCCAGGATGATGTCGCGGTAGCGCTGCATGGGCGCCGGGTCGAGGAGGTTGGCCTCGAAGCGCGTGAAGAGGTCCTTCGCCATCACGAGCGACCACTGGTAGGTGTAGTAGCTGGAGCTGTAGCCGACGAGGTGCTCGAAGCTCGCGTAGACGTGGCTGTCGGGCACGCGGGGGTAGGGGCTGTACTTCCCGTAGATCTCGTCGGAGTAGGCGTCGAGGTCGAGGCCCTTGGGGTCGCGGTGGTGCACGTAGAAGCTGTAGGCCGCGTAGAAGACCTGCCGCATCACGGCCACGCCCTTGCCGAACTCATCGGCCGTCTTCATGCGCTGCACCAGATCGGCGGGGATGGCCTCGCCCGTCTCGGCGTGCTTCGCGAAGCGCTGCAGCACCGGCGCCGACCAGGCCCACTCCTCCAGGAGCTGGGAGGGCGTCTCCACGAAGTCCCACTCGACGCCCATGCCGGCCTGGCTGGACCAGCGGGAGCGGTTCGCCAGCAGGTGGTGGATCAAGTGTCCGAATTCATGGAAGAAAGTGGTGACGTCCTCGTGCTGCATGAGGGCGTCGCCGTCCTTGGGATCGGGGAAGTTGCAGACCAGGGTGGCCATGGGGACGCGGCCGCTGGACAGCCCCACCTGGAGCGGGAACATGGCGGCGTGCTTGTACTTGCCGTCGCGGGGGTGCATGTCCAGGTAGAAGCGGCCGACGCGCTGATCGCCCTTGTAGAGGGTGTAGGCCTCCACCGAGGCGTGCCAGACGGCGGCGTCCTTCACGGGCTCGAAGCGCAGGCCGAAGAGCTCGCCGTAGAGGTCGAAGATCCCTTGCTTCACGCGGGGATAGCTGAAGTAGGGGCGGACCTGGCGGCCGTCGAAGGCGTACTGCTCCTCGCGGACCTTGGCGGCGTAGTAGAAGCGATCCCAGACCTCGATGCGCTCGGCCTTGGGGTCGTCCTTGCGCTTGCGGACCAGCAGCTCCTTCAGGTCGGCCTCGGCGCGGGGGCGGACGGCGGCGGCGACCTCCTGGATGAAAGCGTCCACGCGCTCGGCGGTCTTCACCATCTTGTCTTCGGCCTGGTAGGCGGCCCAGGTGGGGTAGCCCAGCAGGCCCACGTACTCGGCGCGGCGGGCCAGCAGGTCGGCCATGACCTGCTTGTTGGCGGGGTAGCCGCGGTTCTCGAAGGCCAGGTAGAGGGCGGCGCGCTGGCTGGCGTCCTCGGCGTAGGTCTCGAAGGGGAAGAAGTCGGGGTAGTCGGTCGAGATGCGGATCTTGCCGCCCTCGCCGGGGGCGTGGGCCTGGATGTAGTCGTCGGGCAGGCCCTTGAGGGCCGCGGCGTCGGCCACCTCGATGTAGCGGACGTCCTCGCGCAGGTTCTTGGAGTAGTCCTGGCTGAGCTGGACCATCTCGGCGTTCAGCGCGGCCAGGCGGGCGCGGGTGGCCTCGTCCTTGTCCACGCCGGAGCGACGAAAGTCGCGCAGCAGGCGCTCGCCGAAGCGGCGGTCGTTGGCGGAGGCGCCCTCGAGGGAGACGGCGGCGACGGCCTCGTAGAGGCCCCGGTCGAGGCCGACGTCGCTGAAGAACTTCTGCACGCGCTTCTCGCAGGCGTCGCCGGCCTCGCGGACGGCCGGATCGGGGGCCATCTGCGAGGTGATGCCCGTGAGGCCGTTGGTGGTGTCGAGGGCCAGGGCCATCTCGTCGAAGAGGGCCAGGGTGCCGTCGATGGTGCGCGGGGTGGCGGCGTCCTTGATCCGGGCGCGGCGCGCTTCGGCGGCGGCCAGGGCGGCGTCGCAGGTCTCGGTCATGGCGGCGGCGCTCTGCCAGGCCTGGGGGGGACCGGCCTCGGCCGTGGCCACGGGGGCGACGGGGAGGGCGGGCAGCGCGGGCGCAGGCGCGGGGGCGGCGCCGCAGGCGGCGAGCAGCGCGGCGAGGGGCGCCGCGGCGAGCAGGGACGGACGCGACATCGTGGACTCCCAGGTGCAGGTCGCCGCGCCTGATGGCAGCGGCAGGTCGCCACGCGAGCTAGCAGACGGGGGCCGAGATCTCAAGTCTTTACGGGCGGTTCGCGCCCTGCCGCGGCGGGGGGTTGCGCCGCCGCGGCCGTTTGCCGACGGTGGCGGGACAACGGCCGTGGGGAGAGGGATGAAGGTCATCGGGTGTGTGGCGCTGGTCGTGGGCCTCCTGGGGGTGGCAGAGGCCGCGCCGTTCGAGCTGGAGGTCGGGCTTCGGCTGGAGAGCCTGGCCTTCGACGAGGGGGTCGAGTTCACGTGTTCCTGCGACCCGGCCGAAGATCCGGGCTGCGACACGGATCCCGACTTCTGCCGCGACGCCCGGCTGGAAGAGCCCTTCGATGGCTACATGCTCGGGGCGCTGATCGGTGGCCAGACGCGCTCGCGGTTCTTCGGGGCCGGCATGCGGGTGGGGGCCTCGGTGGGGGGCTTCACGCCGACGGAGGAGAAGCCCGGCGTCGATGAGGAGGGCATCGTGCTCACCCAGATCATCGCCGAGCTGCGCGTTGAGGTGCACGGCGGCGTGGGACCGGCCGAGGCCTTCCTGCAGGTCAGCCCGCGGGTGGGCGGCCTGTTCTACATCGACGATCAGCAGGACAGCCCGGGCACGTTCATCGCCGGGGTGATCGTGTCGGCGGGCCTGCGGTTCGGGGGCGATGGCGGACGGGTGGGGGCGGAGGGCGGGGCCGTGGTGCACTCGACCTTCGGCGGGTGGATGGTCCAGGGGACCTACGCCATGCAGATGGAGGGCCCACCCCACGACGAGCAGCCCGGGAGCGAGGCGCCGGGGGAAGACGCGCCCGCTGGGGACGAGGGCGCGCTCGACCTGCCCCCGGGGGAGAGCGTCACCCCGCCTTGAGGGGCGCTGGCGTGGCGGGCGAGGGCGAGCGCATGGCGGGTGCCGTCCACGTTCGTCCGCCGGATCTCGTCGACAGAGCGATCCTCGTCGCGGAGCGAGGCGGCGGAGTGCCACAGCACATCGGCCCGGCCGATGGCATCCCCGGCGCCGCAGAGGGGCGCGGCGATGTCGCCGGCGACCGCCTCCAGGCGGTTCATGGGGAGCGCGCCAGCGTCGAACCCGTAGGCGCGGGCCGCCTCGGGGATGGCGTGCTGGAGGCGCGCGGTGGCCCCCTCCGGTCCAGGGCGGACGAGGGCGACGACCTGATCGTCCGTGCGTGTGAGCAGCTCGAGGACGAGGGCGCTGCCGACGAAGCCGGTGGCGCCGGTGACGAGTGGGCGGCATGCGTTTTCCCGTACCGGCGAGCACCGCGTGGGGCGCGCTTGCGGCGGGGGAGCGGCTGTGGGAAGGTCCGCCCGGCTGGGAACCGGGGGAGCGGAAGCATGCGGAAGCGTTGGAGATTGGTGGCCTGTCTGGGCTTCGTGCTGGGGGTCGCGGGCTGTGGCGGCGAGGCCGACGAGGGCGCGGCCTCCGCGGACGAGGCGCCCACCTCCAAGGCCGCCGCGGCCGAGGCCGTCGACACGGGCAAGGCCGACTGGAGCTTCGACCTCTGCGAGCGCCGCGGCTGGTACGGCGACGGGGAGTGCGACTGGTTCTGCCCGCAGCGCGACCCCGACTGCGACCTGCCGCCGCTGGGCCCCGAGCCTGGCGGGCAGCCCACGAAGTACCCGGTCGTCCTGGCCCATGGCTTCGACGCCAGTCCTTCGAACCGCTGGGGCTTCTACCAGCTCGTCGAGGCCCTGGAGGCCGACGGCCACACCGTCATCGTGGCCGAGGTGCCGCCCTACCAGGGGGTACGCCAGCGCGCCGCCTACCTGGCGCGCTTCCTGGACGAGGCCCTGGAGAGCCACGACAAGGTGAACATCCTGGCCCACTCCATGGGCGGGCTGGACAGCCGCTACGTCGTGTCGGCCCTCGGCTACGGCGACCGCGTCGCCTCCGTCACGACCATCTCGACGCCGCACCACGGCTCGGGGGTGGCCGACGTGCTGCTGGGCGTGCTGCCCGGGGTGACCGACGACCTGGTCAACGCCCTGGCCGCGCTCTGGGGGCGCACCTACAGCGAGGTCTCCGACGACGCCGATCTGCGGCAGGCGCTGGTGGACATCTCGGAGGACGCGACGCCGGCCTTCAACGCCGAAGTGCCCGATGTGGAAGGGGTTTTCTATCAGTCGTGGGCGGGCGTGAGCAGCGTCTTCGGCATCTTGAACCCCAAGGACGTCGGCGCCTGCGAGGGCAAGCTGCTGCGCCACCCCGGCACGGCCGACAAGATGGACGCCACGCTGGTGCCCATGGCCGGCTTCGTGGCCCATGGCACGAAGCTGCTGCCCAACGACGGCATGGTCACCGTCGAGAGCGCGAAGTGGGGCCTCTTCCGGGGCTGCATCCCCGCCGATCACCTGGACGAGGTGGGCCAGGTGAAGGATGACGGCGCCGACCCCCACACCGGCTTCGATCACGTCCGCTTTTACCGCGGCGTCGTCTTCGATCTGGCGGCCCGCGGCTTCTGAGGCATGGACCTGCGGGTCGACGGCGCGCCGGTCGAGCCGCGGCGCTTCGGCGTGCGGGAGCTGGGCTACGGGCAGCCCGTCCGCCTCGTCCCGACCTGGCCGTATGTGCTGCGGGTGCCGTGGCCCCGCTTCTGGGCAGCCGCCGCGCCGTCCACCCTCGACATGATCCTCGACACCTTCGACGACGATGACCCCACCTTCGCCTGGATCGTCGCCGGGTGGGATCGGGGCGCCGAGCTGGCCCCCCAGGTCGAGGCACGCCGGGCCTTCGTGCTGCGCCTGGTCGCCGAGCTGCTCTCCCAGGAGGTCCTCTTCGCGCTCTTCCCTGGTCCCTGGGACGATCTGGCCTTCGCGGCCAATGATCTCGCGGACTTGCGGCTCGATGGCGATGACGTGGTGCTGCGGGGCGAGGCCTACGCGGTGCGGCGCTAGCGGGCGGGGACTTTACCGGCGGCCCGTGGCGTTTCATGCTCCCGACCAGCCAGACGGAGGGACCGGATGCGCACGGGGTTCGTGGGGTGGCGGGGCATGGTGGGCTCGGTGCTCCGCCAGCGGATGCTCGCCGAGGGCGACTTCGCCGGGCTCGACCCGGTCTTCTTCTCGACCTCCGACGCCGGCGGGGCCGCCCCCGACGTGGGGCAGGGGCCGGCGGCGCTGCTGAGCGCCGACGATGTGGCCGCGCTCGCCGGCATGGACGTCATCATCACCTGCCAGGGCGGCGACTGGACCCACGCGGTGTACCCGCGCCTGCGGGCCACGGGCTGGGACGGGGTCTTCATCGACGCCTCCAGCGCCTTGCGGACGGCGGACGAGGCGACGCTGATCCTCGACCCGGTGAACCGGCCCGTCATCGACGCGGCGCTGGCGGCGGGCTGCCGGACGTTCGTCGGGCCCAACTGCACCGTCAGCCTGATGCTGATGGGGCTGGTGGGGCTCTTCCGGGCCGGCCTGGTGGAGTGGGTCAGCACGATGACCTACCAGGCCGCCTCCGGCGCGGGGGCGGCGGCCATGCGCGAGCTGGTGGCGCAGATGGTGGCGCTCGGGCGGGCGACGGCGGGCCTGGATCCGGCGGGCGACATCCTGGATCTGGACGCGGTGGTGAGCGCGACGCTGGCCAGCGAGGGGCTGCCGACCCAGGTGTTCCAGGCGCCGCTGGCGGGCAGCGCCATCCCCTGGGTGGACCGCCTGGTGGAGGGCGGCCAGACCCGCGAGGAGTGGAAGGGCGGCTACGAAGCCAACAAGATCATGGGGTTGCGGCCGCCGGTGCCGGTGGATGGGATCTGCGTGCGCATCGGCGCGATGCGCTGCCACGCCCAGGCCGTGACCCTCAAGCTCAAGGAGGCGGTGCCGCTGCCGACGCTGGAGCGCCTCATCGCCGAGGCGCACCCGTGGGTCGACGTGGTGCCCAACACCCCCGAGGCGACCCGCGCCCAGCTCACGCCGGCGGCCACGGCGGGGTCGCTGCGGGTGCCCGTCGGGCGTCTGCGGCCCCTGGCCATGGGCCCGGAGTACCTGACGGCTTTCACGGTGGGGGATCAGCTCTTGTGGGGGGCCGCGGAGCCGCTGCGCCGGATGCTGGCCATCCTGCGGGGCCGCCTGTAGGGCTCAGCGCAGGCAGGCGTTCTCGGCGTTGGTCAGGCTGCCGCCGGTGCTCAGGGCGCCGTAGGGCCACGCGACGACGAAGTTGTAGCACATCTCATCGTTGGTGCCCGGGCCGAAGCCGATGATGCCCCCCTCGTGCTCGAAGGTGCAGGTCGTCTCCAGCGTGTCGCCCGGGTAGACCGTCGCCGGGGTGTCGTGCAGCACCTGGTTCTCGAAGTCGAACGGCGCGTCGATGAGGATCTCGCGGCCGCCGCCGTTGGCCCGGACGATCTCGGTCTTGAGGTGCCGCCCGCGGCGGTGCATGTGCGGCGTCGAGCTGAGGATGTTCACCGGGCTGTTGAGCCGCGGACGGCAAGTGCCCGTCCGATCATGGGATCCGGCGAAGACCATCAGCAGGTTCTCGGTGCCCAGCCAGTGCATGCCGGCGGTGTTGGGGCGGCGGGTGCTCGTGGCGCAGAGGCGTACGCCGCTGCGGTCGAGGGCGTCGGCGTGGCCCGCCTGGTTGTTGTAGTGGATCTCCAGGACGAAGAGGTGGGAGCGGTTGCCCGGCAGGTGCAGGCCCACGTCCGGCGGCATGACGTTCTCGCCCCCGCCGGGCGCCCAGCCGGCGACCAGCTCGGCGTTGTCGTGCCGGCCCACGCAGGGGTCGTGATCCCCGTCACCAAAGCCGGCCCCCTCCTGCACGTAGAGCAGCCAGTGGTGCAGCACGCGGTCGTCGTCGACGATGGGCGCGAAGGACAGGCCGTGGACGTCGCCGTCCCAGGGCGGCCGGAAGTAGAAGCACTCGTAGTGATCGGTCTCGAGGGGGACGTGGAAGGGGGCCTCGTCCTCGGCGAAGAAGCCGCCGTGGGCCTTCAGCTCCAGATCGTACTCGCAGTCCAGCGCCGGCGGGGGCGGCGTGGGATCCACGTCGGGCGGCGGGTCGGGCTCGGCCCCGCAGGCCGCGCCCGCGGGGGCACCGGCGTCGGACCAGGCCCGGATGGCCTCGATCTCGGCCGGCGGCGCCAGGGGGTTGGGGGGCGGCGGCATGGGGCGCGTCGCGTGCTCCATGCGCTCGGCCAGCAGCGTGTGGAGGGGCCGGGCCCGGTCGCTGAGGGCGGGGCCTCGCAGCGTGGCCAGGTCGTCGAGGCGGATGGGCGCGCCGAACCGCAGCGCCTCGCTGTGGCAGGTGCCGCAGCGGGGCGTCAGGATCTGCTCGATCTCACAGGGGATTTCGTCGGTACCCGGCGCCATGGGGGGCTGTGTCGGCGGGGCGTCGGGTCCCTGGGTGGGGGCGCCGCGGGGGCGTCCGTGTCGGGGGCCGGCGGCTCGGGGGCGGGCGGTACGTCGGTGCCGGGGCCGCCGATGAGGCCCTCGACCCCCGCGTCGGCGTCGGCCTCGGTGGTCAGGGTGCCCGCGCAGCCACCGGCCAGCGCGAGGATCAGCAGCGCGGCCAGCGGCCTGCCGACGATGTGGAGCATGGCGTCTCTCCCCCGAGCGCTCGGTGCAGGCTCCACCATAGCGCGGGGCGCGGCCGCCTACATCTGCCGCGCTGTCGGTGGCGTCAGCCCGCGAGCTCCAGCACCACCTCCGGCGCACCGGGAGGCCCATAGGATCCTTCGAAGCGGACGAGGCGCTGGGCGCCGCCGGCCTCGAACCACATCTGGTAGCGGGGCAGCAGCGGCTTTGCCAGGTGGGTCAGCGCGGCCCCGAGGGCGATCCAGTCGTTCAGATCCGGGTACATCCAGACCTCGTCGACCTCGAAGCGCCCAGCCGGGACGTCGAGGCGGCTGCGGCCCCGGTTCTCGTACCAGACCCGGGCGCAGAAGCCGTCGTTCGTCCAGGCGTGCAGGGCCCGGCGCTGCTTGTCGCGGGGCTGGCCGCGCAGCAGGAAGGGCAGCAGGACCTCGGGGTAGGTGGTGGCCGGGAGGGCGAAGGGGGGCCGCTGGAACCAGACCTCGTGGTGGCGGGTGGGCGCGCCGTCGCTCCCCTGGGCGCGGCGGACGAGGCGCTCGGCGCGCAGGCCGCCGGGCACCTGGCAGCGCAGGGCGTCGTGCAGCTCGCCACCGGCCAGCGTGATTTTCACTTCCAGATCCAGGTGTTGCGGCCCAAGCACCGTGTCGACGCGCACGGCGGTGGCCGCGCCGCCGAAGAGCGCGTGGGCGTCGAGGACCGTCTTGAACTTGCTCTTGGGGCGGGGGGCCGCCCGGTAGTGGCACGTCTCACGGCGCTCGGCGCCGGGGGCGCCGGGGATGGGCGGGGGGGCGAACAGCTCTTCCACGGGGCCTCCGGATGACGCGATGCGTCACCATAGCCGGTGCCGCCGGGGTGGGGAAGCTACTGCCGGGTGCCTTCGACATAGAACGTGAAGCCCTGGAACCGGCCATCGAGCCAGGCGGCGACGTTGGCGCCCCAGCCCGGCGGCCCGCCGCCGCTGGAGAGCCCCCAGCCCCACGTCCCGGCCGGCAGCTCCAGGTCGACGTCGCCCACGATGTGCTGGGTCGGGCCGCTCAGGCGGATGGTGTCACCGAAGAAGTCGGGATCGAAGCCGCCGGTGCCGACGAGGGTGAAGGCCCAGGCGCCGGCGGGGGCCTCGAAGGTGACGACGCCGACGGCGGCGGTGTCGGTGGTCACGGCGCGGTAGGCGGCGGGGAAGAGCGTCGGCTCGTCCTCGATCTGGACCGTCGCGACGCTCGCCCCGATGCGCACCGCGCCCTCGGGGCCGATCTGGAAGGCCTCGACGGTGACGTCGTCGGTGCCCCGGCTGCCGGCAGACTCATAGGTCACGGCCGTCGCTGCGGTGAGCGCGTCGTCGCGGTCCAGGCGGCCGTGCGCGCCGGTGGTGCGCCAGCGGAACTGGTAGTGGCCGTCGGGGCGCGGGTGGTTGATCTTCACGCCGATGCGCTGGCGCTGCCCGGGGCGGAGGGAGCTGCGGGCGGGGTAGGCGACCGCCTTGTCGTTGACCACCTGGATGCTCGCGTACGCGGTCCCGAGGGAGGCGTCGTCGGCGCCGGGGCCGTCCAGGATGGCCTCGGCCTCCAGCTCGGCGGTGACCGGATCATGCGTGGTGCTCTCGACGGTGACGGCGCCCGTGCTGCTGCCGAGCTCGACGCCGACCTCGTCGTTGACGGGGTTGCGGAGCTGGAGGGCGCCGCCACCCCCCACGAGCCGGAAGCGCCAGGTGACCAGCGGCGCCTCGTCGCCCGTGGCGTCGGGGACGGTGGCCTGGAAGGCGGCGCTCCCCAGGACGCCGAGGCGGGCGCGGCCCGGGGTCAGCTTCGCGCGGGCCCGCGAGACGTCGACGTCGAAGACCTCGACGTCGCGGGAGAGGCCGATGCCGAGGGCCACGGCGGCCCAGTCGGCGCCCTGCAATGCCAGGTCGATCCGGCCCATCAACTGCCCGATTCCCTTGAGGAAATCCTCCACGACGGCCGCGTCGGCGTTGGGGGCGGTGTGGAGAATGAGCGCCCGCAGCACGTCGTTGCGCGCCGAGGCGTACACCTCGCTCTGCATGACGGTCTTCACCACGGTGAGGAGGGCCTCGTCGACGTCGCCGGCGGCGAGCTGCTCCTGGAGGGTGACGTCGGCCAGCAGGAGGCTGGCGAGATCCTTGAGCAGGGTGGTGGCGGCGGCGAGGCCGGCTTCGTCGAGGCTGGCCCCGCCCGCCTGCCGCGCCAGCGGGCCGGCGAGAGCCTGGAAGGCGGGCAGCAGGACGTCCAAAGCCAGGGTGTCGAGCCACCGCGCCCGGAGCATGGCCTCCATCGCGGGCTTGAGGCCCTCGATGGGCTCGGCGCGGGGGCGGCCGGGGCCGACGACGACGACGCGGTAGCGGGTGCTCACGGCGTCGGCGGGGGCGACCGGCAGGGCGACGGGGGCGGAGACCGTGTCCACCCAGGCGACGTTCCCCGTGAAGGCGCTGTTGCCATCCCCCAGCACGGTGCCCGCGTCGGCCAGGGCCGCCGCGATGGAGGCGGGGTTGCTGACGCTGGCGACGGCGAAGTCGATGAGGGCGTCGTCGCGGGGCTCGACGCGGCCGTCCTCGAACGTGGCCGCCGTGCGCTCGACGAACGCGTGGGCCCGCCGGCGGTAGTGGTTCACGACGACGATCTCGTCGAGGCCCTGCTGCAGCACCTGCACGCCGCTCTGGGGCTCGCCCGGCTGGACCCGCAGGCCCTTCTCCTGGTCGATGGGGGCGGGCGTCGCGAGGCGGGCCGCGAGGGGGCCGAGGAGGCGCGCGGTGGTGGCCTGCATGGTGGGGGCATCGGCCAGGTGAACGCCCTGGTCCGCCAGCGCCGCAGCGAGGGCCAGGACCTCGGGCGCCTCGGCCAGATTCCTCCAGAAATTCGCGCGGATGGGCGCGTCGAGCGCGCCGCCGCGCAGGGCGAGGAAGGCAAGCGTGCGGGCGACGCGCAGGCGGTCGATGATGGAGCCGGCGGGGGAGACGAAGCCGGCCGAGACCAGGTCGCCGGGCGCGTCGAGGACGAGCACGAGGGTGGGGCTGTGGATGAAGCCCGCGACCTCGAAGACGCCATCGGCCCCCACCTCGGCGCCGCCGAGGGGCGTGACCACTCGCAGCGGGGCTTCGGCCGCGGGGCCGAGCTCGGCGCGCGCGACCCGACCGGTGATGAGGCCCTGGGCCTCGCGGTCGACCGTCGGGTCGAAGTCGAAGACGCCGGGGGTGTCGTCATCGGGTGGGAGCGGGAGGGCCATGCCGCCAGCGCCCCCGTCGAGGGCGCCCGCGGTTCCTCCGTCGTCACAGCCGGCCAGGAGTCCCAGGAGCAGAGCAGCGCCACCGATCTCATCGGGTCACCTCCGCGACGGGCGATGGGCGAGACCCTAGCAGGCTGTTGAAAAAAGCTCCCGTCGCATCGCCGGCGCGCGCGGGCCATCTGCTGCGTCGTCAGAAGTCCTCGACAATCCGGCGTCGCCGGCAGTCGCCGGCTCTCCGCGCCGGATTGCCTGCGGTCTTCCTCCTTGCATCTGGCCCACTCGCACTCGCCGAGTGCTCGGTCCGCTCATTTCAACAGCCTGCTAGCCGGCCAGCGGCCGCGCCGCCAGCGGAGAGGGCGGCGGTGCCTTGGAGGTTGCGCTCGGGCGCGCCCGGCCGCAGCATGCCGGCGGCCCGGGAGGGCGGAGGAGGTAGCGATGGACGTGGAGGGCCAGGAGACACAGCGGCCGGGCGCGGCGGCCCTCGCCGAGGGGGCGGAGCTGCTGGAGGCTGGCCGGCTGGAAGCGGCGATCGAGCGCTTCGGCCTGGCCCTGCGCGACGCCCAGGCCGCGGGAGCGCCGGACGCGGAGGCCGAGGCGCTGGCCGCGACGACGGGGGCCTGGCTGGCCCTGGGGCGCTGGGCCGAGGCACGGCAGAGCGGCCTGGCGGCCCATGACGCGGCCATGCGCGCCCTCGATCGGGCGGCCGCCGATCACTGCGCGGGCCTCGTGGGCACGGCGGGGTTGATGGCAGCGCTCTACCCCGAGGGGGCGCGGTGGCCGTGGACGCGGGCGAGGTGCTGGACGCCTGCCTTTCGCGGTACCGCGCCACCCACGATCCGGCCGAGGAGATCGAAGCGCTCTCTGCGGCCGCCGCCGCGGCCCGGGCGGGCCGGCTGGTGGGCCAGGAGGCGGGCGTCCTGGGCGGGCTGGCGCGGATCCTGGCGGCGCAGGGGCGCATCGACGCGGCCCGGGCGGCGCTGGAGCGGGCGCGGCTCATCGCGGAGCAGACGGCCCAGGACGTGGCCCTCGGTCACTTCGAGTCGATGCTGGCGCAGCTGCCGGCCGACTGAAGCCTCGGGCCCGGCGACATTCGCCATTGCGGTGTGACGGCGGCCGTGGCTACCGTACCACCCATGAGACTCACCCTCCTGGTCGGCCTGGAGCGTGACCCTCTGGGCCTGCGATGACGGCCTCCAGCGGGACGGTGGATGACGGCGCGCGGACGCGAGCCCCGTGGTGGACGCAGGACCCGCCGACGCGGGCCCCGACGCGCGGATCGGCGACGCGGCGATGCCCGACGCGGCCATGGGGCCCGACCGGGACGGCGACGGCGTACCGGATGCCACCGACAACTGCCCCGACGTCGCCAACCCGGACCAGGCCGATGGGGACGGCGATCACGCGGGCGACCTCTGCGATCCGTCGCCCGCCCGCTTCGACTACCGGCTCTCCCGCTCTCGCCTGGTGTTCGTGGGCGGCGCGACGGTCGGGGCCGGGCATGACACCCACGGCGGAGCGGCTGCGGTCCGCGGCGCCACCGACGACGACGGGCGCCGCCAGCGCGGCGGCACCAGCCCATGACGCGGGGACATGGATTCATGAAGAAGATCAAGCTCTTGCCGGGTCTCATGCTCGCCCTTCCCTGGGCCGCCCAGGCCCAGGATTCCGCCGTGACCATGACGTGGCAGGGTGAGCTCGCCGATCTGGGCGGACAGCCGGTCACGGCCGATCTGCCCATGACGTTTCGCCTCTACGACGATGAACGCGCTGGCACGCAGCTCTGGAGCGAGACCGACCAGGTCGCGGTCGTCGATGGCCAGTTCACCACGGTCCTGGGGGATGGGGAGGCCTTCCCCGCCACCGATCCGGGGGTGACGTTGTACCTGGGGCTGACCGTGGACGGGGGTGAGGAGCAGAAGCCCCGCCTCCCGGTGGGGCGCTCTGCGCGCGCTCTGGGCGGCCCAGGCGCGGGACGTCGCGGGCCAGGACATCCACCCGCAGTCGGTGAGCATCGGCGATCAGCAGGTGATCGACGAGGACGGGCGCTGGGTGGGCGATCCGGCGGGGCTCATTGGCCCTCCCGGCGAGCGCGGCGCGCCCGGACCGCAGGGCGACCCGGGGCCCGAAGGGCCGGCGGGGCCCGAGGGCCCGCAAGGACCGGCGGGGGCCGTGGGGCCCGCGGGTCCCGTGGGTCTGGTGGCCCGGCGGGGCCGGCCGGTGAGCCGGGACCGGTGGGTCCGGCGGGGCCGGTTGGTCCCCAGGGGGCTCTGGGCCCGGCGGGCCCGCAGGGGGCCGAGGGGCCGGCGGGGCCGGCCGGCGCGCAGGGGCCGGCGGGTGCCGCGGGGCCGGCGGGGCCCATCGGGCCGGCGGGTGCCGCGGGGCCGGCGGGGCCCATCGGGCCGGCGGGCGCGGAGGGGCCGGCGGGTCCCATCGGGCCGGCGGGTCCGGCGGGCGCACAGGGGCCGGCGGGTCCCATCGGGCCGGCGGGTGCGCAGGGCCCGGCCGGCGCGCAGGGCCCGGCGGGTGCCCAGGGCCCGGCGGGTGCTCAGGGTCCGGCAGGCGCGCAGGGCCCGGCGGGTCCCGCGGGCCCGGAGGGGCCGGCCGGCGGCTTCGCCGCCCGACTTCACCAACGCCATCTTCGGGGCCGGGCCGATCACGCACTTCGATGGGGGTACCTGGCTGCTGGAGGCGCTGGACTCCAACACCCTGCAGCTGCGCAAGACCGGCGGTGGCTTCACCAACTTCGGGTTCATCTCGCCCACGGCCTGCGCCGCGGGCTCCGCCGGCATGAGCCAGCAGTTCCGGTTCGCGAGCCAGGTGGGCCAGACGCTGACGGCTGATCTCTGCACCGAGGGCAGCCCGATGTTCGTGGTGGTCAACGACGGCGCCGCGGCCATGAAGATCTTCGCCTGCCAGCGCCGCACCGGGAACCACAACACCTGCCAGCGGTTCTTCTGACCGCCGGCCATGCGGGGGCTCGCGGCGCTGGCGCCGACGCTGCTAGCGGCGGCCGCCCTGATCGTGGCGCTGCTGGCGTGGCAGCGACCTCTCGCCCCGGCTCCCGCCCCCACCCCCGCAGCCCCGTGCCGCTGCGAGGCGACGGCCCCCGATCCACGCGTCGAGGTGCTGGAGGCCCAGGTCGCCCGCCTCGAGCAGCAGGCGCAGGCCGCGCCCGCCCTGGCGGCGCTCGTGGCGCCACCCCCCGCCGCCGCCCCGGCGACCCAGCCGACCCGCTACCAGCGGTTCATCGCCCCGGTGGCGGCGCTGCGGATCGAGCAGGCCGAGTCGGGCGCGCTGGCGGTGTTCAACGCCGATCCAGCGCTGACCGGGCAGATCCTCGAGATCCGCGGGGTCACGGAGGACGGCGACGAGGTGCCGCTGACGGTGACGATCCCGGCGCCCTGAGGCCTGGCGTCAGCCGGGCCGGATGAAGGCGCCGGGGAGCGCGGGGCGGGTGGCCGGGGCGGCGGTCGGCGGCTGGACCGGGCGAGGCCGCGGGGGCCGCCGGGCGGGCCGGGCGGCCGCGTCGGTGGGCGCGGCCTGCGGGGGCGCCGGGTCGGCGGGTGCTGCGTCGGCGGGTGCGGCGGGTCCTGCGTCGGCGGGTGCGGCGTCTGGCCGGGCGGCCCCCGGCGCGACCGCGTCGGCTCCGGCCGGGGTCGCCGTCACGGGCCCGCCGCTGGGGGCCAGGACGGTCGGGTTCTGCATGAGCATTCCCCGGATGAGCAGCCCGGTCGCTCCCGAAAAGAGCAAGAAGATCAAGATGATGACCCGACCGCTGAGGGTCTTGCGGGTGGGCGCCGGGGCGGGAGGAGCGCTCGTCGGCCCCGTCGCGGGCGTCGGTTCGCTGCCGCGGTGCTCGGGCGTGGCCAGCAGGCGCTCGCGCACCTCGGCCACGTCGGCGGGGCGGTCGTCCGGGTCCTTCTCCAGCAGCTGCGTCACCAGACGGGTCAGGGCGGGGGAGACCACCGTCGGCAGCGTCGGGGGCGCCTGGAAGGCGTGGTGCATGGCCAGCGCCAGGGCGTTGGTGCCGGTGAAGGGCGGGGCCCCGCTCAGCAGCTCGTACAGGATGGTCCCGAGGGCGTAGAGATCGCCCCGGGTGTCGCAGCCCTGGCCCTTCGCCACCTCCGGGGACATGTAGGTGGGCGTCCCGAACATGGTGCCCGACTGGGTGAGGGGGGTGTCGTCGCCTTCCAGCGAGCGGGCCAGGCCGAAGTCGAGCACCTTCACCGCGTCGCTGCCGTCGGGGGTGTCGAGGAGCATGACGTTCCCGGGCTTCAGATCCCGGTGGATGATGCCGAGGCCATGGGCCGCCTGGAGGGCCTCGCCGATCTGGATCGCCAGGTCGACGGCGCGGGCCGGGGGGAGGGGGCCGTCGGCCAGGGCCTCGGCCAGCGTCCGCCCACTCAGGTGCTCCATGACCAGGTAGTGGATGCCGTCGTCGGTGCGGCCGAAGTCGAACACCGAGACCACCCGCGCGTGGGCGATGCGGCCGCAGAGGCGAGCCTCGCGGAGGAACCGGCCCGTCACGCGCTCGTCGGTGATCAGCGCGGGCGAGATGACCTTCACGGCCACCGTGCGCTCCATGCTCACCTGCTCGGCCCGGTAGACGGCGCCCATCCCGCCGGCGCCGATGCGGGCCTTCAGGACGTAGCGGCCGTCGAGGGTGCGGCCGGTGAGGTCGTCGAGGGGGGCGCTCATCAGAAGCGACCTCCCACCGCGAGCCCGTGGGGGGTCAGGCCGATGGCCGGGGCGTCGTCGAGGAGCAGCCAGCCGCCAGCGGCGAGGCCGACCGCGCCCACCGCCCAGAGGCCGTAGGCCAGCCCCTCCCGGGCGCGGGTCGAGGTGCGCGCCTCGTCCAGGGCCCCCGCGTCGCCTCGATCGTGGGCGTCCTCGGCGTCGGCCTGGGCGCCGAGCGCGGCCAGGAAGAACCCCGTCCCCGCGGCCGCGGCGGCGGCGCCGAGGCCGAGCGTCGCCCAGGCCAGCGTCCGGTCGGGCGGCGGGGGGGCTGCCTCGGTGACCGGGGCCAGCGGCGCCGGGGCCGGCGGGGGCACCACCACGACGCGCGGCCGCTCCAGCGTCAGGTGGACGGCCCGGGGCTCGCCGGTGTCGAGCGTCAGCCGCTCCAGCACCTCGCCGTGGTCGGCCAGGCGGGCCTTGAGCTCGACGACGCCGAGGGGCACATAGAGGCGGGCCGGCGTCCGGGCCCCGGCCTCCGGCTCGAGGACGGACACCAGCAGGTCGGCGCCGGGGGGCGTGCTCGTCACGGTGAGCAGGGCGTGGCCGCCGGCGTCGAGGCGCGCCTTGAGTGCGGTGTGCTGGGTCTCGACCCACGCCGGCAGCGGCTCGGAGGCGCGCTGGCGGCAGCGGTCGAGGAAGAACCAGGCGCGGTGCGGGCTCTCGAGGCCGATCCAGGCCAGGGCGATGTTGCAGTCGTGGAGGGCGCGGGGCTCGGCCCGCTCGGCGGCGTGGAAGCGCTCGATGGCCTCGCGGTAGCGGCCGGCCTCTCCCAGCGCGATGCCCTCGGCGGCGAGGCGATCAGCGGCGCCAGGGTCGGCGTGGGCGAGGGACGGGGCGGCCAGGGCCGCGGTGAGGGCGAGCGCGCGCATCCGCGGCATGGTAGCCCGGTCGGCCGCCGGGCGCACGGATCGAAGCACGGCCCCGGTGCGTCCCCCGGTCCGAGGCAGAATGTCCTTGAGTTTCGAGGGGATCTGCGGCGAAGTCACAGGACGACCGGAGCGAAGGTAGAGGGCGTATGCGATCCATCGGGTGGCTGGTGGCCGGGGTGCTGGTGGCGGGCGGGGCCCTGGCCGAGCCGGCCGAGCAGGGGCTGCGGCTGAAGGCAGACACGGCCCTGCGGGCCATCCCCCTGGGGCTGAGCGTCGTGGCCGACGCGGGCTACCGGCTGCCCCTCTCGGCGTCCGACAGCCTCATCCTGCGCAAGACCTACCTGGAGGGCGGCTTCACGGGCGCCCTGTCACCGGCCTACGCCTGGGCCGGCGGGTATGTGGAGGCGCTGCCCCTCGCCTTGCTGCAGCTTCGGGCCTCCGCGCAGTACATGCAGTACTTCGGCACCTTCGGGCACCTCTTCGAGCCCGCGGCGGGCTCGGGGGACGGCGGGTGGAGCCTCGACGCGCTCAAGGATCGCGGCGGGCTGACGGACGGCAAGATGACCCACGGGCTGATGCTGGAGGGGCGCGCCACGCCTCGCCTGAAGCTGGGCAACGTGGTGGCGTTCGCGGAGCTGCGCTTCCTGCGGGTGTCCGTCGAGGACGTCGCCGACACCTGGTACGAGCCCTACTACGACATCCTGCTGGCCTCGACGGACACGATGTTCATCGCCCGGCCGACGGCGGGCTACCTGCTGATGGCCGAGGATCCGACGCGCACCTTCCTGCTGGCCGGGGCGCGCTGGGAGCGGACCATCACCGACAAGACCGGGATCACCCGCGATCTGCTGGCGGCGCTGCTGCTCTGGAAGATCCCGACGGACTGGTGGGCCCGGGGCGCCCAGCTCGCCTTCCTGGGTGGCGCCTGGCTCGACCACCCGAACCGGGCCGAGCCCTACATCGCCTTCCAGTTCACGACGGAGTACGGCGCGCGCTGAGCCGGGGTCAGTAGAGGCCGTTGGGCCGAAAGCAGGTGACCCGGCCGTCCACCCGCAGGCCGCAGGCGCCCGAGAGGGCCCGGTACGGGCCAGGCGGTGGCGCCAGGCCGGCGGGGCCCCAGCACGTCGCCTCGCCGGCCTCGGTCAGCCCGCACGCGAAGTCGCCGCCAACGGCCAGGTCGACGAAGGGGGTCGCGGGGATCGGGGTGTCAGCGAGGGCCCTCCCCAGCACACGACCTCGCCGGTCTCGCGGCGTCCACACACGGCGCGGTGGGGGTCGCTCACCCCGGCCGCGATGAGATCGAAGGGCCCCGGCGGCGGGTCGGGCGGCGCCAGATCGGGGAGCAGCCCCTCGATGCCCACGCAGGTGGCCTGGCCATCCAGGCGCAGCCCGCAGAGCCAGACGTCGTTGGCGGCGAGGGCCTGGTAGCGGTCGTCGGGCAGGCCGATACGGCTGGGACCCCAGCAGGTGACGCGGGCGTCGGTGCCCAGGGCGCAGGCGAAGTCCCGGCCGACGACCACCTGGGCGGCCCGCAGCGCGGGCGCGGCGGCGAGCGGCCCGGCGCCGCAGTGGGGCTGGCCCGCGGCGTCGAGGCCGCAGACGGTGCTGCCGACCGCGATGGTCTGGAGCGCGGCCGCGGGCACCTGGACGGCCCAGCCCTTGCCGACGCAGGCGCTGCGGCCGTCGGCCTCCAGGCCACAGAAGCCGAAGCCGCCGCCGGGCGCGGCGAGGGCGACGAGGCCGGCGTCCGGCAGGCGCCCGGTGAAGAGCCGGTCGCCGGAGGTGGTGCAGGCCGGTCGGAGACCGGCCCCCAGGGTGCACAGGCCGGCGTAGCCATGGATCGCGATGGTCGAGCCGCTGGCCCGGGTGACCTCGTATTCTACGGCGGCCCAGCACCGGACGACGCCGTCTTCGCCGATGCCACATGCGTTGAAGACCGCCACGTCGAAGTCGAGGTACCGGCCCTCGGGCGACCTCACGTCTCCCCCCCAGCACCGCAGGCTGCCGTCGGCGGCCTGGGCGCAGCTCGCCGTCGGGCTGCTCTTGATGCGGACGAAGCGGCCCGGCGGGGCGGCCAGCGAGCCGGGCCGGCCCTGGGGGTTGTCGAGGCCCCAGCACCGCGCCTCGCCGTCGGTGGTCAGGCCGCACGAGAATCCCTGGCCGGCGGTGATGGCGCTCAGGCGGTCGGGGGGCACCGCGGCGGCGGCGCCGTGCCCGGCACAGACCGCGGTGCCATCGGGGCGCAGCGCGCAGCCATGGGTGTCCGAGACCCGGATCTGGGCCAGCGGCGCGTCGAGGGGGAGGGCCGCGATCCAGGGCGCGGGGCCCTGGCAGTGGACGACGCCGTCGAGGCGCTGCCCGCATGCCACCTCCAGGGCGGTCTGGACGTCCTTGTAGGGCCCCTCGGGGAGCACGCGCCAGTCGCCCGGGCCCCAGCACAGCGCCCGCCCTCGGCGCGTCCGCGCGCAGCCCTCGGTGAGGTTGGCGGAGAAGGCGACGTTCACCGGCGGCGCGCTGAGCTGGACCACGCGATCGCAGATCCCGAAGACGCAGGCGTCGCCCCAGGGCGCGCACTCCGCGTCGGTCGTGCACGGCTCCGCGGGACTCTGGCAGAAGCCAGCCTCGCAGAGCCCGCCGGCGCAGTCTGCGCCCGCATCGCACGGGGCCCCGTCCGCGCCGCAGATGCCGGCAAGGCAGGCGCTCCGGGCGCAGGCCTCGTCGCCGCCGCACGTGGCGCCAGGGCCGCCGCAAGCGCCTGAAAAGCAATCGATTTCCGGTTCGCAGCGGGTCGGCGGCGTGCACGCGGGGGGCGCCGTCTGGCCCCGGTCGCCCAGCCCCCAGCAGGCGAGGCCTCCGGAAAGCCGCACCCCGCAGCCCTGCTCGGCCCGCACGTCGATGGCGCGGAACTCGCCGGCCGGCGGCCGAGACTGGCCCCACTGGTCCGCCCCCCAGCACTCGATGCGGCCGTCGTTGCGCAGGCCGCAGGTGTGGTGGAAGCCCGCCTGGATGGAGGCGAAGGGCCCCGCGGGGACGGCGAGCTGGCCGTAGGCGTCGCTGCCCCAGCAGACGGCGCTGCCATCATCGCGGCGGGCGCAGGCGTGCAGGTGGCCCGCCGCGACCTGCACGAAGGCGCCGTCGGGGGCCCGGGGGCGGTCGGCGTTGTTCAGGCCGAAGCAGGCCAGCGTGCCGTCTTCGCGCAGGCCGCAGGTGTAGCCGGCCCCGGCGCTGAGGGCCCGCCATCGGCCGGCCGGGGGCCGAGCCTCCCCCTGGTCGCTGCCCCAGCACACCGCCTCGCCGTCCTCGCGCAGGGCGCAGGCGTGGGCGACGCCCGCGGTCACGCTGGCGAAGCGGCCGGCGGGCGGCGAGGCCGGGAGTCCGGCGCCCCAGCAGGCGAGGGTGGCGTCGGCGCGCAGGGCGCAGGTGAAGGAGTGGCCGGCCGACACGGCCACGTAGTCGCCGGGGGGGACCTCGAGCGCGCCGCGGCTGGCGTCCCCCCAGCACACGATCTGGCTGTCGGGGCGCAGGCCGCAGCCGTGCACCCGACCCGACGAGACCGCCGAGAAGGTGCCGCAGGTGCCGTCGACGCAGGCCTCCCCGGCCGGGCAGGCCGGGGCGAGATCACAGGGGTCCCCGAGGCCGGCGCGGCCCGGGCCGGTGGCGCAGCGACCGCCCTCCACACAGGCTCGACACACAGTCTTCGGGCCGGGCGCAGGCGGCGCCGTCGCCACCACAGGCGTCGTCGCCGCAGGCAGGCCCTCCCGACAGGCGGCGTCGGAGGCGCAGGCGCTGCCCAGGGCGCCGCAGACGCCCCCGGCGCAGTCGCGGCCGAGGCAGGCCTCGTCGGTGCCGCAACCCGCGCCGCCGCCCCCGCAGACCCCGCGGCTGCAGTCGAGGCTCTCCTCACAGCCGGTGACGTCGGCACAGACGGCCCCCAGGCCGCCGCAGCGGCCGTCGGTGCCGCAGGCGAGGCCGTCAGCGCACGGGCTCATGGGTCCGCAGGCCTCACCGGCCGCCGCGCCGCGCCCAGGCTCCGCTTCGTACTCACACTGGCGGTCGCAGCGCACCGCCCGCGCACACGCGATCGGCGGACACAGCTCCAGCCGGCACCCGACCCCCGATCGAGGGCCCCGCCGACGTCTTCGAGTTCACACCCCAGCAGGGCGATCCCCAGCACCACCCAGAGCCCACGTCCCATGCCTTCGCCCCTGTCGATGCGACAGGGCGAGTGTCGGGGGCGCGGCGAGCGGACGCCAGTCGACGGGAAAAAGGCTTTTGAAACGGATGGTTGCGCGGCGGCGGCCCGCTAGGCCAGCGCGCCCCTGATCGCGGCGAGCATCTCGCTCGTCTTCGCCGTGCCCCCCAGGTCGGCCGTCATGTGCTTGCCCTCGGTGAGGACGGCGGCGACGGCGCGATCGAGGCGGTTGGCCGGCTCGTGCTGGCCCAGGTGCTTGAGCAGCTCGATGGCGGGGCGCAGGAGGGGCAGGGGGTTGGCCCGATCCGTCCCGAGCAGCTCGGGCACGCGGCCGTGGATGGCCTCGAACAGCGCGCAGTCATCGCCCCGGTCCACGCCCCAGACCGAGCTGATGCCACCGACGAGGCCGGCGCCCAGGTCGCTGACGATGTCGCCGTACAGGTTGCCGCAGACCAGCACATCGAACTGGTGGGGCCGCTGGACGAGCTGCATGCAGGTGTTGTCGACGATGATCCCGCGCGTCTCGATGTCGGGGTAGTCCTGGGCGATCTCGGTGCCGACCCGCAGAAACAGCCCATCGGACTGCTTCATGATGTTGGCCTTGTGCACGATGGCCAGCCGCCGGCGGCCGTGGGCGCGCGCGTAGCGGAACGCGAAGCGGAAGATGCGCTCGCTGGCCGCGCGCGTGACCACCTTGATGGACTCGATGACGCCCGGGTGCACCTCGTGCTCAAGGCCGGCGTAGACATCCTCGGTGTTCTCGCGGATGACCACGCAGAGTCGATGTCCTGGTAGCGGCTCTTGATCCCGGGCTGGTTGCGCAGGTGGCGCACGCCGGCGAAGAGCCCGAGGGACTTGCGCAGGTCCACCGAGGGGGACTGGCGGCCCAGCTCGGGGCGCCCGCGGAAGGGGGCCTTGAGGGCGACGCCGTTGCGGCGGATGGACTCCAGGCAGGCGGGCCGGATGGGCTCGTCGTCGCCGACGACGTCCTCGATCCACTCCCAGCCCACGTCCGCGCCGGCGGCGGCGCAGAGCTCGGTGACGGGGCCCGCGAGATCCCGGCCGATCTGGTCGCCGGGGAGCAGCGTGACGGTACGCGACTTCATGCCTGCACCTCCGAAGGAGCCGGGAGGGCCTGGATGATGGCCCGGGTGATGTCTCGGGTGCCGGCGGTGCCGCCCAGATCGCCGGTGCGGACCTTGCCCTCGCGCAGGACCGCGTCGATGGCCGCCTCGATGCGGGCCGCCGCGACGCGCTCGCCGATGTGGCGCAGCATGAGGGCGGCCGAGAGGGTGAGGGCGGTGGGGTTGGCCTTGCCCTGCCCCGCGATGTCGGGGGCCGAGCCGTGCACGGCCTCGAAGACCGCGCACTTCTCGCCGATGTTGGCGCCGGGCACGATGCCCAGGCCGCCCACGAGGCCGGCGCAGAGGTCGCTCACGATGTCGCCGTAGAGGTTCTCCATCAGCAACACATCGTAGCGGGTGGGATCGAGGACGAGCTGCATGGCCACCCGGTCGATGGGGTGCTCCTCCACCTGGATGAAGGGGTAGTCGGCGGCCACGGCCCGCGCGCAGTCGAGGAAGAGGCCGTCGCTGCGTCGCATGACGGACGCCTTGTGCACCACCGTGACCTTGTTGCGGCCCGTCCAGCGCGCGTACTCGAAGGCGTAGCGGGCGATGCGGGTGCTGGCCCCCGCCGTGATGATCTTGAGGGCCTCCACGACCCCGGGCACCACCTCGTGCTCGCGGCCGGCGTACAGCCCCTCGGTGTTCTCGCGGAAGACCACGAGGTCGACGTCGTCGTGCCGCGTCTTCAGCCCGGGCAGCGACTTGACGGGGCGCAGGCTCACATACAGGTCGAGGGCCTTGCGCAACCCCACGTTCACACTGGAGAAACCGCGGCCCACCGGCGTGGTGATGGGGCCCTTCAAGGCCACGCGGTTCTTGCGGATGGAGTCGAGGGCCTCCTCGGGCAGGGTGCCGCGGCCGGCCTCGACGGACCGCAGGCCCGCCTCGTGGCTCTCCCACGTCACCTTGACGCCCGTGGCCTCGACGATGCGCACGGCGGCCTCGGTGACCTCGGGGCCGATGCCGTCCCCGGGCAGAAGGGTGATGGTATGGTTCATGAGCACTCCTGGAGTGGCGTGTCGGTCGAGAAGGGTCGAGCGAGCAGCAGCCCGGCCTGGCCGCCGGGGTAGGTGGCGCGCTCGGCGAGGGGCCGAAAGCCCACGCTCGCGAAGAGGTGGCGGGCAGCGTGGTTGTCTTCGGCCACGGCCAGCGTCGCGCGCACCCCGCCGACGAGCGGCGCCTCGGCGGCCAGCACGGCCAGGGCGTGCTCCAGCAGGGCGCGCCCCAGCCCGCCGCCCCGCACGGTGGGCTCGACGGCGACAGCGAGCACATCCCCGTCGGGCGCGCCCCCGGGCACACGCCGGATCCAGGCCACGGCCACGAAGCCCATGGGCGCACCGACGGGCCCCACCACCCAGAGCCGGGTGGCGGGCTCGTCCAGCCAACCATCGAGAATCAAAGCGTAATCGCCGTAGCTCGCGAACGCGGCGCCAGCCAGCGCCAGGGCAGCGGCGCGGTCGGCGGGCTCAGCGAGACGGGGGGCGGCGTCGAGCACGGCGCCACAATAGCCAGCGCGCCGCCGTTTGCAAGGGGCGCGGGCGAGGTGCGGGCGCCGTGGATGCCCACCTGCCGCGTCCCGCCACCGTCAGGCGGAGGGATCGCCGCGGTCGCGCAGATCGACGAGGGCCAGCGCGAGCAGCGCCGAGGCGACGCCGGCCCAGAGCCAGGCCTGCTGGTACAGCTCGAAGAGGAACCACAGACAGGCGAGGACGACGATGCCCAGGCGGGCCCAGGTGGGGGTGGTGCGCACCCCGGCAGCATGCCGGCGCGCTACCGTTCACGACAAGCGTCGGCGCGGGACCCGTAGTTCTCCCCCTTTCCCCGCGCGGGCGCCTGTGCCATGCATCGACGGTGCGCCGCCTCTTCCCCCTGCTGCTGCTGCTCGCGTGCGAGCCGCCGCCTGACGTCCCGGGCCTGCCGCCGCCTCGACCGCCCTCGGCGCGGGCGGAGGTCCGGCTGGCGGGGGACGCGGTGGTGACCGGCCTCGTGCAGCGGCTGGCCGAGGAGTTCACCGCCCGCAACCCCGGCGCGCTGCTGGTCGTCGAGGCGCCCCTGGGCGGGCGCGGGGCGCTGCGGGCCCTGCAGGATGGTGTGCTGGACGCCGCCCTCCTCGCGGTGGGCCCGGGGGAGACGGCGCCGGCGGGCGCCATCGGCCTGGCCTCCACCCGGGTGGTCCTGGCGGCCGGCCGGGCGACGGGCCTGCGCGGCCGCTGGTCCCCGCTGGCCCTCAAGGCGGCCCTGACGACACCCGAGCCGGGGCCCCTGCGCTTCATCCTGCGGGGTACCGATGATCCCCTCCAGCGCGCCCTGGTCGTCGCGAGCCCCGCCCTGGGCCCGGCCTTCGAGCGGGCCCAGGTGGAGCAGCGCTGGCTCACGCTGGCCGACGACGCCGCCGTCCGTGACGCGCTGCGGGCGACACCGGGGGCGGTGGTGGTCGCCGACACGGGCAGCCTGGCCCTGCACGGCCTGCCGGTGTGGAGCGTGGTGGTGGGCGACGCGGCGCCCGTGGTCGGGCTCAGCCTCCAGCTGCGGCCCGACGCGCCCGATCGCCTGCGCGCCTTCGTCGCCTGGGCCACCGGCCCCGACGGCCAGGCCCTCGTGCAGGAGTTCGGCTACGGGAGCCCCGGGCCATGACCGCGGCGCGCGCCCTCGCCGGCCCCCTGCTGCGGCGCGTCGCCCCGCTGGCGGTGCTGGCCGGCCTCGTCGTCGCCGTGGTGCTGCCGGCCCTCTACCAGCGGCTCTCCCTCGACGAGCGCGCGGCCCAGGCCGGCCTCTGGGCCCGCCAGGTGGCGAGCCGGGCGGCCGTCCTCGCCAGCGAGCGGCCGCAGCTCTGGGCCTATGATCGCGTCCACCTGGGCACCGTCGTCCGCCCCCTCGTCTCCGAGCCGGTCTTCGCCCGCGTCCGCCTGGACACCCCGGCGGCCGAGCGCGTCTTCGAGGCCGGGCCGGCGGGGCGCGTGGGCGAGGTCTCGGCCTGGGCGGTGGTGCAGGCAGGGGAGCAGGTGGCGGGCCGCGTCGAGGTGCGGCTGCCCGCGGCCGATATTCGCAACCAGGTGAAACTGTTGTGGATTTCTGCCGGGATTGCCGGCCTGCTGCTCGCCGCGGGCCTCTTCTTCCTGCCGATGGCGGCCGTGCGCCGGGGGGACGCCCGCAACGACGAGCTCTGGGCCGCGCTGGAGGAGGCCAACGCCCACCTGGAGGCCCGGGTCGAGGCGCGGACGGCCGAGCTGAAGCACCGTGAGCGGCAGCTCTCGGAGCTGGGCGCGCGGCTGGTGGCGGTGCAGGAGGAGGAGCGCGCCCGCATCAGCCGCGACCTGCACGACGACCTGGGCCAGTCGCTCACCGGCCTGCGCCTCCGGCTCACGACGCTGGAGGCGCTGGTGCCCGCCGAGGGGCCGGCGCGCCGACACGTCGAGGCGGCCATGGGGGCCGTGGACGCCGCGGTGGAGCAGGTGCGGCACCTGGCCCACGGGCTGCGCCCGCCGGCGCTGGACGCCCTGGGGCTCCCGGCCGCGCTGCGGGCCCACGCCGAGCGCTGGGCGGCCTCGGCCGGCCTCGCGTTGACGCTCGACCTGGCGGCCGACGAGCCCCCGCCGGGCCCCGCCGAGGTGCTCTTCCGGGTGGCCCAGGAGGCCCTGACCAACGTGGCTCGCCACGCGCAGGCCACGCGCGTCGCGGTGGTCTTCGGGCGCGCCGACGACGGCTGGCGCCTGGTGGTGGAGGACGACGGCCGCGGCCTGGCGCCGGGCCGGGTCGGGGGCCTGGGGCTGGTGGGCGCCCGCGAGCGCGCCGAGCAGGCCGGCGGCTACCTGGATGTCGAGCCGGGCGCGGCGGGCGGCGTACGCCTTCTGCTCTGGCTGCCCGAGGACCTATCATGAGTCGGAGGAGGCCTCGATGAGCCGGATTCGCGTCTTCCTGGTGGAAGATCACACCATTGTGCGCCAGGGCCTCGTCGCCCTGCTCGAGACCACGGACGAGTTCGAGGTCGTCGGCGAGGCGGGCGACGGGCGCGTCGCCCTGGAGGCCATCCAGGCCTGCAAGCCCGACATCCTGCTCTGCGACCTGGCCGTCCCGGGCCTGAGCGGCCTGGAGATCATCCGGCGGTTGCACGAGGCCCCCGATCCCCCGCGGGTCATCGTGCTGAGCATGTACCACGACCATGTGTGGGTGCAGCGGGCGCTGGACGCGGGGGCCTCGGGCTACCTGGTGAAGGGCTCGGGGGTGCGCGACCTGCTGGAGGCCGTCCGGGCCGTCGCGGCGGGCAAGCAGTTCCTCTCGCCCAGCGCCCAGCGCGCGGCCTCCACCGAGGACCTCACGCCGCGCGAGCGCGAGGTGCTCACGCTGCTGGCCGAGGGCCACACCAGCAAGGAGATCGGCGGGGTGCTCGACATCAGCGCGCGGACGGTGGAGCATCACCGGGCGCGGGTGATGGAGAAGCTCGGCATCAACGACGTGGCGGGCCTCACGCGCTACGCCATCCGGACCGGGCTGGTGGATCTCAACTTGAAGTAGCGGAGGCGCCATGGGCCGCACCGACCGACTCAAGCTCTTCGGCACTGCGGCAGAGGCGTTCTTCGCCGGCGTGGACTGGCTGGCGGCCCCCGTGGGCCTGCCCGGCCTGGCCCTCCAGGTGGGGGCGGCCTTCACGCAGCTCATCGTCGACCAGGGCCAGGCCCGCTTCGAGGCGGTGGTGGACCAGCCCATCGGCGTGATGCCCGCGGGCTACGACGTCCCCGGCCCCGACGAGGTCTTCGACTGGTTCGAGTTCGAGCCGGAACCACCCGAAATCCGAGAGGTTTTCGCCCGGGAGATCGAGGCGGGGGACTGGCGCGCGCTGCAGCACGCCCACCGCGTCATCCACGAGATCCACGTGCTGAAGCGGCCCATCCTGCGGCGCATCTTCGCCCGCGAGCTGGCCGCGGGCGACTGGCGGACCATCGTCGACGAGCACGACGCGGCGCGCACCCAGGTCAACAAGCTGCTGGCCAGCCCCAAGGCGCGCAACGCGCTGAAGGACTGGTACGGGCTGGTGACCGGCAACGGCCCCGAGCGGACGAACGCCGACGCCCAGGCTCGCCTCTCGGCTCATTGGAGCGGCCTGGTCGACACCATCAAGGAGGCCCTGTCGTGAGAGGGCTGCTCCTCGCCCTGCTGCTCGGGGGCTGCGCGCCCTCGCACCTGGAGCTGGCCAAGGGCCACCGCCAGGTCGCCCTGGACGCCCAGGCGGCGGGCGACACGCTCACCGCCCGCGGCGAGATGCAGGCCGCCATCGCGGAGGCCGAGAAGAGCCTGAAGGACGAGGAGGGGGCCGAGGCCCAGGCCTGGATCCTGAAGGCGTGGGGCCACCTGGCGCTGGGCCAGGAGGAGCAGGTGCGCCCGGCCCTGCGCGAGGCCCGCCAGCGCCACCGCGGCGGCGCCCCGGCCTGGCAGCAGCGCGTCCTCATCGCCGCCCACTGCCAACTCGCCCTCGACGACCAGTGGTTCCACTACGCCGCGCTCTGCTTCGACCACCTGCTCGGCGCCCCGGGGGACGAGGGCCTGCGCGTCTTCGCCACCGAGGGCCTGGCCAACGCCGACGCCCAGCGCAAGCCCGGCTACACGGCGCTCTTCGCCTACGGGGATCCGCTCTTCACCCGCGTCGCCGGCGCCGCCCGCCAGAGCCCCATGGACGTGGACTTGCTCGCGATTCTGGCCAACCGCCTGGCGCGCTTCTGCGGGGACGCGGCCTTCACGGACCAGATCGAGGGCTGGCGGCAGGTGCGCGACGACCTGCTGCGTGCCGCGAAGGGCCTGGGCGGCTTCACCAGCGAGGACCGCCGCCTGAGCTTCGAGCGCGACTTCGAGCGCGCCCAGAAGGTGCCGCTGTGCCCGCGGGTCGGGGGCCCGCCGGGTCATTAGGTGGCGAAGGGGAAGAGGAGCGAGCGTCCGAAGATGGTGCGCTCGGCCGCGAGGGTCTCGAGCCGACAGGCGATGATCAGGTAGCCGGCGAAGGCCCGCCGCGGGAGGGGCAAGCGGGCTGGCCCCCAGCAGTCGATCTGCACCTGCTCGCGCGGGCAGCCACTCTCGGCGTAGCAGGCCTCCATGAGCCCCACCGCCGCCTCGACGGTCGCGAGGTGCGGGAACGGCGGGTCGTCGGCACCCTCGCCGGCGTCGAGGCAGGCGGAGAAGCGGTCCTCGGCGGCTGCCTGGTCCAGGCAGGCACGGACACCCGGCAACTCAGGGGCCAGGGGCGGCAGGCGGCGCTCCTCGAGGTAGGGCCGGAAGGTCCGGTCGGCCTGACCGTCGGCGGTGGCCCGGCAGGGGAGGACCAGGTGCCCGACCAGGTCCGCGCCCTGGGGGCCCACCGCGCGCGGAGGGTAGTACCAGTCCTCCTCCGGGTCGGCGCAGGCCACCTGCCAGGTGAGGGCCGCGTCCTCGCAGGCCAGGGTCGCCTCGATCTGCGCCCGGGCGTCGGCCTCGTCGGCGACCAGCCGCGGCTGCGGGCAGCCGGGCACGCCGGCGTCGACCGGCTCGCCCTCGCCGCCCGAGGACGTCCGCTCGAAGCACCCGCTGAGCGCCAGCGCGGCCAGGACGGCGGCGGCGCGGCTCAGCACGGCAGCACCCGGTGCGTCGCCCGCCGCGCGGCCCCCGACGGCAGCTCGGTCAGCCAGGCCTCGTAGCGCAGGCCGCCGTCGGCCTCCCGGTGGATCTCCAGCCGACCGACGCAGGCGCGGCCGAAGGGCTCGCCGAGGGCGCCGACGTTGACGCAGAGGCAGTCGCCCAGCAGGTGAAAGCCCGCGGACTCGTGGATGTGGCCGCAGAGCAGCACGCCGCGGTGGGCCAGGGCGTGGGCCCGGATGGCGGTGCTGCCCACATGGCCTCGGCGGCGGTGCAGGGCGTCCAGGGGGGTGTCATGGGGTGGGCAGTGGCAGAGCAGCACGTCGCAGGGCGGCACATCGATGGCCTCGATCTCGGGCTCGTCCCACTCGTAGGGGAAGCCGAAGCGGCCGGGACCCGCGCCGCCGATGCCGAAGATGCGAACGAAATCGAGGGTTTGCAGACGACCGTCCAGGTTCCCGGGGCCCGGGATGTCGCGTGGATCGTGGTTGCCGGGCACGAAGAACGGCGCCAGGCCGAGGGCGGCCTCGATGTGGTGCAGGACGCCGGCGAAGGAGGCGCGCTGGGCGTCGTGGGAGGTGGCGCGCTCGGCCCAGGGCGGGTCGTGGGAGACGTCGCCGACGAGGAGCACGGCGTCGAGGGGCGGGCCGGCGTGCAGGTGCTGGAGGACGACGTCCAGGCGGTCGAACCGCGCGTGGACGTCGCCGATGACGCCGAGCCGCAGGGCGTCAGCCACCCGGGCCCAGCTTGCGGCGCAGGATGGCGTCGGCGTGGCGGAAGTCGGCCAGACACCAGCGCGCCAGCGTCTCGAGCTGGCGCTCCTCGGAGAGATCCCCGGTGCGGCCCTCGGCGGCCAGGCGGGCCCGGACGCGGGGCACGACGGCGCCGAGGGCGAGGCCCACGCTCACCGAGACGTTGAAGCTCTCGGTGAAGCCGTACATGGGGATGCGGAAGCAGGCGTCGCAGGCGTCCAGCGTCTCGTCCCGCAGGCCCATCTTCTCGTTGCCGAAGAGCAGCAGCAGCGGCCGGTCGACGGGCAGCGTCTCCAGCGTCACGTCGCCCCGGGGGCCCGCGCCGAAGATGGCCATGCCGCGCGCGCGCGCCCACGCCACCAGGCCCTCGCTGGTGTCGAGGCGGTGCATGTCGAGCCAGTGGTGGGCGTGGGCCGTGACCAGGCGGTGGGCGTCCAGCTCGGGGGGCGGCACGTCGCCCAGGGGGTAGGGGTTGCGGATCTCCGCCGCCACCACGTCTTGCAGGCCCAGCCCCTCGGCCGTCCGCAGGCAGGCGGCGCCGTTGTGGTTGTGGTGCAGGTCCTCCAGGCCGAGGGCCACGCTGCCCAGCCGGTGCGCGATGACCTGCCGCATGCGCTCCACGCGCGCGTCCGACATATGAGGCGTGAGGGCCTCGATGATCTGGTGGGCCGGGTACGCCGACTCGCCCACCGCCAGCAGCACCGGGTCGCTCACCGCAGGGCTTCCCCGCAGCGGGCGCGCTTGATGAACTGGCCGCCGCCCGTCTTGGCCATCACGCCCTTGTCGACGACCAGCCGGCCGCGGGACAGCACCGACTCGGTGAAGCCCTTCACCTGGACGCCCTCGTAGGTGCTGTAGTCCACCCGCATGTGGTGGGTGCAGGGGTTGCTGGCGCTGATGGTCTCGACGCGGTTCGGATCGAAGATGACGATGTCGGCGTCGCTGCCCGGGGCGATGGTGCCCTTGCGGGGCCAGAGCCCGAACTTCTTGGCTGCGTTGGTCGAGGTGACCTCCACGAAGCGGTTGAGGTCGAACCGGCCCTCCACCACGCCGCCGTGGTAGATGAGGCTCATGCGGTTCTCGACGCCCGGCGCGCCGTTGGGGATCTTGCGGAAGTCCCCGATTCCCATCTCTTTTTGCTCCTTGAAGCAGAAGGGGCAGTGGTCGGTGGCCACGGTGCACAGGTCGTCGAACTTGAGCCCCTGCCAGAGCTTGTCCTGGTTCCACTTCTCGCGCAGGGCCGGCGTCATGACCCACTTGGCGCCCTCGAAGCCGGGGCGCTCGTAGTAGGACTGGTCGAGGAAGAGGTACTGCGGGCACGTCTCGGCGGTGACGTCGACGCCGCGGGCGCGGCCGCGCTTGACCTCCTCCAGGGCGTCGGAGGAGCTCAGGTGCACGATGTAGAGGGGCACCTTCGCCACCTCGGCGATGGCGATGGCGCGGTGGACGCCCTCGGCCTCCATCCGCGTCGGCCGCGTGAGGGCGTGCCACTTCGGGTCCGTCTTCCCGTCGCGGATGGCCTCCTTGATGATCTCGTCGATGACGATGCCGTTCTCGGCGTGCATGCAGATGCGGGTGCCGTTGTCGCCGGCCTGGCGGAAGGCCCGGTACAGCGTGCCGTCGTCGACGTAGAGCACGCCGGGGTAGGCCATGAAGAGCTTGTAGCTGGTGATGCCCTCGTCGGCGAGCTGCCGCATCTCGGGCAGCCGCTCCTCGGGCATGTCCGTCACGATCATGTGGAAGGCGTAGTCGATGGTCGCCTTGCCCTCGGCCTTCTTGTGCCAGGTGTCGAGGCCCTCGATGGTGGAGGAGCCCTTGGTCTGGATGGCGAAGTCGATGATGGTGGTGGTGCCGCCGAAGGCCGCCGCCTGGGTGCCGCTCTCGAAGTCGTCGGCGCTCACGGTGCCGCCGAAGGGCATGTCCATGTGGGTGTGCGGATCGATCCCGCCCGGGATGACCAGGCGGTCGGTGGCGTCGATCACACGGTCGGCGCCCATTTCGAGGGACTGGCCGATGAGGGCGATCTTCTCACCCTCCACGAGGATGTCGCCCCGGTAGTCATCGGTGGCGGTGACGATCCGCCCGTTCTTGATCAGCGTCCGCATCGGTTCCTCCGCAGCATCTCCCCGGGAGTGTATGCTGGGCCACGCCCGGGGCCAACCGTTGGTTGGCGAGGGGTCGGAGGGAGGGTGCATGCGCGGGGTCGTGGTGTGGGGAGCGGGGCTGCTGTCACTGGCGTGCAACCGCTCGGATCTGCTGAAGAAACCCGATTGCGGCGGGGGGCAGACGGCCGTCGTGGATGGCAGCGCCTTCTGCGTCTATCCCGGCCAGAGCGACGCGGAGTGCCCGCCGGAGCTGCCCTTCCTGGTGGTCTTCGCCGGGGCGGCCTTCTGCGCCATCGAGGAGTCGCCGCCCACGCCCCTGCTGGGGGCGGCGCTGGCCCAGCTTGCCGACACCGACGCCGGGCCGCCGGCCGGTGATGGCGGGGTGGGGGGCAGCGACGGCGGGGGCGGCGACGTGGCGCGCTGGGTCGTGCTGGTGGACGTCTCGCCGGATGAGGAGAACCGCACGCCCGGGGCGGACATCTGCGGCGTCTCGGCGGTGTGCGAGGGGGCCGAGGTCGGGGGGCAGGTGGCCATCCTGTCGGCCGGGGCGGGGACGTTCTGCTCCGAGGTGGGCCCCGGCTGCACGGCCGCGCGGGATGAGGCCGCGGCGGCCCTCGATGACGGGGCGGTGTGCCGGGGGGGATCCGTCCCCTCGGACTACGTGTCGCTGGGCATCGGCGGGACGCTGGCCGTCGACTTCGGTCGGTCGCTGAGCGGGTGCACCGTCACGGTCGTCGAGCTGGCGGCCTCCCGGGTCGAGGCCTACGAGATTCTGGTCTGCGCGGGCGCCGACGGCGAGGGCTGCCAGGGGCCGCTGGCGGTGGCCCCCATGGGCGGGACGACCACGGTCGACGTGCCCTGAGCGTCAGAACATGTCGGGCAGCCAGGGCACGGGTCCCGAGAACGCCCGATCCAGCCGGTCGCGGTCCGCCCGATCGCCGGTCAGCAGGCCGCGGACGGCGAGGGTGGTCGCATCCTGGAAGCCGGTGTACAGCGCGGCCAGCCCCTCGATGGTCACGGTGACGGCGGGCTGGCCGCCGCGCTCCAGGCGGCCCTGGCCCCCCGCCACCACCAGCGTCCAGGGGCCCGCGTTCTCGGGGAGCGTGGCGTCCTCGACGTCGAGGCCCACGTGCACGTCGACGCCCTCGGCATAGCCGCGCGCGGCGATGGCGGCGGGCAGGTCGACGAGGCGCAGCATCCACGGGCTCCTGGTGGTCAGCGTCGGGCCCGGGTGCGGCAGCGCCAGCCAGAAGGGGTCGTGGGGCGCCGTGGCCAGGGTGAAGGCCTTGACCATCGTGCCCTGGTCGGCCAGGAAGCTCCACAGGCGGCGGGCCACCGCGGCCGTGGGGGCCACGACGTCGATGAGGGTGACGTCGCAGGGCGGGAAGGGGGCCGCCCGCCGCCACACCACATAGCCCACGAGCGCGTCGCCGTCGAACACCCCGGTGCAGTGGGCCTCGCGCCCTTCCCACGCCCGAAAAACGCGATACCACACGTACTTGCCGCGATCGAGGTGGCCCGGGCGCTCGCGGGCCAGCGACCGGTAGAGGGCCTGCATGGCGGGGCGATCGGCGACATCCAGGCGGCGGGTGTGGAGGCCCCGGGCGGGCGCGACCTGGATGTCGCGGGGGTGCACCTCCCCGATGTGGTGGTTGCCCGCCGCGCCGAAGCCGACCTTGCGGTAGAGGGCGTGGGTCGAGGCGTAGAGGTTGGCCAGCGGCATGCCCAGGGCGCGCAGCCGGCGGAGATCGGCGGCCATCATGGCGACGGCGGCCCCGCGGCGACGCCACTCGGGCAGGACGCCCACGCCGGCGAAGCCCATGGCCGGCACCGCGCGGCCCCCGAAGAACTGGGCGTGGGGGGCCTCCAGCAGCCCGCCGATGATGGCGCCCTCGGCGCGGAGGGCCACGACGTTCTCCCAGCCGGCGGTGGTGAACCACTCGTGGGCGTTCTGGGCGGAGAAGCCGAAGGACTCCGCCACGGCGCGTGCCACGGCCTCGCGATCCGCCTCGGCGACGGGGTGCTCGATGGTGAAGGTGCTCATGGCTGGAGGAGAGCACGTCGAGGCGGCCCTGCCCACCCCCGACCGCCCCGACGACCCTTGCGCCGCGACCCGAACCGGCGTATCCAGGCACTGCTCTTCAACCCCAAGGAGGCCCCATGAAGACCGTCCAGAACCAGACCAACGCGCCCCTCGCCGTCCCGCTGCCCGGCAACAAGGTGTTGCGCATCGGCCCCCGCGGGGTGGGCCAGATCCGCGACGAGGCCCTCGCGTTCGGTCCGCTCCAGAAGCTGATCGAGGCTGGCACCCTCAGCGTGCAGGCCGCCGGCGGTCGCTCCGGGCCGGCCATGGGCAGCAGCCTGCCCAACCTGCCGACGGCGCGGCCGGGGGCGAAGAGCGGCATCCGCTCGTCCCGCGGCGACCGGTAGCCGGCCCTACTGGCAGGCGTTCGGGGCGCCGGGCGTCGGCGCGGCGACCAGCACGAAGTCGGCCGCGTTGTCATCGCTGTCGCTGCCGTCGGGGCAGCGCACGAGGCTGCCCTCGCCCGGATCGGTGGGGCCGGCCATGCCCTCGCCGACCCCCGCCATGGCGCCCTCGTAGGCCAGGCCGTCCACGAAGGCGTTGCCCCGCATCAGGCGCACACCGTCGGGGGCCCCGTTCTGCAGGCCGTTGGCGGGCATGTCCAGGCTGAGGGTGCCGGGGGGCAGCGCCGCGCGCACGGCGGCCACGCCGATGACGAGGTAGGCGCCCGGCGCGAGGGACGGGCCCGCGTCGCTGAGGTTGTAGGTGCCGTAGACCGCCCCGCCGCTGCCGTTGACGGCCTCCAGGCGCACCCCCGCCAGGGGGATGGCCGCCCCGGTCGGGTTCACGATCTCGACGAACTCGGCCCCGTCGGCGCCGGGCTGGTCGTAGTCGATCTCGTTGATCAGCAGGTCGTCGCCGGGGGGCGGGCCCAGGCGCACGGTGACGGTGCCCTCGGCGCGCAGGCCGCCGAGCGTGACCGCGACGGGGTAGTCCCCGCCGGCGGCGGGGGCGTCGACGGTGAACTCGACGTCGAGGGCGTCCGCCGGCACCTGGACCTGGGCGGGCGGATCGACGAGGCCCACGCCCTCGAAGCCGAGGACCAGCCCGGCGGGCGGGGCCGGGACGTCGAACACCACGCGCAGGGTCGCCTGGCCGCCGGGGCCCACCGTCACCGCGGCCGGCGAGAAGCGCAGCGAGCCGGGGCCCTCGTCGGCCCCCAGCACCCGCACGGTGGTGGTGGCCTCCCCACGGCCGGGAATAGAGGCCGTGACCTCGACGGCGGCCGCGCGGGCCACGCCGCTGGCGGGCACGGGGGCAAGCGCTCCCGGGGACCAGGATGCGGGGCCCACCACCAGCGCCGGATCGGCGCTCCGGACCGACCCGCCTGGCCGCCGGCCAGCCGGCCCAGACAGCTCGACCCAGAGCTCTCGGCCGGCCGGTTCGTCGCGCCTGCGGCGTGCTCGACGTCGTTGACGCGGACGAGGACGCCCTCGAGGCGCGTGGCCGGGGCCGCCGGTGGCGATGTCGGCGGGGGCGACGAGCACGGGGGTCGGCACCGGGCGGTCCTGGGCGTCGATGCTCAGGGCGTTGACCCGGCTGAGCTGGATCTGGCCGAAGTAGTCGGCCGCGACGCCGGTGACGGTGATCTGGTCGCCGCGGGCCAGCACGGGCACGGGGTTGATGCCGGTGTTGCCCATGAAGACGTAGAGGCCGCTTCTTCGAGGTCCGGGCCCGGCGTACTCCGCGGCGCCCTCCGGTACCTGCATGAAGAAGTTGCCGTCGGGCGAGATGCCCGTCACGACGCCGCTGACGCGGACCGGGAGGCCGTCAGGCAGGTGCCCTTGACGTCATAGATGGTGCGTGGGCACGGGGCGTTGGCCGGGTTGGCGACCGGGCAGGTGTCGCAGGCGTCGCCGCGGCCGTCCCCGTCGGCGTCCTCCTGCTGGGGGTTGAAGGCGCCCGGGCAGTTGTCCGCGCCGTCCAGCACCCCGTCGGCGTCCCGATCGTCGGGATCAGGGGGCGAGCACTGGTCCGTGTCGGGGTTGATGGGGCAGACGTCGCAGGGCGTCCCCGACGCCGTCCAGGTCGTGGTCGGCCTGCCCGGCGCGGTCCACTGGCCGCACGGGGTTGAATGTCCGGGCAGTTGTCGGCGGCGTCCGGGATGCCGTCGCCGTCGCGATCGCCGGGCTGCGGACCCTCGGTGTACTCCATGGGCCGGAAGGGCGGCACGAGGCTCGCCCGCGGGCGCGCCGCAGAAGTAGAGGGGGTAGGCGTCCTGGTTGCCTGCGCTCAAGACCGCGAAACTGCTGCCGATTTCGCTGGACGCAGGCCGTGGCGACGCCGCACACCGCGCCGATGCCCTCGCAGCCGACCTGGCCATCGGGCACGGCGGCCATGAGGGCCGCGTCGCCGTAGAGCGGCGTGCCCGGTACGCAGGACCAGGGCGGTGGTGCCGGCCGTGGCCTCGATGACCGCGCGGTAGGGATCCTGGCCCGGGGCGGTGGCGTAGATGGCGACGTCGCCCGCCAGGCCGGGGGCGAGGCTGCCGACGCCGTCGAGGACCTGGAGCGCGGCGGCGTTGTTGCGAGTGGCCATCAGCCACAGCTCGCGGTCGGTGAAGAAGTGGCCGAAGTGCTCGCGGTTGAGCTGGTCGGCGCAGGCGAGCTCGCGGGGCAGGTTGATGGAGCCGCTGGCCGTCCAGTCGGTGCCGATGCCCAGGAGGACGCCCTGGTGGGCCAGCATGGTGACGGGCGCCGTGTTGCCGTAGAGCGACACGTTGCTGCGGGGCGACCAGATCACCGACGCCCCGCGGCTCGCGAGCACCTCGCCGTCGGCGGCGGTGAGGCCCACGCCGTGGATGAGGGCGCCGTTATGGCCCACCACGTCGGCGCCGAGGTCGCTGCTCAGGCAGAGGAACTCGTTGCGGGCCTCGGGATCGATGCCCTCGGAGACATGGGGTGACCACGCGTCGGCGGCCAGGACGTCGGCGGCCGGCAGGTCGGGGTAGTCGCAGCCCATGCTCAAGAGCTCCCCGCCCGAGTCCCCCAGGGGGAAGGTGTCGAGCTGCACGTCGCCCTGGGCCAGCCCCTCCTGGTTGGCGTCCAGGTTGCGCAGGAAGCCGGCCGCGCCGCCCGAGCCCACCAGCGAGGTGGTGCCGCCGACGATCTGCCGCAGCTCGCCCCACGCGATCTGGGCGCCGCTGGCGTTGCCGGCGACCGGGATGCGGGTGTGGCCGCGGGCCCCGCGCCGCCAGTCGTGCCGGTGCTCGTAGCGCTCGTCGCCCCAGTCGCCCGGCGGGTTCTGGGTGAACGTGATGTGGTCATGGGCGTTGATGAGGCCGGGCGAGACGACGGCCTGGCCGCAGTCGAGGGTGGTCGCCAGGACGGCGCCGGGAGCGCCGCTGCAGTCGCAGTCGACGCACTGGATGATGCCGCGGGCGTCGATGAGCAGCTCGCCGCCCACGATCAGGCCCTCGGGACCCAGCAAGGTGCCGCGGATCAGCAGATCGGCGCTGCCCGGCGTCACGGCGCAGGTGCCCGCCGGCGGGGCCGGCAGGTCGCCGCAGATCCGATCCGGGTCGGGGACCGGGCAGCCGGGGCCGCCGTTCTCGCAGAGATCGACGCCGCCGAGGCAGGCGGCCAGCGCCGCGCAGTCCTCGCCCGCGGCCTCGCCGCATGCGAGCTGCTCCTCGGTGATGAGGGTGGTGCAGGCCGCGACGCAGGCGTCCTGATCGGCGACGGGGGCGATGCCGCAGGGGAGGACGGCGGGGCAGACCGCGGCGCAGCGCCGCTCGCGATCCTCGAGGGCGCAGACGTCGCCGTCGTCCGCGACGCCGTCGC
>JAWKQS010000020.1:0-140043 GCA_041389985.1 bacterium
CGCCCGGCGGCGGCGCCGCTAGACACCGGCCACACAACCCTCAGAAATCACTGACGTTTCGCCAACCTGACGCCCGCCCCCGCGGGCGTCCCTGGCGTCAGCGTCGCTCCCTCAACGTCCACTCCTGGTTCTTGTGCCGCACCCGGATGCGCAGCCCCGCGAAGCCGGGCAGCCAGGCCAGCGGCGGTGGCTCGCGGCGCTGGCCGCCGATCTTCTCCAGCAGCACGTCGCGCCGGGCCACGTCGTACTCGACCCGGTACACGCCGTCCGCCAGGTCCAGCCGCCGCGGATAGTGCCGGTCGAGCCGCTCACGCACGTCGGCGGGCAGATCGTCGGCCAGCACATCCCCCGGTGACAGCAGCGCGAGATCCCGGCCGCTCTCGAAGCCCAGGGTGGCGAGGCGGTTTTCCAGCCAGTCCGCGAGCGGCAGCGGGGCTGGCAGGCCGAGGCCCGGCTCGAGCTGCCGGTACAGCGCCCAGGCCTCCAGCCGCTCCCGCGTGGTCTCGAGGACGTCGCGCCACAGGCGCCCCTCCAGCAGCAACCGCGTCAGCGCCTGCCGGGCCAGCGCCCCCTCGGGGATGGCCTCTCGGGTGCCGAGCACGCGGCCGGCGTGCACCACCTCGACCTCGGCGACGAGCGCGTCGCCTTCGCGCCGCACCGGCCCCACCTGCTCGCGGCCCACGCCGCCCGCCAGCAGCCACGCGAGGGGCACCGGCATCGCGCAGGTGGCCACGATCTCCGTCTGGCGCGCGTCGCGGCCGAGGGCGCGGCTGTGGAAGATGAGGGCCGCCTCCACCTTGCTGCCAGCCGGCGTCTCCACCAGCAGCGCCAGGGCGCTCTCCCGGGCCAGGGACAGCTCGGTGCCCCCGTTGCTCCACGCCACCGAGCGCTTGCGGTGCCGGGCCACATGGGCCACCCGCCGGTCGGCCGCCATCGCCACCAGCGCCAGGCCCCGACGATCGACGAGACCCGGCCGGGGCACCTCCGGCAGCCCGTACATGCGCCGTAGCCGGCGGGCGTTCTGGCGCGCCTCCCGCAGCGTAAACGCTCGTAATCCATGGCGTTCCGGCTCACCCTCCCGAACCGCCCGGATCGCCGCCACCACGTCACAGCCCTGATCCCGCAGGTCATCGGCCGGGTCGGAGGGGGGCGGCCCCGCGGCGAAGAGCGGCCGATCCACCGTGAGGGCGGCGACCAGGTCCACCATGTCCTCCAGCGCGGGCGTGCCCTCCGCCTCCACCAGCAGGCGCCCATGGCCCGGATCGAGGGGTAGGCGGAAGAGGGCCTCGCCCCGCGGGGTGAGGCCGTCGCCGGCCAGGGCCCCGAGGGCCGCCAGGTCGGCCCGGGCGGCGTCCAGCGCGTAGCCACGCGGCGGATCGAGGAACGGCAGGCGGTCCACCCGGGCCCCGCAGGCCGCCGCCGCCAGCACGAGCGGCACGAGCGACTCCCGGTAGACCTCGGGGGGCGTCCGCGCGTCGAGGCGCGCCCGCGCTCCCCACAGGCGCAGGCAGAGGCCCGGCCCCGTCCGACCGGCGCGCCCGGCCCGCTGATCGGCCTGGTCCTCGGCGACCGGCAGCAGCGTCAGGTAGCCCCGGCCGTCGTGGTAGCGCGTCCGCCGCACGAGCCCCGAGTCGATGACCACACCGATGCCGGGCAGGGTCACGGACGTCTCGGCCACGTTGGTGGCCAGCACCACCTTGCGGTGCGGCGTCGTGCCGAACGCGGCCCGCTGCTCGTCCAGGCTCAGGCCGCCGTGCAGCGGGAGGATGGTGAGCGGACCCAGCTCGCGGCGACCCCGCAGGCCCTGCTCGACGCGAGCGATCTCGGCCTTGCCGGGCAGGAAGACGAGCACATCGCCCGGGTGATCGACCCGCGCCAGCGCCGCCGCCACGCGCTCGGTGAGGCCCCGCCCGTCGGGCAGCTCGCTGCCCTCCCCCAGGTAGCGGTGGTCGACGGGGAAGGTGCGCCCCTCCCCCCGCAGATCCGCCGCCTGGAGCCAGCCGGCCACCGCGCCGCTGTCGAGGGTGGCGGACATCACCACCAGGGCGGCCCGCACCCGCTCCCGGCACAGCGCGAGGACGAGGTCGACGTCGAGGGTGCGCTCGTGCAGCTCGTCGACGATCACCGTCTCGAAGCCGGCCAACGCGTCGTCCGCCAGCATCCGCAGCACGACGCCGGGGGTGGCGTACAGCAGGCGCGTCGCGCCGCCGCTGCGATCGTCGTCCCGGACCCGGTACCCCACCCGGTCGCCCAGGGGGGTGCCCTCCAGGCCGGCGACGCGCTCGGCCAGGCTACGGCACGCGACACGCCGCGGCTCCACCACCAGCACGCGCCCGCGGGCCAGGCACCACCGCGGAATCTCAGTGGATTTTCCCGAGCCGGTGGGGGCCTGGACCACCACGGGGCCGGCGTCGAGGGCCGCCTCGAAGGCGGGCCGCAGGGCGTGGATGGGCAGCATGCCGGCAGGGTGGGCCGGGCGGCCCGCTCGGGTCAAGCCGCGGGGCCGCCCCGGCGGGCCTCCAGCTCGGCGCGCACCCGCGCCGCCGTCTGCTCGGTGATGGGGTAGGCGTAGACGGCCCAGAGGGCGAGCGCCGAGGCCAGCACGGGGATGAAGGCGTCGCAGAGGCGCATCAGCAGGATGGTCTGCCCGGTCTGCTGCCCGCCTGCCTCGACGTCGAAGCCCGTCGCGTTGAGCAGGAAGCCGCCGCCCGCGAGGGCCGCCGCCATGCCCAGCTTGACGACCCACCAGAAGATCGAGCCGTACATCCCCTCCCGGCGCTCGTGGGTGGACAGCTCGTCCACGTCCACCACGTCGGCGATCATCGATCCCATCAGCGTGAAGAGCCCGCCCAGCCCGAAGGCCATGAGGGGCGCGGGCACGAGCAGCAGCCAGGGCAGATCGGGGTCGTAGCAGAACCACTTCAGCGCGTAGCCCACCATGGAGAGGCCGATGGCCACGAAGAAGGCGTGGCGCTTGCCGATGCGGGTCCCCAGCCAGGTGACGATCATGATGACGATGAAGGTCGAGATGGCGCCGACCGTGCCGGAGTAGCCGGCCCACTCCGCCCCCGCCTCCTGGTTGCCGCCGAAGACGTAATAGATGATCACGTAGTACTGGAACGAGCTGATCAGGATGAAGCCGTTGAAGACCAGGAAGGTGGCCGCGGCGAGCTTCAGGAAGGGCCCCGACGAGAGCGTCGCCTTGAGCCCGCGGCCGAAGTCCTTGACGCTCTCGCCGAACGTCGTGGTGGGGGCGCCGGCCTCGGGCGCGGGCGCCTCAGCCGGCCCCGCGAACCGCTCCCACAGGAAGAGGGCCGGCAGAATCCCCAGGCAGATCACGACGATACCGATGATCACCGCCAGCCAGCGCGCGCCCTCCACCTGGTCGGTGAACCACGCCTTCTGGGTCATGAACCACAAGAACCAGGGCGAGACGATGTAGGCGAGCTGGCCGATGAAGTTCTGCACGCCCATCAGCCGGGTGCGCTCGTGGTAGTCCGGCGTCAGCTCGTAGCCCATCGCCACCCAGGGCGTCGCGAAGACCGTGTACGCCAGGTAGAACAGGATGGACCCCACCAGGAACCACCAGAAGTAGAAGCCCTCCGACTGGCCTGTCGGCAGCCACCACAGGCCGATGAAGAGCAGGCCGGACAGGATGGCGCCCACGAAGATGTACGGCCGCCGCCGACCCCACCTCGACCGGGTGTGGTCGGAGATGTACCCCATCAGGGGATCGGTGAGCGCGTCGGAGAAGCGCGGCAGGGATCCCACGAGGCCCACGAGGGCCGGGTTCATGCCCAGGCCCAGGTTGAGCACGATGAGCATGCCGCCGATGGCCGCCGCCAGCGTGTTGTTGACGAACGCGCCGATGCCGTAGGCCAGCATGCGCGCGAAGCCGACGCGGTCCTCGGGCCGGGTGGTCCCCGACGCGCCGGCGAGGCGGTTGTGCCAGGCGGCGATGGCCCGCCGAAAGAGGCCCTCGGGCCGGGAGCTCCCGGTCGGTTCGGTCATGGCGACACCCCCAGCAGCGCCGCCTTCGGCGTGCGGTCTTCGTGGAAGAGGCCCCAGTGCTTCTCCACCTCGCGGGGATCGGCGCTGCCCTTCCAGGGCTCGTCGAACGCCTCGAAGTAGAAGTAGGGCTGGCGCGCCTGGCGCGCCCACGCGGTGAACTCGGAGAAGAAGCGGGCCTGCTCCGCCGGGCCGGCGGGGGCCTTGATGTACTTCACCTCGTCGCCCTCGGGGTTGAGGGCCGTGGCCCAGCCGACCTCGCCCAGCACGATGGGCAACCCGGGGTGCACGCGGGAGATGGCCTCCACCGTCTCGGCGGTCCAGCCCACCGCCCCCTCCAGGGGCTGCTGGTTCCACATGGCGTAGGCGTGCAGGAGCAGGAAGTCCACCTCGGCCGCCACCGGGAGGCTCTCCGGCGTGCGCCAGAAGCCGTGGTCGTCCGCCGTGGTCACCGGCTGGGAGATGGCGGCGCGCACGGTCCGCAGGTGGCCGATGAGGCCCTCGGCCGACGACCGGTGGGCCGACCACGAGACCTGGGTCTCGTTGCCGACGCTCACCGCCACCACCTGGTCGGGGTAGGCCCGCGCCAGCCGGATCGCCTCGGCCACCTCCAGCGCGTTCTGGGCCTCCTCGCCCGGCGCGATCCAGGCCCCGACCACCACCCGCAGGGGCAGGTCCAGGGCGCGGATGGTCTCCAGGATCAGGGCCGTCGGTCCTCGGCTGCTGTAGACGCGGATCATGCCCCAGCGCGGCGAGAGCAGGCGCAGGTCCGCGGAAGATCGGGCGGCCGTGGGGCCGCGACCGCTCGGGCGCTGGCCCGCGCGAAAGGGGCCGTAGCCGATGCCATCGAGGGTGGGGGCGTCCCCCGTCGAGGGGGCGAAGGTGCGGCGGCCGAGGTCGGGACGAGTGGACGGGCCGCCACAGCCCGTGGCCAGCGCAAGAGAAGAAACCATATCAGGATCAGGAGCTTGCGCACGGTTCGCCTCCCTCCAGGCGGGCCCGGGTGGGCTCAGAGCGAGCTGAAGAACACCCCGTCCACCAGCACGCTGTCCCCGCGCTCGCCGGCCCCGCCCACGAAGACCAGGGGCGCGGCGATGGCCGAGGTCGGCCCCCGCCTCGGCGTAGGCGCTCAGCGGGATGCGGATCGGGTGCCACTGGCCGTCGGCGACGAAGCCATGGGTCGCCAGATCGATGACCGCCTGGCTGTCGTCCGCGTTGTTCATGGCCAGCTTGAGCGTCGCCATGCTGCCATCGGCCGACTTGAGGCTCAGGTTCAGCGACGCCACGGCGTCAGGTCGCGGGCGTGTCCAGTGCACCCCGCCCCCACCACGGGCCGCCCCGGGTGGTCAGCCGGTCGCTCACGCTCCTCGATGCGATCACCGGGCTCGGTGGCCGCCGAGAAGGTGTCCTCGTAGATGTAGAAGTGCGCCCGCAGCTCATCGATCACCACCACCCGTCGGCGGGCCCTCGTAGAAGATGCCGAGCGCCAGGCGGCGCCCTCCTGGAGGCTGGCGTCGATGGGGGCGGCGCCGCGTCGAGGCGCAGCGCCTCCTGGCTCTCATAGTCGTCGGGGCCCGTGTCCGCGCGGCACCCCGGCAGGCCCCCCGCGATCACCGCGATCGCCGCGATCAGCAGCCGGCTCATCGGACCTCCTCCTCGGCCGCGGGCACGTCGCTGGTGCGGACGGCGACACGCCCGCCGTCCGCCGTGGCCACGAGCGTCCAGCCTCCTTGGGGGACGCCGCCCAGCTCCACGATGCCCTCGTAGGCCGGCGTCGCGAGGCCGAAGGCCAGGGTGCCGGTGGCATCGAAGGTGACCGACTCGGGGAAGTCGTCGAGCACCGCCTGGAAGGCGGCGATCGCCAGGTCCCGCACCTGCGGCAGGTGATCGGGTGCAGCTCGTCCCTCCTGGTAGATGCGCTGGAGGTTCAGGCCGCGTAGAACTGGTGCTCCCCCACCGGATGAGGGCCAGCAGCGTGGCCCAGCTGTAGAAGGCCGCCACCGGGTCGCCGTACGCCTCGATCTGCCAGCGCGTGTCAGCGCCAACCCCCGAATCCGCAAAGGGATTTTCGGGATCGAGCAGCACGCTCCGATCGGGGTGGACCCCCTCGCTGGCCGTGGTCGGCGTGAACATCCGGCCGGTGATGCGCTCGGCGTAGAAGTAGGGCGGTCCGTCGATCAGCAGCCGGTCAGCAGGCCGCACAGCCCTGCCAGGATCATCGCTCGCATGGCGCCCCTCACAGGTTGAGCCACAGGTAGGTGCCGACTTCCCACTCCAGCCCCCGCGCGTCGGGATCCCCTGGATCCGCGACGTAGTCGGCCGAGTGCTCGTCGAGGGTGCGCAGCGTGCCCCGCATCCCCAGCCGCGCCATCGCCTCGGTGAGCGACCGCACGCCGAGGGCGTAGGCCACATCGGCGTAGCCCTGGAACGGGTAGGTCAGGTTGAAGTCCCGGTGGAAGTCGTAGGGCCTCCAGTCGTCCACGGCGGCCCGCAGCTTCACCATCACCGGGTCGACGACGGCGGTCAGATCGGCGCCGAAGCGGTCCACCAGCCGCGCGTCGTCCCCGTTGGCCTGCCCCCGACCGCCGAACACATGGCCGACCAGCCGCAACGTGGGCATCGGATTGGCCACCAGCCGCATCGTCACCTCCCACAGATCCTCCGGCGGCGCGCACCGGGAAGGCGAAGAACACGCCATCGGCGGTCACGCCGAAGCTCGCGTCCCGGGTCGTGGGCTGGTGGCGGAAGACCAGGTCGAGGCTGGCCGCGAAGCCGGCGTCCTCGCGCACATCGTTGTCCCACTCCCAGAACCAGGTGGCCGGGGTCGGGTCGTAGACCAGCAGCAGCTCCAGGCCCAGCGTCTCGCGGTTGTCGAGCACGGCGAACGGATCGTCGAGCTGGTTGCGCGGCTGGAGCGCGGGGTAGTAGATGCCGGTGGCCGGGCTGAACACATCGGAGACCGGCTCGATGGGGCCGATGAGGGGCTTCTGGTAGAGCACGTGGGGGGCGATCTGCACGGATCCCACGTTCACGGCCAGGCCGGCCATCCCCGCCACCTGGTTGCCCCGGCCGCTCTCGTCGAGGCGGTAGCCGGTGAAGCGCTTGCGGGGATCCGCCCCCGCGTCCGCCACGAGGCCCTTGACGACGCCGTGCACATAGCCCTGCCAGCGGCCGGCCTGGTAGCTGGCGCGGGCCTTGGCGCCGAGGGTGTCGAGGAACGCCACCTCGTCGTCCAGGACCTGTACGCCCGCGTCCCGGTAGCCCCGCCCGCTCGTCTCCTGGGTCCAGAGGAACTGCTCCCCCACCCGGTCCGTGCCAGCCATCAGGCCACCCACGTCGAGGCGGAGGCCGCCCCGGGCCCACCCGAAGCCGATGGTGGTCTTCCGGCTCTGGCGCTCGGGCACGGCGAGGCTGCTGATCGCCTCGTCGTCGCGCCCCAGATCCTCCTGGTGCATGAGCGTGAAGTCGAAGTTCCCCATGCGGCGGTGGTACTTGGCGATGAAGCCCGGGTTCGCCCCCCAGTAGAGCTCGGGGCCGATGGCCAGCTTCAGGCCCTCCAGGCCCTTGCGGCCGGTGATCTCGGCGCCCAGGGGCGCGCGCCCGTTGTAGGTGTCGAGGTTCGGGCCATACCAGGCCTCCCGGTACAGGCCGAAGAAGTCGCCCTCGTCGCCCCAGTGGTAGTGGCCCGTGCGGTAGAAGCCCTCCAGGCGAAACCAGGGCTGATCGACCTCGAGCTCGGCCTGGTACAGCGCGACGCGCTCCAGGCCGCTCAGGGAGACCTCCCGGCCGTCGGCGTCCACCGCCGCCAGGTCGCGCCCCCGGCTCTCGTAGAAGATCCGGTCGAGGCGGTTGGCCGCCACGTTGCCGAGCAGGTTGATGCCCACGCGCGCCTGGATGTCGGAGGTGGGGCGGGCGGTCACGTCGATGAAGACGCTCTCGGTGGGATCGGCTCGCACGCCGCTGCCGCGCACCGTGCGCGCGTCCCCCTCCGAGAAGTACGACTCCAGCCGCAGCTCCAGCCGCGTCACGCGCAGGCGGGCGGCCTCGGTGGCCTCGGCCTCGGCGCGATCCGCCTGGTAGGGCGCCTTGAACCGCAGCGGATCGAGCCGCGCGAAGTGGGCCTGGATACGCTCGGGCGTGGTGTCGGCCGCATACGGATCGAGGGTGAAGGCCTCCTTCAGCAGGTAGTACGCCGTCCGGGGGCGGACGCTGAAGACGCCCCGGACGTCGGGGCGGTCCTTGGCGGCGATGCCGAACCACTCCTCGTTCATGTTGTGCTCCCCCTCGACGAAGTCGTGGGGGTAGGCCCCGGTGGCCCACGACGCCGTGGTGTCGTGCTCGTCCAGCCGCAGGGACTGGCCATGCTTCCACCACCCGTCGCTCCACTGGAAGATCAGGCCGCCGATGGCGACGCCGCTCTTCCCCTTGCCGGCGCTCTGCTCGTAGATCTCCTGCCACTGGGCCCGCAGGTAGCCCGCCTGCTCCACGTCCGCCTCGCGCTTGCGCTTCGCGTCGTAGGCGTCGGCGCCGAACTCGCTGTACAGGAAGGGCCGGTCCAGCTCGGCGGCCACGCGATCGAACAGGTCGCGCGAGCTGGCCCCCCGGTAGACGTTCGAGCCCATGATGTCGATGGCCTGGCAGTGCTTCGCGATCAGCGCCAGGTAGCCCAGGTCACCGTTGGCCAGGGCGGTCGGGTGACCGGGATCCGCCGCCTTGATGCGCGTGGCCAGCTCGCCCAGCAGCGTGTAGAGCGGCTCGCCGTTCTTCACCTCGTCCGTGGGCAGGTTCTCGGCCTCGAACGACGTCCAGGACAGGCCGTAGTTGTTCTCGTTGCCCAGCAGGTACATGAGCAGCCCGCGGGTGCCCCGGTAGCGGGCCACCATCGCGTCCACGTCGGCGATGATGGCGGCCCGCATGGCGGGATCGGCGTAGTCGGTGTGAGCGACCCAGGTCCCCTGCACCTGGAAGCCGTACCGCCCGGCCGTGTGGTTCACGATGGTGAAGATGCCGTAGCGGTCGAAGATCCACTCCACCCAGCGCGGCGGGATGTCCGGGTACTGCCGAATGGCGTTGATTCCCATGGACTTGAGCAGCGCCATCTCACCCTGCAGGGCCTCCTCGATGACGTCGTCGGGCTGGTTCCAGAGCACCCACGCGTAGTTCTGGCCGATGGGGATGTAGTCCCAGTTCATGCCGAAGACCATGGTGGGCCGCCCATCCACCAGCAGCCGCCAGCCCCCCTCGTCCCGCGCCGTCGTGACCACCTGGGGGGCCGCCCACGCGCTCCCCGCCAGGAGCGCGATGCAGAAGGCCGCGATGCGCATCACAGACCTCCTCGCGCGATGACCTCGGCGTACCAGAGGGCGCTGTCCTTGGGCAGGCGGGCCTGGGTCTCGTAGTCGACCCACACGAGCCCGAAGCGGCGGGCGTAGCCATGGGCCCACTCGAAGTTGTCCATGAGCGACCAGGCGAAGTAGCCGGCCAGGGGCACCCCCGCCTGGATGGCCTGGTGGCACGCCCGCAGGTGGCCATCGAGGTACACCAGTCGCTCCCGGTCGGGGACCCGCCCGCTGGAGGTGGGGGGCGTGGCGTAGGCCGCCCCGTTCTCGGTGATGTGGATCGCCGGGAAGGCATAGTCGCGGTGGACCCGCTCCAGGAGGCGGCGCAGTCCGTCGGGGTGGACCTCCCAGTCCATGTCGGTCATGGGGCCGGTGGCCCGCACCGTGACGGGGGCGTTCTCCGCCTCGGGCACGCGGTCGCTGCGGATGATCCCCCGCGTGTAGTAGTTGATGCCCAGGAAGTCGGTGGGCGCGGCGATGGCCTCCAGGTCGCCCGGCTGGATGAAGTCCCAGTCGGGGGTGTAGCCCCGCTCCCGATAATCCTCAACGAGATCAGTGGGATAGCCCCGACCGGCCAGCGGATCGAGGTACCAGCGGTTGAACCAGCCGTCGAAGTGCCAGGTCGCCCGCCGATCCGCCTCGCTCTCGGAGGCCGGCTCGGCGGGGACGAGGTTGAGGGTGATGCCCACCTGCGCGTCGGGCGAGGCGGCGCGGATGACCGGGACGGCCTGGCCGTGGCTGAGGAGCAGGTGGTGGCTCGAGGCCAGGTGGGCACGCTGGTCGCGGATGCCCGGCGCGTGCTCGCCGAACAGGTGGCCGAGCACGGAGGCACACCAGGGCTCGTTGTGGGTGATCCAGCGCTTGACGCGGTCGCCCAGGCGCCGGGCGACCGCGTCGCTGTACTCGACGAAGGCGCCCACCGTGGACCGGTCCGTCCAGCCGCCGCGGGCCTGGAGCGCCTGCGGTAGATCCCAGTGGTAGAGGGTGACCCAGGGCTCGATGCCCGCCGCCAGCAGGCCGTCCACCAGGCGGTCGTAGAAGTCCAGCCCCGCGGTGTTGACCTGGCCGACCCCCGCCGGCAGCACCCGGGGCCAGGCCACCGAGAAGCGGTAGGCGCGCAGGCCCAGCCGGGCCATGAGCGCCACATCCTCTGCCCAGCGGTGGTAGTGGTCGCAGGCCACCGCCCCGTCGCTGCCATCGGCGATGGCCCCGGGCCGCCGGCAGAACTCGTCCCAGATGGATGGACCCCGGCCGTCGACGTCGACGGCGCCCTCGATCTGGAAGGACGAGGTGGCCGCTCCCCAGGTGAAGCCCGGGGGGAAACGAAGAGTGGAGTCCGCCATCAACTGCCTCCCAGCGGCCCGTCCTGGGCCGAAGAATCCGCGTGGGCCTTCACTCGACCCGCTCATAGACGCGCACGTAGTCCACCCGCAGCGCCTGCGGAAAGACGGTCGTGGCGTCGGGCGGGCCCACGTAGGAGCCCCCCACCGCCAGGTTCAGGATCAGGAAGAACGGGTGGTCGAAGACCCAGGGGGCCCCGGGGGGCAGGCTCGCCGGGAAGACCCGGTGGAAGACCACGTCATCCACCGCCCACACGATGCCCCGGGCGTCCCACTCGACCGAAAACACATGGAAATCCAGGCTGAGGTCCGCCACCGCCGTGGACACGCCCCCGAGGGCCTGGCCGCCCTCGTAGCCCGGCCCGTGGACGGCGCCGGTGGACTCGTCGGGCCGCTGTCCCCGAAACTCCATCACGTCGATCTCGCCGCAGCGCGGCCAGCCGACCGTCTCGATGTCGTCGCCGAGCATCCAGAACGCCGGCCACAGGCCCCGGCCGGCGGGCAACCGGATGCGCGCCTCGAAGCGGCCGTGGCGCTGGGCGAACAGCCCCTGGGTCTTGATGCGCGCCGAGGTGTAGGCGCGGCCCCCGAACGCCTCCTCGCGGGCCGTGATGACCAGGTTCCCCTGGCCGTCGTGGGCCGCGTTCTCCACCCGATCGGTGTCGAACTCGAGCTGGTCGTTCCCCCAGCCGTCTCCGCCCACGTCATGGACCCAGCGCGCCGGATCGGGCGGCGTCCCGGCGGCCCCCTCGAACTCGTCGCTCCAGACCAGCCGCCAGCTCGCCTCGGCGCCGGTCCCGGCGTCGGGCAGCGTCGGCTGGCGCGGCGCCGGATCTTCCTCCCCGCACGCGCAGAGCAGCAGCGTCATGAGCGCCAGCCGCCCCGCCATCACGCGCCCCACCGCACGGGGAACCGCGCCGGATCGGCCAGGGCCACCTGGATGATCTGGGTGGCCGCCCCGAGGGCGACGTCGCGCTCGCCGAGCTGGCTCGTGACGATCCGGCTGTTGGCCACCGCCGTCCACACGCTGCGCTGCTGGATGGCGGCCTGCACCGGGTGCAGGAGCGCCTCCCCGAGGGTCGCCAGCTCGCCGCCCAGGACCACCGTCTTCGGGTTGAGCAGGTTCAGCAGGCCGGCCAGGGCCACGCCCAGCCGCTCGGCGATCTGGCCGATCACCTGCCGCGCCACGGGATCACCCTCCCGGACGGCCGCCAGCAGGACCGGCAGCGTCAGCGGACCATCGGGCAGCAGGCTCGCCGGCGCGCTCGCCCGGGCGCGGGCCGCCGCCGCGAGGATGGCCGGCGTGCCCGCGAACGTGGTCAGGCAGCCCTGCAGCCCGCACACGCAGGCCGGCCCATGAGGGTCGATGACCAGGTGCCCGATCTCCCCGGCTGTGCCGCCGTGCCCGCGAAACACATGCCCCCGGACGATGAAGCCCGCCCCGATGCCGGTACCGAGCTTCACGAAGGCCAGATCGTCGCCGTCGCGGCCCGCGCCCACCAGCTCTCGGCGAGGGCGCCCAGGTTGGCGTCGTTGTCGATGAGAGCGGCATGTCGCCCGGCAGGCGGAGGTCGCGCAGCAGATCGACGTCGCGCCAGGCCGGCATGAACAAGGGCGGAAGCCGGCCGGGCGCCCGCGGATCGACGGGGCTCGCGACGGCCAGCCCCACGCCCAGCAGCCGCGGCCCCCGCGGCCCCGGCTGGACGTCGGCCACCAGCCGGTGGATGGCGGCCAGCGCCAGCGCCGGCTGCTCGCGGGCGGGACAGTCCTCCCGCCGCCAGGCCAGCACGCGCCCCCGCAGATCCGTCAGGGCGACGCTGACGTGGGTCGCGCCCATGTCCACGCCGATGACGGCGAAGGCGTCGTCCACGAACTCGATGAGTGTCGGCCGACGCCCGCCCCGCGAGACGCCCGGGCCGGTCTCCCGGACCAGCCCCGCCGCCACCAGCGCCTCCACCAGCGCCGAGGTGGCCGACCGGCTCAACCCCGTCTCGCGGGCCAGGTTCGCCCGCGACGTGCTGCCCGCCGCCCAGATCAGCCTCAGCAGCATGCCGCGGTTGCGATCGCGCATGTTGCTGCTGTCGACCCGGCTGACATCCGGCACCGCCTGCGGCAGCAGGCCGAGCGCCGAAGCGGAGTTGAAGTCGGGCATTTGTCCTCCTCGCGAACAAAGTAACCAGACGCGCATATCACCGGTCAACAACAAGTTTGATCTGCGTTTCGTATTTGATCGCCTGCGCCGATTCTGTTTTGTTGTCTCAGTGGACAAACCGATCGAGCGCGGCGAGGCCGCGAGGGGGGTGGTGCTCATGAACCCGATCAAGTCGAGCCGCTGGGCGCGCCTCGCCAGCCTGCTGCTGGCTGGCGCGGCCGCGAGCGCCTGTGACGATGCGAGCGGTGGGGACGCCGCCTGCCCGGAGGGCACCGTCCGCAGCGGGACGGCCTGCATCACGGCGGACGGCGGCGGCACGCCGGGCGACCAGGGCGCCGGCGGCGCCGGGGGCGCGGGTGGCGCTGGCGGCGACGCGGGCGTGGATCCGGACGCCGCGCCGATGCCGGGCAGCCTGCCCATCATCGTCGACGACCACTTCGCGCCTTCCGGCTTCATGGGCGATGGCGAGACGGGGGGCATCAGCGCCAGCAACGACTGCGCGCGGCGTGGGGCCGACGCCGCCGGCCTCTGCCACCGGTTCGCCTACACCCCGGGCGCAGCCGGCTGGGCGGGCGTGTGGTGGCAGAGCCCCGACGGCAACTGGGGCGCCAGCCCGGGCTTCGCCATGCCCGCAGGCGCCACCCGCGTCCAGTTCCAGGCCTGGAGCGCCGCACCCGCCACCGTCACGGTCTTCGCCGGCTACGGCGCGGCCGACGGGTTCAACGTCGAGGCCGAGCTGAGCCTGACCACCTCGCCCACCACCTACACCCTCGACCTCGCGGGCGTGCCCTACGCCGACATCGCCGGCGGCTTCGGCTGGGTCGCCCAGGGGGCCGACGGGCCGCTCGAGCTGTACCTCGACGACATCCGCTACGTGCGCGACGCGAGCGACGCCATCGATCCGTGCACCGTCGCCTGCGCCACGGTGCGCGGGATCGAGTGTGAGGGCGTCCCCGGCTACGGCGCCTGCCGCCAGGTCTGCGAGGGCCGCCGCGCGGGGAGCTGCGCGGCCGAGGCCGACGCCTGGCTGGGCTGCGTCGGCGACGGGGGCTGGGCGTGCGTGGGCGACGCGCCCGCCCCGACCAACGGCTGCGCCGCCCAGAGCGACGCGCTGGCCGCCTGCGAAGGCGCGGCTCCCGGCGCGAGCCTGCCGTTCTTCATCGACGAGCACTTCGTCATGTCGGGCTACATGGGCGGCGGCGACGTCGAGGTGGCCGACTGCCCCGACGACGTCGGCGGCGGCACCTGCCGGCAGATCACCTGGACGCCGAACGGCGCCCCCTGGGCCGGCTTCTTCTTCCAGTACCCCGAGAACAACTGGGGTGACCTCCCCGGCCTGGCCCTCGCCCCGGGCGCGACCCACGCGCGCTTCCGGGCGTGGGGTGCCGTCGGCGGCGAGCGCGCGAACTTCGCCGTGGGCATCGCCGACGCCGACGGCTTCTCGGTCGAGACCGGCTACGCGCCCCTGTCGCCCGAGGCCCGTGACTACGCCATCGTGCTGCCCGAGGGCATCGTCGAGCTCACGGGCGGCTTCGCCTGGTTCCTGGAGAGCGCCGATGGCAGCCCGATCACGTTCTTCCTCGATGATGTCGAGCTGCGCGCGGACGCCCCGCCCGGTGGCGGGGGCGACGGCTGCACCGACCCCGCCGCCGCCAACCACGATCCCGACGCCGAGGCCGATGACGGCTCCTGCGTCTACGACGTGACCTTCCGGGTGGACATGGGCTGCACCGCCGAGCCCTTCGAGCAGGTCCAGATCACCGGGCCCTTCTGCAGCTGGTGCGCCGACGGCTTCCCGCTGGCCGACGACGACGGCGACGGCATCTGGGAGGGCAGCTACCCCTTCCCGGCCGGCCTGCTCGAGTACAAGTACATGGTCGATGGCTTCGCCTCCCAGGAGAACCTCATCGACGACGTCCAGGCCGGCCAGGGCCAGTGCGCGCCGGTGACGGACGGCGCCGGCTTCGCGAACCGCCAGTTCGAGGTGGTCGGCCCGACCCTCCGCGACGAGACCTACGGGCAGTGCGGGGCCTGCGGCGAGGAGCCCCCGCCCCCGCCCGCCGACCAGTTCCAGACCCTCACCTTCGACGACCCCGACCTCGTCTACACCCTCATCGGCTTCGGCGGCGCCGAGGACGCCGCCGTCGTCGTCGACCCCGCCGGCGGCCCCAACCAGGTCGTCCGCGTCACCAAGGACGCCATGGCCCAGCTCTGGGCCGGCACCACCCTCGCCACCGGGCCCATGGACAGCGTCGGCCGCATCCCCCTCGACGCCCAGAACACCCGCATGACCGTCCGGGTCTGGTCGCCCGACGCCGGCATCCAGGTCCGCCTCAAGGTCGAGACCGCCGGCAACCCCGCCGTCTCCGTCGAGACCGAGGCCACCACCACCGTCGCCAACGCCTGGGAGGTCCTCACCTTCGACTTCGCCCGCCAGGCCCCCGGCACCGCCGCCCTCGACCCCGCGGCCACCTACAACAAGCTCTCGATTTTCTTCAACTTTGGCGTCGAAGGCGCCGCCGTCGGCGCCCGCACCTACTACCTGGACGACGTCGCCTTCCTGGGCGGCACCGGCGAGGAGCCCCCGCCCCCGCCCGCCGACCAGTTCCAGACCCTCACCTTCGACGACCCCGACCTGGTCTACGCCCTCATCGGCTTCGGCGGTGCCGAGGACGCCGCCGTCGTCGTCGACCCCGCCGGCGGCCCCAACCAGGTCGTCCGCGTCACCAAGGACGCCATGGCCCAGCTCTGGGCCGGCACCACCCTCGCCACCGGCCCCATGGACAGCGTCGGCCGCATCCCCCTCGACGCCCAGAACACCCGCATGACCGTCCGGATCTGGTCCCCCGACGCCGGCATCCAGATCCGCCTCAAGGTCGAGACCGCCGGCAACCCCGCCGTCTCCGTCGAGACCGAGGCCACCACCACCGTCGCCAACGCCTGGGAGGTCCTCACCTTCGACTTCGCCCGCCAGGCCCCGGCACCGCCGCCCTCGACCCCGCGGCCACCTACAACAAGCTCTCGATTTTCTTCAACTTTGGCGTCGAAGGCGCCGCCGTCGGCGCCCGCACCTACTACCTGGACGACGTCGCCTTCCTGGGCGGCACCGGCGAGGGCCCCCGCCCCCGCCCGCCGACCAGTTCCAGACCCTCACCTTCGACGACCCCGACCTCGTCTACGCCCTCATCGGCTTCGGCGGCGCCGAGGACGCCGCCGTCGTCGTCGACCCCGCCGGCGGCCCCAACCAGGTCGTCCCGCGTCACCAAGGACGCCATGGCCCAGCCTGGCCGGCACCACCCTCGCCACCGGCCCTATGGACAGCGTCGGCCGCATCCCCCTCGACGCCCAGAACACCCGCATGACCGTCCGGGCCCGGTCCCCCGACGCCGGCATCCAGATCCGCCTCAAGGTCGAGACCGCCGGCAACCCCGCCGTCTCCGTCGAGACCGAGGCCACCACCACCGTCGCCAACGCCTGGGAGGTCCTCACCTTCGACTTCGCCCGCCGCCCCCGGCACCGCCGCCCTCGACCCCGCGGCCACCTACAACAAGCTCTCGATTTTCTTCAACTTTGGCGTCGAAGGCGCCGCCGTCGGCGCCCGCACCTACTACCTGGACGACGTCGCCTTCCTGGGCGGCACCGGCGAGGAGTCCCCGCCCGCCGACCAGTTCCAGACCCTCACCTTCGACGACCCCGACCTCGTCTACGCCCTCATCGGCTTCGGCGGCGCCGAGGACGCCGCCGTCGTCGTCGGCCCGCCGGCGGCCCCAACCAGGTCGTCCGCGTCACCAAGGACGCCATGGCCCAGCTCTGGGCCGGCACCACCCTTCGCCACCGGCCCCATGGACAGCGTCGGCCGCATCCCCTCGACGCCCAGAACACCCGCATGACCGTCCGGGTATGGTCCCCCGACGCCGGCATCCAGATCCGCCTCAAGGTCGAGACCGCCGGCAACCCCGCCGTCTCCGTCGAGACCGAAGGCCACCACCACCGTCGCCAACGCCTGGGAGGTCCTCACCTTCGACTTCGCCCGCCAGGCCCCCGGCACCGCCGCCCTCGACCCCGCGGCCACCTACAACAAGCTCTCGATTTTCTTCAACTTTGGCGTCGAAGGCGCCGCCGTCGGCGCCCGCACCTACTACCTGGACGACGTCGCCTTCGTGCGCTGACCGCTCGCCGGATTCCCCCTCTCAGGTGGCGCGCCTCAGCGCCACCGCCCGGCGACCGCGCCACGGGCGGCGCGGTCGCCCCCGCCCTCTTCACGGGGACGCTGGGTGCAGGTGGGTACGCGCTACGCGATGATGGCGCTGCGCAGGCCCAGCTCGGCGGGGAAGGGCTGCAGGTAGACCTGGGCCAGCGCCCACGGCTCGCCCGTGCGGCGCAGGTGGTGGCGCAGCAACGTCAGCGGTACCTCCAGCGGCACATGGCCCTGGCGAAACGCGTCGATGACGCCGGCCAGCTCCACCTTGTCCTGCGGATCGAGCTGGTCGCTCGCGAAGCCCGCGAGGTGCTCCATCACGTTGACGTGGCGGCCTCGCGTGGCGCGGCGGGCCAGCGTGGCCATCAGCCCCGGCTCGTAGGCCGCCAGGCGCTCGGGCAGCGGCAGCGACCCGGCCACCAGGCGCCCGAGGGCGCGCGCCTGCGCCGGATCATGGGCCATGAGCAGCATCTTGTGCCGCCCGTGGAAGTCCATCAGGCCCGCAACCGTTGGAGATCCTTCACGAAACGTGCGCCAGGCGTGGTAGACGAACAGGCGCGCGGCGAAGGCCTGGCGCAGGCCCGCATCGAGCAGGCGGCCCTCCTCCTCTACGGGCAGCTCGGGCCAGGCCTCCATCAGCGCAGCCGCGAACAGCCCGGCGCCGTCCTTGTGGCCGTAGCCGTTCTCCCGGTACGTCTTCACCCGCTCCATGCCGCAGGAGGGCGACTGGCTCTTCAAGATGAAGCCGCGGATGCCGGCGGCGCGCAGCGCGGGGATGCGCGCCGCCGCGACGTCGGCCATCGCCTGCGTCCAGTCCGTGCCGCTCTGGCGCCCCACCATGCGCACGGGGCCATCGTCGATGCGCACCAGCCGCACCGCCTCGCGCGGGATGCCCATGCCGGCCTCCACCTCGGGGCAGACCGGCACGAACCGCAGGTGCGCAGCCAGGCCGTCGTCTCGCCACCGGGCGTGGCCCGCGTCATGGCGCACGGCCTCCCCCAGCAGGCAGCGCGAGATGCCGACGGGGACGCTCAGGGCCACCCCGCCACCTTCGCCTCGACCGCCGGCAGCAGCCGCTCGACCACCCGGCCGATCCACTCGATCAGGTGGCCACGCCCGACGCAGTCCGGCAGCGCCGCCTCGGCCTCGGCGCGCAGCGCCTCGATGCGGGCAAAGGCCCCCTCGACCCCCAGCGTGCGCACGGCGCTCGGGCGGTCATGGGCGAGGTCCTGGCCCACCGGCTTGCCGAGATCGCCCGAGCCACCGAGGGTGTCGGCCAGATCGTCGGCCACCTGGTAGGCCTCGCCGATGGCCGCCGCGACGATCTTCCACGGCCGGGCGTCGGCCCCACAGGCCGTGGCCGCCATGACCGCGGCCGCCTCGAACAACGCCCCGGTCTTCGCGCGGTGGTAGCGCCCCAGCGACGTGAGCTGGGCGGCCTCGTCCTCCTGCTCCCAGGCCTGCCCGGCCACCAGGCCCCGGCCCGCGCCGATGCTCTGCGCGAGCACGCGCACGAGGGCCCCGAGGCGCTCGGGGTGCAGCGTCGGGGCCCGGGCGAGCACCTCGAACGCCAGCGCGATCAGGCCGTCGCCGACGAGCACCGCCAGGCCCTCGCCGAAGGCGCGGTGCACGGTGGGGGTGCCCCGCCGCCAGTCGGCGTCGTCGAAGCACGGCAGATCGTCGTGCACCAGCGACGCGCAGTGGCACAGCTCGACGGCGACCGCGCAGGCGTCCACCAGGGCGGGCTCAGAGTCCCCGCACGCCCGGGCCACCGCCAGCGCGAGCTGAGGCCGGATGCGGCCCCCGGCCGGGAAGACGGCGTGGTGCAGCGCGGCCGAGAGGCGGGGCGGGCGGCCAGGCCCCTCGCCCAGGGCCAGCGCCGCGCGCAGGGCAGACTCGATTCGAGTGGTCGCGTTCATGTCCCCTATCCTGACCAAGGCGAACAAACCTTGTCAACAGACAAACAAACCATCTGCACACCCTGGACAAATGCTGTACCGAGCCGGTAGGTTGCGCAGCGATGGTGAATCGTCGACGAGCGGTGGTGGTGGGGGCAGGCATGGGCGGCCTGGCGGCGGCCTGCGACCTCGCGCGGGCCGGCCTCGACGTCACCGTCATCGAGCGAGAGGCGCGGCCCGGCGGCAAGATGCGGCGCGAGCTCGTGGCCGGCCGCGGGCTCGACGCCGGGCCGACGGTCTTCACCATGCGGCCCGTCTTCGAGGGCCTGTTCCGAGACGCCGGGGCCGACTTCGACGCCGCCGTGGAGACCCGCCCGGCCGAGCTGCTGGCCCGCCACGCCTGGCCCGATGGCAGCCGCCTCGACCTCTTCGCTGACCACGCCCGCACCGCGGACGCCATCGGCGCCTTCGCGGGCGCCGCCGAGGCGCGCGCCTGGGAGGCCTTCGTCGCGCAGGCCGCCATCATCCACGCCGAGGTCGAGGGTCCCTTCATCCACGGGCCGCGCCCCACCGTCGCCAGCCTGATCGCCGCCCGCGGCGTGGGCCTCTTCGGCTCGCTGCGCCGCATCGACAGCTTCCGCACCATGTGGGCCTCCCTCAGCCAGCGCTTCCAGGATGCCCGCCTGCGCCAGCTCTTCGGACGCTACGCGACCTACTGCGGCTCCTCGCCCTTCCTCGCTCCGGCCACCCTCAACCTCATCGCGTTCGTCGAGCAGCAGGGGGTCTGGCTGGTGCGCGGCGGCATCGGGGCCCTCGCCGACGCGGTGGCCGGGCTCGCCACCCGCCTGGGGGTCCGCTTCCGGCTGGGCGAGCGGGTCGCGCAGGTGCAGGGAGGTCGCCGTGTCGAGGGCGTCGTGCTGGCCTCCGGGGAAGACCTGCCGGCCGATGTGGTGGTGCTCAACGCCGGCCAGGGCGCGCTGGCGGGGGGTCACCTGGGCCCCGTCGGGCGCAAGGCCGCGGCCAGCGCGCCGACTCGATCCCTCTCGGCCCTGACGGCCTGCGTCGTCGGGCGGCCCGCCGGCTTCCCCCTCGCCTTCCACAACGTGTTGTTCTCCCTCGACTATCCGGCCGAGTTCCGCGCCCTCTTCGACGAGCGGGCCTACCCCGCCGACCCCACCGTCTACGTCTGCGCTCAAGATCGCGATGGCTTCGGTGCTCCGCCCGCCGACGCCGAGCGCCTGTTCGTGCTGATCAACGCGCCCCCGACGGGCGATACGACCGCGGCGGACGGACAGATCGAGGCCGCGTGGCAGTCGGCTGAGCGGACGATGGCCCGCGCCGGGCTGTCAGTGGAGGTCGTCGAGCGCCGCCTGACCACGCCCGCCGACTTCGCTGACCGCTTCCCCGGCACGGGCGGCGGCCTCTACGGCCCCCCGACCCATGGCTGGCGGGCGTCCCTGGCCCGGCCCGACGTCCGCACGCGCCTGCCCGGCCTCTACCTGGCCGGCGGTGAGGTGCACCCCGGCGCGGGGGTGCCCATGGCCACGCTCAGTGGTCGCCTGGCCGCCGCCACCGCGCTGGCGGAGCGCCCATGACGCCGCCCGGCTTCGCCGACCCCGTCCCCGGCGACGGCTATGTGTGGTGGTACCTCGACGTCCTCGACCCGGCGACGGGCCAGGCCCTCGTCGCCATCTTCTTGCTGGGCAACGTCTTTTCGCCGCGCTACGCCCGCGCCCGGCGGCGCGGCGTCGCCGATCCCCTCGACTTCTGCGCCGTCAACGTCGCCCTCTACGGGCCCGTGTCGGCCTGGGCCATGACGGAGCACCCGCCGACGCAGGTCGAGCGCACCCCCGAGGTGCTGCGCCTCGGCGCCTCGTCGCTGTCGTGGGACGGCCCGACCCTGGTGGCCCGGCTGGACGAGCGGACGGCCCCTCTGCCCGGCCGCATCGTCGGCGAGGTGCGCCTGACACCCCAGGCCCCCTTCCACGTCCACCACACCCTCGACGCCGAGGGTCTGCACCGCTGGTGGCCGCGGGCGCCGGTCGCCACGGCCGAGGTCCACCTCACCCGCCCGGCCGTGTCGTTCTCGGGCCTCGCCTACCACGACATGAACCAGGGCGCCGGCCCCCTGGAGCGCAGCTTCCGGGCCTGGGACTGGGCCCGCGCCAGCGACGGTCACCACACCGAGATCACCTATGATGTCGAACGTCTGGACGGCTCGGTGGGGCAGTATGCGGTGCGGTTCGGGGCCGACGGCCAGGCCCAGGCGCGCCACCCGGCGGTGGTGACGCCGCTGCCCCGGGGCCGGTGGGGGGTGGCGGGCCGCTGCCGGGCGGACGCCCCCGTGGCGCAGCGCGCGCGGCTGGAAGACACCCCGTTCTACACGCGGTCCTGGCTGGAGGGCCCGCGGGGCACTGCATGCACGAGTCCCTCGGCCTGGCGCGCTTCGATCGGGGGTGGGTGCGGTTCCTGCTGCCCTTCCGCATGCGGGGTGGCTTCGGATGGTAGCGACCGCCCTCCTCTGCTGGGCCCTCGCCGTGGCCGCCACCTCCGGCGTCGCCATCGCGCGCCGGGCGCGCCGCCGCCCACCGGCGCCCGCCCCGCTCCCCACGCTGCTGGTCCGCCCCTGCGCTGGCGACGAGCCTGGCCTGCTGGACCGGCTGTCTCCATCCGCGCCGCCCAGGTCCAGGGCCCCCTGCGCGTCGGCCTCTCCGTGGCGGACGCCGAGGACGCGGCCCTCCCCGCGCTGCACGCCGCCGCGGCCGCGCTCACGGCCGACGGCATCGCTACCACCGTGCGGGTGGTCGATCCCGGCGACGCCCCCAACCGAAAGGCCGCCCAGCTCCAGGTCTGGCTGGCCGACGCCGACGCCCACGAGGCCCTCGTCTGCGTGGACAGCGACGTGGATCTCTCCGGATTTCCTCTGGATTCTCTGGTCGCGCCGCTCCACGACCCGGCCTGCGGCGCGACCTGGGCCCCACCGGCCGAGCACGGCGGCGAGACGCCCGGCGACCGCGCCTCGGTCGCGTTCCTGGGGGCCTCCCTGCACGCGTTCACCCTGCTCGCGACCCTCGATCCGGCGGGCCTGGTGGGCAAGGTGTTCGCCGTCCGGGCCCGCGCCATGCGGGTGGCGGGCGGGTTCGACGGCCTCGAGGCGTGCCTGGGCGAAGACATGGAGATCGCCCGGCGCCTGCGCGTGGCCGGCTACGCGACGGCCGCCTGCTTCGCCCCAGTCCGGGCCTGGCCCACGGGCCGCAGCCGCGCGGCCGTGGCGAGGCGCTTCGCCCGCTGGCTCGGCGTCATCCGGGCGCAGCGGCCCGGGCTGTTGCTGACCTACCCGCTGCTGTTCTCGGCCACGACCCTGCTGGTCCCGCTCGGGCTGCTGGCGGGCGGCCCGGCGGGCCTCGCGGCCAGCGGCGTGGCCCTGACGGCCCGCCTGGCCGTCGCCGTGGCCGGCCGCCGCTTCAACGGCCTGCCCGGCGGCCTGGGCAAGGCGCTGCGCGACGTCGTCGAGGGCGAGCGGCTCACCTGGTCCGCCTGGCTCAGGGCGCTGGCGAGCCGCGACGTGGAGTGGCGGGGCCGTCGCCTGCGCATCGGCCCCGGCGGCCGCTTGGAGGTCGTTCAGTCCGGAGGCCGGGCGTGAGGGATCTCGCGGCGACGGCGCCGGTTGAGCCAGGCCAGGGCCCGCTCGGCCAGGCGCTCCAGGCGACGCGGCCGCGCCCGCAGCCGCTCGACGAAGCTCGCGTCCGGCGCGGCCAGAGCGCGCTCGATGGTGTCCAGCTGCGCCTCCACGGCCCGCTCCATCGCGACGCGCCGGGCCTCGATGCCCTCGCCCGATGGCAGGGCCGGCCCGAAGGCCAGGTACAGGTAGGGCTGCTCGCGCTCGGCGAAGACGTAGCGGATGGCCAGCGGCACCACCCGCGCCTCGGGCACGCGCTCCCAGACGACGGCTGCGCCGCGCCGGAAGCCCAGGGGTCGCTGGTTGATGGGCCGCTCATCCCCCTGGGCGAAGATCCAGAGCAGGCGCCCGGGGCGATCCAGCAAGGCCGCCGCGTAGTCCAGCGACTCCCCGGCCAGACCCGCCTCGCTGCGATCCACGCCGAAGGCGCCGACCCGCGCGAAGAAGGGCAGGCGGCGCAGGTTCGCGGCGTCCATCATCGCGTAGGCATCACTCTGGACGAGGCGGTTGGCCACCAGCAGGCACACCAGCGGATCCCACCAGCTGGTATGGTTCGACACGAGGATGACCGGGCCGGGCCCCAGCGCCGCGGCCAGGGACTCCACCCCGCGGACGCGCACGGCGGCGAACGTCCGCTGGAGCCGCTTGACGGCCTGGCCCGTGAACCAGGCCGAGAAGCGCGGGGTCTTGCGGGCGGGGATCATCGACCCTCGGGAGGCGAGTGATGGACACGAGCGCCAAGGTCTTGACGTGGATCGCCGTGGGCGTGCCCGTCGTGGTCTTCATGGAGCTGTGGTCGGCCGTGCTGCATGGCCGCGTCTGGCACCGGGTGCTCTGGTTTCTGCATGCGTCCCATCATGCACCCCAGGGCAAGTGGGAGCGCAACGACATCCTGTCGGTGACGCACGCCCCCATCGCCATCGCCCTCATCTTGTGGGGCTGCCTGGGCGAGCCCGGGCTGGCCCGCGAGATCGGCTACGGCGTCGGCGTGGGCATGACCGTCTTCGGCCTGGCCTACATCGTCGTGCATGACGGGCTGGTCCACGGCCGGCTGCCGGTCGCGTTTCTCAGTCGTTTCAGGTACTTGCGGCTGGTCCGCAACGCCCATCTGGTCCACCACCGCACGGGTGAGGTGCCCTACGGGCTCTTCTCGGGCCCCTACGTCCTGCGCCGCCTCAGCCGGCAGCGCCGCGCCTCGGTCGCCGAGGGCTAGCCCACCGCCGGGGCGCGCCGCGCCCCTTCAGCGCGGGGGAACTCGACCGGCACCACCCGCCCGGCGGGGGCGACGTGCCAGTCCTGCTCTTCGTCTCCGGGGAAGACCGCGCCCAGCGAGGTGAGGGCGCGCAGCGTGCTCAGCCAGCGATCTCGCGTCTGCATCCACCAGGTCTTCATGGCACACCTCCGGGTTCAAGGCCGCGAGAGGGACGATACCCGGCGGGGGCGTTTGCGTTCCGTGACCACTTCGTCACGATTTCATCCCCGGGGCGCGGCGCGTCAGCGCCGACTCAGCCGGATCTCGTAGGCAGCGCCCTCACTTCGGCTCTCCGGCAGCCACGCCTGGAGGGTGAGCACGCCCTCGGCGAGGCGCCCGCCAGCCGCGCCTGCGCGCCGCAGGGGCCGGGCTCGCCCTCGAGCGATAGCACCTCGCCGTCGAAGCCCAGCAGGCGGCCCTCCAGCGAGAGCCGCCGCGTGGCGACGAGCAGGCGGCCCGCCTCGGTGAGTCGCGCGAAGGGTCCCTTCTCGGGTTCCCCGGCCTCCAGCAGGATGCGGTCCTCCGTCACGGTCCCCGGCCCGCCGTCGGGGGCGACGGTGCGCCGCTCCCGCCAGATCTCGACGCGGTGGAAGTCGCCCGCGAGGTCGCCTGGCGGCGCCGCGCCGGCGTCCGCCCGCGGATGAGGCGGCCGCCGGCCAGGCCCAGGGCCTCCCCGCCGGCTCGGCGTCGCGCGCCCGGGCCCCGCAGAGCGACGTCTCGCCCGCGAGAGGAGCACCGCGCCGCAGCGGTCTACGACCACGGCCAGCGGCTCCGCCTCGCCATCACACGCGGTCGGCGGTACCCAGGTGTAGCGACCCTGGCGGTCGTCGGGGGCGCAGCTCTGCGCCCCGCCCCGCCACCACCCCCGGCTGGTGTGGCTGAAGCTCGCGCCCGCCCGCGGCCGTGCGTCCGGCGGGGGCCCCTCGCCGCGCACCCAGCCGTCGTAGCCGAGCCCGGCCACCCCATGCAGCGGGTCACCTCGGCCGTCAGCAGCGGCCGGGCCAGGGGATCGTCAGTCGGCAGCGTCACCGCGCCGGGCGCCGCGGGGGCGAACACGCGCCAGCGCTGGCTCGGCTCGCAGCCGTCGTCGGCGATCAGCGCGATCTCGACCCAGGCCGCGTCGGTGGTGGCCCAGCGGATCTGCCGGCGGCTGGCGGCCAGCGCCGCGGCGGGGCCGTCGATCCCCAGCCGCGGCTGGACCTGGCCCTCGGGGCCCCAGGCCAGCGTGGCTTCGTCGGTGGCGAGCTGGACATGGGCCCCGACGCTGCGGTCGGGCGTGGCGGAACCCCGGCGAGCGCGCCGCCGCCTCCAGCCAGAGCCCGGCCCCCGGGAGGGCGGCCGGGCGCGCCACCGCCAGGCCCTCCTGCCGGGCGGCCACCCCCGCCCCCAGCACCAGCCCCGTCCGCAGGCCGTCCAGCGTCAGCTCCGCGGTGAGGTAGCCCTCCGGCGCGGAGCCCAGCCGCAGGCGGGTCTCCGACGTCAGCGGGTGGGTCGGCGCGAGGGCCTGGACGCCCAGGCTCCGACGCGGATCGGGCAGGCTCCGCAGGCCCAGCGCCGTGGCCCGGCCGCCCGGCCGCCAGAGCCCGATCAGCCGGGTGGGCACCCCCTCGGGCACCCGGACCTGGAAGCCGGTCGCCGTCCGCTCGCCGGGAAACACCTGGTCCCCGGCCACCGCTGCCAGAGCGTCCAGGCCCGCGACCGTGGGCCGCACCGCCAGCGGGATCAGCGTCCCGCGGACCGGCGGCCCCTCCGCGAGCTGCACGAAATCCAGAACAGGTCCGGGCACTTCCAGCACCGTGACCCGCTCGCCGGGGCGATCGATCTGCACCTGGTAGGGTGGCGGGCCGATGCCCACGAGCCGCACGGGCTCCTCGGTCTCGACCTGCGCCCGCTGGCCGGACACCCGGACGGTGGAACCCACCGGCGCCCGCACGTCGAGCACCCCTTCGGGAGGGACGGCCACGTCGCCACGGTCGCAGCCGAGGGCGAGCAGGGTCAGCAGGGGGAGGAGCGTGCGCATCGGGGAGCAGATGGCCGCGCCGCGCAGGATGATTCGGCCGGCCCAGGCCGCACCTGGCCAGCCAGCGGCGAGGGCTCGCGAGCGGAGATTGCTAGAAGACCACCTTGGCGGTCTGATCGGCGTAGACCGAGACCCGGCGGGTCGGGCTGCAGTCGTCGCGGTTCCCCTCGAAGCAGACCTGGACACGGTAGTTGCCTTCGGGCAGCGGCTTGTTGAGCAGCGGCGTCTCGGTGGCGACGAGGCGGCCGTTGATGAGCACCGATCCCCAACGCCGCGACTGCACGCTCAGCTTCCCGCTGCCCCCGCCGCCGCCACGGGCCGGGGCGTCGTCCGTCCGTCGGGCCACGGGCTCGCGCCGGGGACGCCGAGGCTCGCGGGGCTCGCGCGGCTCGCGCGCAGGTCGCGTCGGGCGGGCCTCGACCCGCGTCACCCGGCGGGCCGGCCGCGGGGCCACCCGCGCCACGGGCGGCGGCCGCGCCTCGGGCAGGTTCACGGCCACCGGGGGCGCGACCGGCATGGCCTGCAGCTCGACCTTCACCACCTGCTCGGGGCCCGACCCCCAGTCCACCGTGTCGCGGTGCGGCTCGTAGCCATCCTTCTCGACCAGCACATGGACGGCGCGCCGCATCGAGACGTTGGGGTGCGTGAGGGGGGTGCGCCCCACCACCACGCCGTCCACCGAGACCTCGGCCTGGCTGGGCTCCGACTCGACGGTGATGGTGCCCGTCCGCTCCTGGAGCGTGGCGTTCAGCGTGCGCGTCTCGCCAGGGCCACCGTCACCTGCGTGCGGTACGGGTCGTGGTTGTCCAGGCGGACGATGAGCTCCACCGCGCGGCCCGCCGGGACGATGGCCTGGGCCGGCGTGCGCTCGGGCAGCCACGCGCCGTCCACCTTGATGTTGGCGCCGGGGGGCGTGGACTGGACCACCAGCGTGGCGGCGTTGGCGTTGGCGGCCACGGGGGCCGGCGCCTCCGTGCCCGCCGCGGCGCCGGTGATGGTGATGACCTCGCCCCGCGCGTCATCCACCGTGGCGGCGGCAGGGGATCATCCACGATGAACGAGGTGATCACGGCCGCCAGGATGATGACCGCCACCAGGATCGACGCCATCAGCAGCCGCTCGCGGGTGGCCCAGGCGAGGCGGGGCGGCCCCGGCTGCGTGCCGGCGGCGGCGGGCGCCTCCGGCCCGGCGGGGCGCCCGGGGGCGGCCGTGGCGGCGCCGGCTTGCGGGGCGCCTCCTGGGGCACGATGACGGTCGGCTGCCGGTTGAAGACCGCCGGCTCCGCGGCCGCGGCGGGCGCGGGACGCGGCGCCGGGCGCGGGGCGGGCGCCGGCTCCCGGATGGCCCGCACGACCGGCTGGGCCGGGATGGGCGCAGGCGCGGCCGGCACCGGGGTCGGCAGCTCGCCGAAGGCCAGCCCTCCGGCTCGCGCCGGGCCGGCCGGCCGGTCACCGAACGCCCGCGTCGGCTCGTCCTCCCCGAAGAGGTCGTCCTGGAGCCCCGACGACCCCGACTCGATGGAGTCGAAGGCACGTGCGAGCATCCGGAACTCCACCATAATCACCGTCGGCCGGTCCTCGATCAGCTCGATGTCCTCGGTGGACAGCTCGACGAGCTCCGACGCCAGCGATGGGTGCAGCTCCACGGACGAGTCGAGGAGCCCGAGTCGACCTCGGTGGACTCCGGCTCGCCGAAGTCGGCCACCGAGATGACGAGGCGCTGGTCGTGGCCGAAGTCGCCCCGGTCGCGGATGACCGCCTCGGCCTCCACATGCTCCACCGGCTCGTCCACGAACATGTCGCGCATGATCTGGCCCAGCCGGCTCTTGTTGAAGACGGCGCCGGTGTCGCGCAGGTAGCGCGCCAGGTCCCGCTGCATGTGCTGGGCGGACGGATAGCGGTCCTCGCGGTCGCGGGCCAGGGCCCGCATGGCGATGCAGCTCCAGCGCCGGGGGCAGGTCGGGGCGCATGGTGCTCGGGGGCGCGATGTCCGCGCGGCGCACCTTCGAGAGCAGCGTGACCTCGTCGTCGTCTTTGTAGAGCAGGTCCCCCGTCAGCATCTCGTAGAGCACGATGCCGAGGCTGAAGATGTCCGTCCGGTGGTCCAGGTGCTCGCCCCGGGCCTGCTCCGGCGACATGTAGTAGAACTTGCCCTTGATGATGCCCGACTCGGTCTCGTAGGCCCGCAGGGCGGCCTTGGCGATGCCGAAGTCGACCAGCTTGACGTCGCCCTCCATCGAGATGAGGACGTTCTGGGGCGAGACGTCGCGGTGGATGATGTGCAGCGGCCGCCCCCGCCCGTCGCGCTTGCGGTGGGCGTAGTCCAGGCCGGCGCAGCACTCCATGGCCACATAGGCGGCGGCATCGAAGGGGAACTGCTGGTGGCGCTCCCGCAGCCGCTTCATGACCCGGTAGAGGTCGCGGCCTTCGATGTACTCCATCGCGATGAAGTAGTGGTCCTCGACCTTCCCGAGGTCGAAGATCTGTCCGATGTTGCTGTGGGCCAGCTCGACCGTAATGCGGGCCTCATCGATCAGCATCTCGATGAAGTCGGCATCCTGGCTGTACCTCGGGTGCAGGCGCTTGATGGCAAGCACCTTCTCGAAGCCCCCGAGGCCCGGGGCCTTCGCGCGAAAGATCTCGGCCATGCCGCCAATGGCGATGCGCTCGAGGAGGATGTAGCGACCGAACTGCTCGTGCATGTCGCCGCCGAGGATAACCCGGATTCGTGGACAGTTCATCTATGCAACGAAACGACCCGATTGTCCGCTCTGCTCGTACAGGCTGGCCAGCGAAGAGCGCGCCTCGGATCTACGGCCCCTGCGCAACTCCTGGTACGATGCGCGGCAATCTGGAGAGCCCCGACTCATGACCGAGACCTCGACCATCACCGTGGGCGGCCGCTGGCGTCTGGAAGAGCGCCTCGGCGCCGGCAGCATGGGCGAGGTGTGGTCGGCCCGCCATGTGGTCACGAAGCAGGAGGTCGCGGTCAAGCGGCTCTTCGGCCACACGACCCGCGATGAGCGCGGGGTCGAGCGCTTCCTGCGCGAGGTGCAGGTGGCGGGCGCCATCGGCCACCCCGGCATCGCCGCCGTCTACGACGCCGGCCGCGACACCGACGGCACCCTCTACATCGCCATGGAGCGCCTGCGCGGCATCGGCTTCGGCGACTGGATTCGTCAAGAAAACCCGAGTCTTCTCCAGGCGTTGCGGGTCGTGGCCCGCCTGCTGGAGGCCGTGGCCGCCACCCACGCCGCCAAGATCGTCCACCGCGACATCAAGCCCGACAACGTCTTCGTCCTGGAGGGACCGCCGGACGAGCGGCCCGTGAAGCTGCTCGACTTCGGCATCGCCCGCCACGTCGAGGGTGCCAACACGGCGACCCGCACCGGCTTCACCGTCGGCACCCCCTACTACATGAGCCCCGAGCAGGCCGTCGATCCGCGCCGCTGCGGGCCCCCCGCCGACGTCTGGTCCATCGGCGCGATGCTCTACGAGCTGATGACGGGGCACCCCCTTCGAGGGCGAGACGGCGACGGCCGTCTGCCTGGCGGCGGTCCAGGACGCCCACCGCCCGGTGACCGAGGAGGCGCCCATGGTGCCGCCGGCGCTGGCGGCCCTCGTGGATCAGTGCCTCGCCAAGAACCCGGCGAACCGTCCGGCGGACGGCGCGGCGCTGCTGGCGCTGCTCCAGCCCATCATCGACGCCCTGGCGGGCAAGGCCGCCGTGCCGGTCGGCCGGCCCCGCGCCCAGGCCGAGGAGCGCGACGACGACACCACCGCGACGCGGTCGGGCTCGCTCGAGCTGCCCCCCCCGCGGCGGTGGCGCTGGGGCCTGCTGGTGGGCGCGCTGGCGGCGGCCATCACCGTGGTCTGGCTGAGCACGCACCGGGGTGCCGACCCGAGCGCCGGGGGCGAGCGCGCCGCGGCGGACGCCGCAGCCGCCGCGCCGGGCGACGCCGCGTCACCCGACGCCGCGCCGCGCGAGGCCGCCGTGCGCGACGCCGCGGTCGTGGACGCCGCGGTCCTGGACGCCACCCCTGCCCTCACGGCGGATGCCCGGCCCGTCGATGCCACCCGGCCCCGGGACGCGGCGCGGCCCCCGCGCCGGGTGACGCCCCGGGCGCCGGCGACGTCCGCGCCCAGGGCGCCCGCGACCGCGCCCCCCACCGAGGCCCCCGAGGCGCCCGCAACCGCCCCCCCGACGGCCCCGCCCACCGAGGCCCCCAAGGCGCCCCCGACGGCACCGCCCCCGGCCCCGCGCACGGCCGCAGCGCCCCCCACGGCCGCCCCGCGCACCGCCCCGCCGGCGGCGCCCAGGACGGTGGCGCCGAAGACCGAGCCTGCTCCTTTTACCTTCTAGATCAACGATCTGGACTCAGATGGGCAGGCCCAGGGCCAGCAGCCCGAGCCACGCCCCCAGCGCCGCCGACAGCGGGATGGACAGGTTGTCGTCGATGGTGCGGGAGAAGAGCTCCACCACCGTCGCCGGCGCCGTGGCGGCCAGCGCGACGATGGCCGCCGGCGCGACGGGCATCCCCATGACCAGGGTGAGGACGCCGAGGGCGGCGAGCACCCCCACCACCAGGAAGGTCGCCGAGCCCTGGAGCGAGCGGCCGTGCACCAGCTTGATGGTGCCGTAGCGCCGGCCGATCAGGCCGGCCGCCGGATCCGCCAGGCCCAGCACCGCCAGGCCGACGCCGCTGAGGGCCGGGCTGCCGATGAGCGCCAGGATGAGCAGGCCGGTCCCGAACCAGGTCGACGAGTTGACCCGGTAGGCCTCATGGGGGTGGGCGAGGCGGCCCAGGTGGCGCCAGAGCAGGTCGTTGAGGCGCGGCGAGCGGCGCCGCAGGATCTCCATCGACCACGCCCAGCCCGCGAACGAGGCGGCGACGGCCACCTGCCCGGCCCAGGGCAGCCAGACCAGCAGGGCGAGCCCCAGGAAGCTGGCCGCCACATGAAAGACCGAGCGCGCGAGGTTGGTGGGGCGCAGGGCGGGTACGTGGACGGCGTGCTGGCGCAGCCCCTGGGCCAGGCGCTCGTAGGCGGGGGCCACCCGCTCCCGGAAGGCCTGCCAGGCGGCCCGCGCCTCGCCGTTCTTCAGGTGGCCCGCCGGCAGGTGCTGCTCGATGGCGGCCGCCAGCTCGGCGACGCGGGCCTGGAGGCCCGTCCACCCGCTACCGACCACCTCGGCCGCGCGGCTCGCCCGCGCCAGCTCCACCACCCGTGCGGCTCGCGCCCGGGCGCGGTCCTGCAGCTCGGCGCGCCAGCTCGCGGGGTCCAGATCCCGCAGCAGGTGGTGCAGTTCCAGCGCCATCTCGCGGCCGCCCGTCAGCAGCACCTCGGTCATCAAGAGCCTCCTGGTCGTGGCGGCAGGCAGGCTACCGGAGGCGGACCGGGTGCGCCACCGGGCTGGGTGACCACGCCAGAAACACCAAGGACTTCAGTGGTTTGGGAGACAAGCTGGTCTGACCCGCGGTCAGAAACAGGCCTGGAGCTGGGCGCCGCACTGGCGCTCGACGCAGTCGTAGTCCTGGCAGCCGGCCCGGCCGGCGCAGTCGTAGATGGCGTCCACGCCCGCGCGCCCCTGGGCCGATCCCTGGCTGTAGCAGCGGTTCACGCAGGCGTCGTCGGGGCAGCCGCCGAAGCAGTCGATGATGTCCATGCAGCGCAGGCCGCTGTTGGCGACGTTGTTGGCGCCACCGTTGGGGCACCCGCCGCCGTTGGGGCAGCCCCCGCCGTTGGGGCACCCGCCGCCGTTGGGGCACCCGCCGCCGTTGGGGCAGCCCCCGCCGTTGGGGCAGCCCCCGCCGCCGGCGAAGTCGCCCTGGAAGCACTGGCCGTACTCCGCCGGGCAGAACGCCTGCAGGCAGCCATCGTCGGCGCACAGGTTCGAGAGCGCGCAGGTGGCGAGGCCGGCGTAGGCCACCTGGGCCTCGGCGCTCCCCTGGAAGTAGCAGTTCTGGGCGCAGGCCTGATCGCCGAACCGGCACCCCTGCATGCAGCCCACCACGTCGGCGCAGGCGAGCTGGCCCCCGCCGGCCTGGCCGCCGTCGTCGATGCCGCCGCCGCCGTCGAAGCCACCGCCGCCGTTCGTGCAGGCGCCGTACTCGGCGCTGCAGAACTGCTGGGCGCACGCCCCGTCCTGGCAGCCGTTCTCGAAGAAGCACCCGCTGTAGGCCTGGTAGGCCTGCTGCGCCCCGGCCGCCGCCTGGGCCCAGCAGCCGCTGAAGCACTGCTGATCGCCCGCGCACTGCTGGCCGCACTGCAGCAGGTCCAGGCAGCTCAGGCCGCCCCCGGGCGCGGGGCCGGGATCCTGCGGCTCGGCGCCGCCGCCGCCCCCGTGGCAGGCGCTGAGCTCGGATCCGCACCGCTGCCGCCAGCAGGCGTCGTCCTGGCAGGCGTTGGCCTGGCCACAGCCCGCCAGGGCGTCGTAGGCCGCCTGGGCCGCCGCGTTGCCGCGGTCGTAGCACCCCTGCCGGCACGGGTCGTCGTTGGCGCGGCAGTCCCCCATGCACTGGAGCATGTCGCCGCACGCCCCGTCGCCCGCCTGGGGGCCGGGATCGGGCCCGGGATCGGGGCCCGGCTCACCCCCCGCCCCGAAGCAGGCGTCCACCTGGCCGGGGCACTGCTCGCGCACGCAGCTCATGTCGGGGCAGCGGCTCGCCTGGCTGCACGCCACCATGGCGTCGTAGCGGCGGCGCGGCTCGGCGCCGGTGCGGCGCGCGCAGCCCTGGGCGCAGTCGGGATCCTGGCCACAGGCCCGCAAGCACTCGACGAGGCCGCCGCAGTCCAGGTCAGGCGCCGGAGCGTCGCCTGCTCCGGGGGGCGCCTGCTGCTGGCCGCCCGACCAGGCGTCCGCCTGCTGGTTGATCCGCGCCGACATCGCCACCGCGTCGCCGAAGAGATCGGTGCCGTCGAGGGTGTTGTAGGCGCTGTTGATGTGGAAGAGCGTGCCATCCGCGTCCAGGAACGTCGGCCCGCCCGAGTCGCCCGGGCACAGGTTCGTCGTCCGGCCGGAGGCGAAGGGCAGCTTCTGCTTGCGGCCCTGGTGCGAGTCGCCGGTGTCCTGCCGGTTGCCGCAGCCGTAGCCGAAGAGCGTCACCGCCTCGCCGGCCCGCGGCAGCCGGGCCGCGATGCGCGCCGGGGTGGCCACGTTGGCCGGCACCCGCTGGATGAGGCGCAGCAGGGCGATGTCGGTGTCGGTGTCGCCCCCCTGGTCGAAGTCGCGCCCATAGGCGATGTGGGCGTCGAAGGCGTACTGGAACACCTGCTGCCCGTCGCGGTGGACGATGAAGGATCCCAGGGGTCGGCCCTGGGCGTCGTTCGTGCTGAAGCCCACGCAGTGCGCGGCGGTGATGGCCACGTTGTCGCGGATCAGGGTGGCCGTGCAGGCCCCGCCGTTCCAGTTCAGCAGCCCCACCTCGGGGCGCTCGAACGTGAAGCGGCCGTTGATGATCTTGGTGATGGCGTCATCGGCGGTGAACTCGATGCTCGCCCCCTCGCCCTCGGCGCAGCCCACGGCCAGCGCCCCGAGGGCGAGGACGAGCAGGCGGCTGAGCCCCGTTCCATGTGCCATGCGCGTCGCTCCTTCCACGGCGGTCCCCCACCGCTTCGGCAAGATCCGTACCGCCCCGAGCGCTGGCGCTGGCCGGCCACCTGCCTGCCTCCCGACGCTGCCGCGGCGCCGGATCGAGACCTGCGCAGCACACCTCGGAGTCCCGTGGGGTCGGTGGACCCCGGCGTCAGCGGCAGACCCCCTCCAGGCACGTCCGTCGGCCACCGGGCGCGAACTCGCACTCGCGATCGACGCGGCACCGGGCCGTGCAGGCGGCCGCGCCGTCCAGGTCGGCGCAGACGCAGCCGCCCCGCGCCTCGGGCGGGCAGGTGGCGTCGCAGTCCTCGGCGCAGGCGAGCGGCGGGCCCAGCCCCGAGAAGGGATCCCGGCACAGCCCCTGGGTGGGGATCTCGCCGTAGGTCAGGCTGATGGGGGCGTCCACATGGCAGGCCCGCAGGAGCTGATCGCAGTGGTAGCCCGCGTCGACCCGGCAGTCGGCGTCGGCGGCGCAGCCCGGCAGCCAGGCCACGTACAGCTCGCGGCGCTCGCTCGTCTCGTACCGGACGGTGCCGATCTGCTCGCAAGCTCCCGTTCCGACACACATTCCGCCCGGGAAGCCCGGCCCGATCTCGCGCCAGCACGTCGCGTCACCGCAGTCCTCGGCGCGCACGCAGGGGTCGCCGATGGGCAGGCCGCACCCGGATGTGCCGTCCCGCGTCCGCTCGCACGGCAGCGGGAACCGCGTCACATGGAAGCCGGCCGGCAGCGGGCGCCCCGTGGGCGACGTCGCCTCGTCCAGATCCACCGGCGCGTACACCAGGGCCTGCTGCGACGTCCCCAGGATGGGCTCGTCCTCCCCCCGCAGGCGGTCGCCGTCCCGGTCGTCGTAGAGCAGCAGGCTGCCGATGCCGTACCGGCCCCCACTCGGGCTCGTCGCCAGCAGGTCGTCCGCGGGCGCGGCGTAGAGCCGCAGCGCTCCCAGGTAGCGCTCGGCGGGCCGGCTGGTGGCGGGCTGCTCGATGCCGTCGTCGACGTTCCCGGCCTCGAAGCCGCCTCGCAGCCAGAAGACGGCCCAGCGCGGGTGGACCGCGTCCGGGGGGCGCGCCCCGTCCAGCACCATCTGGTGGTGCACGAAGACCGGCTCGCCCTCGTAGGCGGTCTGCACCAGGGGATCGCCGCAGCTCGGGAGCAGGGCCATCAGGCCCACGCGGATCACGCGGATCAAAGGCGCCACGACAGCCCCCCGCCCGCCCACCAGAGCAGCGTGGTCCGCCGCGCCACGTCCACCTCGCCCCCCAGCTCCACCTCGCCGGACCGCAGGACGGTGGCCACGGGGCCCCCCTCCAGACGCAGCGCCAGGCCACCCCAGAGCCAGCGCTCGATGGCGGCCAGCGCGCCGAAGCCGCCCGCAGTGCTCGTCCGCGTCGGCGCCGCCTGATCCGTGAACACCTGGCGGTGCACCGCGATCTCGGCCACCAGGCCGAGCGCGATGGTCAGGCTCGGCAGATCGAGGGCCCGGCTGAGGACCAGGGCGCCCCCGTACTCCTCGTGGCGCCGGGGCGCGCGGCCCTCCGGCGCGGTCGCCTGCACCTGCCCGGCGCGGCCGCGCAGCTCGCCCGAAAACCAAGGCGTGTCGAGGGTGTACCCCAGCGCCAGCAGCGGCATGGCCCCCTCGTCGGCCAGGAGCTGGCTGCGGACGCCGAGCACCGCCCGGACGCCGTGCACGGCGGACCGCGTCCCGCCGCCTTTGCGCACCAGGCGGTCGTACTCGATGGTCACCCCCGGCGCGTCGCGCAGCGCCACCACCTCGCCGGGTCGGAGGGTGACGTCGTACTCCAGGTAGGCGCGCGCCCGGCGCTCCTGCACGCGGTAGCGCCGAGGCGGCAGGGCGAGGGTCGTGCCGGGCCGCGTCGGCTTGACCTCGGCCACGAGCTGCCCGGCGGCCGCGTCCGTGACCAGGTGCACCGCGGGCTCGCCCAGCTCCAGGCGCCCGACCCGGCGATCGGCGCCCAGCATCCGGGTCAGGATCAGGTCCCCGCGGCCCCTCACGTCCCAGGCGTACGTCGGATGCTGGAGGTCGAGGGTGCGCCCGGACGAGCGCAGGGTGCCGTCGTAGGCGTAGCGGTACGCTTCGGCCAGCGTGACCGCCCCGTCCCCGTCGCGATCCGCGGCCCCCCGCAGGGCGTTGACGAGGTGGTGGGAGAAGAAGGAGGCCTGGAGCTCATCGCTCTCCTGGCTCGTCTCCCCCGCCGTGCTCGAGGTGATGATGGCCATCCCCTCGGCCACCTGCTCGTCGGCGAAGTCGACGCGGAACTCGGGTGCCGGCCGCAACCCCTTGACCCGAGACACATTTCCGGAACGGCAGGCGTCCACGACCAGCAGCTTCATGCGCGCGGGCAGGTCCCGGATCTGGCCGCGCAGGGCCTCGAACGCCAGCGTGGTGCCGCCGAGGTGCAGGCCCCCCGCGTCAGCGTGGCCCGAGTAGAAGACGACGAGGGCGCTCTCGGGGGCGAGGCGGGGCGCCAGGTCGGCCAGCGCCCGCGTCACGTCGTCCGCGCTGGCGTCGAGCAGCGTCGTGATGCGGGTCGACGGCACCCCGCCCAGCTCGCGCAGCACCTCCGCCAGGGCGCGCGCGTCGTGGTGGGCATGGCGCAGGCCGATCTCCCCCGGCTCCCCGAAGTTGTTGCCGATCACCACCACGTGGCTGTCGGGGGGGAGCGCCCGGGCGGGCGGGGCCACCACCAGGGCGGTGGCCAGCAGCGCCCACCTCATGGCGCGGGCTCGCGGCCGACGACGAAGAGGCTGGTGGTGCAGCCCGCGGGACAGGTGAAGCCCTCCCCGCTGGCCGTGCAGGCCGGCGCCGCGTCGGTGCAGTGGACGAGGTACAGCCGCTCCTCGCCGGGGGCGTCGTCCAGGGCCACGGCGCCGGGCACGAGCTGGTCGCGGCCCGCGGGCATCGCCTGCGCGCCGGCCGCCGGCCACACCGCGGCCAGCGCCCCGTCGGCGCCGCGGCTCACGATCTGGACCTGGCCAGGCGCGCTGAGGTCGACGACGAACCGCAGCCGATCCCCGGGTCGGCACGGCGCCCCGCTCAGGATCTCGGCGGCCGGGGCGTCACCTCGCTGGCGCATCACGCGCAGGACGGCCGTGCCCTTGGCGCGGACGCCCGGCTCGGTCAGGCCCGGCCCGTCCCCCGGCGCGTCCCCCGGCCGCAGGGCGACGAAGGCGACCGCCGCCGCCACCCCCACCGGCAGGCCCAGCCAGAGCCACCGCCACCACGGCCGGCGGGCCCGGCGCTCCCCGTGCGCCGCCTGGATGCGACCGAGGACGACCCGGTCATCAAGCCCTGCAAATGCTTGAAACCCTTGCTGAATCTCGGAGAGTCGGGCAGCGCACGCCGCGCAGGTCGCCAGATGGGCCTGCACCTCGGCCTGCTCCTCTGGCGGCAGCGCGCCCACATGCAGCGCGTCGAGGGCCCGGTCGGACGGGCAGCCCGCGAGACCCGAGCGTGCGGCGGAGAAGTCGAGCTTCACGAGGTCCCTCCCAGTGCGGTCGCGGCCCAGGCATCGAACCGCGCAATCAGGTTCCCGACCGTGCGCTTCGACACCCCGAGCAGAGGCGCCGCCTCGCTGTACGACATCCCGTCCAGGTGGACGTAGACGGCCGCCTCGGCCTCTCGGGGGTCAGCCCGGGAGAGCAGCTCCCGCAGCAGCGTGGCGTCGACGGCCACCGTGTGATCCGCTCGCTGGGGCGCGACCCGGAACGCCTCGGTCGCCGCCAGCCGCCGCTTGCGGCCCCGGATCACGTTGAGGCAGTGGTTCGTCGTGATGCGGTAGAGCCAGTTGAGGGTCTTGTCCTGGTCGTCGAAGTCATCGACCCGATCCAGGATCTTCAAGAACACATCCTGTAGCGCCTCCTCGGCGTCGGTCGCGTTGCCCAGCAGGCGCAGGGCGCGCCGGTACACCTGCGGACCATGCAGCCGAAACAGCCGGGCGACCTCTTCTGCTGCGAACGCTCCCATGCACCCAGTGTCGACGCAGACCCCCACCATGGCCAGCCTTTCCACGCACTCTGGTCTCGCGTGGTCCAACACCGCTCGCCCCGCGAGCGTGCAAGCCGCTCTCGGCGGGTCAGGGCGCGACGACGCAGAGGGCGGCCGGCAGCACCCCCAGCTCGAAGGCCGAGGTGCGCGCGAGGATCTCGCCGTCGCCCAGGAACGGCGTGGGCTCGGCGACCTGGAGGCGCGCCGCCCGCGCGCGGAGGGCCGGCAGGGTCCCCGGGCGAGCGGGCCGGCCCCGGGCGAGGGCCAGCAGCAGGCGCAGCAGCCGGGGGCGGCCGGTCGCGGGCAGCAGACAGATCTCGAACACACCGTCGTCGGGCCGGGCCTCGCAGAGCCGGAGCGATCCCGCCACCGCCCCGACGTTGGTGACCAGGACGCCATAGACCTCGGCCTCCAGGTGCCGGGCCGCCCCCGTGTCGGCGCAGACCCAGTCGAGGCGGATGCGCCGTCGCAGCCGCCGGCGGGCCAGGATCTGGCTGCCGGCCACGGCCGCGTAGAGGTGGTGGCCCAGCAGGCTGGTGCCCCGCTGGCGCTTGACGGTGTTGGCCGCCTGGGCCACCAGGGCGGGCAGCCCCAGCCCCCCCGTCGTGCAGAAGCGCCGGCCATTGACGGTGAGCACATCCACGTGGCGGATCTGGCCCCCCAGCGCCGCGGCGGCGGAGTCGACCTCGGCGGGCAGCCCGAGGGCGCGGGCCAGGTCGTTCGCCGTCCCCGACGGGATGATGGCGAGGGCCGGCGCGGGATCGGCCAGGGCGTTGACGGCCAGGTTGATGGCGCCGTCGCCGCCGGCCACGACCAGCAGGCCCTCCCGCACCTCGGCGATGGCCGCCCGGGCGGCGGCGGGGCTGGCGGGCTTGAGGATGGTGGCGCGCTCCAGCGCGGTGGCGAGCGCCTGCTCCAGCCGGGCGGCGAAGCCAGGGCGGCGCAGGCAGCGAGCGGCGGGGTTGAGGACGACGGTGGCGGGGGTCGGCGTGCGCATGGCGTCGGATCGTAGCGAAGGCCATGCCGCGCCGAGGCCCGCTGCAAATGCCCGAAACTCCTGCTATCTCTTCGGGCGCCCGTCGCCGCCCGCGCACGGGGCGTGCCGATACGGCACAGGAGCGCAGCGATGGACGCCTCCCCGGCTGCTCGCCGAGATCGACGATCGGGTCGCCCGCCTGGGGGCGGACCGCCCGTGGCCCTGCCACGCCGGCTGCGACGGGTGCTGCCGGCGGCTGGCGGTCGTGCCGGCCTTGACGGCGGCCGAGTGGTCCCTCCTCGCCCCCGTCTTCGCGGCCCTCCCGGCCGGGCGACAGGCCGAGATCCGCGCCCGCGCGCTGGCGCTGGCGGATCACCCGGCCGGCGCGCTGGTGGTCTGCCCCTTCCTCGACGGCGAGGCCGGCCTCTGCCAGGTCTACGCGGGCCGGCCGGCCGCGTGCCGCAGCTACGGCTACTACCGCGGCGCCCGGCATGACGCCTTCTGCGGGATCGTCGAGGCCGCGCTGCCCGCGCTGGAGGCCGACGGGCCGCTCATCTTCGGCAACCAGGACGCCCTCGACGCCCGGCTCGACGCCCTCGGCGGGCGGGTGGATCTGGTGGCCTGGTTTCGCGAGGGCGCGGGCGCCGCGGGGTGATGCGGCGGCCGAGGTATCGTTCGACGGCCCGAGCCGCTATCCTCCGCCGCCATGGGAATGGGTGACACCGAAGGATCGCCGTTCGCCGCCACGGGTCGTCGCCCGCGGGAGGCGCTGCCCGTCATCCAGGATCGGGGCGCGCGCCCTGCGCACCCGTTCCTGCCGACGACGCGGGCCGACCTGGACGCGCGGGGCTGGGACGCCGTCGACATCGTGATCGTCTCTGGCGACGCCTACGTGGATCACCCCGCCTTCGGGCCGGTGCTCATCGCGCGGTTCCTGGAGGGCCGGGGCTTCCGCGTGGGGCTCATCGCGCAGCCCGACTGGCAGTCCCCGGACGCCTTCACGGCGCTGGGCCGACCGCGGCTCTTCTTCGGCGTCACCGCCGGCAACCTGGACTCGATGCTCAACCGGCTGACGGCCCAGAAGAAGAACCGCAGCGCCGACCAGTACTCTCCCGGCGGCGAGACGGGGCTGCGGCCCGACCGGGCCACCATCGTCTACGCCCAGCGGTGCCGCGAGGCGTACAGGGACGTCCCCATCGTCCTGGGGGGCATCGAGGCGTCGCTGCGCCGCATCGCCCACTATGACTACTGGTCCGACAAGGTCCGGCGCTCCATCCTGTTGGATTCCAAGGCGGATCTGCTCATCTTCGGCATGGGCGAGCGCCCCGTCTGGGAGGTGGCGCGGCGGCTGCGGGCCGGTGAGCCCATCGAGACCCTGCGCGACGTCCGGGGCACGGCGTGGCTCGTGGGGCGCGACGAGCTGGCCCGGCTGGAGGCCGATCCTTCCCGGTACGTGCCCGATGGCAAGCCCGTCATCCTGCCGTCCTACGAGGAGGTCTCGACCAGCACCGAGGCCTACGCGCGGATGTCGCGGCAGTTCCAGCACGAGACGAACCCCGGCAACGCGCGCCCGCTGGTGCAGCGCCACGGCGACCGGGGGGTGTACTTCAACCCGCCGGCCTTCCCCCTGGACGACGGCGACGGCGCCGGCCGCCCCGAGGCCGTCGCCATGGATGAGCTCTACGACCTGCCGTTCAACCGCGCCCCCCACCCGCGCTACACCGCGCCGATCCCGGCCTTCGAGACGGTCAAGCACTCCGTGACGCTCATGCGCGGCTGCTTCGGCGGCTGCACCTTCTGCTCCATCACCGAGCACGAGGGCCGCATCATCCAGAGCCGGTCCGCCGAGAGCGTGCTGCGGGAGGTGCGGGCCCTGCGGCGCATGGGCGACTTCCGCGGCACCATCACCGACCTCGGCGGGCCCACCGCCAACATGTACAAGATGAAGTGCAAGTCGGCGCAGATCGAGTCGGCGTGCCGGCGACTTTCCTGTGTACATCCGGGTGTTTGCGAGAATCTGCAGACCGACCACGGCCCCCTGATCGACGTCATGCAGCAGGTGCGGGAGGCCGAGGGGGTCAAGCACGTCTTCATCGCGTCGGGCGTCCGCTACGACCTGGCGGAGCTGGATCCGACGTATGTGGCCGAGCTGGCTCGCCACCACGTGGGCGGGCAGCTCTCGGTGGCCCCCGAGCACGTCTCGCCCCGCGTCCTCGACAAGATGAAGAAGCCCGGCATCGCGGCCTATGAGCGCTTCACCGAGATGTTCTCGTGCGCGTCGAAGGAGGCGGGCAAGGAGCAGTACGAGATCCCCTACTTCATCAGCGGCCACCCGGGCTGCACGCTGGAGGACATGGTGGATCTGGCGCTCTGGCTCAAGGCGCAGGGCTACCGCCCCCGCCAGGTGCAGGACTTCATCCCGACCCCCATGTCCGTCGCGTCGGCGATGTACTACACGGGGCTCGATCCGCTGACCATGAAGCCGGTGCCGGTGGCCCGCGGCCTGCGCGAGAAGAAGCTGCAGAAGGCGCTGCTGCTCTACTGGAGCGAGGAGCAGTGGCCGCTGGCGCGGGAGGCCCTGCGCCTGGCCGGTCGCGCCGACCTCATCGGGACGGGTCCGGACGCCCTGGTGCCCCCGGAGCGCCCAGCCGCAGCCGCAGCCCCCGCGGCGAGACGCGCAGGCGGGCCGCCGCCTGATCGAGGTCGCCCCCCGCGGCGTCGAGGGCGGCGCTGACCTCGGCGCCGGGCACCTCGCTGGCCTTGCGGATGTCCGGGCAGCGGTCGATGAGCATGTAGAGGCTGGAGCGGGCCAGGCCGAGCGCCCGGGCCGTGGCGCCGATGCGCCAGCCATGGGCTTCGAGGGCGGCCACGAGCTCGGCGGCCGTGACGTCGCCTGCACGGCGTCGACCCTCGATCTCGCTGGCCGGCACCGCCACGGAGGCACCGCGCACGGCCGGGATGCCCTCCCCCCGAGCGACGGCGGAGCCGCGGCTGGCGATCACAAGCTGGCGCGCGGCGTTGCGCAGCTCTCGGATGTTGCCGGGCCAGGGATGCCGGGCCAGCCGGGCGGCCACGCTCCCGGGCAGCCACCCCCTGGCCGGCACCGGCGTCCAGCTTCGCGGCGTCGCCGAAGGCGGCCAGCTCTTCGCGCAGGAAGGCGTAGAGCAGGCGCCCGATGTCGGCCCGGCGCTCCCGCAGCGGCGGGATGCGGACGCGGTAGCCCTCCAGCCGGTGGAGCAGCGCGGACCGGAAGCGCCCGGCCTCCACCTCGGCCTCCAGATCGGCGTCGGTGGCGGCCAGCAGCCGCACGTCGACGCGGCGGGTGGTGCGCCCGCCGAGGGGCTGGAAGGTGCCCGTCTCGAGCACCCGCAGCAGCATGGCCTGGACCTCGGGCGGGGCCTCGCCGATCTCGTCGAGGAAGAGCGTGCCGCCGTCCGCCTGCGCGAAGCAGCCGTCGTGGTCGGTCACCGCGCCCGTAAATGCGCCCCGCACATGGCCAAACAGGCTGGAGAGCGCGGTGGATGGTCCCACCGCCGCGACGCTCACCGGCACCCAGGCCCGGGTCCGCCGCGGGCTGTGGCGGTGGATGGCGGACGCGGCCAGCTCCTTGCCCGTGCCGGTCTCGCCCCGCAGCAGGACCGGCACCGCGGCCTCCGCCACGCGCAGCAGCTCGCCGCGGAGCTGCTGGAGCGGGCCGCTCTCGCCCACGAGCCCCAGGGGCTCCGGGCGCTCCAGCCACGGCTCGGCCTCCTGCAGGAGGACCACCACGTCCCGCCCGAGCGTCAGCACCACCCCGTCGGTGAGCTCGGCGGCGCTGAAGACCCGATCCCCCACCCAGGGCTCGCCCTCCACCGCCACCTTCAGCGCGTCCGCCGGCACCCGGAGCCGGATGCCCGAGGCCGCCCGCTCCAGCCAGGCCGGCCGCCGAGAGAGGGCGGCGTCGGCCAGGGGCCAGCCCGCGCCGCCGCGCGGCGGTGCGAACGTCGGCTCCAGGCGGGACAGGGCCACCGGCTGGCCGCCGACGAGGCCCGTCAGCCAGGCCTCGTCCCCGACCCGCCGCGCCTCGGGGTGCGCCAGGATGGTGAGCAGGCCCAGGGGACCGGCCCGCCCACCCCGGACGGTGAGGGAGCTGCGGCTCTGGGTATCCAGATCGGCGAGGCGCGTGGTCATCAGGGGCACTCCGGGCTCGCGGCGGCTCCCAGCCCGGCGCCGGCCGCGTCCACATACCAGACGGTGGGTCGCGGACCGGCGGTCTCGGCCTGGAGGCAGGCGGTCGACTCCGCCGCCGTGCAGAGCGTCGACCCCAGGTAGAGGCCCCCCTCGTTCGAGAATCCTGTTGAGATTCGAGCGGTTGCGCTCGCGGTCAGGGCGCCGGGCGTCCAGAGCTGCAGGTCGCCGAGGGCGGCATCGGCCCGCACGAGCCACAGGCGACGCTCCGAGAAGCCGGCCCAGCCCGCCAGGGCGATGCGATCGGCGTCCAGGGCCAGGCTGACCGGGCGGACGGGCGACAGGCCCGCGACGCAGAGCTCGATGGGGCGCCAGTCGGCGGGAGCGGCCAGGCTCATGACCCCCAGCCGGCCGTGGCCCCCCGCCTCGTCGGCCACCAGCACCCGCCCGTCGGCCAGGGCCAGCAACGCCCCGACCTGGCCGGTCCGCTCGGCGTCGGGGTGCAGGTTCTCCGTGGCCAGGTCGCCATCGGCGTCGAGGCGCAGCAGCACGGGCTGGCCGTCCACCGGCCCCGCGAAGACGCCGCCGACCAGGAAGCCGCCATCGGCGAGGGCCGTGACGGCGCGGGCCTCGGCCGATCGGGAGGCCTCGACGCGCCAGGTGTCCTCCCCCACGACCTCGAAGCCCGTCCCCGTCAGGCGGAAGATCCCGGCCCAGAGCGCTGTGTCGCCGGTGCCATCACCCACGTTCGCCTGGCCGACCACCACCAGCCGACCGGCCGCATCGACGATCCCGGCCCGCGCGACGATCCCCGCGCCCAGGGTGCCCGTGGCGATGCGCTGCCCGTCGGCCCCCGCCTGCACCGCCACGACCCCCGCGCCGCCGTGCCCGAAGGCCACGAGGCCGCCATCGGGCAGCGCCACCAGCCCGCTGACCTGGGCGCCCTCCGCGAGGCCCCCGGCCACGAGCGGCGTGCCCAGCCGACCGCCATCCCCCAGCGTCGCCACCGCGAAGGACGACCGCCCGGCGCCAGCCGTCGTGCCGGCGACCACGAGGCCGGTGTCCCGGGCGACCACGCCCCCCAGCTCGGAGAGCGCCGGCAGCGCCTGGCGATAGTCGAGGATGACCGGCTCGAAGTCTGCGCAGCCCGCCAGGGCGAGGGCGAGGGCGACCCACCTCATGGTGCGTCCTCCAGCCACCAGAGGGCCGCGCCGACGACCAGGGCGAGGCCGCCCCCGGCCGCCAGGGCGAGGCCCGTGTCGCGCCGGGACGACCAGGCGGCCTCGGCGTCGGCGGACTCGACCCGGAAGACCCGCGGGGTCCGCAGCTCGTCGGCATCCGCGAGGAGCAGCGCGCTCGCCCCCACCAGCGCCGCGCCGCTCCCCCAGGCCACCCACTTCCAGGCCGGATCCGGGCCGCCCGCGATGGGCGGCGCCGTCACGGCGGCGGCGACGGGGGGGCGCGGGGCGGCCGACGGCGGGGCGACCGCAGCCACCGGGGCGGCCGACGGCGGGGCGACCGCAGCCACCGGGGCGGCCGACGGCGGGGCGGCTGACGGCGGGGCGGCCGGTGGCTCGGGCACCAGCGCGATGGCCTGGCGACTGCGCTGGCCGATGGGGTGGCGCCACGTCAGCGTCTGCGGCAGGAAGCCGGGCCGCTCCACGACCAGCTCGCTCGCGTCGCGGGCCACCAGGGCCCGCCGGGGGGGCAGCCACGGCGCCCCGTCCAGGCGAACGACCGCGTCCGCGGGCGCCACCTCCAGCGCGATGGCGGCGTAGCTGGCCAGCAGCTTCGCTTCGATGGCGCCGCACTCGGCCTCGACCTGGGCCCGGCGGTCGGCGGGCGGCTCCCGCTCCAGGGCCCGGCCGCAGGCGGCCCACGCGGCGAGCGGCTGCCCGGTGAAGACCAGCACCGTCGCCTGGTTGAACGCCGGCTGCCACGCGGGGACGAGGGCCTCGGAGGCCTGCCAGGCGGCCAGCGCCTGGGGCCACCGCTGCCGGCGGGCGGCGCGGTTGCCCTCCTGGAAGAGCCGCTCGGCCTCGTCCGCGGCCGGGCCGGCCGAGGCGGTCGTCGTCGCCAGGGCGACGAGCAGGAGGGTGCGCGCCCGGCCCATGCTCAGCGATCCACGATGGCGGGGAGGCGGCGTAGCGTCACGCGGAGAGGATCGATCCGTCCCGCCTCGATGCGCAAGCTGCGCGCCTCGTGCCCGGAAAGTCGAAGCTGGACGCGCACTTCCGCCGACGGAGCCGGGAACTGGACCGGCGTCCGACCGACGACGCGCCCTTCCAGCCACACCGTCGCGCCCGGTGGGCTGCTGGTGAGCGAGAGCAGGGCCGCGCCCGCGTCCGGGGCCGCCGGCGCGGCGGCGTCGAGGCCCGTCGCGCCATCCACCGGCGTGGGCGGAGCGGCGTCAGCGGGGACGGCGGCGTCGAGGACTGGCGCGGCGTCCATGGCGCGGGCGTCCACCGGGGCGGCCGCCGGGAGGGCGTCAGCGACGCGCGCCGCCGCCGCACCATCCGGCCCGCCAGGCCCGCCCCCCGGGGCCAGGGCCAGCCAGCCACCGACCGCCCCGAGGAGGACCAGCCCGGCCACCCACGGCCAGCGCGGCCGCCGTGGAGCGAGCAGCTCCCCCGTCTCGACGGTCGGCCCGGCCGCCGGCACGTCGGACAGAGAGTCGAGCGTCTCGCCGCCCAGGGCCCCACCCAGGGCACGCCCCAGAGCCCCGGGGGGGCCGCCCGCCGTCGCGGCACCGGGCCGTGCCTCGAGGCCGGCGAGGAGCGCCTGCTTGAACGCCAGCGCCGTCGGCGGCCGGCGCGCCGGATCCTTCTCCAGGGCGGCCATCACCGCCGCCGCGACCCCCGCCGGCACCCCCGGCGCATGCAGGGCCAGCGGCGGCGCCGGCTGGTGCAGGTGGCCCAGCAGGATGGCCATGGCCGTGTCGCCCGTGAACGGCAGCCGCCCGACGAGAGCCTGCCAGGCCACGACCCCCAGGGCATACACGTCGGTCCGCCGGTCCACCCCCTGATCCAGGATCTGCTCGGGGCTCATGTACGGCGGCGTCCCGCAGATCTGCCCGGTGCGTGTGATGGACTCGGCCCCCGCCACGGCCTTGAGCTGCGCGAGCCCGAAGTCGACCACCTTGACGAACTCGCCGCTGGGCCCGGTGTCGGGGAGGACGAGGGCGTTCTCGGGCTTGACGTCGCGGTGGATGACGCCGGCCTCGTGGGCCGCGTGCAGGCCATCGCACATGCCCGCCAGCAGGGCGACCGCCCGGGGCGCGGGCAGGGGCCCCTCCTTGGCCAGCAGGTCGCCGAGGGTGCGACCCTCCAGCAGCTCCATGACCAGGAAGAGCTCGCCCTCCTCGCCCTGGCCGTGGTCGAAGGCCGTGACCACATGGGGGTGGCTCACCCGGCCCGCGCCCTGGATCTCGCGGAGGAAGCGCCGCACGGCGGTCTCGTCTTCCAGCAGGCCGCGGCGCAGGACCTTCAGTGCGACCGGTCGCTCCATCCCGTGTTGCCAGGCGCGGAAGACCACGCCGATGCCGCCGCGCCCCAGCGGGGCCTGGACGGTGTACTTTCCGCCCAGCACCGTCCCCACCAGGCGTCGCTCGGCGTCCGCCAGCACCACGAGCGTCCGGCCATCCGCCGGGCAGGTGCGGACGTCGTCGGCGTAGGTCCCTTGGCACAGCGGGCAGAGGCGGACGACGTTCATCCCGGGCGGCGCTCCCTGGGGCAGATCGACCCCGCCGGCACGCTACCGGAACCCGGCGGCAGGGCCAATGTCTCCGGCGCCGTCCAGCGCCCTCCGCCGGTCCCCCACCTCCCATCCCACACCAGAACACCGGTAGGCCCACGGGGCACACCGGAGCACAAGTGCCCGTAATCCATGATTTTTTTCTTTCAGAGTCTCTGCCAGAAGGTTGGCTTCGGCCCCCGCCCCCCGTACAGTGGGACTGTGATCGCCACCTACCTCTCGCTGGTCCTCGCCGCCCCTCCGGGGGTCGCCTCCGATGCCGACCTGCTGGGTTCGGCGCGGTGGCACTTCACCCACCGCATCAACGCCGTGGCGGGCGCCCCCGGGGGCGATCGGGTGGCCGTGAGCGCCGCCAACACCGTCGCGATCGTCGATCCGCGCACCGGCGCCCACCTGGAGGAGCACCACAGCCCGTGCGCCCCCGTGGACGCGCTGGCCTGGTCCCCCGATGGGGCGGTGCTCGTGGGCGGGTGCAACAGCACGGTCCTGCGGGGCGCCCGCGTCTTCGCGTGGCGGTCCGGTGGCGAGCAGCCGTCCTTTTCGGGCAGCACCGAGGCCCCGATCACCGCCGTGGCGGTGGGGCCGGCGGGCGCGACGATCGTCGCGGGCAGCACGCAGGGCCGCGTGATCACATGGGATCTGCAGAGCGGCCGGCGGACCGCTCGGGTGGAAGCGCACGTCGGGCGGGTCGTCGGCCTGGCCGCCGGTGACCGCGGTGTCGCCGCCGTCGGCGAGGCGGGGGTCGCCCTCGTCGAAGGCGCCAGCGGCCGCCGCGTGGCTGGGCCGGCCGACGCCGCAGCCTGGTCCGCGGACGGCCGCCTGGTGCTGGCCTCGGCCGCGGGTCTTGAGCTGATCTCGGCCAGCGGCGTCTCGACGCGCATCGCCCCGCCGCCCGGCGCCGGACCCGCCCGCGGCGTCTTCCTGCGCCGGGGTGCCATCCTGGTTGCGTGGGCCGATCGGGGCGTCTACCAGCTCGCCGACACCCGGCTCATCCCCCGGGGCCTGCTGCCCCTGGCCGCCGGCGAGGGTACGACGCTGGCGGGGATCTGCTCGTCTCGACTGGCCGCCAGGGCGACGTCCTGGGCGTGCATGACCTGGCGACCGACCAGCCCGTGACCCGCGGCCACCGGGCCGCCATCACCCAGTGCGCCGTCTCGCCCAGCGGCGAGCGCGCGGCCACCATCGATCTCGACGGCCGCCTGGTGCTGTGGCGCCTGGCCGACGCCTCCATCGAGGCGGCGTGGCAGATCAGCCCGCCGGGCCTGCACATCTTCAGCCCCGACGACGCCCTGGTAGGCTTCCTGGACGAGCGCCGCCTGATCGCCGGCAGCGGCTCGGGCGGCGTGTTCGAGGCCACCCCGGGCGAGGCCGCGGTGCCGCGCGCCGAGCGCATCCTGGTGACGGGGGCGCGACTGGATGCCCGCGGCGCCCACGGCATCTTCGTCCGCCGCGGCGGGGACGCCGAGGTGCGCACCCTCGGCCCCGGGCGAGACCGGACGCTCTGGACGCTCAACCGGAAGGTGAAGGGCGCGGGGGTGGCTCGCCGCGTCGACATCAGCGCCGACGGCCGGCTCGTGCTGGTGGTCGCATCCCGCATCCTGGTGCTGGACGCCACCCGCGGCACGGTGCGGTGGCAGGGCCCCGGCCAGGACGCCGCCCTCTCGGCGGATGGCCAGCGCGTCGCGGTGCGGGCGGGCGACCGGGTGACCGTCCTGGCCGTCGCCAGCGGCCAGGTGCTGCGGACGGTGGAGGTCGGGCCCGGCACCCAGGCCATCGCGCTGGACGCCTCGGGCGACCGCCTCGCGTTCGCCGGCGACCGGGGCCTCTTCCTCGAGGCCGCCGGCCGAGCCGAGCGCGTCGGCCCGGCCGCCTTCGCCCGTCGGGTCGACTGGCTGGCCTTCAGCGCGCGCGACGTCCTGGCCCACGCCTTCGACGCGCCCTACGTCCACCGCGTCCCCGTCGATGGGGCCGTGGCCGCGGTGGCCCCGGCCGAGGTGGCCCCGGTCGAGGTGGCCGTCGCCCCCGCCCCGGCCGACGGGACCGCCCCGGCCGAGGAGCCCCTCGTCCTCGACACCGGCATGCCCGCGGACGAGGACGCCCCCGCCCCCACCGACGGCCCGGTCGACGTGCTCGCCGAGCTGGTGGCGGGCCGCTGACGGTCAGGGATCCCAGCTCACCCCGACCCGCGATCCGATCCGCACCGAGTGCAGCGTCGGCGCGTGCTCCGTCTCGGGCAGCCACTCATGGCCCGCCCAGATCATCACGTAGGGCTGGACGCCCGCGACCCGGAGCGTGGCGACGCCGACGGACTGATCCCAACGCAACCCCATGCGCGGATTGGAGAAATCGGGATCCCGGGAGCGGCCGGTCAGGGACACGCCGGTGTCCCAGCGCAGGCTGCCCAGGTGGACGCGCAGGACGACGGGGATGCCGGCGGCGAAGCCCGGGGTCAGCCGCACCTCGCCATCGCCGCCGCGATCCAGCTCGCTCGCGAGGCCCATCTCCAGCCCCACGAGCAGCGTCAGGTGGTGGTTGATCCCGTAGCCGGGCAAGACGCGCGCGAGGCCCGCGCCGCCTACCGCGGGGTCGGCGCCATCCGCCAGCACGAGCTGGAAGGCGCCCATCGTCTCGGCCTGGAGGATGAAGCGATCGGCGTCGGCGTGGACGCCGGCGAAGGCGGCGTCGGGGGGCAGCCAGAACGGGCAGCCGGCCTCCAGCGCCTCGCCGTGCGCCAGCAGCAAGCGCACGCGGTCCAGGTGCAGGGCGGGGCCGACGGCGCCCAGGTCGTGGCCGCTCTGCTCCCAGACCGACGCGGGGGTGCCCGTCTCGGCCTGCCGCGCCAGCACCCAGGCCGCGAGCGCCGCCCGATCGGCGGCCGGGGTCGCGCAGATGCTCCGCATCAGGTCATCGGAGACGGCCTGCAGCTCCACCTGATCGACGACCCACTCCGTGCGCTCCCGCCCCGCCACGAGCTGATCCAGATCCACGAAGAGCGCCCGCCCCGGCCCTGGCGGCGGCAGCGTCGCGCAGCCCCCCAGGATCAGCAGCAGCGCCGCCTGGAGCGCGGCCGGCAGCCCCCTCCGGGCCACCCGGCGCCGCGGGGGCCGCGCCCCTGTCATCATCGCTCGCTGCACCCGTCGCCGCTCCTCGTGCATCTGGTCGCGCAGACTCGGGCTTTCCCTCCCGGGCCTGCGGGCCCATAGTGATGCGCGCACACGCCGTCGCGATGCGAGGCGTCCGCGCCCCGACCGAAAGGAGTCTTCTTTGGCCTGGGATCCCTTTGCCGAGGATCAGCCGCGTGGTGGTGGCGGCGGCGTGGGAGGCGGTGGGGGCGGCGACTGGCGCCCCGGCAGCTTCAACCTCGACCCTCGACGCCTGCGCTCCATCATCATCGGCGTGGTGGCGGCCATCCTGCTGATCGCCACGGTGGTCACCTCCGGCTACAGCATCGAGCCCGAAGAAGAGGGCGTCGTGCTGCGGTTCGGGCGGTACAGCGACACCGTCCAGCCGGGCTTCCACTTCAAGCTCCCCTTCGGCATCGACAGCGTCCACCGGGTCGCGACCCGGACGGTGCACAAGGAGGAGTTCGGCTTCCGCACCAAGGAGCCGGGCAAGCAGACCACCTACTCGGAACAGAAGTTTCCCCAGGAATCTCTTATCCTTACGGGTGATCTCAACATCGCCGACGTGAGCTGGGTGGTCCAGTACCGCATCAAGGATCCGCGGGCCTTCCTGTTTCGCAACGAGGAGCCCGAGAAGACGCTGCGCGACATGAGCGAGTCCATCATGCGCAGCGTGGTGGGGGATCGGACGGTCGACGAGGTGCTCACGGTGGGCCGCTCGGACGTCGAGGCGCAGGTCAAGGATCAGCTCCAGCAGAAGATGGACCAGTACCAGACGGGCATCACCGTCGTGGCCCTCCAGCTCCAGAACGTCAACCCGCCCGAGAAGGTCCAGGGGGCTTTCAACGACGTGAACAAGGCGCTCCAGGACAAGGAGAAGCTGGTGAACGAGGCGCGGCGGGAGTTCAACCGGCTGGTGCCGACGGCCGAGGGCTTCGCCCTCCGGCGCGTCCAGGAGGCCGAGGGGTACCGCTCCCAGCGCGTCAACCAGGCCCTGGGGGACACCGTGAAGTTCACGCGGATCTACGAAGAGTACCTGCGGGCCCCTGACGTGACGCGGCGCCGCCTGTACCTCGAGGCCATGGGCGAGGTCCTGCCGAAGCTCGACCAGGTGCTGCTGGTCGAGGGCAAGGGCGCGGGGCTCCTCCCGTTCTTCGACGTGGGTCAGAAGCCCGCCGCCGCCGCGGCGCCGGGAGGTGCCCGATGAGCCCGGCCCGCCAGATCGCGCTCTTCATCGCGGTGGTGCTGGGCCTCTGGTTCGCCACCCAGTCGTTCTTCGTCGTCGACGAGACGGAGCAGGTGGTCCTGACCGAGTTCGGCAAGCCCATCGGCACCGAGACGGAGGCGGGGATCAAGTTCAAGCTGCCCTGGCAGACGACCCACTTCTTCGAGAAGCGGCTCGTGCGCTGGGACGGCCAGAAGAGCGAGATCCCCACGAAGGACAAGAAGTTCATCGAGGTGGACTCGACGGCCCGCTGGCGCATCGTCGAGCCGCGGAAGTTCCTGGAGTCGGTGGGTGACGTCCGAGGCGCCCAGGCCCGCCTCGACGACATCATCGACAGCGCCGTCCGCCAGGCGGTGACCGAGAACATCCTCATCGAGATCGTCCGGTCCGACAAGGCCGGCAAGATCGTCGAGCGGCTCCAGGCCGAGTCGTCCAACGTCGAGGACGAGGCCACGGCCCAGGACGACAACGAGTCCGAGGACGACCTGCTCTACCGCATCCAGAGCGGCCGCGAGGAGATGCAGCAGACCATCACCGATCGATCGAAGGCCATCATCCGCGACGAGTACGGCATCGAGCTGCTGGACGTGCGCATCAAGCGCCTCAACTACATCGAGGATGTGCGCCAGACCATCTACGGGCGCATGATCTCCGAGCGCAACAAGATCGCCGAGAAGTACCGCTCCCAGGGTCGTGGCCTCAGCGCCCGCATCGCCGGCGAGATGGAGCGCAAGCTGCGCATCATCCGGTCGACGGCCGAGCGGCGCGCCCAGGAGATCGAGGGCGAGGGCGACGCGGTGGCGGCCCGCATCTACGCGCGGGCCTTCAACGTCGACGGCGAGTTCTACTCGTTCTACCAGACGCTGGCCAGCTACCGCACCGCCATCAAGCCGGGTGTCCGCCCCGTTTTCTCCTTGGATGGCGAGTACTTCCGCTACATGCAGGACCGCGGTGGCCCTGGCATCCAGGGCCCCGAGCGCGAGCGGCGCCTGGCCGAGGTGCAGGGCATCCTCCAGGACCTCGAGGCCCTGGGGAAGGCCCACGGCGAGGGGGCGATCCCGCGCCGGCCGCGCTGCCGGCCCCGGACGCGCCGGCCCCGGACGCGCCGGCCCCGGACGCACCCGCCCCGGATGCGCCGGCCGATCCGGCGGCCCCCGCCTCGGGAGTGCCGCCCGCCCTCCCCGCCCCGATGGCCCCCTGACCCGTGCGCTGGCGCCTCCTCGCGCTGCTCGGCCTGCTCCTGGCGGCTCCCGCCCGGGCGCAGATCCCGGTGCCCCTGGGCCTCGACGAGGACGCCTTCGGCGCGCCGGCCATCGGCGCCGCCAGCGACCGCGACGCGCTGGTCAAGGAGCGCAAGCGCCTCCAGGAGCAGCAGCAGGATCTGGCCGCCCGCAGCCAGGACGAGCGCACCTGGCAGGACCGCCAGACCAGCCTGATGGAGGAGCGCGAGCGGCTGCTCGACCGGCGCGCCGAGCTGGTGCGGCAGGAGCCGCCCTCCGAGGAGGAGCGCGTCTGGCTCGGCGGTCCGGACGCCCCCGACCCGGACGCGCCCCCAGCGCACCGGCCGAAGGGCCCCCAGCGCGGCGCCCCCCAGCGCGGCGCCCCCCAGCGCGGCGCCCCCAGCGCGGCGCCCCCAGCGCGGCGCCCCCAGCGCGGCCGGCGACGCGCCCCCCGCCCCGGACGCGGCCCCCGAGACGGCGCCCCCGGTCGTGCTGCTGCCCCTGCTCGAGCTCACCGACGACGAGGGGCTGAAGGAAGCCTGGCTCGCCCCGGGCATCCACCCCGAGGAGGTCCACACCCTGGACGATCTGGTCGACCTGTCCGACGCCCTGCGGCGGCGCTTCGACCTGCTGCTCCACCACCAGCGCGAGGAGCGGGCGCAGCTCGCCCAGGCGCTGCTGGCGGCCTCGGCGCTGATCGACGGCCTCGACAGCCCGCCCGAGCCGACCGTCCCCCCGGGAGGCGCCTGGTCGCTCCAGGAGGTGGAGCGCCAGGCCCGCCAGGCCAGCCAGGGCCGGACGGATGTGGTGCTGGCCCAGCAGCGGGAGCGCCAGGACCGCGAGCTGGACGCGCTGGAGGAGGATGACGGCGGCCTCGACGCCCGCCAGCCGGGGCGCCTGCGCGGCCTCCAGCCCGCCGCCGCCTTCGCCGAGTCGACGGCCCGCACCCGCACGCTCCGCGAGCAGGTGACCCGCCTGCGGCGAGAGCTCGCCAGCCTGCGCGTCCCGCTGACCAACGCTCGGCGCCACGCCCACGCGGCCCGCGCCGCCTGGCACCAGATGGAGGTCCGCCAGGCCGAGCGGCGGCCGACCAGCTCGACCAGCAGTGGCGCGAGGCGCTGGGCAAGCTGCGCATCCAGCCGGCCGACGTGGAGGAGTATGCGCGCCGGGTCGACGAGGCCCAGAAGGAGCGCAAGGAGGCCGTCCGCCAGATCCAGCAGGCCCTCGACGAGCTGCCCCCGGGCGAGGACGTCCAGGACACCGGCGAGGAGTCCCTGAGCGTCGGCCGCCTGTACCGCATGGAGCGCGTCCTGCTGACCGAGCGCCTGGCCGCCGAGCGCACGCGCCTCGAGCGCGCCGAGTTTCGCTACGCCGTCGCGCGCTACCTCGGGGTGGTCATCGAGGGCGAACCGCCCCCGCCGGAGCTGACGCGGTACGCCGCCCTCATCGCGCCGGGCGGGAGCGAGGCCCGCCGGCAGGACCTCGACCTGCGCTGCGACGGCTGGCGGCAGGATCGCGCTCGCGTCGAGGCCCGCGCCTCCCTGGAGCCGGACCAGGAGAAGCGCCGCACCCGCCTGCTGGCGCTGTACGGCGAGCTGGCCGACCTCTGCCTGGCCGAGGCACGCACCCTCGACTCCGAGGCCCGCACCGCGTCCATCGCGCGCTTCCACCTCGAGCGCCAGGTCCGCCGCAGCCGCACCTTCGGCTGGTACGCCCTGCGCGTCCTCCTCTCGGCCATCATCCTGGTGGTGCTGCTCTACGCGACGCGCTGGATCGGCCGCATCACCCATCGTCTGGCGCGCCCGCCCGCCGCTGCCGACGCCCCGCCCGCCCCCCGCGGCGAGGTCAAGCAGGGCTGGGCGGGCCGGTGGGAGCGCGTGCGCGGCAACCTGGCGCTCCTCATCTACCTGGGCAGCGCCGCCGCCCTCTGGTTCTTCGCCGCGGCCCTCACCGCCCAGCATGTCTGGAGCCTGCCGGTGGAGTGGTCGAGCTGGCTGGCCTGGATGACGCACCCCCTGCTCACCGTGGCCGACAACCCGGTGTCGCTCTTCTCGATCCTGAGCATCGGCGTCTGGTTCGTCGGGGCCATCTGGCTCTCCCGCCTCTTTCAGACGTTCCTGGCCGACGGCCTCATGGAGCACTTCGCGGTCGACCAGGGACTGCGCGACGTGGTGGGCACCTTCGCGCGCTACCTCGTCATCCTGCTGGGCATCATCTTCGGCCTCTCCGCCGCCGGCATCCCGCTGACCGCCATGGCCGCCATCTTCGGCGTGCTCGGCATCGGCATCGGCTTCGGCCTGCAGAACATCGCGTCCAATTTCATCAGTGGTTTCATCATCTTGCTGGAGCGTCCCTACCGCCGGGGCGACTTCATCCAGGTGGGCGACATGGTGGGCGAGGTCAAGGAGATCCGCGCCCGCGCGACCACCATCGAGACCCGCGACGCCGTCACCGTCGTGGTGCCCAACTCCGAGTTCGTGGTGGGTCGGGTGGTGAACTGGACGCTGGGGCAGAACGAGCGCCTGCGGGCGCAGGTGCGGGTGGGGGTGGCCTACGGCACCGACCTGGGCCTGGCCCAGCGCCTGCTGCTCGACGTCGCCCGCGCCCACCCCGACGTGCTGAGCTGGCCGCCGCCGCGCGCCGAGATGAGCGGCTTCGGCGAGAGCAGCATCGATCTGGTGCTGCACATCTGGACGCGGCGCCTGCGCACGCTGCCCGGGCTGCTCTCCGATCTGTACATCGCGGTGGACCAGCGCTTTCGCGAGAACGGCGTCGAGATCCCCTTCCCCATCCAGACGCTGCACCTCAAAGAGGCGCCCACGCGCGCGGGGGAGCCCGCCGTGCCCCTCACCGTCTCGGCGGCGCCGCCGCCGGCGCCGGAGCCGCCTACCGACCCTTGAGGGCGATGCCCAGGTCGTCGTTGTCGTCGATGTCCTGCCCCAGATCCAGGTGGTGGAAGAGCCCGTCCCCCGCGGTGGACGTGCAGGCCTGGGGGAAGCTGATGCGCCCGACCTGGAGGCGTCGGCTGCCCGGGCACGGGAAGCCCCAGTCCGGCGCACCGTCCCCCGGGCCCTGGTTGCCGGCCGACCAGGCGAGCTGCACCTCGGCCGACGCCTGCGCCGCCGCGGCCCGCGCGGGCTGCTCGGCGTCCCGGCAGATCCACGCCAGGCCCAGGTCGTCGTTGTCGTCGACGTCCCCCGCGAGCTGCATCGCCCGGAAGGCCCCGTCGAAGCCCGACGACGTGCAGCGCGGCACCTCCGCCGAGCTCGAGAGCGCCGGACAGCCGCCCCACGCCGCCGAGGCCTCCACGGGGCCCCGGTTGTTGTCCGCGTGACCCAGGAAGACCGCGCAGTGGGTCTCGATCCAGCGGGCGGCGTCGGCGAAGTCCGCGTCTTCACAGCGCAAAGACACCGCCAGCAGGTCGTTGTCGTCGACGTCGCCGTCCAGATCCAGGTGGACGAAGGCCCCGTCTCGCCGGGTGGCCGTGCAGCGCACATCGCCGGCCATCTGGCTGACGCCAGGCGGGCAGGTGCTCCAGGAGGGGCTGACCCCCAGCGGCCCGGCGCGGTTGTCGGCCCAGCCCAGCGTGACGGTGCACCGCCGCTCGATCAGCTCCCCGCAGACGGGCTCCTCATCGATGCGGCCGTCGCAGTCGTCGTCGGCGCCGTTGCAGGTCTCGTCGCGGCAGCTCGCCCGCGCGTCCGGGGGCGCCGCGTCCGGCGGAGCGGCGTCCGGGGATCGCGCGTCAGCCGGGGGCCGGCCCGCGTCCACGGGGCCCGCCTCTGGCCGGGGCGGCTCGGCGTCGAGGGTGGCCGCGTCGGCGGGCCGCTCGGCATCCCGGCCACCGTCGACCGAGGCGGGCACCGCCCCGTCGAGGCCGCCCGCCGCGTCGACGCCCATCTCCAGGCCAATCCGCGCCCGCAGGGCGTCGGCCGTCCCGGCGTCCGTCGACCCGCCCGGCGCATCCACGCTCGCGCAGCCGGCGAGCCACAGCACTGGCATCCACCATCGCATGGGCGCATGGTACCGCATCTGCGGGCGGATCCACCGCCGCACCCCGTCGGGAGCACCCCATGAGCACCTCTCTCCTCGCCCTGGTGGGCTACGCGGTCTGGATGCTGGCCCTGGTGCTGGCCCTCATCGTCCAGCGGTCGGCGCTGACGCTCCTGGGCAAGCGGGCCGCCAACGGCTTCAAGCCCACGGGGGATGGGGGCTCGGCCTTCGAGCAGCGCCTCGTGCGCGCCCACGCCAACTGCTACGAGAACCTGGGCCTCTTCGCCGCCCTGATCGTGGCCGCCCAGCTCAGCGGTCACGCCGACGTGACCGACAGCCTCGCCCTCGTCGTGCTGGCCGCCCGGGTGGCCCAGTCTGCCATCCACCTGGCGTCCACCAGCGTGCCCGCCGTCTCCCTGCGCTTCACCGCGTTCCTGATCCAGGTGGGCATCCAGGGCTTCTGGGCCGTCCAGCTCCTGCGCATCGCCCTCGCCTGAGCCGGGCCTCCGGGAGGCTGGCCCGACCGCCCCCGCTGGCGATATCCTGCCCCGGCTGACCAGCGCGAGATGGCCCCGTGACCCCGATCCACGTCCTCTTCGGCACCGAGACCTACAACTCCCAGGATCTGGCGGAGCGGACCGGCGAAGCCATCGTGGGCCTCGGCCTCGCGGCCGAGGTGCTCGACATGGCCGATGTGGAGCTCGAGGCCCTGGCCGGCTGCCACACGCTGCTGATCATCACCAGCACGTTCGGCGACGGCGAGCCCCCGTCCAACGCCCACGAGCTGCACGCCGCCCTCATGGCCGGGGGTCCCGCCCTGGGCCACCTGCGCTACGCCGTCCTGGGCCTCGGCGACTCCAGCTACCCGCGCTTCTGCCAGTGCGCCCGGGACTTCGATCGCCGCCTGGGCGAGCTGGGCGCCCGGCCGCTGCTGGCCCGGGTCGACGCCGACGTCGACTTCGAGGGCCCGTTCCAGGCGTGGCTCGGCCAGGTGCTCCAGACGCTGCAACACATGGATTTCTCAGCAGTTTCCGCCCCCGCGCCCGTGCAGCGGGCGGAGCCTGCCCCCGCCGCGGCCTGGCCCGCCGAGCAGGCCGCCTGGCCCGCCGAGCAGGCCGCCTGGCCTGCCGAGGAGCCGGCGTGGCCCTCCGACGAGCCGGCCTGGCCCGCCGACGAGCAGGCCTGGCCCGCCGAGCCGCCCGCTCCCCCGGTGGTCGTCAGCCGGGCCGCGGCCCCCGCTCCCAGCCAGCCCGTCGCCCCGGAGCGGCCGCGCCACGGCCAGTCCCCGTACCGCCACCTGCTCGATGATGGCGACGTCGCCGACATGGCCACCCACGCCTTCATCCGGGTGGCCGCGCCGCCCGTCCCCCCGCCGAAGAAGGCCCAGCGCGAGCCGGCCGCCGTCGGCACCCGCAAGAACCCCTTCGTCGCGACGGTCCTGGAGAACTACAACCTCAACGGGCCGGGCTCGGAGAAGGAGACCCGCCACGTCGTCTTCTCGCTGAAGGGCTCCGACCTCACCTACACCGTCGGCGACGCCCTCGGCGTCGTGCCCAACAACTGCCCCGATCTCGTCCGCCGCATCATCCAGGGCTCGGCCCTGCGCGGCGACGAGGAGGTCGACGTCGGGGGCGAGATCCTGCCCCTGCGCGCCGCCCTGAGCTATCGCCTCGACTGCGTGACGGTGGACCAGAAGCTGCTGCGCCTGGCCGCCCGCGACGCGCACCCGCAGGCCGCCCACGAGTTCAAGCGCCTGCTCGACGACGACGAAGCCCGCAAGACCTGGCTGGGCGAGAACCACGTCATCGACCTGGTCGAGGCGGCCTGGATGCGCACCGATCCCCAGGAGCTGGTGCGGGTGCTCAAGCCCCTCGGCCCGCGGCTGTACTCCATCTCGTCCAGCCCCCTGGCCCACCCGGGCGAGGTCCACCTGACGGTCGATGTGGTCCGCTACGAGATGCGCGGGCGTACCCGCAAGGGCACCTCGTCCACGTTCATCGGCGAGCGCTGCGGGCCGGGCGTCCGGGTGCCCATCTTCGTCCAGCCGGCGAAGTTCGGCCTCACCGATGACGACTACGCGCCCATCATCATGGTCGGCCCCGGCACCGGCATCGCGCCGTTCCGCGCGTTTCTGGAGGAGCGCGAGGCCCGCGGCGCCGAAGGCTACTCGTGGCTCATCTTCGGCGCCCGCACGGCCAGCACCGACTTCCTCTACCGCGAGCAGCTCGCCGCCTGGCAGGCGTCGGGGGTCTTGACCCGCTTCGACGCCGCCTTCTCCCGGGATCAGGCCCGCAAGATCTACGTCCAGGACAAGATGCGCGAGCACGGCGCCGACCTCTTCGCCTGGCTGGAGGCCGGCTCCTGCTTCTACGTCTGCGGCGACGCGGCCCGCATGGCGCGGGACGTCCAGGAGGCCCTGCTGGAAATCGTCAGCGTGTACGGCGGCTACGACCGTGCGGGCGCCGAGGCGTACCTGGAGCGCATGCAGGCCGAGGGCCGCTACCTGCGCGACGTCTACTGATCCCGCAGAGAGCGCCGCAGACCCGCAAAAAACGATGTAATCTCGGAAGGTTGCCCCGGCCGCTACCGGCAGCCGAGGGGCCCGACCCGACCACGGATGCCCGTCGAGACGCCGATGCGCCCGAGGGCCGAGTCGGGGGTGAAGTGGACGTGCAGGTGGTTGACGCCGTCGCGCAGCCCCGGCAGCAGGTCGGCCGGGCCGGCGACGAAGTCGCCCAGCGCCTCATCGAGGGGCCCGAACATCGGCCGCTGGGTGCCCGTGTCCAGCCACGTCAGCGCCCACGCCTGGCCCGCCGCCAGGATGTCGACGTCGGCGGCCGGGAGGCGGGGCCGGAGGATGCGGCTCGCGAGGAGCCCGGGCCGGCCCAGCGTCGGGGCGAAGTCCTGGATGAAGGTGCTCAGCCCGGCCTGGACCACCACGCGCCCGATCCCGTCGCCGATGGCGCCCCCGAGGCTCGTCCCCGGCCCCGGCAGATCAGCCCCCAGCTCGGGCCCGATGTTGTTGAGGGCGTTGATGTACCAGGCAGCGAGCCGCGGGCCGTTGTCGCCGCGGACCGCGAAGACCACGAAGCCATCGTCGATGGGCAGCACCACGGGGCGCACATCGGCGATGATGCCCGCCTCGGAGAGGGCGATGGGCCCGATGGGCCGCATCCCCGCGTCCAGGCTGCCGATGACGATCTGCAGGCTGCCCTGCGCGCGCAGCTCCGCGGTGGTCATCGCCACCAGGAACCGCCGCGAGACCCGCTGGCTGCCGACGGCGACGTGCCGGCCGTTGGCGAGGGCACGCTGTCGGCCGCGATCAGCCCGCCGGCCGCGTCCCGGCGGCTCCACGTCACCACCCGCCCCATGGGCCCGTCGGCGAGGCCAGCGACGAGCCAGCCCGGATCCGCGAAGCCCAGGTCGCCGTCCACGTAGGTCAGCAGCGGATCGCCCACCTCCCGGGCCGCCGCGCCGACCACGAGCGCCAGGCGCGCCGAGGCGGCGTCCGCCCCGCGCAGGAACACGGCCCCCTCGGCACCCGGGGCCGTCCGCACCCGCATGGGGCTGTCGAGCACCACCGGATCGAGGGCCTGCACCGCCTGAAAGAGGCCGCAGCCCCGCTCGCAGCCGTCCTGGCTGTCACGGTTCACGTCGAACCAGCCGGCCTCGCAGGCCACCAGCTGGCAGGCCCCCGCGACGCAGTCCGCCTGCGCCCGGTCCAGGAAGCAGGCCGCGGCCTCGCCGTCGGCGTCCACGTCCACCTGCCCGTCGCAGTCGTCATCCCGGCCGTTGCAGACCTCGAAGAGCGGGGGCACCGAACCCTCGCATGCGCCCCAGCCACCGGCGATGCACCGCTCGACGCCGGGCTGGCAGATCCCCACGTCGCTGCCGCACGGCCGCTGCAGGGCCTCGTCGGACGTGCCATCGCAGTCGTCGTCCAGCCCGTTGCAGTCTTCCTCGACGGGCTCCACGCCGCCCTCACAGACGCCGAAGGCGCCGTCGACGCAACGCTGGACCCCGAGCCGGCACAGGCCCACCTCGCCGCCGCAGATCACCTCGGCGAGGCCCTCGTCCACGGTGCCATCGCAGTCGTTGTCGGCGCCGTCGCAGCCCCTCCTCCTCGGGCTGGATGCCCCCCTCGCAGGCGCCCCAGACGCCGTCGGCGCAGACCTCGACGCCCGGCTGGCAGGGACCCACATCGGAGCCACAGGGCCGCATCACGGCCTCGTCCACCGAGCCATCGCAGTCGTTGTCGAGGCCGTCACAGAGCTCGTCCACGGGACCGATGCCGCCCTCGCAGAGGCTCCAGGTCAGCCCCAGGCAGACCTGCTCGCCGGGCACGCACGTCCCCACGTCGAAGCCGCAGGGGCGCATCAGCCCCTCGTCCACGGCCCCGTCGCAGTCGTTGTCGCCGCCGTCGCAGCGCTCCTCCACCGCCTCCAGCGGCTGGTCGCACACCCCGAAGGCACCCTCGGCGCAGGTCTGCGTGCCGACGGCGCAGACGCCCTCGGCGGGATCGCAGGCCTGGAGGACCTCCTCGTCCACCTGGCCGTCGCAGTCGTCGTCCAGCGCGTTGCACCCCTCGGGGGTGGGGCCGACGCCGCCCTCGCACTCCGCCGCGAGCACCCCGTCGACGCAGCGCCGCGTCCCCGGCACGCACGCGCCGACATCCGGACCGCAGGGCGCGTCGGCCTCCTCGTCGATCCGCCCGTCGCAGTCGTTGTCGAGGCCGTCGCAGTCCTCGGCCGCCGGCTCGATGGCCCCTGCGCATGCCCCCAGCTCCCGTCGGCCTGGCAGACCTGGGTGCCCGCCTCGCAGACCCCTTCATCGGAGCCACACGGCTGCACGTCGCCCTCGGTGCAGCGGATCGCGGCGTCCACGGCCGCATCCACCACGCCGGCGTCCACGCCGCGGTCCGCCGGGGCCGCGTCGACGACGCCCTCGTCGGCCGGCGGCAGCCCACGATCGGCGGGCGGCCCCTCGTCCGGCGGCGTCGCGTCGACGCGGGCGTCCACCTGCCGCTGGCACCCGGGGCCCTCGCACTCGTCCCCGAGGGGTCCCCCCACATCGAAGCTACTGGCGGTGCACCCGGTCAGGACGCCGAGCAGCAGCACGGCCTTGCGATTCCACATTTTGCGCTCTTGCAGCTCCCCAGGGCCGCCAGCCTACCAGCATCGGGCCGGACGCGGAACGGCCCTCTTGCGGGCGGCAGGCCGCCTGCGTCATCCATGGGGTCGAAGGAGGTGGCGCATGCGGCTGGCGTGGTTGCTGTTGGGGACCTCGCGGGCTGCGCGACCTCCTGGAGGACGCCGACCAGGGCGGCCTGGCCTTCGACGCCCGCCCGCCGACGGACGGGCATCCAGACGCACAAGACACTGATCTTGCAGTCGATTTCGATTTGGCGCCCGCCGACTTCGGGCCGCCGCTCGATGCCGGCACGCCCGATCGGGACGCGGCGCTCCCCGTCGACGCCGAGGCCCCCGATCCCGACGCCGCGCCGGGCTGCCCGCCTGGCACGGCCTGCAACCCCATCGTCATCGACCGGCTGCCGTTCACCGACGACGGCGACACCCGCGATGCGCCCGCAGCGGCCTGGAACCGCTACGCCTGCGCGCCCGACACCGATGAAGGCGGCGGCGAGGTGATCTACGCCCTCGACCTGGACGCCCCCGCCACCGTGCGGATCGAGGTGGACGACATGCCCGGCGACGGCGTGGACGTGGACGTCCACCTGCTCAGCGCCGCCGACCCCGCCGCCTGCATCGCCCGCGACAACCGCGCCGTCGAGCGGGCCCTCCCGGCAGGCCGCGCCTTCATCGCCGTGGACACCTGGGTCGGCGCCGAGCAGGCGTTCCCCGGCCCGTACCGCCTGACGGTCTCGGCGCGCACGGCTGGCAGCTGCGCGGTGCGCATGGAAGACGTGCGCATGGCCTGGGCGAGCTGCGATCCGTCCCTCGACTGCTACGAGGGCCAGGACGCCAACGGGCAGCGCGCCCGGTTCCTGCGGCTCCCGGCCACCGGCCCCGTGGTGCTGGAGGCGCACCTCGTCACCGTCGAGGACGCCTTCCCCGGCGGCTGGCCGGCGGCCTCCCGGGACGGCATCGCCGCTCACTACGCCCTGTCCCAGGCAACCAGCGGGTACGCCATGGACCGGCGCGAGCCGTGGGCGCCCGAGGGCGAGGGCGGCAGCCGCTGGGGACAGTCCGCCTACAGCCGGCCCCTGCCCGTCCTCGATGAGGCCTGGTACGTCAACATGTACTGGAGCCCCGCCCCGCGGCCGGCACCCGGATGATCATCTCGAACCCCGCCAACGGCCGGGCGGTGGTCGCGGCGGCCGGCTACGAGACCGGCCCCGGCGCCAACACCGCCGTCGGCGGCGTCGCCGAGGAGATCCACGACTACCTGGGCACCAGCCACCGCGATCGGCTCACCCTCGGCTTCGCCGAAGACCAGGATCTGCCCCTCGGCCCCATCGACTGCCCCCGTAGGCACAAAATATTCGTATTTTTCCGATCATGTCGGATCCGATATGATGCGGCCAGCCTCGGAGGATCTCCATGAAGAGACTGGTGCCCCTCGCCCTCTGCCTCGCCGCGCAGGCTCATGCGCTGCCCCACGAGTACGTCCAGGAGGGCCTGCTCGTCGACGCGGGCGGGCGCGTCCTCGATGGCCGACACGACCTGACCGTCCGCCTCTACGCGGCCGAAGCCGGCGGCGCGCCGCTCTTCGAGGAGACCCACGTGGGGGTGGAGCTCTTCGATGGCTACTACGCCGTGTCGGTCGGCAGCGTGCGGGCCCTGGACGGCACGCTCTTCGCGCGGGACACGCTGTACTTCGGCCTGTCCGTCGACGGCGCGGCCGAGCTGACGCCCCGCACCCCGTTCGTGAAGGTCCCCGCGGCCTTCTGGGCCGACGTGGCTCGCAACGTCATCGGCGACATCACGCCGCGGACGGTGAGCATCGGCGGGCGGGTGGTGATCAACCAGGCGGGCCAGTGGGTCGGCGATCCGGCGGGCCTCGTGGGCCCGGCCGGGCCCGCCGGGGCCCCGGGGCCGGCCGGTCCGCAGGGCCCCGCGGGGCCGGCCGGCGGCAACGGCAGCCCCGACACCCCGGCCCAGGTCCTGGGCAAGCTCGTCCAGGTGGACGGCGCCGGCAGCGGCCTTGACGCCGACCTGCTCGATGGCCTCGATGCGACGCGCTTCATGCGCACCGATCGCGATACCGGCACCGTCGGCCAGCTCACGGCCGGCAACGGCCTCCAGGCCGCCTCCGCCGGCCGCAACATCCTCTCGGCCATCGGCGGCGCCGCCGGTGACACCGGCCGGCTGCTGCGCCTGGAGCCGCAGGACGACGTCTCCGAGGGCGGCCACCTGATGCTGCGCGGCGCGGCCAACGATCAGGACTGGGCCATCGACGCCTGGCAGGGCAACCTGCGCATCTACGAGCCGTCGCCCTCCCGCGACGAGGCCCGCCGGGATGGGGGCATCCTGATCTTCCGGCCCGGCGGTCAGGTCAACGTGAACCTGTCGGGTGATCTGACCGTGGGGGGCCTCAACATCGGCAGCCTCACGGTGAACGGCCGCACCATCATCGATGGCAACGGCCTGCTCAACCAGGCGCAGTGGGACCTCTACGCCCAGGTCCGGGTGCTCACCAACACCGTGGGCAACCCCGATCACCACATGTACCTGAACTACCCCAAGCGGGGTGACTCCAACACCTACATCTACAATGACACCGCCGTGAACGGCGCGCTGACCATCAACGGCAACCTGCTCTTCGGCGGCGGGACCATCTACGACGTCGGCGTCACCTACACCTGCGAGTCCGGCGGCGGCGCCCTCGGCAACTGCCCCAACAGCGGCTCGTGGACGTTCGACAAGATCGTCCTGGAGCACAACCACGCCGACGTCCCCGCGCGGATGGCCGCCATCCCCAACGGCTCCATCAACGTCGAGGGCCAGATCCGGGCCGACGGCGCCATCATCTCGCTGAGCAACGTCATCGCGACGGGCCAGGTGCAGGCGGGTCAGTCCATCCTGGCGACGGGCGTGCTGCAGCTCGGCGCAGGTGCCAACGAGCGCCTGACGGCCGCTCAGCTCGCCACCCTCGTCGGCGGCGGGAACGCCGACGCGCTGCACACCCACGCGGGCCTCGGCGGCAACCACCCCTGGCGCCAGATCGGAAACCTCAACGATTTCTTTGCGTTGCGGGCTCAGTACCCCTTCACCCACTATGAGTTCGGGGTCACCTACAACACCCAGTCCATCCTGCCGGTGGTCTTCAGCGGGTGGAACGGCGGCTGGCGCGTGACCGGCCAGTACGACTACATCATCGGCGACCGGTTCCCCTGGGAGGGCGGCAACAGCTTCACCCATGGCGGGGCCATCTGGACCTGGGACACCCAGGGCGCGGCCGACAACGCCTGCAACGCCGCGGGCAGCTGGTACCAGTACTACTACTACCAGTACGGCAACCCGAACCCGCACAACAGCCACGGTCAGACCACGTTCTGGGCCAGCAACGGCTGCAGCGTGCCGGGGCTCTGGGTCCGGGAGCTGTGAGCGTGCGTACGTCCATCCTGGTGGCGATCGTGGCCCTGGCGGCCTGTGACTCCGGCGGCGGCGGGGGGCGGCGGGGCCGGTGGCTCGGCCGATGGCAGCGCCGACATGCGCACGGGGCCGGCCTTCGAGGCCGGCACGCCCACCCTCGACCAGGGCGCCCCGGGGGCGATGCCGGCACTCCGGATGCCGCCCCGCCGGTCGCCGACGCGGCGCCGCCGACCATGCCCGAAGACGCCGCCCCGCCGGAAGATGGCGACGGGGACGGGGTCTTCGACGGCGCGGACAACTGCCCGGCGGTCCCCAACCCGGGCCAGACCGACAGCGACGGCGACGGCATCGGCGACGCCTGCGATGACTGCGCCGCTGGCGACAACACGCAGGACGGCGACGCCGATGGCATCGCAGACGCCTGTGACAACTGCCCGCTCGCGGCCAACGCCGACCAGGCCGACGCCGACGACGACGGCATCGGCGACGCCTGCGAGCCCGCCCCCATGGATGTCGACGGCGACGGCATCCCCGACGCCACCGACAACTGCCCCAACGTCCCCAACCCCGACCAGGCCGACGCCGACCGCGACGGCCGGGGCGACGCCTGCGCCCTGGACGACCGCGACGGTGACGGCATCCCCGACGCCGCCGACAACTGCCCCCAGGTAGCCAACCCCGACCAGGCCGACGCCGACGAGGACGGCGTGGGAGACGCCTGCCAGGTCATCGCAGGCGATCGCGACGGCGACGGCGTGCCTGACGCCATGGACAACTGCCCCAACGTCCCCAACCCGGCCCAGCGAGACAGCGATCGCGATGGCATCGGCGACGCCTGCGAGGGCCCGGCCCAGGGCATGGACACCGACGGCGATGGCATCCCCGACGCCGATGACAACTGCCCGCAAGTCCCCAATGCGCAACAGGAAGATGCCGACGGCGATGGCATCGGCGATGCCTGCGCGGTGCCCCCGGCCGACCTGGACGGCGACCGGGTGCCCGATGCCATCGACAACTGCCTGCTGACCCCGAACCGCGACCAGGCCGACGCCGACGGCGATGGCATCGGGGACGCCTGCGATCCCGACACGCCGGTGGACCCGGTGATGGACGCCGACCGGGACGGCCGCCCCGACGCCACCGACAACTGCCCCGAAGTCCAGAACCCGCTCCAGGGCGACTTCGACCGCGACGGCGTCGGGGACGAGTGCGACGTCTGCCCTGGCATCCCCGATCCCGGCCAGGCCGACGCCGACGGGGATGGCACCGGCGACGCCTGCGAGGGGGCCTTCGACTTCGACGGCGATGGCATCGACGACGACGTCGACAACTGCCCCGGGCAGGCCAACGTCGACCAGGCCGACACCGACTTCGACGGCCGGGGAGACGTGTGCGACCCCGTCTTCGACATGGACGGCGACGGCATCCTCGATGGCCGCGACAACTGCCCGAGCACCGCGAACCCCGATCAGCGCGACGCCAACGGCGACGGCATCGGCGACGCCTGCGCCAACGGCGCCGATCAGGACGGCGACGGGGTGCCCGACGCCCGCGACAACTGCCCCATCAACCCCAACCCCAACCAGGCCGACGCCGACGGCGACGGCATCGGCGATGTCTGCGAGCTCGGCAACGACATCGACGGCGACGGCATCCCAGACGCCATGGACAACTGCCCCAACGTGCCGAACCTCGACCAGCGCGACTCCGACTTCGACGGCATCGGCGACGCATGCGACGGTTGAGGCCGGCCCCCGGCCTGCCATGAAGCTCCTGATCCTCTGGCTCCTCCTGGCCGACCTGCCCGCGGCCCACCGCATCGAGGGCATCCCCCTCGTGGCCCAGGGGCAGGCGCCCTTCTGCGCCGCCGCGGCCGCCCTCATGGGCGCCAGCCGCGGTGAGGCCCCCCCGCCCCTCCTCGAGTTCGTGCGGACGCTGCCCGTCGCCGCCGACGGCATCCCGTTCCTCGAGATCTGTGACGCCCTCACCCCCCGCGGGATCGAGGCCCGCGTCGTCCTGCTGACGGTCACCGAGCTGAAGGCGGCGCTGGCCGCCGACATCCCGGTCATCCTCGCCGTGCGCCAGGGCCCCGGCCGCCACGCCGTCCTGGCCGTCGGGTACGACGAGGGCGGCATCCTGGTCCACGACCCGGCGCTCCCGACGCCCGTCCCCTGGAGCTACCAGGCGCTGGTGCGGCAGTGGGCCGGCCGCCAGGCCATCGTGCTGCTGCCCGCCGGGGCCGAGCTGGGCGCGCTGCCCGTCGACCAGTGGCGATCTCACGACGCCCGGTACCGCGCCCTGGAGTGGGCTCTTCGAGCGGAGCGCCTGCCCGCGCCCGGTCCGGACATGCTGGCCCTCTACGACCGCGCCGTCGCCGCCGCGCCGGCCATCGCCCCCATCCGGTACAACCGCGCCCGGGTGTTGCTGGCCCTCGCACGGGAGGCGGAGGGCTGCGGCGAGCTGCGGGCCGCGGCCGCCCTCGACCCGACCTGGCCCCTGCCCGGCGAGGTGGCCGACCAGCGCGGCTGCCCGCCCGACGCGGCGCCACAACCTGTTGATCTTCCTGCGGAATCCGAGGAGGTGGCGGGCCCGCCGGCCGAGGCGCCGGCCCCCCTGCTGGTCGAGGCGCCAGTGTCCGAGGCGCCAGCGCCGGTGGAGGCGCCGGCGTCGGCCGAGGCGCCGGCGTCAGCCGAGGCCCCCCCGCCGGTCGAAGCCCCCCCGCCGGCCGAGGCGCCAGCGTCCACCGCCCCCTGAGCGGAGATCAGGGCGCGCCGGGCGGCAGCGCCCCCGGCCCGTGCGGCAGCGCGGGCGCCACCACGGCCGGCGGAGCGACCGGGGCGGCCGGCGGTGCCTCCCCCTTCAAGGCCGCCTCGGCCTGGGCCACCCGGCTCGCCTCGTCGGCGCGCCCGCGCGCCAGCTCCAGGTACCGCTCCAGGATGGGCTTCGTGGGCTGCTGCAGCGCGGCCGCCACCACCGCCTGCTGAAACAGGATCTCCGGCACCTCGACCGCTCGGGGCGTCAGGCTCGCGAGGGCCTCGGCGGCCTCACGGTGGCGACCCGCCGCCGTCAGCGCGATGGCCGCCGACAGCAGGGTGCGCGGCTCGGCCTCCAGCGCGAAGGCCTTGCGGTAGGTCTCGGCGGCCAGCTCGGGGCGCTTCAGGTGGAAGTGCGCCGCCCCCAGCAGGCGCAGCGCCTCGGCGGCAGTGCTCGCCGGCTGGCGGCCCCGCAGCGCGTTCTCGAGGTGGGGGATGCCCTCCGCCCACATCTCGCGCTTGAGGAACAGGCGCCCCAGATCGAGCTCGGCGGCCGCCCCGCCGCCCGCGCGGGTGGACTTGATGAGGGCCTCGGTGGCCGCCTCGGGTCGGTTGCCGGCCAGGTAGGTCAGCGCCAGCCGGTGCCAGCCGGCCCCGAAGGCCGGCCGCACCTTCACCAGCCGCTCGAGGAGCTCCTGGGCCTCCGCCGTCCGGCTCTGCTCGAGCCGCAGGCTGCCGCCGTGCCAGAGGAGCCACGGCGAGTCGCCGCCCGCCGTCACCAGGCGCTCCAGCGTCTCGAGGGCCTCGGCGCGCAGGCCGTCGGCGCGCTGCAGCGCGAGGGTCAGCAGGTCGGCCGTGGCGGCGTCGCCGGCCGCCACGAGGCCGTCGCGCAGCGCCCAGAGCGGGGCCGTGGAGCCCTCCGGCAGCGTCGGGGCCGCCACGACGGCGAGGGCATCACAGCGGCGCGCGGCGTCCAGCCGGCGGACCGCCTCCGGACCGGCCAGCGCCCGGGCCGCCCGCTCCCAGGCCAGCGCCGCCTGGGCGAAGTGATCGTCGGCCTCGAGGCTCGCCGCGCGGGCCTCCTCGCTCGCGGCCAGGGCGCGGGACGCCGAGTGGGGATCACGCAGGGCGATGACGCCCAGCCCGGCGAGCGTCGCCACCTGCAACAGCACGAGAAGTCGAGTCATGTTCGATGTTTACGATGAAACGGGGGCGCCGTCCAGCGCCGCGGGAGGGGGGCGGGGGCCGCCTGGGGCGGGTGGCGCAGGCGCCTAGGCCGCGATGCGATCGCCGTAGAAGGTGATGCGGGTGATGCCGCCGACGTCGGTGACGCGGCAGTTGCGGAAGAAGTCGGCCACGCTCATGCCGAGCGAGGCGCGGTGGGTAAACCAGTAGTTCAGCGCGCGGCGCTTGGCCTGGCGCGGGGTGATGCCGTTGAACTCACAGCGCTCGAACATTCTCCGTCTCCCGAAGTCGTGCACACGGTTGCGTGAACACCAGCTCCAGGAACACCACGAAGAGTGGTCACAGGGTCGACCCGGTCCTGCCTGACCGAGCCGAGAGAGGCGGGTCAGGCGATCGTGGAGCTCCCGGAGAGCCAGTCTGTCGGCCGGGGTCTCCGGCCGCGACTACTACTGTCGCCGTCCATCGAATCTCGCCTTTGGGGCCTTGACCACGCTCGCCGCGAGCCGGGAGAGCGGGGCGGACCCCCTCGTTGCAAAGCGGTCGGAGCATAGAGAAACGCGCACCGTAATTCAAGGGGAAAGCCGGGACGCGCGCGACCGGCCGGGAGCGCGCAAGCCCTGGTCCGGCGCGGACTTCCGACACCCGCCGGCGGCAGGTGCCTCTCACTCGCCCGGCACGGACTCCCCGTCCAGGAACGCTCGGGCAACGCGACGCCAACCGCGAGCGCATACTGGAACACATATAACGACATAGGCCTACAGAGGCACACCTCCTGTACGGCGGGGACCTGCCTGCGAACTCGCGACGCGCGGCGAACGACTCCGACCGCCAGCGGGTGCCGCCCCTCGACCGAGGTCGGGCCGGCCCGACCGGGCCGCCCCCCCGGAACCCCCTGAAACTGCCTGCCTTTCTCCACGCTCAGAGCGACAGGCAGACGAGCCGGCCGCCCCCCAGGATGTCGGGGATGCAGACCCCGGTGCCGCCACAGTCGGCCTGGTCGTCGCACACCCGGGCGCACGTCCCCGTGCTGGCGCAAACGGCCCCCTGGACGCAGTTGGCGTCCTGCCGGCAGCGCCCCCCGACCGCCGTGTTGCCGTCACCGGCCGGGAGGCAGGCGCCCTGGTCGCAGTACTCGTTGGCCCCGCAGTCTTCGTTGGCGCGGCACGGCGCCTCGGCGCATGCCCCGCTGAGGGGATCGCAGATCTGGTCGGGCGGGCAGCGGACGTCGGCGCACCGATCCACGCAGGTGGAGTGGGGCGGGATGCAGAAGGTGCGGTCGTCGTCGATGCGCAGGCACTCGTAGCCAGCGTCGCAGTCGCGGGCGCCGCCGCACGGGCGCGCGCAGAAGGTCTCGTCGTTCACGTGGTTGACCAGGCAGGCCCGCGTGCCGTCCGCCGTGCACTCCACGTCGCTCTCGCACGGGTCGCACTGGCCGAGCCCGACCTCCCGGCACACCAGGTCATAGGGATCGCAGGCGCCCCCCGGACCACAGTCGAGGCCCGCGCAGGGGTCGATGCAGGCGCCCGTGCGCAGATCGCAGGTGCTGTTGGGGCACTGCGCGCCGGCGCAGACGCCGCGCTGGCAGCCCTGGCACGAGAGGCAGACCCCCAGCGGGCAGACGCCCGTGGCGCGCTGGCTGGCCGCCGGCAGGGGCGTCACGGTGCACTCGGGCAGGCGCAGCGTGGCCGCCTGCCAGATGTCGAACCCCTCAAGACCATTGAGGAAAGGGGCGGTGAGGCTGCCAGGCCCCAGATCGGTCCGCCGGCCCCCGCACTGCACGGTGATCTGGACCTGGGCCCCGGGCGCCCGATCCCCCTCGACCGTGGGCTTGTACGTGGCGCCGATGAGGTACACCCCCGGCGGCAGGGCCTCCGCCACCAGGGCCTCCGGGCCGGGCGCCGCCACCCCGATCTGCGTGATGCCGGGCGCCGCCCAGATCGGCTCGGGGTTGCCCACCCACAGGTCAGCGTCGGTGAACCAGCTCCCCCGCGGATCGACCAGGTGCAGATCGACGTCGGCGTTCTCCCCGGCCCAGGTCGCCGAGACATCCACGCGCGTCCGCGGACCGGGGGGATCGCAGGCGTCCCCCTGGCCGTCGCCGTCGGAGTCGAGCTGGTTGTGGTTGCGCACGCGCGGGCAGTTGTCCCGGGCATCGGCGACGCCGTCCTCGTCGCCGTCCGGACCCGCCATCCCGGCGCAGGCGTCCCCGGTGCCGTCCCCGTCGCTGTCGCGCTGGTCGGGGTTGCGGACCCGCGGGCAGTTGTCGCGGCCATCGGGGATGCCATCCCCGTCCGTGTCCCGGGGGGCCGCGGCGCAGGCGTCACCGACGCCGTCCCCGTCGCTGTCGCGCTGGTCGGGGTTCGCGACCCCCGGGCAGTTGTCCTGGTCGTTGGGGACGCCGTCGCCGTCCGCGTCGCCCGGGCCACCCTCGCAGGCGTCGCCGAAGCCGTCCCCGTCCGCATCCGCCTGGTCGGGGTTGGCCACCGCGGGGCAGTTGTCGTCGGCGTCCGGCACGCCATCGCCGTCCGCGTCCGGGCCCGCGTCGCAGGCGTCGCCGACGCCGTCGCCGTCGGCGTCGGCCTGGCTGAAGTTGGGCGCGTCGGGGCAGTTGTCGCAGGCGTCCCCCACGCCGTCGTCGTCGCCGTCGGTCTGGGTGGGGTTCGCGACGCGGGGGCAGTTGTCCTCGATGTCCTGCTGGCCGTCGCCATCGTCGTCGCCCGCGCGCTCGCACACGTCGCCGATGCCGTCCCCGTCGCCGTCGGCCTGGCCGTGGTTGGGCTGGTCGGGGCAGTTGTCGCAGGCGTCCCCCACCCCATCGTCGTCGGCGTCCGCCTGGGCGGGATCGGCCACGGCCGGGCAGTCGTCCTCGGCGTCCAAGACGCCGTCCCCATCGGCATCCGAGGCGTCACACGCGTCCCCCGCCCCGTCGCCGTCGGTGTCGACCTGGGCGGGATCGGCGTGCTCGGGGCAGTCGTCGCAGGCGTCCCCCACCCCGTCGCCGTCGAAGTCGGACTGGCCGTGGTTGGCGGCGCGCGGACAGTTGTCGGCGTCGTCGGGCACGCCGTCGTCGTCCAGGTCACCGGGGGGCCCTGCAGGTCGCCGCCGGCGCCCGTGGCGGCATCCGGGCGGTCGGCCTGGGCCTCGGGGTTGGGGTTGCAGGCGGCGAGCAGGGCGACGAGCAGGGCGAGGCCTGGCAAGCGGGTGGTCATGGGCGAGCTCCAGGGGGTCAGCGACGCCCCCCGGCACTTCAAGGCACGTGCCAGCAACCCCATGAAACTTCGACAGAATTCGGCCCTTCACCGCGTGACTGGCCGTGCGCCCCCGTGCTGATCGCACACCGGATCACGCGGGCTACTCGCCGCTGATCTCGCCGAGCGCCTTCTGGGCCGCCGTCACCAGCGCGCGATCGGCCTTCGGGTCGTCGATGATGGCCTGGAGCACCGGCAGGCTCTCGCGGCTGCCGGTCTTGGTGATGCCGTGCAGGGCCACGTACCGCTTCGAGTACTCCGACTCCTCCTGGAGAATGCGATGAAAGACCGGCAGATAGCTGGGATCGCCCACCTCCGCCATGGCCGGCAGCAGCGCGGCCGCCACCGTCGGATCGCTGGCGTTCGTGTACGTCTCCAGCATCCAGTCGATGCCCGACTCCCGCCCCATCTGGGCCAGGCCGAAGGCCGAGTTGGCCTTGATGCCCCACTCCATCTCACCCTCGAGCACCCGCTCCAGGGGACCGACGGCCTCCTCGCCGCCGATGATGGCCATGGCGTGGGAGGCCATCCGCTGCAGCAGCGTGTTGTCGTTCTTCGGATCGAAGAGCAGGTCCGCGAGCGCCGGCACCGCGCTGGGATCGCCCAGCTTCTCGAGCATCGCCGCCGCCACGAACCGCTCGTCGTCCGTGCCCGACCGCAGCATCGCGCTGAGGATCTTGATCCCCTCGGGACCCAGCGCCGCCAGCTCCTTCATGAGGGCAGCGTCCGGGGTGAGGAAGGTGTAGGCGTTGATGCCCATCTCCTTGGCGAGCGCCCGCACGGCGGCCTCCACCTCGGCCGGCGCGCGGGGCGCCACGTCCCCGGTGCGGGCCACCCGCTCCAGCTCCCGGATCTTCGCCTTCAGCCGGACGATGGTGTCATCGCGCTGCGCCAGCCGCTCCCGCAGCGGGTCGTCGTCTCCCGCCGCGGGCACGCGCGGCGCCTCGCCGGCGCTGACCACGCCGGCCTCGCCGGCCGCGACGCGGGTCGTCCCGGCCGCGTTGCGCACGGTGGCGTCCCCGTCGAGGGCGCGCACGAGCAGGAAGGTCGTCGCGGCGGCGGCGGCGGCGGTCGCGAGGTGGCTGAGGGCTGGGTGCATGGCTTCGCTCCGGGCGTCGGCATCGAGCGCGACGCGAAAGGTACCGCCATCACTGACGATCTCGGCGGCGGGGGTCTCGATGGTGGTGGCCCCGGTGGCCAGGAGGCTGCCGCGGTGCAGCTTGATCCGGGGACCGAGGGTCACGCTGGCGCCGGGGCCGAGGCGCAGGGTCAGCTCGGCCGAGGCGAGGGTCAGGCCCCCCGCCGCCGCGGCGACCCGATCGCCCGCGACGAGCCGGGTCGCCGCGCCGATGGGGCGATCGACGCCCGCCGACCGCACGACCCTCCCCCGCCACCGCCCAGGGTCCGGGCGCCGGCCGCGGCCAGAAGACGCCGAGCGCCAGGCCCGCGGCGGCGGCCACCGCCAGCGCCAGCCAGGGGTGACGGCGGCGGGGCAGCGCGGCATGGAGCTGCCGCGTCAGATCCCCCGGGACGGGCAGCCGCAGGGCGTCGCGCAGCTGCCCCTCCAGCGCGCGCTCGGCCTCGATGGCCGCCTGGCAGGCGGGACACCCGGCGGCGTGGGCCTCGATCGTCGCCACCTGGGCGGGCGGCAGGAGGCCCGTCACCAGGGCGGGCAGGGCCGACTGGACGTCATCGCAGGTCATCACGGCTCCACCAGCGCCCTCCGCAGGGCGGCCCGCGCAGCGAAAAGCCGCGACTTGACTGTGTTTTCCGGCAGCTTGAGCGCCTCGGCGACGGCCTGGACGGAGAGCTCCTCCAGGTAGAAGAGCGACACGACGTCACGCTGGGCCTCGGGCAGGCGCGCCACGGCGGCCCGCACCCGCGCGGCCCCCTCCCGCGCCGCGAGGCTGGCCTCCGGCGTCACCACGGCCAGCGCGGGGGCCTCCACCGGCCCGCCCCGACGGCGGCGGCGCTCGCGCACCAGGTTGTGGAGGATGCCATACAGCCAGGTGTACGGGGACGAGCGGCCCTCGAAGCGGGCGCCGGCAGCCACCAGGAACACTTCCTGACAGAGATCTGCCGCTTCCTCCGGGGACGCCTTGACCGCGGCCGCCCGGTACAGCCGCGCCCCGTAGGCCTCCACCCAGCCGTGCACGTCGTCTCTCACCTGCTCCCAACCCACTTCACCGCAGACTTCACGGTCGCACCCCTGAGTGATCCATGTCCCGCGGAGGTTCGGACGAAGGCGAGAAAACTCCGATCGCGACGGGGGATGCTCGCGCCGACACTTTTGGCGTTGCCACCCGGCGACACACTCGTCCACCTTCGAGCACCTGGACCTACCTCGGAGGACGCGGCATGGCCGTCTTGACCATCTTCAACCACGGGACCGGCTTCAACCGGGCCAAGGGCGTCGAGGCCAACGAGCTGATCGGCTGGCTGCACACCAACGTCGATGGCCAGGAAGCCCGCATGCAGAACGGCCAGATCGTCGCGGGCAACCACATCATCAACGAGGGCCCCGGCAGCACCTCCGGCGGCATCGCGCTGCCGAGCGAGGTCAACCCCATGACCGGCCGGATGCGCAACGACGAGCAGGTCAAGCTGGGCAAGGGCCAGGCGGGCCGGGCCCGCTCCGACTTCGCCCGGGGCTTCGCCGGCCAGGCCGGCGGCGGTCGCTCCGCCCTCGCGGGCAACATCGCCGGGGTCGGCTGGGACGAGAACGTCCAGCGCACGGTGCACCTCATCCAGTCCCTCAAGTTCGACGGCCTGTACGACGTCACCACCGTGAACATGGCCGGCTGGAGCCGCGGCGGCGTCACCAGCATCCGCATCGCCAACAAGCTCTACGAGGTCTTCGGCAACTCCATCGAGTGCAACATCATCGGGCTCGATCCCGTGGCCGGGCAGGACGCGGGGGTGGTGATGGATGACACCCGCCGCCTGCCGCCGTCAGTGAAGAACTACATCGCGATCCTGGCCATGAACGAGGAGCGCCGCTCCTTCGCGCCCCAGGACATGTCGCGCATGATCATCGCGGATCCCTCCGTGACGACCACCTGCTTCCTGCCCATGCCCGGCAAGCACAACGAGCAGGTGATGGGCCGCTCGGGCGTCGCGATGACCCCCGAGGCGAACATCAGCCGCAACCTCGCCGTGGCCTTCCTCCGCCACTTTGGCAGCCCGTTTCGCAGCATCCCCGCGCCCGCCTATGTGTCGGCGCTGGCCATGGCGCAGGCGTACGCGGAGGTCCGCCTGGCCGTCCAGGGCCACCAGTACCGCGACAGCAGCGGCATCGGCGCGCGCCTGGTGGGCCTCGGCCTCGGCCGGCGCGACTTCGCCAAGACCGCCAACATGAACGCCTACGTGGCGGGCGGGAAGACGTCGTACTGGGTCAACGAGCACCACCGGGCCTGCTTCAAGGCCGCCTGCCCCGACGTCTACCGCACGATCTTCGAAAACTCGGCGCGCACGGGGCAGTTCACGCCCATCAACCCCGGCCACCTCGCCTCGATCGGGGGGGCCCAGAGCGCCATCACGCGCTCGCTGACGGGGATGGGCTACCTGTCCAGCCAGGCGGGCCGCCTCACGATTCACTTCGGCTCCGGCGTCTACGTCGGCCGCCCGGTCCAGAACCGCTGGCCCGCGGCGCTGCCGCTCCACGTCTAGCTCTGCCCGTCCGGGCAGCTCCCAGGAGGTCCACTTGGCCGTCTACTTGAATGAGCGCGAGCTGGGGTACGACCCCACGACCCTCGGGTTTCCCTCCATCGACAGCTGCATGGCCATCGTCTTCGTGACGAACAACGGCCTGTTCGGCTTGCACAACCTGGGTGGCTCCGGCAACACGGAGTGGGCCGGCAAGGCCGCGACGTTTGCCGGCTGGTACAACCAGCACTTCTTCCGCAGCGACATCACCCGCCTCTACGGCGTGACCCACGTCGGTCGACGGGGCTACACCGGCACCCCCCGGGATGGCTGGATTGGCGAGCTGAGGGCCTTCGCGGCCGCGGTGGGCTTCAACGGCGCCATCCGGGGCGTCAACCTGCGGTCGAACATCGGGGAATACGTGGAGTTTCGCAAGGTTGGCCACAAGTGCCAGGTGATGGTGAAGCCCTGGAGTGACAACGACCGCACCACGGGGCCGGTCATCGGCACCAACAACCACCGCTACCTGCACCCCTCGGCGGGCGGCACCGTGCGCAGCATGCTCCAGGTCCCCGGCGTCACGGTGCGGGTGACCAACGTCAACACCAACAACATGACCCAGCACCACTCCGAGCGCCTCCGCGGCTGAGTGGCGGCCGGGGCGACCGGCACCTGGTCGGGTCGCCAGCCACGTCAGCGGTTGGGACCCCCCAGCGTCGCCTCGTCGCAGGCCATGAACGGTCCCTCGCCGTCGGGCAGGCGGCACCATGACACCGCGGCGTCGCCCTCCTCCCAGGCCGTCTCGTCCACCACCCGGCCCTCGGCGTCCAGCAGCCGCACGCTGTCGACTGCGCCCAGGCCGAACGCGTGGTCCTCACCCTTGCGCAGCACCCGCCAGGCCCCCGGACCCAGCGTCCCCGAGAGCCGGTGCAGGTGGTCGGCGGTGGCCTCGGCCTGGTCGGGATCGTAGTCGGCGTCGGCCACCGCCCAGCCCGCCAGATCCGCGGCCTGAGCGCTGCGGTTGTGCAGCTCGATGGCGTCGTCCCCGCTGGAGCACACCTCGTTGATGACCACGACCGGCCGCCGTGTGCAGGCGTCCGTCCGGACCTCGCTGCAGTCCTCGGCGCAGGCGAGCTCGCCCCCGTCGAAGCCGAAGTCGCTGCAGCGGGCGTCCACCGGGCCATCGCATGCCTCGCCCGGATCCAGCCGCCCGTCTCCGCACCGCCCGGGCGGCGGCCCGGCGTTGAGGGACCCGAAGGTCGCGACTTCACAGGAGGAAAACGCGCCATCGCCATCCGGAAGCCGGCACCACGACGTCCGGGCCGCGTCCTCGGGCCAGGTCGTCTCGTCGAGCAGCACGCCCGCTGGGTCATACAGCCGCACCGTGTCCGAACCGCCCAGCCCGAAGCCATGGTCCACGTCCTTGCGCAGGACGAGCAGGCCGCCGGCCTCCAGGCGCCCGGCGGGGAGGACGAACCGGGCGTCCTCCGTGGCCGGATCGCCGGGCTCGTAGCCCGCATCTGCGACGCTGCAGCCCCCCAGGTCCACGCCCTCCGGGCCCGGGTTGTACAGCTCGATGGCGTCGTCGCCCGCGGACGTGATCTCGTTGAGGACCAGGGTCAGCGTCGCTACGGGCGGCCCGCACGCCGCCGTCAGGAAGGACTGGCAGTCCGCCGCGCACTGGAGCTGGCCGGCGCTGCGGCCGAGATCCTCGCAGATCTGCCCCCCCAGGTCGCGCCCGTCGCAGCGCTCGTCGGCGTCGGCGTGGTCGTCCCCGCACCGGGGGCCCGGCACCCAGGGCGCGTTGGCCTGGTCGGGCGTCGGCGCGCAGGCCTGAAACGGTCCGGCGCCGTCGGGCAGCCGGCACAGATCCGCAGCCGACTCCTCCGCCGTCCACGCCACTGCGTCCACCTCCCGCCCCCACGGGTCCAGCAGCCGCACGGCGTCGGCCTGGCCCAGGCCGAACGGCAGATCCGCGACCAGCAGGCGGCCGCCGAGGGCGAGCGTCACCGGGCTGAGCACCCACCGGTGATCCCCGGTGGCCGGATCGTCGGCCACATAGGCCGCGTCCACGACGGACCAGCCCTCGAGCCGGATGGACGGGCCCCGGTTGTACAGCTCGATGAAGTCCTCCGCGGGGGAGACTTCGTTGAGGACGAGGTGGTCGACCACCGCCGGCAGGGGGGCGCCGCCCGGCACCGCCGCGTCGGAATCCCCAATGCGGACGCCTGGTTGCTGCTCGTTGCGGGTGTTGCTGCACCCGGCGATCGCCACCAGCAGCAGCGTCGTCTGGACCCTCATGGCTTGCCTCCCAGGTCCGCCGCGCCCGCCAGCGCCACGCGGAGGAGAAGTCGGTCTTCGTGGGCCGCCTCGGGGGTGACGGCCGCCGCGTCGGCGCCGAGTCTGATCTTGCGCTCAGGTGATGTACCAGCGCACGCGCTGGGCCGCCCGGCGGAGCCGGATCCAGGTAGACTCCGGCCTCGAGCTGCCGCCGGGCCCCGTCGCTGGCCGACGAATCGAGCGTGGTCCAGGTGAGCCCGCCCAGCACGCCGCCCCAGCCGGGGACGACCGTGGCGTTGGCCCAGAGATCCAGGTCGTCCACCTGCCGATCGGACCGGCCCTCAAACCCCATGGCCTGGACGAACGCGCCCCCACGCCCGGGCCGCCCCGGATCGTGACCGCCGCTCCCAGCCGGTCGTCCTGGACGGCGCCGCCCCTTCGCGACCCGTCGCGCCAGGCAGCCACCAGGCGGACCTCGGCCGGCGCGCGGAAGAGAGCGCCCGCCAGGGGGACCCTCCACCACCAGGGTCGTAAGTTGGTGCTGTCGTTCTGCTCCACCTCCCGCGGCCCCTCCCCGTTGGCGACGCCGATCTCCAGGGCCACCCGATCCTCCAGCCCACTGAGCCGCAGGCGGGCCCCGGCGTCGGTCGGATCCAGCAGACCGGCCTGCTGGGCCGAGAGCGGGGCCAGGTCGCGGAGGTCGTCTCCCGCTCCACGGCCTCGACGAACCCGTCGCCGACCAGCCCGGCCTGCGCTTCCAGGGTGATGGGCCCCAGCGCCTGGCGGGTGCCCACGCGGATTCGGCGGGCCCGGACGATCAGCGAGTCGCCGTCGACCCCCTGCAGGCTCTGCGGACGTGCCGAGCGCGCCGTCTCGAAGCGCACCTCGGCGTCGAAGCCACCGAGGTGCAGCTGACCGCCGAAGCCCGCCTGCCCGACCTCGAAGGCCGACGCGCGGACGCCGCCCAGATCCCGCGTGGTGCATTGTCGAGCCCCAGGGCCACATCGAGCGACCCGGCCGGCTGAAGCAGGAGGATGAGAGCGCATCACGGATCAGCGTCCCGCAGCGAGGGACCCAGCTCGGCGAACAGGTCCTGGAAGACATTGAAATCACTGAGAATCTGTTGAGCGTAGGCGTAGCCGAACGCCGCCGCTTCCTCCGCGAAGGCGTCCGCTCCGCCGTGGAGCGCGGCGGCGATCACCGGCCCGCCCAGCGCACCGTCGGTTCCTCAGAGCGCCTGCGTGCGCCCGGGCGAGGAGCCGCCCGATGAACGCAAAGCATGGCCTCCAGATCCGAGGCGCTCCACTCGCCGTCGAAGAAGCGCGCCCGGAGCCGCGCCACCGAGAGGTTCTTCTGGTAGCCGTCCCGCGCCCGGACGCGGGAAGGAGGGTGGCAGCACCGCGCTGCCGGAGGGCGGATCGTCGTCCAGCCAGGCCTGGAGGCGGCGCTGCAGCGCCACGACCCGATCGGCGTTCGTCCGGGCGCGGCCGCGGGACCACCTCGACGTGCCGGGCAGCGCCACCGGATCCGTGGCCTCCTGCAAGCCGATGAGGGTGTCGTCCTCGACGGCGGCGGTGGGACCTCCAGCAGGGCGTAGTAGCGGGGCAGCGGGTAGCTCGAGACGCCCGCGCCGAGGCGCCGGACCAGGTCCTTGAGCCGCACCGCCGGCACCCGGGCGGGGTCGACCAGGCTCGACCGCCAGGTGCGCAGCGCGCCTCCACCTCCCGGCGCTCGGCCGGGGTCGGCGCCACCAGCGCGTACTCGATGAAGATTCGCCGGGGGCTCCACCTCCCACGAAGGTGACCCGCCGGCCGTCGACGATGCGCGTGTTGGTGGTGAGGCCCACCTCCCCGCCATCGCGGCGGGCCTGGCGCACAGATCCTGGCAGCACCGATCCGTCGACTCGTCCTCTCGGCCACCGGCACGCCCCCCTGCGGCGATCCGCGCGATCCGACCGCGTAGCTGTGCGGCCACGGCCACCATCCAGCGAACCCGCAGCTCGGCCGCCGGCGCCTCTGCAGGGCCACCCCCACGCTCGCGCACAGCCGCCAGACGTCGAGGTGGTAGGGGCCGAAGGTGGCGGCGTCGAAGTCGTTGAAGTCAGCCACCAGGCGCACGCCGCCTGCGTGGAACGTGCCGACGTTCTCCAGGTGCGCGTCGCCCAGATCAGACGGCGGGCCGCGGCGGCGGTCATGAAGCGCGTCGGCCGGTGCCACGGCCCGCTCCAGCAGGTCCCGGACGAACTGCCCGTTGGTGCCGCGCAGCCAGGTGAAGGGCTCGCTGGCGAGCTTCGCCAGCTTCTGCGCCGACGCCGCCGGATCGCGCTCGCGCTGATCCCGGTTGTCGGCCACCAGGTGCTCTGCAGCCAGCCCGGCGCGGCGTCCGCCGCCGGCGGACGCGCGCAGCCCAGCACGGCCAGGGTCAAGAGAGCGCAGGCGTGCATGGGGCTCCTCGTTCGGCCATCGAGCGCGAGGGCAGGCCCCGCCGGTGTCGCCTTCAGGTGACATCCCCTCGGCCGCCCCACGGGGCCCACAGGCGGTGGTTGCGCCTCGGCGGTGGGTGCGGTACGGTGTGGGCATCCGCGAGGAGGAACGTCATGCCTGTCCCGCTCCCGATCTGGACGCCCTGTCCGGCTGACGTGCGCCCGCCGGTCGGAGCGCTGCTGACCCACCGCGATCGCCGTGGCCGAGACGTCGTCGACCTCTCCCTGCTGTCCGAAGCGAGCGCGACCCGGCTGTTGGCCGAGACGCCTGCCGGGCTCTGTGTGCGCCACACGGTCGATGCCGCCGCCGGGGCGAACGCGCCACCGCTGGCGCGGGCGGAGCGGAGCCGGTGCCGGTCACCCTGGCCCTGGGGCTGGGCCTCGGGGGTGTAAGCTCTGCGACCTCGCCCTGGCCGAGCTGGCCGCGAGGCCGCAGACGACGCGCCGCCGGCTGCCCGGACGCGGGCGTCCCTCCCGCCGACGCCGCTGCCCCTGCTCGCACCCGACGGAGGAGCCGACTGGCTTGCTGGGTGGCCTGTAACCCACTGGAAATCAAATCGATAATCTGCGCAACGCCTCAATCCCAGACGAACAGCCACTTCACGCCGAGGTAGAGCCCGTAGGATCCAGCCGAGGGTCCGGGGCTCACGTTCTCCTCCAGCGAGATCGAGAGCGCCGAGTATGCGACGTCCCGCTGGATGACCCGCTGCCGGGCCTCCAGGCTCTCCAGATCCGCCGAGACCCGGGCCAGCTCCTTCTCCAGCGCCAGCAGATCGGCCACCTGATCGGCCTTCTCCACCAGGGCCTGGAGGCGGCCTCGCAGCGTCTTCAGGTTCCCGATGCGGACCTCCAGGTCCAGCGTCTCGGCGGTGACGTCCTGGACGCGGACGTCGCGGTAGGTCACCTCCCCGAAGGCACCGACCTGGCCGAGGGCCTGGTCGAGCTGGGGCGCGGGGATGCGCACGTCGATGGACTCGCGGCCGCGGCTGGAGACATAGCCCTTCAGATCGGCGGCGACCTTCTCGATGCGGTCCAGGGTGGGCTCGAAGTCGGTCTCGTCGGGGACCTCGATCGTCAGGCGAGCGGTGCGGATGAGGACCCGACCTTCGGGCAGCCGGGGGCCAGCGGCCGCGGGGGCCTCGGCGCGGTAGGCGGCGGCACCGCCGCAGGCGGTCAGGGAGGCGAAGAGGGCGAGCAGGAGCGTGGCGCGCATGGGATCTCCGTGGTGAGTGACGCCGACAGTGTAGGCCCGTCCGGCGGCCAGCGGGTCATCCACGCATCCGCACCCCATCATCGTCTCGTCATGACGGCCCGTCGCAGGTAGGGTGGCGCGATGCTGGACGAGCTGCACCACCTGGTCCTGGTCGCGGAGCACGGCACCTTCACGGCGGCCTCGCGCCACGCCCACCTGAGCCAGCCGGCCCTGACGGCCTCGATCCAGCGCCTGGAGCGCTGGTTCGACGCTCGCCTGTTCGACCGGGGCCGCCAGGGTGCGGCGCTGACGGCGGCGGGTCAGGCCCTGCTGCCCCGGGCGCGCGCGGCGCTGGCCGCCGTCGAGGACGGGCGCCGGGCCATCCGCGAGATCCTCGAGCTGAGCGCCGGCGAGGTCCGGCTGGGGGCCGGCCACACGGCCTGCACCTGCCTGCTGCCCCCGCTGCTGGCCGCCTTCCGCGCCGAGCACCCCGGCATCCGCCTGCTGCTGCGCGAGGGATTCACCGCCGATCTGCGGGCGCTGGTCGACCAGGGCGAGCTGGACCTGGCCATCTTGACGGATGAGGGCAGCGAGCCCTGGCGGCGCGACCGGCTCGTCGTGGTGGCCGCCCCCGGCGTCGCGGCGGAGGCGGCGCCGTTCGTGGCGTTCTCGGCGCCCTCGCCGACCCGGGCGCTCGTCCACCGGTACTTCCCCGATGCCGAGGTGGTGATGGAGCTGGGCAGCATCGCGGCCATCAAGGCCCATGTGGAGGCGGGCGTCGGCCGGGCGCTCATCAGCGAGGTGGCGGTGGCCGACGAGGTGGCGCGCGGGACGCTGGTGATCCAGCCCGTCATGGGGCCGGCCTTCGAGCGGCAGCTCTGGCTGCACCACCGGGAGAACCTGCCCCCGCCGCGGCGGCCCTGCGCGCCCGGCTGCGGTCGGGAGGCCAGCCATGAAGGGTCTGCGCCGCCTGGCGGGTCCCCCCGCTCGCCCCACCGGAGGCCGCCTGCGGGAGGACTGGCTGGGCACCATCTTCGCCCCCCGCGAGACGTTCGCCGCCCTGAGCGCCCGGCCGGCGCCCCGCCGCGCCGGCGCCGCGGTCTTCATCCTGGGGGTGCTCTGGGCGCTGCTCTTCGCCTGGCTGGCCAGCGACGATCGCGCCCCGACCTTCCAGCGCTGGCTGCCGTTTCCCCCGAGCAGCTTCTACCGCGCGGCCAGCTTCTACGCCTTGCCGCTGCTGCTGCTCCTCTGGCTCGGCGGCGGCCAGGTGGTGCATGTCCTCTGTGGCCAGCGCAGCCCCATCGGCGCCTCCCTCGGTGTCCTCGGCTTCACCCTGGCGGTGCCGGCCACGGTCACTTTCGTCATCCCCGACCTCGTGGTGTACGGCTTCAACGGGCAGCTCGGGCTGACGGAGGCCGTGCGGGTGACCGGGCCGCTCACGCTGCTCTGGTCCTTCGGCCTCACCGCCCTGGCCCTGCGCACGCTGCACCGCCTCTCGCGCCTGCGTGCCGTCGGCAACACCCTGATACTGTTCGTGATTCTGTCCATCCCGGCCAGCCTGTTCCTGCGGTGAGGCGGCGCTCGCCCGAGCCGTCGACGCGACCGCGCCGTCGGCCGTATGCTGGAGCCATGCGCTGCCTCCTGCTCCTGACCGCCGCCCTCGGCGGGTGCTCGCTGCTGGTGGATCTGGAGGGGCCCACCCCCTACCGGCCGCCGAACACCGCCGACGGGGCGGCGCCCGACGGGGGGAGCGACACCCGCGTCCCCGTGGTCTTCGACGCGGGCCCCCAGGATGCGCGCACCGAGGACGCCGAGGGCCCGACCGCCGTGGTGGTGACGTCGCCGGGCGCCTGGGTCGTACGCCACCCGGGGGGCGAGGGCGCCGAGGAGCCGAGGCTGGTGCCCGAGGCCGGCCGGCTGGCCGTCCCGGTCGAGCCTGGGGACGCCCTCACCGTCGCCCTCGACGAGGTCACCGACGGCATCGCCCAGGCCTGGCTCATCACGCTCGCCGACGTCCAGCCGGGCGAGGAGCTGCCGGTCTCGCACCCGGCGCCCGCGGGCGAGCGGATGACCAGCATGCTCCTGCGGCTCGGCTCCCGGCGGGAGGGCGCCGAGGGCTACGTCGCCAGCAACGGCTGCGTTGAGCAGCGCTGCGAGGCGGCCACCTGCGATCCCTGGTTCATGGGGCGCGATCGCAGCATCGCCGTCACCGAGCGCTGCATCGACGGCCGCAGCCGGGTGCGGACGCTGGCCATCGCCCGCCGCGCGGATGGCCGGCCGGTGGCCTGGGCCGGCGCCGACGATCCCGTCCCCGCGGACGATGCCCAGGAGCGCCCCACCTTCGGCCCCTGGGAAGACCGCTGGCAGACCGTGAAGCTCACGGTCCAGTCGGCCGAGGCGCGCCTGCTCGCGAGCGCCCGCCCCTACGACGTCGCCCCCTTCGGCACGGGCCCCGGCCTGCCGATCACGGCCGACGCCGACGCCACCAACCTCCGGGTCCCCGAAGGCTTCGCCCCCTACACCGAGATCGGCATCGACCTGGCCGACGGCCGGGCGCGCGATCGGGCCGCCCGCGGCTGGCGCAGCTACTTCGCCGCCCTCCCCGCCGAGCTCACGGTGGATCTGGACGCGACGGTGCCGGCCATTCCCGCTACCCTCCTCGTCCTCGATCAGGAGGGCGGCCGGCCCACGGTGGAGTGGCAGGCGCGCTCACCGGCCGCCGGCGACGCCGCCCGCGTCGAGCTCTCGTGGCGCGCCGGGGACCGGCAGGTGACGTGGATCTTCTTTGGTTCCGCACGGTTGCCCTCGGTGCGCGTGCCCGCGCTGCCCGAGGGCCTCGCCGATCTGGCGCTGCCGCCGGGTGAGGCGGGCACCTACGCCCAGGTCACCATCTTGCGGTGCGATGGGGTGCAGAGCCTGGCGGACCACCGCACGCGGCCCTGCCCCCTCTACGGCGCCTACCGGGCCGCGCCTCCGGGGCGAACGGTCTCATGGTCAAGCGCCCTGGCGGAGCCCCCGCCGCCCCCGCCGCCCGACGCCGGCCCCCCCGACGCCGGGGCCACCGACGCCGGCGACTGAGCCCGGTGCGCCCGCGGGTGCGCCTTGTCGTAGGCCGACATCAGCGTCTCGACGCTCACATGGGTGTAGCGCTGCGTCGTCGAGAGGCGGGCGTGCCCCAGGAGCTCCTGGATGCTGCGCAGATCCGCCCCGCTGCCGAGCATGTGGCTGGCGCAGGCGTGACGCAGCCAGTGCGGCGTCGCGCCGGCCTCCTGGCAGGCGGGACGGCAGGTGGCGACGAGCCGCTGGATGGCCCGGCTGTTGAGGCGGTTGCCCCGGTTGCTCAGGAAGAGGGCCGGCGGATCGCTGCCGGGCTGCACCAGCTCGGGGCGCCGGTGAAGCCACGTCTGCAACGCGGTGAGCGCCGTGCGCCCGAGCGGCACGACGCGGGTCTTGTTCCCCTTCCCGGTCACCCGGATGGTCCCCTCGCCCAGCGAGACCGCCCCACGATCCAGCCCCTCCACCTCGCCGACGCGCAGGCCGGCGCCATAGAGCAGCTCGAGGACGGCGCGATCCCGCGTGGCGCCCACGCCGGCGTCCGCTGGCGCCTCCACCAGCCGGGCGGCGTCGTCGGGCGACAGGAACCGCGGCGTTCGCTTCGGCAGCTTGGGGGAGCGCACCCCGCGCGTCGGATCCGCTTGCAGATCCCCACGCCGGATCAGGAACCGGTAGTAGCACCGTACGGCGGCGAGCTTGCGCGCGATGGTGGGCGCCTGGAGGTCGTGGCGGTACAGGGCGAGCAGCCACGCGCGGACCGCCGCCCGATCCACCCCGGCGGGATCGAAGGCACCGCCCCGCTCGACCAGAAACTCTGTGAAATCAGCCAGATCGCGCAGGTAGCCGTCCACCGTCCGGGGACTGAGCCGGCGCTCGGCAGCCAGGTGATCGCGGAAGTCGTCCATGCCTCACGCTAGCAGGATGTTGAAAAAAGCTCCCGTCGCATCGACGGCGCGCGCGGGCCATCTGCTGCGTCGTCAGAAGTCCTCGACAATACTCAGTATTGCCTGCGGTCTTCCTCCTTGCATCTGGCCCACTCGCACTCGCCGAGTGCTCGGTCCGCTCATTTCAACAGCCTGCTAACGCCGACGGGCGTGCGGGGCCAGTTTCGGTCACTCGCCGAGGCGAGGCGCCGCCTCCGCCCACCACGCCGCTAGATCGGCCTGGGCGCGCTCGGCCAGGCGGGCCCGCTTGTCGCCCTTCCCCTCGCCCTTGCGGCGGTCGATCTCGGCGAAGAGCGACCAGTTCAGGTTGCTGGGGCTGTAGCCGCCGTGCATCCCGTCCGCCCGCAGGTGGCGCCGCAGCGCGCCGAAGGCGGTGGTGGCCGGCGGCAGCGGCGCCTCCACGCCCCGCAGCCGGGCCAGCACATGCCAGGCGATGAGCTGCCCGCAGGCGGTCGACTCCACGTAGCCCTCGACGCCCGTGATCTGGCCGGCGAAGTACAGGTCCGGGTCGTCGTGCCAGTGCAGCGCGTCGGCCAGCAGCGTGGGCGCGTGCAGGTAGGTGTTGCGATGCACGCTGCCGAACCGGAGAAACTCGGCGCGCTCCAGCCCCGGGATCATGCGGAAGATCCGCTTCTGTTCCGGGTACTTGAGCCGGGTCTGGAAGCCGACCAGGTTCCAGGCCGTGCCCTCCTTGTTCTCCATGCGCAGCTGCACGACGGCGTGGGGCCGACGGCCCGTGCGGGGATCAGTGAGCCCCACCGGCTTCAAGGGACCGAACGCCAGGGTCTTGGGGCCGCGCTCCACCATGACCTCGATGGGCAGGCAGCCCTCGAAGTACTTCGCCTCCTCGAAGGCGCGGGGCACCACCTTCTCGCCGGCCGCCACCGCCTCGATGAAGGCGTGGTAGTCCTCGGCGCTCAGGGGCGCGTTGGCGTAGTCGGCCCCGTCCCCCTTGTCGTAGCGGCTCTGCCGCCACACCACGTCCCAGTCGATGCTGTCGGCGTCGATGATGGGCGCGATGGCGTCATAGAAGTACAGGCTCTCCCGACCGGCGCGTGCCGCGATGGCCTGGGCCAGGGCCGGATCGGTGAGCGGGCCCGTGCAGACGACCGTGAGGCCCGTGGGGATGGCCTCGACCACCGACCGCACCACCTCGATCTGGGGGCAGCCCTCGATGGCGCGGGTCACCTCGGCGGCGAAGACATCGCGATCCACCGCCAGCGCGTCTCCCGCCGGCACCGCGGCGACGTCGGCGGCCTCGAGGATGGCGCTCCCGGTGTGGCGCATCTCCCACTTCAAGAGACCGATGGCGTTGGCCACGTTGGCGCTGCGGAAGCTGTTGCTGCAGACCAGCTCGGCCAGGTGATCCGTCACCTGGGCCGGCGTCCGCCGCAGGGGCTTCATCTCGAAGAGCCGCACCGGCACCCCACGGCGGGCGAGCTGCAGCGCCACCTCGCACCCGGCCAGGCCCCCACCCACCACGTTCACGGGCGTCATCACGCCTCCTCCGGCTGCGCCCGGGCGTAGCGTCCCCCGGGCGCGGATCTCAGCCAGCCGGCCAGCTCCAGGGCGGTGGCCTGGGCCATCGCCTCGCCGGCCGTCAACCCCGCCGCCGCCGCCAGCTCGGCCAGCGGACGCGCCTCGGTCGCGCACGCCCGCCACAGTGCCTGGCCGAAGGCCGGCGACCGCGCCACCCGCTCGGCGGGACGCGCCTCATCGCACCACCCGTCCACCGCCGTCAACAGGCGAGCCCCCTCGGCCACCAGGGCGTGGCAGCCGGCGTGGAGGGGGCTGTCGAAGGGCCCCGGCACCACGAAGACGGGCGTCTGGCTGGCCAGCGCCGCCCGGGCGGTGTGCAGCGTCCCGCTGCCGAGGCCGGCCTGGACCACCACGACGGCCCGCGCCAGCCCGGCGATCCAGGGGTTGCGCCGGGGAAACGTCCACCGGGCCGCCCCCTGCCCGCAAGGAAATGGGCTCGCCACCCCGCCCCCCGCGTCGAGGATGCGCCGGAACAGCCCACGGTGCGAAGCCGGCGCCGGGCGATCCAGCCCCGCCCCCAGCACCGCGACGGTCGAGCCGCCGGTCGCCAGCGCCGCCTCATGGGCCGCCGCGTCGACGCCGAACGCGCCACCCGAGATGACCCAGACCCCACGCTCCACCGCCGCCCGCGCGATGCGCCCGGCCAGCTCGAGCCCGTAGGGATCCGCGCCCCGCGCACCGACGATGGCGAGCCCGGGGGCCGGTGGCAGCGAACCCATGACCCGCAACCAGCCGGAAGGCAAGGAGAAACCGGGAATGGACGCGACAGCGACGGCGCCCAGGCCAGCCAGCGTGGCGACCTCGGCGGCGTCGGGCAGATCGTGCGGGGCGGGCACCAGGGGGGGATCAGTAGTGGCGCTGCATGACCACGCGGTCACCCTTGCGGATCTCGAGGGCCGAGCGCGTGATGACGGCGGTGCTGTTGCGATCCCGCGCCTCGACCACGAGGACCTCGCCGATCTGCTCCCACGGCAGCTTGCGATCCTGCTCGCGGGTCAGCTCCAGGAACCCATCACCCCGGCGCATCACGAAGAAGCGGTTGCCGACCTGCACGCCGTCCTTGGCGCCGCGGTCGATGAAGACCACGTGGAACTGGCCCAGCTCGTCGATCTCGAAGAGCGAGTCGACGATGGTGCCGGTGAGGTCGATGAGGTTCTGGCGGGGCGAGACCACGTGGTAGTGGTCCAGCTCCGGCACCACGTACATGCCGCGCTCGATCTCGTTGAAGGAGCGCAGGATGCTCGCGGTGGCCACCTGCTTGTCGATGGCGGTGATCTCGACCACGCCGTGCACCTGCACCTTGCGGCCGATGACCTCCTCCGTCTCGGGGTGGACCACGTCGTTGACCACCCGGAAGACGCTGAAGCGATCGCCCACCCGGGCCTCGTCGAGCTTCTTCAGGCTCAGGTAGACCTTGTCCCGCTCGGCCAGATACCGCTTGGGTTCCGGGGAGTTGACCACCGTCCCCGCCGACTCGAGCTTCCCCTCTTCGATGAAGCCCTCGTTGACGCTGACCTGCATGGCCGACTGCGCGCCCACGGTGTAGCCCACCGCCGCCGGGGCCACGCCGGGACCGTCGGGCAGCCGCAGCCGCAGCACGTCCCCGGGGTAGATCCAGTGGGGGTTGGTGACGTGCGGGTTGAGGGCCCAGATGCCCGGCCAGGTGCGCGGCTCCCGGAAGAAGCGCTCGCAGATGTCCCAGAGCGTGTCGCCGCGCTCGACCACGTACTCCTCGGGCAGACCGCGCGGCCCCCCTTCCAGCACGATGAGATCGTCCGCCCGCGCGAAGCCGGCCGTCGCCACCAGGGCCGCCGCCGCCATCCAGGTCGCCCGCTTCATCGCTCCTCCGCGGCCAGTCGTCATGCTCGCCATCCCGTCACATGTTGCCCGGCTGGAGCCGGGCATCGGCCTTGCGGGCCGCCTCGGTCTGCGGATACATGGCCCGCAGACGCGCCAGCGTCTCGCGGCCCTCGGCCCCACGGCCCAGCTTGGCCTGGGTCAGCCCGATCATCAAGAGGGCATCGGGCACCTTGTTGCCAGCCGGGTGCTCGGTGACGACCCGGTGAAACGTCGCCAGCGCGGCCTGGAACCGGGCCTCGTCGAACTGCACCTGCCCGATCCAGAAGAGGGCGTTGTCGGCGTAGTCATGGGTGCCGTAGCGCTCGACGAACGCCGCGAAGGCGCTCTCCGCGGCGGCCCCCTGGCCGGCCCGGTACAGGTTGTAGGCGCGCTTGTAGGCGGCGATGGGATCATCGCCCGTTGGTGCGGCGGGGGCGGCCGCGCGGGACACCGCACGCGCCGCGCCCTGGATCGGCGCGACGCCGATGTTGCCGGCGAACGCCGCGTTGTCGGGCGGGGCCACGGGCTGGCGCGGGAAGCGCCGCACCGGATCGCCCTCCTCGGAGGGACCGCCGCCGAGGGCGTCCAGATCGGCCTGGGTGATCGTGACCGGCGGGCGAGCGTCCACCAGCGGGGGTGGCCGGCCGTCTCGGGCGCAGCGGCCACCGGGGCCGGCGCGTCGGGCCGCAGCTTCACCACCGGCAGGCTGCGATCGGCCGGCAAGCCGGCCTGGAGCTGGCTGGCCTCCTGGCGATCTTCCAGCAGGGCGATCTCGTCCTTGAGCTGCTCGATGCGGCGCTCCTGGGCCAGGAAGGCCTCGTCGAGGACGGCCATCCGACGCTCGACGGCGTCCAGACGCGCGCGGTCCGCGGCCTGGTAGCCACCACAGCCGGCCAGGAGCGGCCCGATAACGAGAGCAGGGAGCAGGCGGGACATCAGCGGGATTGTCAAGGCAACCCCGCGGAAAGTCAACGCTCTGGCGGCGCGAACTACTTCGCGATGGCGGGGGTGGTGCGGGCGATCGGGGCGGTCTTGTCGGTGACCTTGCCCAGGTCGACGTAGGCGCCGTCGGTCATGATGACGAAGGGCCGCTCCTCGAAGCCGAGGCCACCCTTGCCGTCGTGCCGCAGGATCTGGACCTTGCCGGCCCCGTGACCCATGGGCCCCTTGCGGTAGTAGTGGGCCTTGAGGAGGTACGGCGCCGACTTCGGATCCTCGATGGAGAAGCACTCGGGGCCGTAGCCGGTGGTGATGTCGGCGTACAGCTCGCCGCCCGACGCCAGCTCCTTGCGGGAGTAGAAGGCGTGGTTCATGGCCTTGTCGAAGATGTGGAAGTCGACGTCGTTGGCGTCGGTCTCCCACGACAGCACGAACCGCAGCGTCGCCCGATCGTCGATGCGCAGGCCGGCGGCCTGCAGCCGCGCCTCGATGGCGGCGCGCTCGCCGGGGACGGAGGCGGCCCAGGCCGCGCCGATGATCATGGCGTCCTCCTGCAGGATGCGCTCGACCCCGGCGAACCGGCTGTTGACCCGCTCGGCGGTGACGCCCTGGAGCACCACGTCCATGGCCTCGGCGTACTTGCCCTGCCGCAGCAGCACCATGCCCAGCAGGTGGTAGATCGAGGGGTGGTCCGGGCGCTGCTCCAGGGCCACGCGGTAGGTGTCCGCCGCCAGGGCCAGGCCCAGATCCCCCAGGCGCTCCAGCCAGTTGCCGGCGAAGCGCCGCATGTCGGCCCGCGAGGGGTACAGGTCGAGCACGCTGCCGAAGGCGCGGGCGGCGTCGATGCCGTTGCCGCTCAGGGCGAGGCTCTGGCCCAGGGCCACCAGGGCCAGCAGGTCGGTGGCGTCCTCGGCGCGCCAGGCCTTCGAGGCCTCGAGCGCGGCCTTGATCCGGCCCGCCCCCAGGTCACGGTCGATGGCGGCCATGCGGCCGTTCAGGGCCGGCGCGGCCTTCTGGATCTCGGCCAGCTCGCGCCGCCCCTGGGCCTCGCCCGTCGGCTCGGGGCGGGCCACCTGGAGGGGGCGACGGGCGGGCGGCGGGGGCGGCCGACGCTCCGCCGGGAAGGGATCGGGCACGGCCGCGCTGCCGGTCGCGGGGCGAGGCCGGGGCCCCGCCACCCGGTTGGCATCGCGGGCGTCCTCGTTGCGGGCCACGAGCCCGTCGGCGACCTCCGCCTGAGCCCGCTTCGCCCGGGGGGCGTCCATGACGGGGGCCTCGGCCGCCGCCACCGGCGACGGCGCGGCCGGCGCGGCCTCGGCGCGGGGCGCGGGATCGGCGTTCCCGCCCTCGTCCGCCTCGGCGACCTTCTCCTCTTCCATGGCCTCCGGCTCCGGCGCCGCCATCGGGCGCGCCGTGGCGGTGTCCGCCAGGCCGTCGCCGGGGGCCGCCCCGCCGGCCGCCCCCAGCTGGCCCTCGCCATCCGCCCGCCCGCGGCTGGCCCGCTGCTTCATGGGCCGGCGCGTCCAGGCGGGGGGGGCCACGGGCTGCGGGGCGACCGCCACCGCCACGCCCGCGCGCTGCTGCAGCTCGACCCCCGTCGCCCCCACCACCAGGATGTCCGCCAGGGCGCGGCGATCGATGTTGAACCGGGCGTAGTCGTTCTCGGTCTCCAGCACCACCAGTGCGGTGTAGGGCGACAGCACGCGGTGCTTCACCGAGAGGTTCAAGATCTGCTGCTTGAGAGCGCCCCGCAAATCAGGATCTCCCTGGGTGCTCATCTGCTCCAGGCGCTTGATGCGGGCCCCCACCCAGGCGCGCTCCAGCAGCGGCTTCTCGGCCTCGCGGACCTTGGGCTCGATGTCGGCCCTGGCGCCGTCCGCCAGGACGACCTTCAGGGGCTGGGCGGCGGGCAGCTCGGCGAAGGCCACCACCGCGTCGCCGGCCTGGAGGCCGCGGGCCGTGTCGGGCCACACCCAGCGGGCGCCCGGCACGGTGATCTTCACGTCGCCCAGGGTGCGCCGACCCAGGCGGGCGAGCTGATCCTCCAGGGCGGCGCGACCCTCGACCACCTTCCCCGGGCGGGGCAGGTCGGTCGTGACGAGCATGTCGAGCACGTTGGCGTCCCGGGCGGTCGTGTCGACCACCACGTCGACGCGCTCGATGCCCTGGGCCCCCAGGCCCGCCAGGCGGCCGCGCACCTTCTCCATGTCCCGCTCGCCCGCCGTCACCATGCCGTCGGTCAGGAAGATGACCCGCCGGCCCGGCCCGTTCGTCTCCTCGAGGGCCGCGATGGCGGCCTCGATGCTCGAGGCGCCGAGCGCGCCGCGGCGGCGCAGGGCGCCGAGGGCCGCGTCCCCGAAGCCGGTCGGCGCACCGTCGAAGACAGACTCGGTGTACTGATCGAACGCGATGACCTCCACGCGGCTCACGCCGACCTTCTCCAGGCCCTGGACCAGCGCGGTGAGGGCCGCCAGGCGCCCCTCGAAGTCGAGGGCCCGCGAGGCCGAGGTGTCGAAGAGGATGACCGCGTGCGCGAGCGCCTCGGGCGCGTCATCGCCCGGCACCACGAACCGCGCCACGGCCAGGTCGCCGTTGCGCAGGCCGTCACCGCCCGCCGGGATGGCGCCGCCGAAGACGACCCAGTCCTGATCGGGGGTGAAGCCCGTCTTCTCGACCTTGCTGACCTGGTAGCGGGCGGTGCTGCCCCCGAGCGAGCTCTGGACGCCGGGACCTTCGCTGGAGGCCGTGAGCGCGGTGAGGCTCAGCTTCTCGATGGCCGGGAGGCCCAGCAGCGGGAGCCGGTAGGCCTCCCCCGCCTGCTTGAGCTCGTGGGACCACGAGACGATGATCTCCTTCTCGCCGTTGGCCGGGATGGGGAAGACCCGGGCGCGGAAGGTGTTGCCGCTATCCTGCTCCAGCAGGGCGGGATCCTGGCGCCGGTGGAGGGCGTCCTCGTAGGCGCGGCGGGCCGCCTGCTTCTCGACGACCTCCCCCTCCATCCAGTTGCCGTTGATCTTCATGGCGAAGCGGCTGATGGCGGCGCCATCGGGCATCGTGACCTTGAAGTGGCCCTCGATGGTGCGCGGCTCGGGGTTGCGAAAGATGAGCCGGAGCTCGGTGAAGGCCAGCGGGCCGTCGACCACGGCCCGGGCGTCCAGGCCCACGAGGGCCAGCCCGGTGCCATCGGAGGCGGTGAGGCTGAAGGGCGCCTCGGGCGTGCCCGCGGCGATCTTGAGGGGCTGGGCGACCGCCGGCGCCGCCCAGAGGGCGGCCGCGATCAGCAGGAGTGCGCGGTGGTACATGAGCTGCCTCGACGAATGACCGGTTGCGTGCGACGGTGAACGCGCCGGGAACGGAATGGATCCATCGGCACGGTGCACGTTGGTCCCAGCGCTGTAAAGGCATGCCTGCCATGAAAATCCACCACCTCGACTGCGGTCGGATGGCCACCATCTTCCCGCGCATCGTCCTCGGCGCCGTGGGCCCGAGCCTCCGCCACATGGTCTGCCACTGCCTGCTCATCGAGACGCCGCGCGACGGGCTCGTGCTGGTGGACACCGGCTACGGCACCGACCAGCTCGCCCAGCCCCGGGTGCAGCTCGGCCGCCTCTTCCTGAGCGTCGCCCGCCCCGACCTGAACCCGGCGGCCACGGCCATCGCGCGCATCCGTGCGCTGGGCCACGACCCGGCCGACGTCCGCCACATCGTGCTCACCCACCTCGACGTGGACCACGCCGGGGGGCTGCCCGACTTCCCCGCCGCCCAGGTGCACGTCATGGCGAGGGAGCGCGAGGCGGCCCTGGCGGCCCGGGGCCGCCACCGCATGCGCTACCGCCCCGAGAGCTGGGCGCACCAGCCGCGCTGGCACCTGCACGCCGACCCCGCTGGCGAGCGCTGGCTGGGCTTCGACGCCGTGCGGCCGCTCCCGGGCGTCGATCCCGATCTGCTGCTCGTCCCGCTGGCCGGCCACAGCCCAGGCCACTGCGGGGTGGCGGTGCGCGGGCAGGACGACCGCTGGCGACTGCACGCGGGGGACGCCTACTTCCACCGCGCGACGGTCGCGCCCGACGGGGATCGCCCGCCCCTCGGCCTGCGGATCTTCGAGGCCTTCACCCAGACCACCGCGAGCCTCCGCCGACGAAATCAGCAACGCCTGCGCACGCTTGCGAGCGAGCACCCTGACCAGGTGGCCGTCTTCTGCGCCCACGATACCGTCGAGCTCCACAGGTTTCAGCCGGGCGGCGAGTTCTCCCAAATCTTGCGTTGACAGCCGCAACGGGAATCATCACGATGCGCCCACCCCCTGACACCAAGGACATTCGCATGAACCTGCTCAAGCCCTTCTTCGGCACCGTCGTTCTCGGCTCCCTCCTGTTCGGCTGCGGCAAGAACGAGGCCGTGGTCGCGGCCGAGCAGATGGCCGAGGCCGTCTGCGCCTGCAAGGACATGGCCTGCGCTCAGAAGGCCTCGCAGGAGCAGGCCGAGAAGCTGATGAAGTTCAAGGACAAGAAGGGCACCGAGGCGGACGTCGAGGCCATCAAGAAGGCCGGCGAGAAGACCGCTGAGTGCCTCAAGAACATCATCAAGGACTCGGTCAAGATCGAGAAGCCCGAGATGAAGGCCCCCGAGACCGCCGCCGCTCCCGCCACGGCCGCTGCGCCCGAGACCGCCGCTGCCGCGCCCGCGACCGCTGGCGATGCCCCCGCCGAGCCCGAGAAGGCCGCCGAGCCCACCGAGGCCGCCGCCGAGGAGGGTGGGGAGGAAGGCGGCGAGTGATCGCCTCCTGATCCATGCAAGAGGGCGCCGCAGGGCGCCCTTTTCATTTGAGCCTGGTGCGCCCAGGCGGAGGACCGGGATGATCAAGACGCTGGCCCGCGGGGCCTTCGACCGGCTGGACCGCCGCGGCCGTGGGGTCGCCCTCACCGTGGGCGGCATGGGCGCGCTCCTCGGTGGCCGCAAGGTGGCCGCCCTGGGGCTCTTCGCCAAGGGGCTGCGCGATCTCGAGGCCGAGTGGCGTGCCGTCCACCCCGAGTTCCAGGGCGGGCTGCGGGAGCGGTGGCGCGAGGCCGTCGAGTTCTACGAGGCCACCCACACCGACGACACCAACCGCAAGCTGCACGTGGTCGGCATCCCGCTCATCGTCGGCGGCGCCGTCGGCCTGCTGGTGTGGCCGTCCTACTCGCCGCCCTGGGCCCTGGCGGCGGGGACGTTCGTGACCGGGTGGGGCCTCAACATCGCCGGCCACGCGATCTTCGAGAAGAACGCCCCGGCCTTCGCCGACGACCCCCTGTCCTTCGTCGCCGGGCCGGTCTTCGACGCGGTCCAGCTCCGGGCGCTGGTCGGTCGCCTCGCCCGCCGCGGTGCCTGACAGGTCTCGCCGCGACGGCCCCCCGCGGGCCGTCGACCTCGCGGCTGCGCTCCAGGCGCTGGCCGCCCACGCCGATGCGCTCGCCCGGTCGGCGGGTGTCGCGGCCCCACCGGCCGTCTCGCTGCTGCTCCCCCTCGAAGGCCCCCTCGACGATCGCGTCGCGCGGCTCGACGCCGCCCTCCGTCAAGCCATCGACGCCCAGCGACCCGCCGCCTGGCGGGACGGGCGGGTGCTCTGCCCGCGCTGCGAGTCCCTCGAGTGCGCCCACGCGGCGCCCCCCGGCCCCACCACCGTCTTCGGCGGCTACGCCCCCACCGGCTGGCCCCAATGGCTCGACTTTACTCAGGTTTGTGTCGACCGCCGGGTCCCCGGCCTCGACGGGATCTTCGCCGATCCGCCCCAGATCGTGGGCTACGTCGAGACGGCGGGGCTGACCGCCGGGCTCCTGCCCGAGTACGCCGCCGCCCTTGAGCACTGGCGCCCGCTGGGCCAGGTGGTCGTAGGGCCCGTCCCGGCCGATCCCGGCCGCCCCCGCCACGCCGAGCGCCACGCCCTCACCCTGCAGGTCGTCGCCCTCGAGCGCGCCGGCGCCCCGACCAGCCTGCGGCTCAACGTCCTGGGCCTCTCCGCGGAGGTCATCGTCGACGCGGCGACGGAGGGTCCCCCGCGGGGCATCGCCGAGGGCCTGTGGCGGACGCTCCAGCAGGCCCACCGGCTGGTGGCCCGCCTCAACCGCCGGGCGGGCACCGCCGCGGCCCGGGGGACGCCTTCGATCGGGCCAGCGCCCTGTCGACGCTGCTGGGCCGCCTGCGCGCCGATCTGGTGCGCGTCTTCGGAGCCCCGCAGCTGGCGCACCCGGCACGCGGACGACCGCCACCAGGCGGGCGGCATTCCCACCGAGACCGCCCTGGGGGATGCGCGCGAGGCGGGCGATGACCGCCTCTACGCTGACACCCGGCGGGAGACGGTGGTGGTCATCGGGCCGCGGGGTCGGGCCCATGTGTTCACGCCTGCGGGCCGGCATGTGACGAGCCTTCGGCTGGCCCCCTGGCGAGCTGGCTCGCCGCACCGGCCGCGATCGCTGGGTCCCGCTCGCGCCGGCCGCCGCCCGCGCCTTCCGCGACGCGCTGCCGGGGGAGGACCCGTGACGCGCGCGCCCTGGGCGCTGCTGGCCGGCCTCGTCGCGTGCTCCAGCCCGGCCGGCCCCCACCTCCAGCGCCCGATCGTCGAGAGCTCCGGCCTGATCGCCAGCGCCCGGCACCCCGGCATCTTCTGGACGCACAACGACTCCGGGGACTCCCCTCGCCTGTTCGCAGTGCGCGCCGACGGCCAGCTCGTCGCCGAGGTCCAGATCACCGGGGCCACGCATGTCGACTGGGAGGACATCGCGCGAGACGACCAGGGCCACCTCTACATCGGCGACTTCGGCAACAACCGCAGCGTGCGCGCCGACCTGTGCGTGTACCGGCTGCCCGAGCCGTCGCCCATCCCCGGGCGCGCCGCCGTGGACCGCCGCCTGCGCTTCCACTACCCCGACCAGGTGCGGTGGCCCGATCCCGAGGAGCGGTTCGACGCCGAGGCCCTGTTCTGGGCCCGCGGTCAGCTCTACCTGCTCACGAAGCGCCGCCAGGACGCGCGCACCGTGCTGTATCGGTTCGCCGATCTCGGCAGCGTCGACGACCAGGCCCTGGTCCGGGTCGGCGAGGCGGCGCTGGGGGGCGATCCGAAGTGGAGCCGGGTGACCGCCGCGGATGTGACGGCCGACGGGCAGCGCCTGGCGGTGCTCACCTATGGCGCCCTGCTCTTGTTCGAGCGGCCCGCGGTCGGCGATGACTATCTGAGCGGGACGCCCGACCGGATCGAGCTGGATCCCCGGCGGCTCGAGCAGTGCGAGGCGGTGGCGTGGGAGGGCGATGATCTGCTCATCACCAACGAGCAGGGCGCGATCTTCCGGATCACGGCGCCGCGGGCGTGGATCGGTCGCCGATTCGGCGGCGAGCCGGAGGGTCCATGACGTTCGATGAGGGGATGACCATCCTCGGCATCGGCCTCGAGGCCGGCGAGGAGGGCGCTCGGCGGGCCTACCTGCGGCTCGTCCGTGTGCACAAGCCCGACCGGGATCCTGAGGGATTTCGCAGGGTTCGAGAGGCCTACGAGCGCGTCCGGACCGAGATCGGCTGGCGCGCCCAGCTCTTCGCCCGCCCTGCGGCGCCCACGTCCGAGCCGCCGGCGCCCGAACCGCCGGTGGCGGTGGCCTCGGAGGCGCCCGAGGCCCAGGACCCGGGCCAGGACCTGCCGAGGGAGGAGGCCGCGCCGGCACCGGTCGTAGACGATCCCACCAGCCGACGCTTCCGCCCCAACGCGGTGCGCGCGCTGCCCGACCGGCCGATGGAGCGGATCAAGCCCCCCGACCCCGGTGATCCGTGGGCGCGGGCCCGAGGCACGCCCGTCATCGCCGTCGCCGAGCGGGCGCCCCTCCAGCTCCGGCTCCAGGTGCAGGATCCCCCACCGCTCCGCCTCGGCGCCAGGAGCCGGCGGCAGGCCCGCATCGAGGAGCGCACGCCCCCGGTCGCGCCGCCGCCCGCCGAGCGGGCCGCGCCGCCGGAGAACATTCGCCCCATGGGCGAGCCCATGGGCTCCTGGAGTCGGGGCTGCGTCGCCTGCGCGCTGGGAGTTCGCGGGCATCGCCGACGTCATCGCCGCGTTCGAAGAGGCCCACCGGCGGCCCGAGGCCCCGGAGCCCGGGGCGGCGTCGGCCATCGAGGTGGTGCTGCTGCTCTGGAGCCAGGGGCGCATCGCCGACGCGCGCGAGGTCTTCACCCGCCTGCGGCGGTGGCTCACCGCGTCGGGTGCCGAGCGCCGCCTGATGGGGGGCGGCCTCGCGGCGCGGCTGGCCGTGGCGACGGGCCTCGCGGCCCTGCCGGCGGAGAGCCCGGAGGCGCCCATCCGCGCCATCGCGCGGGCCACCCTCAACGACCACCTGGAGGAAGCCCACGGCCACCTGCGCACCTTCGCCCGAGAGAGCCCCTACAGCGCCGGCATCTCCACCGCCGACTTCCAGCGCTCCTCCCCCCTGCTGACCCAGCTCTTCGCCGAGAGCCTGCGGACGAGCACCCAGGGCTTCACCGTCGGCGCGGCGAAGCCCAAGAAGCGGACGCCGATCTTCAGCATCGGCATGCTGATCCTGCTGGGCGTCTTCTTCGCCCTCAAGATCAGCGGCGGCTCGGGCTCCAGCACCTACCGCGCCCCCTACCAGCCGCCGCGCTTCGTGATGGATCCCATCCGCATCCCGCCCATCCCGAAGCTCCACCTGCCGGATCTCGACTTCAAGGCGCCGCGGTTCGACATGGACGAGACCATGCTCAAGCGGTACCTGCTCGACATCTGCGGATCCGAGGCCACCGGCGCCGGGTGCCTGATCGCCACCGAGGTGGCCGAGCACGCGCGCCGGGGAGACTGTTCCGCCGTCGAGGAGAGCATGAAGCGCCTCGAGCGGACCAAGCTCCCCCAGAGCGACTCCGGCCGCGCGGGCGACCTGCGCATCCGCTTGCTCGGCCTGGTGGCCCGGCGGCGGTGTGGGCGCCCGACGAGCGGCACGCTGGGTGAGGTGGACGCCGGGCAGTCGGTTGGCGATGCTGGGGACGCGGGGGCAGGCCCGCCATAGGGGGCAGCGATGACAACCCGGGAGGCGCTCGCGATGCTCGGGCTGCAGGGCGAGGCGACGGCCGACGAGGCCCGACGCGCCTACCTGCGGCTCATCAAGATCCACCAGCCCGACCGAAATCCCGAGCGGTTTCAAGAGGTTCGCTCGGCCTACGAGCACCTCTTGGGCACCCTGCCCCCGGGGGGGCGCAGCCCGGGTGAGGGGGGCGGGCCGGGGGCGCTCCCGGTGGCCATCCCGATCGGGATCCCGCTGCCTGCCCAGCTCTCGGGCGACGAGCTGGCGGATCTCCTCCTGGGCATGGAGCCTCGCCCCCCGGCCTCGCAGCCGGCTGAAGTCGCGCTCGACCAGGTCAGATCGGGGGAGCTCGCGTCTGCGGCCCGGCTGCCGCGGCGAGCCTGGAACCCGCCGAGGAGCCCCTCGCTCTCCTGGCCACCGAAATCTACCTGGAGCTGGTGGTGCGGCAGGCCTGGGATGAGGCAGCCCACGTCTACCAGGCGCTGCGGCCGTGGCTCGACGACGTCCGCAGCCGCGACCTGGCGCCCCCGAGCTTGGCCAGCTCATCGCCTGGCTGGCCGAAGAAGACGCCGACTTCCCGCCTGCCGACCGGGCGGCGCTCGCGGAGGTGTTCCTGGCCGGCGACCTGAGCGTGGGGGAGGATGCCCTCGCTGGGCTCGCCCGCGGTGCAGAGCCCGGCCGAGGAGAACCCTCGACTGGGACCCGCCCTTCAAGACCCCGGGCTGGGCCGTCGGTTGCCTCTGGGCAGTCATCGCCCTGCTCTTCGGCATCTCCTTCTTCCTGAGATAGACGCCGAGGAGGCTCATCGTGCGCACTGCCGACCGAGATCCTTCGTGATTTCAGCAGCTTCGGAATGAATGGGTCCACCGTCCTGCCTCGGGCCGGCGGCCGAGCTCGCAGCCCGAGGCGCGCGCTGCCGGGGTTCACCAGCCCTGGAGGCGCGGTGGACCGTGCGGCGGCCCCGCCGACCGGGGCCTCCCTCTGGATTCCGCGCCGCCATCCGCCCACAATGCCGGGGCCGAGCGTTCCCCGGAGGAGCCGTGAGCCAGAAAGAAGAAGGCGCCATCATCGGCATCGACCTGGGGACGACCTACTCCCTGGTGGCGGTGCTGGAGGGCGGGCAGCCCATCATCATCGCCAACGCCCTGGGCGAGCAGCTGACGCCGAGCGCCGTGAGCGTCGACGAGGCCGGCATGGTGCTGGTGGGCGCGCCCGCGGCGGCGCGGGCCAAGACCCACCCGGAGCGGACGGCGACCCAGTTCAAGCGGGACATGGGCACCGACCGCGTCTTCACGCTCGGCCCCCGCAAGCTCGGCCCCCAGCAGCTCTCAGCCCTCGTGCTCGCCGAGCTCAAGCGCGACGCCGAGGCCTGGCTGGGCCGGCCCGTCACCGAGGCGGTGATCACGGTGCCGGCCTACTTCGGCGATCCCCAGCGCCAGGCCACCCGAGACGCGGGCGAGCTCGCCGGCCTGAAGGTCGAGCGCATCATCAACGAGCCGACGGCCGCAGCCATGGCCTACGGCCTCCACAACCGCCACCGCGAGCTGAAGGCGGTCGTGCTCGACCTGGGCGGTGGCACCTTCGATGTGACCGTGCTCGAGATCATCGAGGGGGTCATCGAGGTCCAGGCCAGCGCCGGCGACGCCCGGCTCGGGGGCGAGGACTTCACGGACGCGCTGATGGTGCTGGTGGAGCAGCAGCTCGCCCGCCAGGGCGAGGACGTCTCCGAGGTGCCCCTGGCTCGCGCCCGCATCCGCGACGCGTGCGAGCTGGCCAAGCGCCGCCTGTCGACCGAGGAGGTCGCCGAGATCGCCCTCCCCGGACTCCCGCTCGCCGGCGGCCGACGCGCCGACGTCGCGATGAACCTCTCCCGGGCCGACGCCCAGGAGGTCTGGGCGCCTCTCCTCGACCGCATCCGCATCCCCGTCATGCGGGCGCTGCGCGACGCGCGGATCAAGACGACCGAGATCGACGAGGTCCTGCTGGTGGGCGGCTCCACGCGCCTGCCCTGCGTCGTCGAGCTCTCGGCGCGGCTCTTCGGCCGCATGCCCCTGCGCAAGCTGCCGCCCGACGAGGCCGTGGTCATGGGGGCCGCCGTGCAGGCCGCCCTCAAGCGGGACGACGAGGCCGTCGACGACATGGTGGTCACCGACGTGGCCCCGTTCACCCTCGGCATCTCCATCGCGCAGCCCATCGGCGGCCAGCGCATCAGCGGCCTCTTCTCGCCCATCCTGGAGCGCGGCACCGTCATCCCCGCCAGCCGGGTCGAGCGGTTCAGCACCATCGAGGACAACCAGCGCGAGATCCTCATCCAGGTCTACCAGGGCGAGCACTCCCTCTGCGCCGACAACACCCACCTGGGCGGCTACGCCCTCAAGGGGCTGCCCCGGTCCAAGGCCGGCGAGACTTCGGTGGACGTCCGCTTCACCTATGATCAGAACGGGATTCTCGAGGTCGAGATGACCGTGGTGGGTACCGAGCGCAAAGAGTACCTGGTCTTGGAGCAGCGCCCGGGCAAGATGACGCCCGAGCAGCTTGCCCGGGCGCGCGCCGAGATGGAGTCCCTCAAGTTCCACCCGCGGGACACGTTGCCCAACCGGACCGCCCTCGACCGCGCGGAGGCCCTCTTCGTCGAGCTGACGGGGTCCGACCGGCAGCTCCTCGGCGCCCTGATGGCCCGGTTCCGCGCGACGCTGGAGACGCAGGATACGGCGGCGATCGAGGAGGCGCGCGAAGCCCTGAACTCAGCGTGCGCCCGCCTGCGCCGCTGAGTCGACCCAGTTCTCCCGCAGCCACCGCTCGGCGTCGCGGGAGCGCCGAAACGTCCGGGGACCCCCACCACAGAGCGGCAGCGCCACCCACACCGGCCCGGCCGGGTCGTCGACCCGGCTCACGCCACCGATCAGCTGCTTGCCGATCCAGACCTCGCTTCCCTGCGCCATGCGTCCTCTCCTTGGCTGGCCCTGGAAGAACGCCCCAGGCTGATTGCGGTCACATCATTTTTTTCCAATGTAGAAGAAAACAAGAAAATCTACCAAGCCTATCGAACCCGATGGCTCGATCCGGGGCGCTTGCTAGCGACTGGTGCTGAAGATGAAGGGGTAGCTGATCACGCAGCTACCCCCCGGCGGGGGCCGGGGGAAGGTCAGGCGTCGGATGACGCCGAGGACGCAGGCCCCTACCTCGGGCTCGCCGAGCGTGGAGACACCGACCCGGACCCCGGTCGGCTTGCCGGCGGCGTCGATCTCCCACTCCACCGTGATCTTGCCGCTCAGATCCGCGCGCTTGAGGAGCGCCGCCTCGTAGCAGCCCGTGATGCGCCCCGTGGCCCCCTCGACCACCTGGCGCACGGCCGTCCGATCCAGGTCGCAGCTCACCTTGGTCAGGGCCCGCACGTTCTGGACCTTGCCCTGGATCCTCCCCGAGCGAGGGGCCTCCTTCAGCTTGCCTGCGCCGCTGCGAGCCACCTTGTCGACCTGGGTGTCGATGCGCCCACGGCCGCCCCCACCGCCCAGGTCGATGGGTGCGTCGGCCGGGCCGGCACCGACGTTGGCCACCTCGAGCGTCCGGTTGCCCCCCTGCGGCAGCGCGTCCATGCCGCGCACCACCTTCTCCAGCGTCTCGGCATCCTCGCGGCCCCCGGGATCGAGGGCGCGGCGCAGGGCGTCGGCTTCATCGCGAGCCTCCGACCGACGCGCCGCGACCCGCCGACGGACGGCGCTCGGCAGCGCGGGGCGGGCATCGGCGGGATCAGCCGGCGTGACGCGCGGCTGGGCTTCGGCTGTGGGCGCCACCGGCCGGGGCTTCGGCTTCGGCTTGGGGGGCGGCGGGGGCGGGAGCGGCCGATCCGGGGCCTTGAGCTGCTCCAGGCTGACGAACCGCTCCGCCTGGGTATCGGATCCCACCGTGAGCTGGACGCCCAGCGCCCCCAGCGAGACCACCCCGCCCACCAGCAGCAGGTGGAGGCCAGCCGCCACGCCCAGGCAGGCGGCGTACAGGGCCCAGGGTCGGCGCACGCCCGCGACGCGGCCCGCCTCGCGGGCGCCGTGGTCGACCCGGAGCGACCAGGTGACGCCCCCATGGACGACGCGCGCCCGATCCCCCACGTCCAGGCGTACCTCGGCCGGGCCCGGAGGCAGGGGCTCCTCGGTGCCCAGGTGCACGCGCGTGCCGGCAGCCTGGGCCGGCAGGATCAGCCGCGCGCCGTCCCGCCCCATCCGCACGATCGGCCGCCGCCGCGGGAAGCGATCGCCCGCGCGCAGCCAGACCGACTCCACCGCGCCGCCGCCGTCGCGGACGACCTCCAGCACCGCCGGCGCGTGGGGATCGCCGGAGGCCACCGCCGAGGAATCCTCAATGAGATCAGCGATCTTTGGGACACCCGGCACCGGCACGAAGTGGAGGTCGTCGTCGTCGTCGTCGGCCCAGAGCGCGGGCTCGAAACCGTCCGCGGGGAAGCCGGCTGCCGGTGCTGGCGCCGGCGGTGCCGCCGGTGGGGGTGCTGGCGCCGCGGGCGCAGCCGCCGGGACCGACGGGCGCACCGGCGGCGGCGCGATCGGGCCGATCGAGGGCTGGGCCGGCGGCGGCGGTGGTGGCAGCGGCGCGACCGGGGCGGCCTCCACGCTCGGCTCGGGCGGAGTGGGGACCTCCGGCGCTGGGCCCACCGAGGCCGGCGCCGCCTCCTCGGGTCCCCGGGGCGCCGTCTCGTCTCCCAGCCGCCGGCCTCCGAGCAGCGCCCCGACGAGCCGCGCCACCCGGGGATCGTCCTGCTCGGCGGGCTGGCGAAGCGCCAGGAGCACCCGACGCCAGGCCTCGAAGCGGCGAGGCCCCGTCTCGCGAATCCAGCGGGCCAGCTCGCGGGCCCCGAGGCCGCCTGCGCTGGCGAGGGCCCCGGTCAGCGCCGCCGCCAGCTCGCCCCCGTTGTGGGGGCGCTCCGCCTCGGGCCCGAGGGCACGACCCAGCAGCGGGGCCAGGCCGGCGGGCAGCTCGGCGGCGCCGCCCGGCAGCCCCCGTGAGGGCCTGGTGGAGGACGGCGGCCAGGGACCAGACGTCGCGTGCGGGCGTGGAGAGCTCCCCCGGCGGCAGGAACGGCCGCGCCGCCGGCACGACCCCCACCGCCGCCGCCCCCGCGAGCACGGCGCCCCCGCCGAGCCGGACGACCCCCTGGTAGTCGACGAAGACGGCGCCCGGATCGATGGCCCCGTGCACGAGGCCGCGGGCGTGCAGCGCCGCCAGGCCGGCGGCCGCCTGGGCCACGATGGCGACGGCGACGCCGGGCGGCAGCGGGCCGCTCTCCAGGAGGGCCTGGAGGGACTCGGCGGGCGCGACGGCGGCCACGACCGCCGCCCCGCCCAGGTCGTCCACCAGCTCCACGGCCTCCAGGTTGTCGTGCTGGACGGCCGCGACGGCGCGCGCGGCCTGCACGAAGCGGTGCACGGCCCCGGCGCCGGCTGCGCGCGGAGCCGATAGACGACCACGAGCCGCGCGATGCCCGCTCCGCCGGCCGCAGGCCGAGGTGGCGCTCCGTCAGATCATCGGAGGCGAAGCGTCCCGCCGGCTCGATCCGGCTCATGGTGCCGCGGGGGCGGCGGATCCGCTGGGCGGTCCAGCACGGGCTCGACGATGCGATCGAGGTAGCGCGGCGCGAGCGTCACCAGCTCGGGGAGGGCCCGCGGCACGCGCTGGAACAGGTAGACGGCGCCGCTGGCCTTCGCCCTGTACCAGCCGGGCGTCGAACTCCAGGCGGTTCGAGCGGCGCAGCGACGGGCCGGCCTCGGCCCCCGAGGCGGGCGCGGCCGGGGCCTGCGACGCGGGCGCCTCGGCAGGCACCGGGGGCGGAGCGGCCGGCTTTCGGCGGGGACGAGCGTCCGCCCCGCTGGCCACCAGCAGCAGGCTGGCGATGAGCGCGCTGGCGTGCCGGGTGCTCATCGCTTCAGCACCGCCAGCCGGTACTTGTCGAAGCCGGCGATGCCCGCCGACCGCATCACCAGGTACAGGGTCGCATAGTCGACCCCCGTCGGCCTGAAGCATCACGATGGACTCTCCCCGTCATCGCTGACCTCCCCGCCCGCAGCGCCTTGACCCGGGCGAGGGCCTCGACCACCGCCGGGATGCTCCCTCATCGTACCACGGCGCGAGCCCCGCCCCTCGGCCAGGGGGGCCACCAGGAACCCCTCGACCAGCACCCCGGCCCGCGTCACGGCGACGTTGGCCGCCGGCTTGAAGGGCGAGCGCGCGCTGCTCTCGGGCAGCTTCAGATCGGGGTTGAGCCGGAAGTCATAGTCCTCCGACTCGAAGCTCACGATGAGGAAGATCAGGATGATCGTGAACATGTCGAGGAGCGACGTGAGCATCAGCGTCGGCCGGGTGCGGCGGCGGCGGAGGCGCTTCATGGCTCCCCCTCCGGAGGCTCCACGCCCGCGTCGGTGGCGTCGGCCACCGGCCGCTTGCTGAAGACCGTCACGGGGAAGAGCGAGCGGACCACCGGCAGGCCATCGGGGCCCGCCGGCAGCACCTGCTCGCGGGCCGCGTCGAGCAGCGTCACCAGCTCGGCGTAGCGGACGTCGTCATCGGGCAGCACCACCACCGTGTCGCTGCGGGGGTACCGCGCCTTCACCTCGAGCAGGCGCTGGGTGAGGCGGGCGGCCGCCTCCGGCCCTCGCGGCAGCTCGAAGCCCAGCCCCGCCAGCACCTCCGGCTCCACCGTCGCGCTCTGCACCGACACTACGATGGCCGCGCCACGCACCTCGAGGTTGACCGTGACGATCGCATCGCTGGGAGGCTCCCCCAGGCGCTCGACCTGCGTGGGCACCGACGCCGGGATGACGCCGATGTGGTAGAAGGCCGCGCCCAGCATCAGGAACGGGATGAGCGTCACCATCAGGTTCATGATGGGGATCAGGTCGAGGGCCCCCGCCTGCTCCCGCGCCTCGCGGTAGCGCTCGAACATCCGGTTCTTACTCGGTTTTCTGGCCGTCGGTCGGCGCCTCGACGGCACCGGTCATCGCCACGAGCAGGGCCGTCGCGCCCCCCTCCATCTCGTTGAGCACGCCGTCGACGCGCTCGCTGAGCAGGTGGTGGAAGTACAGCAGCGGCACCGCCACCACGATGCCGAAGGCCGTGGTGTACATGGCCTGGGAGATGCCGTCGGCCAATGCCTGCTGGCGCGCGGCGGCCGACGCCTCGCTGACGCTGGCGAAGGCGGTGATCAGCCCGAAGATGGTGCCGAGCAAGCCGAGCAGCGTGCAGGAGTTGGCGAGGAAGCCCAGCAGGCCCACCCGGCGGTGCAGGCCCGGCAGCGCCTGGACCATCTCGCGCTCCATGGCCCGCTCGATCTCCTTCTCCCGACGGTTCGCTCGCATGATCCCGGCCCGCAGCACCCCCACCAGCGGGTGGCGCGAGCCGACCTTGCAGGCATCGATGGCGCGCCGGAACTGCCGGGCCTCGACATGGCCCATGACCGTCGAGAGCAGCCCCGCGCGTCCAGGCGGCGCCGGACGAAGAGATCAAAGGCCCGCTCCAGGAAAACGGTGACCCCGACGATGGAGACCACGAGGATGACGTACATCATCCACCCGCCCTTATCGAGGTATTCGAGGATGGTCTCCATCGAGCTCCCTTGCAGCATTCCGACGGGATTGTGGGCTGGGTCAGCCGACGGGGCAAGCCCGCTGCGGAGGTGGAGCGCGACACGAGGCCGCCAGACCCGGTTGACGGGCTGGCCCGCCCCCGACATCCTCTGGCCGACGCCCGCGAGGGCGGCATGGAGGCGCTCGACGCGCTGGTGCGGTCCCGGGGCTTCAAACCCCGTGTGGGGCGGCGATCCCGTCCCGGGCAGGTTCGATTCCTGTGCGCCTCCGCCCTCTTCTACCTGTTCCCGCTCCCGGAGGGGCTCCTCGGTGCGATCCCCGTGACGCATCGTTCGCCGGTCGCGCGTGGAGACGAAGAAGCGGGCGAGGCCGGCGGGTGGGGTACCCGCCGGCCCTCCCTGGGGCAGGCCGACCGCAGAGCGGCCGGTGACCCGGCACGAGAGAGGCGCGCCGGGCGGAACGCGACGGATGGGGAATCCGCCGGTATGAGAGGGACTCAGCGTCCGGGGCCTCTCGGCTCGTCCGGACCACGCCCCTTCCAACCCGGCCGCCGAGACAAAGTCACCCGATCGTCAAAAAAAGTGGTGCAGGGTTCCGCCGACCGGCGAGTGCGCCGATGATGAGCGGCTTCAAGGGGAGGACTGGATGAGCCTGACACGACGTGAGCTGCTTCGCCTGGCAGCCATCGCGAGCCTGGCGCCCGCGGTGATGGCGGCCTGCGACGATGAACCCGACCAGAGCCCTGCGCCCGACGGGGGTCAGGACGCCGGCCCCGACGCTGGCCCGGGCGACGCGGGCCCTGGCGACGCAGGCCCTGGCGACGCGAGCCTGCCCGACGACGGCTTCCCTCGCCCGGCCTGGGCGGGCGAGCCCGGCCCCGCCGATCTCTTCCAGCATGGCGTCGCGTCCGGGGATCCGCTCCCCGACGCGGTGGTGCTCTGGACCCGGGTGACCCCCGCGACCGACGGGCCCGTCGAGGTCTTCTGGGAGATCGCGACCGCCCCGGACTTCCGCCAGCGGACGGCGGTGGGCACGGTCGAGGCCACCGAAGCGCGCGACTACACGGTCAAGCTCGACGCCACGGACCTGGAAGCCGGGACGACCTGGTACTACCGGTTCCACGCCCAGGGGCGCGCGTCGGCCATCGGTCGGACCCGGACGGCGCCCACGGGCGGCGTGAGCGGCCTGCGCTTCGCGGTGGTCTCGTGCGCCAGCCTGGCCCATGGCTTCTTCCACGCCTACCGGCACGTCGCCGAGCGCGCCGATCTCGACGCCGTCATCCACCTGGGCGACTACATCTACGAGTACGGCTCGGGCCAGTACGGCAGCACCCGCCCCTACGAGCCCGCCCACGAGATCACGACCCTGGAGGACTACCGCGTCCGCTACCGCCAGTATCGCCGGGACGCCGATCTGCGGGCCGTGCACCAGCAGCACCCCATCATCCCGATCTGGGACGACCACGAGACCGCGAACAACTCGTGGCGGGACGGGGCCGAGAACCACGACCCCGCCACCGAGGGGGCGTGGGCCAACCGCCGCGCCGCGGCCATCCAGGCCTGGTACGAGTGGCTCCCGGTCCGCGAGACCGCCGATCACCACATCTACCGGCGCCTCGCCTTCGGCGACCTCATGGATCTCATCCTGCTCGACACCCGCCTCTGGGGCCGCGAGGAGCAGCTCGGCGGCGCGTCGGCCCAGATGGAGCGGTTCAACGAGGAGCGGACCCTCCTCGGGCAGGACCAGGAGGGCTGGCTGCGCGATGAGCTGGGGGCGTCGACCGCCGCCTGGCGGGTCGTGGGCCAGCAGGTGATGATGGGGCAGCTCCAGGTCGTCGGCGTGCCCCGCGACGAGGGCGGCGGCACGGCGCTCAACCTCGACCAGTGGGATGGCTACGTCGCCTCACGCGATCGCTTCTACCAGGCCCTGGCCGACCAGGACGTGCAGGACGTGGTCGTCCTGACCGGCGACATCCACACCTCGTGGGCCATCGATCTGACGCCTGATCCCTACGATCCCGACCTGTACGACGGCGAGACGGGCGCGGGCGCCGTCGGCGTGGAGTTCGTGGCGCCCGGCATCACCTCGCCGGGCCTCGCCGGCCTCGTGCCGGGCCTGCTGGGCGTGCTCCAGGATGCCAACCCCCACATCAAGTGGGCCGACCTGAGCCAGCGGGGGTACCTGGTCCTCGACGTGAACGCCGAGCGCGTGCAGTCCGACTGGTTCCTGCTCACGGGCGTCGAGGAGGAGGCCTACACCGAGCCCGCCTTCGCGGCCGCGTTCACCACGCGGGCTGGCGAGAACCGCCTGGTCGCCGTGGACGCGCCGGCGCCCCCCAAGGCCGATCCGCCGGCGCTCGCCCCTGCCTGACGGGATCCGCGCCCGGCGGCGGGTGGATCCATCGGGCGCCCGGACCGTTGCACGAAACCCCAAGACCCGCGCACCATCGAAGCGGGTGTCCTGGAGGTTGCATGCGCCGACTCCTGTTCGCTGTCCTTCTCCTGCCGGGCTGCCGCGCCGACGACACCCCGGCTCCCCCCAGCGTGCCGCCCCCGGGTACTCGGCCTTCGGCGTCCACGTCGGGGCCAGAGACCAGACAATCTCTTTCAAAGACGTGGGGTTGCGGCTCCAGCCCGGCCAACGCGAGGCCGTGCTGGAGGCCGTCGCCGAGGCCGTCGCCGGCCGCCTGGGTGGTCGCGCCGAGCACCACCCGGAGTGGACGACGCCCGCCTGGCACGGCCAGTGTCGCGGCGAGCACCTCTATGTCGACCTCTGGCGGTCGCCCGGCCCGGATCGGCTGGGGTTCTCGGTGTGGCAGGGGTGTGGCGCCGATGACCAGCTCATGTCGGTGGAGCTGCCCACCGCACCGGAGGCCTTCGAGAGCAGCGCCTGGGTCGACGAGGCCGCGCGGCTGGGCGACGCGGTGGGCGCAGCGGTCAGCGACCGCGTCCAGGTCTGTGTGGGCGGCGCCTGCTGACGCTCGCCCTCAGCGGCTGTGGACGGGATCCGTGATCTGTCCCAGCACGCCGCGCGGCCCCTGGCGCACCAGCGACGCGAGGAAGAGCGCGCCCAGGATGGCCAGGCAGATGGGCCGCAGCAGGCCAGCCTCCTCCGGCGTCGGCGCGGTGATGACCGGCACGCTCCCGGGCGACGCCACGAGGTTGACGGCGTAGCCCAGGCCCACCGCCAGGCCGCACGTCACCAGCCCGAACAGCAGCGCCGCTCCCCGGCCGTGCAGTCGACCCAGCACCCCGAAGGTGGTCACGTTGGTGGCCGGCCCCGTCAGCAAGAACGCCAGCGCCGCCCCGGGCGAGATGCCCTGGTGGATCAGGACGGCCGCGAGGGGGGTCGCCCCGCTGGCGCAGACGTACAGCGGGATGCCCAGCAGCGCGAAGAGCGGCACGTCGAGACCGGCCGGCAGCCTGGCCAGGCCCGCGTCGGCCAGCAGCGGCCCGGCCACGGCGGCGATCGCCAGCCCGAGCAGAATCCAGGGCAGCGTGTGGTCGACCAGCTCCGCGGCGCCAAAGCGAAACCCGAGCCGCAGCCGCTCCATCAGCGGCGCGCGCGGCATGGGCGTGGGTGCCGCGCCGCGGGCGAACCTCCCCCCGAGGCGGGGACCGAGCACGCGCGCCACCACGAAGGCCAGCACCGCCGCCGCCGCGACCCGCGCCACCGTGAGCTCGCCGCCCAGGAGCGGCAGCGAGATCAGCACCGCGTCCAGCCCGAGCTCGGGCGTCGCCACCAGGAAGGCCAGCCCCGCGGTGGCCGGGGCCCCGGCGATGACCAGGCCCTCGTAGAGCGGCAGCACGCCGCAGGAGCACACGGGCAGAGGCAGGCCGAACGCCATACCCCGGGCCGCCTGGGCTGACGGCCCGCCGCGGCTCAGCCAGCCCATGGTGGCGGGGTGCAGGAACGCGCGCAGCAGGCCGGCGCCCACGAGCGCCAGCACCAGGGCAGGCGCGCTCTCCAGCGCGAGGCCCACGAAGGCCTCGCCGATCACGTGGCGGGCCGGACCCAGGTCCATGTCGCCCAGCGCGAAGAGCGTCGCGACCCCCGCGAACGCCCCCATGGCCGCCGCGGCGCGCTCGCCGGCCCCTTCGCCCCGCGGCGGGTGCACGTCGTCGCCGTCGCCATGGAGGTGGACGCCGTCGTCGTCCCCAGCGGGGCCGTGGTCGTGGTCGTGGTCGTGGTGGTGGCCGTGGTCGTGTGCGTGGCCATCGTGGTGCGCATGCCCCGCCGCGACCGTGCGGACCTCGTCCCCATGCACCGCGTCGTAGAGCACTACATGCAGCAGCGCGCCCGCCACCAGGCCCTCGAACACGCCGAACGCCACGCCCTCGAAGGGTACGTGGGCGAAGAAGCCGACCCCCGTCCCGGCCGCCACCAGCGCCAGCACCCCCAGCGCCCCGCCGCGGCCGGCCCAGGGCCGGATGACGCCCCAGACCAGCAGCCCGAACGGCAGGCGGTGCAGCACCACGCCGAGGGCCAGGTGGTCGCCGTGGTCACCCGGCCGGGGCGCCTGGAGCGCCAGCCCGTCCATCACGGCGTGCAGCGCCAGGCCGCCCAGCGCCAGCAGCACCGTCCCCCGGTGCGCCAGCGTCGCCTGCCCGAGCTTGCGCAGCAGGCGCTCCAGCACCATCGGCAGGCCCACCCCCAGGGCGGCCCCCACCAGGGCCAGGGAGCCCGCGTGGTGCAGCGCGTGGGGCAGGATGTGCAGGCCGATGAGGCCGCCTACCGCCACGACGACGTAGCCGTCGAGGAACGCCACCACGGATCGTCGGCTCCCCAGGAGGGTGAGGACCAGCGGCCCGACCAGCAGCGCACCCAGACTCGCCCAGAAGAGCACGACCATGCCTCCGCGAAACGGCCGGGCAGTCAACCACGCCCGCCGGCTTGCTGCAACCGGATTGCAGAAACGGTCAGCGGAGCGTGGTCAGCCGGCTGAGGTCCTGGGTGATGTTCTTCTGGTGGGCCTCCAGCGTCCCGCCGCCGATCTCGATGAGCTTGGCGTCGCGCCAGAGGCGCTCGACCGCGTACTCGGCCACGTAGCCATACCCGCCGAGGACCTGGATGGCCCGATCTGCGACGTTCTTGGCCATCGTCGCGCAGTACAGCTTCACGCCATCGGAGTCGATGCGGCTCCGCCCGCTCCAGATCCAGGGCCGCAGCCACCTGGTACACATAGCTGCGTCCCGCCATGTACTCCGCGTAGGACTCGGCGATGTGGCGCTGGATCTGCCCGAAATGATTCAAGGTCTTGCCGAAGGAGAGCCGCTCGCGGGCGTAGCGGTTCATCTCATCGACACACCGCCGGGCCATGCCGAGGCTCATGGCCGCCAGCGTCAGCCGCTCGATCTCCAGGTTGCGCATCATATGCAGCATGGCGCTGCCCTCGGCGCCCACCCGGTTCTGGGCCGGCACCCGGCAGCCGGAGAAGACCAGCTCCGCCGTGGGCGATGCCCGCATGCCGAGCTTGCCCTTGATGCGCTGGCCCAGGCTGAAGCCGGGCATGCCCTTCTCGACGATGAACATGGACAGCTCGCGCCGCCCCGCCCCCACGACCCGGGCATAGATGAGGAACGCGTCCCCCAGCTCGTCGTCGCCGATCGCGCCGTTGGTGATCCACATCTTCGCGCCGTCGAGGATGTAGTCGTCCCCGTCACGGCGAGCCTGGGTGCTCAGGCCGAGGACATCCGTCCCCGCCCCCGGCTCGCTCATCCCCATGCCACCGATCAGGCGGCCGCTGCATGCCCCGGGCAGGAACCGCCGCTTCTGCGCCTCGTCCCCGTTCTGGGCCAGGTTGTTGGCGAACAGCATGCTGTGGGCCAGGTAGGCCAGGCAGAAGCCCGGGTCATGGGCCGAGAGCTCCTCGTGGATGATGACGGCCGCCACGGGATCCATGCCCGAGCCCCCGTAGGCCTCGGGGACGGTCACCCCGAGGAGGCCCAGCGCGCCGAGCTTGCGAAACAGGGGCAGGTTGAAGCGCTCGGCGTGGTCGGCGGCCTCCGCCTGGGGGCCCACCTCGCGCTCGGCGAAGTCCCGCACCAGCTCGCGCAGCGCGGCGTGCTCCTCGGTGGGGTTGAAGAGGTCGGTCATGAGGTGCTCTCGGGCAGACAGATCGCGAGCACGATATTCGATCTGGCAGGCGAACGAAACGGGCGGGGCCGGCCAAAGCCCGCCCCGCCCTGCCCCGCGTCGCGGCGGAAGTCCGGCGAAATCTTGATGGATTTCAGCCGCTTTCCTCCGGCGACGGGCGCCGCCCCGGTGCCTCAGTTGTCGTCGTCGTGATCCGGGCCGTCGTCGTCGGGGCCATCGTCGTCCGGGCCGTCGCCCCGACCCCCACGACGACCCCGGCGACCACGCGGGTGGTCATCGTCGCCGCGCCCGCCGCGCATGCCCTTGCCCCGGCCCTTGCGCATCTCGCCCATCCGCTCGCGGAGCTTCGCCCGCTGCTCCGGCGTCAGGGAGGCCTGCAGGTCGAGCAGGGCGCCCATCTGCACCTTCTTGATCTCGGTCTGCAGCCGCCCGAGGTCCTCGATCTTCGCCATCACCGCGGCGCGGTTGGGGGTGTCCGCCTGCATCAGGCCCTTGAGCTCTTCGCGGCCGGCCCGCACCGCCTTGTTCTTCTCCTTCAGGGCCTCGCGGGTGGCCTTCACCTGGCCCTTGAGGCGCTCGCGGGTCGCGTCGTCGAGCCCCAGATCGTCCGCCAGTCGCTCGAGCTGCTTCGCGCTCGGCAGCCGCCCGGGCGGGGGCCCGCCCGGCCCTGCCACCGCCGGGCTCGCCAGGAACAGGGCCGCCAGGGCCAGCACCACACCACGTCCAAAGACCTTGAGCTTCATGGGATCCTCCTCCTGGTTCTTCGCCAGTTCTTCCTCAAATTTCGAGGACTTCCGCGAGCACCGCGTAGTCCTCGGGCAGAATCTCCTCCTCGTCCTCCAGGGCCGCAGCCTCCGGATCGAGGAGCGTGTACACCGGATCGACGCTGAGCTCGGTGGCCACCGCCGCGACCTGTGCGTCGACGCCGCCCTCGCCCACCGGCCCCCGACCCGCCCAGAGCGCCAGGCCGAGGGCACCCGCCGCCATGGGCGCCGCCAGCCAGCCCGCCCAGTGGGTGCGCCGGGGCGGCGCCAGGCGGGCGGCCAGCCGGGCGTCGAAGCCGGCCGACGGCGGGGGCGGCACCAGGCCCGCCCGGACCCGCTCGATGAAGCGGGCTTCGTCGTGATCGTGCGTCCCCATCACCCCTCCTCTCGCAGGTCCGCCAGCTCGGCGCGCAGCTTCACCAGGGCCCGGTGCAGGTGGCTCTTGAGCGTCCCGGGCGACATGCCCAGGACCTCCGCGGCCTCGGCCGCCGTGAAGCCCTCCAGGTGGACCAGCACGAACGCCTCGCGCTGTCCCCTCGACAGGCCGTCCAGCGCGGCCAGGATACGCCGCTGGAGGCCCGCGTCGACCGACGCGCGGGGCGTCGCCACCTCGCCCCCGGTGAGCTGCGTCCAGAGCTGCCTGACCCGGGCCCGGCGTCGCCACGCCGAGGCCTCGCGCACCAGAATCCGGTAGAACCACGTCGAGAGCTGGGCCTCGTCGCGAAAGCCCGGCAGCGCACGCCAGGCCTGCACGAAGGCCTCCTGAGCCACGTCCTCGGCGGCGGCGGCCTCGCCGCCCACCAGACGCCAGGCGAGGGAGACGGCGCGGGCTCGATGGGTGCTGACGAAAGCCGCGAGGCGTGCCTCGAGGGCCTGCGTCTGATCCCGCTCGCTCACCGCTTCCACCAGTCTCGCTCCCGGGTCATCGTGGACACCGGGTTAGGAGGCAGGCCAGCGGCGTTCGGGTTACGCGGGACGCGAAAAACTCCGTCCGATCCACGCAACCCATTGAAATCAATGCAGTCTTTTCTTCGTGTGCGGCTCAGTCGCCGCGGCTGCGGTACAGCCACGGCGCGACGGGCAGGGTCGCGCGGGCGTAGGCCTGGCACTGTTCCGCGCTGACGCCGCGGTAGCCATAGTGCTTGTCGAACCACGCCCGGTAGCGCAGGAGCAGCGGCTTCATCGCCGCCCGCAGGTGGCGCGGCGCGGTGAGGTAGGTGCGCTCGCAGGCGCAGAGATCCGCGGGGTGCTTGGGGTAGCGGTCGATGGGCGGGAGGGGCCCGCCGAACGCAGCCTCGACGAGGGCGTCGCTGCTCTTGCCGGTGAAGCGGCGATCTCCGACGCCGATGACGTAGGTGCTGGACAGGCGGTGTACCAGCCAGTCGCGCTCACACCGCGTGCGGTGAAGCTCCTCGTCGAGGGTCTCCCCGGGGTCGCCGGTCGGCTGCGGATCCGCGTCGTCTTCCATCTTCGCCTTGCCAGCCAGAGCTCGGACGGCGCCACGGCGCCCACTGCCGGGCACTATACCCGCTGGGCGGAGCCGCGACGAGACCGTTGCGCGCTTGTCAGTCGCTCAGATCGCCCGCCGCGAGGGCCTTGCCCAGGGCCAGGGCCAGGCCATTGAGGGCCGAGCGGCCCGGCTGGGCTGCCGCGGCGATGATCCAGCGCTTCCGGGAGTCCTTGTCGTAGAGGTAGATCACATCGGAGATCCAGCCCTCGGAGAACCCGGGCTTGTGGTAGGCGACGACCTGGCCGGGCTTGAAGGCTTTCTCCAGCAGGTTGACGACGTCCATGCCGCGCTTGCGCTCCGCCTTGAGGGCGTCGCGGATGAGCCGCAGGCTGCGCTTGTCGAGGTTGAAGCGATCCCGGGGACCGAGCTGCTCGTGCAGCATCAGCGAGCGCATGGCCTGGGCCAGGTCGGCGACGCTGGTGCAGGCCGCCGAGTGGGGGCAGGTGTAGCCGTGCTTGCCCTGCTCCGCCGGGAGCGTCCGCGTGGTGCGGCCCTGCTTGAGGACGATCTTCGGCGTCTCCCGGAACGTCCGCGAGCCGGTCATGGGGATCCAGCGCGACGTCTCGTACGGGCGGTGGATGGCGGTGTGCTTCAGCCCGCGGTTCTTCAGCACCCGCCCGTTGAGGAAGTCGTAGCCGGCGAGCTGGACCAGGCGGTTGTGGGCGATGTTGTCGCTCTTGATCAGCGACGCCTCGAGGAGCTCCTGGACGGTCGTCGTCTCGGTGCCCTGGCCGAAGAAGGTGACCTGGGCGCGGGTATCGAGCTTCTTGGAGCGCAGGCGCTCCACGGCCCCGACCGCGCTGAAGAGCTTCACGGTCGAGGCGGCGTTCCAGTCCATGTGGTCGTGGGCGCTGTCCTCCCAGTCGTACACGTCCTCGTCGACGATGCGCTTCCTGCGCTTGTCCAGAGTGATCTCGATGACCCGCACCTTGAGCGAGCGGCGCCCTCCATAGCCCTGCGCCGCGAGCACCTCGCGCAGGACCGGCTTCTTCTTGCGGCCCGCCTTGGCGGGCTTCTCGGCCCTGGCGGCCTTGCCGCCCTTCCCCGCCCGGTCGGGCCGGGCGGCCCGGGGGGCGCTCGCGCCCTTGCGACAGGCCCGGGGCAGCTTCAGGGACTGCCCGTCGCGCAGGAAGTCGCTGTCGAGCTTGTTGGCCTTCTTGATGTCATCCACCTCGCAGCCATGGGTCCGCGCGATGGCGCCGAGGGTGTCCCCCGGCTTGACGGTGTAGGCGCGCGCCCAGGCGCTCCCGGGGAGGACCCCGAGCGCGAAGCCGAGGAGCAGGCCGGTCAGGCCTCGCATGGCGTCACTCTCCCGTGGGCGAGAAGTGCATGAAGTCGCGGGTCTGGTCCGTCCGCGCCCCGCCCCACTTCCAGAACGCCGTGAACGCGCGCCAGGCCGGCCCGCCTTCCCGCACCGTCACCTTCGGGCGCTTCTCGGGGTCCCACGCGCCGCCCACGCGCAGCTTGCAGCCCTTCAGATCCGCCGTTCGCGTCGGCGTCTGCTTGAGACCGCAGCTGCCGTACAGGCCGTTCTGCTCGGCGTTGATGTCGATCGCAGTGCCGTAGGAGTGGTTGCTGAACTCCGTCCGCAGCGTGCCCTTGATGGCGCCGCGGGTGCGACCGACCCGATAGCCGATCAGGGTCTTGATCTCGAAGCCGTCCGCCTTGGCCGCCTCGAGCGCCGTCCGGACCCGGTCCGCGTAGAGCTTGCAGACGGTGACGGCCGGCAGCCCGGCGATCTGGACGTCGACCTGGTCCTCGCTGCAGACGGTGCAGGCCGGCACCGCCGGATCCCGCTCGTCGTCCGCCAGCTCGCCCCGGGTCTTGCGGATGGTCTCGTTGTTGACCCCCCGCTTCTTCTGCACGTCCCACGCGTACGTCTTGTAGGTGCACGGCGCCGCCGCGTCCTCGACCGGCGTGGGGGCCGCCTCGGGGGCGCCTCCGTCCGGCGGCGCCAGCAGCGCGATGACGAGCCCCAGCCAGGCGCTCACTTCTTGTCGCCCTTCTTCTCAGGCGGCAGGCCGTCGATGTGAGTCACGGGGATGTCGTCCTCGCCCTTGATGGCGGTCCAGGGGACGATCTGGTTCACGTTCTTGGCCCCGCTGGCCAGCCAGGCCTGGAAGCTGGCGCCGGTCTGGGTGTTGTAGCGGTAGTCGCCGTTGCGCTTCTTCGAGGCCAACGTCCTGAAAATCAGGGACTTTTCGTCGAAGTTCATGGCGGCCATGTTGTCGCGGAACTGCTGCGGGTAGTTCCAGTAGCCCTCGGCGTTGGAGGTGTAGATCGCGCGCACCGGCACGCCGAGCTGGCGCGATTGCTCGCCCACGCTCTTGAAGCAGCGCTCGTCCAGCAGGTTGCACAGCAGAGGGCGGGTCCGGCCGTCCAGCACGTGCTGGCGGACCCAGGCGTACTGGGCCTCGTCGGTGAGGAAGCTCGCGACCTTGCGGTCCTTGAACCAGCCGCGGACGCGCACCAGGCGCCGCCGGATCTTCTCCATGGCGTTGTGGAAGACCACCAGGGTCTTCTTGCGGTCCGCCTCGTCGCCGGGCAGCTTCTCCATGAGCCGCGCCTCGGTCTCCTTCTTCGCCTTGGGATCCCACCACTTGATGAAGTCGTCGATCGTCTCCGACTCCGCCAGGGCGACCGCGTAGATGCGGTGCACGCGCCCGACCCACGGGTCGTAGTCCGTGAAGTAGGTCAGCGTGGGCTTCATCCAGCCGATGAAGAAGTAGGCCTGATCGGTGCCGACGCCGGTGTAGATCCCGCCCAGATCCTTGAAGCGGTCCTCCCACTTGTCGATCCAGTTCTCGTCGCAGGTGAGGTAGTGGCGACCCTCCAGATCTTCCCGGACGGCATCCAGCTTCTCGGGCGCCGGATCCTCGGTGACGCCTTCGAAGAGGGCCTTCTGCTCCGGGGTCAGCGGACCCGTCGCGGCGGGCGGATCGACCGCGAGGGCCGGGGTCGCGGCCAGCGCGAGAGCCAAGAGGATACCGATGCGCATCGACCTGTCCTTCCGCGGGTCCCAGACCCGCTGCCAGGCACACGTCGCCGGCGCGCATTCTTATGCGGCGCGCGGCGAGGCGCACACATATAATGGAAGGCATGGTCGACAAGCCACCCCTCGATGAACGCCCGCGCCACCTCATCCCCGGTCTGGACGACGATGACGACGATGAGCCCAATGAGAGGGCCATCCGACGCCGAGCGAAGCGCGCGGTCGTCGACGATCGGGTGGTTCTGGCGGAGCGCCTCGTCGCCCTGCGCGACGAGGCGCTCGCGTTGCTACCGATACCCGCTGACGTTGAACCCGAGCTGGCGCTTGCGCGGCGGCTCAAAGCCAGCGGCGCCAAGAAGCGTCAGATCCGCTTCGTGGCGCGCCTGCTCACCGACCGCGATGGGCCCATCCTCGCCGCCGAGCGCGGAGAGGAGGGACACCTGGGCGGTCTGGCGACCCAGTGGCTTGACCACCTGCTGCAGGGCGAAGACGCGGCGATCGATACGCTGATCGCGACCTGCCCGGAGGCGGATCGCCAGCGCGTCCGACAGCTCGTCCGCCAGGCGCACCGGTCGGCGGCCAGCGATCGAGCGGCCGATCGCCTGCTCGCCTACCTGCAGGAGCTCGCACCACCGGCACCCCCGGAGGGGCCGGCTGATCAGGATGTTTGATCGGCTCTGCATGAGACCTCTCTTCACTCCAGTGCCTGCAAGGCTGTTCCAGTTCGTCGGATCGCCGTCCAGGGCGATCCCGCATCGTTCAAGGGTCAGCGGTCTTCGGTAGACGCCCGACCGGCCGTCGGGACCATCCGCTCTCGCTTCGAGGGTGGGTGGGAGTCGAACCCACGGCATCCGCCTGGGATGCGCCCGCTGCCAGCGGGCACGGCCAGCCACCATCCGTCTCCACCCGCGACGCACTGAACGCCGACCGAAGTCGGTGTCCTGCTTCCGCTTTCAGGGTTGCCGGGCGCCCGCGGGCCCCGGCCCGTCTCGGTCCATGGGACTCCTCCTCCCCGCCCCGGTCATCCCCGGGGCCGGTCGTCGAATACAGCCACCGCGGCCGGTGGGACGGCCCGATGGGCGGGAATCGGTGGTGTGCGAGGGGGCCAGAAACACGAACGCCCCTCGCGGCCGGGCCGGAGGGGCGTTCAGCGCGCTCGCCGACAGACGACGCTAGCGCTGGGATGCCCCCACGGCCCCGTAGAGCACACGACCGCCCACGGCGATCGGGAAATCGCTCGGCAGACCGTGGACTTCGGAGTTCTTCCGCAGAAACATCATGGTGGATGCACCTCTGGCGTTGACTCGCCCAACCTACCGAGGCTCCCAGGGGGTGTCAAGGCCGGATTTGCCGATTCCGGGGGTCAACGCTGTTTTTTTCGAGGGCATCGGCTACGCTGCCCGGTGGCACCAACCGGAGGGGTCCAGCGTGAAGCGCCCGACCGTCATCATCCGCCACTGCGAGAGCTACGACGTCGACCGCATCCGGGCCCTGACCCGCGAGGGGCTGGAGCACCTGGAGCTGCGGCCGCAAGGCCGCACGCTGATCAAGCCGAACGTCGTCGCCTCGGGCGAGTACTTCCCCCACGCCTACACCCGGCCCGAGTTCACCGAGGGGCTGGTGCGGGCGCTCCAGGATCGCGCGGACGGGCCCCTGGACGAGCTGGCCGTCGGCGAGCGCTGCGGCATCACCATGCCGACTCGCTACGCCTTCAAGGGGGCCGGCTACTACCCGATGGCGAAGCGCACGGGCATCACGCTGCACCACTTCGACGAGTGCTCGCAGGTGGAGATCCCGCTGTACCACGCCGGCCGGCTGCGCGACTCGTTCTTTACCCCCGAGCCCGTCGCCCGCGCCGATTTCTTCGTGAATGCGCCGAAGTTCAAGGCCCACCCCTGGACGACGGTGACCTTCAGCATGAAGAACTACATCGGCATCCAGGACGACCGGCACCGCCTGATCGACCACGATCACCGGCTCAACGAGAAGGTCGCGGACCTCCAGTACATCATCCAGCCGCAGTTCATCGCCATCGACGGCATCATCGCCGGCGAGGGGCGCATGCTGACCCCCGTCCCCTTCGACATGAAGCTGGTGCTGATGGGGGACAACCAGGTGGCCTTCGACGCGGTGTGCTGCCACCTCATCGGCCTCGATCCTCTGTCGGTGGATCACATCCGCATGGCCTGGGAGCGCGGCTTCGGGCCGGTGGATCTCGCCGAGATCGACGTGGTGGGCGATGTCTCGCTGGACGCGGGCCGCGATCGCTGCAAGAGCTTCCGCACCGGCCTCATCCGGGTGGAGGACTACTTCCGCGAGACGAACATCCGGGCCTACGCGGGGCCGCCGCCCGACGGCGACCAGGACTACTGCTGGGGCGGCTGCCCGGGCGCGCTGGAGGAGGCCATCGAGATCCTGCGCGTCTACGACCAGACCACCGACGACAAGATGCCCCCGGTGCACCTCGTGCTGGGCGCCTACGAGGGGGACATCCCGGCAGAGCCGGGCGAGAAGGTCGTCTTCATCGGCGACTGCGCGTCGTTCCAGGGGGACATCCACGGCAAGCCCGTGACCATCGAGAGCGTCTACCGCGATCGCAGCGAGATCAAGCCGACCGAGGCAAAGCACGCGGACATCTTCGCGAAGATGGTCACGACCACCGCGAAGATGGGGAAGCTCAAGAAGGAAGACGTCATCCGCATCACGGGCTGCCCGGTGAGCGTCGCCGAGCAGGTGCTGATGCTGGTGAAGCTCGGGCACCTGAAGAACCCGTACTTCGCACCGAAGGAGGCGGTGATGTTCACCTCCTCCTACCTGTCGTGGCGGACCCGGAAGATGGTGAAGGAGCTGTTCGGCAAGCCCTACAACGTCGAGGGGCCCACCGAGCGGGGGGACGCCCGCCCGCCCCAGAACCTGCCGCCGCCCGGCGCGGCGACGCCCCTCGAGCGGTCGGGCGGGTAGCCCTACTCGCCGTCCGGCGCGCCGCCCTCCTCGGGGGCGTCGTCCTGGGCCTCCTGGGCCTCCTCGATGGCCCGGCGCGTGGCCTCGTCCCGCTCACGGCGGGCGGGGCCGCCGAGGCCCTCCACCGGCATGCCGAAGAGCGCGCCCGCGCCGACCAGGCTCAGCATCGGGACGAGATCGCCTCCGAGCGTCAGGCCGTGCCGATCCAGAGCCAGCCGCAGGGACAGGTGGGGGCCCAGCTCCGCGGCCTTCAACACCACCACCGCGGGGCCCTTGCCCTGGGTCTCGAGCTGGGCCACGAGGCCGGCCGTGGAGATGACCAGGCCCGCCACGACGTCCCCATCGAGGGCCCCCGCGGCGAGCGTGCCCTTCAGCGATGCCCCGCCCTGGCTGCGCTTGACGGCCGCCTCGAAGACCTCCGGCGAGGACGCCAGGATCATCACGTCATCGACCCGCGCCAGGACGACGTTGAAGGGCGGCACCGCCAGGGTGCGCGCGGACACCCCGCCCAGCGTCTTCTTCTCGAGCTTCGGGCCCTCGGCGCCCATGCCGGCGGCCATGGACTCCATGCGGCCGGCGAGGCTGTCGAGCAGCTTGTCGGCCTTGGACGAGGCGCTGGCGAGGACGAGCCACTCGGGCGGGACGCCGGCACGGGGCGTCGCCCCGGCGGCGACGACGTGGCCGCCGAAGCCCTCGGCGAGCTCGTCCCAGGCGAAGCCGGCGACCATCGCGAAGCCGAGCTTGGCCATGCCCATCTGGCTGCGGGCCTCCGCGGGCACGGTCGGCGGCAGGAGGGCCTGCACCCCCGTGAAGAGCTCCTTGATGTTGACGCTGGCCCGCACGGCGAACCAGCCCTCGGCCGGCACGAAGGCCGAGAACGTCGGCGCCGAGCCCGGGGGCTCCAGCGTCTGCCGCAGCGCCTCGACGCCCTTCTCGGTGGCCACGAACCGCATGCCGGACTCGCCGGGGCCCGCGAAGAGGGCCCAGCCGGGGTAGAGCTCGCTGTAGAACCGGGCGGTCTTCGCGACGTCGCCCTCCCCCGGCGGCACCAGCCGCGTGGTGTCCACCCAGAGCGTCGCCCGCGGGCCGGCCTTCGCCGCGTCGAAGCCCTGCTGGAAGGTGCCGACCTCGGCGAGAGAAGGCCCGTTGCCGTCCAGGAAGGCCTGGAAGCCCGCGCGCGCGGCCTCGTCGAACGGCACGAACGCCGTCATTTCACCTTTGTTTCCGAAGAGATACTGCCGGTCACCGATGGCCAGCGTCGACGGCTTGCCTTCCGTGATGGTGGGCATGACCCCGGCCACCTTCTCGGCCCAGGCCAGCAGCTTGCCCTGGTCGGAGACGCGGGCGAGCACGATGGGCAGCTCGCCCACCCGGGCGTCCCGGACGAGGCCGAGGCCCGCGGCGGGATCGAGGCCGATGCTCTGCCAGCCCTCGGCGGTGCGGGGATCGAAGCCCGCCTGGGTCGTCAGGACGGCGGGATCGGCGAGGGCCGCCGCCTCGGGGGGGAGCGCCTGGCGGACCTTCTCGACCCGGCTGGCGAGGCTGCCGATCAGGGCGACGGGCTGCTCGATGGCGACGAAGCCCACCGTGGAGCCCGCCTCCAGCCGCGCCGCGAGGGCGGGCGGCTGGCCACCCCCGCCCCGCAGGAAGAACCACCACCCCGCCGCCGCCGCGACGGCGAGGATCACCACCACCAACAGGACCTTGCGCATTCTACCTCCAGGCTGGCGGCGCTACCCTCGCACGTTTCGCGCGTGGCCGCAGCGCCCTTGCGCCCGGAGACGTCAAGGGGCCGCCGGCTTTGGGGGGTGCGCCCCGGCGTGGTCGCAGGCCTCGGCGGCCGCTGGCGCCCCCGCCCCCGCCCCCGCCTTGAGCAGGTGGACGAGCAGCACCAGGTCCTCCGCGCCGGCCGGGGTGATGGCGTGCTTCGCGCCCGGGGCCACCAGCACCACATGATCCGGCCCCAGGGGATCGGTCTGATCCCCGGTCTGGAGCGTCCCCCGGCCAGCCAGCGCCTGGACGGTGATCGCCATCGGTACGGCGTGATCGGCGAGCACCGTCCCGCGGCGCAGCGTGATGCGCACCAGCTTCACGAACGGGGTGTCCAGCAGGACGTCGACCTGCCGGGGGGCGTCCGACGACCCCGCGGGGGCGAGGACGACGTCGTGGGTCGGGCAGGCCACCGCCGCGGGGGCGGTCGCGATCGTCCAGAGGGCCAGCCAGGGCCAGCAGCGCAGCATCATCAGCTCCTCTCTCCGGCCCCCACCAGGAGGCCGAGCACATGAGACCAGGTGGTCGCGGGATCGGCTGCGGCCTCGAGAGCGCCTCCCCGCATGGCGCCCATGACCGTCCACTGGAGGACGTCGACCGGCACGTCGCGGCGCACTCGGCCCGCGGCCTGGCCGTCCTCCAGGCATCGCCGGATGAGCTGCCGGGAGCGCCCGAGGATCCCCAGGATCCTCGGGCGATCGGCGGGCGCGGCCGCCTCGACGAGGCGCTCGTTGAAGGCCAGCCGGAGCAAGACGGGGCGGGCACGCAGCAGGGCCTGCCGGTGCAGGAAGAAGGCCCCCAGGCGCTCCAGGGGATCGGCCTCGGGCCGGTCCAGGCTGTCGGCGAGGGCCGCATCGAAGCGGTCGACCGCCGCGGCCACGATGGCCGCCTTGTCGGGGAAGTGGCGAAACAGGCTGGCGTCGCGCAGGCCGACGGCCCGACCCAGCGCGGCGGCCGTGAGCGCCGCCGTCCCCCCCTCGGCCAGCAACGCCAGCGCCGCCTCGGCGATCTGATCACGGCGCTCGGCGGCGGGCAGGCGGGACATGAGGCCTCCGGGATGGTTGGCAAGCGAATACTTGCTAGCTAGCGCCCACCGGGTCAAGCCAGACTCGACAAGAGCTTGATCTTGTTGCTGAAACCGGAGCGACTCCCCGCCCCCTGCGGGGCCGCAGGCAGCCGGCGAGACGGCGGGGCTTGCCCCCGGGGCCCCGCTTCTGCGATGCCAGGGGGTCACCGGCTGGAGTCGCCGTGAAGCGCATCGGCATCGTGAATCGAGGGGAGCCGGCGGTCCGGTTCCTGGACGCCCTCACCGAGCTTCGCCATGAGCGGCCCGGCGCCCCCGAGGCCGTCGCCCTCCACGTCGCCGCCGACGCCCGCAGCCTGTACGTCCGCCGCGCGCCCCACGCCGTCTGCATCGGCGAAGGGCGCGCCGCCTTCCTGGATGCCGCCAACGTCCTCGCCGCCCTGCGGGGCGCCAGCTGCGACGCCGCGTGGCTGGGGTGGGGCTTCGCGTCGGAGGACGCCGGCTTCGCCGCCACCCTGGAGGCGGCGGGCATCACGCTGCTGGCCCCCCGATCCGAGACCATGGCGGCCCTCGGCGACAAGATCCGAGCCAAGCAGGTGGCCGAGCAGCACGGGGTGCCGGTCGCCCCCTGGGCCATCGTCGAGGACGCCGCCCAGGCCCGGATCGAGGCGGATCGCATCGGCTATCCCCTGCTCGTGAAGGCGGCCGGGGGCGGCGGGGGCCGGGGCATCCGCCCGGTCGACGGGCCCGAGCAGCTGGCGGGCGCCCTCGTCAGCGCCCGCGAGGAGGCCCTGCGCAGCTTCGGCAGCGGCGCCCTGCTGCTGGAGCGCCTGGTGACGGGCGCCCGCCATGTGGAGGTCCAGGTCCTCGGCGACGGGGAGGGCCGGGTGATCACCCTGGGGGTCCGCGACTGCTCGCTCCAGCGGCGGCGGCAGAAGGTCATCGAGGAGTGCCCTTCGCCGGCCCTGCCGCCGGCGGTGGCGCGCCACCTGGAGGAGGCGGCCGCCCGCCTGTGCGGCGCGCTGCGCTACCGCAGCGCGGGGACCGTCGAGTTCCTGTACGCCCCCGCCGAGGGCCTCTCCTGCTTCCTGGAGGTGAACACGCGGCTCCAGGTGGAGCACCCGATCACCGAGGCGGTCCACGGCGTGGATCTGGTCCGAGCCCAGATCCTGCTGGCGCTGGGCGAGCCGCTGCCCGAGGTCCCAGCGCCGCGCGGGCACGCCGTCGAGGCCCGGGTCACGGCCGAGGACGCCCGCAGCGGCTTCACCCCCGCGCCGGGCCGCCTGGAGCGCGTGGTCTGGCCGGTCGGGCCCGGCATCCGCGTCGACGCCGGCTTCGCGGAGGGCGAGGTGCTCTCCCCCGACTTCGATCCGCTGGTGGCGAAGATCATCGCCCACGGCTCGACCCGGGCGGTGGCCCTCGGCCGCCTCGCCCGGGCGCTGGATCAGACCACGCTCGTGGTCCAGGGCGGGCAGACCAACCTCGACTTCCTGCGGTCGCTGCTCGACCACCCCGCCGTTCAGGCAGGCACGGCCGACACCGGCCTGCTCGATCGCCTGCAGCCCGAGCCCCCCGCCGGGGCGGCGGCCGCCCGCGTCATGGCGGCCATCGATCGCTTCCTCGCCGAGGGCGATCGCGCGGGTGCGGGCGCCGACCGCCACCGCGTCGACGTCGGGCAGGAGCTCGGCGTGTACCGGACGGGCGAGCACTGCTTTCGGCTGGTCGCCGCCGACGGCGCCCTGACGGCCCGCTGCTGGCCCGAGGGGCGGACGGGCGCTCAGCTCGAGCTGGATGGGCGGGTCCACCGCATCGAGCGGGCGCCTGGCGACCTGAACTATGTGGTGGACGGGGTCGCCCACCGCGTCCAGGCCAACGCCCAGGGGGTGGTGGCGGCGCCGTCCATGGCCATCGTGCTGGCCCTGCCCGTCGAGGTGGGAGCCGTCGTCGCCGCTGGCGAGACGGTGGCGGTGCTCGAGTCGATGAAGATGGAGGTCCGCGTCGACGCGCCCGTCGCCGGCCGCGTGGCCGGCGTCCGCGTCCGCCTCGGCGACCAGGTGCGGCCGGGCCAGCCCCTCGTGCTGCTGGAGCCGGAGGGCGTGGAGGCCGCCCCCGCCACCGGGCCCTCCCTGCCCTGGAGCCGCGAGCCCCCGCCCCCCGAGCGCGCCGCCATCCGCTTGACCACGGCCGTCATCGGCTGGGACATCGAGCCCGGTCGGTTCGAGTCGGACCTCCAGCGCCTCGATGGGCCCGGCTGTCTCAAATTGCTCAATACATTCGCGGACATCGCCGAGCTGTTCGAAGGTCGCTCGCGAAGTGAGTCCTGGCGGGGCTAGGCCGAGGTGATGACGCCGCGGCTGCTGCTGGACACGCTGCGGCGGCGCGGCCCGGACGCCCTGTCCCCGCGCCAGCGCACCCGCCTGCGGCGCGCCCTCGTCCACCACGGCATCGACGACCTCCAGCCGTCGGAGCGCCTCGCCGACGCCTTGACCCGCATCCAGCGCGCGGGCGCCAACCGATCGAGCACCGTCCGCGCCGCCGTGGCCGCGCTCCAGGCCGCCGACGCCGTGCCGCGCCCCCTCCTCGACCGCCTCGCCGCCCTCGACCCGGCCCGCTTCGGCCCTGTCTGCGAGGCGGCCAGCCGCGTGCGCTACGAGCAGCACGAGCGCCCCACCTACCACCGCCTGACCCGCCAGGCCGAGCTGGAAGCCGAGGCGCTGCTGGCCGATCTGCGCGGCGGCGCGCCCGACTGGGCGGCCGTCGGCCGGGCGCCCCTGTCGGTGCTGGACGGCCTGGCGCCCCCGGCGGCCGAGGGCTTCGAGCCGGCGGCCGAGGCCGTGGCGCGCCGGCTCGAGGGCGACGCCCCGCTGGTCGCCCTGCGGGCCGCCGGGCTGCCCGCGTTCCGCCTCGGTCAAGGGGCGGACGCCGTGGTGGTCTGCACCGCCGCCACCTCCTCGATTCCCTGTGTTCTCGAGGACTTGCGCCACGAACCCTCCTTCGTCCGGCTCACCCTCGTGGTGCCTGACGGGGGTGACGTCGGCGCGCTGGTCGCCGATCTGGACCTGGCGGGCCGGCAGCCCTGGCGGGAGCTGTGCGTGGTGGTGCCGGGGCGTCCGCTGGCCGTGCGCCGCGTCCAGCCCGACGGCCGCCTGCGGCCGCGCCTCGCCGACGTGCTGCCGCTGGAGGAGCGCCGCTTCAACCTGGAGCGCCTGGTCGACTTCGAGGTGCGGCGCCTGCCCGCCGACGAGGAGGTCCTGCTCCTGCTGGCCGAGGCCCGCGCCAACCCGGACGACCGCCGCCTGCTGGCCTACGGCGAGGTGCGCAGCCTCCAGCCCCAGAAGGGCCGACGGCTCCAGCTCCCCCATGTGGATCGGGTCTTCCACGCGGCCGTGCGGGCCATCGAGGCCGCCCGCGCCGCCCACGACCCGCGCCGGACGGTCCTGTGGAACCGGCTGACCCTGGTCATCGCGCCGGTCGTGCCGTGGGGCGTCGAGGTCATCCGCCGGTACATCACCCCCCTGGCCCCGGCCGGCGAGCTGATCGGGCTGGAGAAGGTGGTCGTGCGGGCGCGCTTCGCCGATCCGGCGCTGGCCGAGGGCGTCGGCCCCCTCACCGACATCTCCATCCACAGCGGCCAGGCCCACCGGCTCGAGATCACGGCCAACGACGCGAGCGTCGCGCCCCTGCGGCCCCGGACGGTGTACGAGTCCCGCGTGGTGGCGGCGCGACGCCTCGGCCTGGCGCATCCCTACGAGATCATTGGCCTTCTCGAGCGCGGCGGGCGGCTGTGGCCGGGGCGGTTCGAGGAGTGGGACGTGGACGCGCAGGTGCCGCCGTGCCCGTCGCGGGGCGGGCGCCGGGTGAGAACGAGGCAGCCGTGGTCTTCGGGCTCATCCACTCCACCCGCCAGGGCGAGACGCTCGACCACTGCTGCTCTCCGACCCACCGTCCGCATGGGCGCGCTGGCCGAGGCCGAGTGCCGCCGCGTCCGTGCGGCCCTCGATCTGGCGGAGGCCCGGGGCCTGCCGCTGGAGTGGGTCGCCGTCAGCTCGGGGCCCGGATCGACTGGGCCAGCGGCACCGAGAACCTGGACTGGACCGCCCGCGTCCTGGCCCGCATCGTCCACTTCACCCCGGGCGGGCGGCGAGATCAACGTGGTGGTGGCCGGAGTCTGCGTCGGGGCCCAGTCGTACTGGAACGCCGAGGCCACCATGATGATGCACTGCCGCGGCCTGCTCATCATGACGGACGACGGCAGCATGGTCCTGACCGGCAAGCGGGCGCTGGACGCCTCGGGCTGCGTCTCGGCGGAGGTTGAGCTGGCCCTCGGCGGCTACGCGTCATCATGGGCCCCAACGGCCAGGCCCAGGCCCACGCGGCCGACGTCGCCAGCGCGCTCCGGCTGCTCTACCGGTACTACGCGGCCACCTATGTGCCCCCCGGCCTGCGCCGGCCCCCCCGGCTGCCGCCCCGCGCCGATCGGGATGACCGGGACGTCGGCGCCTGGCCCTACCCCGCCGAGCTGGAGCATGGCTTCGCGACGGTGGGGCAGATCTTCAGCGACGCCTTCAACCCCGGCCGCAAGAAGCCCTTCGCGGTGCGGCCCGTGATGGAGGGCCCTCATCGACCGGGGCCAGAAGCCGGTCGAGCGGTGGTCAGGCTGGCGCGAGGCCGAGACGGCGGTGGTCTACGAGGCCCGCGTGGGCGGCTACGCGGCCACCATCATCGGCATCGACAACCAGCCCATGGACCGCCTGCACGCCCCGTCGGCGGCCCGGCCGCGTTCGCGGGCGGAACGCTCTATCCCCAATCATCTCGCAAGGTTGCGCGCGCCATCAACGCCGCCAGCGGCCGCCGGCCCGTGGTGGTGCTGGCCAACCTCTCCGGGTTCGACGGCTCGCCGGAGTCGCTGGCGCGCTGGCAGCTCGAGTACGGCGCCGAGATCGGCCAGGCGGTCGTGCGCTTCGACGGCAGCCTGATCTTCGTGGTGCTGTCGCGGTACCACGGCGGCGCCTACGTGGTCTTCTCGAAGACGCTCAACCCGGGCCTGCGGGTGGCCGCGCTCGAGGGCAGCTTCGCGTCCGTCATCGGCGGCGTCCCGGCTGCCACGGTGGTGTTCAGCCGCGAGGTGAAGCGCCGCCTCGCGCGCCGGGGAGGTGGCGAGGAGGAGCGGCCGGCGGTCATCGCCGAGGTGGCGCGCGAGTACGACGCGGTCCACACCATCGAGCGGGCCCGGCGGGTCGGGTCCGTGGACGACATCCTGGCCCTGCGCCAGCTCCGCCCCTACATCATCGGGCGCCTGGCGGCGGATCACGAGGCGGCGGCTCAGTCGATGACGGGCGCGTAGAACGACAGCCCCCGGACGTCCTCGTCCACGCCGAGGGCCTGCTGGATGGGCGGCATGGCCCGGGAGGCGCAGTCGAGCCGGGGGCAAAGGCGGCACGTCACCCCCACCGGCACCGCGGCCCCCTCCAGGTTCACGTCGTCGGCGTAGACCAGGCGGCGCCCGTGCTCGACGCGGCACCCCAGCCCCACGGCGTGCAGGGTGTGGGAGTCGTGCCACCCCGCCCCGGACCGCTGCACCGTCCGCGCGACGCAGAAGTAGCGCTGGCCGTCGGGCATGTCGGAGAGCTGGACCCGGATGCGGCCGGGCGTCATGAACGCGGCGTGGACGTTCCAGCGGGCGCAGGCCCCCGAGAAGCGGGCCACCTGGATGCCCGAGGCGCTGAAGCGCTTCGAGATGTTGCCCGCGATGTCGACCCGCATGAAGTGGAAGGGCACGCCGCTGGCGCCGGGCCGCTGGAGAGTGGAGAGCCGGTGGCAGACCTGCTCGAAGCTGGCCTGGAACTTGTGGCCGAGCAGGCCGATGTCGTAGCGGGTCGCCTCGGCGGCCGCGAGGAAGGGCGCGTAGGGCATGAGCACCGCGCCCGCGAAGTAGTTGGCCAGCGCCACCCGCGCCAGGGTGCGGGCCGTGTCGGAGGTGAGATCGGCGTCGGCGACCAGCCCGTCGAGGGCGCCCTCGGCGTGCAGCAGCCCAGCGACGTGGGCGAGCTGGAAGAGACGGCTGTGCGCCGAGAGCGCCTCGGAGAGCAACAGCCGCCCCCGCTCGCGCTCCAGCCGCCGCAGGGCGCCACCCATGCGCTCCACGGGGGCCTCCACCACCTGGAGGCTCTGGGCCAGCAGACCGCGCAGCGCTGGCTCCAGCGAGCCGCTCCCGAGGCGACGCCGCAGGGCCTCGGCCGCGTCCTCCAGGTCGGGAAAGTGGTTGCGTTTCGACTGGATGAGGGCCGAGACCTCCTCCGATGGGAGATGCACGGGCTCCACGCCGGCGAGGCCCTCGGAGAGCCGCGCCGCCAGCGCGTGGGCCGACTCGCGGCTCTCGCGGAAGGCCTCGTAGAGCGTCAGGACCGCCCGGCCCATGCCCGGCGCCTGGGCCACCAGATCCCGCACGTCCTGGCCCGTCAGGCCGTGCTCGTCGAAGAGCGGATCGGCCAGCGCCTCCAGCAGCTCCGAGGCGAGGCGCTGGTCGCTCTCCTCGGCGAAGGTGGCGACGTCGACGCCGAACTCCCCGGCCAGGCGGATGAGCAGGGCCGCCGTCAGGGGCCGCCGGTTGTTCTCGATGAGGTTGAGGTAGCTCGGCGAGATGCCGAGGCGCTCGGCCATGGCGGCCTGGGTGAGCTTCTCTCGCCGCCGGAGGGCGCGAATCCGCCCCCCGAGGCGCGCCGCTTCTTTACTCATGTTGACAACCTTACAACATGACAGCCGAATCAGGCTACATCCACAACACCCTGAAATCAATGGGTTCCATTGCAAAAGGCGGCCCGGTTTGCAAACTTTGTCAGCGCAACGTCTGGGAGGTCGACATGGTGAACGGGGTGGTGCTGCGAGGAGAGCTGAGGCCGGGCTTCGGCGACATCCTCAGCCCGGAAGCGCTGGCCTTCGTGGCCGACCTGGTCCGGCGGTTCGGGCCCCGGCGCGACGCCCTCCTCGCCGCCCGCCGCGATCGCCGGGGGACGCTGCCGCGCTTCCGCCCGGAGACGGAGGCCATCCGCACCGGCGACTGGCGCTGCGATCCCCTGCCCGCCGGGCTCCAGGACCGGCGCGTCGAGATCACCGGTCCCGTCGACCGCAAGATGATCATCAACGCGCTCAACAGCGGCGCGAGCGCCTTCATGGCCGACCTGGAGGACTCCAACGCCCCCACCTGGGACAACGTCATCGAGGGCCAGCAGAACCTGCGCGACGCGGTCCGCGGCACCATCCGGTTCGCCGACAAGCGGTCGGGTCGGCTGTACCGGCTGGCCGAGCAGACCGCGAAGCTGCTCGTGCGTCCCCGAGGCTGGCACCTCGACGAGGCGCACCTGCGGGTGGACGACCGGCCGGCCCCGGCGGCGCTCGTCGACTTCGGCCTGTTCTTCTTCCACAACGCGCGGGCCCTCGTGGAGCGCGGCGATGGCCCCTGGTTCTACCTGCCGAAGCTCGAGTGCCACGAGGAGGCGGCCCTGTGGGACGACGTGTTCGTCCGCGCCCAGGAGGTCGTCGGCCTGCCGGTGGGCACCATCAAGGCCACCGTCCTCATCGAGACCCTGCCCGCCGCCTTCGAGATGCATGAGATCCTCCACGCTCTGCGCCGCCACTCGGCGGGGCTCAACTGCGGGCGCTGGGACTACATCTTCAGCTACATCAAGACGGTGGCCCACGACCCGAAGCGGGTGCTGCCCGACCGGGCGCAGGTGGGCATGCTCCAGCCGTGCATGCGGGCCTACAGCCAGCTTCTCATCCAGACCTGTCACCGCCGGGGCGTCCACGCCATGGGCGGCATGGCCGCCCAGATCCCCATCAAGAGCGACCCCGCGCTGAACGCGGCCGCCCTGGCCAGCGTGCAGGCCGACAAGCTGCGAGAGGTGCAGGACGGCCACGACGGCACCTGGGTCGCCCACCCGGGCCTGGTGGGCCTGGCCCGCGACGTGTTCGACGGCCACATGCCCGGCAAGAACCAGATCGACCGGCTGCGCCTCGATGTACGCGTCACCGCTGAAGATTTGCTGGCCGTGCCCACCGGGACGCGCACCGAGGAGGGCCTGCGCCACAACATTCGGGTGGCCGTGCAGTACCTGGAGGCCTGGCTCGGCGGCCAGGGCTGCGTGCCGCTGTACAACCTGATGGAGGACGCGGCGACGGCCGAGATCGCCCGCGCCCAGGTCTGGCAGTGGGTCCGCCACGGCGCCCTGCTCGCCGACGGCCGCCCCGTCACCGCCACCCTCGTCCGGCAGCTCGTCGCCCAGGAGCTCGCCGCGCTGCATGTCGCCCTGGGCGACGCCCGGATGGCCGAGGGGCGCTTCGCCCTCGCGGCCGGCCTCTTCACCGAGCTCGCCTGCGCCGAGGCGCTGGCCCCGTTCCTGACCGTGCCCGCATACCGCCACATCACCACCCTGACGGAGGGAGATCCCATGTCCACGAGCAGCACCTTCAACGACACCCGCTGGACCGGCATCACGCGTCCCTACGGCCGCGACCAGGTCGAGCGCCTGCGCGGCACCGTCAAGATCGAGCACAGCCTCGCCGACAAGGGCGCGCGGCGCCTGTGGGAGAGCCTGCGGTCGATGGACTATGTGCCGAGCCTCGGCGCCGTCACGGGTGGCCAGGCCGTGCAGATGGCCCGGGCCGGCCTGCCCGCCATCTATGTCAGCGGCTGGCAGGTGGCGGCGGATGGCAACACCGCCGGCCAGGTCTACCCCGACCAGAGCCTGTACCCCGTCGACTCGGTGCCCGAGATGGTCCGCCGCATCAACCGCGCGCTCGTCCGGGCCGACCAGATCGAGCACGCCGAGGGGGGCGTGACCCGCGACTGGATGCTCCCCATCATCGCCGACGCCGAGGCCGGCTTCGGGGGCGCCCTCAACGCCTACGAGCTGATGAAGGCGATGATCGAGGCGGGCGCCGCCGCCGTGCACTTCGAGGATCAGCTCGCCGCCGAGAAGAAGTGCGGCCACCTGGGCGGCAAGGTACTGGTGCCTACCAGCCAGTTCGTGCGCACCCTCGTCGCGGCGCGCCTCGCGGCCGACGTGATGGGCGTGCCCACGGTGCTCATCGCGCGCACCGACGCCAACAGCGCGAAGCTGCTGACCACGGACGTCGACGAGCGCGACCGCAAGTGGATCACGGGGGATCGCACGCCGGAGGGCTTCTTCCGCGTGCCGGGCGGCCTGCAGATGGCCATCGACCGCGGGCTGGCCTACGCCCCGTACGCCGACCTGGTGTGGTGCGAGACCTCCCACCCCGACCTGGCCGAGGCCCGGACCTTCGCGGAGGCCATCCAGGCGAAGTTCCCCGGCAAGATGATGGCCTACAACTGCTCGCCCAGCTTCAACTGGCGGCGGCACCTCAGCGATCCCGAGATCGCGGCGTTCCAGCGCGAGCTGGGGGCCATGGGCTACAAGTACCAGTTCGTGACGCTGGCCGGCTTCCACAGCCTGAACCACGGCATGTTCACGCTGGCGGAGGACTACGCCCGCCGCGGCATGAGCGCCTACGCCGAGCTGCAGACCGAGGAGTTCGCCTCGGAGGAGAAGGGCTACACCGCCACCCGCCACCAGCGGGAGGTCGGCACGGGCTACTTCGACGCGGTGCAGGAGGTCATCACCGGAGGCGAGTCGAGCACCGCCGCCCTGCGCGACTCCACGGAGGCCGAGCAGTTCTGACGGCCCCACCGACCGCGCCGGTTGCGTGCGTCCCGCCCTTTCCGCCACCCTGATGACTCAACCGTGAGCCTGTGGGGGAGCGCCTGTGAAGGGGTGGATCACCATCTTTCTGTGCTGGGGGATCATCGCCGGCTGCGACGACGGCGGCGGTGATCAGGCGCCAGAGCCGGACGCGGAAGCCCGGCCCGACATGACCCGCCAGATCCGGGACTCGGAGCCGGTCGACGTGGCCCTCCAGGACGCCGCGGTGGACGCGGCCTCGGCCGACGCCGACCTCAACGACGCTGATCCCGGCGCCGATCGCGGCGCCTGCGCCGCCTGCAACGACGGCCTCGACAACGATCGCGATGGCCGCGTCGACTTCCCCGACGACCCCGACTGCACCGACGCCGAGGACGACGACGAGGCCTCGCCGGTCATGGCCCCCAGGCGATGACGGCCTCGACAACGATGACGACGGCCTGCCCGACGTCGCCGATCCCGACTGCACGGGCCCCACCGACGTCACCGAGTCGGGCCAGAACCCGGGCACCGTCTGCAGCAACGGCCAGGACGACGATGGCGACGGCCTGATCGATTTCCCTTGATCCCGGGTGCATCGCCGCTGGTCACAACAGCGAGGCCGACCCTCGCCGGCCCCCGCGTGTGGCAACGGCGTCGACGACGACGACGACGGCCTGATCGACTTCCCGCTGGATCCGGCTGCGCGGGCGCCGGGGACGAGGACGAGGCCGATCCGGCCGTGCCCCCTGCCTGCGCCAACGGCGTCGACGACGACGACAGCGGCGCCGCTGACTACCCCGACGATCCCGGCTGCCCGGGGCCGGCGACGCCACCGAGGTGAGCCCTGCGGCGCGGGCAGCCCGGTCATCGACCTCAACCGCCACCTGGCCCAGAACGCCGCCTACGACGGCGATCTGCGCGACGCCCCTGCTCACCTGGTCGCCACCTGCGGCGGCGCCGCGGGCGGCGAGCGCGTCTTCCTCTACGACGTCGACCATCCCCTCGACCGCCTCGTCTTCACCACCCAGCACCTCGAGACCGAGGCGCCCGTCGTGATGTACCTGCGCGACACCTGCCAGGGCGCCGACGTGCAGTGCGACCGCGGCCTGGCCGACAGCCCCGGCGCGACCCTCACCCTCACCCGCCCCGCCCCGGCCGGTACTACGTCGTGGTCGACACCGGCAGCCGGATGGCGGTCGGCCGCTTCCGCCTCACCGTCGACGCGGTCGAGCCGCCGCAGTGCCGCGATGGCCAGGACAACGACGGGGACGGCCGGGTCGACCTCGCCGATCCGGGCTGCGCCGAGAGCGAAGACGCCGACGAGGTGGATCCCGCCGAGGCGCCGGTCTGCTTCAACGACCTGATGACGACGGCGACGGCCGGGTGGACTGGCCGGCGGATCCCGACCTGTGGCGGCCGGCGGCCCCGAGGAGGCACCGCCCTGCGCCCTCAACAGCCCCATCGTCCGGCCCGGCCAGGACGGCGGCGAGGTGTGATGCTGCCCGCGCTCCAGGGCCCCGGGGCGGCGCAGGCCCGCTGCGAGGCGGGCCTGGGGGCCGAGACGGTCATCGTCCTGACCCTGACCGACCCCAGCGACGCCGAGTTCCAGGTCTTCACAGCCGCCGGCCATGCCGGCAGAGCGTGCTGCACGCCCGCCGCGTCTGGCGAGGACCAAAGGACGGAGGTGGCTGCCGGCCTCGGCGCCCGCCTCAACGAACCCCTGAGCCTGGTCGAGCTGGACCGCGGCACCTGGTTCCTGTTCGCCGAGCAGGGCCTCGTCGCCCCGCCCGGGGCCTGCTGGCCCGCGTCGTGGTGCAGAGCGCCATCACCGAGTGCAACGACCTTGGACAACGACGCCGACGGGCTCATCGACCTGGCCGATCCGGGCTGCGAGCGTGGCCGCGGACGACACCGAGCGCGACCCGGGCATGCTGCCCCAGTGCGCCGACGGCATCGACAACGACGGCAACGGCCAGGATCGACTGGCCCGACGACGCGGGCTGCCTGGCCGCCGGCGACCCCGAGGAGACGCCGCCGGGGGTGCCCCTGGGCCCCACCGCCGGCTTCGGCCACCACGGCAGCTGCAACACCTGGAACGCCTGCAACAACGCCCAGACCTGCGCCAACGCGGCCTGCCGCTTCTACGGGCACGGCGACGCGTTGGAGTTCCAGGAGGGCCTCTGCCAGGACATCGCCCGGATGGTCCCGGGCTTCCGCTGCAACCTCTTCGCGGCGCTGCCCAACAACCTCGATGACGACTGGGCGAACGGCTGCAACATCCCCGTCGCCTACGACATCCTCTGCAGCCCCTGACGTAGAGCCCCGGATCTCAAGGGGATTTCCCGCGTTCTGGGGACGCCGCCTCCATCGCCGCCCCACCTGTCCCCCACGTCGCCGGCCATGGCAGCCGGGCGCGTCCGATGGCAAGCTGGCGCCTCGACCGCAGTCTCCGAGGCCGCTGATGCAGAGAATCCGCTGCGCGATCTTCATCGACTTCGACAACATGTACAGCGGCATCCGCGCCCTGGACGAGGCCGCCGCCGAGCGCTTCGCCGAGGATCCCGCCGCGTGGCTGTCGTGGATCGAGACGCGCCTCGATCGCCCCACCGAGGACCTGCAGGACGCCCGCCGCACCCTGCTCCTCCGGCTCTGCTACCTGTCGCCGCACCGCTACGGCAAGTACCGCAGCGGCTTCGTCCGGGCCGGCTTCCAGGTCGTCGACTGCCCTCCCCGACCAGCCAGGGCAAGAACAGCGCCGACATCCGCATGGTCCTCGACATGGTGGACGCCCTCGAGCACGAGACGCGCTTCGACGAGTTCATCCTGATGTCCAGCGACGCCGACTTCACGCCGGTGCTCCTGCGCCTGCGCACCCGGGATCGCCGCACCACCATCATCACCAGCGGCTACATCTCGGCCGCCTACCGCGGCGCGTGCGACCTGACCATCGACTCGGGGGCCTTCATCGAGGACGCCCTGCGCGATGAGGGCGCGCCAGCGGTCCCCGTCCAGGCGCCGCCGCCCGTCGACACGACCCTGCACCGCATGGCCCGCCACCTGCTGATGGTGGTGACGGCCACCCAGGTGGCCCGGGCCGACGCCCTGCCGGCCCTGTACAAGCGCCACGACGAATTTCGGCGCAGCCAGGACTGGCTGGGCTTCTACAGCCTGCGGGCCCTGACCGAGGCCCTCGTCCAGCTCCAGCCCGAGCTGGCCTTCGACGAGGACGCCAGCGGCTGGAGCGTCGTGCTGGCCGAGCCCACGTTCACGCTCACCGCCGCCGAGCGCCAGCTCGACGAGCTGGGCCACTGGATCGCGCGCCAGCTCGACGACGCCATCGGGCCGCTCCCGGCGGCGAGCCTCGCCCAGTCGGTCCTCGCCCACTTCGGCGACGAGGTCCGCGGCTCCTTCCTGGTACGGCCACCGGTCGTTCAGCGCGCTCATCCAGGCCCTGGCGGAGCGCGGCCACCCCATCGGCCTGCGCGACGATGGGGCCTACGTCGGGCTGCAGGCCCCGGCCTCCAGCCAGGAAGACGCTGATCCGCGGACCCGGGCGGCCTGACTCATCGTGCGCCTCAACCGGCTGCTGGACCTGCCCCGCCTCGATCCCGTCCAGTACCGGGCGGTCTTCGACACCATCGCGGGCTTCGGGGCCCTCAACCCGTTCAACCTCACCGACGTCTCGCGGCGCCTGCGCGACGAGCTGCGCGACGCCGGCCACGAGGTCTCCCGTGGCCACGCCTCGTTCGTGCTCAAGGGCCTGACCTTCCAGCACTACCCCTTCGAGTACCCCGATCACGAGCCCGAGGTCCTCGCCGAGACGTTCATGCGCAACGTGAAGGTGCTGTGTCTGCACACCGAGTACCCCCTCTCGGACGAGGAGGAGCAGGACCTGCTGGGCTGGCTGCTCAACTCCATCGACGGGGCGCCCGACGCTTGAGGAATGTGAGGACTCAAAAAATCGACACGCGCAAGCTGCTGAAATTAAGGGGGATTTCGACTTTCTAACGACTTTTTCTGCGACACGGCGCCCGACTGACCGAAGTGAACTGTGCCCAAAGGGGGCAACACCACACGGAGGTCGCCATGTCTCGCTCCATCCTGTTCGCCAGCCTCATCGCCCTCGTCTCCACCGCCTGCGGCGAGGACCCGCCCGCCGCCACCGGCCAGCAGCTCGACCTGAAGATCTGCGGCGACCTCTTCCCCGCCTGCTTCGAGTGGGGCTTCGACGAGGAGGGCCGCTACGCCTGCCTGGAAGCGGGGTGCGTCCTGCCTCACGAGGAGCCGCCTCCCTGTCGGGGCCCCCTCTGCCCCGAGCCCGCGACCATCAGCGGCCCCATCCGCCGCCCCGTGGCCGACTTCTCGGCGGTGGCCGCGGCCCCGGTCGGCGAGGGGGACGCCGACGAGCAGCCCCCGGCTGACGACGACGCGGACGCCGCCAGCCCGGGCGATGGCGACGCCGCCGCGGGCGACGGGGACGCCGCCCCGGGCGATGCCGACGCCGCCGAGGGCGAGGGCGACGCCGCCGAGGGCGACGCCGCCGAGGGCGACGAGCCCGTCGTCGAGACGGACCAGGCCTGGCCCGACGAGGAGCCGCAGCCCGACGGCGACCGCCCCGATCCCGAGGGGGACGCCTGAGCGACCCGCGCGGCCGCCATCGCGCGACGCCCCTGCACCCACCGCCGCGTTGGCGCTACAGTGCCGGCCATCGTGACCGGAGGGAGCGCGCGATGCGGTGGCTTTGGGGGGGTCTGCTGGCCTGGGGCCTCGTCGCCTGTGACGACCAGGCCGGGAGCGAGGCGCAGGCCGGGGCCGACATGGCCCGGGCCCGCGGGTCGGTGGATGTCGGGGTGCGGCCGCTGGCCGACGGCGGTGGGCCGCCGGGCCAGGACGCGGGCGACCCGCCGGCGGATGCGGGCGCCCCGACGGGCGACATGGCCGTCGCGATGGGGTGCACCGACGAGGCGTGCGGCGAAGGGCGCGTCTGCGTCGGGGGAGATCGCTGCGTCGAGGGCACGCGCTGTGGCCCCGGCGGCGACTGCCCCGCGGGGCGTCGCTGCGTGGGCGAGATCTGCCTGGCCGATCCCCGGCCGCTGGCGGGCTGGCGGCCGAGCCCGACGTGCTGGCGTTCACCTTCGCCCAGGTAGGCGACGAGGCGGCCCGGGCCGTGGCGCTCCAGAACGTCGGCGAGGCGGTCCTCGAGATCGTCGAGCTGGAGTTCCTGGGCTCGGCCACCTTCGAGATCTCGAGGCCCCGCCCCTGCCCATCCGCCTCGTCCCCGCCCAGCAGCGCGAGGTGATCGTGCGGTACCGGGCCGATGATCTGCAGCCGGATCAAGGGGTTCTGCGGATTCACACCGCCACGGGCACGGCCGTGGACGTGCGGCTGATCAGCGACGCCAAGGAGACGGGCCAGGCGGCCCCCTGCCTGCGGGTGCAGCCCGCCGCCCTGCAGTTCGGGGCCGTGGCCCGCGGCAGCGACCGCACGCTGCCCTTCGAGCTCATCTCGTGCGGCACGGTGCCCGTGACCGTGCAGGCCATCCGGCGGGGGGTGACGTTCTTCGGGCCACTCTCGGCCAACTTCGACCTCGTGGCGCCGCCGGCCTTCCCGCTGCGCCTGGATCCAGGGGCGCGCCAGGCCATCGACGTGCGCTACACCCCCCAGCGCGCCGGCCTGGAGGGCGGCTTCTGGGAGGTGGCGTCGGATGATCGGCAGTCGCCACTGCAGCGCGTGGACGTCTCGGCCATCGCCACCCCACCCCCGCTGGAGGACGTCGCGCTGCACATCCGGGTGAGCTGGGACACCGACCTCACCGACGTCGACACCCATGTGCTGGGGCCGGGCGGCCAGCCCTGGACCTGCGCCGGGGACTGCTACTTCTCCAACCCCAACCCCGACTGGGGCCAGCAGGGGCAGTTCGAGGACGATCCCTTCCTCGACCTGGACGACGTCGATGGCTTCGGGCCCGAGAACGTGAACATCGCCGCGCCGGCCAACGGGACCTACCGCGTCATCGCGCAGTACTGGGACTCCCACGGCGGCGACGATCCCAACGTGACCGTGGAGATCCTGTCGTTCAACCAGGTCGTGGCGCGCTACGGGCCGGTGCGGCTGCGCGCCTCGGACGACGAGTGGGACGTGGTCGACATCGACTGGCCGGGCCTGGTGCTGCGGCCCCTGGGCAACCAGGTCGTCAACCGGGCCCGCGGGCCCCTGTGCGGCGGGTTCTGACGCAGGCGCGGCGGCCGCTCAGGCCGTGTGCTCGTGGCGCGGCCAGAGGGTCGGCGCGGGGGCGTGGTCGTAGTCGGGCTCGAGCTGCATGTAGGCGCAACGACGGCAGAAGTGGGCCTCGTTGATGGGGCGGGCGTACTTCTGCCGCAGCCCGTACAGGGCCTCGTTCAGCCGCAGGAAGAAGTCGAGGCTGTAGACGGGCTCTTCGCCGCGGTGCTTGCCGGTGACCTTCCAGTGCAGGGAGTACACCGTCTGGATGCCCCGCGGGATGAGGTACTCCCCCGCCGCGATGGCGCTCTCCAGGGCCTCCTCCGGGTCCTTCATCGCCCCCAGGCCGTCCAGCTCGACGCCGCCGACGAAGGCGCTCATGACGTCCTGCGCCCCGAAGATGTCGGCGGCCTCCTCCAGGCTCGCGATCCACCGGTCGCGGCCGACGATCTTGTGCTTGCCCGGGCAGACGCGGGCGAACTGGATGGGATCCCAGACCTCCAGGTTGAAGCAGGCGCCCCGGACGCCGGCGTCCTTCAGGGCCTCCATCTGCGCCCGGGGCAGCGCCCCCGACCCGGCCGTCACGTAGTAGCGGTCGGTCAAGCCGCGCTCGGCGAGGAAGCGCGCGATCTGCAGGAAGCGCTCGCCCTCCTCGGCCATGTCGAGCATGGAGCCGCCCACGAGGTACAGGTGGCGGGCGTGGGTGTCCGGGCGGGCGCAGGCCTCGGTGACGCGCTGCAGCGTCTCCTGGGGCAGCTCGCGCCGGTACAGCTC